>NZ_VYKC01000009.1:0-619214 GCF_032424305.1 Pseudomonas sp. JV414 | reverse complement strand
ATCGACGGTCACGGAACCGGTGATTTTGCCCGCTTCAATGGTGATCACGGCGCCATTGCTGAGCGTCACGGTCACCGGTGTACCGGCTGCATTGGTCAGGGTTGCGGTGTAGGTGATCTGGCCGCCTTCATCCACGACGCCGGTCGCGGTCAGCGACAGGTTGGTGGTGTCCTGGGTATCAGTCACCGAGGTGTCTGCCGACTTGCTGTCGACTTCCAGTTTCTCGTAGTTGCCGCCCTTGGCATCGTCGATCTTGACGCTCAGTGAACCGCCACCGGTCAGTGCATCGTTCGGCGCGGTGAAGTTCACGCTGGCGCTGCTCGACCCGACCGGAATGGTGATGATTTGGCCGTTGGACAGGGTGACAACCACCGGCGAACCGGTGACTGGAGCCGATACGGATGCCGTGTAAACCACGGTCCCGCCTTCGGCCACAGTGCTGGTCGCGGTGAGGTTCACGGTCGAGATGTCGAGAGTATCGGTCACCTCGGTGACCGCTGCCGCCGGGCTGGTGGCCAGGTTTTCGAAGTTGCCGCCCGCAGCATCCTTGATGGTCACTTCGACCTGGCCGGCGTCTTTGTAAACGTCGTCCTTCGGTGCGTCGACAGTCACGGAACCAGCGGTGGCGCCGGCGGCGATGGTGATGATCGCGCCGTTGCTCAGCGTGACGGTGACCGGAGTCCCGGCTGTGTTGGTCAGGGTCGCGGTGTAGACGATGGAACCGCCTTCAGCGACCGAGTCAGTAGCGGTCAGGCTGAGGGTGGTGGTGTCCGCAGCATCGGTGATCGAGGTGTCTGCCGACTTGCCGTCGACTTCCAGTTTTTCGTAGTTACCACCTTTGGCATCGTCGATCTTGACGCTTAGCGAACCGCCACCGGTCAGTGCATCATTTGGCGCAACGAAGTTGACGGAACCGCTGCTTGAGCCGACTGGAATGGTGATGGTCTGGCCATTGGACAAGGTCACAACCACCGGCGAACCGGTGACCGGTGAGGTTACGGACGCGGTGTAAACCACGGTGCCGCCTTCGGCGACGCTCGAAGTGGCACTCAACGAAACGGTGCTGGTGTCGATGGTGTCGTTGACGGTGGTCACCGCCGATGTATCGCTGGTGACCAGATTCTCGAAATTGCCACCGGTGGCGTCTTTGATGGTTGCTTCGACAGTGCCGGCGTCTTTGTAGACGTCATCCTTCGGCGCGTCGACGGTCACGGAGCCGGTGGTTTTGCCCGCTTCGATGGTGATCACGGCGCCGTTGCTCAGCGTGACGGTCACTGGTGTGCCAGCGGCGGTGGTCAGGGTTGCCGTGTAGGTGATCTGGCCGCCTTCATCCACGGTGCCGGTCGCGGTCAGCGACAGGTTGGTGGTATCCGCAGTGTCAGTGACCGAGGTGTCGGCCGACTTGCCGTCGATTTCCAGCTTCTCGTAGTTGCCGCCTGTAGCGCCGTCAATTTTGACGCTCAGAGAACCGCCACCAGCCAATGCATCGTTTGGTGCGGTGAAGTTGACGCTGGCGCTACTCGAGCCGACCGGGATGGTGATGGTCTGGCCGTTGGACAGGGTGACAACCACCGGCGCACCGGTGACCGGCGCTGACACGGACGCGGTGTAAACCACGGTGCCGCCTTCGGCCACAGTGCTGGTCGCGGTGAGATTGACGGTCGAGGTGTCGATGGTATCGGTCACGTCGGTAACCGCTGCCGCCGGATTGGTCGCCAGGTTTTCAAAGTTACCGCCTGCGGCATCCTTGATGGTCACTTCGACGGTGCCGGCGTCTTTGTAGACGTCGTCTTTCGGCGCGTCGACAGTCACGGAACCAGCGGTGGCGCCGGCGGCGATAGTGATGATCGCACCGTTGCTCAACGTGACAGTGACCGGAGTCCCTGCGGCATTGGTCAAGGTCGCGGTGTAAACGATGGAACCACCTTCGGCGACCGAACCAGTAGCGTTCAGGCTGAGGGTGGTGGTGTCCGCAGTATCGGTGACCGAGGTGTCCGCCGACTTGCCGTCGACTTCCAGCTTCTCGTAGTTACCACCTTTAGCATCGTCGATCTTGACGCTCAGCGAGCCGCCACCGGCCAGTGCATCATTTGGTGCAACGAAGTTTACAGAACTGCTGCTCGAGCCGACCGGAATGGTGATGGTCTGGCCATTGGACAGGGTCACAACCACCGGCGAACCGGTGACCGGTGCCGACACGGACGCGGTGTAAACCACGGTGCCGCCCTCGGCGATATTCGCGGTGGCACTCAGCGAAACGGTGCTGGTATCGATGGTGTCGTTGACGGTGGTGACTGCCGGAGTGTCGCTAGCCACCAGGTTTTCGAAGTTGCCACCGGTTGCATCTTTGATCGTTGCTTCAACGGTGCCAGCGTCTTTGTAGACATCGTCCTTCGGTGCATCGACGGTCACGGAACCAGTGGTTTTGCCCGCTTCGATGGTGATCACGGCGCCGTTCGACAGCGTCACGGTCACTGGTGTGCCGGCCGCATTGGTCAGGGTTGCCGTATAGGTGATCTGTCCGCCTTCATCCACAGCGCCGGTCGCGGTCAGCGACAGGTTGGTGGTGTCAGCGGTATCGGTGATCGAGGTGTCTGCCGACTTGCCATCAACTTCCAGTTTCTCGTAGTTACCGCCCTTGGCATCGTCAATCTTGACGCTCAGCGAGCCGCCGCCAGCGATGGCATCGTTTGGCGCAACGAAGTTGACAGAACCGCTGCTCGAGCCGACCGGGATGGTAATGGTCTGGCCGTTCGACAGGGTCACGACCACTGGCGAACCGGTGACCGGTGCGCTGACGGACGCCGTGTAAACCACGGTGCCGCCTTCGGCGACGGTGGACGTCGCGGTCAGATTCACGGTCGAGGTATCGAGGGTATCGGTCACATCGGTGACCGCTGGCGCCGGATTGGTCGCCAGATTTTCGAAGTTGCCGCCGGTCGCGTCTTTGATGGTTACTTCGACGGTGCCGGCGTCTTTGTAGACGTCATCCTTCGGTGCGTCGACAGTCACACTGCCTGTAGTCGCGCCAGCGGCGATGGTGATCACCGCTCCGTTCGACAAGGTCACGGTGACCGGCGTGCCCGCGACGTTGGTCAAGCTCGCGGTGTAGACGATGGAACCGCCTTCAGCGACCGAATCAGTAGCACTCAGGCTGAGGGTGGTGGTGTCCGCGATATCAGTCACCGAGGTGTCCGCCGATTTGCCGTCGACTTCCAGCTTCTCGTAATTACCGCCCGTTGCGCCGTCAATCTTGACGCTCAGGGAGCTGCCGCCCGCCAGGGGGCTGTTTGGCGCGACAAAGTTCACGCTGCCGGTGGTTTCGCCGACCGGGATGGTGATGCTCTGGCCGTTGGACAGGGTGACGACCACTGACGCACCGGTGACGGGGGCGCTGACCGTTGCGGTGTAGACCACGGTGCCGCCTTCGGCGACGCTCGAAGTGGCACTCAGCGAAACGGTGCTGGTGTCGATGGTGTCGTTGACGGTGGTCACCGCCGGTGTATCACTGGCGACCAGGTTCTCAAAATTACCGCCGGTCGCATCTTGGATGGTTGCTTCGACGGTGCCGGCGTCTTTGTAGACGTCGTCTTTCGGCGCATCGACGGTCACGGAACCGGTGGTTTTACCTGCTTCGATGGTGATCACGGCGCCGTTCGACAGCGTCACGGTCACTGGTGTGCCGGCCGCATTGGTCAAGGTTGCCGTATAGGTGATCTGTCCGCCTTCATCCACGGTGTCGGTCGCGGTCAGCGACAGGTTGGTGGTGTCAGCGGTATCGGTGATCAAGGTGTCTGCCGACTTGCCATCAACTTCCAGTTTCTCGTAGTTACCACCCTTGGCATCGTCGATCTTGACGCTAAGCGAGCCGCCACCGGCCAGTGCATCATTTGGCGCAACGAAGTTGACAGAACCGCTGCTCGAGCCGACCGGGATGGTAATGGTCTGGCCATTCGACAAAGTCACAACCACCGACGAACCGGTGACCGGTGCGCTGACGGACGCGGTGTAAACCACGGTGCCGCCTTCAGCCACACTTGAAGTCGCCGTCAGATTCACGGTCGAAGTGTCGACGGTATCGGTGACGTCAGTGACCGCAGCCGCTGGATTGGTCGCCAGGTTTTCGAAGTTGCCGCCTGCGGCATCCTTGATGGTTACTTCGACCTGGCCGGCATCTTTATAGACGTCGTCTTTCGGCGCATCAACGGTCACGGAACCGGTGGTTGCACCGGCGGCAATGGTGATCACGGCGCCATTGCTCAACGTGACGGTGACCGGAGTGCCGGCGGTGTTGGTCAGAGTCGCGGTGTAAACAATGGAGCCACCTTCAGCGACCGAATCAGTAGCGCTCAGGCTGAGGGTTGTGGTGTCTGGAGTGTCGGTAACCGAGGTATCCGCCGACTTGCCATCGACTTCCAGCTTCTCGTAGTTACCACCTTTAGCGTCGTCGATCTTGACGCTCAGCGAGCCGCCACCGGCCAGTGCATCATTTGGAGCAACGAAGTTTACAGAACCGCTGCTCGAGCCAACCGGAATGGTAATGGTCTGGCCATTCGAAAGGGTCACAATCACCGGTGAGCCGGTCACTGGCGACGTCACGGACGCGGTGTAAACCACAGTCCCGCCTTCGGTGACGTTCGAAGTGGCACTCAGCGAAACGGTGCTGGTGTCGATGGTGTCGTTGACGGTGGTCACCGCCGGTGTATCGCTGGCGACCAAGTTCTCGAAATTGCCGCCGGTCGCGTCTTTGATCGTCGCTTCAACGGTGCCGTTGTCTTTATAGACATCGTCCTTCGGAGCATCGACGGTCACGGAGCCAGTGGTTTTGCCCGCTTCGATGGTGATCACGGCGCCGTTCGACAAGGTCACGGTGACCGGAGTGCCGGCGGCATTGGTCAGGGTCGCGGTGTAGGTGATCTGGCCACCTTCATCCACTGAACCGCTGGCGGTCAGCGACAGGTTGGTGGTGTCCTGGGTATCAGTCACCGAGGTGTCGGCTGATTTGCCGTCAACTTCCAGCTTCTCGTAATTACCACCCTTCGCGTCGTCGATCTTGACGCTCAGCGAGCTGCCACCGGCCAGTGCATCATTTGGCGCAACGAAGTTGACAGAGCCGCTGTTCGAACCGACCGGAATGGTGATGGTCTGGCCATTCGACAGGGTCACAAGCACCGGCGAACCGGTGACTGGCGCGGTAACGGAAGCCGTGTAAACCACGGTGCCGCCCTCGACAACGTCCGCGGTTGCCGTCAGCGAAACGGTGCTGGTGTCGAGGGTGTCAGTCACGTCAGTGACCGCTGCCGCCGGGTCAGTCACCAGGTTTTCAAAGTTGCCACCGGCGGCATCCGTGATGGTCACTTCAACCTTGGCGGCATCTTTATAAACATCATCGGCAGGCGCATCGACGCTCACGCTGCCGGTGGTCGCGCCGGCGGCGATGGTGATCACCGCGCCGTTGCTCAAGGTCACGCTGACCGGCGTACCGGCCGGATTGGTCAGGGTTGCGGTGTACAGAATCTGACCACCTTCGGCCACTTCGGTGGATGCCGACAGGCTCAGGCCGGTGTCGTCTTTCGAATCGGTAATGGTGGTGAGTGCCGGTTCGGTGCTCGGGGTCAGTTGCTCGAAATTGCCGCCGGTGGTGCCGGTGATCGTAGTGCTGACGGTGCTGCCATTGTTGTAGACGTCGTTGGCCGCGGTATCGACCGTCACGCTGCCGGTGGTCTTGCCCGCTTCGATGGTAATGACCGAGCCGTTGCTCAAGGTCACGGTCATCGGCGTGCCGGCCGGGTTGGTCAGGGTGGCGGTGTAGGTGATCTGGCCGCCTTCGACGACGGTGCCGGTGGCGCTGAGGCTCAGGCCGGTGTTGTCGAGCGAGTCGGTGATGGTGGTGACTGCCGGCGTGGTGCTCGGTACGAGGTTCTCGAAGTTGCCGCCGCTAGCGCCAGTGATCGTGGTGCTGACGGTGCTGCCATTGTTGTAGACGTCATTGGCCGACGTCGGAACGTCCACGCTGCCTGTGGTGTTGCCAGCGGCGATGGTGATGGTCGAACCGTTGGACAGGGTGACGGTGACCGGCGTCTGCGCCGGGTTGGTCAGCGTCGCGGTGTAGGTGATCTGGCCACCTTCAGTGACGCTGCCAGTGGCGGTCAGGCTCAGGCCGGTATCGTCGACCGAATCGGTAATAGTGGTGACCGCCGGAGTCGGGTTCGGCACCAGATTCTCGAAGTTGCCGCCGGTAGTCCCGGTAATCGTGGTGCTGACGGTACTGCCATTGTTGTAGACGTCATTGGCCGGCGTCGGAACGTTCACGCTGCCGGTGGTGTTGCCAGCGGCGATGGTGATGGTCGAACCGTTGGACAGAGTCACGGTGACCGGCGTCTGCGCCGGGTTGGTCAGGGTCGCGGTGTAAGTGATCTGACCGCCTTCGGTGACGGTCGAGCCGGCCGTCAGCGTGACGGTGGTGGTGTCGGCGGAGTCGGTAATGGTGGTGACAGCCGGTGTTGGATTCGGCACCAGGTTTTCGAAGTTGCCACCAGTCGCGCCGGTAATCGTGGTGCTGACGGTACTGCCGTTGTTGTAGACGTCATTGGCCGGCGTCGAAACGTTGACGCTGCCGGTGGTGTTGCCTGCGGCAATAGTGATGGTCGAACCGTTGGACAGAGTCACGGTGACCGGCGTCTGCGCCGGGTTGGTCAATGTCGCGGTGTAGGTGATCTGGCCACCTTCAGTGACGGTCGAGCCCGCTGACAGTGTGACAGTGGTGGTGTCGACGGTGTCGGTGACCTGAGTCACGGCCGGAACAGTCGGCGGGGTAACCACGATACCGCTGCCGCCCGTGGTGCCGGTGACGGTCACGGTGATCTGGGTCGGATCGTTATAAACAGTATCGTTCGGCGCCAGCGGAACGTTGACGGTGCCGGTGGTTTGGCCGGCTGCGATCACGATCACCGAGCCATTGGATAGGGTGATGGTCAGGTCGGTCAGCGGCGCCTGGGTCAGGGTCGCGGTGTAAACCAGCACGCCACCGGCCTCGGTGATGGTCGGCGTGGCGCTCAGGCTCAGGGTCGACTCGCGCAGGGCATTGGTACTGGTGTCAGCAGTCTGGCCGCCGGTGGTGTCTTGTGTTGCCAACGCGGCAGTGGCGAGACCCTCAGTCGGGAAGCCAATGGTCGGGTCGACCCGAGCAGCGGTTGCCTCCAGGGCCACGAAGCTGTGGCCGCCACCGGCAGCGCCGCCCGAACTCGCAGCCGTAGGGCCGGCCGCGGTAGCTTCAAGAGCGGTGGTCGGGTCGACGCCGGCGGCGATGGCTTGTTGCAATTCGTCAACCGATGGCGCGGCTTGTGCAGTGGCTTGCGCAAGGTCAGTGCTGGAATCTGGATCGCTGCCGCTCCACTGAGTGTCGCGGCCCAGGTCCAGGATGCGGCCATCAGCCAGTTCGAGCGTAATGGCACCAGCGGCACCGGTGTCTACCTGATCGCCGACCAACAACCGGTCGCCTTCAACGAGTACGCGGCGGATGCCTTCTGGCGACACCGCGAAAACCTGACCCACAATGCTTTTGACGATGGCAACAACACTGCTCATTGAAGACTCTCCGGGTGTCACGTTCAGTTGACTTCCATGAACCGGTCAGCGTGTTCGCCAATCGGGGCTGGACGTGCTTTCAAAATATTCGATGCATAACTTTGACGCGTTATCGTCAATAATTTGGCTATATTTTTTCGAAATTAACTTTATGCCAAACTATTGACCTTATGGGAGCCATCCTAAACAATCGTCCAAGTAATGTCACATTGATATTTAAGCGGCGACCTGTCCTACAGCGTGTGATCCAGTTCCGGTTTTGAACTTTCCGACATACGGTCATTACGGTTGCCATCATCCGATGCAGCGCCACGTTCTGCAGTGATTCAAGACAAGAAGTCCCGGGAAACTCCAACTATGCGTTTGCACCTGTTCAAGGTTCTACCCTTCGCCCTTGCCGCCAGCTTTGTTCAGGCGCAAAGCCTCCCGCAGGCCATGCAGCAGGCGCTGGATGTCCATCCGGAAATCCAGGCAGGGGTTAACAGCCGATTGGCCGCGGATTATCAGTTAAAGGCCGCTAAAGGTGGATACCTGCCGAGGGTCGATCTGCTGGGCGGTTATGGTCGTGAAGGCACCGACAGCGTCACCACACGTGCCGCCGGTAACAACAACCACTGGGAAACGCTGAACCGCAGCGAGTCAAGTTTACGTCTGTCACAGATGGTTTTTGACGGTTTTGCGACGTCCAGCGAAGTGGGGCGTCAACAAGCCACCGTTAATTCTCGCGCTTATTCCTTGCTGGGCACCTCGGAACGTACCGGACTGACCGTCGCTCAGGTCTATCTCGATGTATTGACCCGCCGCGAATTCGTGCGCCTGGCCGAAGACAATCTGAAGAACCACGAACGGATCCTTGACCAGATCAAGTTGCGCACCCAGCGCGGCGTGGGTAGCGGCGCCGACCTGGATCAGGCTGACGCGCGTATGGCCCAGGCCCGCAACAACCTGATTACTGAACAGACCAACCTGGCTGATGCCGAAACCAACTACCTCAGCGCCGTCGGCCAGATGCCCGATCAACTGGAGCGGCCTGCCGATTTCATGGCGCTGTTGCCGGCCAACCTGAATGAAGCCCGGGCGCAGATGCTGGAAAACAGCCCGATCCTGCGCTCCGCCGAATCCGATATCGCCGCCGCCGAGAAGCAGTACGAAGCCGCCAAGTCGAGCTTCTACCCGCGCTTCGATGCCGAACTGGGTCGCAGCGCCGACAACGATCTCGATGGCCAGAACGGTCACAGCAATGAATGGCAGGCCATGCTGCGCATGCGCTTCAATTTGTTCGCCGGTGGCAGCAACAAGGCTGATCTGGAATCCAAGTCCTACTTGTCGAACCAGGCACTGGATATTCGCAACAACGCCCTGCGCGTATTGAATGAAGAATTGGGCCTGGCCTGGAATGCCCTGAACAACGCCAACGCCCAAGTGCCGATCGCCCAGCAATATGTCGATCGCAGCGCCAGTGTGCGCAGCGCGTATCAGAAGCAGTTCAGCCTCGGCGAGCGGACGCTGCTCGACCTGCTCGACAGTGAAAACGAGCTGTTCAGCGCTTCCCGTCGGCTGGCCGAGATCAAAAACATTCAGTTATTTACTCAGTACCGAATCAAGGCGACCATGGGCGAATTGCTCAAAAGTCAGGGCGTGGTTGCACCGTTGGCATCCGTCGTGCAAAACGATGTGAAGCCCAAGGTTCAGCTGCCCGGGATGAATTGAGTCCTGCCCCATTTCAATCGTTAGCCAAGAGTGTCGAGCGTGGAATCAGAAGTCAGTCGAGTTCAACTCATTCATGATCCGCGCGCGCTGCATGACGATCCGTTACTGGACGGCCTGTTAGCCCTTTGCACTTTGCACCAGAAACCGGCCAGCGCCGCGATGCTGACCACCGGCCTGCCGTTACCCAAACAACGCCTCAGCGTCGAACTGCTGCCCCGTGCGGCCGCTCGCGCCGGGCTGCAAGGGCGGGTGCTGCAACGTAAACTGGAGCAGATTCCGGCGATTGCCATGCCGGCGCTGTTGCTGCTCAAGGAAGGCCGCAGCGCGGTGCTGCTCGGCTGGCACGGTGAAGACCAGGCCCGCCTGCTGCTTAGCGAAAGCGATGGTGGTGAAGTCTGCGTCAGCCGTGAACTGCTGGCCGACGATTACAGCGGCAAAGTCTTCTTCGCCCAACCCCAACACAAATTCGACGTCAACCACGGCACGCTGATCCCGCGCGCGCGTTCGTGGTTTCGCGACACCCTCAAGCGTTCGCGCTGGCTGTACGTCGACGCCATCGCTGCCAGTTTTCTGATCAACATCATTGCCATGGCCGCGCCGCTGTTCGTGATGAATGTCTACGACCGCGTGGTGCCGAATCAGGCCGAATCGACCCTGTGGGTCCTGGCCATCGGCATCACGGGCGCTTATCTGTTCGATCTGATCCTCAAGAGCCTGCGTAGCCTGTGCCTGGACCTGGCCGGCAAGAAAACCGACTTGATCATCTCCGCGACGCTGTTCGAGCGCATCGTCGGCATGGCCATGAAGTACCGCCCGGCGCGGGTCGGCAGCTTCGCCCAGAACATCCATGAGTTTCAGAGCCTGCGGGACTTTCTCGCGTCGCTGACTCTTACCAGTCTGATCGACCTTCCGTTTACGCTGCTGATCTTCATGGTCATCGCAATCCTGGGCGGGCATCTGGTGTGGATTCCGGTGCTGGCGTTCCCGATTGCCTTGCTGATCGGTTATGCCTTGCAGAAGCCGCTGGTGGCGACCATGGAACGAACCATGGCCCTGGGCGCCGAGCGCCAGTCGAGCCTGATCGAAACCCTCGCCGGTCTCGATGCGGTGAAGGTCAATAACGCCGAAAGCGAACGCCAGTATCAGTGGGAACAGACCATCGGCACCCTCAGTCGCCTCGAGTTGCGGGTGAAAATGCTGTCCGGTCTGGCGATGAACATCACCTTGCTGATTCAGCAACTGGCCGGGGTGATCATGATCGTCTTCGGCGTGTACCAGATCATCGACGGCCACCTGAGCATGGGCGGCTTGATCGCGTGCTACATGCTCAGCGGTCGTGCCCTCAGCCCGTTGGCCTCGTTGTCCGGTCTGCTGACTCGTTACCAGCAGGCCCGTGTGACCATGGCCTCGGTCGATCAGATGATGGAGCTGCCGCAGGAGCGCAATTTCGACGAGCGTCCGCTGAGCCGCAAAGTGCTGCAAGGCGCCATTGAATGCCGTCAGCTGAGCTTCACTTACCCGGATCAGCAGAACCCCGCGCTGAAGAACATCAACCTGATCATCAAGCCCGGCGAGAAGATCGGCATCATTGGCCGCAGCGGCTCGGGCAAAAGCTCCCTGGCCAAACTGCTGGTGGGCCTCTATCAACCGGACGACGGCGCGTTGCTGGTGGATGGTGTGGATATCCGTCAGATCGACGTCAGCGAATTGCGCCACAACATCGGCTACGTGCCCCAGGACATCCAATTGCTCGCCGGCACCTTGCGCGACAACTTGGTCTCGGGCGCGCGCTATGTCGAAGACGAACTGGTGCTGCAAGCCGCGGAACTGGCCGGCGTTCACGAGTTCGCCCGTCTGCACCCGCAAGGTTATGAGCTGCAAGTCGGTGAACGTGGGCAGAACCTGTCCGGTGGTCAGCGTCAGAACGTCGCCCTGGCCCGAGCGCTACTGCTCAACCCGCCAATCCTGTTGCTGGATGAACCGACCAGCGCCATGGACAACACCGGCGAAGAGCGCCTCAAGCAACGCCTCGCTGCGGTGGTTGAAAACAAAACCGTGGTGCTGGTAACGCACCGGGCTTCGCTGTTGTCGCTGGTGGATCGTCTGCTGGTGATCGACCGTGGGCAGATACTCGCCGATGGCCCGAAAGCCGCCGTGATGGAAGCGTTGAAGAAGGGGCAGATCAGTGTTGCTTAAGTCCGGGGTCAAAGATTCCATCCGCCGCTACTTCAAAGGCTCCGCGTCACTGCAAGGTCAGCCGCTTCCCGAGGTCAACAAAGCGCTGATCGAAGACGCCCCGCGCGTGGTGCGATTGACGATCTGGGCGATCATCGGCTTCTTCGTGTTCCTGATGCTCTGGGCCAACTTCGCGGTGATCGATGAAGTCACCAAGGGCGACGGCAAGGCGATTCCATCGTCGAAGATCCAGAAAATCCAGAACCTTGAGGGCGGCATCGTCTCCGAGTTGTTCGTCACCGAAGGGCAGATCGTCGAGGCCGGCGCGCCGCTGATTCGTCTGGACGACACGCGGTTTGCCTCCAACGTCGGTGAGACCGAGGCCGATCGGCTGTCGATGTTGCTGCGTGTGGAGCGCTTGAGCGCCGAGGTTGATGACCGTCCGCTGAACTTCCCCGCCGATGTGCTCAAGGCTGTTCCCATTCAGGCAGCCAGTGAAGAGTCGCTGTACACCAGTCGTCGTCAGCAATTGCACGATGAAATCGGTGGCTTGAAGGAGCAGTTGATCCAGCGTCAACAAGAGCTGCGCGAGTTCACCTCCAAACAGTCTCAGTATCGCAACGCGTTGTCGCTGCAACGTCAGGAAATCAACATGTCCGAGCCGTTGGTGGCTCAGGGCGCGGTGTCACCGGTGGAGGTTTTGCGACTCAAGCGTGCCGAGGTCGAAACCCGCGGGCAACTGGACGCTACTACCTTGGCGATTCCTCGCGCCGAATCGGCGATCAAGGAAGTGCAGCGCAAGATCGACGAGACTCGCGGCAAATTCCGCAGCGAAGCCCTGACCCAACTCAACGAAGCACGCACCGATCTGAACAAGGCCCAGGCCACTGGCAAGGCCCTGGAAGACCGGGTCAGCCGGACGCTGGTGACATCGCCGGTGCGCGGCATCGTCAACAAGTTGCTGGTGAACACCATCGGCGGCGTGATCCAGCCTGGCAGCGATCTGGTGGAGATCGTGCCGCTGGATGACACCTTGTTGGTAGAAGCCAAGATTCGTCCGCAAGACATCGCCTTCCTGCATCCGGGACAGGACGCCACGGTGAAGTTCACGGCTTACGACTACACCATTTACGGTGGGCTGAAGGCCAAGCTCGAGCAGATCGGCGCCGACACCATCACCGATGAAGACAAGAAGACCACGTACTACATCATCAAGCTGCGCACCGAGCGCAGCCACCTAGGGACGGATGAAAAACCGTTGCTGATTATCCCGGGGATGGTGGCGTCGGTGGATATCATTACCGGCAAGAAGACCGTGCTCAGTTATTTGCTCAAGCCGATTATTCGGGCGCGGGCTGAGGCGCTGCACGAGCGGTAGTCTTCGCTCGGGGCTGATGGCCTCATCGCGGGCAAGCCCGCTCCCACAGGGTTTTGTGATCGCCACAGAACCCTGTGGGAGCGGGCTTGCCCGCGATGGCGGCCTCAAGAGCGATAAAAATCAAAAGCCATATCGTTATTCGCTAACGGTATTTAAATTTCAATTCTTATACCTATAAAGTCACTTCCCTGCGTACCTGCCGACCAATCGGCGCGCCGCACGACACGAACCAACACGGAACCTCCGTGAGTTTCTGATCGACGCGCGCCCTTGAGCGTGCCGTGCGTGGGAGTGATTTTTATGTCAGCCGTCTCTTTTTCTCCAAACCCTGCATCAACAAGCGTCGCCACCATCGCGTCGCAAATCTTCGATGTCCGCCCGTTCAGCGGCGCTGTCGGTGCCGAAATCATTGGCCTGGACCTGTCCCGCCCGATCAATGACCAGGACTTCGCCCGCATCCATCGCGCGCACCTGGATCATCACGTGGTGGTGTTCCGCGACCAGCGCATTACCCCCGAACAGCAGATCGCCTTCAGCCGCCGTTTCGGCGTGTTGCAAATCCACGTGCTCAAACAGTTCCTTCTGGCCGGGCATCCAGAAATCCTCATCGTTTCCAACATCATCGAAAACGGCCAATCCATCGGCCTCGGTGACGCCGGCAAGTTCTGGCATTCGGACCTGTCCTATAAAGAACTGCCAAGCCTGGGCTCGATGCTGCATGCCCAAGAGCTGCCGTCCGAAGGCGGCGACACGCTGTTCGCCGACCTGCACAAAGCCTGGGACAGCCTGCCCGAGGCGCTGCGTAAAGCCGTCGAAGGCCGCTCGGCCGCGCATTCCTACACAGCGCGCTACAGCGAGACAAAATTCGAGGGCAACTGGCGCCCGACCCTGACGCCGGAGCAGCTCGCTCAGGTCGCCGAAGTGGTTCACCCCATCGTCCGCACTCATCCGGAAAACGGCCGCAAGGCGTTGTTCGTCAGCGAGGGCTTCACCACCCGCATCGTCGGTTTGCCGGAAGACGAGAGCAAACAATTGCTCGACGAGCTCTACGCCCACAGCGTGCTGCCGCAAAACATTTACCGCCATCAATGGCAGGCCCACGACCTGGTGTTCTGGGACAACCGTTCGCTGATTCACCTCGCCGCCGGATGCCCCAGCCATCTGCGCCGCAAGTTGTATCGCACCACCATCCAGGGCGACGCGCCTTTCTGATTTCGGAGAATTCCCATGTCCAAACGTCTTCCCTTTGCACCATTGGCTGCGGCCATAGGCCTGGGTTTCAGCCTGCTCGCCGGCAGCCTGGTAGCGCCGCCCGTGGCTCACGCCGAAGGTGAAATTCGTATCGCCGAACAGTTCGGCATCGTTTATCTGCTGCTCAACGTGGTGCGCGATCAGAATTTGATCGAGAAGTACGGCAAGCAGGAAGGCATCGACATCAAGGTCGACTGGACCCAGCTCTCCGGTGGTTCGGCGGTCAACGATGCGTTGCTTTCCGGTTCCATCGACATTGCCGGAGCTGGCGTCGGTCCACTGCTGACCATTTGGGACCGCACTCACGGCAAACAGAATGTCAAAGCCGTGGCCTCCCTGGGCAACTTCCCTTACTACCTGGTGAGCAATAATCCCAAGGTCAAAACCATCGCCGACTTCACCGAGAAGGACCGCATTGCGGTGCCGGCGGTCGGGGTTTCTGTGCAGTCGCGTTTCCTGCAATACGCGGCGGCCAAGCAATGGGGCGACAAGGAATTCAATCGCCTCGACAAGTACACCATCGCCGTTCCGCACCCGGATGCCACCGCGGCACTGATTGCTGGCGGCACCGAGTTGAGCGGACACTTCTCCAACCCGCCGTTCCAGGATCAGGCGCTGGAAAACCCCAACGTGCATGTGGTGCTGAACACTTATGACTTGCTTGGCCCGAACTCGCCGACCGTACTGTTCGCCACCGAGAAATTCCGCAACGAGAACCCGAAAACCTACAAAGCCTTCATCGCTGCGCTGACTGAAGCGGCCGAGTTTGCGCAGAACGATAAAGGTGCGGCGGCTGACACTTACATCCGTGTCACCAAGGCCAAAATCGACCGCGCGGCGTTGCTGAAAATCATCGACAACCCGCAGTTCGAGTTCAGCATCACGCCGAAAAATACCTACCCGCTGGCCGAGTTCCTTTACCGCGTCGGTGCGATCAAAAACAAACCAGACTCGTGGAAGGATTACTTCTTCCAGGACACCCAGCCGCTGCAAGGGAGCTGACTGACATGAACGCCCCTTTGCAAGGCCACACGGTCAGCAAACCGATCGCTGCAGCTCAAGCGCTGCTGTCGGTCGATAACGTCAGCCTCGAATACCGCACGCCTGCGCGTGTGGTTCGAGCGACCCATCAGGTCAGTTTCGAGATCGATCCGGCAGACCGTTTTGTGCTGCTCGGCCCTTCTGGCTGCGGCAAATCGACGTTGCTCAAAGCCGTTGCAGGGTTCATTCACCCCTGTGAGGGCGAGATACGCCTGCAAGGCCAGCGAGTCGATGCGCCAGGGCCAGACCGGATCGTGGTATTCCAGGAGTTCGATCAGCTGCCGCCGTGGAAAACCGTCAAACAGAACGTGATGTTTCCGCTGCTCGCCTCCAAAACCCTCAAGCGCAAAGAGGCTGAAGAGCGGGCGCTGCACTATCTGGACAAAGTCGGTCTGGCGGCGTTTGCCGATGCCTACCCGCATACCTTGTCTGGCGGCATGAAAGCTCGCGTGGCCATTGCTCGCGCCTTGGCGATGCAGCCGAAGATCCTGTTGATGGACGAGCCCTTTGCTGCCCTCGACGCGCTGACCCGACGCAAGATGCAGGAGGAGTTGCTGCTGCTCTGGGAAGAGGTGCGTTTCACGCTGCTGTTTGTCACTCACTCCATCGAAGAGGCGTTGGTGGTGGGCAACCGGATTTTGCTGCTGTCGCCCCATCCGGGTCGGGTGCGGGCGGAAGTCCACAGCCATCAATACGACTTGCACAGCTTGGGCGGCGTGGCGTTCCAGGAATCGGCGCGGCGGATTCATCGGCTGTTGTTCGACGAAGGTCAGTCGCCGGAAACCGAGCGTGAGCTGGATTTCGCCGACATTCGCATCGCTTATTGAGCCCTTGGAGGATTGCCCATGAGCCATTCATCATCTGCGCGTAAAGAGTACGAAACTGTTTTGCAGCCCCTGACCAGCGTACCGCTGGAGCGCGAATTGCCGCTCGGCCAGCGCCTCTGGCAGCAGGGTTGGCTGCGCAAAAGCCTGATCCTGATGTTGCTCGCGGTGCTTTGGGAGGCCGTCGCCCGATATCAGAACAACGACCTGCTGCTGCCGAGCTTTTTGCAAACCGCCAGCGCGCTGCAGGAGGGTCTGCTCAGCGGCGAACTGCTGAGCAAGGTGTGGATTTCGCTGGTTGTTTTGCTCAAGGGTTACCTGATCGGCATCGTTCTGGCGTTTGTCCTGACGACGCTGGCGGTATCGACCCGGTTCGGTCGTGATCTGCTGAGCACGCTGACCTCAATGTTCAACCCGCTGCCGGCCATTGCCCTATTGCCGCTGGCGCTGCTGTGGTTCGGGCTGGGGCAGAACAGCCTGATTTTTGTATTGGTGCATTCAGTGCTCTGGGCGTTGGCCTTAAACACCTATGCCGGGTTTCTGGGTGTCTCGGAAACCCTGCGCATGGCCGGCCGCAATTACGGCCTCAAGGGCATGCGTTTCGTGTTGTTCATCCTGATCCCCGCTGCGTTGCCGTCGATTCTTGCCGGGCTGAAAATCGGTTGGGCCTTCGCCTGGCGTACGCTGATCGCTGCTGAATTGGTGTTTGGCGCTACCAGTGGCAAGGGCGGTTTGGGTTGGTACATCTTCCAGAATCGTAATGAGCTGTACACCGACAAGGTATTTGCCGGGTTGGCAGTGGTGATCTTGATTGGGTTGCTGGTGGAGAATCTGGTGTTTGATACGTTGGAGCGGGTGACGGTGAAGCGGTGGGGGATGCAGCGTTAGGCTTCGAGTTCTCTATTGACTGGGCTGACCTCTTCGCGAGCAAGCCCGCTCCCACATGGGTTCTTTGTCGTACACAAAATCTGCAACCACTGAAGATCAACTGTGGGAGCGGGCTTGCTCGCGAAGGGGCCAGCCCTATCACCACCGCATCTAAAGATGTTTGCTAGCATTGCGTCTGAATCAATCCAGATCAGCCACGAGTGCTCAGCATGCAACTCCCGGACATGAACCTGTTAGTTGCCCTCGACGCCTTGCTCGACGAGGGCAGTGTAGTGGGCGCTGCGCGGCGGATGAATCTCAGCCCGGCGGCGATGAGCCGGACGCTGACGCGGATCCGCGAGGCCATTGGCGATCCAATTCTGGTGCGCGCCGGCCGTGGACTGGTGCCAACGCCCAAGGCACTGGAGTTACGCGAGCAAGTGCGGGACCTGGTGGAGCAGGCCGCTTTGCTGTTCCGTTCCGCCGATGACGTCGACTTGGGCAGTTTGCGCCGGCGGTTCAGCATTCGCGCCAATGATTTCTTTGTTGGCGTCTATGGCGGCAAGCTGTTCGACACGATGGAACGCCAGGCCCCGCATTGCGAATTGCGCTTTGTCCCTGAGGGTGACGGGGACGACGAGGCCTTGCGCGAAGGACGCATCGATTTAAGCGTCAGCAACAACCGGCCGTTGATGCCTGAAGTGAAGGTGCAGAACCTGTTTTCCACTCACTTTGTCGGGCTGGTGCGTGAAGATCACCCGTTGTTCGACGAAGAGATCACCGCCGAACGGTACGCCGGTTTTTCCCATATCAGCATGTCGCGCCGTGGGATCGCCCGCGGGCCGATCGACACGGCGCTCAACGCCTTGGGCCTGGAGCGGCGGGTGGCGGTGATTGCGCCGAGTTTCCATGCGGCGATGTTCGCCTTGCCGGATTCCGACCTGATTCTGCCGGTGCCCAAGGAAGCATTGCTGAGCGTGCGACGCCTAGGCTTGAAACTGCGCTCGTTCACCCTGCCGATTCCGTTACCGACCCTGATGCTGACCCAGGCCTGGCATCCGCGTTTCGACAAGGACCCGGCTCATCGCTGGATGCGGGAAACCCTCAAGGCCTGTTGCGATGAGACCTGGCTGGCCGCGCAACCGGTTTAAAGATCAAAAGATCGCAGCCTTCGGCAGCTCCTACCGGGGATATGTGTTCGCCATGCTTTTGTAGGAGCTGCCGAAGGCTGCGATCTTTTGATTTAACGATTGCGTATGGCGCACTTATAAGCTGCCAATAAGTCAATTTTCGTAAGCTTCCACCCTCCCTAAAATGCTTCGGTATTCCCCTTCCGGAGCTTGTAGTACATGACTTCCCTCACGGTCACGGCGCCTTTCGCTGCGGCCAAACCAGCGACCGCCGTCACGCCTCCGGTCTTCGGCCCGCGAATCATCATCGGCCTGGTGGGCGTGTTGCTGGCGGTGCTGGTGTCGGGCCTGAACGAGATGGTGACCAAGGTCGCCCTGGCCGATATCCGCGGCGCGTTGGCCATCGGTTACGACGAAGGTACCTGGCTGGTCGCCAGTTACACCGCGACCTCGGTGGCCGCCATGGCATTTGCCCCTTGGTGTTCGGTGACGTTTTCGTTGCGGCGCTTCACCCTGTACGCGATCAGTGCGTTCACTCTGTTGGGTGTGTTGTGCCCGTTCGCCCCGAATTACGAAAGCCTGCTGGTCATGCGCACCTTGCAAGGACTGGCCGGCGGCGCGCTGCCGCCGATGCTGATGACCGTTGCCCTGCGGTTCCTGCCGGCCAACGTGAAACTCTATGGCCTGGCCGGTTATGCCCTGACGGCGACCTTCGGCCCCGGTCTCGGCACGCCGCTGGCCGGGTTGTGGACCGAGTACGTCGGCTGGCAATGGACCTTCTGGCAAATCGTCGTGCCGTGCCTGATTGCCATGGCGGCGGTGGCTTACGGTTTGCCTCAGGATCCGCTGCGGCTGGAGCGCTTCAAACAATTCAACTGGCGTGGCTTGTTGCTGGGGTTTCCGGCGATCTGCATGTTGGTAATCGGCATTCTGCAAGGCAATCGGCTGGACTGGTTCGAGTCGAGCCTGATTTGCGGACTGCTCGGCGGCGGGCTGCTGTTGCTGGTGCTGTTTCTGCTCAATGAGTGGTCGCAACCGATTCCCTTCTTCAAGTTGCAGATGCTCGGTATCCGCAACCTGTCATTCGCGCTGTTGACCCTGGCCGGCGTGCTGGTGGTGTTGCTCGCGGTGGTCCTCATTCCCTCCAGTTACCTGGCTCAGGTCCAGGGTTATCGCCCGGTGCAGACCGCGCCGATCATGCTGCTGGCGGCGCTGCCACAGTTGATCGCGCTGCCGTTGGTGGCGGCGCTGTGCAACCTGCGTTGGGTCGATTGCCGCTGGGTGCTGGGGATCGGCCTGAGCATGCTGGCGCTGTCTTGCCTCGGTGGTTCGCACCTGACGCCGGCGTGGATTCGCGACGACTTCTATGTCCTGCAATGGCTGCAGATTTTCGGTCAGCCCATGGCCGTGCTGCCGCTGTTGATGCTTTCCACCGGCAGCATCACTCCGATGGAAGGGCCGTACGCCTCGGCCTGGTTCAATACCGTGAAAGGTCTGGCGGCGGTGATTGCTACCGGGGTGATCGACGCACTGACCACTGCAAGGCTGCATTTCCACTCAACCATGCTGGTGGACAACCTTGGTAATTCGCCTCTGGTTGACGGCACTAGCGCTGGTCTCGCTCACCGACTGCATCAACAGGCCGTGGTGCTGATGTCCTCCGATCTTTATCTGTGCATGGCCGGCGTCGCCGTGGCGCTGATCCTGTTGATTTTCTGGCTGCCGACGCGGATCTATCCACCGCGCGCGCCAACTTGAATGCTTCACTGAAACAGAAGGTTTTTATGACGATTCAATCAAAGCAAAAAGTTGCTGTCGGCGTTGCCGCAGTGATGGCGCTCGGCGTGTTTGTTTACCTGCTGGCGCCGGGCTTGTTCGGCAAGCGTACGCAGCAGAACACCAACGATGCCTTCGTCTCGGCGGACTTCACCCTGGTGGCACCGCGCGTGGCGGGGTTCATCAAGGACGTGCTGGTGGAAGACAATCAGCAGGTCAAGGCCGGACAGCTACTGGCGTTGATCGACGACCGCGATCTGCGCGCTGCCGCTGAGGCTGCCGACGCGCAAACCCTGGTGGCCAGGGCGCAACTGCAGAACGCTCGTTCAACCCTCGAGCGCCAGACATCGGTGATTGCTCAGGCCCAGGCCACGGTGGTTTCGGCGAAGGCAGAAATGGCCTTCGCCGAGCATGAACTGAACCGCTACAACCACCTCGCCGGGGTGGGAGCCGGCACGGTGCAGAATGCTCAGCAAGCGCGCACGCGTATCGATCAGGCCTCCGCTCGCTTGGCCAATGCCACGGCGGTGCTGGCGGCTGAACGCAAGCAGGTAGAGATCCTGACCGCCCAGCGTGATGCGGCTGAAGGTGGACTGAAGCGAGCGCAAGCAGCGCTGGAAATCGCCAGCTATGAGCTGTCCTATACGCGCATCGTTGCGCCCCAGGACGGGATGGTCGGCGAGCGCGCGGTGCGGGTCGGCGCTTATGTCACACCGGGCAGCAAGATTCTGGCCGTGGTGCCGTTGGCGCGGGCCTATGTGGTCGCCAACTTTCAGGAAACCCAACTGACTGACGTACAGCCGGGGCAGAGCGTGCAAGTGCACGTCGACAGCCTCGGCGGCGAAGCCCTGCGCGGGCGTGTCGAGAGCATCGCACCGGCCACTGGCGTGACCTTCGCCTCGGTCAAGCCGGATAACGCCACCGGCAACTTCACCAAGGTTGTGCAACGGATTCCGGTGAAAATCATCCTCGATCCGGGGCAGCCATTGGCCGAGCGGTTGCGGGTGGGGATGTCGGTGGAGGCGAGGATTGATACAGCAAGCGCCAGCGAGCATGAGGTTGCGCAACGATGAAGATTTTTGTTGATAGGGCTGACGTCTTCGCGAGCAAGCCCGCTCCCACATTCGATCTGCTGGGTGCCCAAGCTTTATGCTCAAAAGGAGATCCAGTGTGGGAGCGGGCTTGCTCGCGAAGAGGCCAGTGGCCTTGCATTCCCCTTTATGCCTTGCTGGTCATGAGCCTTTCGGCTTGCACCGTCGGCCCGGACTTCCAGAAACCTCAGCCGCAACAAGTGGCCGAATGGTCCAAACCAACTAAAGCCGCCGCCAGTCAGATCATTCCCAGTGAAATGAACGAACGCTGGTGGGAAGTATTCCACGACCCAAAACTATCCGCCCTGACCCAACGCGCCCTGACCGACAACCTTGACCTGAAACTCGCCAGCAGCCGCTTGCAGCAAAGCCGTGCCGCGCGCCAGGTGATCACCGCCAACCGCTATCCCAACACGGCCGCCACCGGCAGCTACGGGCGCAAACGCAACAGCGGTGAAGGCCTGAACGATCCGTCGGGCAATAACGGCGACTCGGCGTTCAACCTGTGGGACGCAGGCTTTTCCGCCTTCTGGGAACTGGATTTCTGGGGCCGTGTGCGTCGCGAAACCGAAGCCGCCGATGCCACTCTGGAAGTGGCGGAAAACGATCGTCGCGGCGTGCTGCTGTCGGTGCTTGCCGAAACCGCTCAGGACTACATTCAACTGCGCGGTGTGCAAAGGACGAGGGCCGTCACCGAGCAGAACCTCGACGTCGCCCGGCACAGTTTGAAACTCTCGCAACTGCGCCTGGCCGACGGTGTGGCGACGGATCTGGACGTTGCCGAAGCCGCTGCGCAAGTCGCGGCCATCGAGTCACGTTTGCCGGCGCTGGAGCAGCGTCAGTCGCAACTGATCAACGCCCTGAGCCTGTTGATGGGCGAACCGCCGCAAGCGCTGTCCGCTGAGTTATCCACAGACGCCCCGGTGCCGCAAACCCCGCGTCAAGTCGCCATAGGCTTGCCGTCGCAATTGGCCGAGCGCCGCCCGGACATACGTCAGGCCGAAGCCCGTCTGCACGCCGCTACCGCCAGCATCGGCGTGGCCAAGGGCGACTTTTATCCACGGATCACCCTGTCGGGCAATATCGGTTCGCAAGCCATGCAGTTGAGCGATTTCGGTTCCTGGAGCTCGCGCTCGTTCGGCATCGGTCCGCAGTTCAGCCTGCCGCTGTTCGACGGCGGTCGCCTGCGCGGCATGTTGCATCTTCGCGAAGCCCAGCAACAGGAAGCGGCGCTGGCCTACCAGCAAACCGTGCTGCGGGCCTGGCATGAAATCGACGATCAACTCACCGCCTACAACGCCAGCCAACTGCGCCGCGACAGCCTCGCCGAAGCTGTGCGCCAGAACCAGATCGCCCTGCGCACCGCGCAACAGCAGTACGTCGAAGGGGTGGTGGATTTCGTCAACGTCCTCACCGTGCAGAGCGAATTGCTGGCGACCCAACAGCAGTGGGTCGAGAGTTCGACCGGGGTGTCGTTGGCGATGGTTGGTTTGTACAAGGCGTTGGGTGGGGGATGGGAGTCGGTGTATCCGGTGGCAGAGACGGCGCAGCTCTGATCAGCGAGTCCGCTCTTTCAACCAATGATGGCCATCCGGCTTGACGCTCACCCCCGCTGTCATAGACTCCGCTAATCCGTCAGGGAGTTACGGTTATGCGGCGTGTTCGTATTTTGGTTATTGGATTGACCTTTGTAACGTGCGTAGTACAGGCGCAAACACCTGCGCCAGACGATCCGTTGCTGGAAAACAGCGCGGTCGGCGGTAATGCGTCGGCCAGCAGTGAAGCCCGTGGCGTGCTGCGGGCCCGGGATCAGGCGGTGCTCGCCAGTGAGTTGTCGGGGCGGATTGTCGAGTTGCCGTTCAGTGAGGGCGAGTCGTTCAAGAAGGGTGACACCCTGGCGCGGTTTGACTGTTCGGCTTATCAGGCTCAGCTCAACGCGGCTCAGGCCGCCAGCCGTGGTGCTGGCGAAGAGCTGGCGCACAACAAACAACTGGCGGCGTTGAATTCGGTCGGGCGCTTTGAAGTGGCACGGGCCGAGGCCAAGGTCAGCGAGATTCAGGCGCAGTCTCAGGTCTATCAGGTTCAGGTCAAACGCTGCAATGTGGTGGCGCCGTTCGATGGTCAGGTCGTCGAGCGCAAGGTCAAGCGCTACGAAAGCGTTGCCGCCGGCGCGCCATTGCTGGACGTGGTCGACAACCGCACCCTGGAAATTCACTTGTTGGTGCCGTCGCGCTGGATGGGCAAACTCAAGCCCGGCCAGACGTTCAGTTTTGTCCCCGATGAAACCGGTCAGCCGCTGGATGCCACGGTCAAACGCCTCGGTGCGCGGATCGACGAAGGCAGCCAGACCTTGCTGCTGGTGGCGGCGCTGCCCAACGCCAACGGTCTGTTGGCCGGCATGAGCGGAACGGCGCATTTCGCGGAGTTCAAATGAACGCACCGGTGACCGGCGGCGCCGAGCAGGTGTTCGCAAGGTTTCTCGACCTCGAACGCCAGACCCGCGCCGCGCGCACGCCTCTACAACTGGCTTACAGCCTGGTGAATGACGGTCAGGCGCTGTTCGGTTTCCGCCATGCCGCACTGTTGATCGCCGGCAAGGTGCAGGCGGTCACCGGTGTCAGTGCCGTGGAACCGAATGCGCCGTTCGTGGCGTTTGTCGAGCAAGCAGTCGCGCAACTGTTCAAGCTTGAGGTGTTGAAACAGGCGCGGGTGATCGCGCCCGATCTTCTTAGTGAATCGATTCTGGCCGATTGGCAAAGTCTGTCAGCCGCTCAGGTGTTCTGGCTGCCACTGATCGATCATCAGGGCGAGGTGTTCGGCGGTCTGTGGCTGGCGCGGGATGTGCCGTGGAACCCTTCCGAACAAGTGCTGCTGTCGCAACTGGGTGACACCTACAGCCATGCCTGGCTCGCGCAGCAACCGCGCAAACCCTGGCGACTGCGCTGGACGCGCAAGCGTCAGGTGGCGCTGGTTGCCGTGTTATTGCTCGGGTTGCTGATCCCGGTGCGCCAATCGGTGCTGGCCCCGGCCGAAGTCGTTCCGTTGGGCGGTCGGGTGGTCGCGGCGCCGCTGGACGGGGTGATCGCCGAATTCCTGGTCAAACCCAACCAGGCAGTGAAAACCGGCGACCTGCTGCTGCGCTTCGAAAGCACTACGCTCAAGGCTCAGGCCGATGTGGCCGAGCGCGCCCTGGGCGTTGCCGAAGCGGAACTCAAGGCCAATTCCCAACGCTCCTTCGCCGATGCCGAATCCAGTTCGAAAATCGATCTGCTGGCGGCGCGAGTGGAGCAGAAGCGCGCCGAACGGGATTACGCCCGTGAACTGCTCAAACGCAGCGAAGTACGCGCCGAGCGGGACGGCATCGCGGTGTTCGCCGACGCCGAACGCTGGACCGGCAAACCGGTGCAGACCGGCGAGCGGCTGATGGAAATCGCCGACCCGAACCAGGCCGAGTTGCGCATCGAATTGGCCGTGGGCGATGCGATTGCCCTGGAACCGGGGGCGCAAGTCGCGCTGTTTCTCGACAGCGATCCACTGCAGCGGCACTTGGCCAAACTCGAACGTTCGGCCTACGAAGCGCAGCCCACCGCTGCCGGGCAACTGGCTTATCGACTGGATGCGACGTTCGACGCCGCACCGCCACGCATTGGTTTGCGGGGCACTGCGAAAGTCTTCGGCGACCGTGCGCCGCTGGCGTTGTACCTGTTGCGTCGACCGCTGGCCGGGTTACGTCAGAGCGTGGGCCTTTAGATGAGCCTGCCAAGCCTGCGGGCAGATCTGCAATTGTCGACGGCGGCCCCGGCCCTCGACGGGTCGCCGCGCTGGACTTTGGCCGACCCGGTGCGTGGGCGGTATTTCAAACTCGGTGCGGCGGCGATGCGCCTGCTGCGCCATTGGTCCCTGGGCGATCCGGAGCAAGTGCTGCGTGCTGCCAACCGCGAGCCGGGGTTGCCGCTGGATGGTGTGGCGCTTGAGCAATTGCTGGAGTTTTTGCGCGGCCACGACCTGATCAGCGCCCTCGACCCGTCGCAGCGCGCCAGTTACAGCCTGAAGGCCGCGGCTCAGCGCCAGAGCCTGTGGCAAATCCTGCTGCATCAATATCTGTTTTTCCGGATTCCGCTGTGGCGCCCGGACGCCTTTCTCAATCGGGCCTGGCCGTGGCTGGAGCGTTTCGGCCCGCGTGCATTGCGCTATGGATTGCCCGCGACGCTGGGGCTCGGGGTGTTTCTGGTCTCACGGGACTGGCAGCGGTTTATCGCGACCTTTCCGCACCTGTTCAGCCTCGGCGGTGCGCTGGCGTTTGGTGTGGCGCTGTTTTTCGCCAAGCTTTGCCACGAGTTCGGCCACGCCTTCATGGCCAAGCGCGCCGGTTGTCGGGTGCAGAGCATGGGCGTGGCGTTCATGGTGCTGCTGCCGATGTTTTACACGGACGTCAGCGACGCCTGGCGCGTCAATGATCGCCGTGCGCGGTTGCTGATCGGTGCCGGCGGGGTTCTGGCGGAACTGGTATTGGCGTGTATCGCGCTGCTCGCCTGGTCACTGCTGCCTGACGGCCCCGGGCGCACGGCGGCGTTCATGCTCGCCAGTGCGACCTGGATCACCACGCTGGTGATCAACCTCAATCCTTTCATGCGTTTCGATGGCTACTTCTTGCTCAGTGATTTCTGGGAAGTAGACAACCTTCAAGGGCGGGCCTTTGCCTTGTGCCGCTGGCGGCTGCGCGAGTTTTTGTTTGGTTACGCTGCGCCGGCGCCGGAGCCGTGGTCGCCAAAGATGCAGCGGCGTTTGTTGATCTGGGGGTATGGCGCTTGGCTGTGGCGCGCGGCGTTGTTTTTCGGGATCGCGTTGGCGGTCTATCACCTGTTCTTCAAGGTGTTGGGGATTTTCCTGATGCTGGTGGAGCTGGTGTGGTTCATCTTTCTGCCGATCCTGAGCGAGTGGCGGCAATGGTGGAGCCGTCGCGAACAGGCGTATGCGCCTCGGGTACTGCTCAGCGGTCTGGCGTTGCTTGGGCTGTTGTTGCTGCTGGCGCTGCCATGGCGCAGCGCGGTGGAGTTGCCGACGATGCTTGAGGCCGGACGCGCCAGTGCCCTGCACGCGCCGGTGGCGGCGCGGGTCAAAACGGTGAATGTGCACGACGGCCAGATCGTCGCTCAAGGTGAGGTGCTGATCGAGCTGGAATCACCGGATCTGGACTCACGCCAGGCCATCGTCCGTCGAGAAATCCAGATTCAGCAGTTGCAGATGCGCCGTCAGGCCGGCCGCAGCGAAACCGCCGCCGATGCCGGTATCGTCGAACAGCGCTTGGCCGAAGCCGTGGCTGAATATCGGGGCCTGGCTGCCCAGCGTGAACGTCTGCTGCTGCGCACGCCCCACGGCGGCAAGGTGCGCGATCTGTTGCCGCAGTTAACGGTCGGCCGCTGGCTTTCGACCAAAGATCCTTTGGCGCGGGTGGTCGAAGACGGCGCGCGGTTGCGCGGTTATCTGGCCGAAGCCGAACTCTGGCGTGTCGCCCCGGGTGCCAACGGGCGTTTCATCGCCGATGATCCGATGCACCCGGCGATCAAAGTGCAATTGAGTGAAATCGATACCAATGGAGTGGCTTATGTCGATCAGGAAGCGCTGACTTCCGATCACCACGGGCCGATTGCCGTGCGGCGCGATCAGCATCAGCGCGCTGAGCCGGTACAAGCGCAGTACGGCGCGCGATTGAGCATCCTCGAAAATACGCCGACACCGGTGCAACCCTTGCGCGGCATTGTGGTGTTGCAGGGCAGTGGCGAGTCGTTGCTGGGCGTTGCCTGGCGGCGCTTGGCGGCGTTGGGGGTCAGGGAAAGCGGCTTCTAAGGTGAATAGCTAAGGGAGAACAGCGATGGCGAAAACCGATTCAGTGGCAGCGGACGGCTTGGTGGTCAGGCCTTCGCGGACCAGCGATGGACCTTTTCTGCATAGCCTTTACCAAGCGGCGCGGCCGGATCTGCAATGGATCGACGGTGAGCAGGAGGTGGTTGAACAGGTGATTGCCCAGCAGTTCAAAGTGCAGGAACAAGGGTTGGGGGAGAACTTCCCCAATGCCATGCATTACGTGATCGAGAAACTCGACACGGCCATTGGCGCGCTGACCACCGATTTCGGCCCCAATGAAATTCGCGTGCTGTACCTGGCGTTTATCCCACAGGCTCGAGGCAAGGGTTACGGTCGGACGGTGCTGCAAGGCGTGCAGAAAGCCGCGCAACAAATCCGCTGCCCAGTGGCGACCGTGGTTTGGGCCAACAATCCCCATGCGCGCCAGCATTACCTGGCGCTGGGGTTTCAGGTTGAAGAGCGCAACCCGGCGGCAGAGCGGTTGGTGTGGTACCCACAGGGTTGAACACACCACAATCCTGTGTAGGAGCTGCCGCAGGCTGCGATCTTTTGATCTTAAAAGAGCAAGATCAAAAGATCGCAGCCTGCGGCAGCTCCTACATAAAGCGATCAGTGTCGCTCTTCAGTTGAAGGCGATGTAGAAGTACCCCAGTTGCGGATCCCGCCCCATGGCCGGCACCCGCGATACGAAAATGTCTTCCACCCGGCCCAGCTCCGGCAACTCCAGCGCACACAACCCATCGACAAAATCAGTGGGTTGCAGGCTGTTGAGCTCGACGCTGAACGGCATGCGCTCGCTGTTTGGCATCTGTGAGCGGGGCGTTTCTGCAAGCGTGTCGATATGGATCGGCAATTCACTGCCATCGGGCAGCCGCAGCGTTCCCGTCTTGCCCAGCAGTGCCTGAAAGTGCTGGCTTTGAACCTGTTGCAGCATGGCATCACTCCATCAGCAAAAGTGGCCGGGGGATTTGAACCCCCGGCCAAACCCTCAGTTACGCGAAGGGAAAAGACCGTTCAGGGCGATGCTGAAGTTGAGCACCAGGAACGGGTTCATCACCTCCATGGGCAAGCCGTTGCCGGCAGACGAGATTTCCCCCATTACCGTAGTGGCCACGCCCTTGAGCGGTACGGCCGCAGCACCTTGTTGATCGGAGTAAATACTCGCCGAGCCCGGCCCGCCTCCCGAGGCGCCGATGTACGAGTTGGTCGCGGTCGGGTTGGTGACCGGGTTGCTCGCCGGGCTGGCCAGTTGCAGGGTGGTGGTGGCCGTGAGCCCGGACAAGGCGTGGGTGTGGTTGGGCAGGTTAGTAATGGTCGCGGTGACGTTCTCGGTCCCGGAGACTTCGCCGATGACGCGTGGGGTCAGGCCCAGGCCGTTGCCCATGGCGACCGGCATGCGACCTTGCAGGTTGGGCAGCATGAAACTGGTGGTGCCATTGCCTCCGAAATTGACTCCCAGCAGTGCGAAAACCGTGTTGTATTGCGCGATGCTCAGCGTCTGGCCGTTGCATAGGGCCCAGCCATTGGGCGCGAAGTTAAAGGCGAAAGGCTGGATAGTGCCGATGAATACTTCCATGATTCCTCATCCCTCAGGTTAGTGTCTGATACGTCACGTTGCAGGCCCGGTTATCCGGGCAGTTCGCGCTGATCAGCCGACTCCTTTCATCTCCGTGGCTGGGTCACGCCACGCCAAAGCGTAGACGCTGATCGGAATGATTGCCGGACGTCGTCCGTCGCAAGGCCAGCATCGACGTCGGGCTCGCGCCTGTCCTACAGTGCTCGTGAAGCTTCGGTTTTCAGTTGGCCGTTGCAAGGGGAGGTAATGGAGGCGCGCAGAGAAACACCGCTGGGCGATACCCAGGACCCGCATGCGATGCCGGGCTCGTGGGCTACTGCCCGTCGCTTGCTTCGATGGGCGCGGGAACATTGGCTATTGTCGATCCTGGTATTGGCCGCGCTGGTGCGTTTTTACCACCTGACGGCGGCAGCGATCTGGGGCGACGAAGGGTCTAGCCTGTTGCTGAGCCAGTATTCCTTGGCCGGGATCTGGGAACATGCGGCTCATGATGTGCATCCACCCCTGTATTTCATGCTGCTGCACGGCTGGATCGGCCTGTTCGGAGACGGCATTTTTTCAATTCGCAGCCTGAGTGCACTGCCGGGAATTGCCACGGTGGGACTTGGCGTCTGGCTGGTGGACCTGCTCGCTACCCGCCGCGCCGCATTGATGGCCGGGGTTCTGCTGGCGCTGCTACCCACGGCGGTGCGTTACAGCCAGGAAGTGCGGATGTATTCGCTGCTGGGGCTGTGGCTGATCGGTGCGACGATCGCCCTGGTGTGCTGGATAAAACGGCCGCAACGCACGCGCTATCTGGTGATGTATACCCTGCTGATGAGTGCGGCGTTCTACACCCATTACTTCACGGCGCTGTGCGTGCTCTGCCACTGGCTGTATCTGGGACTGATCCGCGTGCAATCAGGGTATCGATTGCGGCACATTCAGCGCTCTGGCTGGTGGCTGGCCAATGTGGCGATTGTGGCGTTGTACCTGCCGTGGCTGTCCAATCTGTTCGATCTGATCCAGCACATGGATCAGCTCAAGGCCAATGGCGATGTGGGATGGGAGACACCCGTCACGTTCGGCTCTTTGCTGTCGATGATCTGGTCGTTCCTGATCCAGGACGATGGCGAGAATCTGCCCACGCTGGTTTTTATCGCACTGCCACTGGCGCTGCTGGCCCTGGCGGGCGTGGCGTTGGCGCGGGATCGCAGTGTTTTCCGTGGCAGTGCGCTGGCGGTGATCTACACCGTTCTCCCGGTGTTGCTGGTGTTTGTGGTGTCGTTCATATCGCCGGTGTTTATCGAGCGTTACCTGACCGCTTATGCCCTGGGCTTGCCGATGCTGGTGGCGCTGGCAATCGATCGCTTGTACGCGGGCTCCAAGGTATTGGCGCTGGCCATGCTGATGCTGTTTGTCGGTATCGAATTGGTGGGCCTGAAAAACAATGCCACGGTGGATACCGACGATCAGATCAGCGTCATGGTCAACTACGTGAATCAGCACTTCACCCCCGGCGACCGAATCGTCACCAGCGACATGCTCTGGTACCTGAGTTATGTCTATTACAACCGGACAGACGCCAAACCGTTGCTGTACACGCCGCCGTTGGCTGATGGCAGGTCGAGCCGGCCGAACGCTTACGGTTTTGGCACGTTGGTGACCAATGATGTTTACCTGGATAGCCTAGGCGGCTTACCTGAAGGCAATGGTCGGGTATGGCTGGTCGGTAGCGTCGATGGACCGGACGAGTTCGCGCCCTTGCCCGCAGGCTGGCAAAGCGTCAGCGAAACCCACGCGGGAGGCGCCGAGGCGCGCTTGTACGTGCTGAAGTAACCCCGGGTTTCAAGGCTTAAACGATTCATCTTTCAGGTCGCTATATCAATCGTCTTCTCCAGTCGATTTAGCTCCGATTTGATATCAAAGCACCACTAGTCGCAACACCATTCATGGTCTACGCTCGTCATACAAAAGGACTTTTGGCGGGTGAATGGATGCAGCACTTTCACTTTATTTCCGGCTTGCCGCGCTCAGGCTCGACCCTGCTTTCTGCCATTCTTTTGCAGAACCCGCGCTTTCATGCCGGCATGACCAGCCCCGTGGGTGCGCTCTTTTCCGGTGTTCTGGAACAATGCAGTGCCGGCAGTGAATTCGGTGCGGTAATCGATACCGACCTGCGTCGCCGTCTATTGCGCGGCTTGTTCGATTCTTTCTACGCCGACAAGGCCGACAAACCGGTGGTGTTCGACACGAACCGCCTGTGGAGTTCGCGCCTGCCGGCAATCAGCGATCTGTTCCCTCAAGCCAAGATCATTGCCTGCGTGCGCAATGTCGCCTGGGTCATGGACAGTATCGAGCGCCTGTACCGCGCCAACCCCTTCGAAAACACCAAGCTGTTCGGCGATGCGGTCGAGCGCAACACGGTCTATAGCCGCTGCGAAACCCTTGCCCAGCGTAATCGGCTGGTGGGGTTTTCCTGGGCCGCCCTCAAGGAAGCCTATTACGGCGAACACGCCGACTCGTTGCTGATCATCGATTACGACCTGCTGAGCCAGGCGCCGGAGCGGGTGATGCGGCTGGTCTACGACTTCATCGGCGAACCCTGGTTCGAACATGATTTCGATCATTTGGCCTACGACGCACCGGAATTCGATCAGGCCCTCGGCCTCTCGGGGCTGCATAAGGTGAAGGCCAAGGTCCAACTGCAATCCAGGCGAACGATCCTGCCGCCGGACTTGTTCAAGCAGTACGCCGAGTTGTCCTTTTGGCTCGATGGCTCAGCCAGCGCCGCCAATGTCATTCGTATGAAAGCCGACGCCGCTATCAGTTGATCGCGGCGTTTTCATTGATGCCTCAGAAAGTTCGAGTCCGGGTGAGCAGCATGTGGTGGAGCAAAGGCAAGTCGCGGGTTACCGAAGGCGCACGAGCGCTGGCCTCGCCAATGATCATGTCCCTGGAGCCACGCATGCTGTTCGATGGCGCGGTGGCCGCCACGGTTGCCGACACTGCCCAGGCTGACAGCCATGCCACCGCCGAGGCGGTCAAGGCGCCGACGGCCGACCAGCCGGTCGCCAGCAAAGACACCCACGGCCAGGCCGATGCCACGCCAGCACCGGCCCCCGCTGCGGTGCCGGGGCAGAGCGTGGTGTTCGTCGATTCGCGGGTCAAGGACGCCGCCAGCCTGCTTCAGGGTGTCGCGCCCGGTACTCAGGTGATTCAACTGGATGCCAGCAAAGATGGCTTGCAGCAAATTGCCGACTATCTGGACACCCATCAGGGCATCAGCTCAGTGCAGATCATTGCCCACGGCAACGCGGGCGATCTGTGGCTGGGCGATAGTTATCTGTCGGCTGACAACGTCGCGGCCCGCAGCGCAGTGCTGACGGATATCGGCAAGGACATGAACGTCGGCGGCGACATCTTGATCTACGGCTGCTACACCGCCGAAGGTGAGCGTGGCTTGAGTTTTGTCGACTCGCTGGCTCAATTGACCGGCCGCGATGTGGCGGCTTCCAGTAATCGCACCGGGATCGGTGGCGACTGGAATCTGGAAATTGCCACCGGCAACATCGAAAGCGCCAACGTCCTCTCGACCACGGCCATGAGCGAGTATCAGTGGGGGCTGGCCACCTGGACCGCCACCAACAACGCCAACACGGGCGTCGGCTCACTGCGTGCGGCCATCGCCTCGGCGCAGAACGGCGATATCGTCACCTTTAACAGCAGCATGACGGTGCAGCTGACGTCCGAACTGCTGATCAACAAGAACATCACCGTTGATGGCGACTTGAACAACGACGGCGCGGCTGACGTGATTCTCGATGGTCAGTACAGGACCCGAGTGATTGAGGTGGCGTCCGGCAGCATCGTGACACTCGATGGCCTGGTGATCACCCGTGGCCTGGTGTCGGGCACGGGCGGCAACGGTGGCTACGGTGCCTCGGGCGCGATGGCCGGGGGGATTTTCAACGCAGGGATTCTGACCCTGAACAACGTTACCGTGACTTCCAACGGCGCTTCCGGTGGCGGTGGCGGCGGCGGTGTCACCGGCGCTTTTTACGGCGGTGGCGGTGGCGGCGGCGGCGGTTTGGGCGGCCAGGGCGGCGGGCATGGCGGTTCGGCAGGGCCGGGTACCGGCACGTTGGGTGGTGGTGCGGGCGGCGGCGGCGCCGGTGGTTATGGCGGCGGTTATGACGCGACCCACATGGGCGGTCGCGGCGGTACCACCACTGGCGGGGCGGGCGGGGTGGGCGTTTCCTATTACAGCAACGGCGGTAACGGTGCGACGGCCACCAATGGCACGATTTCCATTGGCGGTGGCGGCGGCGGGGCCGGTTGGGACAAGGTGGGGGGCGTCGGCGGCAATGCGGTGGGCGGCATTTACAACGCCAGCAGCGGCACCATCACCATCGTCGGCACGTCGACCATCAGCAACAACATCGGCGCCGGTGGCGGCGGTGGCGGTGGCGGCGGCCAGGGCAGCAATGCCAGCAATGGCGGCGAGGGCGGCCGGGGCGTCGGTGCGATCTGGAACAAAGGCACATTGTTGATCACGGCAGCCAACTTCGCCGCCCTGGCCGGTAATGCCGCGGCCAGTGGTGCCGGTGGCACTGCGCAGGGCGGGGGGGCAACCGGCACCTCGCCGACCTCCGCCGCGACAATCTATAACGATGGCGGTGTACTCAACACCGCGTATTCGCCGCCGCCGACCGCGACCATTGTGGTCGCTGATACCACACTGAGCATCGGCGAAACGTCCTTGGTGACGATCACATTCTCCGAGGCTGTGACCGGTCTCACCAATGCGGATCTGACCATCGCCAACGGTACGTTGACGGCAGTGAGCAGCGGCGATGGCGGCATCACCTGGACAGCAACGTTCACGCCGACCGCCAGTCTTTCCGATACCACCAACGTCATTACCCTGGACAACACCGGGGTGATCAACGGTCTGGGCACTGCCGGCGTCGGTACGACCAACTCCAATAACTATGTCGTCGATACGGCGCGGCCAACCGCCAGCATTGTGTTCACCGACACGGCCCTCAGGGCCGGCGAAACCTCGCTGGTGACCATCACCTTCAACGAAGCGGTCACCGGTCTCACCAACGCCGACCTGACGATTGTCAACGGCACGTTGACTGCCGTGAGCAGCAGCGATGGCGGCATCACCTGGACGGGGACCTTCACCCCGACCGCCAGCATCACCGATGCGACCAACCTGATTACCCTGGACAACACTGGGGTCAGCGACCTGGCAGGTAACGCCGGCAGTGGCACCACCGACTCGAACAACTACGCCATCGATACCGTGCGGCCAACGGCAACCATCGTGGTGACGGACACCGCGCTGAGAATCGGCGAAACCTCTCTGGTAACGATCACCTTCTCCGAAGCAGTGAGCGGTTTCACCAACGCCGACCTGACCATTACCAATGGCACGTTGACCTCGGTGAGCAGCAGCGACGGCGGCATCACCTGGACCGCCACGTTCACCCCGAACGCGAGCATCAATGACACGACCAACCTGATCACCCTGAACAACACCGGGGTCAGCGACCTGGCGGGCAACGCTGGCAGCGGCACCACTGATTCCAACAACTATGCCATCGATACCGTGCGCCCAACGGCCACCATCGTGGTCGCGGACACGGCGCTGAGAATCGGCGAAACCTCTCTGGTCACGATCACCTTCAGTGAAGCGGTCAGCGGTTTCACCAATGCGGACCTGACGATTACCAACGGCACGTTGACCGCGGTGAGCAGCAGCGACGGCGGTATCACCTGGACCGCGACCTTCACCCCGACCGCAAGCATTAACGACACGACCAACCTGATCACCCTGGACAACACCGGCGTGGCCGATCTAGCGGGTAACGCCGGCAGCGGCACTACCGACTCCAACAATTACGCCATCGACACCGTGCGCCCAACGGCCACCATCGTGGTCGCGGACACGGCGCTGAGAATCGGCGAAACGTCGCTGGTGACGATCACGTTCTCCGAAGCGGTGAGCGGTTTCACCAACGCGGATCTGACCATCACCAATGGCACGTTGACTGCGGTGAGCAGCAGCAACGGCGGCATCACCTGGACGGCGACCTTCACGCCTTCCGCGAGCATCAACGACACCACCAACCTGATTACCCTGGACAACACTGGCGTGGCTGATCTGGGGGGTAACGCCGGCAGCGGCACCACCGATTCCAACAACTACGCCATCGACACGCTGCGCCCGACCGCCACGATTGTGCTGGCCGATACGGCGCTGACCGCGGGCGAAACCTCGCTGGTGACCATCACCTTCTCCGAGGCAGTGACCGGTTTCACCAACGCTGACCTGAGCATCGCCAACGGTACGTTGACCGCGGTGAGCAGCAGTGACGGCGGCATTACCTGGACTGCCACGTTTACCCCGACAGCCGGCATCATCAGCGCGACCAATGTCATCAGCCTGGCCAACACCGGCGTGGCGGATCTGGCGGGCAACACCGGCAGCGGGATCAGTTCCTCGGGCAACTACGCCATCGACACCGCCCCGCCGACCGCGACGATTGTGGTGGCGGACACTGCGTTGAGAATCGGTGAAACGTCACTGGTGACCATTACCTTCAACCAAGCCGTGAGCGGTTTCACCAACGCCGACCTGACCATTGCCAACGGCACGTTGACCGCGGTGAGCAGCAGTGACGGCGGCATCACCTGGACGGCGACTTTCACCCCGACCGCCAGCATTACCGATACGACCAACCTGATCACCCTGGACAACACCGGCGTGCAGGCTGCCGCCACCGGTAACGTGGGCAGCGGCACTACCGACTCCAACAACTACGCCATCGATACCGTGCGCCCGACGGCCACCATCGTGGTCGCGGACACGGCGCTGAGAATTGGAGAAACCTCTCTGGTCACGATCACCTTCAGTGAAGCGGTCAGCGGTTTCACCAACGCCGACCTGACCATTACCAATGGCACGTTGACCTCGGTGAGCAGCGGCGACGGCGGCATCACCTGGACCGCCACGTTCACGCCTTCCGCGAGCATCAACGATACGACCAACCTGATCACCCTGAACAACACCGGCGTGGCAGATCTGTCGGGCAATGCCGGCAGCGGTACCACTGATTCCAACAACTACGCCATCGACACGGTCCGACCCACCGCGACCATCGTTGTGGCCGACGCTACCCTGAGCGCCGGCGAAACCTCGCTGGTGACCATCACGTTCAGCGAAGCGGTGAGCGGTTTCACCAATGCCGACCTGACCATCGCCAACGGCACGTTGAGCGCGGTCAGCAGCAGTGACGGCGGCATCACCTGGACGGCCACGTTCACGCCAACGGCCAGCATCACCGATACGACCAACCTGATCACCCTGAACAACACCGGGGTCAGCGATCTGTCCGGCAATGCCGGTAGCGGTACCACCGATTCCAACAACTACGCTATCGACACCACTCTGCCGACCGCGACGATCGTAGTGGCCGACAATGCGCTGAGAATCGGTGAAACGTCGCTGGTGACCATTACCTTCAGTGAAGCGGTCAGCGGTTTCACCAACGCCGACCTGACCATTGCCAACGGCACCTTGACCGCGGTGAGTAGCAGTGATGGCGGCATTACCTGGACGGCAACGTTCACGCCAACCACCAGCATTACCGACGCAACCAACCTGATCACCCTGGACAACACCGGTGTGCAGGCTGTCGGCACCGGTAACGTGGGCATCGGCACCACCGATTCCAACAACTACGCCATCGACACCGTGCGGGCAACGGCCACCATCGTGGTGTCGGACACGGCGCTGAGAATCGGTGAAACGTCGCTGGTGACCATTACCTTCAGTGAAGCGGTCAGCGGTTTCACCAACGCCGACCTGACCATTGCCAACGGCACGTTGACCGCGGTGAGCAGCAGCGATGGCGGCATCACCTGGACCGCCACGTTCACGCCTTTTGCGAGCATCAACGACACGACCAACCTGATCACCCTGGACAACACCGGCGTGGCCGATCTGTCAGGCAACGCCGGCAGCGGCACCACCGATTCCAACAACTACGCGATCGACACGGTCCGACCCACCGCGACCATCGTCCTGACCGACCCTACCCTGAGTGCCGGCGAAACCTCGCTGGTGACGATCACCTTCAGTGAAGCGGTCAGCGGTTTCACCAACGCCGACCTAAGCATCGCCAACGGCACCTTGACCGCGGTGAGCAGCAGTGACGGCGGCGTCACCTGGACCGCGACCTTCACCCCCACCGTCGGCGTGAATGACTCGAGCAACGTCATTACCCTGTCCAATACCGGTGTGGCCGATGTGGCCGGCAACACCGGCAGCGGCACCACCAACTCCGGCAACTACACCATCGATACGGTGCTGCCGACCTCCACCATCGTTGTGGCCGACAATGCGTTGAGCATCGGTGAAACGTCGCTGGTGACCATTACCTTCAGTGAAGCGGTCAGCGGTTTCAGCAATGCCGACCTGACCATCGCCAACGGTACGTTGACCTCGGTGAGCAGCGGTGATGGTGGCATCACCTGGACCGCAACCTTTACGCCGACCAATGCCATCTCCGATACCAGTAACGTCATCACCCTGGATAACAGCGGTGTACAAAACGGCTCGGGCAACGCCGGTAGCGGCACCATCGATTCCAACAACTACGCCATCGACACCGTGCGCCCGACGGCCACCATCGTGGTCGCGGACGCGGCGCTGGCGGTGGGTCAAACATCGGTGGTGACCATCACGTTCTCCGAGGCGGTGACCGGATTCACCACGGCCGACCTGACGGTGAGCAACGGTACCCTGAGCAATCTGAGCACCAGCGATAACATCACCTATACCGCAACCCTGACGCCGACGGCGAGCGTCACCGACTCGACCAACCTGATTACCCTGGACAACACCGGAGTGATCGATGGGGCCGGCAACACGGGCGCCGGTACCACCGATTCCAATAACTACGCCATCGACAGCCAACGTCCGACCGCCACCATCGTGCTGAGCGATACGACCCTGAAACCGGGCGAAACTGCGTTGGTGACCATCACCTTCAGCGAGGCGGTGACAGGTTTCGACAACAGTGACCTGAGCATCGCCAATGGCACCTTGAGTGCAGTCAGTAGCAGCGACGGTGGCATCACCTGGACCGGGACCTTTACTCCGACTATCGGGATTACCGACGCCAGCAACATCATCACCCTGGTCAATACCGGTGTGACTGATGTGGCCGGCAATACCGGCGCCGGCACCACCAACTCGGCTAACTATGTGGTGGAAACCCAGGTGCCGACCGCCAGCATCGTGGTCGCCGACAACGCCCTCAAGGTCGGTGAAACTTCGCTGGTGACGATCACCTTCAGTGAAGCGGTCAGCGGTTTCACCAACGCCGACCTGACCGTTGCCAACGGCGCGCTCAGCAACGTTTCGTCCAGCGATGGCGGTGTGACCTGGACCGCGACTTTCACACCTGCAGCCAGCGTGACGGACACCACTAACCTGATCAGCCTGGACAACAGCGGAGTGATCAACGCGTCGGGCAACAGCGGCGTCGGCGTGACCGATTCCAACAACTACGCGATCGATACCGCTCGCCCGACCGCAACCATTGTGGTCGCGGACAATAAGCTGGGCATTGGTGAAACCACCACGGTGACCATTACCTTCAGCGAAGCGGTGTCCGGTTTCGACCTGTCGGACCTCAGCGTGGCCAATGGCGTGTTGTCCAACCTGGTCAGCAGCAACGGCGGTGTGACCTGGACGGCCACGCTCACTCCGACCGCGAGCCTTAACGATGCGACCAACCTGATCCTGCTCGACACCGGCAATGTGCTCGACGCGGCGGGCAATGCCGGCGCCAGCATCGCCATTTCCAACAACTACGCGCTCGATGCGACTCGCCCGACCGTCACCATCGTGGTTGCCAACCCGAACCTGGGCATTGGCCAGACGACGCTGGTGACCTTCACGTTCAGTGAGGCGGTCAGCGACTTCGATTTGTCGGACCTGAGCGTCACCAACGGCGAACTGACCAACCTGGCCAGCAGCGACGGCGGCAAGACCTGGACCGGGAACTTCACGCCTGCCGCGAACATCACCGACCCGAGCAACTTCATTGCGCTGGACACCAGCAATGTGACGGATTTGGCGGGCAACATCGGCGCCAGCGTCGCGGTCTCCAACAACTACACGATCAACACCGTGCCGGCGTTTGTGGTCCTGCCACCTGTCACCGTGCCCGCTCAGCCTAACGTGCCATTGCAGCCAATCGTCTTCACCCCGCCCACTGGCGATATCGGCTCGCCGCTGACCTTTACCCCGCTGTTTGAACAACGGGTGATCGGCAACGGCATTCGGCCTCTGGGCGACATTTTCATGAACCACGGGGCGCTGGCGCCAAGCTTTATTGCGCAGGTATTCAGCAGTGAAAACGGTGGCGATGGCTCAGGCCAAGGCTTCCTGGGCTTTGGCGGGGGCGATGGCGGGGTCTTCGGCAGCAGCACGCTGTCAAGCCTGTTCAATCAGGACACGAGTAGCGAGGGGGATTCGCTGAACACCTTTGGTAATCAGTCAATCAGGGCGGGAGATGCTTCCCAAGGCCTGCGCGGCGTGTTTGGCGCACCGAGTCTTGGTCAGCAATTGCAACAACTCAAAGATACCGAGCAGCGGCAGATCGAAAGCCTGGCCGCGGCTTTGCAACAGGTCGGCATCAGTGAAATGCGGGCCTGAAAAAACCATTAAAGCAGGGCGGCACCTGGGGGCTCCAAGGATGAAGAGAAGTCAGAAGTTATTCGGCGCCAGTCTGCTGGCGCTGGCGATCAGCGGATGTGCAGTCACCAGTGAACCGATCGAACGCGGCGTCAGCCAACAACGCGCCAAAAGCGATCTGCAAAACATGTACACGGGTCAGGAGCCCCTCAGCGGCCCACTGACTCTGCACCAGGCCATGGCCCGTGCGGTGAAATACAACCTTGAAGGCCGACTCAAGATCATGGAAGAGGCCCTGGCCAAGCGCCAACTCGACCTCGCCAGCTTCGACATGCTGCCACGCATGGCGCTGGACGCCGGGTACGTGGGGCGTAATAACGTAAATGCTTCCAGCAGCCAGAGCGTGGAAACCGGCACCCAGTCCCTGGAACCGTCGACCTCCCAGGACCGCGACCGTGAAGTGGCGGACCTGACCATGGTCTGGAACGTGCTCGACTTCGGTGTCAGTTACATCAGCGCCAAGCAGCAGGGCGATCAGCGGCTGATCGTTCAGGAACGTCGGCGCAAGGTGATCAACACCATCGTTCAGGACGTGCGCTCGGCCTATTGGCGAGCCATGGCCGCCGAACGCTTGCTCAAGCAAATCGACAGCCTGATGGCCCGGGTCGAAACCGCTCGCAACAATAGCCAGAGTATGAGCGAGCAGCGCATCGGCGATCCGATTCAGGCGTTGGGTTATCAGCGCTCGCTGATCGAAGCCACTCGGCAACTGGAAGAGCAACGCCGCGCACTGTCGCTGGCGAAAACCGAACTGGCGACCCTGATCAACCTGCCTCCGAGTACCAATCTGACGCTGGCGACCCAGGATGATTACGTCATTCCGGAACTCAAGGTCGATCTCGCCAGCCTGGAACAGGAAGCCCTGACCAGTCGGCCGGAGTTGCGAGAGCAGGATTACCAGACCCGCATCAGCGCCGCCGAAACCCGCAAAGCCATGCTGCGCCTGTTGCCGGGGCTGGAGTTTTCTGCTGGCGGGCATTACGACAGCAATTCGTTTTTGGTGGAACAGGGCTGGGCGGATTACGGGGTGAAAGTCACCTGGAACCTGTTCAATGTGATTTCCGCACCCGCCGCGATCGACGTCGCCAAGGCCGGTGAAGAAGTCGCCACGGCGCGCCGGCAGGCGATGTCGATTGCCGTATTGGCGCAGCTTTACGTGGCCAACGCCAACTATCGCGAGGCGATGCGGCAGTTCAAGACCAATCAGCAACTGTCAGACATCGATGGGCAAATCGTCGGTCAACTGCGCAATCGCTATCAGGCGGCCGGGCTGGGCGAACTGGATCTGATCCAGGGCGAGCTGAACACCTTGCAGGCCGATCTGCGTCGCGACCTGTCCTACGCCGACTTGCGCAACGCTTACGGGCAAATCTTCGCCAGCGCCGGTCTCGATCCGCTGCCGGACGAAGTGCAATCGACCGAAGTCCAATCCATCGCCACCGCCCTGGCCAATCGCGAAGAGGCGTGGGCGGCGGGCAACATCTCAGTGCCGGTGGCCCATGCCCCGGTCCAATAACCTGCTGGCGCCGACGGCGAGCATCAGCCGCGCCCAAAGGGAGACCCGCAACGGTCATCGTGGCGCGGCGATTCTGCTGACCGGTTTACCGGCCGCGGGCAAGTCGACATTGGCCCAGGCACTGCACGCCGAGCTGTTCGAACACGGCGTGCAGAGTGTGGTGCTCGATGGCGACGGACTGCGGGTGGGGCTCAATCGCGATTTGGGGTTTACCGACAGCGATCGCCTGGAAAACATTCGCCGCGCCAGTGAACTCGCGGCACTGTTGGTCGAGAACGGACAAATCGTCATCCTCGCGATGATCGCGCCCTTGGTGGAGTTGCGTGAAGTGTTCGCCCGACGGCTGGGCGAGGATTACCGCGAAGTCTGGTGCAGCGCCTCGTTGGCGGTGTGTGAACAGCGTGATCCCAAAGGTCATTACGCCCGGGCTCGACGGGGTGAGTTGGCGGGGTTTACCGGTGTCTCCGCGCCTTACGAACCACCGCCGTGCGCGTCGCTGGTGCTCGACACGGGCGCGCAGTCGGTGGAGGCCTGTCTCGACCGTTTGCTGACTTGGCTCGGCGAATGCGCGGTGCTGCCGAAACGATGAGTCGGCCGGCCTTCTCCCGCTTGCCGGTCACGGTGGATTTGCCGTTGCTGTTGCAGGCGCTGACGGCAATAGGCGAGGGCGATTGGCACAGCCATTTCAATAGCGATTATTACGCTGGCGACTGGAGCGGTGTGGCGCTAATTTCCGCAGCCGATGCCTTGACTGAACTGTCGCCTGGTCGGGGCGAGACTCTTTTGCGGGCGCCCTGGCGGCAGGATGTTCGATGGCAGCAAGGGCTGCGGGATCTGACGCTGCAGATCGTCTGCGCGCGCCTGTTGCGGCTCGGCCCGGGCGGGCGCATTCACGAGCATCGCGACTATGACCTGGGCGAGCCGGATGCTGATTTGCGTCTGCACATTCCGCTGCTCAGTCCACCCCAAGTGGACTTTCTGCTGGACGGCCAACGCATGCCGATGGCCGCTGGCGAATGCTGGTTTCTCGACCTGTCGCGGCCTCATCGCGTGGACAATCGCGATACTCAGGCACGGATTCATCTGGTGCTCGATTGCCGACCCGGTGCCTGGCTGGAGCAGGCGATCATCGACGGGCTGGCAACCACGCCGTCGCCGGCAATCGGTCAAGACGCTTTGGCGCAGTTCCAAGCGTTGGTGGCCAGCGATCCGCAGCTGTGCAAGTCCTTGCAGGGGTTGCAGGACAACCAAGCCTTTATCGCCCGCACCCTGGAACTGGCCGCCGAGCGTGGACTTGCGTTCACCCGTGAAGAACTGCGCGCGGCGATGCGCGACGGTCGTCGTCAATGGAATGAACAATGGAGCGCCTGAACCTCGAAGGCTGGTTGCCGATCCGCGTTTGGCAAGAAGCCGGGCAATGGCAGGTTGACTGGTGCTGGTTCGGTGACACGCAACTGCATCAGCCGTTTTTCCGTGATGCGGTGGAGGATGCACTGCGGCTGCCGTTCAATCAGGCGTTTCGTCGAAAAACTGCATTGTCGACGCTCTCTGACTGGCAGGTTTGCAGTCCCGGCCTGATGCCGAGTGCGTTTATCTTCCACGCCTCCCGCTGCGGCTCGACCCTGATCAGCCAGATGCTGGCGCAACTCGACAACCACATCGTCATCAGCGAACCACCGCCGCTGGATGCGTTGCTGCGCAGTGATTTGCCCGCTGTCGAGCGCCGTACCGCCATCAAAGGGTTGCTGTCTGCCTACGGGCAACGTCGGCTCGGTGTGGAGCAACGGCTGGTGATCAAACTCGACGCCTGGAACATCGGTGAGCTGCCGTTTCTGCGCGAGTGCTTTCCCGAAACGCCGTGGCTGTTTGTTTATCGCGACCCGCTGGAAATCGCCGTCTCGCATCTGCGTCGCCCAGGCATGCACATGGTGCCGGGAATGATCGGGGCGAGCGTGCTGGATGACGAAGTGGCGCTCAGCGGCCGTGAGGATTACATCGCCCGGCGGTTGGGTCGGTTGCTGGCATCGGGATTGGCGCAATGCTTGGCGTTTGGCGGCCTGGCGGTGAACTACAGCGAACTGCCGCAGGCCATGACGGGGCGGTTGGCAGCGTTCTTTGCGTTGGATATCGAGCAGCGCAGGCAAGTGTTTGCGGCGGTGGGGCAACATGCCAAGCAGCCGTTGCAGGTGTTTGTTGGTGACAGCGATGACAAGCGTCGTGAAGCCTCGGCGTTGTTGTGTGAACAAGTGGAGCATTGGGCGCGAGTGCCTTATGAGGCATTGGAAAAGGATCGCAGCCTCCGGCAGCTCCTACAATGGCCCGGCGTACTCCTGTAGGAGCTGCCGAAGGCTGCGATCTTTTGGAGGCTAGAGATAATTCCTCAGGGTTTCGACGACAAATCTGCCATCCCCTTGAGCAACTCGATCGGCAGCGGGAAGACGATGGTCGAACTCTTGTCCCCCGCAATCGAGCTCAGCGTCTGCATGTAACGCAACTGCATGGCACCTGGCTGACGGCCGAGCATTTCGGCTGCCTGCATGAGTTTTTCCGAGGCCTGCAACTCGCCTTCGGCGTGGATCACCTTGGCCCGACGTTCCCGTTCGGCCTCGGCCTGCCTGGCGATGGCGCGAATCATCGATTCGTTGAGATCCACGTGCTTGATCTCGACGTTGGCCACCTTGATGCCCCAGGCATCGGTCTGCGCATCGAGCACTTGCTGGATGTCGACGTTCAGGCGTTCCCGTTCGGCCAGTAATTCATCGAGCTCATGTTTACCGAGCACCGCCCGCAACGTGGTCTGCGCCAGTTGGCTGGTGGCCATGAGAAAGTCTTCGACCTGAATGATCGCCCTTTGCGGATCGAGCACGCGGAAATACAGCACCGCATTGACCTTGACCGAGACGTTGTCGCGGGTGATCACGTCTTGCGGCGGTATGTCGAGCACCACGGTCCGCAGGTCGACACGAACCATTTGTTGAACCACCGGAATCAGCAGGATCAGGCCAGGACCCTTGACCTGCCAGAAGCGCCCGAGCTGGAACACCACGCCGCGTTCATATTCACGCAGGATGCGGAAGGTCGACCCCGCCAGTGCAATCAGCAATAACAGCAGCGCGGCAAAACCCAGTTGCAGGCCCATGACTATTCTCCGCCATCATTGTTCATTGCGGGCGCTGCGTCAGCCGCAGCCACTTCCAGCAGTAGACCCTTGCGTGCCACCACCCGGACTTGTTGTCCCGGTTGCAGCGGTGTTTCGCACAATACTTGCCATTGCTCGCCTTGCAAGTGCACCCAGCCGATGTAAGCACTACCCGCCTGCAACGACGTTATCGGCGTTACGCTGCCCAGCAATTCGTCGTCGCCGCTGACGTTGCGACGCGGTCGGGTTTTCAAGGCGCGGATCAACAGGAAACCCAGCAGCAGTGCACTGATCAGCCCCAGCCCGATCATCAAGGGAACCGGGATCTCGGCATTGGTCAGAATCACCGCGCCGATCACAAACATCACAAGGCCGCCCAGACCGACCACGCCATAATTGGGCAAGGCCGCCTCGGCGATCAGAAACGCAATGCCGAAGGTGATCAGCCAGAGCCCGATGGGATCGGGAACCAGCACTACGAGGGTGTCCGCTGCGAAAACCGATCCGCTCAAGGCCAACAGCAGCGCAATTGCACAGCAACGTGTGTTCACTTGACCCTCCGGGAGAGTCATCCGTCCACGAGCCGTTCATGGCTCTGTATACAAGTTTAGTTGAGCCTGCACTGGTATGAATTTTGACCAGTTATCGACAGCGTCCGACGGGCGGATTTCCCGCCGGATCCCACCAGCGGGCCTAGACTTTTAAGGGAGACCAAAAGCTAACCATCGTCCGCGATTCGTTGCTGCGGACACCGAGGTGCATCATGCGTATGGCAAAAACCGTGCAGAACAGCCTGGAAAAGGCGCACTGCGAATATGACATCGTTTCCCACCCGCACTCGGCCAGCAGCCTTGAAACGGCTCGGCTCGCGGGCATCCCTGCCGAACGGGTCGCCAAATCGGTGATTCTCGACGACCGTCACGGCCACTACTTGATGGCCGTGCTGCCCGCCAGCCGTCACCTGGACCTGAGCAAAGTACGTGGCAGCAGCGAATGGCAAATCACCCGGGAAAGTAACCTGCCGCACCTGTTCGACGATTGCGAACGCGGCGCCGTGCCCGCACTGGGCGAATCCTACGGGATGGATATGGTCATCGACCCACAGCTGACCCGGCAGAAAGACATCTACCTCGAAGCCGGCAACCACAACAATCTGGTACATATGAGCGTGCCGGAATTTCTGAAAATGGTGCCGCATGCCGAGGTGTGCGAGTTGAGTCTGTCGGCATAGCGCTGCCGTCAATCGCGGGCAAGCCCGCTCCCACAGGAATCGCGAAAACCCTGTGGGAGCGGGCTTGCCCGCGATTGACCGCGTAGCGGTCACCCCAATTTAGCCATCAAGAAGGAGCCAAACATGGAATCCCCTACCCACAGCCTCCCCTCCCTGTTCAAACAACTCGGCCTGCCTGATGACGCCGAAAGCATCGATAAATTCATCGCTACCCATTCACCGCTCAAACCCGAACTGCACCTGGCGGACGCGTTCTTCTGGAACGAGAGCCAGGCAGAGCTGCTGCGTGAGGAAATTCTGGATGATGCGGATTGGGCGGAGGTGGTGGATCAGCTGGATGTGCTGCTGAGGAAGGGGCGGGGGGTGTAAAAAAATCTGTAGGGAAACGGCGAAATGTAAAAAAACTGGTGAGTGGTAAAAAAATCTGAGCAAAAACTTAATTTGTTAGCTTTTTCCAGGGTTGCTCAGAAACAGGTAATAGACCAGAATCAAGACCTGAATTGAGGTCTTAATTATGCAAAGTGTTCTGGCCGACATGGCGGTTAGCGTGTCTGAGTTGAAGAAAAACCCATCTGCAGTTCTGAGCGGTGCTCACGGTGGGCCTGTGGCAGTGCTGAACCATAACCGAGTGATGGGATACATGGTTCCGGCCGATGTTTTCGAGCAAATGATGGAGCGCCTCGATGACTTCGAGTTGGCGGAAATTGTTCGCTCTCGTAGAAATGAAACGCCGGTCCCGGTAAGCCTGGATGACCTATAAGCTTGAATTCCTGCCCTCCGCACGCAAGGAGTGGGACAAGCTGGGGCATACATTGCGTGAGCAGTTCAAAAAGAAACTGGCGGAACGGCTTGAATTGCCTCGAATCCCTTCCGACTCACTGCATGGGATGCCTGATTGCTACAAAATCAAATTGAAGTCATCGGGATACAGGCTTGTGTATCAAGTTTTTGATGAGCGCGTAGTCGTTTCTGTGGTGGCGGTTGGTAAGCGCGAACGCAGCGATGTGTACGACCGAGCCAAGAAGCGCTGATAGTTCTAGACCTCTCTTATTTTTGCCGCTTGCGTCCGCATAGCGGCAAATTCGGTTTCGATCTCTTCGTTACTGCGGCACTGTCCTTCGTTTTGCGAGAATCGTGCAGCATCCACTTTCCTTTGCAGGAAGTTGTGGTAACGATCCGATTCTCCGAAATCGAAGATATTGTCAGTTTCTGTTGTATCACCAGGCATTGTTCGATTCTCGGTTCGGATAGCGAACGTTACACAGATTTCAAACTCGACAGCGATCCCTGTGGAGCTCCCATGTCTGACCATTGCTCGCCAATATGTTTCAAAACTTGACCAACTTTCCCCTCCAATGCCATATTGATAGTTAGCAAACTAACAGTGTGTGCATCCCCTCGTGCCAAAGAACCTCGACGCTCTCCAGATGAACATCAGCAGCTCCATGGTGGTGGCCGCCAGGCATTGGCGGAAGATCTGTCAGACCACGCTGGTCAACTATGGAATCTCCGAAGCCTGCGCCGTGCCGTTGTTGATGATCGGGCGTTTGGGCGAGGGTGTGCGGCAGGTGACGGTCGCGCAGGCGGCGGGGATGGAGAGTCCGTCTCTGGTGCGTTTGCTGGATCAGCTGTGCCATGCCGGTTACGTCTGTCGTACCGAAGACACCCAAGACCGACGCGCCAAGTGCCTGAGCCTGACCGAGACCGGTCGCGAACTGGTGCAGGCCGTCGAAGTCGAGTTGGTGCGTTTGCGCCATGAAGTGCTCGAAGGGATCGCCCCGAGTGATCTGGAAGCGGCGCTGCGGGTACTGAAAGCTTTCGAAGCGGCCAATCATCCAGCGGTGGCTCAACCTTGAGCGGATTTTTTACCGGCGTGCCCCCGGCGCGGGACTGGTTCTACGGTGTGCGCACGTTCGCGGCATCGATGATCGCGCTGTACATCGCCATGCTGATGCAAATGCCGCGTCCATATTGGGCGATGGCCACGGTGTATATCGTTTCCAGTCCGTTCGTCGGCCCTACCAGTTCCAAGGCGTTGTACCGCGCCGTTGGCACTTTGCTCGGTGCGGCGGCGGCGGTTTTTTTCGTGCCGATGTTTGTGCAAAGCCCTTATGTGTTGGTGGTGGTCATTGCGCTGTGGACCGGGATTTTGCTGTTCCTGTCCTTGCACTTGCGCACCGCCAACAGCTACGCCTTGATGCTCGCCGGTTACACCTTGCCGCTGATCGCCCTGCCGGTGGTGGATAACCCGCTGGCGGTGTGGGACGTGGCCGAGGCGCGCACCGAAGAGATCTTTCTCGGCATCGCCTGCGCGGCGGTGGTCGGCGCTATGTTCTGGCCACGGCGGCTGGCGCCGGTGTTCAACGATTCGGTGAACAAATGGTTCACCGATGCCTCGACCTACAACCTGCGCTTCCTCAGCCGTAACGTGCAGCCGGACGAAGTCAGCGCCCTGCGTTCATCGATGGTGGCGAACTTCAACAGCCTGGAATTGATGATCGGTCAGTTGCCCCACGAGGGCGCGCGGCCGCAGACAGTGCGTAATACCAAGGAACTGCGCGGGCGAATGATCCATCTGCTGCCGGTGATCGATGCCCTCGACGACGCGCTATATGCCCTCGAGCGGCGCACGCCGGAGCTTGTGGATAAGTTCGCGCCACTGCTGACCGCGACCGCCGAATGGCTTGACCACAAAGACGCGGACCTCGACCGCTGGCAGGCCCTGAAAAACCAGCTCGAAGCGCTGCAACCGAATGCCGAGGCGCTGGACGACCGCAAGCAGTTGCTGTTTTCCAACGCGCTGTATCGCCTCGGCGAATGGATCGATGTATGGCAAGACTGCCGCAGCCTGCAATACGCCATTCAGTGCGAGAGCCAGGACAGTTGGCGCGCGGTGTATCGGCACTGGCGCCTCGGTCGGCTGTCACCGTTTCTCGACCGTGGGTTGATGCTCTATTCGGCCGCGTCCACGGTCACCGCCATCATCGTCGCCTCGGTGCTGTGGATTCTGCTCGGCTGGACCGACGGCGGTAGTGCGGTGATTCTGGCGGCGGTGGCGTGCAGTTTTTTCGCTTCGATGGACGACCCGGCGCCGCAGATCTACCGGTTCTTTTTCTGGACCGCGATGTCGGTGCTGTTCGCCAGCCTTTATCTGTTTCTGATCCTGCCGAACCTGCATGACTTTCCGATGTTGGTGCTGGCCTTCGCCATCCCGTTCATCTGCGTTGGTACCCTGACGGTGCAGCCGCGTTTCTACCTGGGCATGCTGCTGACCATCGTCAACACGTCGTCCTTCATCAGCATTCAGGGCGCCTACGACGCGGATTTCCTCAGCTTCGCCAACTCCAACCTGGCGGGTCCCATGGGCTTGCTGTTCGCGTTCATCTGGACCCTGATCGCCCGGCCATTCGGCGCTGAACTGGCGGCCAAGCGCCTGACCCGTTTCAGCTGGCGCGACATCGTCAGCCTCACCGAACCGGCTTCGTTGGCCGAACACCGGCAATTGGGCGTGCAGATCCTCGATCGCCTGATGCAGCACTTGCCGCGGCTGGCCATGACCGGCCAGGACACCGGGATCGCCCTGCGGGAAGTGCGCGTGGCGTTGAATCTGCTCGACCTGCTGGCCTATACGCCGCGTGTGGTGGGCGTGCCGCAGATGCTGCTGCAGCAAGTGGTGGCCGAAGTCGGTGAGTACTTCAAGGCCTGTCTCAAGGCCGACGAACGTCTGCCAGCGCCGAGCTCGTTGCTGATGACTCTCGACCGCACCCGCCGCGCCCTCGATACCGAGTGCGACGACGGCGCCCGTCTGCATTTGCTGCACGCCCTGAGCGGCTTGCGCCTGGCCTTACTGCCGGGTGTGGAGTTCGTCGGCACAGGCGAGCTTGAAGAACCGCTTCCCCATGGCATCGATGGAGCGCCTTTATGATCGGTGATCTGGATATCAGCGGGGTGTTCCTGCCCACGCTGCTGGTATTGATGGGCATTACCTACGTGTTGTACCTGTTGGTGCACGGGTTGCTGACGCGCCTGCACTTTTACCGTCTGGTCTGGCACCGGGCATTGTTCAACGTGGGTCTCTACGCCTTGCTCCTCGGCGCCGTGGACTCACTCAGTCGATACCTGATGACATGAAAAAACCTTTTTTGACCCTCGGCCGTGTAGTCCTGACGCTGTTGATCGTGACCTTCGCCGTTGTCGTGGTCTGGCGCATGGTCATGTATTACATGTTCGCGCCCTGGACCCGGGACGGGCACATCCGCGCCGACATCGTGCAGATCGCCCCGGACGTGTCGGGGCTGATCCAGCAAGTGGAGGTGCGCGACAACCAATGGGTGAAACGCGGCCAGGTGCTGTTCAGCATCGATCAGGACCGTTTCAAACTGGCACTGCGCCAGGCAAAAGCGGCCGTCGCCGACCGTCAGGAAACCCTGGCCCAGGCTCAACGTGAGGCCAAGCGTAACCGTGGCCTCGGCAACCTGGTCCCGGCCGAGCAACTGGAAGAAAGCCAATCCCGTGTCGCCCGCGCCGAAGTGGCGTTAATGGAAGCGCAGGTGGCGGTGGACAGCGCCCGGCTCAACCTCGACCGCTCGCTGATCCGCAGCCCGGTGGATGGCTACGTTAACGACCGGGCGCCGCGTTCCCAGGAGTTCGTCACCGCCGGGCGGCCGGTGTTGTCGGTGGTGGACAGCAATTCCTTCCACATCGATGGTTATTTCGAAGAAACCAAACTGGACGGCATTCATGTCGGCCAGAGCGTCGATATTCGCGTGGTCGGCGACCGCGCCCGTCTGCGTGGGCATGTTGAGAGCATCGTCGCCGGTATCGAAGACCGCGACCGCAGCAGCGGCAGCAACCTGTTGCCCAACGTCAATCCGGCGTTCAGTTGGGTGCGACTGGCGCAGCGGATTCCGGTACGAATTGCTTTCGACGACGTGCCAGCGGACTTCCGCATGATTGCCGGCCGTACGGCCACGGTGTCGATCATCGACGATCAAACCCGGGAGCCGGCGCAATGAGCAGGGTCTCTGGGTTGGCGGTGGCCGGGTTAGGGCTGCTGCTGTCGGCCTGTCAGGTGGTCGGGCCGGATTATCACTTCCCGGACGAGGCCGCCGTGCACCGTGACGACTTTCAGGGCGATCTGGCGGTGAACGGCAAAAATGTCGTTTCGGCGCCGGTGCCCAGCGATTGGTGGCGGTTGTATCAGGATCCGCGTCTGGACCAATTGGTGCAGCAGGCCATGGCCTCTAACACCGATTTGCGGGTGGCAGCGGCGAATCTTTCGCGGGCTCGCGCTCAGGTCGACGAAGCGCAGGCGGCGGGCGGTTGGAGCGGCGGTGTGAAAATCGGTGCCCAGCGTCTACAGGAGTCCGGCGAGGCATTTCTGCTGGCGGATAAAGTGCCGGTGGCCAACGTCGGTGACATCGGCATCACCACGTCTTATCAGTTCGACCTGTTTGGCACGTTGCAACGCGGCATCGAAGCGGCCAAAGCCAATGCCGATGCGACTCAGTCGGCAGCGGACACCGCGCGCATCACACTGGTGGCCGATGTGGTGCGGGCTTACACCCAAGTCTGCGCGGCCAACGAAGAGCGGGAGATCGCTCAGCATTCTCTCGACCTGCAAGCCCAGAGCACCACGCTGACCCAGCGCTTGCGCGATGCCGGGCGCGGCGATGAAACCCAGGTCACCCGTTCGCAAACCCAATTCAAATCCTTGCGCGCCGAATTGCCGCGTTATGAAGCGGCACGTCAGGCCGGACTGTTTCGCTTATCGATGCTACTGGCCAAACCGGTCGAGCAATTGCCTGCGGGCACCAGCGACTGCGCTGAGCTACCGAAAATTGCGCAATTGTTACCGGTGGGTGACGGCGCCACGCTGCTCAAGCGTCGACCCGACGTGCGGCAGGCCGAGCGCAGATTGGCGGCCGCGACCGCCGGTATAGGCATTGCAACCGGCGAGTTGTACCCGGACATCAGCATCGGCGCGACCATTGGCACGGTCGGGATTCTGGAAAACCTCGGCAAACCGGCGACCAATCGCTGGGGCTTCGGCCCGTTGCTGAGCTGGACCGTGCCGTCCAACGGCTCTCGCGCGCGAATCCGTGAGGCCGAGGCCGCGACCCAAGGCGCGCTGGCGCATTTCGATGGCGTGGTGCTCAACGCCATCCGCGAGACTCAGACCGGCCTGGCGCAATATTCCGCGCAGCTTCAACGCCGCGATGCGTTGGCAGATGCCGAGCAATCGGCTCAACTGGCGGCAGACCAGACCCACCGCTTCTTTCAGGCCGGTCGCGCGTCGTTCCTGGCGGACCTGCAAGCCACCCGCACCTACACCGACGTACGGGCGCAACTGGCCTCGGCCAACACCCAAGTCGCGATGAGCCAGATCGATTTGTTCCTTGCTTTGGGTGGCGGCTGGGAAAGCGGACGAACGCAAGGGTCACAACCCGGCAAACCCTGAGGCCGTTGCTATGCTTTGATTTGATGGGGGCGCGCGGCGAACCCGTCGATCAAGGCTTGCGTTGGTCATGGGGATCTAATAATGAAAAACCCTTACGCTCCCGGCTTCTGGTGCGCCATTGCAGCATTGGTTTTGCTGTCGGCCACCTATTTCTACGGCGTCATGCTGGCTCACCAGCTCGACACGGCGCTGATATTCCTCGACAGCGCGGCGGCGTTGATCGCCGTGATGGCTATCGTGGTGGTCGCCTGGGCTTCTTTACAGAACCAGCGCATCAAGAAACGACAACTCGAACAAGGCAAGACCCTGGTGCTGATCTGGGACACCAAGGTGGCTTTGCGTCGTGTCGAAACGGTATTCGATCGGTATTTCTGGGGCAGTTACTGGCAACCGGGGCGCACCTTCCAGGAAGTCATGGGCGAACTCACCGGCACGCCGCTGGAAAAAAGCCTCGAAACCTTGAAGAAACAATGCCTGGCGCTGGACAAGCAGGTGGCCGACGAGGGGTGGCACTGGCTCAACAATGCGCGAGAGCTGTCCGATGTCGCCAACGCCATGGCCCGCGAACGCTATCAGCTGGATTTCTGCGACCCGCGCGCGGAAGTGACCGGCGGGGCGGTGATCAATCGGGATTTTGAAGTGCTGGTGTATACGTGGACTGCGCGGTTGAAAAGCTTCGATCATCAGCTTGATGAAATCGAGGTTCAGTATTCATAAGTGGAAAAGATCGCAGCCTTCGGCAGCTCCTACGGAGAAATGGCGTACACCTGTAGGAGCTGCCGAAGGCTGCGATCTTTTCCAGGCACCACCTCTCTTGCGCAGAATGATTACATTCCCTGCGCACCCATAGACACTCTTTCACCTTTAATCATTGGGCCGCTTTGCGGCGCAAATGCTAATCTCCATCCCACTTTTAGCGAAGTCGAGCCGCAACCCGTCATGGGTTCAGGGAAGACGACCACACTTTCAACAACGGACATTGAACGGGTATTTCATGAATAAATCAGCAGGCGTGCTTCTAGGAATTGTCGTGGCCATCGGTGCAGTCAGTGCCGGCGGTGCGTGGTACACCGGCAGCAAACTCGATGGGGTGCTAAACACCTCGATCGCCGACGCCAACAAAGAGCTGCAAGCCGCGCTGGCAGGTTCCAACGGTACGGCGTCGCTGGAGCTGGTGTCGCTTGACCGCCATGTGTTCAGCAGCACCGCGCACTACCGCCTCAAGGGCGAAGGCGAGATGTTTGGTGAAGCGCCGGTCGAGTTGCTGTTTGTCGACCGTATCGAACACGGCCCGCTGCCGTTCTCGCGCCTGGTGTCGCTGAAGTGGTTGCCGGTCCTGGCCACCAGTCACTACGAGCTGGAAAAGACTCCGCTGACCGAGAAGTGGTTCGCGGCCGCCAAGGACAAATCCCCGGTCAAAGGCGTGGTCAACATCGGCTACGACAACTCCACCAAAGGCACCCTCGAGTTTCTGCCGCTGGAAACAGCACTGGATGACAAGTCCAATCTGACCTTCTCCGGTATGAAACTCGATGTAGACGCCAGTGCCCAGGCGCAAAAGGTCAAGGCTGACGGTTACATGGACAGCCTGAAGCTGACCACTGTGGCCGAAGATCAGACCCCGGTGCAGGTCGAGCTCAATGGCTTGACCGTGGCCAGTAACCTGAACAAAAGCACGTACGGTTATTACACCGGCGAAAACACCATCGAGCTGACCAGCAGCAAGACCACCTTCGGCGCCAAACAGTCGGTACTCGGCTTCAAGAACTTTGAAATAAAGAACAAGACCGAGGAGTCGGGCACCAACGCTTCGGGGCGTGCCGATTACAAGGTTGGTGAAGTGTCCTTGAACGGCAAGGTTGTCGGCTCTGCGCAGATGGCCATGAGCCTGAAAAACCTCGACATCCCGTCAACGATGTCGCTGATGCAGATCTACCAGACCAAACTGCAACCGTACGAAAAGGCCGCCACTGAAGCTGCTGCCGCTGGTCTACCGGCGCCGGAGCTGAACCTGACCCCGGCCGAAGAGGCACAGGTCAAGACCGGCCTGGAGAAACTGCTGGCCGCCGGCCCGCAGGTGGCTCTGGAAAACCTGTCGTTCAACACCAGTAACGGCGAAAGCCGCGCCAATCTGGTGTTGGACCTGACCAAACCGCAGTCCATGGACCTGCCGCCAGACCAGTTGGTCAAGCAGTTGATCGCTCTGTTGGACTTCAACCTATTGGTGTCCAAGCCAATGCTGGTTGACGTGCTCACCGTGCAGTCGCAAATCGACGGCCAGACCGACGCCAAGCTCATTGCCGATCAGGCGAGCGCAACCGCTGACATGTTCGGCAGCATGGCGGTCGGCACACAATTGGCGAAACTGGACGGTAACAACGTCGTCACCAAGCTGCACTACGCCAACAATCAGGTGGACTTCAACGGCCAGAAAATGACCCTCGAAGAATTTGTCGGCTTCGTGATGAGCAAACTCGGCGGCACGGGCGACGTCACCCTCCAGTAAAACCGCAGGCCTTCACCGCAACGCCCGGCCTCTGCAACACGCAGACGCCGGGCGTTTTGCTGTCTGGGGTTTCGAAAGGAGGTGAGGAGAGGAACCGCTTTTTGTAGGAGCCAGGCTTGCCGGCGAAGGCGCTCTTAAGGACGCCTTCGCCGGCAAGCCTGGCTCCTACAGGTCCGATTTGCGTTTGACTAGCTGGTATCAGAGAAGACCCGAGCGTCACGAATCTGAATAATTCTTGTGTTCTGAATAGTCGACTACGCTTGCATGCAAGACTGCGCCGATAAAGCTTGGCTGGGTCTTTCGATCCGGCTTTCCGCTACGAATGGGCAAGGGACATTGCGACCCGGCTGGCCATGTAAGGATGCTGACGAATGCCGTGTATTGCTGGTCCCTTGATTCATCGTGGTTTGCGCCCCTTGTTTCGCGTTGCGCTGTGCGGCCAGTTGCTGTGGCCGATGCAGGCGCTCGCCGACACCCCCTACGACCAAATGGTTCGCGATGCACGGGCCGGCAACTACACGCCTGCACTGACCGTATTGCGCCAGGTACCGGTAAACCAGGCCACCACCGGTCAGATCAGCGATCACTTGCAGATCGCCAGCTGGGCGGGTCTGGACGCCGAAGTGGTCCAGGTCTATGAAACCCAAGGGCACAATCGGGCGATGCCGGTTCAGGCCCTGACCGCCACCGCGCGTGCCTATCGCAACCTCAAGCGCTGGGACTCGGCGACCCGGGTGTACAACAAGGCCCTGGCCCTTGAACCGCAAAATGCCGACCTGCAGCTGGGGCTGGCGATGACCCAGGCCGACGCCGGTAAACCTGACGAGGCCGTTGCCCGCGCCAAGGCGCTGGTGGCGGCGAAACCGGATGATGCTTCCCGCCGCTTGGCCCTGGCCTATGCCTTGACCCGCGCCGGCGCCACCTACGATGCATTGTTTGAATACGACCAGGCCTTCATCCGCGCTGGCAGCAAGCCCGACGTCGCTCGGGAATACGTGATTGCCCTGCAACGCGCCCGCCTGCCGGAACCGGCCTTGCGCCTGGCGCGTCAGCGACCGGGGCTGCTGGATCCGGTCACGCTACGACGTCTTGAAGGTGACCTGGCCGCAGAACGTGTGCGCCTGGCCGAGCTGGCCACTCGCAGCGAAAAAGAACGTTATGTGATCGCCGATCGGGCGCTGGCCGATTATGACCAGTTGCTGACGACCTGGACGCCGGATCCTCAGGCCCACGATGACGTCATCCGCTGGCGAATCGATCGCATGGGCGCCCTCAAGGCCCGTGCGCGCACCGCTGATGTGATCGCCGAATACCAGAAGCTGCTCGCCGAAGGCGTGAAGATTCCGACCTACGCCCTGCGTTGGGTGGCGTCGTCCTATCTGGACCAGCGTCAGCCGGAAATCGCCACCGATTTGTATCGTCAGGTGCTGGTGGCGCCGGATGCCGATGTCGGCGACCGCCTGGAAGACAGCACCGCGCTCTATTACGCCTTGCTCGAAAGCGATAAGGCCGATGAAGCGCGTCAGGTCGCTGAAGACCTGGCCAAGACTCAGAAGCCGCGCGTCGAGCTCAAGGGCTTGCCGATGGGCAATCCCAACGATGAATGGATGGACGCGCAGCAACTCGCCGCCCAGGCCGGCACCTACGGCGCTGATCTGCCGTCGGGTGAGCAGCGTTTGCAGACGCTGGTGGATCAGGCCCCGGGCAACCTCGGTCTGCGTCTGGCCCAGGCCGATCTGTACCTGGCCCGGGACTGGCCACGGCGTGCCGAGAATCAGCTCAAGGAAACCGAGAGCATGGCGCCGCGGGACATCGGCCTGGAAGTTGCACAAGGCCACACCGCCATGGAGCTGCAGGAATGGCGGCAGATGGGTGCGCTGACCGACGATGTGGTCGCGCGTTTTCCAGACAACCGTCAGGTCCAGCGTTTGCAGCGTCAGCGTGCAGTCCACGACATGGCCGAGCTGCGAGTGGAGGCCTATGGCGGCAAGAGTTATGGCGGTGGCAACGGCGACGCCGGGGCGGTTAACGGCAGTCGCGATTTCGGCATCGAAACCACGTTGTACAGCCCGCCCATAGATGAAGACTGGCGCGTGTTCGCCGGTGCCGGTTACGCCACCGGCGACTTCCAGGAAGGCACCGGCCACCATCGTTTTCAGCGCGTCGGGCTTGAACGTCGGACCCGCGACACGACCCTGGAAGCGGAGGTCTCCAACCATTCCTACGGTTTCGGTAACAAACAGGGCGCGCGCCTGGCGATTGCCCGAGACATCGACGATCACTGGCAGTACGGCGGCAGCCTCGAATACCTGTCGGCGCAAACGCCGTTGCGGGCCTTGAACAGTGACATCACCGCCAACGGCGGCAGCGGTTTCATCCGTTGGCGCGCCAATGAGAGCCGCGAGTGGAGGCTGGCGGTCAGCCCCTCGCACTTCAGTGATGGCAACAATCGTGTCGAAGCCTTGCTCACCGGTCGCGAGGGTGTTTACCGCGCGCCAGGGTTGCAAGTCGACCTCGGCCTGGAGGTCGGCACCAGCCATAACTCCAAGTCCGACGACGTGCCGTACTTCAATCCCAAATCCGACTTCAGCGTGCTGCCGACGGTGAACGTCAACCACGTGCTCTATCACCGTTACGAAACCTCCTGGAGCCAGCAGTTCCAGGCCGGTGCGGGCACTTATAGCCAGCGTGATCACGGGACCGGCGGCGTCGGCCTGCTGGGTTACGGCCAGCGCTACAGCTGGAACGACGTATTCGAGGTGGGTGGCCTGCTGAGCGTGATCAATCGGCCATATGACGGCGACCGCGAAACCGATCTGCGCCTGCTCGTCGACCTCACTTACCGCTTCTAGAAGAGTTTGAAGATGCCTTTTATTTCGCGTTTCATCCTTCTGCTGGGAGCGCTGTTGATCAGCGCCTGCGCCCAGCAAGCCCCGGCCTTCGCACCGCCGTCCGAACGCCCGGTGTCGGCCAATGAAAAGCCGTGGCCGAAAAACCACGTGCTCGGGATCTCTTACCACGATGTCGAAGACCGTGACCCCGATCAGGCGGTAGTGGCCGTGCGCACCGAGCGCCTGCTCGAGCAACTGGCATGGCTGCGGGAGAACAACTACAAGCCGGTTACCGTCGACCAAGTCATGGCGGCTCGCAACGGCGGCCCTGAACTGCCACCACGGGCGATCATGCTGAGTTTCGACGATGGCTATTCGAGCTTCTACACTCGCGTGTTGCCAGTGCTGCGCGCCTATAACTGGCATGCCTTGCTGGCGCCGGTCGGGGTGTGGATCGATACGCCGCTGAACCAGCCGGTGGATTTCGCCGGTACACCACGCAAGCGTTCGGACTTCCTGACCTGGGAGCAGATCCGCGAGATTTCCCGATCCGGTCTGGTGGAAATCGCCGCCCACACCGACGCCAGCCACAAAGGCGTGTTGGCCAACCCGCAAGGCAACCTGCAACCGGCGGCCGCCACTCGGCGTTATGACGCTGCAACCGGCCGCTATGAAACCGAAGCCCAATTCCAGGCCCGGATGCGCGCCGACGTGGCGGCCATCTCGGAGAAGATCCGCAAGGTCACCGGTTACAAACCGCGTGTCTGGGTCTGGCCATACGGCGCGGCGGACGGCACCTCGCTGCAAGTGGTCAACGAACAGGGTTATCAGATGGCCCTGACCCTGCAAGACGGCCTCGATTCTCTCGACAACCTGATGAGCAGCCCGCGCTTTTTGGTGGCCTCGGACCCGAATGGCGAACACTTCGCCAACAGCATCGTCTCGGTGCAGGCCGAATCGCCGATGCGCGTGGTGCATGTGGACCTGGACAACGTCTACGACGCGGACCCGGCCCAACAGGAAATCAACCTCGGCAAACTGATCCAGCGCATGGCCGACATGGGCGCCAATACGGTGTTCCTGCAAGCCTTCGCCGACCCAGCGGGCGATGGCCTGGTGCATTCGCTGTACTTCCCCAACCGGCACCTGCCGGTGCGCGCCGACCTCTTCGACCGCGTGGCCTGGCAGTTGCGTACTCGGGCTAACGTCAAGGTCTTCGCGTGGATGCCGGTGCTGAGTTTTGCCCTGGACTCGAAGTTGCCACGAGTCACTCGCTGGGACCCGAAAACCGCTACCACGTCGATCGATCCGGATCAGTACAAGCGCTTGTCGCCATTCGATCCAAATGTGCGGCGCATCATCGGTGAAATCTACGAAGACGTGGCACGCCTGACCTCGGTCGACGGCATCCTCTATCACGATGATGCGGTGCTGTCGGACTTCGAAGACGCCGGGCCTGAAGCCCTGAAGGTCTATGCCGCCAACGGTCTGCCCGGTTCGATCGCCACCCTGCGCGACGATCCGGCTACCCTGCAACGCTGGACGCGGTTCAAGAGCCGCTACCTGATCGATTTCACTCACGAACTGACCGCCAAGGTCCGCGCCATTCGTGGCCCGCAAGTGAAAACGGCACGCAATATTTTCGCCGAGCCGATGCTCAACCCCGAGAGCGAAGCCTGGTTCGCGCAGAACCTCGACGACTTCCTGGGCGCCTACGACTGGACGGCGCCGATGGCCATGCCACTCATGGAAAAACAGAGTCTCCAGCAATCCGGCCCCTGGCTCGAAACGCTGGTGGCGACGGTGAAATCGCGCCCCGGCGCACTCGACCGCACGGTGTTCGAATTGCAGGCCCGCGACTGGACGAAAAACGACGCCGACGCCGACATCGACGGCGCACAGTTGGCTGACTGGATGGGCCGCCTCAAGCGTCAGGGCGCTACCAGTTTCGGCTATTACCCGGACAATTTCCTCGAGAACCAGCCGGACCTGAAAACCGTGCGGCCCGCGCTCTCCAACAAGTGGAACCCATAACATGCTGGACAGACTTTTAGCCCTGCTGGTTCTGGCGATCGTCCTTGGGGTTCCCCTCGGGCTGATCTTTCTGCTCACCGGGCAATTCCTGATGGACTTCGTGTTCTTTTATCCACTGTTCATGTCGGGACTGTGGATTGCCGGCGGCCTGTATTTCTGGCTGCACTGGGAGCGGCACTGGCCGTGGCAGGACGACACTTTGCCGCCACCGCTGGCCGGCGAGCCGCTGATCTCGATCCTGATCCCTTGCTACAACGAAGGCGACAACGCAGCCGATACCATCCACGCGGCGCTGGCCCAGCATTACCCGAACATCGAAGTGATCGCGATAAACGACGGCTCCAAGGACAACACTGCCGCGGTGCTCGATGCACTGGCATTGCAGGATCCGCGTCTGCGGGTGCTGCACCTGGCGGAGAACCAGGGCAAGGCCGTGGCCCTGCGCATGGGTGCCATTGCGGCGCGCAGCGAATATCTGGTGTGCATCGACGGTGACGCGCTGCTGGCGCCGAACACCGCGGCGTATCTGGTGGCGCCGATGCTCGACAATGCGCGACTGGGCGCCGTGACCGGCAACCCACGAATCCGCACCCGTTCGACCTTGATCGGCCGCGTGCAGGTCGGCGAGTTCTCGTCGATCATCGGCCTGATCAAGCGCACCCAACGGGTATTCGGACGGATCTTTACCGTCTCCGGGGTGATCGTCGCTTTCCGTCGCACCGCACTGAACCGGGTCGGCTACTGGAGCCCGGACATGATCACCGAAGACATCGACATCAGCTGGAAGCTGCAACTGGATCACTGGAGCATTTTCTACGAGCCCCGCGCGTTGTGCTGGATCCTCATGCCGGAAACCCTCGGCGGCCTGTGGAAGCAGCGTCTGCGCTGGGCCCAGGGCGGCGCCGAGGTGCTGTTCAAGAACATCCGTGGCATCTGGCAATACCGTCATCGTTACCTCTGGCCGCTGCTGTTCGAATACTGCCTGTCCACCGGCTGGGCGTTCACCTTTCTGCTGTCGGTGATTTTTTGGGGCGTCGGCAAATTCGTCGAAATGCCGCCAGCCATTGCCGTCGATCACCTGATGCCGCCGGCGTTTACCGGTCTGCTATTGGCGGTGGTCTGCCTGGTGCAGTTCGCGGTCAGCATCCTGATCGACCGCCGTTATGAAAAGGGCCTGGGCAAGACCATGTTCTGGGTGGTCTGGTATCCGCTGGTGTTCTGGCTTATCAGCTTGTTCACCACCCTGGTCAGTTTTCCCAAAGTGCTGTTCGGCCAACATCAGAAGCGCGCGCGCTGGGTCAGCCCGGACCGGGGCATCAAGCCGCTGAATGACGATGAAGAGGAAATCATCAAATGAAAATCATCAGAACCCGGCAGCGGCCCTTTCTGGTCGTGATCGATGTTTTTCTCACCGTGCTCGCCTGGGTAGGTCTGCTGTATCTACTGGCGCGGGGTTTGTGGCCGTTGATCGATACCCATGACGGCCCGCGCATTGATGCGTCATTTTTCGACGCCCTCGGCACGTTGCAGATTTACCTGTGGGTGGCGTTGTTGAATGCGGTGATCCTGATCACGTGGGCGCGTTATCAACAGCGCAAAAGCAAGAGCTTCGCCCAGCGCCGTTTGCCGGCGCCGGTGGTGGATGATCAGGGGCTCAGCAAAAGCTTCAAGCTGACCGGCGACCGCTTGGCGAAATTGCGCACGCCGGGCTCGATGACCATTCATAACGATCAGGATGGTGATGTCAGCCATGTTGTTACGCATTACTTCCCGGTCGACCCGGCCGAGCTGCCGCCGCCTTTGGCGCCGCTGGAGCATCCGTTCGTGATTCGCTTACCGGCCGAAGATGACGACAATCGAGAGCCGATAAGCATCGCTTGACCCGCTCTTTGTAGGAGCTGCCGCAGGCTGCGATCTTTTGATTTTCAGCGGTTTCGAAAATGCCAAAGATCAAAAGATCGCAGCCTGCGGCAGCTCCTACGAGGGGAACGGAGGATTGGAGAGATCGGTCAGGCAAAATCCCGAATCAGGCGCCAGGCCTCATCCACCGACAGCGGTTGTTTCATTCGTTCGGCGAGCATCGCCATGGTCCGTTCCTGATCGCAGGCAACGGCCGCCGCCACCACGCCGTTCTTGCCGAACAGGCCGATAAACGGTGGATGGTCAGGATCGCCCTTGAACTCGACTTCGTCCCAGGCCTCGGCGTGTCCGAGGTAGTCGTAATTTTTGCCGAAGTGCCAGGTCCAGAAATACGGTACATCGAGGTAGCGCTCGTCACCGCCGAGCATATTCGCCGCTGCAATTCGCGCCTGTTGCTGGGCCAGGCGCCAATGCTCGATCCGTTGCGGCTGGCCGTTGAGCGGGAAGGTCGCGATGTCGCCGACGGCCCAGAGCCCATCGGTCACGCGCATCCCGCCATCCACCTTCAGAGACTGATCCTTTTCTTTTGGCAGATCAGCAAACGGGGTCGTTGCCGGGGTGACGCCAATGCCGACCAACACCAGATCTGCCGGCAAGCGCTGACCGTTATCCAGCAGCACCGCTTCGACCTTGCCTGTGCCTTCGATCTGCGCGGCTTCGCCATCCGTATGAAACACCACGCCGTTGACCTCGTGCAGGGCACGAATTGCCTTGCCGACAGCTTCGCCGAATTGCGCCTGGAAAGGGATGGCATGGCGGGCCAGGACGGTGACGTCCAGGCCGTACTGACGCAGGGATGAAGCGGACTCCAGGCCAATGAAGCTGTCGCCGACAATCACTGCTCGTTGACCGGGTTTTGCAGTCGTCAGAATCTGCTGCGCCTGTGCCCTCGAGCGCAGCACGAACACCTGCGGCAGATCAGCGCCCGGCAGCGACAGGGATTTGGGTATGCCACCGGTGGCGATCACGGCGGCGTCATAGTTCAACGATTGACCATCGGCCAGGCGCAGGGCACGGTTCGGTGCATCCAGGCCCATTACATCGCTGTTTATCCGTTCAATGCGCTGTTCGCTATAAAAGCTTTCATCGCGCAGCGGCGGCACTTCGTCCGGCGGCATCTCCCCGGCAATCACGAATTTGCTCAATACCGTACGGTCGTAACCGGCCTCGGGCTCACGGTCGATCAACAACACCCGGCCGCCGAAACCTTTCTCCCGCAACGCCGCCGCACAAGCCGTACCTGCGGCACCGGCACCGATGATCACAAAGGTCCGCTTATCGTCCGCCGGCGGGCTGCTGGGAGTAGGCATCGGCTGGTCGTCGACCCAGACCTCATCGTCGCGGATTTCAAGCGGGTAGCGTCGCAGACTGTCCAGCGACGGTGGCTCGCATAACGCGCCATCTTCGAGCCGGTACGCCGCCTTGTGCCACGGGCAGATCAGTCGTCCCTCACACAGCGCACCTTTGGCCAAGGGAGCCCCGGCGTGGGGACATTTGCCCTGATAGGCGCGCAATTGATCGCCGACCCGCAGCAAGACGATTTTCGTCTTATCGATCCGGACTTCAAGGCCACGGTCTTGGGGCACATCGGCGAAACGGGCGACGCGATGCAGTGCCATGATCGATCTCCAGGGAGGTGTTTCACTTAAGAGTTTGGCGCCTATTCCCAGGTTCAGCCAATTCCCGCTGCCACCGCACGAACGGTCCGGCTATAGTTTGCCAGCCGACCACGGCCCCACCCGCACAAGGTGCTCCGGTATGACCCGATTGACCTCTTTGAACCCTTGGCTGGCGGCCGTTGCAGTCGCCCTTTGCGTGCAGTTTCCGGCACAGGCCCAGGAGCGTTTCACCCTCAGCATTCCCGGTGTTTCGGACAATCGCCTGTTCACTTCGGCGGCGGCCAGCGATGCCAGCGGTTGTGGCGGTAAGAACCAATCCCCGGCCCTGAGCTGGAACGCCGGCCCCCCGGGCACTCTCAGCTACGCCATCGTCATGCACGACCCGGACGGCCAGAAAGGCCTTGGCGTTGATCACTGGATTCATTACGGCATCAAGGCCACCACGCGGCAGATTCCGGCCGGTGTCGGCGCCAAATCCGCCCTCGAAGGCGTGGGCGGCAGCAACAGCAAAGGCACCACCAGCTACATAGGCCCTTGCCCGCCCATTGGCGACAGCTCCCATCACTACCTCATTCAGCTTTACGCCCTGGACCTGGCGCCAGACGCCTTGCCCGCCGGCCTGACCCGCGCGCAGTTGATGGAACAAATCAAAGGCCATGTGCTGAAAAACAGCAGTGTGGTGCGGCGTTATCACCGCTGAAGATTATTCACTTCGGCTTAACCCGAACTGATCGGGCTGTCCGTCTCAGAGGATGAATGAGTCAATTTCCTCCTGAGGTCAGCCCCCATGTCCCTCCCACTGTATTACTTGCGCCCGGCCGCCCAGGGTTTCGCCGCCGGGTTGTTGCTGGCCATCGCCGGTTGCGGCGCTTCATCCACGTCTGATCCGGCGGTGGTTGCGCCCCCGGCTCAAGGTGAGCTGAAAACTGAAGCGTTGGTGCGTGAGGCGGCCATGGCGGACACCGCGCAGGCCAAACGCAGCGCGCGACCGGCACCGTCGGCCGCTTTCTCGCCCATGCCGGCCGGTGAAGTTTATCCACAGGGCTATCGGGATGAGCAGCGGGAGCAATATCAGGCGCTGGCCGATAACCCGATCCACAGCGTGACCGAGGCGCCGGTCTCGACCTTCAGCGCCGATGTCGATACTGGCGCTTACGCCAATGTCCGGCGCTTGCTCAATCAGGGGCGCTTGCCTCCCGAAGGGGCGGTGAGGCTGGAAGAACTGGTCAATTACTTCCCCTACGATTACGCCTTGCCCACCGATGGCTCGCCATTCGGCGTGACCACCGAGCTGGCGCCGTCGCCCTGGAACCCGCATACCCGCTTGCTGCGCATCGGCATCAAGGCATCTGATCGCGCAGTGGCGGAACTGGCTCCGGCGAATCTGGTGTTTCTGGTGGACGTCTCCGGCTCGATGGACCGGCGCGAAGGTTTGCCCATGGTCAAAAGCACGCTGAAATTGCTGGTCGATCAATTGCGCGAGCAGGACCGGGTTTCGCTGGTGGTGTATGCCGGAGAATCTCGCGTGGTACTGGAGCCGACTTCCGGACGGGAAAAAGCGAAAATTCGTACCGCGATCGATCAATTGACCGCAGGCGGCTCGACCGCCGGAGCGTCGGGTATCGAACTGGCCTATCAAATGGCCCAACAGGCGTTTATCCCCAAAGGCATCAACCGCATCCTGCTGGCCACCGACGGTGACTTCAACGTCGGCATCAGCGACTTCGACAGCCTCAAGCAAATGGCTGTGGATAAACGCAAGACCGGCGTGTCCCTGACCACCCTGGGTTTTGGTGTGGATAACTACAATGAACACCTGATGGAACAACTGGCCGACGCTGGCGATGGCAACTATGCCTACATCGATAATCTGCGCGAGGCGCGCAAAGTACTGGTGGATCAGCTCGGCTCGACCCTCGCAGTAGTGGCGAAAAACGTGAAGCTGCAGGTGGAGTTCAACCCGGCGCAGGTCAGCGAATATCGGCTGCTGGGTTATGAGAATCGCGCCTTGAAGCGTGAGGATTTCAGCAACGACAAAGTCGACGCCGGAGAAATCGGCGCAGGGCATACGGTGACGGCGTTGTACGAAATTGTGCCCAAGGGCGAGAAGGGCTGGCTGGAACCGCTGCGGTATGGCAATTCCGGGGCCGATGTTTCCGTAAAAAACGGGGAAATGGCGATGCTGCGGGTGCGTTATCAGTTGCCGGAAGGTGGGAATAGTCGCTTGATCGAGCGGCCAATACTGAATGGTGAGGCCGGCAAGCTTTCGACCGCCAGCGATGACCTGAGATTTGCCGCCGCCGTTGCCGCATTTTCTCAGCAACTCAAGGACGGGCGTTATACCGGTAATTTCAACCTCAAAGACACCGAAGCCCTGGCCCGTGGCGCACGGGGTGATGATCAATTCGGCCTGCGCAGTGAATTCGTGCAATTGGTGGAGTTGGCGCAGAGCCTGCGAACCCCGACCGCCTCCAATCAACAGCCCAACGACAACCGGATAGAGTGAAAGAGGCCAGCGCTGACATGTCCGATCCTGAAATCAGCTCAGCCGCCAGCAGCGACGAATCGCTGCTGGCGCGCTACCGCTCCGGCGACGGGCCGGCGTTCGAAGTTTTGTACGCCCGTCATCGCCAGGGCCTTTATCGATTCCTCCTCGGCCTCAGCGGCAAACCCGAACTGGCCGAAGAGGTGTATCAGGAAACCTGGCTGAGCCTGATCCGCAGCACCAGTCAGCCACAAGGCCGGGCGAACTTTCGTACCTGGCTCTACCAGATTGCCCGCAATCGACTGATCGATCACTGGCGCAAACACGGAATCCACAACCCCTTGCACGACAGCTATGACGAACAAACCCACGCCCTGATCGATGACGCGGCCGACCCCGAACAACTGCTGAGCCTGAGCCGCGATGGTCAACGCCTCGAAGCCGCCCTGCAAACCCTGCCCGCCGACCAGCGCGAAGTGTTCCTGCTGCGCGCCCACGGCGACCTCGACCTGCCGCAGATCGCCACCCTCACCGAAACACCGCTGGAAACCGTCAAAAGTCGCTTGCGCTACGCCCAGCAAAAACTGCGTCGGCTGCTGGCCGAGGAGGTACTGACATGACTGACGCCAAACAGACACCACCATCGCATGACGATGAAGTGCTCAAGCATTTTCGCGATCACAGCAGCGGTGAACCGCCGGCGCATCTCGACGCCTTCATCCTGGCCACTGCGCATCGCGAAGCCCCCGCACCGAAGCCGAACCTGTGGCAACGCTGGCTCCGCGCCTGCCAGCAACCCCGCTGGCAAGTGGCATTCGCCAGCCTCGTCGGCGTGGCCCTGATGCTGGCACTGGTGCAACGCACGCCGGAACAGCTGCCGAGCTATGACTTCGCCCCTGCGCCCAAAGCGTCTGCACCCGCCGCCAAACCGGAAGCCGCTGTTCGCTCCCAGGCTGCACCGGCCGGCGCGATCTCCGCTCCCGAACCTGCTGCACCCATGGCGGAGTTTTCTGCACCGATGCAGCGCGAGTCGATCAATAGCGAAATGGCGGACGAAGCCAAAGTCAGCAAACGCTTAGCCGCGCCGGCCAAGTCACTGGATGATCAATTACGTGAAGTGATACGCCTGCAAGAGACCGGTCAAAGCCAAGCCGCCGAGGCGCTGCTGACGACACTGCACAAACGCTACCCCAAGGAAAACCTCACCGCCCGACTCAAGGATTTGCAGAAGAAATGAGGTGAGACGCGGTCGGCAAATTTGGCATCGACACCCGAAAGCGCGCACTATCAGCTCATAGCCGATGCGTTGGAGGATGCCGTGGCACAAAAAATCGACCGCATCGCCCAAATGCTCAACTGCCCGGTCAAGGGTGAGGAATTGCGGCGAGCAGTGACTGAGAGTCGTAAGGAGTTTCTTCTGGCGAAACAGGCAGAAGAAGCGCTTGAGGAAGACGTTCTTGATGATGAAGTGGTCGAGGACGAAGAGGATGATGATTACGACGAGTTTGATTGGACGACAGAATGAAAAAAACCTATCAGCAGCAATTTGATCGGTTACGGGTCGCAGAAATACGTGAATCTATTGCCGTCAGCCGTAATGACCCACGTCCGGCAATTCCTGCCGAAACAGTGTTTGCCGAGCTTGATGCGCTCATTAATGAGGTTGAAGCAGAGCGTAGCCGCCCTTGAAAACACTCACTCAAAAATTGCAGGCCCCGAAAAATCGGGGCCTGCTTTTTTTGGGTGCGTTGCCGCTATTCTGCGGCTTGTTGCGTCGTCGACTGCGGTGGTCGCGTCAAAACTTTCACCACATCATCAATCACTGCTTTGCCCATCGCCGTAAAATAGTGCGCGGCCCACGCATGGCGGTCAGTGTCTTTCGAGTAAGCAGCATCCTCAGCAAACGACTTGGCCAGGAACAACAGGTCAGACGCCTGCGCCAACGCTTCGCTGATGGGCACACCACCATTCACTCGAAACAGCGGTTCAACAGAGCAGTAGTGGAAGGGTGTGAAGCCGATGGTTTTTTGTTCTGATTGGTCAGACATTGTCACCTCCATTGGCGGAGGTGCGGTGGAAGCATGATTCAAGATAGCGTTGAGGGGTGAACCGAATTTCGTACGGATTTGTATTGCGCATGGTCTAGCTCCTTGACGAGGAACTGCCACTTTTTCGTTACCAAGCGAATGGGTGGCAGCTGTGCGCAGGTTGGTAAACCGGGAGTCAAGGAATCCGGCACGCCCGAAGACGTCCCACGCACAGCCGCCATAGCTCAAAATTGCGGGCATAAAAAAACGCCTGCAAATCTAATGGGGGCGCTGTTGCGCTTAACTCTCGGGTTACCAAGCCCGGTCGCTGAATTGGCAGCGACGGCAGAAGGGTAACGCGCAGGCTGATCTCCTGCAACCTTCGAGAGTCGTAAGGATTTTCTGCTGAGTTAGTCGGAAGAAGAGGACGTTGATGACTACGACTTCGAGGAGGATTGGGAATGGGGCGGCGATCTTGACTGGGTGACAGTATGAGAAAACCACTTCGGCGGTTTTGATCAATCCCCAGCAGCTCGCCCTGAGGCAGTCACGAAGCTCTGAGAGATTTGGCCTATCGTCGATAGATACTCAAAATATCAGATTCCTTTCCTCATACTTCTCTCCTGACCGGTAGTACTCAATGAGACATACCCTATGCTGTCGGTTCAACTCGATGTAGACACCAAGAATGTAGCCGCAGACATGCTCGGGTAAAATGACACCGTCGTAGCTCCACACATCGTCGTAGGTGGTTTTGGTTAGGGCACGAAGACGCTCTCTGTCGTTTTCCTTGTCTTCATCCCGAGCCTCTCGCTTCTTCACTTCGATAGCGATGAGATTATCCTGGGCAGTATTTTGACCTCGACTATGTAGAATTAGATCGCAGTTAATCGTGACGACCTTCGCCTTCCGGTCAAGAATGGTCTTAATCCTTCCATTCTGCTTTCTGTTGTACTCGGTATCGGCAAAGTAACCTTTGAGCCCATATGCGTCGGCTACTCGCTGCATGTATACAGCCATCCTTCCGCAATTATTGCGCTCATTGACTCCATCTAGAACCTCTTGAGTCTCATATGTAAAGAATTCGTCAAGTGTTTCTCCGAATATAGTGAGAAGTAAATCAAGTTCTGCGGCCATATGAAATCCTTAGGTATGCAGCTCTAAGGCCAGAGTTAAACTGCGCCATGAAATAAACAGTGCTAGGGCTCACTTCAAGACTAGCGTAGACAAGGTTATAGGGCTATCCCCTCATATCTACTACTTAGGGGTTAGTATTGCCGACAGCATTGCTTTGCCCGTGAAACTGGCTTGGAGCACCGGAAGGCAGCCCTTTTACCTCCTCAATGATTAACTGGCAGACATACATCTCTGGAGTCAATAATAGCTTGTTAATTCCCAGGTTTATGATTTCTAGCGTAATGGAACCACGAAATCCTGCGTGAATAGTGGGTGCTGTAAAGTGAACGAGAATTCCGCATCTTGCGAGGGAGCTTTTCCCTTCGACACGAGCGCTGTAGCAGATGCTAGAGGAGTTGAGCAACGGAAAGTCTACTACCTCCAAGGTTCTAGCCAGTACCAGTTTATTTGGGGATAGTGAGTAAGGCTGGCTTTGGGATATTTTAAAAGATTTTCCGTTCTTTGCGAGGTGCTGTGCGATTCCAGGAGTTGTTAGGTCTAGCTGCAAGGGGGTTGGAACTTGGTCCGGTTCGAATACCTCATCTCCGAGACGCAGATCAACTGCACTGGTATTGAACGGTGGTTTGGTTGGGTCTACACCGGCAATACCTCCTATTGTAAATAAGCCAGCATTCATGCAATTTATTATTTCCATATTGCTAAGAATCATAGCGACTCACTCCGATTGCAGCTCTATCCATCTTGATGCAGTCTGAAAGGTTTCCGTAGGTAAAAGAACTAAGTCCGTGCCTCGCTGCAAATCGCTGCTAATATGGATCGCCCGTAGCATCGTTTTGCCTGCTCTCTCCATGAGGAGTGTTTTGTCCGCAAATAAGCAGGCTTTACTACCATTCGCGAGAGTTATTTCGACAACAGATTCGGAGGAAAACATTCCTTCTGACGTAGTGACAGTAATCCAGCGATCTTTGTAATTGGTATTCATCCGCCTTCTCCTCGTGCACTCAACCCATCGTTCCTACAGCTATCGACATCTCATTAGTAGTCCAGATAACCAATTCTCGCCAGCATGTCTGTATTTCTTCTGTTTCTGAAAGCTGAAGTGTCCCGATGAAAATACTCGACCATCGACCATCGACCATCGACCATCGCGCTCCGTCGATCTTGACTGGACGACAGAGTGAACAATCGCTGTGGTGGTTTTTTGTGCGCCGTTTTTCAGTAGCAGTGGTACGGCACTGGGACATGCAGGATAGGCAAAAAAGTCTCAGACCCTAAGATCTGAGGCTTCTTGCTTCTACATATGGTGCTAGGAGTCCTTTGAACTGGAGGCTGTGGGACCCGATTTATATAGGGTTCATGGGGAGTGTTCGGTTAGGTATACGCGTAGGTATATACGACGCGGATTGCTAAACCTGAAAAGGGAGGAGTCTCCAAACCTGCTTCCGTCGCCTACTTCGCTGTGGCATGGCAGCAGTGGCGTTCTGCTGCTATACCGCACAAGAGCATATTCAGTGCCTCGTCAGATAAAAGGAGCTCACGATGAAGGTTCTTGCAGGGTTGGTTGGAGGTTTAATGTTAGCCATTCTTGTTTCGATGCTCGTAGTTATCGCAATCGCAGCATCGCCAACTGTTAGCGGATTGAAAGGAGTCATTGCTTTCTTCGTAACATGGATCATTGCAGTAGCCATAGCTGTTTACGCTCCCACTCCTGGCAAGGCATGGCGTCGACTTCTAATCGCCTCAGGCATCGCTGCATTCATGCTCCCCTTATCCGGTATCATTTTCACGGGTAGCCATATCGCCACCATTAGTGGCGCTCACTCGGGCGCGGAAGCGGCAGGAGCAGCCATCGGTGGCACCTTGGTGAGTGGCTTTCTAGGGTTTGTTGGCTTCTTCCTAGGAGTGATCTTCCTCATCATCGGCTTGTTAGTGGGGCGAGATAAGCAAATCGTCTACATTCAGCCGCCACCAAATTCATAAACAAGCCCAATTGAAGGCCGCTCCTCCACGATTTTTGTTTTGTATCGAGAATCAAGCCTTCGGAGCGATAAGAGTCGGCGATTGCCGATATTTTGCTTGCGGGTCGGATGCGGCTCTGCCAACTCCAGCCAGACGCCCTAAATATAGCGCCCACAAAAAAGCCCCAGACCCTAAGATCTGAGGCTTTCTCGTTTCTACGTATGGTGCACCAGGCGGGATTCGAACCCACGACCCCTGCCTTCGGAGGGCAGTACTCTATCCAGCTGAGCTACTGGTGCAATGCGGGCGCCATGATACTCATATGCGCTGCGGGCGTCCATGCTGCTGAATCGTCTGCCTTTTTCCAAAGCGTAACCTACGATTGCTACGCTGATCTGAAAAAATAGGCAAATGCGGCGTTTTCGTTCTTTTTTTCGAACAGCCTATTGTCCTTTACCCCCTTTGATCCTAGGATTCGTTTGAGATTTCAAACGCTCTTGTCTGGGTGCTGAACCGCACGAGTTCGATCAGTGCGCTATTTATGTGCTTCAGCCCGGTGAATGATTTCCCTGACGGCAGCCTATAAGGCGCCTTTCTATAATCATAATTCGCTCCGCGCGTGCCGCGGTGCTGTTAAGGAAAGCCGACATGCAGCTTAAAGACACCCAGTTGTTCCGCCAGCAAGCCTTTATCGATGGCGCTTGGGTCGATGCGGACAACGGTCAGACGATCAAGGTTAACAACCCGGCAACGGGCGAAATTCTGGGCACTGTGCCGAAAATGGGCGCTGCCGAAACCCGCCGTGCGATCGAAGCCGCAGACAAAGCGCTGCCGGCCTGGCGCGCACTGACCGCCAAGGATCGCGCGAACAAACTGCGTCGCTGGTTCGAGCTGATCATCGAGAACCAGGACGACCTGGCTCGCCTGATGACCCTGGAGCAGGGCAAGCCATTGGCTGAAGCCAAGGGCGAGATTGTTTACGCCGCTTCCTTTATCGAGTGGTTCGCTGAAGAAGCCAAGCGCATCTACGGTGACGTGATTCCGGGCCACCAGCCAGACAAGCGCCTGATTGTGATCAAGCAGCCGATCGGCGTGACCGCTGCGATCACCCCGTGGAACTTCCCGGCCGCGATGATCACCCGTAAAGCCGGCCCGGCCCTGGCCGCCGGTTGCACCATGGTGCTCAAGCCTGCTTCACAAACGCCGTTCTCTGCATTCGCCCTGGCTGAACTGGCTCATCGTGCCGGTATTCCGAACGGTGTGTTCAGTGTGGTGACCGGCAGCGCCGGCGACATTGGCAGCGAGCTGACCGGCAACCCGATCGTGCGCAAACTGTCGTTCACCGGCTCGACCGAAATCGGTCGTCAGTTGATGACCGAGTGCGCCAAGGACATCAAGAAAGTCTCGCTGGAACTGGGCGGCAACGCGCCGTTCATCGTGTTCGACGACGCGGACCTGGATAAGGCCGTCGAAGGCGCGATCATTTCCAAGTACCGCAACAACGGCCAGACCTGCGTCTGCGCCAACCGCCTGTACATTCAGGATTCGGTCTACGACGCGTTCGCCGAAAAACTGAAAGTGGCCGTGGCCAAACTCAAGATCGGCAACGGCCTGGAAGACGGCACCACTACTGGTCCGCTGATCGACGAAAAAGCCGTGGCCAAGGTTCAAGAGCACATTGCTGACGCCGTGAGCAAAGGCGCTACCGTGCTGGCGGGTGGCAAGAGCATGCAAGGCAACTTCTTCGAGCCGACCATCCTGACCAACGTGCCGAACAACGCTGCCGTGGCCAAGGAAGAAACCTTCGGTCCATTGGCGCCACTGTTCCGCTTCAAAGACGAAGCTGACGTGATCGCGATGTCCAACGACACCGAGTTCGGTCTGGCCTCGTACTTCTATGCTCGCGACCTGGGCCGTGTGTTCCGTGTGGCTGAAGCCCTGGAATACGGCATGGTCGGCGTCAACACCGGGTTGATCTCCAACGAAGTCGCGCCGTTCGGCGGCATCAAGGCGTCGGGCCTGGGCCGTGAAGGCTCCAAGTACGGCATCGAAGATTACCTGGAAATCAAATACCTCTGCCTGGGTATCTAAGCTCGGCCCGGCAAGGCATTGCTTCAAGCGCAAAGGGCACGAGAGCGCTGTCCCTTTGCGACGCTTCAAACGGAATTTTCTCTGTGGCCGGGAACGCTGTGGCAGTCGATCATCGCATGCTGCCGTAGTTGCCTCCCCGCCGCATTTTCCTTGAACCACACCGCCCGATGAGCGGTGAATGAGGACACTATGAGCAAGACTAACGCATCCCTGATGAAACGCCGCGAAGCCGCTGTACCGCGCGGTGTTGGCCAGATTCACCCGATCTTCGCCGAGTCCGCGAAGAACGCCACCGTGACCGACGTTGAAGGTCGCGAGTTCATCGACTTCGCCGGCGGTATCGCTGTGCTGAACACCGGTCACGTGCACCCGAAAATCATCGCCGCCGTCACCGAACAGCTGAACAAGCTGACCCACACCTGCTTCCAGGTCCTGGCTTACGAACCGTACGTGGAAGTGTGCGAAAAAATCAACGCCAAGGTGCCAGGTGATTTCGCCAAGAAAACCCTGCTGGTAACCACCGGCTCCGAAGCCGTGGAAAACTCCATCAAGATCGCCCGCGCCGCTACTGGCCGTGCCGGCGTGATCGCGTTCACCGGCGCTTACCACGGTCGCACCATGATGACTCTGGGCCTGACCGGTAAAGTCGTGCCTTACTCGGCCGGCATGGGCCTGATGCCAGGCGGCATCTTCCGCGCGCTGTACCCGAACGAGCTGCACGGTGTGAGCATCGACGACTCGATCGCCAGCATCGAGCGCATCTTCAAGAACGACGCCGAGCCGCGTGACATCGCGGCCATAATCATCGAGCCGGTTCAGGGCGAAGGTGGTTTCTACGTCGCGCCTAAAGAGTTCATGAAGCGTCTGCGCGCCCTGTGCGACCAGCACGGCATTCTGTTGATCGCTGACGAAGTGCAGACTGGCGCTGGCCGTACCGGCACTTTCTTTGCCATGGAACAGATGGGCGTTGCCGCCGACCTGACCACCTTCGCCAAATCCATCGCCGGCGGTTTCCCGTTGGCCGGTGTGTGCGGCAAGGCCGAATACATGGACGCTATCGCTCCAGGCGGCTTGGGCGGTACTTACGCCGGTAGCCCGATCGCTTGCGCCGCGGCCCTGGCCGTGATGGAAGTGTTCGAAGAAGAGCACCTGCTGGATCGCTGCAAAGCGGTCGGCGAGCGTCTGGTGACTGGCCTGAAAGCCATCCAGGCCAAGTACCCGGTCATCGGTGAAGTGCGTGCCCTGGGCGCGATGATCGCGGTCGAGCTGTTCGTCGACGGCGACAGCCACAAGCCGAACGCTGCTGCTGTGGCATCGGTTGTGGCCAAGGCGCGCGACAAGGGCCTGATCCTGCTGTCGTGTGGCACCTACGGCAACGTTCTGCGCGTACTGGTACCGCTGACCTCGCCGGACGAGCAACTGGACAAAGGCCTGGCGATCATCGAAGAGTGCTTCGCCGAGCTCTGATCCATTTGTGATCTGATCGACAAAAAACCCGCTTCGGCGGGTTTTTTTATTGCTCAAGATCGGATTGCCGGAATGGATGCGTTTGCGCAAAAAATAAGCTTTATGCAAAACCTTGTGGGAGCGGGCTTGCCCGCGATGAGGGTCTGACATTCAGCATTGATGTAGGCTGATAGTCCGCCATCGCGGGCAAGCCCGCTCCCACAAGTTTTGCGTTGAGTTTCTATTCGAGCTCAGCCAGAAATGATGCGGTTCTTGCCCTGGCGCTTGGCTTGGTACATCGCCGCATCGGCGCGGGCGAACAGGGTGTCGATGCTTTCATCCTCGTGTGTGAGACTGCTCAGGCCCTGGCTGACGGTGATGCCGAAGGTCTGGTCGTCATGGCTGAAGCTTAACCGCTGAATTTCCCGTTGCAGGCGCTCGGCCACTTGCATGGCCATGTCCGGTGCACAGCCGGGAAACACCGCTGCGAATTCCTCACCGCCGATCCGTCCGAACAGATCACCACGCCGCAGGGCCGCGCGACCACTCTCGGCGATGCGTTGCAGCACCTTATCGCCTTCCTGATGGCCGTAGGTGTCATTGACCACTTTGAAGTCATCGATGTCCAGCAGCAGGAACGCCATCGGCGCACCGTTCAGCCGCGCCTGCTCGAATTCACGATTAGCGCACTCGAAGAAGTGCCGGCGGTTGCTGCTTTGGGTCAATGCGTCGGTGCTGGCCAGATGTTGCAGCTCGGCTTCCATCTGCTTTTTTTCGGTGATGTCTTCGGCAATGCCGACGATGATCACCGGTTGGCCTGGCTCGGCCTGACGGTTGATGAAGCACTTGTCGCTGAGCCAGCGCACCTGGCCATCGGCGGCGATGATGCGGTACTCGCGGTCTTCAACGGCGCCTTTGATCAGCACTTGCGCGAGGCTACGCTCGGCGTAATCCAGATCGTCGGGATAGACGCTGTCGCGCCAGTGGTTGTAGTCCGACAGCAACAGGCCGGCGGGGCGGCCGAAAATCCGGTCATAGGCCGGGCTGACGTAGAGCACCTGACGGGTTTCCCAGTTGAATGCCCAAAGCACGGCGTTGACGCTGACCAGCAGCGAGCTGAACAGCTGTTCGCGTTCGCTCAGGCGTGCCACTTCACCCTGGGCATGCATCAGCGCCATCAGGGTTTGCGCGGCCTCGGGCCACTGTGGAAGGGATGTGTCTTGTAGGCTTTTATTAACCATCGGCACAAATCTCAAAGGGCGTGCCGCTATGTCGACAGCGGCCAAGAACAAAGCCCGCCTGGATGGCGAAGTGTCTTTGAGATAGGGGATTTGGAGCGAAGTTCCCGCTTGGGGGGAAGGGGCCCGCTGGGCGGTATGGCTGCTTGAATTGACGACGCGTTTTTACGGGTGAAACGCGTCGTCAGAGTTTGCGTCTGCTGCGCAGCCGAGCGGGAGCAAGCTCCCTCGCCACAGGCAAGCCCCTCCTCAGGGGCAAGCTGTTATCAGAGGATCAGGCGTTGGCAGGGCGCAGGGAGTAGGTTTTCAACTGGTCGGCGAAGTCACGCAGGGATTGAATCCCGCTGGCCTCGGCCTCGTGTACCCAATCCTTGATGGCAGCCAGCATGTCGTGACCATTTGAGCTGGTCTTGACCCAGATCTGTTGCAAGGCCAGGCGCTTCTCGTAAATTACCTTCAGCGCCTGGCTATGCTCGAGCATGGTCTGGATGCGCATATGGTGTTTTTCGTCCAGCAGGCTGGTTTCCCGCGAGAGCAAACGCTTGGCCCGGTAGAACTGGTGGCGGACCGAGTGATCGACCTTTTCCAGCTCTTGCTTGACCAGCGGCGCGATCACCAGCTTGCGGTACTGGGCCATGATCTGGAAGCGGTTGTTGAGGATCGCCATGGCGGTGTCCATGTCCAGGCTGCCTTTGCCTTCGACACGGTGGGCGATCGGCGCGACCCGCTGGACCTTGGCCAGACGCAGGAAGCTGAAGACCTGGATCCAGGCCCAGCCGAGGTCGAATTCCCACTTCTTCACCGACAGTTTGGCGGAGTTAGGGTAGGTGTGATGGTTGTTATGCAGTTCTTCGCCGCCGATCAGGATGCCCCAGGGCACCAGATTGGTTGCCGCATCGCGGCATTCGAAGTTGCGGTAGCCGATGGCATGGCCCAGGCCATTGACCACGCCGGCGGCCCACACCGGGATCCACATCATCTGGATGGCCCAGATGGTGATGCCGATGGTGCCGAACAGCAGCAGGTCGATGACGCCCATGATTGCCACGCCCAGCAGCGGGAAGCGGCTGTAGAGGTTGCGTTCGATCCAGTCTTCGGGACAGTTTTTGCCGTAGATGCGCAGGGTCTCGGGGTTTTCCGCTTCGGCGCGGTACAGCTCGGCGCCTTTGCGCAGAACGGTGGACAACCCCTTGATGACCGGGCTGTGCGGGTCATCGACGGTTTCGCATTTGGCGTGATGCTTGCGGTGGATAGCTGTCCACTCGCGGGTGTTCTGCGCCGTGGTCAACCACAGCCAGAAGCGGAAAAAATGTTTCAGGCCAGCATTGAGCTCGAGCGAGCGATGGGCTGAATAGCGATGCAGATAAACCGTGACGCCGACGATAGTCACGTGGGTCATCAGTAGGGTGACTGCCACCAGTGACCAGGGCGATAAGCCAAGAAAACCTTCGTACCACATAGCCTATAGGACCCTCGATAAAGAAAAAAACAGCCATCGCATTATCACTTAGCTCACAGATAAAACCAGTCGCCCTTTCAGATAAGAGTGGCTGGATGTGTCTTTAATCTACAACTCCAGCCTTTTTGTAGGGACATGGACGCTCTAATGTCAGCCACCTATCGCGATGCTTTGCGTGCAGCGCTGCTCTATCTGGTGCTTTCCGTAGCCTGGCTCCAGTTTAGTGGTTATTTATTGAACAGGTTCTTCGATAGTTCCACCGACCTGCTGCGCTGGCAGCGGATCAACGGTTATGCCTGGGTGATACAGGTTTAGGCGCGACCGGATATCCGATGCGTACTCAGCCCCCCGAAGGCTGTGATCTTTTGATCTTCCGGCCATTAACTCCCCGCAAACCCTTGTCTCATCAAGCAATCTATTTTGGTTATATAAACATTCTTAAATAGTCTTTTTAAGAATATCCGCGCCTATCTACTATTGCCCTACGCCGTAAGCAGTGCCCGCCACTGCCAGGCATATCTCATTAAAGGAGCAGCACCATGAGCGCATCCCTACGTAGTGTTGACGGGCAGGACGAAGCCACCATTTTGCGTGAGATCCAGAGCGCTTTGCGCGATCTGCGCTTTGGCGCGGTGGAAATCACTGTGCACAACGCCCAGGTGGTTCAGATCGAACGCAAAGAGAAATTCCGTTTGCAGCAGCCGGGCAACAAGCCGAGCTGAAGCGAAAGATCAAAAGAACAGGCAACCCGTTCCAGACCATAAGAAAAAGCCAATACATCAAGAATTCCAGGAGCTTTCACCATGTCGTCGATTCGTCATTTTGCTTTGGCCGCCCTGGCCAGTGCCCTTTTTGCTGGTTCCGCGGTTGCCAAGGATTACGAATTGCTCAACGTGTCGTATGACCCGACCCGTGAGCTGTACCAGGAGTACAACGCCGAGTTCATCAACTTCTGGAAAAAGGACCACGCTGGCGACAACGTGAAAATCCAGCAGTCCCACGGTGGTTCGGGCAAGCAGGGCCGGGCGGTGATCGACGGTCTGCGGGCCGACGTGGTGACTCTGGCCCTGGCCGGTGACATCGACGAAGTTGCCAAGCTCGGCAAGAGCCTGCCGGTCGACTGGCAGAAGCGTCTGCCGGAAGCGAGTACGCCTTACACCTCGACCATCGTGTTCCTGGTGCGCAAGGGCAACCCGAAAGGCATCAAGGACTGGGGCGATCTGACCAAAAACGGCGTGGAAGTCATCACCCCGAACCCGAAAACCTCCGGCGGCGCACGCTGGAACTTCCTCGCGGCCTGGGCCTATGGCCTGAAAGCCAACGGCGGTAACGAAGCCAAGGCCAAAGAGTACGTGCAGACGCTGTTTAAACACGTGCCAGTGCTGGACACCGGTGCTCGCGGTTCGACCATCACCTTCGTCAACAACGGTCAGGGCGACGTGTTGCTGGCCTGGGAAAACGAAGCGTTCCTGGCGTTGAAAGAAGACGGCGGCGCCGACAAGTTCGACATCGTCGTGCCTTCGCTGTCGATCCTGGCCGAACCACCGGTGGCCGTGGTCGACAAGAACGCCGAGAAAAAGGGCAACACCGACATTGCTGAAGCGTACCTCAAGCACCTGTACAGCCCGGCCGGCCAGGAAATCGCGGCGAAAAACTTCTATCGTCCACGGGACAAGGACGTGGCCGCCAAGTACGCCAAACAGTTCCCGACACTGGAACTGGTGACCATCGACAAGGACTTCGGTGGCTGGAAAGCCGCGCAACCGAAATTCTTCAATGACGGCGGCGTGTTCGACCAGATTTATCAGGCGCAATAACCTGAAATAAGCCATAAACGAGCCTCGAATTCCGATTCGAGGCTTTGCGCGTTCTCAACCAAGGACTTTTATGTCGCGTCGTATCTCCCCCGTCATACCCGGCTTCGGGCTGACGCTGGGCTACACCTTGGTGTACCTCAGCCTGATTGTGCTCATTCCACTGGCGGCAATGTTCGTGCATGCCGCTCAACTGACCTGGGATCAGTTCTGGGCAATCATCTCGGCGCCTCGAGTGCTGGCGGCGTTGAAGCTGAGCTTCGGCACCGCGCTGTATGCCGCGATCATCAACGGCATCATTGGCACGCTGCTGGCCTGGGTGCTGGTGCGCTATACCTTCCCGGGACGCAAAGTCATCGACGCGATGATCGACTTGCCGTTCGCATTGCCCACGGCGGTGGCCGGTATCGCGCTGACAGCGCTGTACACCCCCACCGGGCTGGTGGGTCAGTTCGCGGCGGACCTGGGGTTCAAGATCGCGTATACCCCCCTGGGCATCACGCTGGCGCTCACTTTTGTGACGCTTCCATTCGTAGTACGTACCGTACAGCCTGTACTGGCCGATATTCCCCGTGAAGTGGAGGAGGCGGCGGCGTGCCTCGGTGCCAAGCCGTTACAGGTTTTCCGCCATATTCTGGTGCCGGCGTTGTTGCCAGCTTGGCTGACCGGTTTCGCTTTGGCCTTTGCCCGCGGGGTCGGCGAGTACGGTTCGGTGATCTTCATCGCCGGCAACATGCCGATGAAAACAGAAATTCTGCCGCTGCTGATCATGGTCAAACTCGACCAGTACGATTACACCGGCGCCACCTCCATTGGTGTACTGATGCTGGTGGTTTCCTTTGTCCTGTTGCTGCTGATCAACTTGCTGCAGCGGCGCATCGAAACCCCATAAGGAGGCGCAAAAAATGTCCCAATCGTCTATTGCAGCTGCCTCCTCGAACGCCGCCCGCCGTGGCAGTGCCACGTCGCGGCGAGTCTTGATCGGCCTCGGCTGGCTGATCTTCGCGCTGTTTTTGTTATTGCCGTTGTTCATCGTGGTGTCCCAGGGCCTGAAGCTGGGCCTGGGGGCGTTCTTCACCGCGATCTTCGAGCCAGACGCCTTGTCGGCGTTGAAACTCACCGTGATCGCCGTGCTGATTTCGGTGCCGCTGAACCTCGTATTCGGTGTCAGCGCGGCGTGGTGCGTGAGTAAATACTCGTTCCGTGGCAAGAGCATGCTGGTGACCCTGATCGACCTGCCGTTCTCGGTGTCGCCGGTGATTGCGGGTCTGGTCTACGTGTTGATGTTCGGCGCCCAAGGCCTGTTCGGGCCGTGGTTGCAGGATCACGACATCCAGATCGTCTTCGCCTTGCCGGGCATCGTGCTGGCGACGATTTTCGTCACCGTGCCGTTCGTGGCGCGTGAGCTGATCCCGCTGATGCAGGAACAAGGCACCCAGGAAGAGGAGGCCGCGCGCCTGCTCGGTGCCAATGGCTGGCAGATGTTCTGGCACGTCACCGTTCCCAATATCAAATGGGGCCTGATCTATGGCGTGGTGCTGTGTACGGCCCGGGCCATGGGTGAGTTCGGTGCGGTGTCGGTGGTTTCCGGGCACATTCGCGGGGTGACCAACACCCTGCCGTTGCACGTCGAGATCCTCTACAACGAATACAACCACGTGGCCGCGTTCGCTGTGGCGAGCCTGTTGCTGATCCTGGCGCTCTTCATCCTGCTGCTCAAGCAGTGGAGCGAAAACCGTATTAACCGCCTGCGCGCCAGCGCCGCGGAGGAATAAGTCATGTCGATCGAAGTGCGTAACGTCAGCAAGAACTTCCACGCGTTCAAGGCGCTGGACAACATCAGCCTGGACATTCAAAGCGGCGAGCTGGTGGCGCTGCTGGGGCCGTCCGGCTGCGGCAAGACCACATTACTGCGAATCATCGCCGGCCTGGAAACCCCGGATCAGGGCAGCATTGTGTTCCATGGCGAAGACGTTTCCGGCCACGACGTGCGGGATCGCAATGTCGGTTTCGTGTTCCAGCACTACGCCTTGTTCCGGCACATGACGGTGTTTGACAACGTTGCTTTCGGCCTTCGCATGAAACCGAAAAACCAGCGTCCGAATGAAAGCCAGATCGCGGTGAAAGTCCACGAACTGCTGAACATGGTGCAGCTGGATTGGTTGGCCGATCGCTACCCGGAACAACTCTCCGGCGGCCAGCGTCAGCGCATCGCGCTGGCCCGTGCCTTGGCGGTGGAGCCGAAAGTTTTGCTGCTCGACGAACCCTTCGGCGCGCTCGACGCCAAGGTCCGTAAAGAGCTGCGTCGCTGGCTCGCGCGTCTGCACGAAGACATCAACCTGACCTCGGTGTTCGTGACCCACGACCAGGAAGAGGCAATGGAAGTCGCCGACCGTATCGTGGTGATGAACAAGGGCGTGATCGAGCAGATCGGCTCACCGGGCGACGTCTACGAAAATCCGGCCAGCGATTTCGTCTATCACTTCCTTGGCGACTCGAACCGTCTGCATTTGGGCGAAGACCGGCACGTGCTGTTCCGTCCACACGAAGTGTCGCTGTCGCGCCATGAACTGGAAGACCACCACGCTGCTGAGGTGCGCGATATCCGTCCGCTGGGCGCCACCACGCGGGTGACGTTGAAGGTCGAAGGACAGAGCGAGCTGATCGAAGCTGAAGTGGTGAAGGATCACGACAGCCTGGTCGGATTGGCCAAGGGTGAGACGTTGTTCTTCAAGCCCAAGGTCTGGCAGAAAGTCGCCAACATCTAAAGCAAAAGCATCGCGGGCAAGCCCGCTCCCACAGGGGATTTGTGAACGACACAGATCACTGTGGGAGCGGGCTTGCCCGCGATGGCGTCCTACACCGCTGCGTTTTTCTGACGCAAACGCACCCCCCCCACCCGCGCCTCGATCTGCTCTTTCAGCTCGTGCCGCATCCCGAGCAAAAACGCCAACTCAACCACCACAAACAACGGCCCGACAATCAACCCCGTCACATCATCGACAAACGCCGGTTTACGTCCCTCGTAATGATGACCGACAAACTGAATCGCCCACCCCACCACAAACATCCCGATACCGCTTGCGAGCCAAACCAGCGTGCTGTGCTGCGCAAGAACCTGACCCGCCCAGATGCACAGACCGAGCAACACGGTCATCAACACCCCAAGACGCACCTCCAGGCGCAGGTAAAACCACGCCGATGCCATTGCGACCAGCACCGCCGGCGAAACCCAGCCTCCACCCCATTGCGGCCGTGACAGCAACACCGCGACCGCCACTACAATCAGCGGGATACCGATAAAGTGGCTGGCGATATTGCGCGGGTCACGGTGGTAGGCGGCGTATTGACTGAGATGGTCAACGAGGCTTTTCATTGTTATTCCTCCTGTAGGGTGATGGATGATGCCCCGGTTTCATCTCTCGCTCTGTCAGCCAGGCGACAATCTCCAGGAGTTTTCATGGACATGCAGGTTTGGCGTTCGCGCCTGGAAACGGGGCAGTGGTTCAGTCATTTACCTGTTCCCTTACAGGATAGTCTGCTGGCTGCGGCCCGAATTCGGCGCCTGCCGTCGGGGCAACTGCTATTCAAACGCGGTGATCCGCCGTGCGGGCTGTATGCAGTGCTCGAAGGTTCGGTGCGCATCGGCGCTGTGAGCGAGCAGGGCAAGGAAGCACTGCTGAGCCTGGTGGAAGCGCCGCACTGGTTCGGCGAAATCTGCCTGTTCGATGGCCAGCCGCGAACCCACGATGCCTACGCCATTGGCCAGTGCACCCTGTTGCACATCCCGCAGGCGACGCTGTTGAAGTTGCTCGACCAACAACCGGTTTACTGGCGGCAACTGGCGTTGTTGATGAGTCACAAACTGCGCCTGACCTTCATCAACCTCGAACAGCTCAGCCTTATGCCCGCCCCGGCACGCTTGGCGCATCGCTTGCTGATGATCGCCGAGGGCTATGGCGAATTTGACCCGCCGCGCCGTGTTCTGCAACTGCCTCAGGAGCAACTGGCGTCGATGTTGTCGCTGTCGCGCCAGACCACCAACCAGCTCCTCAAGGATTTGCAGGGGCAAGGGATTCTGAATCTTGGGTATGGCGAGATCGAGATTCTGGATGCCGAGCGGTTGCGGACGTTGGCGGTGATTTGAAAAAAGATCGCCACGGTATTGGTGGGCTTTATCCGCGAACGCGCCTAGCCTGTGACGACGATAATCGAGGTGTGCCATGCGTGTATTGCTAGTGGAAGACGAACCCGAGACCGCCAGTCTCCTGGCCAAAGGCCTGGGCGAAGCGAGTTACGTGGTGGATGTGGCGCTCAATGGCATGGACGGCCGGCGCTTTATCGAGTCCGGCGAATACGAACTGATCATCCTCGACGTGATGCTGCCGGGGCTCAACGGCTGGCAGTTGCTGCAGCAGATCCGCAAGCTTGGCGACACGCCGGTGCTGCTCCTCACCACCAAGGACGGCATCGAAGATCGCCTGCGCGGGCTGGAATTGCATGAGGATGATTACCTGCTCAAGCCGTTTGCCGTCAGTGAACTGGTGAAGCGGGTGCGCAAGCTGTTGCGGCGAGATCGGGGACGCTGAAGGTTTGCGGCGTATGGACTACCGCCTTCGCGAGCAAGCCCGCTCCCACAGTGGACCTGTGTGAATCACAAATGTTGTGAACAACCGAAAACCCTGTGGGAGCGGGCTTGCCCGCGAAGAGGCCGGAACATACAAAACACCTCTCGGATCTGTCATTGCAACCCATCCCGAAATTGCCCCGGCGTCATTCCGGTCCAGCGTTTGAACGCGCGGCTGAAGCTACTGGTGTCGGCGAACCCCAGCAGATAACTGATCTCACCCAACGAACACAGCGGGTCGCGCAGATGCAGCAGCGCCAGGTTCTCCCGACTTTCGTTGAGCAGCGTATCGAACCGACAACCTTCGTCCGCCAGGTGCCGTTGCAGGCTGCGCAGACTCAAGTGCAGCGCATGGGCAATGCATTCGGCCGACGGTTCACCTTCCGGCAATTGCTCTTCAATGGCGTCGCGAACCTTGCGCTCCCAGGTCAGGAGTTTGAGTTGCGCCAGGGTTCGTTTGAGCACGGTTTCGTTGTGCTCGGCGAGTTCCGGGTTGGCGTCGTCCAGATGGCTGTCGAAGTCCAGCAGAGCGAACTCCAGTCGGTCTTCATCGGCGTTGAAATACACCGGCGAGCGGAACACTTTGTGCCATTGATGCGGGTCGGCAGGTTCCGGACGGCGCAGGTAAACCGCCAGCGGGGCGTAGTCACGGCCCAGGCGATTGCGGCAAGTGCGCACGTAAATCGCCGCGAAGGCATCGATGGCTTCGAAGGCTGGCGCGGGGTTGCCTTGGGGGATTTTCAGGCGGAAGTAGTAGCGATCCTCAGCGCGGATCAACTCCAGATCCAGCGCGTTACTGACCACTTGGTGATAACGCACGATGCGCTCGAAGACTTCCCGCAGGCTGCCGCTGGCCACCAACGCATAACCCAGCGCATGAAACGTGGTGGGGCTGACGAAACGTGATACCCGCAAGCCAATCGCCGGGTCGCCGCTGACCTGTACCGCGATGTGCCACAGGCGCGTGGTGGCGGACAACGGGTAACGGGCGTTCGGGTCGTCCATCAACTGCGGGTCGAGCCCCGCCTGTTGGCACAGGGCGGTGCTGTCGAGCCCCAGCGCATCGAGCTGCTTGCGCAGGGCGCGGGTCCAGCTGGCGAGGGAGGTCGGTTCAGTCATGTTGATTGGCGCGTCCGGTCAACAGGTTGGCGTTCACGGCTACCGCTCTGTAAATCATCACAGGGCAGGATGCGAACATCAATAACCAGAGGATGGAAGCATGGACGGTATTTCTGCAAGTCCCCAGCGACTGAATGCAGCACAGCGATCAGCGCATATTCGCCAGGTGGTATTGGCCAAGGGCGTCGAACTGCGTCAGCGCTACCCGATTCTCAACCATCAGGATGCCTTGGGTGCGGGCATTCTGGCCTTCGCGTTGTCCGGGATGATCGGTTCGGCAGCGCTGTACATCACCGGGTACATGGCCTGGTGGGTATGCCTGTTGCTCAACGCGTTTTTCGCCTCGCTGACCCACGAGCTGGAGCATGACCTGATCCACAGCATGTATTTCCGCAAACAGCGCGTTCCGCACAACCTGATGATGGGCCTGGTATGGCTGGCGCGACCGAGCACCATCAACCCTTGGATCCGCCGTCATCTGCACCTCAACCATCACAAGGTGTCCGGCACCGAAGCCGACATGGAAGAGCGAGCGATCACCAACGGTGAGCCCTGGGGCATCGCGCGGCTGTTGATGGTCGGCGACAACGTGATGTCGGCGTTCATCCGCATGCTGCGGGCCAAGACCCGCGCGCACAAGTTCAGCATCATCAAGCGTTTTCTGAAGGTTTACGCACCGCTGGCGCTGGTGCATTGGGGGGCATGGTATGTGTTTCTCGGTTTTCACGCCGCCAACGGCATTGCGCATTTGTTGGGTGCGCCTGTCGAGTGGTCGGCGACTATGTTGGCGGTGATGCAAGTGATCGACATCGCTGCCGTGGTGATCATCGGTCCGAATGTGTTGCGCACGTTCTGCCTGCACTTTGTCAGCTCGAACATGCACTACTACGGTGACGTGGAGCCGGGCAATGTGATTCAGCAAACCCAGGTGTTGAACCCTTGGTGGATGTGGCCGTTGCAGGCGTTCTGCTTCAACTTCGGCAGCAGCCACGGGATCCATCACTTTGTGGTGAAGGAGCCGTTCTACATCCGGCAGATGACCGTGCCGGTGGCGCATAAAGTGATGCGCGAGATGGGCGTGCGGTTCAATGATTTCGGGACGTTCGGGCGGGCGAACCGGTTTGTTCGCAAGAATGGAGTGGTGGGGGATGAGTTGCGCACTGTTCGGACTTGATGATGGGTACTTGAGGTATGCGACCGATCGTTATGACTGTTGACTTAGTGCCAAGAGAAATAACGGGTACTTGGATTGGAATAAGTTATGAAGTGTATGCATAGTGCTTATTGCATTTTTGTAGGTAAATAACATCTTTTTGCGTGGACAAAGTCCAAGGGGCGAACCATGCTCAGTGTCGTGAGTTTCCAGGAGGAAACTTGCTCTCATCGGAAGATACTTATTAAACGATAAAGGAATTCGAACCATGTCGAGCATTAATGGTACTTATGTGAACTCCAACTCTGGCGCCCAATTGGTTATTACCGATGGTAATGATTCGAATGGCACCTTCAGTGGAAAACTGAGCCAGGGCGGTGTGAATTACGATGTCAGTTATGGGCACTACCACTTCCAGAATAGTACCGGACAACCGACCATCATCACCTTGGCCGCTTTGAATGATGGCACCGGCTACCAGGCCTGGACATTGTTCTCGCCGGACCACAACTATTCCCGACTCCGGGCTGTGGGTTCGCGCAATAACTTTGATGGGGACGTAGTGGGATTGGCTGGTGAATTCGTCAAACAGTAAGCCTTGAGGTAGTTATCGACAGGCTGATGAATTGAAAGATGCATCAGCCTGTCGTTATGAACATAATTCAACTAGCTTTCGCCAAAATTTTAGTTGCTTTTGATTGTGTGCGGCCTCGGTTCTCTCGTAAATCTCACGCCATTCACGAACAATTTCAATACTTGAAAAAACATAGCCTTTCGCCTGTTTGGCTACAAGCCTTGTAGGACGTGGCTTTGGTGTGTTTTTTTATATTCTATATTGATATATTTATAGATTTAAATATTCCTTTAGGAAATAAGCATTTGACCTAATGATTCACCCCAAGCCAAAAAACCGGTTCCCAAAGTGGCCGAGCAGCCACCGGCGGCGCTCGGACGATGTGCCCATCGTTCTCAAGGTTCATTGAACCGAAACCTTTTCGCGCTAAAACATTTTGCACGAGGGCATCAGTGCGGCAGGCTCCGCGGCGCGTTAACAGATTTTTGATTTCCGGGGCCGTCTCCTTGGCAGGGTGCGGCCCCTTTTTTTATTCCGGGCAAACACCAAACCCTGTGGGAGCGAGCTTGCTCGCGATGGCGTCGTCACATTCAACATTGATGGTGACTAATCTACCGCTATCGCGAGCAAGCTCGCTCCCACAGGTGATTTGTATATTCGATACTGATCTTAACAAATAGCTTCTTATTCCTTAACGAATATAACTCCCCTCCCTATACTCGATCAGGAACAGACACGCAGCAGGAGAGCTCCCCCATGCGCAACGAATCAATTCGCTACCTGATTGTGCCGGGCTGGCAAGGATCGCCAGAAGATCATTGGCAAACCCATTGGCAGAACAGCCTGCCCAACAGTGCGCGGGTGGAGCAGGCAGACTGGCTGACGCCTCGCCGTGAGGACTGGGTCGCGGCACTGGCCGAGGCGATTGCCGCCGACAGTACGCCCGTGATTCTGATCGCCCACAGCCTGGGCTGCATCACCGTCGCCCATTGGGCGGCCACGGCACCGCTGCCATTTTTGCGTCAGGTGCGCGGCGCGTTGCTGGTCGCGCCAGCGGATGTCGAGCGCCCGGCTTGCGCGCCGGCCTTGCGCAACTTCGCACCGATCCCGACCCATTTGCTGCCATTCCCGAGCCAGGTCGTCAGCTCCGACAACGACAGCGCCGTGAGCGCGCCACGAGCGCTTGAACTGGCGCGTCAGTGGGGCGCCGAGGCGGGGATTTTATCGGGTGCCGGGCACATCAATGTGAAGTCCGGTCACCAGCGCTGGGAGCAAGGTTTTGCGTACCTCTATCGTCTGCAAAACCGCATGGAACAGCACGCCCTGCGTCGAGCTTGAACCTTTATTTTATTGAACGCCCCCGTCTCCCCGGCGGTTTTGGGCGGGAGTCTGCCATGAGCTTGCATGAAACATTCGGTCAGCCGCTGCTGACCTTTCCCGATGCGGAAAAAAGCCCGCTGAGCATTCGCGCCAAGGCGTTGGTGTTCGTCGATCCGCGTTCCCGGCAGTTGCGCCAGGAGCTGGAACAACTGGCGCCACGTTCGATTTCGGTATTGATCCGCGGTGAAACCGGCAGCGGTAAAGAACTGCTGGCGCGACACATCCATCGTGCCAGTGATCGCGGCGGGTTGTTCGTGTCAGTCAATTGCGGGGCGATCAGCCCGACCTATGCCGACGCTGAACTGTTCGGCTACGCAGCCGGCAGCTACAGCGGTTCGGCTAGCAGCCGTGCCGGTTGGTTTGGTTCGGCCAATGGCGGCACGCTCTATCTGGATGAGATCGGCGACCTGCCGCTGCCGATCCAGATCAAGTTGCTCGCAGCCCTGGAAAACCACGAAGTCACTCGCGTTGGCGCTCAGCAGCCAAGCCCGGTGGACGTACGTCTGGTGGCCGCCACCAGCATCGATCTGGCTCAGGCCGTGGCTGCCGGAAAATTCCATGAACGGCTTTATCACTACCTCAGCGAAGGTCAGCTCGAACTGCCGGCCTTGCGTGAGCGGGTGGGCGATATTTTGTCGCTGGCCGAATACTTCCTCGGCATCTACAGCCAACGCCTTGACCTGCCGGTGCCATTGATCAGCGAAGCCGCGCAGCATCTGCTGGAGCAGCACAGTTGGCCGGGCAACACTCGGGAACTGGAGAACGTCATTCACTTTGCGCTGTTGGTGAGTACCGGCGACGAGATTTTGCCGGAGCATTTGAATCTGCCCGAGGCGGCTGTTTCGCTGGTGACGATCGAGCAACAACTCAAACAGATTCTTGGCAACGGTTCCGTTGCCGAGAAAGACGCCTTGAAAAAATTGCTCAAAGACGCCGGGCTTCTGTAGGAGCTGGCGCAGCCTGCGATTTTTTGATCTTGGCAATGTTGGACTCACCGAAGATCAAGATCAAAAGATCGCAGCCTTCGGCAGCTCCTACATCGGGCGGGCGATGCAAACAAATTGGAATATGAAAGTGAATAAAAGATATTGTTCGGGAATAAAAAATCCCGGTATTGTCCGCGTCACGTCAGCGATAGCACATCACTGGCACTCGTACTAATCAGCCGTCGTCGATGATGGCCGCGAATTTCGATAAGGACACTGCATGAAAAAGGTTCTGTTGTTCACCGCATTGGCGGCTGCCCTGACTGCGGGCCTGGCCCAGGCTGGCGAGAAACTGGTGGTTGCGGCGACCCCGGTTCCACATGCCGAGATTCTTGAACTGATCAAGCCTGCCCTCGCCAAAGAAGGCGTGGACCTGGAGATCAAAGTCTTCACCGACTACGTTCAGCCTAACGTGCAGGTCGACCAGAAGCGTCTGGACGCCAACTACTTCCAGACCCTGCCATACCTGAAAAACTTCAACGAAGGCAAAGGCACCAACCTGGTGACCGTGATCGGCGTTCACGTTGAACCATTCGGTGGCTACTCGAAGAAGTACAAAAAACTGACTGACCTGCCAAACGGCGCAACCATCGCCATCCCGAACGAAGGCAGCAACAGCGGTCGTGCCCTGATTCTGCTGCAGAAGGCTGGCCTGATCGAGTTGAAAGACCCGAAAAATGCCGTGTCCACCCCCAAAGACATCGCCAAGAACCCGCACAACTTCAAGTTCAAGGAACTGGAATCGGCCATGCTGCCGCGTGTTCTGGATCAGGTCGACCTGGACATGATCAACACCAACTACGCACTGGAAGCAGGTTTGAACCCGGCTAAAGATGCGTTGGTGATCGAAGGTGCCGATTCGCCTTACGTGAACTTCTTGGTGGCTCGTCCAGACAACAAGGATAGCGTCGCTATCCAGAAACTGGCCAAGGCCCTGACCAGCCCGGAAGTGAAGGCGTTCATCGAGAAGAAATACAGCGGCGCGGTACTGCCGGCGTTCTGATTGAACGCAATCTCGAACCTCTTCAAGGTTTCAACGCCGACGGCTAGTACAGCGTCGGCGTGATCGTTCCCACGCTCTGCGTGGGAATGCCTCAACGGACGCTCTGCGTTCGGCTCTGAAGGGAACGCAGAGCGTCCCGGGCTGCATTCCCACGCAGAGCGTGGGAACGATCAGATCGCGGGCTTCTTCAGGCGACTCGGTCTGCCTGGGAGGACGCCTTCGCGGGCAGCCTCGCTCCTACAGAGGCTGCGTTTTCAGCGCCTTGCGCAACGCCACCAGCAATTTCACGATGTCCTGCGGATCCAGCCGCTGTGGCACGTTTACGTCAGCCATTTTTCTCTTCCTTGTGATGGTTCGGCCGGGAGTCTGGCCAAAAGCTGCACGTCCTTGGAGGGGTATTTTGAAAAAAAGATCCTTCCTACAGCGCAAAGAAAAATAGTCGTCTTCCACTGCCGCCGCAAATCCGCAGGATAGTTTTTTGCGTGATATCAATATTCTTTAACGGTATTTAAATTCTTCTTTTTATACCTTTAAAGTCGGTGCCTGCCGGGTGGTTATCCACTGCCCATGGACTGCGCCATCGTCGCTTACCGAGCGGCGTCCAGGGATGTTCAATGACTTTCGATTACGCTTTTATCCTCAGCACCCTGCCGGCGTTTCTCAAAGCCGTGGGCGTGACGCTGCAGGTCGGCCTCATCGCTATCGGTACTTCGTTACTGGTAGCGCTGATCAACGCGACGATTCTGGTGTTTCGCACACCCTACCTTCAACGCTTGGTCGGGCTGTATGTGGAGTTGGCGCGCAACACGCCACTGCTGATTCAGCTGTTCTTCGTCTACTTCGCCTTGCCGGCCCTGGGTATCAAAGTCTCGGGTTTCGCGGCGGCGATCATCACCATGACTTTCCTTGGCGGCGCTTACCTCACCGAAGTGCTGCGCGCCGGCGTGGATGCGGTGCCCCAGGCGCAACTTGAGTCCGGCTGTTCCATTGGGCTGTCTCACGGGCAATTGCTGCGTTACGTGATCCTGCCGCAAGCCGGCATCCTCAGCCTGCCGTCGCTGTTCGCCAATTTCATCTTCCTGCTCAAGGAAACCACCGTGGTTTCGGCGGTGGCGGTGCCGGAGATTCTCTACACCACCAAGAGCTACATCGCGCTCTACTACAAAACCTACGAAATGCTCGCCGTGCTGACGCTGATTTGCGTGCTGCTGTTTTTGCCGTTGTCGCTGCTGCTCCGTCGTCTGGAAAGGAGGCTCCAGCATGGCCAGTTCGGGTCTTGAGTTGCTCTGGGTGTCGTTGCCGCAACTGGGCAAGGGCGCTGCGCAAACCCTGTCGATCTCTTTTCTGAGTATCGCCATCAGCACGGTGGGCGGCGTGCTCTATGGCGTGTTGTGCACGCTGAATTCGAAATGGCTGAGCGCGATTCTGCGGGTTTATCTGGAACTGTTCCGAGCGATCCCGGTGCTGGTCTGGCTGTATTTGCTGTTCTTCGGTCTGCCGATTTTTTTCGGGCTGAGCATTCCAAGCTTCTGGTGCGCGGTGCTGGTGTTGTCGCTGTGGGGCGCCAGCGAGGTCGGTGAAGTGGTGCGCGGCGCGTTGCATTCGTTACCGCGCGGGCAGCGTGAGGCCGGGTTGTCGATTGGCCTGGACGGTCCGCAACTCTACGGCTACGTGCTGCTGCCTCAAGCGCTGAAACGCATGACGCCGCCGACCATCAACGTCTACACGCGCATCATCAAGACCAGCTCCCTGGCGGTGCTGATCGGCGTAGTGGATGTGATCAAAGTCGGTCAACAAATCATCGAACGCACCTACGAATCAGTGCTGATCTACGGCGCGCTGTTCCTGTTTTTCTTTTTCATCTGCTACCCGCTGTCAGCCGCCTCGCGTGTGCTGGAGCGGCGCTGGACGCAAGCATGAGTGCATTGATCGAGTTCAAGGGTTTCAACAAGTTTTTCGGCGAGCAGCAGGTGCTCGACAGCATTGATCTGAAGGTGAAGCCGGGCGAAGTGATCGTCATCCTCGGCCCCAGCGGCTGTGGCAAAAGCACGTTGCTGCGCTGCCTCAACGGCCTGGAAGTGGCTCACAGCGGCAGCTTGAATTTTGCCGGTCGTGAGTTGCTGGGCAAGAGCACTGACTGGCGCGAAGTGCGTCAGCAGATCGGCATGGTGTTCCAGAGTTATCACCTCTTCCCGCACATGAGCGTGCTCGACAACCTGTTGCTCGGCCCACTCAAGGTGCAGAAACGCGAACGCCGCGAAGCCCGCGCTCAGGCTGAAGCGCTGCTTGAGCGTGTCGGTCTGCTGGACAAGCGCGACGCCTTCCCGCGCCAGCTCTCCGGTGGCCAGCAACAACGCATCGCCATCGTTCGTTCGCTGTGCATGAACCCCAAGGTCATGCTCTTCGACGAAGTCACCGCCGCCCTCGATCCGGAGATGGTCAAGGAAGTGCTCGAGGTGATTCAGGGCTTGGCCCGCGAAGGCATGACGTTGTTGATTGTCACCCATGAAATGGCCTTCGCCCGCGCCGTGGCCGATCGCATCGTGTTCATGGATGCCGGGCGCATCCTTGAGCAAAACCCACCCGAGATTTTCTTTACGAACCCGCAAACCGCACGAGCGCAGCAGTTCCTGGAGAAGTTCTCCTACGTCGCCGCACTACCCAAAACGACTCAAACAAAGGAATTGGAACTGCCATGAAAACTGCCAAGTCTTCTCTGCTGTTACTCCCGCTGTTCGGCCTGGCGCTGCTCGCCGGCTGCAACAAAACCGAAGAACCGACGAAGCCGAAAGTCGCAAGCGTCAGCACCGCACCGGCCGGTTACCTGGAAAAAATCAAAGCCCGGGACAAGCTGGTCGTCGGCGTTTTCACGGATAAACCGCCGTTCGGTTTTGTTGATGAAGCCGGGCGCTACGTGGGGTTTGATACTGACATCGGTCGCCAATTCGCCAAGGATCTGTTGGGCGATGAGAACAAAGTGGAATTCGTTGCGGTGGAGCCGGCAAGCCGGATTCCGTTCCTGCAAAGCGACAAGGTCGATTTGATCCTGGCCAACATGACCGTCACCCCGGAGCGTAAGGAAGCCGTGGACTTCACCAACCCGAACCTCAAGGTTGCGGTGCAGGCACTGGTGCCGCAGGCGAGTTCGGTGAAGAGCCTCGATGACCTGGCGACCCGCACCACCATCGTGACCACGGGCACCACAGCGGATATCTGGCTGACCAAGAATCATCCGGACTGGAAACTGCTGAAGTTCGAGAAAAACTCCGAGTCCCTGCAAGCCCTGGCCAATGGTCGCGGCGACGCTTATGCGCAGGACAATCTGGTGCTGTTCAGCTGGGCCAAGCAGAACCCGGGCTACCGCGTGCTGGAGGAAAAACTGGGTGCCGAAGCGCCGATTGCTCCGGCGGTGAAGAAGGGCAATATCGAACTGCGCGACTGGGTGAATGTGGAACTGGCGAAGTTGGGCGAGGAGAAGTTTTTGCTCAAGCTGTACGACCAGTACGTGCGTAAAGAATTGAGCGATGACACCAAGCCCGAGAGCGTGATTGTCGAGGGAGGGAAGTGGCAGGGGTGAGTCTCTAACCTTTGCGGTGATCTCGCGGCCGTCATCGCGGGCAAGCCCGCTCCCACAGGGTTTGGTGTGGACGCAGATTTTGTGTTCACTGAAGATCATTGTGGGAGCGGGCTTGCCCGCGATGGCGGTTTATCAGACACCACCTAATCCGGCCAATTCCACGCCGGCTCATCCAGCATCCGCTGCCCGACCATCCCGGTCTGGCCGAAATTCTTCTCCAGCACAATGCAATTGCATTCCGGGTCTTGCTGCAACGCCGAGATCAAGCGCCGCGCATGGGACACCACCCACACCTGACACTGCTCGGACGCTCGAATGATCAACCGCGCCAACGCCGGCAACAGGTCCGGATGCAGACTGGTTTCCGGTTCGTTCAACACCATCAACGTCGGCGGTCGAGGGGTCAGCAATGCCGCGACCAGCAGCAGATAGCGCAATGTCCCGTCCGACAACTCGGCGGCGGACAACGGCCGCAATAATCCTTCCTGATAAAACTCGATCGCAAACCGTCCGCCTTGCAGCGGTTCGATGTTCAGTCGCGCGCCGGGAAAGGCATCGCTGATAGCCGCCTGCAAGGCTTCGGGATCGCCGATTTCGATGATGGTCTGCAGGGCTGCCGCCAGGTCGCGACCGTCGTGGTGCAGCACCGGCGTGCGGGTGCCCAGTTGCGGTTGGCGCACTGGCGCGTCGGCGTCACTGCGAAAGTGATCGTAGAAGCGCCAGCGACGGATGAACTCGCGTAATTCCAGAACTTCCGGCGAAGAACGCAAACTGCCGACCTGATCGAACAGGCTGTCGAAATTCGGCGTGTGCTGGGCCAGTACGTCCCAGCTGCGATTGGCTCGGGCACGGATCATCGGGCCGTCGCGATCCACCAGCAGGCTGGCCGGACGATAAATCGGCCCGGCCCAGACGCATTCACGCTTGATTTGCGGGTCGAGGTTGAAGCGTGACGGAATAGGTGAGCTGTGTCCGGGCAACATGAAGTGGCCGTTGGAATCGGGCAGCCCGAGGCTGATCGAATAGCTGAAATCCTCACCGGCAAATCCCAGCCGCAGTCGTTTGACGCCGTGTCTCACCGTTGCCTCGACCGGGACTTCGCCGTTGCGCATCCGTCGGCTGATATTTTCCGGCCCGGCCCAGAACGTCGAATCCAGCCCACCCTCGCGTGCCAACGCATTGACCACCCCGCCCTGAGCGGTTTCCGCCAGCAGGCGCAAGGCGCGGTAGAGGTTGGATTTACCGCTGCCGTTGGGGCCGGTGATCAGGTTCAACCGGCCAAGCGGAATCACCAATTTATTGATCGAGCGGTAATTGGCCACTGCGAGGGTTTTGAGCATGAGTTCCTCATTGATCGTTCCCACGCTCCGCGTGGGAATGCATCCCGTGACGCTCCGCGTCACAGTGGACGCAGAGCGTCCATGGCGGCGTTCCCACGCGGAGCGTGGGAACGATCAATGGAGTATAAGGATCGCACGTGCAGACGTGGAACCCTGATCTAAGCTCTCAGTCGTATCGTCACTGGCACGTTCGTACAACGCAAAGGAGTCTGCATGGCGGGTCCCGGATTGAAATTAATGGTTGGCCTGAGCCTCATCGCCTTGCTGACCGCCTGTGGCGATAAAAAGCCCGTCGAGAAGGACCGCCCACGAGTCTTCGTGCAAGAGGTCAAACCATCGGATTACGCCGCCTCGGTGACACTCACCGGCGACGTCCAGGCGCGAGTACAAACCGAACTGTCGTTCCGCGTGGGCGGCAAGATCATCCAGCGTATGGTCGATGTCGGTGACCGGGTTTCGGCCAAACAAGTGCTGGCCAAACTGGACCCGAAAGACCTGCAAACCACTGTCGACTCGGCCCAGGCTCAGGTCGTTGCCGAACAGGCCCGGGTCAAACAAACCGCCGCGGCCTTCGTTCGCCAACAAAAACTCCTGCCCAAGGGCTACACCAGCCAGAGCGAATACGACTCCGCCCAAGCCGCCTTGCGCAGCAGTCAGAGTGCATTGACTGCTGCTCAGGCGCAGTTGGCCAACGCCCGAGATCAACTGAGCTATACCGCGTTGATTGCCGACGCGCCGGGGGTGATTACCGCGCGCCAGGCCGAAGTCGGCCAGGTCGTGCAAGCCACGGTTCCGATTTTCAGCCTGGCCCGGGACGGCGAGCGTGACGCGGTTTTCAACGTTTATGAATCGCTGCTGGCTGAGCCGCCGGCGGATAGATCGATTGTGGTCAGCCTGCTCGACAACCCGAAGATCAAGACCACGGGCACCGTTCGGGAAGTCACGCCGGCAGTCTCGGCGCAGACCGGCACAGTACAAGTCAAAGTCAGCCTCGACAGGCTCCCCGAGGGCATGCAACTCGGGTCGGTGGTGAGCGCCACCGCCAAGCCAGTCGGCAAAACCGCAGTGGAGCTGCCCTGGTCGGCCCTGACCAAAAACCTCAGTGACCCTGCCGTGTGGCTGGTGGATGCCGAGGGCAAGGCGCAATTGCACACGGTCACCGTCGGCCGTTACCTGACCGGCAAAGTCATCGTCAGCGCCGGCCTCAACGGTGGCGAAAAAGTCGTCATCGCAGGCGGCCAATTACTGCATCCGGGCGTGAAGGTGGAGATCGTCGAAAACACCTATAAGACGCCAATGACAGGAGCCCAGCCATGAAGCGCCTGTTGCTGTTGTCCGCCGCTGCACTACTGGTCGCTTGCTCTGATGAGGAAGCGCCGCCAGAACCGGTTCGGCCGGTATTGTCCGTGGAGGTGAAAGCGCTCAATCAAGAAGAACTCGGCCGGTTTGCCGGCAGCATTCAGGCCCGTTACGAAAGCAATATCGGTTTCCGGGTACCGGGGCGTATCGCCAGCCGTAATGTCGATGTCGGCGCCGAAGTCCAGAAGGGCGCCTTGCTCGCCACTCTCGACCCCTCCGATCAGCAGAACCAGTTGCGCTCGGCTCAGGGTGATCTGGCGCGCGTTCAGGCGCAGCTCATCAATGCTCAGGCCAACGCTCGGCGTCAGCAGGAACTGTTCAATCGCGGGGTTGGCGCGCAGGCGCAACTGGACATCGCCCAGACCGATCTGAAAACCACTCAGGCGTCCCTCGATCAAGCCAGGGCCGCGGTCGATCAGGCGAAGGATCAACTCGATTACATCGAGCTGCGCACCGATCACAAAGCCATTGTCACCGCGTGGAATGCCGAAGCCGGACAGGTGGTCACGGCCGGCCAGCAAGTGGTGACCCTGGCGCAGCCGGACATCAAGGAAGCGGTGATCGACTTGCCCGACACCCTGGTCGATCGGTTGCCCGCCGACGTGGTGTTCCAGGTCGCCTCACAACTGGACCCGAGCATCACCAGTACCGCCATCGTGCGCGAAATCGAACCCCAGGCCCAAAGCGCAACCCGAACCCGGCGCGCTCGTCTGAGCCTGACCGATACGCCGCCGGGCTTTCGCCTCGGCACGGCGATCAGCGTGACCCTCAGCTCCGCGATCAAGCCACGCCTCGAACTGCCGGTGAGCGCGCTGCAGGAGGTCGATGGAAAGCTGCGGATCTGGATCGTTGATCCGCAGACGCAAACCGTTTCCCCACGGGACGTCAGCCTGATCAGCCGGACCGATGCCACGGTGGTCCTGGCTAACGGCGTGAAGTCCGGCGAGCGGGTGGTCAGTGCCGGTGTGAACAGCCTCAAACCGGGGCAGAAAGTGAAAATTGACGAGGGCAGCCCGCAATGAAAGGGAGTTTCAACTTATCCGAATGGGCCCTCAAGCATCAGTCGTTTGTCTGGTATTTGATGTTCGTCGCGCTGCTGATGGGCGTGTTCTCGTACCTGAACCTGGGCCGCGAAGAAGACCCCTCGTTCACCATCAAAACCATGGTGATCCAGACCCGCTGGCCCGGCGCGACCCAGGAAGAAACCCTCAAGCAGGTCACCGACCGAATCGAGAAAAAACTCGAAGAACTCGACTCGCTCGACTACGTGAAAAGCTACACCCGCCCCGGCGAATCGACGGTCTTCGTTAACCTGCTCGACACCACCAGTGCCAAGGACATCCCGCAAATCTGGTACCAGGTGCGCAAGAAGATCAACGACATTCGCGGTGACTTCCCGCAAGGCCTGCAAGGGCCGGGCTTCAACGATGAGTTCGGCGACGTATTCGGTTCGGTGTATGCCTTTACCTCCGACGGCCTGTCGATGCGCCAGTTGCGCGATTACGTGGAACAGGTGCGTGCCGAAATCCGCGAAGTCCCGGGGTTGGGCAAGGTCGAGATGGTCGGCGAGCAGGATGAAGTCCTTTACCTGAACTTCTCCCCCCGCAAACTGGCCGCCCTCGGCATTGATCGGCGCGAGGTGGTGCAGACCCTGCAATCGCAGAATGCCGTGACCCCGGCCGGGGTGATCGAGGCCGGTCCGGAGCGAATTTCGGTGCGGACCTCGGGGCAGTTTGCCTCCGAGAAAGACCTGGCCAACGTCAACCTTAAGCTCAACGACCGCTTCTACCGACTGGCCGATATCGCCAACATCAGCCGTGGCTACGTCGATCCGTCGACCCCGGAGTTTCGCTTCAACGGTCAACCAGCCATCGGCCTGGCGATCGCCATGAAGAAGGGCGGCAACATTCAAGACTTCGGCAAGGCGCTGCACCTGCGCATGGATGAGCTGACGGCGGACCTGCCGGTGGGCGTCGGGGTACACACCGTTTCCGACCAGGCTGTAGTGGTGGAAGAAGCCGTCGGCGGCTTCACCAGTGCGTTGTTCGAAGCGGTGGTGATCGTGCTGATCGTCAGCTTCATCAGTCTCGGGGTTCGCGCCGGGCTGGTGGTGGCGTGTTCGATTCCGTTGGTGCTGGCGATGGTCTTCCTCTTCATGGAATACAGCGGCATCACCATGCAGCGGATTTCTCTTGGTGCGCTGATCATCGCCCTCGGTCTGCTGGTGGACGACGCGATGATCACGGTCGAGATGATGGTCACGCGCCTGGAAATGGGCGAAACCAAAGAGCAGGCGGCGACTTTCGCCTACACCTCGACCGCATTCCCGATGCTCACCGGCACGTTAGTCACCGTGGCCGGTTTCGTGCCGATCGGCTTGAACGCAAGCTCCGCCGGTGAGTACACCTTCACGCTGTTCGCGGTGATCGCGGTGGCCATGCTGGTGTCATGGATCGTCGCCGTGTTGTTCGCCCCGGTGCTCGGTGTGCACATTCTGAGCGCCAAGGTGAAGCCTCACGACGCAGAGCCCGGGCGCATCGGTCGGGCGTTCAATGGTGGCTTGCTCTGGGCGATGCGCAATCGCTGGTGGGCCATCGGCATCACCGTGGCTCTGTTTGTGCTCTCGGTGTTTTCCATGCAGTTCGTGCAGAATCAGTTCTTCCCGTCCTCGGACCGCCCGGAAATCCTTGTCGATCTGAACCTGCCGCAAAACGCCTCTATCGCCGAAACCCGCATGGTCGTGAATAAGCTCGAAGCAACGCTCAAAGACGACCCGGACATCGTGCGCTGGAGCACCTACATCGGCGAGGGCGCGATCCGTTTCTATCTGCCCCTCGACCAGCAATTGCAGAACCCGTACTACGCGCAACTGGTGATCGTCAGCAAAGGCAAGTCACGCCCAGCCTTGACTGCTCGTTTGCAAAAACGCCTGCGTGAAGAGTTCGTCGGTGTCGGCAGTTACGTCCAGGCCCTGGAAATGGGCCCGCCGGTGGGGCGGCCGATTCAGTATCGGGTCAGCGGCAAGGACATCGATCAGGTGCGCAAACACGCCATCGCCCTGGCCACCGAACTGGATAAGAACTCGCACATCGGCGAGATCATTTACGACTGGAACGAGCCGGGCAAAGTGCTGCGCATTGACATCGCGCAAGACAAGGCGCGGCAACTTGGGTTGTCGTCGGAAGACGTGGCGAACCTGATGAACAGCATCGTCGTCGGCTCGCCGGTGACGCAGGTCGATGACGATATCTACCTGATCGACGTGGTCGGCCGCGCTGAAGATGCCGAACGCGGAAGTCCGGAAACGCTGCAGAACTTGCAGATCGTTACCCCCGGCGGCACGTCGATTCCGCTGCTGGCGTTTGCCACGGTGCGGTATGAACTCGAACAGCCGCTGGTGTGGCGTCGTGATCGCAAACCGACCATCACCATCAAGGCCGCGGTGCGCGACGAGATTCAGCCGACCGACCTGGTGCAACAGCTGAAACCGGACATCGACAAATTCGCCGCCAGTTTGCCGGTGGGCTACAAAGTCGCCACCGGCGGTACGGTGGAGGAAAGCGGCAAGGCCCAGGGGCCGATTGCCAAGGTCGTGCCGTTGATGCTGTTTTTGATGGCGACCTTCCTGATGATCCAGTTGCACAGCGTGCAGAAGCTGTTCCTGGTGGCCAGCGTGGCTCCGCTCGGGCTGATCGGCGTGGTGCTTGCGCTGATTCCGACGGGCACGCCGATGGGCTTCGTGGCGATCCTCGGGATTCTCGCGTTGATCGGCATCATCATCCGCAACTCGGTGATTCTGGTGACCCAGATCGACTCTTTCGAGAAGAGCGGCTACACGCCCTGGGACGCGGTGGTGCAGGCCACGGAACATCGTCGCCGACCGATTTTGCTGACGGCGGCGGCGGCGAGCCTGGGGATGATCCCGATTGCCCGGGAAGTGTTCTGGGGGCCGATGGCCTACGCGATGATTGGCGGGATCATCATTGCGACTTTGCTGACGTTGCTGTTTTTGCCGGCGCTGTACGTGGCCTGGTACAAAATCCGCGAACCGAAGAATGAGTCTGCCTAATGATCGTTCCCACGCAGAGCGTGGGAACGATCAGTCGGCTCGACGCCAGACACTGGCCAACCAAGGCTGCTGCTCCCGCGGCAGCCCCGCCGGCCGGTAATAATGCTCAAGCTCCACAAACCCCGCCTCGGTCAGCATTTCCTGCCACACGTGAAGATCGTAATACGCCCCATACCGCGGCCCGTTCCAGCCCTCCTGATTCTCCCCACGCGGATTGGAACTGAACAACACACCGCCCGGCTTCAACGCCTCGCGCAGCTGCTTCAACACCCGAGGCAATTCCTGACTCGGAATGTGGAACAGCACCGCATTGGCAAAAATCCCGTCAAACCGCTCGGCCGGCAGATCGAGTTTCAGAAAGTCCTGCTGCCAGACTTCGCAACCACTGTCCTCGCGGGCCATCTGCGCGAGCTTTTCCGAACCGTCGAGCCCGACGGCGGTGTGGCCCATGCGGGTGAAGGTTTTCAGGTCACGGCCAGGGCCACAGCCAAAGTCGAGAATGCTGAACGGCGCCTCACCCTGAAGATGCCGCAACAGGGCATCGATGTTCTGGCTGACATCGTGATCGCGAGTGCCTTCACGGAAGTCTTCGGCCACCGCATTGTAATGGCCCAGAGTGGTGGTGGTGATTTGCTCCAGGTCGTCGGGAGTCTGTTTCATGGTCGGCTGCGCAGGTAAAAGTAGATGTGCTGACTATAAGCGCTTTCGCGCTTTAAAAGATCGCAGCCTGCGGCAGCTCCTACAGGGTGAATGCAAATCCCGTGTAGGAGCTGCCGAAGGCTGCGATCTTTTGATCTTCGCTCAGCTCTGTTTCATCCCCAGGCATTTAATGGACCGATCAACCATCGCCTTGGCAATCTCCAGCAAATGCCAGACGGAGAACACCAATGCCCGATCGGCACCCTTGAGTTGATCGCCACACTGATAGGCCGTGACCGAGGCACAGCGCAGCAGATCAGCGACGTAGAGCTGGGTATCCTCGAAGCTCACGTCCTTGCTGACGTTGTAGAAGCGAAATTCGTCGGGCGGTGAGGGCTGATCGCCGGTGAGGTAGAAATCAATCGCACGGTAGAGCGCCGATCGATCCCTGAGCGGGTCTTCAGTTGCGGTTTCGTTGGTGGGTGTTTCGGGAGGTGGATCGGGTACGGATTTTTTCATGTGTTGCTCCTATTGCTACATGGGAGCCATCACTTATCGCCTACTAAACGATTGGGTGGCGGCTGCGCGCAGGTTAGTAGGCCGGTCAATAGGAAAACCGGTGCACCCGAAGGTGCCCCACGCACAGCCACCATATTCTGCATGCGGCAAACATTGCCGGACATGAGCATGGAATCGCTATGCGCCTATTGATCCGGGCTACTAAACCCGATCACTGATGAGCAGGGACGAACCGAGACTAGCCACGAGATTCCGCCGGCGCAAGCGAGCGGAATGATCTAGGAAACGTCCTGCAAATGAAAGGGATCGAGCCTGCTGGCACTCTGATTTTCTTGTGCGAAAACTTCCCTTTGAGCGGTGAATTTGATGGCGCCAAGATCGCAGCCTTCGGCAGCTCCTACAGGGACCGTGCCCGACGCAAATTCCTTGTTAATGCCAAACCCTGTAGGAGCTGCCGAAGGCTGCGATCTTTTGATCTTCACTCAACGTTTATTCAACCCCCGCGCCAACCGATCCCCACCCAACTGAATCATCGCCACCAAAACCACCAGCAACACAATCACCGTCAACATGATCTGGCTATCAAAGCGCTGATACCCATACCGATAAGCAATGTCCCCCAACCCACCGGCCCCAATCGCTCCGGCCATGGCCGACGAGTTGATCATCGTCACCAACGTAATCGTAAAACCACCGACAATCCCCGGCAGCGCTTCGGGCAGCAGCACATGCCAGACGATATGCCAGCGTCGGCAGCCCATTGCCTGCGCCGCTTCAATCAACCCATGGTCGACCTCGCGCAAACTGACCTCGGCGATGCGCGCAAAGAACGGCGTGGCCGCTATGGTCAGCGGCACCACGGCAGCCCACACGCCGTAAGTGGTGCCAACGATCAACCGGGTAAACGGAATCAACGCCACCATCAAAATCAAAAACGGAATCGAGCGAAACAGGTTCACAAACGCACCCAACGCGCGATTCAGCGCTGGTGCTTCGTAGATCCCGCCCTTGGAACTGGTGACCAGAATCACCGCCAACGGAATGCCCGCCAACAGCGCAATCAACGACGACACACCCACCATCAAAAACGTGTCAATAAAACCCTGAAGCAACCGATCAAACCACATAACCCAGCACCTCCACCTGTTGCGCCCAGTTGCCGGCGCGCTGACGCAACTCCTCGGCGCCGAGGGAGGAACCGGTCACCGCCAGCAACAATTGCCCGAGCGCATGCCCCTGAATCCGTTCCACGCCCCCTTGCAGCAAACGCACGCGGCCACCGAGAGCGCTGAACAGCGCCGCCAGGTCTGGCTCGTCGCTGGCGCTGCCGGTGAATTGCAAACGCAGCACCACGGCGGCGTCCGAAGACTGCGGCTGCTCCCGCAAGCGGCTTTTCAGCTCTTCCGGCAGACCGTGTTGCAATGGCGCGAGCAAGGTCTTGCTGACCTCATGCTGCGGGTTGCCAAAGACTTCCCAGACCGGCCCTTGCTCGACGATTCGCCCGTGCTCCAATACCACGACCCGATCACAGATATCGCGGATCACCGCCATCTCGTGGGTGATCAGCACGATGGTCAGGCCCAGGCGCCGGTTGATCTCGCGCAGCAGGCCGAGGATCGATTGCGTGGTCTCTGGATCCAGCGCCGACGTTGCCTCATCGCACAGCAGAATCTCTGGGTCATGCACCAGCGCTCGGGCAATGCCGACGCGTTGTTTCTGCCCGCCGGAGAGTTGCGCCGGGTAGGCTTTGTGCTTCTCCTGAAGGCCGACCAATTCCAGCAGTTCGCGGACTTTGCGCTCGCGCTGCTCCTTGGGCACGCCGGCGACTTTCAGCGGCAATTCGACGTTCTGCCAAACCGTCTTGGCCGACATCAGATTGAAGTGCTGGAAGATCATGCCGATCCGCCGCCGCAGCGCCACCAAGCGGTCTTCATCGAACTCGCCAATGTCCACCTGATCGATCAGCACCCGCCCACTGCTCGGTTGTTCGAGGCGATTGATGGTGCGGATCAGCGACGACTTGCCAGCGCCGCTGCGACCGATGATGCCGAACACTTCGCCGCGCTGGATCGCCAGGTCGATGCCGTGCAATGCCGCCACCGGACCTTGCTGGCCGTTGTAGGTTTTGCCCAGGCCGATGAAGCGCACGTGAGCGCGATTCAGGTCTGGGTGCAGTTCGGTTTGTGTGGCGTTATGTGGCTCCGAAAGTTCCAGTCGCCGTTGGATAGCGGCCGTCATACTCAGCTTTCCCAGCCGGCTTGATAGAGCTTGCCGTGGGCTTTATCCAGCGCCGCGCGAACGGCCGGCGAATGCTGGTAGATGTCGACGAATTTGATCAGGCGTGGGTCGGTTTTGCTTTTCGGCTGGACCACGAACTGGATCACGTATTCCTTGTGATCGAGGCCGTCGAACAGCAGGGCGGAACTGGCATCGAAGGTCTTCGACAGGCGAATGTAGGCCGGGTAACCCTGGACCAGATCGGCGTCGTCGTAGGCGCGCACCAGTTGCACGGCTTCGACTTGAAGGATTTTGATTTTCTTCGGGTTGGCGATGATGTCTTCTTCGGTGGCCTTGTAGCCGACGCCCGGTTTGAGGGTGATCAGCCCGGCCTTGGCCAGCAGTTGCAGGCCACGACCGCTGTTGATCGGGTCGTTGGCGATGGCCACGCTGGCACCGATGGGCAACTCGTCGAAGCTTTTGTATTTTTTCGAGTAGAGGCCGACGTTGTTGATGATCCCCGGGGCGAACGGCACCAGGTCAAAACCGGCGGCGGCCTTGGCGTTTTCCAGGAACGGGATGTGCTGGAAATAGTTCACGTCGATGTCGCCCGAGGCGAGGCTGACGTTGGGGGCGATCCAGTCGCTGAACTCCACCAGTTCGACTTTCAGGCCTTGTTTGTTGGCTTCTTCTACTGCGGCTTCCAGGGGAATGGCGAAGGCGGCGGTGGTGCCGACTTTCAGTGGTGCGTCGGCGGCGAAGGTGATGGAGCTGAAGAGGCCGAGGGCCAGGGCCAGTGCTTTGACTGGGTGAGAGAGGTAGGTCTTTTTCATGATGAGTTTTCCAGTCAAGTTTAGGCCGATCGTTCCCACGCTCCGCGTGGGAATGCCTCCCGGGACGCTCCGCGTCCCTGCGGCGATGACGCAGAGCGTCACTGGCTGCATTCCCACGCAGAGCGTGGGAACGATCAGGGTCGGGGGTTAGTGTCGGTAGTGGGATCCGGTATGTTGCTCGGGCAAATGCGCTTCGCCGTGAAACAGCTTTTCCCGCAGGCTGCCGCTGTCGTAAGCGGTCTTGTATGACCCACGCCGTTGCAACTCGGGGATCACCAAATCGATGAAATCCACATAGCTTTCCGGCGTGACAATTCGCGTCAGATTGAAGCCGTCCAGACCGGTTTCCGCGATCCACGATTCCAGTTCGTCAGCCACCTGCTGCGGCGAGCCGACCACGGTGATGTAGCGACCACCCAGCGCGTGTTGCTCGAGTAATTTGCGGCGGGTCCAGTCGTTGTTTTGCAGGTTCTTGGTGGCGGACTGGATCGCATTGCTCTTCACGTACTGGATCGGTTCGTCGATGGTGTATTCGGAAAAATCGATCCCGGTGGACGCCGAGAAGTGCGCCACGCCAGCCTCGGCGCTGGCGTAGCTCAAGTACTCGACGTGCTTGGCCCAGGCCAGCTCTTCGGTGGCACCGACAATCACGTTCAGCCCCATGAACACCTTGATGTCCTCAGGATTGCGCCCGGCCTCGACGGCACTGGCGCGCACCTTGTCCACTTGAATCTTGGTCGACGGTTTGTTCTGGCCACTGATGAACACGCACTCGGCATGTCGCCCGGCGAACAGCAAACCGCGATCCGAACTGCCGGCCTGGAACAGCACGGGTGTGCGCTGCGGCGACGGCTCGCAGAGGTGATAACCCTCGACCTGATAGAACTCGCCCTTGTGCTCGACCTTGTGCACTTTCTCGGGCTGCGCATAGATCCTCTGTTGCGGATCGTTAAGCACCGCGCCGTTTTCCCAGCTGCCTTCCCAGAGTTTGTAGAGCACTTGCAGGTATTCGTCGGCCTGGTCGTAACGACGGTCGTGTTCCACCTGTTCGCTCAGGCCCATGGCTTTGGCGGCGCTGTCGAGGTAGCCGGTGACGATGTTCCAGCCGACCCGGCCACTACTCAGATGGTCGAGCGTGGACATGCGTCGGGCGAACAGATATGGCGGTTCGTAAGTCAGGTTGGCGGTGAGACCGAAGCCAAGGTTTTTGGTGACCGCGGCCATGGCCGAGACCAGCAGCAGCGGGTCGTTGACCGGCAACTGGATCGACTCTTTGAGCGGCACGTCGACCGAGTTTTGGTAGACGTCGTACACACCGACGATGTCAGCGATGAACAGACCGTCGAACAGCCCGCGTTCCAGCAATTGCGCCAGTTCGGTCCAGTATTCGATCGTTTTGTATTGGGTTGAAGTGTCCCGTGGATGCGTCCACAGACCATGGTTGATGTGTCCGATGCAGTTCATGTTGAACGCGTTGAGCAGGATCTTCTTTTTGGCATCGGCCATCAGATGGTCCCCCGCAGTGGCGGGTTTTCATCGTTGAGGTAGTAATTGCCGACCGCGTGATACTTCCAGCGCACCGGGTCGTGCAGCGTGTGCACCCGAGCGTTGCGCCAGTGGCGATCCAGACCATGTTCGATCAGGGTTGCCTGGCTGCCGGCCAGTTCAAACAGCGTGCTGCCAGCGGCGAGGGAAATCTCCGTGCTGATGGCGCGGGCTTCGGCGACGGCAATCGACGCGGCGGCGACGGTCTCGGCGTTGGTGTCGGCCTGAGCTTTGTCGAGGAATTCGCCGGAGCGTTCCAGCAAGGCTTCGGTGGCGTGTAGACGAATAGCCAGGTGTCCGAAACTCTTGATGGTCAGCGGGTCTTCGGTGGCTTTTTCATGCGTGGCGTCGATCCACGGCCGGGTTTTGGTGCGCACGAAATGCAGCGCATCTTCATAAGCCGCGCGGGCGATGCCGGTGTCGATTGCGGCGTGGAGAATCTGCGCCAACGGGCCAACGGTGGTCGGGCGTTCGAACGCGCTTTGAAACGGGATCACGTCCTCGGCGGCGACGTAGACATCCTCGAACACCACCGAACCGCTGCCGGTGGTGCGCTGGCCGAAGCCGCTCCAGTCGTCGATCACCGTCAGGCCTTTGCTGTTGCGCGGGACGAACGCCAATTGCTGCACGCCATTTTCGTCCACCACCGACGTCGGTATGCGCTGGGCGTAAATCGCGCCAGTGGAGTAGAACTTGCGACCGTTGATGCGGTAGCCGTTGCCATCTCGAGTCAGGCTGGTGACTCGATCATGGGCGGTTTTGGTGCCCAGTTCCGCGAGTGCATTACCGAAGCGCTGGCCGGCCAATACTTCTGCGTACAGGCGTTTTTTCTGCTCATCGGTGCCGTTCACGCGCAGCACTTCAAGGGCATAGAAATGGTTCTGGGGGATTTGTCCGAGGGAGCCGTCGGCCTTGGCGATCAACGCGATGACCTTGGCCAAGGTGACGTTGGAAACTCCAGCGCCGCCGTATTCTGTTGGCACGCTGATGCCCCAAAGACCCGAACGGGAAAACACTTCCAGTTCCGGGTATGGCAAACGACGCTCGCGGTCGCGCAGGGCGCTGTCGCGTTTGAAATCGTCGGCCAGGTCACTGGCGACGATCAGGGCTTGCTCATCGCTGGTGATGACCGCGACGTGGTGAGAAAGAGTCATGTGTTTCTCCAGAGATCTGGTCAAAAAGGTTCTGGTCGTCAGATCCAGGAATGCCGCGCAGGCAAAGTTCCGTTGAGGTGGTAAGCGCCGACGGCGTGATACTTCCAGCGCACCGGGTCGTGCAGCGTGTGCACCCGGGCATTGCGCCAGTGGCGGTCGAGGTTGAATTCGGCGAGGGTGGCGCGGCTGCCGGCCAGCTCGAAGAGCTTTTCGCTGGCCAGCAGCGAGATCTCGGTGGTCAGCACTTTGGCTTCAGCCACGGCAATCGAGGCGCGCGCAGCGGACTCGGCGGTGAGCGGCGCGGCGTTGACCTGATCGAGCACTTGCCCGGCCTTGCGCAACAACGCTTCGGCGGCGTGCAGTTCGATTTTCAGCTTGCCGATGTCGGCGATCACGTAGAGGTCGTCGCTTGCCCGGTCGACCTTGGCGTCGATCCAAGGCCGTGCACGCGTTTTTACGAACTCGATGGCGTCATCGATGGCGCCCCGGGCAATGCCGGCGTCGATGGCTGCTTGAATCAACTGCGACACCGCGCCTTGGGTATTCGGGCTGTCGTTGATCTTCCAGTTATCCACCACCAGCTCGGCGTCGACCCGCACGTTGTTGAGCAAAATGGTGCCGCTGGCAGTGGTGCGCTGGCCGAAACCCGACCAGTCATCGACGATGCGCAGCCCCGGTGTGCCACGACGAACAAAGGCCAGCACTTGCTTGCCGTCGTCGTTCAGCGCCTTGACGGCCACCCAGTGGGCGAACAGGGCGCCGGTGGAATAGAACTTCTGCCCGTTGATGACGAAGCCATCGCCGTCGGCGGTGATCCGCGCCTTGAGTTCGAGGGTATTTTTGGTCCCGCGCTCCGGCCCCGCGTTACCGATTCGCCAGCCTTCGAGCACGCTTTTGAACAGCTGTTTTTTCTGCGACTCGGTGGCGCTGCCGAGTATCAGGTTGAGAATCCCGAACTGGTTCTGCGGGATCTGCCCCAGGGCCGGGTCGGCCGCGGAAATGATCGCGAACACCGAGGCTAAGGTGACGAATGAAACCTGCGGGCCACCGTACTCACGCGGGACAGCAATGCTGCCCAGGCCGCTGCGGGTGAACTGTTCGATTTCCGACCACGGCAGCTTGCGCTGCTGGTCACGTTTGGCTGCTTGCAGGCGGGCGACTTGCGCCAGCTCATGGGCAGCCTTGATGGCTTGTGCATCGTTGCGCAAGACCTGCGCGGGCAACAACAATGGGGCGATGTCCAGATCACTCTGGACGATTGCATCTGCCAGACTGGACATCAGTGCCGCTCCTTGGCTGCACGCAATGCCCTGGCGATTTGCACTGGGGTGATTGTGTTCCGGACCATACCTACCTCACATCTCATGGAAGCGCCGCGATCGTTGCGGCGAACGAAAACAAGAATGTCCGGTGGTCCGGTGCATATACCCTAAACGTGTATAAATAATTTATGAACTAACTTTTAGGAATATGTATAGAAGGTCGTTACCCTTTAAGCCGCCAAGATCGCAGCCTTCGGCAGCTCCTACAGGGGAATGCGTTCGGCGTAGGAGCTGCCGAAGGCTGCGATCTTTTGATCTTGTAGCAGCCGAACGCAGCCTCGCAGGCTCGACAGCTGCTAAGGGGGCTCATCGCTTTCGGGATTCAGCAGCCATGAGTGCTTCTTTCGGCGGCACCTTCAGGTAGGGATTGGCACAGCCGATCTTCAGTGTGCGTGCCGGTGCCCACCGCGAGTTATTACCCACGCGGTCGAGGATGCAGTAGGTCACTTCCAGTCGAAGGTCTTCGCCGGCTTCGAGAATGATCGCCGGGGGCACCCAGACCTGAATCGGCTGACCCACATCGCAAGCCTTGAGCTTTGGCAGGTCCATGCGCACATCACCCCAGCGCAAGGTGATTTCGTCGTCGACGGCCATGTTCAGGTACGGTTCGATGGTCAACGGGACACCGCGTTTGATCTGGTTCGGATTGACCCCCTGACGACGAATGGTTTCAGGGATGAACACCGGCGCCAGGCTCTGGTTTTCCTCATCGCAAAGAAGCAGGCCACCCGGGCAATCGAGTTTGATCTGGACGCGCGCCGCCGGTGATACCGCGGCCCCTTGCCCGACCTGCATGACCTTGTAATGGACGCGGGCAGAACCATTGGCAATGAAGCTTTCCGGCACCCGCAGGCTCACGGCTTTGCTGTCATGGTCGGACCCCAACACGCTGGAGGCGACATAGCAGTTGTCCCAAAACAACTCGATCAGATCGCCTTCGTCCATGCCGGGGTAGGGTGGCACCTCGATCATAAGATGCGCGGCCGAGGTGATGTTGATACCGGCCTTGTGGCTTTGCGCCAGGGTCGGGGCTGCAAGTTCAGGTTTGTTTGAAGTGCTTGTCATGGGTTTCTCTCCTTGAAGCTTTGCCGCGAAGTCCATTTCTGAAAGATCGAAAGGCGTGAATTACCAAGCAACAAAACGATTCACTATTTGCGCGCTTAAACAATGATTGAGTGGGGTGGCTGTTGCCGGTTGGGGACTAGATAAGAGTGCGCTTGAATAGGTGTCAATAGCGTTGGTTGGTTAAAGGTTAGTTCTTGCGTGATTCAGAAAACTCCTACGCGGTGTGGTTAATAAACCTCATCGCTCTGTCGAATATAGTCCGGTATTTAATGGGTTTTAGGCCTCTGAGGCAGCAACCCTTTGAGCGTGGGCAATGAGGTGTTTTATAGATTTTAGGCGATGTGAATCTGTTGCAGGACATATATATGTACCGCATGGGATGGCGGGAAGTTATTTAGGATGGAGGAAAAACATGTGGGTCGTTGAAAGCTGCTGTACGGTTTTTAAAGCGGAGTTAATGTCACTTCCTTCCATGGAAGTTGACAGTTTTCGAGCGGGGCCGCACTAGGCGTTATTAAGAAACTTGCTGAGAAACTGCTTCGTCCGTTCCTCTTTCGGATTGGCAAACAGTGCCTTGGCTTCGCCTTGTTCGACGATCACACCCTTGTCGAAAAACACCACGCGGTTGGCCACGTCCCGGGCAAAGCCCATTTCGTGGGTAACGATCACCATGGTGCGTTTCTCCTCGGCCAGGCCGCGGATGGTCGCCAACACTTCGCCCACCAGCTCCGGGTCCAGCGCCGAGGTCGGTTCATCGAACAGGATCACTTCCGGTTCCATCGCCAACGCTCGGGCAATCGCCACACGCTGTTGCTGACCGCCGGACAGACGTCGCGGGTAAGCGTCTTCCTTGCCCGCCAGGCCGACCTTGGCCAACAGCTTTTTACCCAGGGCAACGGCTTCGGCGCGTGGGATCTTTTTCACCACCAACGGGCCTTCGATCACGTTTTCCAGCGCGGTGCGATGGGGGAACAGGTTGAAGTTCTGGAACACAAAACCCACGTGCTGACGCAAGCGCCGTACCAGGCTCTGCTGCTGGTTCAGAGGGCGGCTGCCATCGATCTCGATGTCACCGACCTTGATCCGGCCGCTGCTAGGCTCCTCGAGAAAATTCAGGCAGCGCAGGAAGGTGGTCTTGCCCGAGCCGCTGGGGCCGATGATCGCCACCACCTCGCCTTCCTTCACCTGCAGATCGATGCCATTGAGCACCACCTGACCCTTGAACTGCTTTGTCAGTTTTTCCACGACAATCATTGGGTCAGGACTCCTGGTCGTGCCGATTGACCCGCGCTTCCAACTGGTTCTGCAGGTGCGACAGTACAGTCGCCAGAACCCAGTAGATCAGCGCAGCGGCAAGATACATGGTGAAAATTTCGAAGGTGCGAGCGGTGATCAACTGCGCTTGGCGGAACAGTTCCGGCACCTGAATGGTGGCTGCTAGTGCGGTGTCCTTGACCAGCGAGATAAAGCTGTTGCCCAAAGGTGGCAGGGCCGTGCGCGCCGCTTGCGGCAGGATGGCCCGGCGCAGGGTTTGCGCGCGAGTCATGCCGATACTGGCGGCGGCTTCCCATTGGCCGCGCTCGATGGAGCTGATGGCGGCACGCAGGATTTCGCAGGCGTAGGCAGCCATGTTCAGCGAGAAGCCGATCAGGGCCGCCGGCAGCGGATCAAGTTCGATACCCAGTTGCGGCAAGCCGTAATAGATCACGAACAGTTGCACCAGCAACGGCGTGCCGCGAAAGAACGACACGTAGATGCGGGCGATCCAGCCCACCAGTTTGAAGCGCGACAGCCGCATCAACGCCAGGCCGAAGCCCATCAGCAGGCCGAAGAACATTCCGCCCAGGCTCAGGATGACCGTGTAGTACGCGCCCTTGAGCAGAAAGGGCGCGGAGTCCAGCGCAAGTTGGAAAGCTTCTCCCATTATTGAGTGACGTCAGCGCTGAAGTATTTTTCCGACAGCTTTTTCAGCGTACCGTCGGCACGCAGCTTGTCGATGGCCTTGTTCACCGCGGCCAGCAGCTCAGGCTCGCCTTTGCGCAGGGCAATACCGGCTTCCTGGCGGGAGAACGCTTCGCCGGCGGCGGCAGTGTCCTTGGCCTTCCTGGCGTATTCCAGCGCGGCCAGGCGGTCGATCAGAATGGCGTCGATGCGGCCAACGCGCAGGTCCTGGAACTTGGTCGGATCATCTTCGTAGGTGCGGACGTCAGCCTTGGGCACATTCTCTTTCACCCACTGCTCGTAGTTGGTGCCCAGACCTACGCCGACTTTCTTGCCGGCCAGATCGGCGGCGGTCTTGATGGTGTCTTTGTTTTTGGTCAGGGTCAGCGCCTGAATCCCGGAAACGGTGTAAGGCGTGGAGAAGTCGTACTTTTTCTTGCGCTCTTCGGTGATGGTCACCTGGTTGATCACCGCGTCCAGACGCTTGGATTCCAAGGCTGCGAGGATGCCTTCCCATTTGGTCGGCTGCAGTTTGACCTTCACGCCCAGCTCTTTGGCCAAGGCTTCGGAGAACTCGACTTCGAAGCCGCTCAGTTTGCCATCGGCGTCGACGAAGCTGAACGGTGGGTAAGTGCCTTCCAGACCGACGTTGATCACGCCTGCGTCCTTGATTTTTTGCAGCTGCTCACCGGCAACCGCCTGCCCGAGCAGGCCGGCGCTCAGCGCCAGGCCCAGCGAACCCACCAGCAGATTTCGACGTAATGCGGAAAAATTCATGACAAGCCCCTGTTTTCTTATGGAAGACGCTTAAGGAAAGTTGGCAAATTCGGGATTTGAACGACTGCGATATCCTGCCTTAAAGCAGCTTATGCGTCTTGCTGCAAATTCGCCTGCGGCGCGACTATATGATGTTGCCTTTAGATAGGAAAATACTAAATATTCAGTTTGTTATTCTTTTTTAAAATATGAGGTGTCATCGAAAAGATCGCAGCCTTCGGCAGCTCCTACATGGATCGGCGTACTCCCTGTAGGAGCTGCCGAAGGCTGCGATCTTTTGATCTTCGATTCTTACAAAAAGCTGGTATAGGCAAACAACGCCGGCGCCCCACCGGTGTGCAGGAAGATGATCGGGCCGTCATTGAAGCGCTGGCGCCCGATGCCGTCGAGCAAACCGGCCATGGCCTTGCCGGTGTACACCGGATCCAGCAACAACCCTTCCTGACTCGCCAGCAGCTTCAGCGCGGACAATGTCCCGGCATTCGGCTCGCCGTAACGCGGACCGAAATATTCGTCCCACAGTTCGATTTTGAAATTCGCCGGCAGGCTTACGCCCAGCAGTTCGGCCGTGAGCTCTGCGAGGCCCTGGACTTTCGGTCGTTGCGCTTCATCGCTACGGGAAACAGTCACGCCAATCACTGGCAAATCCGGCAGTGCTTCGCTCAATGCCAGCGCCAGGCCGCTGTGGGTGCCGGCACTGCCGGACGCCAGGACCACGGCGGCGAATTGCAGCCCGGTGTCCTTGATCTGTTCAGCCAGTTCCAGGCCTGCACGGACATAACCCAACGCGCCCAATGCATTCGAGCCACCAATCGGCACCAGATACGGCTTTTTACCGTTACTGCGCAGACGCCCGGCCAGCGCTTCCAATTGCTCATCGGCATTGTCGAGGTTTTCCACCAGTTCGACCTTGGCATCGAACAGGTCCAGCAATAGTCGATTGCCATTGCCGACATAGTTGCTGTCGTCGGTGCCGAGTGGATTTTCCAGCAGGGCCACGCAGCCCAGGCCAAGCTTGGCCGCAATGGCGGCGGTCTGGCGCACGTGGTTGGACTGGATCGCGCCAGCAGTAATCAACGTGTCAGCGCCCTGGGCCAAGGCATCGGCGGCCAGGTATTCGAGTTTGCGCAGCTTGTTGCCGCCCAGTGCCAATGGCGTCAGGTCATCGCGTTTGACGTACACATCGCGGCCCAGCCAGGTCGACAGGCGTTCGAGTTTTTCCAGGGGAGTAGGATGACCGAGCAGGTCGAGGCGGTTAAAGCGGGCAAGCTGTTGTTTGATCATGGGTCCGTACTGGCGGAGGAAGATGTCAGGACTATAGGCACGGGTATTTAGTGGGGCAACTGCCAATCGCTTATAGCCAAAAGTATTGAGTACAGCACTATTGGTTCTTAATTCGGCTGCAAGCCGTTGCCGTAAAGTAATCGCGGTTAACGCGGCCAGACAGTCCGGCCGCCCGTGAGGAGTTTTTACCGTGAGCGAGCGTTCCAGCCATTGGCAATTGCAGACCATCGTCAGCCAACTGCGTACGGCGCGCGACCAGTGGCGCGCACAAAACGGCCGGGCCAGCGGCGAGCAGGGCGGTCGCGAGTTGCCGTCCCGAGCGGCCATGGCGGACATTCTCGAAGCCTTGTGCGGTGCGCTGTTCCCGATGCGATTGGGGCCGGTGGATTTGCGTGAGGAAAGTGAAGATTTCTACGTCGGCCATACACTCGATGTGGCACTGAACGCGTTGCTGGCCCAGGCGCGGCTCGAACTGCGTTACGCCGCGCGCCACAGTGCCCAGGCCGACACTGAAGTCGAGGCCAAAACCATCCAGATCATTCAGGACTTCGCCCTCGCTTTGCCGGGGCTGCGCACTCTGCTGGACACCGACGTACTGGCGGCCTATCACGGCGACCCGGCGGCTCGCAGTGTCGATGAAGTGTTGCTCTGCTATCCGGGGATTCTGGCGGTGATTCACCATCGCCTGGCCCATCATTTGTATCGTGCCGGCTTGCCGCTGCTGGCGCGGATCAGCGCGGAAATCGCCCACTCGGCCACCGGCATCGACATCCATCCGGGGGCGCAGATCGGGCGCAGTTTCTTCATCGATCACGGGACGGGTGTGGTGATCGGCGAGACCGCGATCATCGGCGAGCGCGTGCGGATTTATCAAGCGGTGACCCTCGGTGCCAAGCGCTTCCCGGCGGACGAAGACGGCCAGTTGCAGAAGGGCCATCCGCGGCATCCGATCGTCGAGGACGATGTGGTGATCTATGCCGGCGCGACGATTCTGGGGCGGATCACCATCGGCAAGGGCTCGACCATCGGCGGCAACGTCTGGCTGACCCGCAGCGTGCCGGCAGGGTGCAACCTGACCCAGGCGAATCTGCAGCATGATGATGGGACGCAGAAGTAGGGGGCAAAAATCTCTAGTGGTCTTTCTGACGCCATCGCGGGCAAGCCACGCTCCCACAGGGTTTGTGTCGAACGGTATTTCCGTGAACGACACGAAAACCTGTGGGAGCGGGCTTGCCCGCGATGGTTTCAAGCCAGGCCCAGATAATGGCATTTAGCTAATTTCCCGCCGAATGAATCCCGCAAATCCCACCTTATACCCTCCCTTGAGCTAGCACAGAAAAGCTACCGCCGAGCCCTGCGATTAGTCCTTAGCCCCCTATCCATGTTTAACTTGAACGCTCATTCAAGTTAAACCGCCGGTTTGCTGCCCGCTCACAACAGGAGGCTTGCCTTTGCCGAGTCCGTTATTGATTGCCCTGTTTCACCCCCTTGAGGTGCACCTTTCATGAGTGCATCGTCCACCCCCGCAAGCGGCCAGGTCCGCATGAATCCGCCGGTGTTTTATTTCGCGGCGACCTTTATTTTGTTGTTCGCCGTCGTGGTCATGGCGATACCCGAGCAGGCCGGTGCCTGGCTGTTGCAAGCGCAAAACTGGGCGGCCAATACGGTCGGCTGGTACTACATGCTCGCGATGACGCTGTATCTGGTCTTCGTGGTGGTCACCGCCTTGTCTGGCTACGGCAAGATCAAGCTCGGTGCCGACCACGACGAGCCCGAATTCAGCTACCTGTCCTGGGCCGGCATGCTGTTCGCCGCCGGGATCAGCATCACGCTGTTTTTCTTTTGCGTGTCCGAACCGCTGACGCACTTGGCACAACCGCCGCAAGGCGAGGCTGGCACGGCGGATGCGGCGCGTCAGGCGATGCAGATTCTGTTTCTGCACTGGGGCCTGCACGGCTGGGGCGTGTTCGCTTTCGTCGGCATGGCGCTGGCCTATTTCGCCTATCGCCATAACCTGCCGCTGGCCCTGCGTTCGGCGCTGTACCCGCTGATCGGCAAACGCATCAACGGCCCGATCGGCTACGCGGTGGACGGCTTCGGCATCATCGCTACGGTATTCGGCCTCGGCGCCGACATGGGCTTTGGCGTATTGCACCTCAACTCGGGCCTGGACTACCTGTTCGGCATCGCTCACACCCAGTGGATTCAGGTCGGCCTGATCACGCTGATGATGGGCGCGGCGATTATCGTCGCGGTGTCCGGCGTCGATAAAGGCGTGCGGGTGATGTCCGACATCAACATGCTGCTGGCCTGTGCGCTGTTGCTGTTCGTGTTGTTCGCTGGCCCCACCCAGCATTTGCTCAATACGCTGATCCAGAACGTCGGCGATTACCTCGGCGCCTTGCCGATGAAGAGTTTCGACCTCTACGCCTACGACAAACCCAGTGACTGGCTGGGCGGCTGGACGGTGTTCTACTGGGCCTGGTGGATTGCATGGTCGCCGTTCGTGGGGCTGTTCATCGCGCGGATTTCCCGTGGTCGGACCATCCGCGAATTCGTCTTCGGCGTGCTGCTGATCCCGCTCGGTTTCACCTTGGCGTGGATGTCGATCTTCGGCAACAGCGCCATCGACCAAGTCCTCAACCACGGCATGAGCGCGCTCGGCATGTCGGCCATCGACAACCCGTCGATGACCCTGTACCTGCTGCTGGAAACCTATCCGTGGAGCAAAACCGTGATTGCGGTCACGGTGTTCATCAGCTTCGTATTCTTCGTGACCTCCGCCGACTCCGGCACTGTGGTGTTGTCGACGTTGTCCGCCAAGGGCGGTAACCCGGATGAAGACGGGCCGAAATGGCTGCGAGTGTTCTGGGGCGCGATGACGGCGTTGGTGACCAGCGCGCTGTTGTTCTCCGGCAGCATCGACGCATTGAAGTCAGCGGTGGTGCTGACCTCGTTGCCGTTCTCGATGATTTTGCTGCTGATGATGTGGGGGCTGCACAAGGCGTTTTATCTGGAATCGCAGAAGCAGATCGCGCAACTGCATTCTCTGGCGCCAGTGTCTGGAGCACGGCGCGGCGGATGGCGTCAGCGCTTGAGTCAGGCGGTGCATTTCCCGTCGCGCGATGAGGTCTATCGCTTCCTCGATACCACGGTGCGCCCGGCGATTGAAGAGGTGACGGCAGTGTTCGTCGAGAAGGGCTTGCACGTGGTCACTCAGCCCGATCCGGCCAATGACAATGTCAGCCTGGAAATCGGTCACGGCGAACTGCATCCGTTCATCTATCAGGTGCAAATGCGCGGCTATTTCACGCCGTCCTTCGCCCGTGGCGGCATGGGTTCCAAGGAACTCAACAATCGTCGTTATTACCGCGCCGAAGTGCATTTGAGCGAGGGCAGTCAGGACTACGATCTGGTGGGCTACACCAAGGAACAGGTGATCAACGACATCCTCGACCAGTACGAACGGCACATGCAGTTTTTGCACCTGGTGCGTTGATTGAGGAGGGGGGCTGACGTCTGGTCAGGCGTCAGTGCTCATCGTCATGAACAACACCAGCGCCGCCACCGGTACGCCGAACACCGCGCTACCCACCACCAGTTCCGTGCTCAACGGCTGGCCGGCGTTGACCATGCCGACCGCGCCGTTGATCAAGGTCAACGCCAGCCACAGCACGACAAAGCTGTAGGCCAGGGTCTGGCGGGGGAAACCGATTTTCTCGCCGATGAACAGCATCAGCGCCAGCAGGATCAGGCCGAAGAAGATGATGATTGCCGTGTGCATGGTGGAGTTCCGCCCTTCAGATGTGTATTGCCCTTGAGGCCGCCTTCGCGGGCAAGCCACGCTCCCACAGGGTTTGTGTCGAACGGTAATTTCCGTGAACCACACGATCCCTGTGGGAGCGGGCTTGCCCGCGAAGACGTCCTCATTGCTCAACCCAATACATCGAGCATAGTTAAACCAACTCACCATTCACCCGCAGGATTTGCCCATTACCGATGGTCCGCGGGCAATCTGGCTTGCTTGAGTTCGGCTAATATTTATCAGAGTGTGTATCGTGTGTATTAAGGATGTGATCATCACGTAATGTGCTCAGCAGATGCTGCCCACAAGGACGAAGGTGATGCGAAGTCGGGAAATGATCAGGATGATCGAGGAGAATGGTTGGTATCTGGTGGCCGTGAAAGGTAGCCACCATCAGTACAAGCATTCGTGCAAGTCGGGCAGGGTGACGATAAAGCACCCTGATTCGGATCTTCCAAAAGGAACGATCAACAGCATATTGAAACAGGCGGGTCTGAAATGAGACCCGACATCGGAAACGAGAGCCTCGAAGGGGCCACATCACAGGAAGGACTCATCGAAATGAAATTCCCGGTCGTTCTGCACAAGGATGCCGACTCAGAATACGGAGTGATTATCCCGGACGTGCCGGGTTGCTTCTCCGCGGGCGCTACTGTGGCGCAGGCATTTGAAAACGTGAAAGAAGCGTTGGCTTTGCACTATGAAGGCTTGGTCGCCGATGGAGATCCACTGCCGCAGGTGCGTGAGATTGACGCTCATCTTGATAACCCTGATTACGCTGGCGGTGTATGGGGTGTGGTCGACTTCGATATCACGCCTTACTTCGGCAAGTCGGTGCGCTTCAATGCCACGCTCCCTGAGCAATTGCTTGAGCGTATCGACCAGACGGTCAGACGAGATCAGCGATACAGTTCAAGATCTGGTTTTTTGGCGGCTGCCGCGTTGCGTGAGTTGTCTGCGTAAACGTTGGGAGTGGACATCGGCGCTATGCGGCGGGTCAGATTTAATAATCTGTGAAACGTTTCAGCATTTTCTCGAGTCCGAGGTTTATCGGCGTTTGTCCAAGCGTATGCTGGGCAACTTGCAAAGCAGTCGATACCCCATTCAAGACAGACAAGAGAGGATTCGATGACCTACACCGCTGCCGAAAACCGCTACGATTCCATCCCTTACCGCCGTGTAGGCCGCAGCGGGTTGGTGCTGCCGGCACTGTCCTTGGGCTTGTGGCACAACTTCGGCGACAGCACGCCAATAGATACCCAGCGTTCGTTGCTGCGCACGGCGTTCGATCTGGGCATCAACCACTTCGACCTGGCCAATAACTATGGCCCACCGTATGGCAGCGCCGAGATCAATTTCGGTCGTTTGCTGCGTGAAGACTTCAAGCAGTACCGCGACGAGTTGATCATCTCCAGCAAGGCCGGTTGGGATATGTGGGCCGGCCCTTACGGTCAGGGTGGTGGTTCACGTAAATACGTATTGGCCAGCCTCGACCAGAGCCTGCAACGCCTGGGCTTGGACTACGTGGATATCTTCTATTCCCATCGCTTCGACCCGGACACGCCGCTTGAAGAAACCGCCAGCGCACTGGCCACCGCGGTGCAGCAGGGCAAGGCGCTGTACATCGGCATCTCGTCCTATTCCGGGGTAAAGACCCGTGAAATCGCTGGGTTGCTGAAAGAGTGGAAAGTGCCGTTGCTGATTCATCAACCGGCTTACAACCTGCTGAATCGCTGGGTGGAAAAGGACCTGCTGGACACCACCGATGAACTCGGCACCGGCGTGATCGCCTTCACGCCATTGGCTCAGGGGCTGTTGACCGACAAGTACCTCAATGGCGTGCCAGCGGACGCGCGGGTCAATCGTCCGGGGGGTGGTTCGTTGCAGGCGTCTCATCTGTCCGCAGCCAACATCGCCCATGTGCGGGCGCTCAATGAAATCGCCAAGCGCCGTGGTCAGAGCTTGGCGCAGTTGGCGCTGGCCTGGACCCTGCGTGATCCGCGGGTGACCTCGGCGCTGATTGGCGCGAGCCGGCCGGAGCAGATCATCGAGAACGTCGGGGCGTTGAAGAACCTGAGTTTTAGCGTGGAGGAGTTGGCGGAGATTGATCGGTTTGCCCAGGAGGGTGGGGTCAATCTTTGGGAGAAGCCTTCGACGGCTGAATAACTCCGTACTGATCGTTCCCACGCTCCGCGTGGGAATGCAGCCCGGGACGCTCCGCGTTCCCTCCAAAGCCGAACGCAGAGCGTCCGTTGAGGCATTCCCACGCGGAGCGTGGGAACGATCGGCTCACCGGAAGAAAGGCACATCCCCCAACACGGTCGCCCGCTGCATCACCCGCCGCGCCGGGCGGTAATCATCCACCGCGTGATGCTGGGTCACGCGGTTGTCCCAGAACGCGATGTCGTCTTTCTGCCAGCGCCAGCGGATGGTGAACTCCGGCCGTGTGGTGTAGGCGAACAAGAATTTCAGAATCACTTCGCTTTCCGTCTCCGACAGCTCATTGATCTTCGACGTGAACCCTTCATTGACGAACAATGAGCGGCGCCCGCTTACCGGGTGCGTGCGAATTACCGGGTGCGATAACGGCGGGTTCTTGCGTCGGGCTTCTTCCCACTGGACCAAGGCTTCTGGTGTATTGCCATAGCGCTCCAGCGGGAACGAGCGGGTGAAATCGTGAGTGGCGGTCAGCCCTTCGAGCAAGGTTTTCATCGGCGCGGACAGCGCTTCATATGCCGCAATACCACTGGCCCACAGCGTGTCGCCGCCAAACTCCGGCAGCAGTTTGGCGCTGAGCACCGCGCCCATGGCCGGGGTCGGCAGGAAGGTCACGTCGGTGTGCCAGATCGCGTTGTCTCGCACGTCGGTGACGGCAGTGTCGAGGATCAGCACTTCCGGCTGTTCCGGCACGTTCGGGTAGATCGGGTGAATGTGCAGGTCGCCGAAATAGGCGGCGAATCGCGCTTGCTGTTGCGGCTCGATCGGCTGGTCGCGGAAGAACAGCACTTGATGCTTGAGCAGCGCCTGCTCGATGGCGTCGCGTTGTTCCAGGTTCAGCGGCCGGCTGATATCGATGCCGCTGATTTGCGCGCCGAGGGCGGAGCTTAAAGGGACGATTGTCAGGTTGCTCATGGTGTTCTCTTCAATTCTGGGGGCCGTACATGAATTTTGTGAACGACACCGCACCTGTAGGAGCTGCCGAAGGCTGCGATCTTTTGATGTTGAAGAGCAAGATCAAAAGATCGCAGCCTCGTTTCACTCGACAGCTCCTACAGGGTTGATCCAAAAAAGGGGGGGTATCAAGGCAGTTGCTCCCACATTCAAATGCTTCAGTGAGCCTGGCCGTGCCATGGCACCAGTTTGCGTTGCAGCGCACGCAGGCCCATTTCCATGGCAAAGGCGATCAATGCGATCACCAGAATCCCCAGCACCACCACATCGGTGACCAGGAATTGCGCGGCCGATTGCACCATGAAGCCCAAACCGCTGGTGGCGGCGATCAACTCGGCGGCCACCAGCGTCGACCAACCCACGCCCAGACCAATCCGCACGCCGGTCAAAATGTCCGGCAAGGCACTGGGCAAAATCACATGGCGAATCAACTGCGCCCGGGTCGCGCCCAGCGACTGCGCGGCGCGTAATTTCGCCGGGTCGACCGTGCGTACGCCAGTGGCAGTGGCAATCGCGATCGGCGCGAAGATCGCCAGGTAGATCAGCAGCACTTTTGATAACTCACCGATGCCGCACCAGATCACGATCAGCGGCAGATAAGCCAGCGGCGGAATCGGGCGATAGAACTCGATCAGCGGATCAAGTATGCCGCGAGCGATACGGTTGTGGCCGATGGCAATGCCGACCGGCACGGCGGTCAGCACCGCGAAACCCAGGCCCAGGCCAATACGGCTGAGGCTCGCGCCCAAGTGCTGCCACAAGGTCGAATCCATGTAGCCGGTGGTCACCAGCAGCCAACCTTTTTGCAGCACGGCGGAGGGTGGCGGCAGGAACAGCGGTTCGATCAAACCAGTGGCCGTGACGGCCCACCAAATGGCAAGGAGGACCACCAGGGTCAGCACGCTGATCCAGCGCGTGTTCAAACTGCGACGCAGCGGAATTGCCGCCGAACTCGACTTCACCGTCGCGGCGGGAATTTCATAGGTGCTCATGCGCGCTCCTGCCGCTGGACGGCACTGCGTTGGGAGAACACTTTGGCGAGCACGTGTTCGCGGGTTTCGATAAAGCGTGGATCGGATTTGATTGCCCGCGCCGATTCGCCGGCGGCGTAACGCTGACCGAAGTCCAGGCTCAGACGCTCGACGATTTGCCCGGGGTTGGGTGCCAACAGAATCAGATCCGTGGCGAGGAACACCGCTTCTTCAATGTCGTGGGTAATCAGGAACACCGGTTTGGCGGTGCGCTGCCAGACTTGCAGCAACAGCTCCTGCATCTGTTCGCGGGTGAAGGCATCGAGGGCACCGAAGGGCTCGTCCATCAGCAAAACCCGAGGGTCTGCTGCGAGGGCGCGAGCGAGGCCGACACGTTGCTTCTGCCCGCCCGAGAGCTGCCAGACTCGGCGGTTTTCGAAACCGGAAAGGTCCACCAGCGCGAGCATTTCCCGGGCGCGCAGTTCACGTTTTTCCCGCGCAATGCCGGCCAGTTCCAGACCGAAGCCAACGTTGGCCAGCACGTCCTGCCAGGGCAGCAGGGCGTCGTCCTGGAACACCACGCCGCGTTCGGCGCTCGGGCCTTTGACCGGCACGCCGTCAAGGGTGATGCGACCGGCACTGGGCTCGACGAAACCGGCAATCAGGTTCAACAGCGAAGTCTTGCCACTGCCGGACGGGCCGAGGGCGACCAGCAACTGCTGAGGCCCCAGGCTCAGGGAAATATCCGTCAGCACAGGCTCCGCTGCGCCGGGATACTGTGCGCTGATGCGCTCCAGCTGTAGCAAAGCCATCGCGGTTAACTCCCGATCAATTGGTGATGTATTTGGCGCTGACGTACGGCGCGTAGTCCGGCAGCACGGCCTCGACCTTGCCCTGTTCCTTGAGGAACACCGCGGTGTCGGTGATGGCCTTGGTGGTCGGCGCGCCGAGGGTAATCACCTGATCAGCCGCGAGCGGGAAGACGTTGCCTTGCAGCAGCAATGGAATGTCGCTGGCCTTGGCACCGGAAAGCTTCACCAGTTTGTCGACATTGCTTTGGTTGGCGAGCCAGGCTTTCGGGTCTTTACGGTAGTCGGCGTAGGCATCGAGGGTCACTTTGGCGAACGCGGTGACGATTTCCGGGTGCTTCTCGGCGAAATCCTTACGCACGATCCAGGCATCGAAAGTCGGCGCGCCGAACTTGGCCAGTTCGCCCGAGGTGATCAGCACTTTGCCGTTTTCCTTGGCCACACCGAGCGCCGGGTCCCACACGTAGGTGGCGTCGATATCGCCGCGTTTCCAAGCAGCGATGATTGCCGGTGGCGCGAGGTTGAGCACGGTGACTTTCGAGGGGTCGATGTTCCAGTGTTTCAGCGCGGCCAGCAGGCTGTAGTGGCCGGTGGAAACGAACGGTACGGCGATTTTCTTGCCGATCAGGTCTTGCGGAGTTTTGATCCCGGAACCGTCGCGAGCGACCAGTGCTTCGGCGGCGCCGATCTGGGTGGCGATGAGGAAGGTTTCCACTGGGACTTTGCGAGTGATTGCCGCCGTCAGCGGGCTGGAACCGAGGTAGCCGATCTGCACATCGCCGGAAGCGATGGCGGCAATGATGTCGGCGCCGTTGTCGAATTTGCGCCAGTCGATGTTGGCTTTGGTGGCTTTTTCGTAGGTGCCGTCGGCTTGGGCGACTTTGGCCGGGTCAACGGTGGTCTGGTAGGCGACGGTCACATCTGCCGCCTGAGCCAGGAAACTCGCCGAAGCCAGAAACGCGGCGGCCAGAAGGCGAAGAGGGGAAGTCAGTTTCATCGGGGAGCTCCTTGTCAGGCGACCGAGAGTCGGCGTGAAAAGGAGACTAAATGATATAAGAATCCGAAAATAAATAACTTTTTCGAATTACCTTATGAGCGGAAAATTCTAAGAGAGACCGTTGTGGCGAGGGGGCTTGCCCCCGTTCGGCTGCGAAGCAGTCGTAATGCAGGCGACGCGGTTTACCCGAAATATTGTGTGTGTCGGTTTTGGGACTGCTCCGCAGTCCAACGGGGGGCAAGCCCCCTCGCCACAGGGGGGCTGCTCTGGCAGTTTAGTTGCTGATCGCCAGAATACTCGCCTGATACGACCCGACAAACACATCGAAATCGCCAACTTCGTTCTGTTCCAGCTCCATCTGCTGAGCCAACGACGACCGCGCCAATTCTTCAAATCTAGCCTGTTCTTCGCTTGAAAGCGGCTCGCTACGGAAAAATTCCGCGTGCACCTGACTCTGACGCAAGGAGAACTGAGCAAAGCTTTCCTTGTGCTCGGCCATCGCTGCCAACACCTGCGCCGATGGCGTCAGGGACGAGTCCTTGACCTTGGCCAGTTGTGCGTCCAGCGCCTTGCTGTGAGCATCGCCGCCATGGCTTTGATCCAGCAATGCCGCTAATGGCGCAATTTTTTCCAGCAATTCGCCGGCCCATTCCTTCAGGGCTACCGGGTGCCCGTCGCGTTGCAACTGCAGGCCCGGACGACGACCTTCCTTGACCACGCTGAGAAAGTTCGAGGTCGCGTTACCGCAGCTGGTACTGGTCAGCAGCGGGCTGTCGTTCAGCGCGCAATACAACAGGAACGCATCAAGGAACCGCGACTCGGTGAGGTCGATGCCCATCGGCAGGAACGGGTTGATGTCCAGGCAGCGTACTTCGACGTACTGAATGCCACGGGCCACCAGCGCCTGGATCGGCCGTTCGCCGGTGTAGGTCACGCGTTTCGGGCGGATGTTGGAGTAGTACTCGTTTTCGATCTGCAGAATGTTGGTGTTGAGCTGAACCCACTCACCGTCCTGGTGCGTACCGACTTCGACGTACGCCGGATACGGCGTGGCCACCGCTTTGCGCAGGCTGTCGGTGTAGCTGGTCAGATCGTTGTAGCACGGCGTCAGACCGGCCTGGGCGTTGCTCTGGTAACCCAGGTCGCTCATGCGCAGGCTGGTGGCGTACGGCAGGTACAACGTGTCCGGGTCCAGCTGTTCCAACTGATGCGAGCGACCGCGCAGGAAACCGGCGTCCAGCGCAGGCGAGGCACCGAACAGGTACATCAGCAGCCAGCTGTAGCGACGGAAGTTGCGGATCAGCGCGATGTAGGCCGACGACTGATAATCGCGGTCGGTGCCGACAAAGCCTTCGGCCTCTTTAAGCAGCGGCCAGAGCTTTTCCGGCAGGGAAAAGTTGTAGTGGATCCCGGCGATGCACTGCATGGTCTTGCCGTAACGCAGGGCCAGACCCTTGCGATAGACATACTTAAGCTGACCGATGTTGGAGGTGCCGTAATAAGCGATCGGGATGTCTTCCTCGGCCGGCAACGGGCACGGCATCGATGGACTCCACAGGTACTCATTACCGAGCTTGCTGTAGGCAAACCGATGGATCTTATCGAGGCTCGCCAGGGTATCTGCCGGGTCTGGCAGGGCTGGCGTGATGAACTCCAGCAGCGACTCGGAATAGTCAGTGGTGATTTGTTCATTGGTCAGCGCGGAACCCAATGCTTCAGGGTGCGGCGTTTGCGCCAGGCGCCCTTCGCCTGTCACGCGCAGGCATTCACGTTCGATGCCGTGAAGGCACTGTTCGAGCAGAGAGAGGTTAGCGCGCTCGCCAAGCAGAGCCAGGCGGCGGTTGAGAAGTTCGCTCAAGTTGGATTCCTTCACGCGTCAGTCGCCCCAATATGGGGGTGGGCAAGACGGTCTACAAGGGTGAAGTTAAAACTGGCGTTTTCGCCTGGTTTTCGGGCCTGACAGGCCATATGCCGATTATTCAAGAACTGCACGATCCCTGTGGGAGCGGGCTTGCCCGCGATGAGGGAGTGTCAGTCACCGTTTATGTCGTCTGACACACCGCCATCGCGGGCAAGCCCGCTCCCACAGGTTGCTTTGCGTTGAAATTAACTCAAATTGATGGCTTCTAGCTACAGGACAGCGAACGTGCCTTGTGCTTTTGCGACGAGTTTGTCGCCTTGCATCACATCGGCTTCGACCACCAGCGTGCGGCGGCCCGGGTGGATCACCCGTGCCGTGCACATCACCTCACCGTCAGCGACGGCGCGGATGTAGTTGATCTTGCACTCGATGGTTGCGCTCTGCTGGTCAAAGCCGTGGGTGCTGGAACAGGCCAGCCCCATGGCAATGTCCACCAGACTGAACAAAGCGCCGCCATGCAGCTTGCCGCCGCGATTGCGCAGTTCTGGCTCAAGCGCCAGGGCGACTTGCGCCACCCCGGTTTCCAGACTGTGCAAGCGACACCCCAGCAGCTTGAAAAATGCGCTTTCGGTCAAGCCAGCCGGGATCTCCATTAGCGCTTTTTCAACTGTTTGGCGTTAGCGAACAGCGAGGCCATGGCGTTGTTGGCCGGGGCTGCTGCCGTGGTTTCCTTGCGCGGTGCGGTGTTCTGGGATTGGCGTGGTGCCGAACCCGGACGCGCGCCACGGGCACCGTCGATCTTCTCGCCCGGGGTGTCGCTCATGCGCATCGACAGGCCAACGCGTTTGCGCGGGATGTCGACTTCCATGACCTTCACCTTGACCACATCACCGGCCTTCACCGCTTCGCGCGGATCCTTGATGAACTTCTCCGACAGCGCGGAGATGTGTACCAAACCGTCCTGATGAACGCCGATGTCGACGAAGGCGCCGAAGTTGGTCACGTTCGTTACCACACCTTCGAGGATCATCCCCAGTTGCAGGTCCTTGAGGTCTTCGACGCCTTCCTGGAACTCGGCGGTCTTGAACTCGGGACGTGGGTCGCGACCGGGTTTTTCCAGCTCTTGCAGGATGTCGGTGACCGTCGGCAGACCGAACGTTTCGTCGGTGTACTTCTTCGGATCGAGACGCTTGAGGAAGCTCGCGTCGCCGATCAGCGAGCGAATGTCACGGTCGGTTTCAGCGGCAATGCGCTGTACCAGCGGATAGGCTTCCGGGTGAACCGCGGACGAATCCAATGGGTTATCACCGTTCATGACGCGCAGGAAGCCCGCAGCCTGTTCGAAGGTTTTTTCACCCAGACGCGCGACTTTTTTCAGCGCCGCACGGGTTTTGAAGGCACCGTGCTCGTCGCGGTGGCTGACGATGTTCTGTGCCAGGGTCGCGTTGAGGCCGGAGATGCGCGCCAGCAGCGCCACGGAGGCGGTGTTGACGTCGACGCCCACGGCGTTCACGCAGTCCTCGACCACCGCGTCCAGGCCGCGTGCCAGTTTCAGCTGCGACACGTCGTGCTGGTACTGGCCGACGCCGATGGATTTTGGATCGATCTTCACCAACTCAGCCAGCGGATCCTGCAAGCGACGGGCAATCGACACCGCGCCACGGATCGACACGTCGAGGTCCGGGAATTCCTTGGAGGCCAGTTCCGACGCCGAGTACACCGATGCACCGGCCTCGGAAACCATGACTTTAGTCATCTTCATGGCTGGGTATTTTTTGATCAGTTCAGCGGCGAGCTTGTCGGTTTCACGGCTGGCGGTGCCGTTGCCGATGGCGATCAGATCGACGGAATGCTTAGCGCACAGGGCGGCGAGCACAGCGAGGGTCTGGTCCCACTTGTTGTGCGGCACGTGCGGGTAAACCGTGGCGTGATCCAGCAGCTTGCCGGTGGCATCGACCACGGCGACCTTGCAACCGGTGCGCAGACCCGGGTCAAGGCCCAATGTGGCACGCGGACCGGCCGGAGCCGATAGCAGCAAGTCGTGCAGGTTGTGTGCGAACACGTTGATCGCTTCGGTTTCCGCGCCATCGCGCAGTTCGCCCAGCAGGTCGGTTTCCAGGTGGGTGTAGAGCTTGACCTTCCAAGTCCAGCGCACCACTTCGCCCAGCCATTTGTCGGCGGCGCGGTTCTGGTTCTGAATGCCGAATTGCTGACCGATCATGCCTTCGCACGGGTGCATGGTGCCCGGCAGTTCATCGCCGACTTTCAGTGCGGAGCTGAGAATGCCTTCGTTGCGGCCACGAAAAATCGCCAGCGCACGGTGCGATGGCATGCTTTTCAGCGGTTCGTCGTGTTCGAAATAGTCGCGGAACTTGGCGCCTTCCTCTTCCTTGCCAGCGATCACACGGGCACTGAGGGTGGCTTCCTGCTTGAGGTAGCTGCGCAACTTGTCCAGCAGGCCAGCGTCTTCGGCGAAGCGCTCCATGAGGATGTACTTGGCGCCTTCAAGGGCAGCTTTAACATCGGCCACGCCTTTATCGGCGTCGATGAAGCGCGCGGCTTCGGCTTCAGGGTTCAGGGTCGGGTCGTTGAACAGGCCGTCGGCCAGCTCGCCGAGGCCGGCTTCCAGGGCGATCTGGCCCTTGGTGCGGCGCTTCTGCTTGTACGGCAGGTACAAGTCTTCGAGACGGGTCTTGGTGTCGGCGAGTTTGATGTCGCGTTCGAGTTGCGGGGTCAGTTTGCCCTGCTCTTGAATGCTGGCGAGGATGCTGATCCGCCGTTCGTCGAGTTCTCGCAGGTAGCGCAGACGCTCTTCCAGATGACGCAACTGGATGTCATCGAGGCTGCCGGTCACTTCTTTCCGGTAGCGGGCGATGAAGGGAACGGTAGAGCCTTCATCGAGTAGCGCGACGGCCGCTTCGACCTGTTGTGGGCGTACACCGAGTTCCTCGGCGATGCGGCTGTTGATGCTGTCCATAAAACCACCTGACAAATTGTGAAAGCAGGCTCGCAGGCGCAGAGATAAGGGCTCGGCGAGTCTGGTTGAGCGGCCTGGCGTGCGCCGCTACCTGAGCCAACAGGCTTCCCGTTGACCCGTGAAATCGAACAATTACTGCCAGCGCCATGAAAAAAAAGCGGCTGCTTACAGTAACGATCAGACGTTGCCTGACACAAAAGGCCGCGCATTATAACCAGCGTTCTGTCCATTCGGGGGCATCGCGGGTTGTAGGCACAATGCCCGGTTTTCTGGCGGGGAAGGAAAAATCTGCTAACAATGCACACGGTGCGTATAACGGCAGCTACGCCATAATGCGCGCCGAGATCAAAGGAGCATCCAATGAGCAGCACTGCAAACATTGCTGAAGGCGAAAAAATTCTTATTGTTGACGACGATCCTGGGCTGAGCAGCCTGCTGGAACGTTTTTTCGTCAGCAAGGGCTACCGTGCCCGCGCCGTACCGAACACCGAACAAATGGACCGCCTGCTGGCGCGTGAAGTGTTCAACCTGGTCGTCCTCGACCTGATGCTGCCCGGCGAAGACGGCCTGACCGCTTGCCGCCGCCTGCGCACGGCGAACAATCAGATTCCGATCATCATGCTGACCGCCAAGGGCGATGAGCTTAGCCGCATCAAGGGCCTCGAACTGGGCGCCGACGATTACCTGGCCAAGCCGTTCAACCCGGACGAGCTGATGGCTCGGGTCAAAGCGGTTCTGCGTCGTCAGGCGGCACCGGTGCCAGGCGCTCCGGGCAGCGAAGACGAAAGCGTGACCTTCGGTGACTACGAACTGTCCCTGGCCACCCGCGAACTCAAGCGCGGCGACGAAGTGCACATGCTCACCACCGGTGAGTTTGCGGTACTCAAGGCGCTGGTCATGAACGCGCGTCAGCCACTGACTCGCGACAAACTGATGAACCTGGCCCGTGGCCGCGAGTGGGATGCCCTTGAGCGTTCCATCGACGTGCAGATTTCCCGTCTGCGCCGGATGATCGAGCCCGATCCGTCCAAACCACGCTACATCCAGACCGTCTGGGGCGTGGGTTACGTGTTCGTTCCGGATGGCGCCGCCACGAAGTGATTGGTGATTTGTAGGCGCGGGTCTTGCGGGCAAGGGGTTAGATGACCTTTCCCGCAGACCCGTGATCCGCAATATGCGAGCATGCTCGCTCCTGCAAGTGTGTAGCGGTTACCCATGAAAACCCCTGTTTGGTTCCCCCAGAGCTTCTTCTCCCGCACCCTGTGGCTGGTGCTGATCGTCGTCCTGTTCTCCAAGGCGCTGACCCTGGTTTATCTGTTGATGAACGAAGATGTGCTGGTGGATCGCCAATACAGCCACGGCGTCGCCCTGACGCTACGTGCCTATTGGGCCGCCGACGAAGAAAACCGCACCAAAATCGCCGATGCCGCGACCCTCATCCGGGTGGTGGGTGCCGGTGTGCCGGAAGGCGAACAGCACTGGCCCTACAGCGAGATCTACCAACGACAAATGCAGGCCGAACTGGGTGCCGACACCGAAGTGCGATTACGCATGCACTCACCACCGGCGCTGTGGGTCCGGGCGCCCAGCCTGGGCGATGGTTGGCTGAAAGTGCCGCTGTACCCGCATCCGTTGCGCGGCCAGAAAATCTGGAACGTGCTCGGCTGGTTCCTCGCCATTGGTCTGCTGTCCACCGCCTCGGCGTGGATCTTCGTCAGCCAGCTCAATCAACCGCTGAAACGTCTGGTCTATGCCGCGAGGCAACTGGGTCAGGGCCGCAGCGTGCGCCTGCCAATCAGCGATACACCGAGCGAGATGACCGAGGTTTATCGCGCCTTCAACCAGATGGCTGAAGACGTCGAACAGGCCGGGCGCGAACGCGAACTGATGCTAGCCGGGGTCTCCCACGACCTGCGCACGCCACTGACCCGTTTGCGGCTGTCCCTGGAGCTAATGGGTGACCACAGCGACCTGACAGACGACATGATCCGCGACATCGAAGATATGGACGCGATTCTGGATCAGTTCCTGGCGTTCATTCGTGACGGGCGTGACGAGTCGGTGGAAGAAGTGGACCTGAGCGATCTGGTTCGCGAAGTCGCCGCGCCGTACAACCAGAACGAAGAGAAAGTGCACTTGCGCTTGGAACCGATCCAGCCGTTCCCGTTGCGTCGGGTGTCGATGAAGCGGCTGCTGAACAACCTGATCGGCAATGCTCTGCATCACGCCGGCAGCGGCGTCGAAGTGGCGGCCTATGTGTCCGGGGATACCAGTGCGCCGTATGTGGTGCTGAGCGTCATGGACCGTGGCGCGGGGATCGATCCGTCGGAACTGGAGGCGATCTTCAACCCGTTCACCCGTGGCGATCGGGCCCGGGGCGGGAAGGGGACCGGGTTGGGGTTGGCGATCGTGAAGCGGATTGCTTCGATGCATGGCGGGAATGTCGAGTTGCGCAATCGGTCCGGTGGTGGGCTGGAAGCGCGGGTGCGGTTGCCGCTTGGATTGATGTTGCCAAGGGATGCGGTTTAACGGCTGAAAAGATCGCAGCCTCGCTCCGCTCGACAGCTCCTACAGAAAAATGCGATCCCCCTGTAGGAGCTGTCGAGCGAAGCGAGGCTGCGATCTTTCAGGCTCAACCCTTCCCTTTGGTCCGAGTCATATTCGGCCCGCCATTCTTCTCCAGATGCTCAATGATGATCCCCGCCACGTTCTTCCCGGTGGTGGTTTCAATCCCTTCAAGCCCCGGCGATGAGTTCACTTCCATCACCAGTGGCCCATGATTGGAGCGCAGGATATCCACCCCCGCCACCGCCAACCCCATGACCTTCGCCGCACGCAACGCGGTCATGCGTTCTTCCGGCGTGATCTTGATCAGGCTCGCACTGCCACCGCGATGCAGGTTGGAGCGAAACTCCCCCGGCTTGGCCTGGCGTTTCATGGCCGCGATCACCTTGTCGCCGACCACGAAACAACGAATGTCCGCACCGCCGGCTTCCTTGATGTATTCCTGAACCATGATGTTCTGCTTCAGGCCCATGAACGCCTCGATCACCGATTCCGCCGCCGTCGCTGTTTCACACAGCACCACACCGATGCCCTGGGTGCCTTCCAGCACCTTGATCACCAGCGGCGCGCCATTGACCATCTCGATCAAGTCGGGAATGTCATCCGGGGAGTGGGCAAAACCGGTGACCGGCAAACCGATTCCCCGGCGTGACAACAATTGCAACGAGCGCAGTTTGTCTCGCGAACGAGCGATGGCTACCGATTCGTTGAGCGGAAACACCCCCATCATTTCGAACTGGCGCAGCACCGCGCAGCCATAAAACGTCACCGATGCGCCGATCCGCGGGATCACTGCATCGAAACCCTCCAGCGGTTTGCCACGGTAGTGGATCTGCGGCTTGTGGCTGGCAATGTTCATGTAGGCGCGCAGGGTGTCGATCACCACCATTTCATGGCCACGCTCCATACCGGCTTCGACCAGACGACGGGTGGAATACAGACGCGGGTTCCGCGACAGCACAGCGATCTTCATGCAACACCTGTGGAGAAGGTAGATACCGGGAACACCGGCTTGTCTTGTACATATTTAATGCCCGGATTGACCACCAACTGGCCATCGATCAGGGCTTTGGAACCGAGTAACAGGCGATAACGCATGGACTTGCGGCAGGCGAGGGTGAATTCGACCCGCCAGACCCGATCACCGAGGGCCAGGGTGGTGCTGACCACATAGCGCATCTGCGCATGGCCATTGGAGCTTTTAATGGTTTTCCTCGTTACCAGCGGGGCTTCGCAGCGCCGGTGCCGCAGTTGCACCACCGTGCCCAGGTGCGCGGTAAAGCGCACCCACTGTTCCCCATCGCGCTCGAACGGCTCGATGTCGGTGGCGTGCAAACTGGAGGTGCTGGCGCCGGTGTCGATTTTTGCCCGAAGGCCCGCGACTCCCAAATCCGGGAGCGCCACCCACTCGCGCAGACCGATAACGGTCAAATGGTCAAATGTCTTCAAAAGTGCTCAACCGGCAAAAACCGCTCAGACCGCGTGCGGCCGAATTCGCGGTATTCACGCAGAATAATGGGTAAAAGGCGACAGATATCTACTGCCCGAATTTCCATCCCTCAATGTGCGAGGGAATGCCTGCATTCTAATCCACAGCGTGGTGATTCATGGCACGACAGAAACGGTAGTACAGTTCATCGATATTTCAGAATGAGGTCATCCAATGGCACAAAAAAGCGAAGAGGACGACAAGGTCCGTCTCGATAAATGGTTGTGGGCCGCGCGTTTTTATAAAACACGAGCCTTGGCCAAGGCCGCGATTGAGAGTGGCAAGGTGCATTGCCGGGGCGAGCGCTGCAAGCCAGGCAAGGAACCGAGGGTCGGCGATGAGTTTCAGATTCGCACCGGCTTCGAGGAGCGTACGGTGGTAGTCCAGGCGCTGTCGATCGTGCGCCGTGGCGCGCCGGAGGCTCAGGCCCTGTATGCCGAAACCGAAGCCAGCGTCGCCAAACGTGAAGCGGCTGCGGCCATGCGCAAGGCCGGGGCGTTGGGCGTGAGCACCGATGGCAAACCGAGCAAGAAGCAGCGCCGGGATCTGTTCAAGTTTCGCGGTAACAGCAACGACGAGTAGTGATCGCCGTCGGGCGCAGACTTGCAATCGCGCACCCGTGCAGCCATATGGGTGTACTCGACGCGGCGAAATGAAAACGCCGTTCGTCGAAAAGCGAGGTTTGACCTTGCTTGGAACAGCCCCGGATTGTTCATAAAATGCCCTTACGGCTGAACCTTGCCCGCCCCAAAAAGCGGAAATGGCGCGATTTTCTTTTTTTGTCACCCTTTCAGATACCCAGACCTATGACCAATCTATCGGATAACGACTACACCCAACGCTTCATCTTCGATGACAGCGACACCCGCGGCGAGCTGGTTGGGTTGGAGCGTAGCTATGCCGAAGTCCTCGCCAAACACGCCTATCCGGAGCCGGTCGCGCAACTGTTGGGCGAGCTGATGGCGGCGGCAGCGTTGCTGGTTGGCACCTTGAAGTTCGATGGCTTGCTGATTCTGCAGGCCCGGTCCGAAGGCCCGGTGCCGTTGCTGATGATCGAGTGCTCCAGCGAGCGTGAAATCCGAGGCCTGGCGCGTTACGAAGCCGACCAGATTGCCCCCGACGCAACCCTCGCCGACCTGATGCCCAATGGCGTGCTGGCGCTGACTGTCGACCCGACTCAGGGCCAGCGTTACCAAGGCATCGTCGACCTCGACGGCGAAACTCTCTCGGAGTGCTTCACTAACTACTTCGTCATGTCTCAGCAGGTCGGCACGCGCTTCTGGCTCTACGCCGATGGCCGTCGTGCTCGTGGCTTGTTGCTGCAGCAATTGCCTGCCGACCGTCTGAAAGACGAAGAAGAACGCGCCGCCAGTTGGCAGCACATCACCGCCCTGGCCAGCACGCTGACGGCCGATGAATTGCTGAGCCTGGACAACGAAACCGTGCTCCATCGCCTCTATCATGAAGAACAGGTTCGCCTGTTTGACGTGCAGAACCTGCGTTTCCATTGCAGCTGCTCTCGGGAACGCTCGGGCAATGCGTTGGTCAGTTTGGGTCTGGATGATGCCCAGGCACTCGTTATCGAACACGGTGGCGCCGTGGAGATCGATTGCCAGTTTTGCAACGAACGTTACCTGTTCGACGCGGCCGATATCACCCAATTGTTTGCGGGTGCAGGGGTCGATACGCCGTCAGATACCCGTCACTAAAACGTTTCAGTGCAGGTAAATTCACTGCTTTGCGCCGGAATAACGCCGTTCTGACGGGAGGGCCCTACACTTTTTGGGCTTTTCTGGCATAATCCGGCCCACTTTTTTCGCGGTAGTAGTGCACGACTTTCTACTACAAAACGTTTGGAGCACTCGGCCACTGGCCGACGGGGAACCTCATGACGCAAGCCAATAACGCCGTGTACACCGATCTGAGTGTTGATGATCTGGTTAAAGAAGCCCTGAATCGCGGTGAAGGCGAGCTTGCCGATACCGGCGCGCTGGTTGTTCGCACCGGTCACCGTACCGGCCGTTCGCCAGTCGATCGTTTCATCGTTGAAGAGCCGACCACCCAGGACGCCATCGCCTGGGGCCCGATCAACCGCAAGTTCCCGGCCGACAAGTTCGATGCCCTGTGGGCTCGCGTCGAGGCCTTCAACAACGCGCAAGAGCATTTCGTTTCCCACGTGCATGTAGGTGCTGCCGAAGAGCACTATCTGGCCGTGAAGATGACCACCCAGACTGCCTGGCAGAACCTGTTCGGTCGTTGCCTGTTCATCAACCCGGCCCAGTACAACCCGGCCGGCCGTGACGAGTGGCAAGTCCTCAACGTCGCCAACTTCGAGTGCGTTCCAGAGCGTGACGGCACCAACTCCGACGGTTGCGTGATCCTCAACTTCGCACAGAAGAAAGTGCTGATCGCCGGCATGCGTTACGCCGGTGAAATGAAGAAAGCCATGTTCTCGGTGCAGAACTTCCTGCTGCCGGCCGCCGACGTGCTGCCAATGCACTGCGCTGCCAACATCGGTGAAGCGGGCGACGTGACCCTGTTCTTCGGTTTGTCCGGCACTGGCAAGACCACCCTGTCCGCCGACGAAAGCCGTTACCTGATCGGTGACGACGAGCACGGCTGGGGCGAGGGCGTGGTGTTCAACATCGAAGGCGGTTGCTATGCCAAGTGCATCGACCTGTCCGAGAAGAACGAGCCGGTCATCTGGAAAGCCATCAAGCACGGCGCAGTCCTGGAAAACGTCGTTATCGATGACGCCAAGCACGCCGACTACGCCGACGTCAGCCTGACCCAGAACAGCCGCGCTGCCTATCCGCTGGAGCACGTTGCCAAGCGTTCCGAGAAGAACCTCGGTGGCGAGCCAAACGCTGTGATCTTCCTGACCTGCGACCTGACCGGCGTCCTCCCGCCAGTCTCGATCCTCAGCGAAGAACAAGCGGCCTACCACTTCCTGTCCGGCTACACCGCACTGGTGGGCTCGACCGAAATGGGTTCCGGCAGCGGCATCAAGTCGACCTTCTCCACCTGCTTCGGCGCACCGTTCTTCCCGCGTCCGGCTGGCGAATACGCCGAACTGCTGATCAAACGCATCCGCGGCTTCGGCTCCAAGGTCTACCTGGTCAACACCGGCTGGACTGGCGGCGGCTACGGCGTCGGTAAGCGCTTCAACATCCCGACCACTCGTGGTGTGATCGCAGCGATCCAGAGCGGCGCGTTGATCGGTGCTGAGACTGAACACCTAGACACCATCAACCTGGACGTGCCGTTGGCTGTGCCGGGCGTTGAGACTGGCCTGTTGAACCCACGTAACACCTGGGCTGACAAGGCTGCTTATGATGAAGCTGCTAAAGCGTTGGCTGGGTTGTTTGTTGAGAACTTCAAGAAGTTTGAAGTGAGCGATGCGATCAAGGCTGCTGGGCCGAAGTTGTAAGTGTTGGTTTGATGTAATGAGAAAGCCGTCCTTTGGGGCGGCTTTTTTTATGGGCGCGATTTAGACCATCAGAAATACAACTGCCAATATTCCAGCTGAAAAAGCGTTAAACAGCCAGAATAATGCCACTTACGCGTTCAGACAGATGTTCTCCAGCTCCTGCGTATCCCACCGTTGCGCCTTGATCGCTTGGTAGAGCATGCCAATGGTCAACGGCACTTTCTCGCCACGCCCCTTCGCCCGACGCTTGAGAAACACATCAAAGCCTTCGGGCTGAAAGTAGCGATAGGCGTCGTAGTCCACGAAGTCGATGGCGAACTGTTCCTCCAGCGCTTCCATCAGCTGCCGCGCATCCGCACCGTCGCAGCCCAGGTCGAAGTTGATCGAGGTGGTGAGGCTGATGGTTTTGCGTTCAGGCAGGCCGAGTTCTTCATGCAGCAGCTGCATCAGCAGGTGCATGGCGTGGTCGTCGGGGAAGTTGGGGGCGAGGTTCATGGTGCATCTTCCATTAGGGGCATGCCGATGAGTCGGCTCGGGCCGGATTTTGCGGCAAGTTTGGAGCGGAATCATCCGCAATAGACGATCAAGAAGGATCGCACGGCAGGATCAGATTAGCCCTACAACCGCACTTTCCAACACTCGGTAACTTCACCGGCCTCGGCATTGAGCCGTGGTTTTATTGGTGACCGAGAGGGGAACGGATGGGCAAGGACACACCGCAAGTGTGGCAGCACTACGATAACGATGGAGGTGGTTACCGTCGGCTACGGGACATGACCACCACTGAATTGGCAGAGAGAGAGGCCAGGCAAAACGCCTACGAGGCCATGCTCGCCAGGCAGGACGCATTCGAAAAGAGCCGGGAAGTGGCGTTTCAGAAAAAGCGCCAGTCGCTCACCGGTTGTGTCTTTGCCAAGTCTTGTAAGTTGCCGGATTCAATCATCGACTACACCTGCCCATCCGGGTTCGTGCCGACGGACAGCGTCGGTGAGTATGGTGAGCTCACCTTGTTGGGAGGTCGTCAGGCCGATGATTCCGGCTGCTTACCGCTCAAGAAAATCAGCGGAGTTTTACCTGCTGGTATCGGCTCTTTGGCGTTGGGTGGTGTAGCAATTGCTCCGGCATCCATCGCAAGTACTGGCGCCGGAGTCGTCACTGCCGGAGTTGCTGCGGGTGCATTAGTGGGGTTGGTTGCTTTGCTTGCGCCATCGAGTCTGGGCGATGGTGCGTTGTATACCGACGATCAACTCAGATCACTCAAACAAGCTCGAACACGGGTTCGTTTGCGGGTAGAGGAGCAGGCTGACGGAACGCTCAAGGGCTACGGCTATAACACCCAGAGCCGGCGTGATTGGGAGATGGTCCCTATCGTGACGTTTGAAACGCGCGGATCTCAACAGGTGGCTGACTTTGGTAGCGGGGTTGAGTTGATTTGGACTCCCGCAGAAAACCTAGCAGATACGATGGGTATTCCGGCGCTGGAAGCGGCACCGCAAGCGCCCCAAGTCTGGATTTTTCCGCCGGCGGAACAGGCGGACAACATTATCGTCAGCCCGGTTTATCCGCCGGAGTATCAGGATTTTATTCTGGTATTTCCGGCGGATTCTGGGGTTCGGCCGCTGTACGTCGTTCTGAGCGTGCGACGTAAAGGGCTTCCGGGAATAGGTCACAGTTACCACCCCTCACCTATGATTGAAGAAATAACTGGATTTCCAGGTTTGAAAGAGGCCAAAAAAATAACGCCTCAACAGGGTGGTGGAGGGCTTCGAGAGCGCTGGACGGATGCAAAAGGTCGAACAGTTTACGAGTGGGATTCTATGCATGGTGAGCTGGAAGTTTATCGCGCCAGCGATGGTAGCCACTTAGGTTCCTTCAATCACGTTACGGGGGAGCGGATCGACGATCCGAAACCGCGTCGTAACATCAAGAAATTTCTGTGAGGACCCATGGGACTGAAGATTCGATTGAATTGGTACGACAAAAAAACCGAGATAGGCGTAGGGCGAGAGTACTCAAAAGACTTTGGGGATGATGCTTCGTTTATGGATGAGCTCGGGATTGAGTCAGAAAACAATATCAATAATGGGGGGTTCGATGTCGACGGTGACTGGGCTGTGATTCTGCAGTTGTATTTTGTTCACACTATTGAGTTGTCTTCCTACGACTATCAGGTGTCTTTCGACTACCGCGATGCCTGGTAGTTAGTAACTGTTTAATAAGGCTCCGCGGTGCGGAAAAAATTCTTGATGTGCTCACGATAAGAGAGGCGAAGTCTTTTCGTCGGGAGCCTCTAGTCGATCACTGTGTTTCGATCTGTCGCTCATGGGCAGTACCAAAGAGTTTCACGGCCATCTTTGTCTGGCATGAATCAGTCTCACCATTTCCACTGCCTCATCTGCGATCAGATAGATCATGACGTAGTTAGAGGTTGCAACTATCTCCCGCGTTCCAGGGACTTTGCCTTTTCTGTAAAGGGTCGGACGCTGCCGAGCGTTTTCCGCTTTCAATTCGAAAATTTCGTCGAGGGCAATGGCTGCTTCAGGATTGTGCAGAATGATGTGATCCATGATTTTGCTTCGGTCATTAAGCGCCGTTTGACGCCAGACCAACCTCATCAGCGCACTCTCTGACGTATGGCATCCCGTTTGGCGGCGAATATTCGGCGGGCCTCTTCATCGGTCACTGTCGGTCTCGAATCATCAAGACCAATTTGTACCTGCTCCTTGAACCACTCCTCGTACGCTACGGCTTCATGTGCTTGTTTCATTGCTTCGGAACGATCAGGACGAGTGTAGGTTTTGATCTGGAGCGGATCATAGTTCGACGTGTCTACATCGAAGCGGGTGATGCCTATGTCTTGCAGATAAGTCACCAGCGTTTCTAGTCGTTTGAACAGGCGAACCTGTCGGCTGCGTTGCGCCGCCAGGGAGCACTCTTTGTTCCCGTATGGGATTTGAATCGACCATCCACCTGGTTTCGCGACGATATGTGCGCTGTTTACATAGCCCTTCACGACCAATTGTGTGAGGGTGCTGTGATCAATGGTTTCGGCTGTCATGAGAATGAGTCCATTGTTGAACAATGGCTCACATGCTACGCAATCAATAATAGTTTGCAAGATTCGGTTCCTATTGCCGGAAGGCGGAAATACATCAGTGATGGTCTTCGGGGCAGGCAGCTCTACTCGAGTGATGCCTGCCTGGGAGTGCGTCAGACGGGGGCTTTCCAGCCCATCATGCGTTGCTGGGCGACTTTCAGCAGGTCACAGCCGTCTTGGGTCAGCAGGAAGAGCGCGTGGGTGATGTGGGGAATGTCTTCGATGTCGCCGTGTTTGAAGCAAACGCAGTGCAGGGTTTTGAGGAGATCGCTGGAGGCTCGGATTCGCTGGAGGGCGGCTTCTAGGATGTCTTGGGGATTTGCCTCTGTGTCGATGATCAGGGGCGGGGAATCAGTGAGATTGGTGTTGAGAGGGATGTAGCGAATATCTGTAAGCGGATTCCATTTATTCATAGTGAGAATTCTCAAGTGCATCGGGAGAAACCGCCGCCATCGTGACCAAGCGATGGGAGGCGGACTGTGTTCGGGTTGGTCAAACCGGTGAGAACTCACTTTGCCGGTACGCCCGAAGGCGTCCCGAACACAGCCACCATATAGCGTGCAGCACTTGAGGTGCCGCAGCATACAACGGAAGCGAAATGAGTTCTCTATTCGGGTGACCAAGCCCGAGTCACTGATTTGGCAGCGACAGTCACGACTATAGGTGCGAGCTCCGGGCAACGATAGACGACAAGGAGTCCCCGCTTGTAGGAACCGGATGAGCCTTGGCTAGGCCGTTTCTATAGGAATTTTCCGCGACGCAATTTTTCGTATTTTTTCGTCATCCCGCGCCCATCGACTTCAACGAATATGCTGGTACGAATCCACATCCAGCACGCTAGTCGTCAACCCGGTCGCCGGCGCATAGATCGCACCCTTCACCGCCGAGAAGTTGACCCCTTGGCTGCCCAGCGAAACGTAGCGTTCGCCTTGATCCAGTTCGCTGAAGTAGGTGTAAGAGTATTTGTGCATCAGGCGGTACTTCGCTTCGTTGTCGACCATGGCTTTGCCGAGGTTCTCCAGATCGGCATGGGTCAGGTTCAACGACTTGTCCAGTTGCACGCCCCAACGCTTGAGGCAGACTTCGGCAAAGTGGCGGACGATGCGGCCGGGTTCGACCAGGATTTTCAGGTCGCCGGCGCCGTTGGGGACGCCGCCGGTGGAGGTGGCGTTACCGGCCATGGTGGCGTGACGGCCGGGTATGGGGTAGATGTGGGTTTTGGTGTCGGTAGCGGTTTGCGGAATTACGCAGCTGAAACCTTTCGAGCGTTCGTCACGGGCATAGAAACCTACATACTCTTTGACGTTGGAACCGAGTTTGACTTTGTCATCCTGAAAGTTGCCAATGCCAGGCACCGGGTCAATCGCAAAGATATTAACCGGGATGTTTTTAAGTTCGCTGTCCTTGAACATGGCGTTGGCCAGCATGTGGCAACTAATGCCGCCGCGGCTCCAGCCCACCAGGTTTACCTGGGTGGGAATAACACCGTCCTTGCGGAAGGTTTTGATGATCTGTTCTTGCAGCGCCTGCTGGGTCACGCTGCGATCGCCATAGTTGTATTTGCGCCAGAACCACGAGCCTTCAACTTTCACGTCTTCGATGGGGATGCCGGCCGCTTTGAGGCGGTTGTATTCCTCTTCGGTCAGTTGCTCGCGCTGCCAGTCGCACTGGCCTTTGATGATGTTGATCGCGTGCTGGACGTTTTGCTCCCAGCCTTTGCCGAACAGTGTGCCGCTGAGGCCGTACTCTTCGGACTTGGTAAAGAGGTCGTCGGCTTGCAGGTTACCGCTGCCGGGGCCGTCGACCACGATCCATTCGGCGAACTCCCTGCCGAGATGATGGGATGCGAGTGTCGACACCAATTCGCCGTCCCAGTAATTTGCATTGGTGTCGTCGAATTTAGTTGAGCCAGTGCCGCAGAAGAAAATAGTTAGTGCAGTCATTAGTGTTGCTCTTGTTTGATGTAAGAGCTGGCACGTTAGTTTGTGTTGTTTGAATAGTGAAGTGATTAGTTGTTGCTGTTTTTGTAAGGGTTGTTAGTTGTTGGTCTTTTTTATTTAATTCGCTGTTTGGCGACTTCAAGTAGTTCGCAGCCATCTTGGGTCAGCAAGTAAAGTGCGTTGACGATATTGGGTATGTCTTTCACGTCAGCCTGTTTGAAGCACAGGCAATAGAGCGTTTCGAGCAGGTCGCTGGCGGCGCGGATGCGTTGCAGGGAGGCGTCGAGAATCTCGTGAGGATTGGCTTCGGTGTCGATGACCAACACGGGGGTATCGCTGTAGCTGGTTTTGAGCGGGCGATAGCGGTCTGTTAACGGGTGGAACGTGGTCATCGAGGTCAGTCCTGTGGGAAGTCGGGCAATTTCGCCGGCAGGCCGACACAATGTTTTCAGCCGCGTCGAAAACTATAGAGGGCCACGATGACGCGTCGCAAGGTGGCGCAAATGGACAGGTTTTGTAGGGGATTTACCGGCGCTATCGGCCTTTGCCTACGCACACGCCAACTATTTTTTAAGCTTTTCCCTTAGAGGTCGATATTCCTACGGGCCTGTCAGGCTTCGCGCATCAAAGCTCTGCATGGTGCGCGCCAGAATTTGTAGGACGTTTCGAAGCGTCTGAGTCGACTCTTAAAGGGAATTAGGTATGCAATGGCTGCGTATGGCCTCGATTTTGTTGTTGTGGGCTGGTGTTTGTCGGATGGCGGGCGCTGCTGACGTCGCTCATTCGCTGGTTCTCGCCAACATGGACCGTAACGGTTGGCCACAGGCGCTGACCACTCAGGCAGACGTCGACACTGCGTCCCGCGCCGAGGTGTTGATGGTGGGCAAGGCGCTGTTGGCCAGCGAAGCGCTGGATGAACAGGGTCTGAAACAGCGACTGGGTGTGCAGGCTGTGAAGCTCAAGTCGGTCAGGCAAGTGCGTGAGGGGTTGTGGGATCGGCTGCTGCTCACCTACCGCAACGCCAGTCAGAACTGCGACGGTGAACCCTTTTGCCCCCGTGTGCGAAGTGTCGCGGATTTGCGTCAGTTGGCGGCGGCGTTCACTGGCGAAATCAGCCCGGCTTTTGCGGTTTGGGCGAGCAAGAGCCGGGTGTTTCATGAGCAGGCGCTAAATGAGCAGTTGCGGGTGGCGGTGTTGGTGCCCTAAGTGAGTTCATGATTTTGATCGTTCCCACGCTCCTGCGTGGGAATGCAGCCCGTGACGCTCTGCGTCACATTCAACGGCTGGAACGCGGAGCGTCCCTTGAAGCATTCCCACGCAGAGCGTGGGAACCATCATCGCCTGCAGTCTCCCCGACCTATCCGCAGTATCATCCCGTATCGTTTTTGCCCCCGACCTTTTCTCGACTCGCTGCGTTCGCCGGCTAGGCTTTGGGCTTCGCAGCGGTCAACGGAGTGACAGCTTATGCACAACACCCTGGAACAGGTTTTCGGTTATCCACAGTTTCGGCCCGGCCAGGAGGCGGCGGTCAGTGCTGTGTTGGCCGGGCGCTCGGCGGCGGCGATTTTCCCTACCGGTTCGGGCAAGTCTCTTTGCTATCAATTACCGGCCTTGTTGCTGCCGCACCTGACGTTGGTTGTGTCGCCCCTGTTGGCGCTGATGCAGGATCAGTTAGCGTTTTTGCAGCGCCACGGCATTGCGGCGGGCAGCATCGATTCGGCCCAGAGCCGCGATGACGCCAGCGATGTGATGGCCCGGGCCAAGTCTGGGGAATTGAAGATTCTGATGATTTCCGTGGAGCGCCTGAAAAACGAGCGCTTCCGCCATTTTTTGCAGCAAGTGCCCATCTCGCTGCTGGTGGTGGACGAGGCCCACTGCATCTCTGAATGGGGTCACAACTTCCGCCCCGACTACCTCAAGCTGCCGGACTACCAGCGCCAGTTCAACATCCCTCAGGCCTTGCTGCTGACCGCTACCGCGACACCCAAGGTGATCGCCGACATGGAGGCCAAATTCGCCATCGCCCCCGAGGATGTGGTGACCACCGGTTTCTACCGACCCAACCTCAACCTGTTGGTGGAACCGGTACGCGGCCAAGACAAGCGCCGACGCCTTGTCGAGTGGATGAGCCAGCGTCCCGGTCAGCCGAGCATCGTCTACGTGACCCTGCAGAAAACCGCCGAGCACATCGCCGAACATCTGGGACGCAACGGCATCCAGGCCGAGGCCTATCACGCCGGTTTGCCCCATGAGCAGCGGGAAGGGATACAGAAACGGTTCATGGGCGGGCAATCCAATTGCATCGTTGCCACCATTGCCTTCGGCATGGGCATCGACAAAAGCGATATTCGCAACGTGGTGCATTTCGATCTGCCTAAATCCATCGAAAACTACAGCCAGGAGATCGGCCGCGCCGGGCGTGACGGGCAGCCATCCGATTGCCTGGTGCTGGCCAACCGCGACAGCCTCAACGTGCTGGAGAACTTTGTCTACGGCGACACGCCGGAACGGGACGGCATTCGTTGCGTGCTCGAGGAGTTGCAAGCCGCTGTGCCCGAGGGGCAGTGGGAGTTTCTGCTGGGGCCGCTGGCCGATCAGAGCAACATTCGCCAGTTGCCGCTCAAGACCTTGCTGGTACAACTGGAGTTGCGCGGAATAATCGCACCGCGTTATGCCTATTACGCCGAATACCGCTTCAAGTATTTGCAGGAGCCCGAAGCATTGCTTGCCCGATTTGAAGGTGAGAGAAAGGACTTCGTCTCGGCGATCATCCAGACCTCCAGCCGCGCACGGACCTGGGCCACGGTGAATTTCGATGCGCTGTATGAGCAGTATTCCGCCGAGCGCAGTCGGGTGGTCAAGGCGCTGGATTACTTCCAGGAAAAGGGCTGGGTCGAGGTCGAAAGCAAGCAGATGACTGAGGTCTACAGCCTGCAGCAAGCGAACTTTGATCCCTCAAACCTGAGCGCTGAATTGCACGCCTACTTCACCCAACACGAGCGCACCGAGATCGCACGGATTCACGCCATGCTGGATCTGTTTGCCACTGACCACTGCCTGGGCTATCGCCTAGCGGAATACTTCGGTGACGAAAACGCACCGAAGCAGTGTGGGCATTGTTCCGTGTGTCACGGTCAGGTGGCGCGATTGCCAGCACCACCGGAATTGCCAGCGCTTGTGGATAAAAATTTCGAGGCGCTGTGTGGTGATTTTATCCACAGGCACGAGCAGCACACGGGCAACGTCCCGTCAGCTGAACGCGTAACAAGATTTCTGTGCGGGATCAGCGTGCCGCTGTTTACCAAGCTCAAGGCGCGGGCGATTCCGGGGTTTGCGGCGTTGGAGGATTATCCGTATGGCGACGTGCGGACGTGGACCGAGGCGCACCTCTAACTGTAGGCGCTGCCGAAGGCTGCGATCTTTTGATTTTTTTGCGGAATTGAACATGCCGAAAATCAAGATCAAAAGATCGCAGCCTTCGGCAGCTCCTACGGGGGAGTTGGTGTTTTTGAAAGTACATCCATCCCCTGAATGTCGCTCATCACAGGAATAAATTTCAAAAAAGCCCGGCGCCTGACTATGGTGAGGACTGTCTTTGGATCGATAACAAGAGAACAACCATGAGCCAGACACCGTTCGATATTCAGCGCGCCGCCGTGATCGGCGCGGGCACCATGGGCCGTGGCATTGTCATGTGCCTGGCCAACGCCGGGGTGCCGGTGCAATGGGTCGATAACAATCCGCAGATGCTTGAGCAGGCACTGACCAGCGTGGCTGAGACTTACGCCCACAACGTGCGTCAGGGACGGATCGATCAGGCCGAGGCTGATGCGCGTATTGCACGGGTGACGGCGGCTGCCGATTACGCGGCGATCCGTGATGTCGATCTGGTCATCGAAGCGGTTTACGAAAACCTCGAGTTGAAGCAGAAAATTTTCCGCGAACTTGATGGCCTGATGAAACCTGAAGCGATTCTGGCCAGCAATACCTCGGCACTGGACATTGACGCGATTGCTGCTGCCACTCGCCGTCCGCAGCAGGTCCTGGGCCTGCATTTCTTCAGCCCGGCGCACATCATGAAATTGCTGGAAATTGTGCGCGGCGCCCAGACGGCGCCGGCGGTGCTTGATGCGGCGCTGGTGCTGGGCAAGCGCATGGGCAAGGTCAGCGTGGTGTCGGGCAACTGCCATGGCTTCATTGGCAACCGCATGCTGCATCCGTACGTGCTCGAAGCGCGCAAGATGCTGCTGGAGGGCGCTTTGCCTTATCAGGTGGATGCGGCGCTGCAAGGTTTTGGTTTCGCCATGGGGCCGTTTCGCATGTACGACGTGGTTGGCATCGACCTAGAGTGGCGTGCTCGGGAGCTGGCTGGCAAGGGCCAGGATGCGCCGGAGGTTCAGGTGGACAACCGTTTGTGCGAGCTGGGGCGTTTCGGTCAGAAAAGTGGTGATGGGTATTACCACTACGAACCGGGCAGTCGCCAGGCTGAGCACGATCTGGAAGTCGATGCGCTGGTACTGGAAGTCAGCGAAGGGTTGGGGTTCCAGCGTCGCGAGATCGGCCCTGAGGAGGTTCTGGAGCGTTGTTTGCTGGCGCTGGTCAACGAAGGGGCGAAGATTCTTCAGGAAGGTATTGCGACGTCGGCGCACGACATTGATCTGGTCTACCTCAACGGTTATGGCTTCCCGGCGGAGAAGGGCGGGCCGATGGCCTGGGCAGATCAGCAAGGGTTGGAAGATATTCATCTGCGGTTGTTGCAGCTTGAAACCAAGCAGGGCGATCACTGGGCGCCGGCGCGGTTGATTGGTGAGCTGGCGGCGCAGGGTAAAGGGTTTGCCGGCATGTGATACTGATCATTCCCACGCTGCGTGGGAACGCCTCGATGGACGCTCTGCGTCCGCTCCTGAATGTGACGCAGAGCGTCACGGGCTGCATTCCCACGCAGAGCGTGGGAACGATCATGAAAGGACCCGCTCCGATGCCCCAACGCACCGACTACCCCCACTTCCAGCCCATCACCACCCGCTGGCACGACAATGACGCCTACGGTCACGTCAACAACGTCACCTACTACAGCTTTTTCGACACGGCGGTGAACACCTACCTGATCGAAATCGGCGGCCTGGATATCCATGACGGCGAAGTGGTGGGTTTTGTGGTCAGTTCGGCCTGCGACTACTTTGCCTCTATCGCTTTCCCGGACCGGATCGAGGTCGGCCTGCGGGTCGGCAAATTGGGTAACAGCTCGGTGCAATACGAATTGGCGGTGTTCAAGGCAGGCGAAGATGAAGCCTGTGCGGCGGGGCGGTTCGTGCACGTGTTTGTGGATCGGGCGTCGAATCAACCAGTGGCGATTCCTGCCGGATTGCGCGGGGCGTTGGAGCGCCTGGTGGTTTGAGGGGCAAAAAAAATCGCAGCCCGAGGGCTGCGATTTTTTGATCTACCGGTAAACGGGGCGATTCAAGCCTCAGTCGCGATAGCGATGTTTATGCTTGCGATGACCATAGGCATGGCCGCGACCCGGGTGGCCGTCACGGTAGTAGCGACGATCATCATGACCACGACGATAGGAACGACGATCATCATCGTCATCGCTCTTGTTGCCCATGTAGTTACCCAGCGCGCCACCGGCGCCGCCGCCTGCTGCGGAGCCGATCAGGCTGCCCGTGGTGCCGCCCATGCTGCGGCCGACCACGTTACCGCCTGCTGCGCCCAACGCACCGCCAATGGCGGCTTCGCCACGGCTGCGTTTGTCTGCGCCGACTGCGCTACCACCCGCACCGCCCAGGGCCGCGCCAATGGTTGAACCTGTACTGCCGCCTAGCGATTGACCGACGACCGAGCCAAGAACCCCGCCCAATGCGCCGCCCACACCTGCTTCGGTGGTGCCGCCTGCAGAAGCGAAGCCACTGACCAGGCCAAGGGACAACAAGAGAATCGAGGAGAACTTCATAGAGGAACCTCAAGGGGATGACGGCGCGATCCTGAGGCTGAGTCATGGTTGTGACAACCGAAATCCGACGAGTAACACGACTTGAGCACAATTCTATAAGTTACTGTTTTTTGGGTGGAACTTAAGTGTTTTTCGCCGGTCTTTAACTACTTCGCAAAGGCCGTTTCTGTACAGAAACGGCCTTTTTTGTGGGCGTTTGATAGTTGTCGCGTCAGCAACATCGCTAAAAGATCAGGCCGACTTGGCCATGATCAACCCAGTCTCACTCGCCGCCTCCAACCGAATCGCCACAAACTTCGACGTCGGCGTATGGCTGCCATCCCCGGTGCTTTCCAGCGGCACCAGTGGGTTCACTTCCGGATAGTAAGCGGCCGCTTGCCCGGCAGGAATATCAAACGCCAGCAGCGTGAAGCCCTTCACCCGGCGCTCACGGCCATCATCCCAGATCGAAACGATGTCTGCCTTCTGCCCCGGTTTGAAGCCCAGGCGAATGATGTCGGCCTCATTGACGAACAACACATCCCGCTGACCTTTCACCCCGCGATAACGGTCATCAAGACCATAAATGGTGGTGTTGTACTGATCGTGGGAGCGCATCGACTGCATGATCAGGTCCGGCAATACCCCGGTGGCGCGGGTGCGTTCGTGCACCAGGTCTTTGGGCAGAATGTTCGGACGGAAATTGGCCCGCCCCGACGGGGTATTCCAGCGACGTGCGCCGGCGCTGTTGCCCAGGTAGAAACCACCCGGGTTCTGGATTTTCTCGTTGAAGTCCCGGAAGCCCGGGATGGTGTCGGCAATCAGATCGCGGATGCGGCTGTAATCGGCCACCAGCCAGTTCCAGTCCACCGGTTTGCTGCCCAGGGTCGCGGCGGCGATGCCGGCGATGATTGCAGGCTCCGAGCGCATCTGGTTCGACAGCGGCTGCAGCTGACCGTTGGAGGCGTGGACCATGCTGAACGAGTCTTCCACGGTCACCGCTTGGGCGCCTTCGGTCTGGATGTCGATGTCGGTACGGCCGAGGCACGGCAGGATCAGCGCGTCTTTACCATGGGCCAAATGGCTGCGGTTGAGCTTGGTGCTGATCTGCACGGTCAGGTCGCAGTTGCTCAAGGCCTGGAAGGTCCGTGGGCTGTCCGGGGTGGCTTGGGCGAAGTTGCCGCCCAGGCCGATGAAGACTTTTGAGCGGCCGTCGGCCATGGCGTGAATCGCCTCGACCACGTTGTGGCCGTTTTCACGCGGCACTTTGAATTGGAAGCGGCGCTCCAGAGAATCGAGGAACGCCACCGGCGGACGTTCGTTGATGCCCATCGTCCGGTCGCCTTGCACATTGCTGTGGCCACGTACCGGGCACAGACCGGCGCCCGGCCGACCGATGTTGCCGCGCAGCAGCATCAGGTTGGCGATTTCCTGGATGGTCGGCACCGAATGACGATGCTGGGTAATGCCCATGGCCCAGCACATGATCACGCTCTTGCCTTTGGCGTACATGCGCGCCGCTTGCTCGATCTCCAACAGCGTCAGGCCGGACTGCTCGACGATCTGCTCCCATGGGGTGTCGTCGATGACGCCCATGTATTCCAGCACGTTGATCGCATGTTCATTGAGGAAGTCGTGATCGAACACCGCCGGGGCACCTGACTTCTGCGCGTCGCGCTCCCATTGCAGCAAAAATTTCGCCATGCCGCGCAGCACCGCCATGTCGCCGCCCAGTGCCGGACGGAAGTACGCCGTGTTGGTCGGCTTGTCGCCGTTGGTGAGCATTTCCAGCGGATGCTGCGGATGCTGAAAGCGTTCCAGGCCGCGTTCTTTCAGCGGGTTGACGCACACCACCTGAGCGCCACGTTTCACCGCTTCGCGCAGGGGCTCAAGCATCCGCGGGTGGTTGGTGCCGGGGTTCTGGCCCCAGACGAAAATCGCATCGGCGTGTTCGAAATCATCGAAGGTCACGGTGCCTTTGCCAACGCCGACACTTTGCGCCAAAGCCACACCGCTGGCCTCGTGACACATGTTCGAGCAGTCGGGAAAGTTGTTGGTGCCGAAGGCTCGCACGAACAGCTGATAGAGGTACGCCGCTTCGTTGCTGGCGCGGCCCGAAGTATAGAACTCAGCTTGATCCGGGCTCGACAGGCCTTGCAAATGTTTACCGATCAACGCGAAGGCGTCTTCCCAGCTGATGGGTTTGTAGCGATCGGTCTCGGCGTCATAGCTCATCGGCTCGGTCAATCGGCCTTGATACTCAAGCCAGTAGTCGCTCTGCTCCAGCAGCGAGCTGACGCTGTGTTTGGCGAAGAACGCGCCGTCGACACGCCGTTTGGTCGCTTCCCAGTTCACCGCTTTGGCGCCGTTCTCGCAGAACATCACCATGCCTTTTTCCGGAGAATCGCCCCAGGCGCAACCGGGGCAGTCGAAGCCGCCGTTCTGGTTGGTCTTGAGCATTATGCGGAGGTTTTTCAGCGCGTTGTCGCTGGTCAACCAGGCCTGGGCGACGCTGATCAGCGCGCCCCAGCCACCGGCTGGGCCTTTGTAGGGCTTGTAGCGGGGGACGGGTTTCTGGTCGGCTTGACGGTGTTGACTCACGCTTGATTCTCCAACGCTGGGCTGTAGACCCGTGGTGCATTTTTCTGCGGCAGGTGGATGAGGTTGAGGTTGTGACGACGGGCCCATTGCACGGCAAGGCTCGTGGGCGACGACAGGCTGACCAGGGTCTGGATCCCGGCGCGTAAAACTTTCTGGATCAATTCAAGACTGCAACGACTGGTGACAATCGCCAGGCCACCAGTGGTCGGGATCTTCTGGCGGATCAACCCGCCGATCAGTTTGTCGAGGGCGTTGTGCCGGCCGATGTCTTCACGGCCCAGCAGCAGTTCGCCGTTGCCGTTCATGAACACCGCCGCATGCACCGCGCCGCAATGCTGGCCCAGCGGCTGGAATTCGCCGATGCGCTGGCGCAGGCCGTCCAGCCATTCGGCCGGGGGCAGCGGGGCGCCGGGCAATACTTTGAGGTCGGGCAGCGCTTGCTCTACCGCTTCCACACCGCAGAGGCCACAACCGCTGGTGCCAGCCAGTTGCCGACGCTGCTGCTTGAGGTTCCAGAAGGCGCGATTGGCGATGGTCACTTGCGCGTATTGCGCCGAACCTGTGCCACTGAGTTGCAGGTCGTAGATATCTGAAGCGTCTTCGATGATGCCGCTGCCGAGGCTGAAGCCGACGATGAAGTCTTCAAGATCCGTTGGCGTCACCAACATGACTGCCTGGCTGATGCCGTTATAGGCGATCGCCAATGCGACTTCTTCGGCCAGCGCGGTGCTGGCCGATTCGGTGTATTCAAGGTTGCAGTAACTGTAGGTCTGGCTTGCGGCGGTCGCGGGCGTTTCAACGGCAGGCGCCGCGCGGGCAGGGCGCTTGGCGTTCATTAGGCATCACCGACGGTTTGGTCAGCTTTAAGCCTAGGCGTGTCAACTTGTCGCGTCTAATTGCTATTACTGATCTGCCGATAGATGGGGTCGATCAAGAGTCTGTCAGTGATTGTTGATAGATCGCGAAACAGGCTTCTGCGAGCGCCGAACGTGGAGCACTGCGACGCATGATCAGCCCCAGCCGGGCGAGGGTCTGGGCACTCTCGATGGGTTGGAGGCGCAAGTGATCGGTGAGATTTTCGAGACCACCATCCAGCGGCATCACGGCACAACACAGACCGCCGTGTACTGCTTGTAACAATTGGTGGACTGAATCGGTTTGCAGCAACGGTTGGGGGGCCAAGCCACGACTGTGGAAGTTATGGTCGATGGACTGGCGAAAATGCATGCCGCTGGTGAGCATGCCCAGCGGCAGTTCAATCAATGATTTCCAGCTTAAGGGCGCGTCGCCGAAACTGAAGAAACGCTGATCGTAAAGCAATCCCATACGGGTTTCGCTGAAGGCCAGGGAGTCGAAACGCTCACCGTCCAGGCGTTCCAGGTAGGACACGCCGAGATCGAGGCGATTGTTCGCCAGCTGTTCGAGGATCTGCTCGGAACTCAGGGCCGAGAGTTCGAAGCGCAGGTTCGGGTGCTCGGCGTGCAGGCGCTGCATCAGCGGTACCGGGTCGAAACTCGACAGCGGCACCACGCCCAGACGCAACGTACCCACGAGGTTGCCGCGACAGGCTGCCGCCTCGGCCTGCAAACCGTCGTAAGCCGCCAGCACCGTGCGCGCCCACGCCAGCACACGCTCGCCCGGCGCGGTAAAACCTTCGAAGCGCTGGCCGCGGTTGACCAGCGGCAGTTCGAGTTCTTCTTCGAGGCTGCGCAGACGCATGGACAGGGTCGGTTGGGTGATGTGACAACGCGCGGCGGCCTGGCCGAAGTGCCGGGTTTCGTCGAGAGCGATGAGGAATTTGAGCTGCTTGATGTCCATCTTCGCTCCAGGGCGTGGGCAAGGTTTGCGATTCTACCGCCTGCGCGGGGTTGGGTCATTGGTCGGCTGGGAGCCGGGCTTCGCAAGGCTGGTCTAGTCTTTGGCGTCTGGAACCTAAACCCCAAGGAGAGTGCACCATGAGTATTTTTAGCTTTGTGAAAGAAGCAGGCGAAAAACTTATCGATCTGCTGACACCTGGCAATGCGAATGCCAGCGAGCAACTGAAGGAACACATCAGCAAGGTCGGCCTGGGTAATCCGAATGTTCAGGCGACCATCGAGGGCGACAAAGTCATCGTCACCGGTGAAGTGGCGAGTCAGGAAGAGAAGGAAAAGATTCTGTTGGCCGTGGGCAATATTGCCGGTGTTGGCAGCGTGGATGACCAGATCACCGTAACAGGTCCGGTTGCTCAGGCGGCGCGGTTCGTCACCGTTAAAAAGGGTGACACCCTCAGCGCGATTTCCAAGGCTGAATACGGCGACGCAAACAAGTACAACAAAATCTTCGAGGCCAACAAGCCAATGCTTTCGCACCCGGACAAGATCTATCCGGGGCAGGTGTTGCGGATTCCCGAATAATGTGAGGCCCGTAGGAGCTGCCGAAGGCTGCGATCTTTTGATCTTGGCAATATTGAAGCTGCCGAAGATCAAGATCAAAAGATCGCAGCCTTCGGCAGCTCCTACAGGGGATCATAGCCCTGCGAGAAGGTCTCTATAATCCCCCACCGCCGCAAACTCGGCCGTGTCCTTCGGCCCTTTGCGGCTGTCCGGCTCGCTCACGGCCAGCAGATGCGCCACGCCAAAATTGCGCGCACTGCGCAGAATCGGCAACGTATCGTCGATAAACAGACTGCGCGTCGGGTCGAAGCCGATGTCGGCTTGCAAGGCATCCCAGAACTGCGGGTTTTCTTTGGGGAAACCGTAATCGTGAGAGCTGATCAACCGCTCGAAATACGGCGCCAGTTCAATTCGTTCCAGCTTCAATGACAGCGAGTCGCGGTGGGCGTTGGTGATCAATACCACGCGTTTTCCGGCCCGTTTGATCGCCGCCAGAAAAGTGTCCGCATCCGGGCGCAGGGCGATCAGGTGCGCGGTTTCCAGTTTCAGTTCGCGCACCGACAGCTTCAGCTCGGCGCTCCAGAAGTCCAGGCAGTACCACTGCAACTGACCGGCATTGCGTTCGAACAGCGGCTGCAATTCCAGTTCCGCCATGGCCCGGCTCACCCCATGCAGCTCGGCATAACGCTGGGGCAGGTGCTCCATCCAGAAATGGTTGTCGTAGTGCAGGTCCAGCAACGTGCCGTCCATGTCCAGCAAAACGGTATCGATGTCGCGCCAGGGCAGCAGGGACATAAAAAACTTCTCCAGCGGTAAAAAAGATATCCGAGGTAAACAATCAGGATAGGCCGGGTATAGTAACGCGTTCACGCCAAGGAGCCTCCCATGCGCCAGAAACCCACCGTACTCGCCCGCGAGATCGTCGCCACCAGCCGTTTGTTCTGTGTCGAAGAGCTGAAGTTGCGCTTTTCCAATGGCGTGGAGCGTACTTACGAGCGTCTGGTCGGCAAAGGCACCGGTCATGGCGCGGTGATGATCGTGGCGATGCTCGACGCGGACCACGCGGTGTTGGTGGAAGAATACTGCGGCGGCACTGATGCCTATGAACTGTCCCTGCCCAAAGGCTTGATCGAGCCGGGCGAAGACGTGTTGGCGGCGGCCGAGCGGGAGCTCATGGAGGAGGCCGGGTATGGCGCGCGGCAGCTGGAACATCTGACCGAGTTGTCGTTGTCACCCGGCTACATGAGCCAGAAGATCCAGGTGGTGCTGGCCACCGACCTGTACGAGGAACGCCTGGAGGGTGACGAGCCCGAGCCGATGGGGGTGGACAAGATCAACCTGCGTGAATTGTCTGCCCTGGCGCAGAACCCGCGATTCACCGAGGGCCGTGCCTTGGCGGCGCTGTATCTGGCCCGTGACTTACTGACTCAACGTGGGGTGTTTTTGCCGTGAACCTGAATTTTCCCCATCCGTTGATGGCGCCGGTCGTTGAACTGGCTTTGAAGGCTGGCGAGGCGATCCTGCCGTTCTGGCGCGTCAACGTTGCCGTGACTGCAAAGTCCGATGATTCCCCGGTCACCGCCGCCGACATGGCCGCTCATCATCTGATTCTGGCCGGGCTGACGGCGCTGGATCCGAGCATTCCGGTGCTGTCCGAAGAGGACGCCAATATCCCCCAGAGCGTGCGCGCTGGCTGGCAGCGCTGGTGGCTGGTCGATCCGTTGGACGGGACCAAAGAGTTCATTTCCGGCAGCGAAGAGTTCACCGTCAACATTGCGCTGATCGAGCAGGGGCGTGTGGTGTTTGGCGTGGTGTCGATGCCGACCAACGGGCGCTTTTATGTCGGTGGTGCCGGGTTGGGTGCCTGGCGTGGCGATAAAGGTGCCGAGCCGTTGCCGATTCAGGTTCGCGAGATTCCGGCTGCGGGTGAAGTGTTCACGGTCGTCGCCAGTCGCCGGCATTCGAGCCCTGAGCAGGAACGGTTACTCGCGGGGTTGAGCGACAGCCTGGGTGAACTGCAACTGGCGAATATCGGCAGTTCGTTGAAGTTTTGCCTGCTGGCGGAAGGGGCGGCGGATTGTTATCCGCGGTTGGCGCCGACTTCGCAGTGGGACACGGCGGCTGCGCAAGGTGTGCTGGAAGGTGCGGGCGGTGAGGTGTTGGATTTGAATGGTGAGCCGTTCTGTTATCCGGCGCGGGAGTCGTTGTTGAATGGATTCTTTCTGGCGCTACCGGCTAAGGCTGCGTGGCGGGAGAAGTTGTTGGCGTTGGCTCGGGGTTGAAGATCAAAAAGATCAAAAGATCGCAGCCTCGTTTCACTCGACAGCTCCTACACAGCTCCTGCAGGGGGCGCGTTTCTCTGTAGGAGCTGTCGAGTGAAACGAGGCTGCGATCTTTTGCTTTACCGGTGAAGGACGTACTGCCCGGTAAACTTCACCGCATCCTCTTCACTCCCGGTATTCACGATCCGCGAATGCAGCGTCAGCCGCGCCCGCCCATACCGCTCATACATCGCCAAAAACTTCTTCCACACGGCCGCACTCGGTGCCTGACAAATCGCCGTCGCGTCCATGGTGACCGGCAGCGGGTAGCTGATCTGCCCTTCCTGAATCACGATGTGCCCGTCTTCAATGCCTGCTTCGTGCAAACGCAAATGCAACCAGCCCCAGCCGGCCAACACTGCGCCGCAATACAGGCTGCCACCGAACATGGTGCTCTTGTGATTGACGTTGGCCTCCAGCGGCAGGTGCAGGCGCAGTTGTTGGTCGTGCCAGTCGAGCACTTTGAGGCCCATCTTCCGCGTGAGGGGGATGTCGGAATGGAGGATCGATTCCAGGTGACGACTGTCGCGGTTCATTCGCGGGCCTTTTGTTTGAAGGGGATGATTTTACGGTAGCTCAATCAAGGTCGTCGGTGGGGCTGCTGGCGCCGGCGTCGGCGAAGCTCAGGCCATGCTTGCGCAGTTTGTCATGCAAGGTTTTGCGCGGAATCCCGAGCGCTTCGGCGAGGCTGCGCACGGAACTGTGCGAGCGCGTCAGTTCGGCGGCAATCAGGCTTTTCTCGAAGTTCTCCACTTGCTCGCTCAGACCGCCGCTGACCACTTCAACCGTGTTGCCGACGCCGCCATCCGGCGTGTTGTTGTCCAGCGCCAGTTCAAGGCCCAGGGCAAAGCGCTCGGCGGCGTTCTGCAGTTCACGCACATTGCCTGGCCAGGTGTGACGTAGCAGCAGCGCCCGGTGCCCCGGTTGCAATTCGTGGGGTGGTAAACCGTGGCGGGCGCTGGCTTCGTCGGCGAAATGCTGGAACAGCATCAGCGCATCTTCGCCCCGTTCGCGCAGCGGCGGAATGCGCAGCGGCGCGACGTTCAGGCGGTAATACAAGTCGGCACGAAAGCGCCCCTGATCGGCGGATTGACGCAGGTCTTCCTTGGTCGCGGCGATGATGCGAATGTCCAGCGGGATCAGCTGGTTGCCGCCCAAGCGCTCGACCACCCGCTCTTGCAGCAAACGCAGCAGTTTCACCTGCACATCCAGGCTCATGCTTTCGATTTCATCAAGGAACAACGTGCCGCCGTTGGCGAATTCGAACTTGCCGATGCGGCGCTTCTGCGCACCGGTGAAGGCGCCGGGCTCGTGACCGAACAGCTCGCTTTCCACCACCGACTCGGCCAGGGCCCCGGCGTTGATCGCCACGAATGGACCGTTACGCCGACTCGACAGGTCGTGCAGCGCGCGCGCCACCACTTCCTTGCCCGCACCTGTTTCGCCGAGGATCAGCACGTCGGCCTTGGTCGCCGCCAGTGCGCCAATCTGCTCACGCAGGCGCAGCATCGGCGCTGATTGCCCGACCAGTCGAGCGCTGAGTTCGTTGCGATCGCTCAGGGCCAGACGCAGGCTGCGGTTGTCCAGCACCAGCCGACGCAGATCCAGGGCACGACGCACGCTGTCGAGCAGGGAGTCGCTGGCGAAAGGTTTTTCCAGAAAGTCATAGGCCCCGGCGCGCATGGCTTGTACCGCCAGCGGCACATCGCCGTGGCCGGTGATCAGCAGCACCGGCAGCTCCGGGTCCTGGGCGTGGAGTTCGGTCAGCAGTTCGAGGCCGTCCATGCCCGGCATGCGGATGTCACTGACCACCACCCCCGGCCAGTCACGTTCCAGTTGCCCGGCCAGGCCTTTGGCTTCAGCCAGCGGCAGGATCTTCAGGCCGGCCAGGTCCAGGGTCTGGCTCAGGGCTTGGCGCAGGTGGGGATCGTCGTCGATCAACACGACCTGGATGCGGTTGTCGATGGTCATGCACTTCGGTCCTCGGACGGTTGCAGGCTCACGCCCGGTGCGCCTGCGCGCAGTTTCAGGGTAATCAGGGCGCCCCCTTCCTTGTGGTTGGAGAACGACAGTTCACCACCGAAGGCGCGCATCAGGGTGTCGCAGATCGCCAGCCCCAGCCCAAGCCCCTGAGTGCGGGTCTTGGTGGTGTAGAAGGGCTCGCCGGCACGACCCAGCGCTTCCAGGCAGAACCCGGGGCCGTTGTCGCGAATGTACAGATTGACGCCATCGGCGGTGGATTCGGCACTCAACCAGAGTTTTCGCGGCGGTCCTTTTTCCGTCAGGGCATCGAGGGCATTGGCCAGCAGATTGCCGAGTACCTGGCGCAGACGGGTTTCCCCGGCCTCGACCCACAGAGTGGCGGCCGGCAGGTCACGGATCAGCTCGACCTCCATGCTGCGCCTACGCTTGGCCAGTAACGCCAGCGCGTCGTCCAGTGCCGGTTGCAGGGCCACGCTTTCCGGGGCGTGGCGATCACGTCGGGCGAAGGCGCGCAGGTGGGCGATGATCGAGGCCATGCGTCCGGTCAATTCGCTGATCAGCTTGAGGTTGCCGCGAGCATCCTCGGTGCGCTGATGATCGAGCAGCACTTCGGCGTTTTCCGCGTAGCTGCGAATTGCCGCCAACGGTTGGTTGAGTTCATGGCTGATGCTCGCCGACATCGTCCCCAGCGCCGAGAGCTTGCCGGCCTGCACCAGGTCGTCCTGAGCGCGCACCAGCTCCTGCTGGGCATGTTCGCGCTCCAGCACTTCCTGCTTCAGTCGACGGTTGAGGCCTTCGAGGTCGCTGGTCCGTTCGGCGACCCGGCCTTCCAGTTCATGGCGGGCCTTGGCTTCGAAGGCGATCCGCTCCAGGTAATGGCGCCGGCGTTGCATCATCAGGCCGAGCAGCAGCATCAATACCAGCAGCGTTGCGCCGCCGATGGCCACGACCGTGCGTACCGGGCGGTCGATCAGGGTACGCGGTGCAAGGATACTGACGCTCCAGCCGGTTTCTTCAATCTGCCGGGTTTGGGTCAGCCAGGCGTTCGCGTCGAGATTCAACGGCTTTGGGTCGCGGGTCGGGTAGGGTTGAATCGCGGTGATGGCCTCGCGCTCTGCGTCGCTCAATGGGCGGGTCGAGCGGAAACGCCACTCGGGCCGTGACGTGAGGATGACCACGCCATTGTGATCGGTCACCAACAGTTGTTCCGGGGTTTTGCCCCAGAGGCTTTCGGTGTGGTCGAGGTCGACCTTGACCACCAGTACGCCGATGATTTTTTCGCGATCACGTATCGCCGCCGCAAAGAAGTAACCGCGCTTGGCCGAGGTCGTGCCCAGGCCGAAGAAGCGCCCCAAACGCCCGGCCATGGCCTCGCTGAAATAAGGACGGAAAGCGAAATTGCGGCCAACGAAGCTGTCGTGTTTGTCCCAATTGGAGGCCGCCAGCGTCTTGCCCGTGGTGTCCATCAGGTACATGACTTCGGCGCCGGTCTGGGCACTGATGTTTTTCAGCAGGCGATTGGCATTGCCCTGAATCACGCCCTCGTCGGGCGCGGCCAACGTCGTGCGCAGGGCGGGCAGCTCGCCGAGAATCTGCGGCAACACTTCATACCGATGCAGGGTGCCCAGCAGGTTGGCGACGTAGAGGTCGAGGGTCTGACGGTTCTGCCCGGCCAGTTCGCTGCGGTAGTAACGCTCGGCCAGATGCTCCAGCGGCCACAGCAAGGGCGCCAGGCACAACGCGAGCAGCGCCAGGCTGCGCCAGCGGGGTCTGCGGGGGAGGGTCGGAGTCATGAGCATCAAGCGCCTGGGGGTACAGATGCATTATGCCTAGGCTTGCGGGCGCAGTCTGCGCACCTGGGATCAAGTGCGCGATGGCGGTGAAAATTCACACAGAAATTCAGGAAAAGACTTCAGCGTCCTTGAAGAACGCGGCGGACTGATCCTTGGCGGACAGTTTCGGTGCTTCGTCCAGCTGCCAGTCGATGCCCAGGTCCGGATCGTCCCAGCGAATGCTGCGCTCGGCCGACGGGGTGTAGTAGTCGGTGGTTTTGTAGAGGAACTCGGCGAAATCGCTCAACACCACGAAACCATGGGCAAAACCTTCCGGTACCCATAATTGGCGATGGTTGTCGGCGGACAGGCGCACCGCCACCCATTTACCGAAATGCGGCGAGCTGCGGCGAATGTCCACCGCCACGTCCAGCACTTCACCAGCGGTGACGCGGACCAGTTTGCCCTGAGTGTTCTCCAGCTGGTAATGCAAGCCGCGCAGTACACCTTTTTGCGAGCGGGAATGGTTGTCCTGAACGAACCGGGTGTTCAGGCCGGTTGCCTCTTCGAAAGCCTTGGCGTTGAAGCTCTCATAGAAGAAACCGCGCTCGTCACCAATTACCTTGGGTTCGATGATCAGAACACCGGGCAGGTCGGTGGTGACTACGTTCATGGGTGTTTCTCCAGCAATAGGCGTGATGGCCGGCATTCTCACGCAAAGTGGTGGTTGGTGCGAGTGGTGTGGTGAAGAGAGTTGCGCGGGCATTTGATTCGCGCCAACCAGGAAGGGGGTTGCGTATCGCCCCAAGCAGTGGCGATATAAGCGCCTAATAAAATTTCAGGGGTCGTTGTATGCCGCTCGCCACTTTGATTCACCGCGCCAGTCTGCCCAGCCCGCAGGTGTCTGTGGCGCAAGCGCTTGAGCTGCTGGAAGAGCATTACGGGCTGAGCGGGCGATTGCAGGCGCTTGGGAGCCAGCAGGATCTCAATTTCCGGGTCGACAGCGAGCAGGGACGTTTTGTCCTGAAAATCTGCCGTGGCGATTATTCGACGCTGGAGCTGCAAGCTCAGCACGCGGGGCTCAAGCATCTGGCTGAACATCCCGGCGTGCAGGTGCCACGAGTTATCCCTGCCAAAAACGGCGCCGACCTGCTCTCCCTTGAGGTTGGGGGCCAGGCGGTGCACATGCGCCTGCTCGATTACATCGAAGGTCAGTCCCTGACGCACCTTGATCATCTAGATCATTCAGTGGTTGCCGGTTTCGGTCGGCTCTGCGGCGAAATGGACCTGACGCTGGCCGGTTTCGATCATCCGGGGCTTGAGCGCACCCTTCAATGGGACGCCCGCCACGCTAACGCGTTGATCGCGCATTTGCTGCCAGTGATCAAGGATGAGCGGCAACGAGCGTTGATTGCTGAAGCGGCCGAACAAGCCGAGCGTCATTTGCAGCCGCTGGTGGATAAGCTGGCGGTGCAGGCGATTCATATGGATATCACCGACGACAACGTGGTCTGGCAGAGGGATTCGCAGCGGCAATGGCAGTTGCAGGGCGTCATCGATTTCGGCGACCTGGTCCGAACCTGGCGGATCACTGATCTGTCGGTGACCTGCGCGGCGCTGCTGCACCATGCCGAGGGCGACCCGTTCTACATTTTGCCGGCGGTTCGGGCTTACCACGCGGTCAATCCGTTACAGCATGAAGAGTTGCTGGCGCTCTGGCCGCTGATCGTTGCGCGCTCGGCGGTGCTGGTGCTGAGTGGCGAACAGCAGGTCAGCATCGATCCGGGCAATGAGTACAGTCGTGACAACCTGACCCATGAGTGGGAAATTTTCCGCGTTGCCACGTCGGTGCCGTTGGAATTGATGGAGGCGGCGATTCTTACCGCCGTCGGTCAAAGCCTGCCGAGCATCGGCAGTGAAAACTTCGCGCCATTGTTGCCGAGTCTGGTGGGGCGTGAATTTGCGCTGATCGATCTGGGTGTGCTCAGTCCGCATTTCGAGGCGGGTAACTGGGAGCAGCAAGGGATCGATCTGCGTTTGTTGACGGAAGCCGCCTCGGCTCACGGTCTGGCGGCCAGTCGATATGGCCAGTATCGTCTGTCCCGCACTCGGCCGGACTGTGCCAGCGAACCGGATACTTTCCCGTTACACGTTGCATTGCGAGTCCCCGACGGCACGGCGGTCGAAGCGCCGTTTGCCGGGGTTATCCATATCGAAGGGGAGAACCTGCTGCAACTGGACGGCCCAGAGCTCAGCGTCCGATTGTGGGGTGTGGCCCCATCGGTACGCAGTAGCGCGGCGCTGGTCAAAGGCCAGGTGCTGGGCTCGGTCAGCGGGCCGTTGATCGTGCAGTTGTGCCGAAGCGCTCAGCTAGACGCGCCATTGTTTTGTACGCCTTCGCGCGCGGCAGCCTGGCAGGCGTTGTGTCCTTCACCTGCCGCGTTGCTGGGTCTTGCCTGTGATGCGGAAGAAGAACTCGACCCGCAGACATTGCTCGCCCGCCGTGACGCGAGTTTCGCTCGCTCCCAAAAACACTATTACGTCGACCCGCCGCGCATCGAGCGTGGCTGGCGCAATCACCTGATCGACATGCAGGGCCGTTCTTACCTCGACATGCTCAACAACGTCGCGGTCCTGGGTCATGGCCATCCGCGGATGGCTGCCGTTGCCAGCCGGCAGTGGTCGTTGCTCAACACCAACTCGCGTTTTCACTACGCGGCGATTGCCGAGTTTTCCGAGCGTTTGCTGAAGCTGGCACCGGACAACATGGATCGCGTATTTCTGGTCAACAGCGGTACCGAGGCCAATGACCTGGCGATTCGCCTGGCTTGGGCTTATAGCGGCGGTCGCGACATGCTCAGTGTGCTGGAGGCCTATCACGGCTGGTCGGTGGCGGCGGATGCGGTCTCGACTTCGATTGCCGACAACCCCAAGGCCTTGAGCAGCCGTCCGGACTGGGTGCATCCGGTGACTGCGCCGAATACCTATCGCGGTGAATTTCGTGGCGTCGACAGCGCACCGGAGTACGTGCGCAGCGTAGAGCACAACTTGGCGAAAATCGCCGAGCAAAAGCGCCAATTGGCCGGCTTCATCTGCGAGCCGGTGTATGGCAATGCCGGCGGTATTTCACTGCCGCCGGGCTATTTGAAGCAGGTCTATGCGCTGGTCCGCGCTCAGGGCGGGGTATGCATCGCCGATGAGGTACAGGTCGGTTACGGCCGCATGGGCAAATTCTTCTGGGGCTTCGAAGAACAGGGCGTGGTGCCGGACATCATCACCATGGCCAAAGGCATGGGTAACGGCCAGCCGTTGGGCGCAGTCATTACCCGTCGGGAAATTGCCGAAGCTCTGGAGGCGGAGGGCTACTTCTTCTCGTCGGCCGGTGGCAGCCCGGTCAGTTGCCGGATCGGCATGGCAGTGCTGGATGTGATGGAAGAAGAAAAACTTTGGGAAAACGCCCAGGTTGTGGGCGGGTATTTCAAGGAGCGTCTTGAAGCGTTGATCGACCGGCATCCGTTGGTGGGGGCGGTGCATGGTTCTGGTTTCTATCTGGGCGTGGAGTTGATCCGCAATCGAGAAACCCTGGAGCCCGCGACTGAAGAAACCACGGCGTTGTGCAATCGCCTTCGTGAGTTGGGGATCTTCATGCAGCCGACTGGCGATTACTTGAACATTCTCAAGATCAAGCCGCCGATGGTTACGTCGCGTCAAAGCGTGGATTTCTTTGTCGACATGCTGTCGAAGGTTCTCGAAGAAGGGCTGTAAACAGAGGCCCCTGTGGGAGCGAGCTTGCTCGCGATATCGGTCTTACATTCAACATCAATGTTGGCTGGTCTGGCCTCATCGCGAGCAAGCTCGCTCCCACAGGGATTGTATTTAAATTCGATTATTATCTGGGTTAAGTGAGTAGTTTTTGACGGATTGAGTATTTATCGCTTTAAAAGCCGATTTTTATCGGCTATAAAGTCGCCATTGCCCAAGGTGTGGATGAACCACGCCCGGTGCTGCCTCTTTCTGTCATCGGTCGATGCCACCCTCGACCTCAAGCACTTGCCCAGGAGATGATTCATGAGCCGTATCGTTACCGTCGCCGCTACCCAGATGGCCTGTTCCTGGGACCTTGAAGCCAACATCGAGATCGCTGAGAAGCTGGTCCGTGAGGCTGCGGCGAAAGGCGCGCAAATCATCCTGATCCAGGAGTTGTTCGAGGCGCCGTACTTCTGCCAGAAACCGAACCCGGATTACCTGCAGCTGGCCACGACCGTTGAAGATAACGTCGCCATCAAGCACTTCCAGAAAGTCGCCAAAGAACTGCAGGTTGTTTTGCCAATCAGCTTCTACGAACTGGCCGGCCGCGCACGTTTCAACAGCATCGCAATCATCGATGCCGACGGCAGCAACCTCGGGATTTATCGTAAAAGCCACATCCCGGACGGCCCTGGCTACCACGAAAAGTACTACTTCAACCCGGGCGATACCGGCTTCAAAGTCTGGAACACCCGTTACGCGAAAATCGGCGTGGGCATCTGCTGGGATCAGTGGTTCCCTGAGTGCGCCCGCAGCATGGCGCTGCAAGGCGCGGAAATCCTGTTCTACCCGACTGCCATCGGCAGCGAGCCACACGACAAGACCATTTCGTCCCGCGACCACTGGCAGCGCGTGCAACAGGGCCATGCCGGCGCCAACCTGATGCCGCTGATTGCCAGCAACCGCATCGGCAACGAAGAGCAGGACGGCTACGACATTACCTTTTACGGCTCGTCGTTCATTGCCAACCAGTTTGGCGAGAAAGTCCAAGAGCTGAACGAAACAGAAGAAGGCATTCTGGTTCACAGTTTCGACCTCGATGAGCTGGAGCACATCCGCAGCGCATGGGGCTCGTTCCGTGACCGTCGCCCGAACCTGTACGGCGCGATCAAAACCCTCGACGGTTCCCTGGAGTCCTGAACCATGACCACTTTGAACAGCACCCCTCGCACCGACGGCTTTTACATGCCAGCCGAATGGGCGCCGCAAACCCAGGCCTGGATGGTCTGGCCCGAGCGCCCTGACAACTGGCGCCTGGGCGGCAAACCGGCACAAGCCGCGCATGTAGCGGTGGCCAAGGCCATCGCGCGTTTCGAACCGGTGACCGTGGCGGTTTCCGCCGGCCAGTACGAAAATGCTCGTGCCCGTCTCGATGTGCCGAATATTCGTGTGGTGGAGATGTCCAGCGATGACGCCTGGGTTCGGGATACTGGCCCGACGTTCGTCATCAACAATCGCGGCGAAGTCCGTGGTGTGGATTGGGACTTCAATTCCTGGGGCGGTTTCGACGGTGGTCTGTATTCGCCGTGGAACCGTGACTCCCAAGTGGCGGGCAAGATCCTCGAAATCGAGCGCAGCCCGCGCTACCGCGCCGAAGGTTTTGTGCTCGAAGGCGGCTCGATCCATGTCGATGGCGAAGGCACCCTGATCACCACCGAAGAGTGCCTGCTCAACCGCAATCGCAATCCACACATGGACCGTGCACAAATCGAAGCGGTGCTCAGCGCCAATCTGGCTGTGGATAAGATCATTTGGCTGCCGGACGGTTTGTTCAACGACGAAACCGACGGCCATGTGGATAACTTCTGCTGCTACGTGCGTCCGGGCGAAGTACTGCTGGCCTGGACCGACGACCCGCAGGACCCGAACTACCCGCGCTGTCAGGCGGCAATGAACGTGCTGCAAAACAGCACCGATGCCAAGGGGCGCCCATTCACGGTGCACAAGATGCCGATTCCGGGGCCGCTGTATGCCACCGAAGACGAGTGCGCAGGTGTCGATCCGGTGGATGGCACTCAGGAACGCAATCCAACCGTTCGTCTGGCCGGCTCTTATGTGAACTTCCTGATCGTCAACGGCGGCATCATCGCGCCGAGCTTCGACGACCCGTTGGACGGTCCGGCCAAAGAGATTTTGCAGGCTTTGTTTCCGCAGCACGAAGTGGTCATGGTGCCGGGTCGCGAACTGTTACTGGGGGGCGGTAACATCCACTGCCTTACCCAACAACAGCCCGCGCCGCACAAGGAGTGAGTGAGGTCGTAACAGCCTGAGTTGATTGAAGAATCGATTGAGCAACGATTTAACCTCGTTATTTCACGGAAAGCCCGCAGCCCATCAGGACCGCGGGCTTTTTTGTATCCACTTGTCGACACTTCGAAAACATTGGCACAGCTCTTGTATCTTCGATGGGGTAACACGGGGAGGGAGAGAACTTCGATGTTCTGTCATAAACCTTGGATAAGTTAGCCGCTCACAAACCAGGAGAGAGCGCTGAGATGAACGCCGAAATGAACGTCGTGAGCGAGCACGCAATGCATCCCCTGGCAGTTAACAGCGAATCGCTCCAGGTCTTGGCGCAGTGGTTGAAGTCCAATGGAACGCGTCAGATCAGGGAACCTGATCCGCGCCGGATGATGATCGAGCGCTACCCCGCTGGTTTATTCAGCGAGGCGGAACTGGAAGCACTGTGGGATGTGATGGAAGGATAAGAAGAAAAACAACGGATTGATAAAAGCGCTGCCGGGAAGGCGGCGCTTTTTTTTGTCTGTTGGAAATGTTGGCGCTTGTTATGACGCCAGGATCAAAAGATCGCAGCCTGCGGCAGCTCCTACATAGATCGGCGTAGGAGCTGCCGCAGGCTGCGATCTCTTGATCTTGCTAACGGCCATAACCCGGCGGAAAACGAAAAGCATTCGACCGATTCATGAAACAGACTGAAAGCCATTCCAGCGTTTTTCCGAAACTGTCTGGGGATTAATCTGCCGGCATTGAGTTTTCCTACTTTGTTGCCGGAGTCTTCCCATGATCCTTCACTACATTTACGACCCATTGTGCGGCTGGTGTTACGGCGCCAAACCGCTGGTGCAGGCCGCCCAAAGCGTGTTGCCGGTGATCGCCCATGGTGGTGGCATGATGACCGGCGCCAACCGCCAGACCGTTTCGCCACAACTGCGCAATTACGTCATGCCCCATGACCGACGCATCGCCGAGTACACCGGCCAGCCGTTTGGCGAGGCGTATTTTGAGGGTCTGCTGCGCGATGAGACGGCAGTGTTCGATTCCGCGCCGCCGATTGCCGCTGTGCTGGCAGCCGAGCAGATCGCTGGCCGCGGGCTAGCGTTGCTGGGGCGTTTGCAGACGGCTCATTACGTGGAAGGTCAACGCATCGCTGACGAAGCGGTTCTGCTGGAACTCGCCACACAGACCGGCCTTGAACCTGAGGCGTTCCAACAAGCATTTGATGAAGCCGACATCGAGCACCATATCAAGGACAGTCGCGCACTTTTGGCCAAGGTCGGTGGACAGGGTTTCCCGACTTTTGCGCTGGAACAGGATGGCCAGTTCACCCTGGTCGACATCGGCCCGTGGCTCGGCAAGCCGCAAGCTTTCGCCCAATGGCTGGGTCAGTCGTTTGCGGCGAAAGAGTCTTCATCCGCGTTTCAAACCTGTGGCCTCGACGGCTGCGCCCATTGAATTCAGCTGGAGTCACCATGGATAACCTTAGCCTGATCAAAAGCACGTACGAAGGCGCCAACTCCCAGGAGAACGCTCGCAATACCGCCGCGGCGCTGGCCGATGACGCCCGCTGGACAGAAGCGGCGGGTTTCCCCTACGCCGGGACCTACGTCGGTTTCGACGCTATCGTCGAAAATGTCTTCAAGCGCCTGGCCACCGAGTGGGAAGATTTTCAGTTCAAGGTCGAGAACTACGTCGCACAGGGCGACAAGGTGTTTGCCTACGGCAATTACAGCGGAATCTACAAAACCACCGGTCGCCCGATGAATGCTCGAGTCGCTCACTTGTGGACCCTGGCCGATGGCAAAGTCACGCATTTCGAACAATTCGTCGACAGCCACACCGTGCAATTGGCTATCGCTGACAAGTGATTTCTTAGACGATTTTCGCCTATTCACAGACGATTCCTGAAATTGACACCTTATTAAGGGCGCGGATAGGATGCGCCCCACGCCTGTGGCTAACCGCCATGACTCACAAAACAATAAAAGGCCCGCCCGCGAATTTTCGTGGGCGGGCCTTTTTGTTTTTGAGTGAAAAAAGAGCGCGATAGCGCCATTTCAGTTGTTCGACACAGCGCGTATCAACCCGTAATAAGGAAAATAACATGTTGAACAAGCGAATCAGCCTGATCGCATTGGGGATGTTGAGCGCCACTCAGGCCATGGCTAACGACCAGGCCGAGTCCAAGGGTTTTGTTGAAGACAGCAGCCTCAAAGTGCTGCTGCGCAACGCCTATATCAATCGTGACTATAAAGACGGCAACCAGGACAAAGCCGAATGGGGCCAAGCGGCCATCGGTACTTTCTCGTCCGGTTTCACCCAAGGCACCGTCGGTGTGGGTGTGGACGCCTTCGGTCTGTACGCACTGCGTCTAGATGGTGGCAAGGGGCGCAGCGGCGCCGGTGGTATCGACTTCTTCAAGCAGGGCGATAGCGGCAACGCAGCTGACGACCTGTCGAAGGGTGGCGCGGCAGTCAAGTTCCGCCTCTCCAGCACCACGCTGACCTATGGCGACCAGATGCCGGCCCTGCCGGTGCTGAACTATGACAACTCGCGCCTGCTGCCAGAAAGCTACACCGGCACCCTGATCACCTCCAGGGAGATCAAAGGCCTGGAGCTGAACGCAGGTCGCTTCACCGCCGAATCGCGCAAAAGTGCTGAAGGCCGTGACAGCGGTGGCTTGAAGTCGATCAACGTGTTGGGCGGTAGCTACCAGTTCACCGAACAGTTCAAGGCTGCGCTGTACGCGTCCGACGTCGAAGACGTGCTGAAGAAACAGTACGTGAACGCCAACTACGTGTTCCCGATCGACAAGGATCAGTCCCTGACCCTGGACTTCAATGGCTACCGCACCAAGCTGGACGATTCCTACGTCCGCGAAAGCGGTGCTACCGGCGACGACAACAAGATCTGGAGCCTGGCAGCGACCTTCGCCACCGGCCCGCACTCGTTCACTCTCGCTCACCAACGCAGCACCGGCGACAGCAACCTGGGTTACGCCTACGGCGGCTACCAGAAGGATCAAGGTCGCGTCGGCGACGGCGGCAACACTATCTACCTGGCGAACTCCTACTGGTCCGACTTCAACGCCGAAGACGAACGCAGCTGGCAGTTGGGCTACGGTCTGGACTTCAGCGCCTTCGGTGTTCCTGGCCTGAGCTACAACTTTGCCTACGTGCGCGGTGACAACATCACCACCTCCACCAGCGAAGGCGGCACCGAGCGTGAGATCTTCAACCAGTTCAAGTACGTCGTGCAAAGTGGCCCGGCCAAAGACCTGAGCGTGAAGGTACGCAGCTCGATCCTGCGCGTGTCGCAGAAATCCAGCGAGTACAACGTCAGCGGCAACGAACTGCGCGTATTTGTGGATTACCCGATCAACATCTTCTGATGATCGGCTGAGTTCGAACTCGATAAAGACCCCGACTGGCTCGGGGTTTTTTTCGCCTCATGACCGTAAGAAAATACGAAAAATGGCTGTTTTCGATCGTAAAAAGTCGAATTGAAGCAACTTCATACCGCGTTTCAATCAACGCTTGATATGCCTGAAATTCTTTCTCATGGGCTGCAAATCCCGCACCTACTAGATTAAGCCGCTAAATGCAGTGGAGACCTAGTAATGATCGTTTTGAACAGAGAAGTTGGCGAATCGCTACGGCGCGACAAATATGTCAACGTCCAGGGAGCCGACTTCAATCTCTTCGGTCATTTTTCCGACTTCGTCAGATTGACCAAAAGTTGGGAAAGCATGGAGCCGGACAGTTATTACGGCCAGGCCGATGCGGGCATGCGTTTCCGTCGTTACAGCGACTTTGAATACAACCCGGTCACCCGTGACTTGACGCAGCTGGAACACCGCGCCTACGTGCAATCGAAGGCCAACAATAGCTACGTCGGCGGACTGGAGCGGCACTTCCAGGACTTCTCCAATGAAGTCATCAATTCGCCGGTGATGCGTAGCCTCATCGATGCGGATTTCGAGGTGTACAAAAACGTATTGCCGCCAGAGTTGCACGACGAAATCTGGCAATGCCAGATCCATCAGATCCGCATCGAAATCAAGCCAGGCAAGCAACTGGAAATTACCCCTGAAGGTATTCACTGCGACGGTTATCCGTTCAGCGGTGTGCATTTCTGGGGCCGCAACAACGTGGATGGGGCGGAGAGTCGTTTGTATTCGGCCCAAGAGGAACAACTGGCGGCGACGACCTATCTGGAAATCCTCGACACCACCTACTTCCTCGATCGCGATATGCGTCACTACGTGACACCGGCACGCAACACCCACGCTCACGAAATGGCCTATCGGCAGATTCTTGCCATTTCCTTCTCGCGGCCCGGGACCGCTTTCGACATTGTTCGCTGAACAGCTAGACCCCATGCACATCGCCGAGTGCCCTGCACCGGTGATGCTGCAGCGCGCGACGGCCAAGGATGCCCAGCGCCTGGAGCGCTTCTTTCGGCAATTCGAAGAAGTGTCGTTCTGTGAATGGCAGGACGCCAAATGCCTGCGCGGTGTGTTGGTGCAGAAAACCACCACCGCGTTCCTCGCGCTCGATGTCTGTGGCGAAGTGGTCGGCGCGGTATTGGGCGGCATGCTCGGCAGCCGTGGCACCATCAATCACCTGGCGGTGAGCCCGGTTTATCGCAGCCAGGGTGTTGGTCAACGTCTGGTTGAAGCGGCGTCGGCAGACATGAAACGGGTCGGTGTGCTGCGGATGTTCCTGTTCGTTGACGATGCTAACCTTGCCGGCAAACGTTTTTGGAGTGCCCAGGGCTTTTGCGAGCCATGCGGCGAAACTACCTTTGAGAGGGACCTATGAATGAGACGTCCAGCAGCCAGCCGCTGATGGTCGAGCCCCAGCCCTCGCGCACGTTCGCTGAAGCCAGCCCGGTGATTGCGGGCTACTTCACAGTGTCGTTTGTGTTCGGGTTGATGGCCGTCAATGCCGGATTGCCCGTATGGCTGCCGGTTGCGATGTGCCTGTTCGTCTACGCCGGTGCCTCGCAGTTCGCCGCCCTGGCGCTGATCTCCAGCGGCGCGTCGCTGACCACCATCATCCTCACCACGTTTTTGATCAATGCACGGCACATGCTGATGTCGGTCTACATGGCCAAGGCCTTGCAGGCGATGGGGCTCAGTCGTCTCGAGCGCTGGTGTTATGCCGGCGGGCTGACCGATGAATCGTTTGCCTTCCACAGCGTCAAGCTGGGCAAGGGCACGCCGGTCAATGTGCGTTACCTGATCGGCTTCAATCTGTATTGCCACACGTCGTGGGTGCTGGGCGGTTTGCTGGGCGCGATCTGCGCGCAGTACGCGGCGCACCTGATCAAATATCAGCTCGACTATGCGCTGACCGCGATGATGCTCTACGTGCTGGTATCGCTGTGCAACACTCGCAACAAACTGATCGCCGCATTGGCCGCGGTCGCCTGCATGGGTGTCCTGAGCCTGATCGGCAGCTCACCCTTCAACGTGTTCATCGCCACATTTGTGGGCTGCGGGGTGGGTGTATGCCTGACCAAACGTTCCTGATCCTGGTCGTCGTGCTGATGATGGTCGTGACGTTCCTGCCGCGCGCGTTGCCGCTGCAGGTGAGCACTGACCATTGGCCACCCCTGGTCGCCCGGGCGCTGGAATACCTGCCGGTGGCGATCGTCGCTGCAATCAGCCTTACGCCGCTGTTGATCAAGGATCAACAGGTGCAGCTCGATCGCCCGGAATTCTATGCAGCGATTCCGACGTTGTTATGTGCGTATTTCAGCAAAAACCTCTTTCTCAGTGTGGCGGTTGGGACGGCTGCGTACATTGCGCTCGGATCGTTCATGTAGCGACAGAGCGACCACGTCGTTCAGGGCCTGGCCCGACAACTCGGGGTTATTGACCGCCAGCCGTACTTCGAGAGAATCTTCGAAACCCGGGAAAATGGTCAGGCCGTTACGCAGGGCCGCCTCACGGGAAACCATGCCGAGGCCGTCCATTTGCGTGATTAACGACAGGGTCAGGGTCTCGCTGCAGGAATAGATCATCCGCTTGCCTGACTCGTAATTACCAAGGCCGGCGTCGAGAAAACGCAAGAAGCTGTGGGAATACGGACAATCGTCGGCAGGCCGAACCTGAAACTTATTGCTGAGCAGCATCAGCGGATCGTTTTCCTGACCGCAATGGGCACCGACCACCTGCACCTGTACATGGGGCAGGGCAATACTGGGTAACCCCGGCTGCTGCGGCCCGATCAGCACGGCCAGGTCGAAGTCCTCATTCTTCAGCTTGCTGAGGTTTTCCATCGACTCGGCGTAGCTGAATTCCAGCTGATAATCAGGAAACACCTCAATAAGGCGTCCGATCATGCGCCGGTTGAAGTCGGCCGAGAGCGTGGTATTAAGCGCAACCTTGAGCGTGCGCTGCCCAGGCACCTTGAGCGCGGCGACTTTCTCTTCCAGTTGCCGCGTAGCGACCAACACTTTGTCCATGTAGGGCGTGAGCTCCGTGCCCTGCGTTGTCAGAGTCAGCCCCTTGTTGGAGCGACGAAACAACCGAAAACCGAACTGCTCTTCGACCTTGTTCAACTGCGCGGCCAATGCCTGCACGGTCAAACAGGAATGCTCTGCCGCCGCCGACAATGAGCCGGTCTGCACAATGCGCATGAGGTTACGTAAGGTTCTGCTATCCATTTGGGTAATGCCCTCTAAAGTGGGCTGGCTATTGTTGTGTACCTGATCGCCCCGGTGGGCGTCGGTCGCGTGCTGGCTATGATCCTGCACCTGAGCATGCTTGTCCCGAGTTTAGTAGCGAAATGATTCTGCGTCCGATGGTTGGAGGCTTACACAGGATCGGGTTTTTTGGTGGGGGGTAGGTGATCGGGGTCAAAAATTGGCCTGAATGGGGATGTGTGGACATTTTCTGGATATCAGCGAAACCTTTTTCCAACGCAAAAAAAAGCAGCCTGATCAGGCTGCTTTCATGAATAGGTGCTTGATATTGTGCTCCCTCAAGCAGGGGAGGAGAGGTTTACCCGAGCGCTGATTTTCAGGTCATCAACGGGGCTCCTACATCGACTATCGCCACCTGATGGCAGTCGGTTTCGCGCTCTCGATTAAATTGTCTGCCCGTAATAGGCGGGTGTCAACGGGTGTATTGGGACCGTGTGTCGGCGTCTTCAGGGGGCGGAAAATCTGCGAGAAGTCTCTTTTCGAGATTAATACGTTTGCGAATTAAAATTTTATATTTGTTCGCATATGTACTAACCTGAAATCAACACATCGCATATCCAAGGAGGCCTCCACCATGCCCGCCTCAACCATCGTCCTCAGCCCACAGCAACAACTCGAGACTCCCGAAGCCGGTCGAGTCGCGCTCAAATTTTTCTTCAATCTAATGGAACGCTGGGGCTGCACCGCCGAGCAACAACGCACCCTTTTGGGTAAAGTCGGCAACACCACTTTCTACAAGTACAAACACCTGCCGCCCAACGTGCGCCTGCCCCACGACACCCTGGAACGCATCTCGTATTTGATGGGTATCCACAAAGCGTTGAGCATTATCTTCAGCAACAGCCGCGAGCGAGCCTACACCTGGGTCAGCAGCCCCAACACCGCCGCGCCGTTCAATGGCCAGTCGGCGCTGTCCTACATGCTGGCCGGCCGCGTAGTCGACATCGCTGACGTGCGCCGCTACCTCGACGGAGTGCGCGGTTGATGGCGCCGGAGCTGGCCGACCCGCAGTGGCCGCGGGCCTATCGGATCGTCAACAGCTGCTTCCCGCCGATCTCATTGTTCGAAGACGTGCTCGACCCCGAAGACCTGACCACCGCCTACGCGCTGGAAGCCCTGACCAACGATCGGCTGATGGAAGAAGCCGGCGTGCTCTCCCGCGTGCGCCCCGAAGACCGCATCTCCGGCCCCGGCTCCACGCCCGTCATGGCCGCGTTCACCCACATCGGCAAAACCAGCCGCTTCACCGACGGCACCTTCGGCGTCTACTACGCCGCCAGCAGCCAGGCCGCTGCCATCGCCGAGACGAGCTATCACCAGGAACGCTTCCTCGCCGCGACCAACGAACCGGACCTCGAGTTGACCATGCGCACCTACGTCAACCGGGTCGTCAAACCGCTGCATGACATCCGGCAAAACTATCCTCACCTTCATGACCCGGACCCAACCGCGTACGGCCCAGCCCAGGCCTTCGCCCGCCAATTGCGCGAAACCCTGTCCTGGGGATTGCTTTACAACAGCGTTCGTTTGCCGGGCCATGAATGTGTAGCGGCGTTTCGACCGCCCGCTGTGTCCATTCCGAAGCAAGGGAAGCACATTCGGTATGTTTGGAGTGCGAGCAGTCGGAAGATCTCGTTTGTGTTTGAAGTCAGCGAGATGTGAAGCCCAACGAAGCGCAAAAAGCCCCGATGCGTTCGGGGTCTTCTGTGTCGCTGGACGAATACGCGTCGCATAAATGGAAAAACTGCGCACGTATCTAAATGGACTACATCAAAAGTGGCTAAGTCCTACTGCGGAAATAGCCTGCGATGACTACTAAACAGCACCCTTTAAATCGTCTACTGAGATGTTCGGAGGGCATCCACTGTTCCAGGTAGGAATCCATCATTTGAAGAGATTTGCATTTGTAAGTGAGGCGGCAACACGTGAGTACAAGGATTTGCCGGAGTGGGTACAGGATGAGTTCGGGAAAGATCTGATGCGTGTGCAGTACAGCGGTGATCCAGAGCTGGCAATAAAGCAACTGAGTTCAGTAGGTGCGGGGGCTGTTGAGTTGATTATCAATGGCAGCCCGGCATACCGATGCATCTACATTGCGAAGTATGCGGACACCATTTTCGTCCTTCATTCATTCGTGAAGACGACGAATGGAACCGATCGTCACGCAATGGCTGTTGCGCAAGACCGGTTGAAGGAACTGAAAAGGGAGCTTCGAAAGATGGGTTACAACGTCTAGCAGGCGTGAGATTGTGAAATGACGATCTGAGGTAAGGCCCCGGCATCGTTGGACGGCAACGTAAAAGTAGTGCGAAATCCGAGTCTATCCAGCATGTCCATCATTGCATCGATCGTAAATTTCTCGATCTTGCCAGTGGTTAGCTCGGAAACGCGTGATTGGGTCACATTTAACCTGGATGCAGCCTCACTCTGTTTGAGGCCCAGTTTTTTGATGCAATCAGTGATGAATATCGATAGCTCCATTTTCAACGCCATTTTGCTGGCGACTTCCTCGTCATGCGTGACATGGAACGGGCTATCAAAGAATTGAAGTGCCATGAGCATTTATCCCATTTTTAGGCGGTATCTAAAATTTACGATAAATGGAGATTAGCCGATTGATCATTTTTGATGCAAACGTTTTTTGTGTTTGTCGATCACCGGCAAAATTAGCGGCCACTTGCTGCGGTGCATTTTTCTTCGAAAATACGATGAGGTTTATCAGCATGGATTGAAGCCCGTTTTGACCGCTGGCGAGCCTTACGGTTAGGCCATATTTTCCGTTGGCGTCTCCAATCGATATCGATGTAGTCATTACACCAAGTAACTAATGAAGTTCCCGCCCCCACCTTTATCCCCCTGACCCAACCTCATACATTCCTCTCCAACGCCTCCTCATCATTCCGATGAGAAGACCACTGGAGATTTCCCCATGCCTTTCGTAAGCGTACGCATCACCCGCGATGGCGTTACCCCAGAGCAGAAAGCTCAGGTGATCGCTGAAATCACTGAAACCCTGGAGCGCGTCCTCAACAAACGCCCGGACCTGACCCACATCGTGATCGAAGAGGTCGACACCGATAACTGGGGCTATGCCGGGATCACCACTACCCAGTACCGCAAGCAACTGGCTGAGGCGCAAGGGCAGTCATGACCGCGTCCGTCACCATCGATTTCGTCTCCGATGTGGTGTGCCCCTGGTGCGCCTTGGGCGCCACTGCGCTGGAGCAAGCGATCGAGAACGTCGCCGGTGAAGTCTCCGTCGAGCTGACCTTCAAGCCCTTTGAGTTAAACCCGGACATGCCAGCGGAAGGCAAGAACGCGGTCGAGCATTTGATGCGCAAGTACCGGCGCACCGCCGATGAAGTCACCGCCGGCAAAGCGATGCAGATCGCTCGCGGTGAGGCCATCGGGTTCAAGTTCGATCTGGAGAAGCGCAGCCATTTCTACAACACCTTTGATGCTCACCGTTTGTTGTTCTGGGCGTCGCAGGAAGGGCGGCAGATCGCACTCAAGCGAGCGTTGCTACGCGCTTACTTCGCCGACGGCCAGAACCCGAGCGATCACCAGACGCTGGTGCGTTTGGCTGCTGAAGCGGGGCTGGATGCGGAGCGTGCAGGCGAGGTGTTGGCCTCCGGAGCATTCGCCAAAGAGGTGCGTGAACTTCAAGCGTTTTACCACGAGCGCGGCATCAATTCGGTACCGGCCATGGTGCTTAACGGTCGTCACCTGGTTTCCGGTTCGCAATCGGTCGAGTACTACGAACAGATGCTGAGGAAAATGGCGAAATCCCCTGCCGAAGCCTGATTGATCACTTTTCAAACCATCATTTATTAGTAGAGGTTCATCATGAGCAATTCTAAAAAAGTCATCGTTATCACTGGCGCCTCCCAAGGTCTCGGCGCAGGCATGGTCAAGGCCTTCCGTGATCTCGATTACCAAGTAGTCGCCACTTCGCGTTCAATCCAGCCATCCACCGACCCGGACATCTACACCGTTGCCGGCGACATCGGCGACCCGGCGATCGCCCAGCGAGTCATCCGTGAAACGATTGAACGTTTTGGCCGCATCGACACCCTGGTCAACAACGCCGGGATCTTCGTCGCCAAGCCGTTCACCGCCTACACCCACGAAGACTACGCAGCGGTGCTGTCGGTGAACCTGAATGGTTTCTTCTACATCACCCAACTCGCGATCACCGAGATGGAAAAACAGGGCCGCGGCCACGTCGTCAACATCACCACTAGCCTGGTGGACCATGCGATTGACGGTGTGCCGTCGGTATTGGCTTCGTTGACCAAGGGTGGCTTGAATGCGGCGACCAAATCCTTGGCCATTGAGTACGCCAAACGCGGGATTCGGGTGAATGCGGTTTCCCCGGGCATCATCAAGACGCCGATGCATGGTGAGGAAACCCACGAAGCCCTGGGGAATTTGCACCCGGTTGGGCACATGGGGGAGATCAGCGATATTGCTCAGGCTGTGGTGTATCTGGACAGCGCAAACTTTGTCACCGGCGAGATTTTGCATGTCGATGGTGGGCAGAGTGCGGGTCACTAAGACCAGATTTTCCAAACCCCAGAAACAACAAAGCCCTCGCATTTCTGCGAGGGCTTTGTTTTGTATGGTGCGGCACCAGGAGTCGATGGCTCCCGATGGAATCGGGAACACACCATTCGGGATCAGATAGGCGCTTTGAATGTGGGGTTCATGAAGCAGTTACAATGTATATAAAAGTCATAAATCACTACATGGATGTTTGCCAATGCTCAAGTTCAATGCTCATCTCGGTTTCCAATTCAATGAGTTGCCTTTTCTACAACGCATCGAAGCTGCCGCAGCAGCTGGTTTTCGGGCGGTGGAGTTCCCGTCACCCTATGAATTCGACGCAAGTCTTCTGGCCGACCACCTGGCTCAATACAGTCTGCCGCTGATTCAGTTCGCTGCACCGGCTGGCGTTACCAAAGGCATCGCTGCCTTGCAGGGCAAGGAAGAAGAGTTTCGCAACGGGTTGCTCCAGGCCGCCAGCTATGCAAAGGCGCTGGGGTGTTCGGATGTCCACATCATGTCTGGCGTTACGACGCAGGATGAGGCAGCGCTTATCTTCGAGGGCAACCTGGAATATGCAGTCAAGTATTTCGAAGATCAGGGGCTGCGGCCGCTCATCGAAGTGATCAGTTCGCAAGCGATGCCGGGCTATTACATGTCTGACTTCAGCAAGGCGCAACAGGTGCTGGAGACCTTCCCGAGTGTTGGGCTGATTCTCGATCTTTATCATGCCCAGCTTCTGACCGCAGATGCAGCAGATGTTCTGGCCCGTTTTTATGACAGAACAGTCCATGTGCAAATTGCCGACTGCCCGGGCCGTCACGAACCGGGAACGGGGAGCATCGACTTTGCTGCCTTGTTCGCGGCGCTGGAGCAGCGCGGCTACACAGGATGGATCGGCTGTGAATACCGTCCTTCCGGTTCTACCGTTGCGAGCCTTGACTGGATAAAGCAGCTAAGTGCGTAGTGCTTGCGATGCACGAACGGGTTCGATGGGAACAGACCACGATTTCTGGCTTGAGTGATCAAGCAGGAGATAAATTAATCGCAGTCTGTTTCTGGCGTACTTACTCCAGACACCATTGCTGCTGGCGTTTCCAATCATTTGGAAATCCCATGAGTCTCAAATAGCCCAGTTCCTGCTGATCCATGATTTCGGCCAAGCGAAACTTCCAATGGCTGTCTGGACTGATCAAGTCGGTTAGATAGGCCAGCATCGTCAATACGATGTATAGCCGCTGCTTGGGTTGAGGCCGGTCGGTAGGTGCATTTGGGATGACCCATTCTTTGGGTAAGGATGGTCGAATCGAGAGCTCTCGGTTCCATAGTCGTGAGTGGTGGGCGCAACAGTTTCGGATGAAGGTCAGGGTGTGGAGCCAGGAGGCCAATACTTCAAAGGGCAGATTTAATCTGCTAGCGATCGCTTTCTTGTCGGCGCTTTTGCCTATGGCATTGAAGAGGGTGGATACCGTTCCAAGGCTGAGCTCTTCCAGAACAGCCCAAGCGGGCGGCAACTCAGGATGGGCATAAGTCGACCCATAGAATCGGAAATAGTTATCGCGCATGCGATTTTCAATCCGTTGTTGCTGGACTCCATCAGCCTGACGGCTCTTTTTTATGCGATCAATCTCACGTCCAAGTTTTTTTCGTTCCTTGTCCAGCTGATTTTGCAGGGGGCGCAGTAGATCAGAATGCGAGTATGACGAGGAGAAGACTGAAACGTCAGCTATCCAGTCAGGCCCATACTTAGGGCACATGTGATTGCTGATAGCCGCTCGTATGGCAACTTCGACACGTTCGATTGCATCCATGGTTATGCGTCGCAACGAACCATCGAAGCGGTAGATATCGACGACAACCTTCAGTGTACTACCGGGCTTGAAGGTGTGTTCGGGACCCGCCTCCTGGAAGGGGCGCATGTAGGGGCTCAGGCGAAACAGCGTGACCACTTCGAGAAAGCGCATGGCCCGATCGTCGTTGGCGACGTGCAGGCCTCGTTGCTTTAGCAGTTCCAATTGCTGTTCTACGCTGAGGGCCGGTTTGTCGAAGGGCCTCATGTAGTTTTCTCCAGGCAAAAAAAACCCGCACGATTTGAGCTTGCTGACTGGGTCAACCTAGGCTTGGCGGGTGTGTTGGGGTGCATTATAGGTAGGTGTAAGAGCCCGTCAACGTTGCGCTGACGTGAAATTGTAACGGGTAGAGGCGCGCGGGCAATGTTTGGGCTGTCGATGGAGATAAGGCTTTGTTGGTCTTATCGCAGCAATTTGGCAGCTTCCGGGGGAGTTTCCAAACCCCAGAAACAACAAAGCCCTCGCATTTCTGCGAGGGCTTCGTTTTGTATGGTGCCGGCACCAGGAGTCGAACCCGGGACCTACTGATTACAAGTCAGTTGCTCTACCAACTGAGCTATACCGGCGTGTTAGGGCGACGATTATAGCGATTGGGTTGGTTCTGTAAACCCCTGAATTCAGACTATTTTTATGCAGGCGTTTGATCTGGCGCGAACCAGCACTTTTTTGAGTTTCTGAGGGGGCACCAGGCTCGGCTGTTTTGCATGGCTCGCAGTTGTGCTTCAGCTTGTTCGGCGCGTTGCGGGGCAGTGGCGAGGTGGTTTTCGAGGTGCCCTTGTATGCGTGTATAACAATGCCGTTGCAAGGCGCAATTTCCCGCTATGGGTGTCCGGTATTCGGCGGTTATGTCGTTTTGATGAAATGCTTATGCACAATGGACCAGGGGCGACTACCTGTTCATTACGATTTTGTAGACTCGTTCTCATTTGTCCGCAAATGCCTGTTTTGCGGGTTTTTTATTTGTGTGAACAAAAAATGACCAGCAGTGTTTTAGGCGTAAAACAGCGTGGATATTGGATCCACGATAATTCCATCAACAGAGTTATCCACAGGCTGTGGCTGTTTAAGGACGTTCTGCAAGGAGTAGGAAATTGCGCGGCGTGAGTGGCGTTTCACAGAAGGTGCCGAGACGAACGGTGTAACCCTGCTGAATGAGGAAAAGTGCCCGATCAAGTACCAGCCACAGTTCCAGCGGCCGTCGGAAAAGGCCTCGCAGCAGCTCCAGATTGCGGACTTCAGCCAATCGCTGCCAACCGGCGGCTTCCAGTCTAGTCCAATCTGGCGCACCGACTGTGGATAAGTCTTTGAGCGCGGCCAGATCGCGGCAGTAATCGGCGAAAGGTTTGTCCAGCCAGGCGCTGGGCAGAGAAGGGGTCGGCAGGTATTCGTCGACGCCGCGCAGTTGTCGTTGCAGCAGGTCGAACGCCAGGCGCCGGGCCATGGAGGTGTCGCGCTGGCGTCGGACGCGAGCGCCGGCGGTGACGGTTTCGCTCATCGGCAGCGCAAGATCATCGAGGGAAAGGTGTAGGTCGGAGCGCTCAGCCGCAGAGGAAAGCGGCTGATAGGTGTTCAGACTGATCCGGTTGTAGCAGCAGGGTGCGATGGCCAGTTGTTTGCAACCGGCGGCGCTGGCGAGCTGGATCAGTCGCACGTGCAGATCACCGCAAGCGTGCAGCGCGACCGGCGTGTGATCGGCGCTCAATAAAGGGGCTGCGCCAGGCGCGAGTACATCCTGCTCGATATGCAGCGCATGCAATTGATGACGTTGGCTGAGTGCCTGACCGCTGGCAACCAGCGTTGGGTCGTATTCCAGGCAGGTCAGTTGTTGCCCGGTTTGCAGCAGGCGTCGCCCTAAATGGCCCTTGCCGGAACACCAGTCCAGCCAATGCGTCGGTGCATGAGCAAACTGCAAACAACTGGTGAACGCTTCGATCTGCTGCCACTTGCGTCCAGGCACATCCACATTCAAGCGATGACCCGCTGCTTCAAGCGCACGACTCGGCAATTCATCCACCGTGCTCAGTTCAGCAGACATCGCCGCCAATGAAGCAAACGGCTCCGGCGCATCAAGCAAACAAGGTTGGTTATGACTGCTTTCCGCATCCTCCAGCGACCGCCCGCGTAGCCAAAACGCCAACTCCGGGTAGGACGCTTCCCAAGGCAGTTGCAAATGGGTAAACGGTCGAGGTTTCCACAGCGCCTGATGCTCGATCAGAAAAGCATCCAGCGCGGTGAAACGGGCGAGCAGGGCCTCGCCCGTCAGCGCGCAGGAATCAACGCCCTTGGCAGGCATCGACGCGCAACCAGCGCTCCAGCAGCTTGAAGCCACGAACCAGCACGTAAGCCATCAGCAGATAGAACATGCCTGCTGCGAAGAAGATCTCCACCGGCAGGTAGGTGCGGGCAATGATGGTGCGGGCCATGCCGGTCAGTTCCAGCAAGGTCACGGTGCTGGCCAGGGCGCTGGCTTTGAGCATCAGGATCACTTCGTTGCTGTAGGCCGGCAGGCCGATGCGCGCAGCACGCGGTAGCATAATGTAGAACAGCGCTTTGGCCCGGGACATGCCCAGCGCCCGCGCCGCTTCAATCTCGCCCGGCGGAATCGCCTGGATCGCGCCACGCAGGATCTCGGCGATATAGGCCGCGGTGTGTAGGGTCATGGTCGCGGTAGCGCACCAGAATGGACTGCGCAGATAGGGCCACATCGAACTGTTACGCACCGCGTCGAACTGCGCCAAGCCGTAATAGACCAGAAACAGCTGAACCAGCAACGGCGTACCACGGAAAAAGAAGATGTAGCCGTAGGGGAATGCCCGCACGTACCAGAGTCGCGACGAGCGAGCGATGCCCAGCGGAATCGCCAGCAGCAACCCGGCAATCACGGCGATAGCCACCAGTTCCAGAGTCAGTGTCGCGCCCTGAGCCAGTTTCGGCAGCCACTTGATGATGACTTCCCAGTTCATTGGGTGCTCCTCGCGAAGCCGCGAGCGGCGCGTCGTTCCATAAAGTGCATGCCGGTCATGGCCAGAATTGTCAGGCCCAGATACATGAAGGCGGCCACCATATAGAAGGTGAACGGTTGCTTGGATATGGTCACGCCGATTTGTGTGTGACGCATGATTTCTTCCAGGCCGATGACGGAGACCAGTGCGGTGTCTTTCATCAGGATCATGAACAGGTTGCCCAGGCCGGGAAGTGCGATGCGCCACATCTGCGGCATGATCAGCCGGGTAAAGATGCGGAATTTCGACAGGCCCAGGGCCACGCCGGCTTCACGGTGACCCTTTGGGATCGCCAGAATCGCACCGCGAAACACTTCCGTGGCGTAGGCGCCAAAGCACAGCCCCAGCGCAATCACGCCGGCGGCGAAGGCGTTGAGTTCGAGGTCGGGGTTGCCGAAGAACTCGCCCAGGGCACGCATCAGGTTGACCGTGCCGAAGTAGATCAACAGCACCCAAAGCAATTCCGGGATACCGCGAACCAGCGTCGAATAAGTGCCGCCAAGCCATTGCAGCGGCTTGTACGGGGAAGTCTTGGCCAAGGCGCCGAGCAGACCGAGCACCAGCCCCAGGCACAAGGCCGAGAGTGCCAGCTTCACAGTCATCAGCGCACCAGCGGCGAGCGCCGGGCCGAATCCGTAGAGGTCGATAATCATGGATTTCTTTTCAAATCGCGGCAGGCATTGCGAAGGACCGGCACCGTCAGAGAACGGCGCCGGTCATGCAGCTCAGAATCAATAGATGCTGAACGGGAAGTACTTGTCGTTGATCTTCTTGTAAGTGCCGTCTTCGACGATTTCTTTCAGGGCAAGGTTCAGCCTCGCGCGCAGGGTGTCGTCTTTACGCACGGCGATACCAATCTTGTCACTTTCTTCCACTGGGTCACCCTTGAATTCATACGAACGGCCGGCGTCGCTTTTCAGCCACTCGTAGTTGACGTACTTGTCCGCAAGGATGCCGTCCAGCCGACCCGAGGTCAGGTCCAGGTAAGCGTTTTCCTGGGTGTCGTAGAGTTTGACTTCAACGCCGGGCATGTTGTCTTCCAGCCAGGTGCCGGCCAGAGTCGCGCGTTGGGCGCCAATCACCTTGCTTTGCAACGAAGCCTTGTCGGTTTTGAAGTCGACGTTTTTCGGCGCGATGAACTGCAGTTTGTTGGAGTAGTACGGTTCGGTGAAGTCCACCGCTTGCTTGCGCTCGTCGGTGATCGACATCGAGGAGATCAGGAAGTCGAACTTCTTGGCGTTCAGGGCCGGGATGATGCCGTCCCAGTCGGAGGTAACCACGGTGCACTCGACTTTCATCTTGGCGCACAGGGCATCGCCGATGTCTTTATCGAAGCCGACGACATTGCCACTGGCATCTTTGTTGTTGAACGGCGGGTAGGCCGCTTCGATGCCCATCTTCAAGGTCTCGGCGGCGGCACCGGCGCTGAAGGCCAGGGTGACAGCAGCGGCCAGAAAGATTCTTTTGTAGTTCTGCATGCGGGTAGCTCCGTTAGCGGTTGCTGGACATGAATTGTTTGCAGCGTGCCGAAAGCGGGTTTTCGAACACCTGCTGCGGCGATCCTTGTTCTTCTACCAAGCCTTGGTGGAGGAACACCACTTCGCTGGAAACCTGACGGGCAAAGCCCATTTCATGGGTCACGAGCAGCATGGTGCGGCCTTCTTCGGCCAATGCGCGGATGACATTAAGTACTTCCTGGACCATTTCCGGGTCAAGGGCGGAGGTGGGTTCGTCAAACAGAATGACCTTGGGCTGCATCGCCAGGGTGCGGGCGATGGCCGCGCGTTGCTGCTGGCCGCCGGAGAGTTGCGCCGGGTAGGCGTGACGCTTGTCAGCGATGCCGACCTTGGCCAGCAAGGCTTCGGCGACGTCGATAGCCTCGGCTTTGCTTTGGCCGAGCACGCGGCGCGGGGCTTCGATGATGTTGTCGAGCACGCTCATGTGCGGCCAGAGATTAAAGTTTTGAAATACAAAACCAATCTCGCTGCGCAGGCGATTGATCTGCTTGCCGTCGGCAGCAACAAGTTCGCCGTTCTTGGCGGCTTTGAGCTTGAGTTCTTCACCGGCTACCAGGATCTGGCCCTGGTGCGGGTTTTCCAGCAGGTTGATGCAACGCAGGAACGTGGACTTGCCGGAACCGGAGGAACCCAGGATCGAGATCACGTCGCCGTCGCGGGCGGTCAGCGAGATGCCTTTGAGCACCTCAAGCTGTCCGTAGCGTTTGTGCAAGTTGCGGATTTCAAGCGCGGGCGTGGCCTCAGCCATGTGCGTTCCTCATAGTGTTTTGCGCTCCTGCTGTTGGTGGCCTTCCTGGCGAGGCGGCCAAGCTAGCATAGCGTTCGAATGGCAGCCAACAGCGCTACGGACGGTAAACGGGTGGCATGTGGCAGGTTGTCGCATCGGCACAGCAGACTGTCGCCCCATCAACAACCGAACAGCCGTTTGAACACGCTTGGGCGTGGCTATCGCGTAAAAAAAGGCGCGATGTTGCCAGCTTTGGCGGGGTGTTGGAAGCGCTAACCGGACAAACGTTCCTGATCTGAACTTTTATTGTGCGTGCCCGAATTTTTTGATGTGTTTCTGGTGCGCTGATTCGTTCCTTGAAGTGGGTGGCAGGGTAACGCTCTGGCGAAATGCCATTAATCTCAATGACTTGCGATGACTGCTCGATTCGCGTGAAGGCCCCGTGTCGCGGGCGTATGAAATATTTTGGCGCAATTATTGCGTGCAGAATAAGAAACGCCCTGTTGGATTCTTTTTACGAGAAGGAATGTCAGACCGGGCCGATGTCATCGCTTTACTTGCAAAGGTAGTCTTAATGAGTAGTAGCCAAAGCTCCTCCAATGGCCTCGAACAGGGGCTCAAACCGCGTCATGTGACCATGCTGTCGATCGCCGGGGTGATCGGTGCCGGGCTGTTTGTCGGCTCCGGTCATGCCATCGCAGCTGCCGGTCCAGCCGTACTGCTGGCCTATGCCGCCGCCGGTATGCTGGTGGTGCTGGTGATGCGCATGCTTGGCGAAATGGCCGTCGCCTCGCCGGACACTGGCTCCTTCTCCACATACGCCGACCGCGCAATCGGTCACTGGGCCGGTTTCACCATCGGCTGGCTCTACTGGTGGTTCTGGGTGCTTGTCATTCCGTTGGAGGCCAACGCCGCCGCGACCATCCTGCATGCCTGGTTCCCTGACGTGGCAATCTGGGCGTTCACGCTGGTCATCACCTTGCTGCTGACGGTGACCAACCTGTTCAGTGTGAAGAACTACGGAGAGTTCGAGTTCTGGTTCGCCCTGGTCAAAGTCGTAGCGATCATCGGCTTTATCGGTCTTGGCATTCTGGCGATCTTCGGCTTCCTGCCTACCAGCCAGGTCAGCGGCGTGTCGCACCTGTTTGACACTCAAGGCTTCCTGCCAAACGGCATGGGCGCGGTGCTGGGGGCCATTCTGACCACCATGTTTTCCTTCATGGGTACCGAGATCGTGACCATCGCGGCCGCGGAATCGAAGAACCCTGGCCAGCAAATTTCCAAGGCCACCAACTCGGTCATCTGGCGGATTGGTTTGTTCTATCTCGTGTCGATCTTCATCGTTGTGGCCTTGGTGCCATGGAACGACCCGATTCTGGCCAGCGTCGGTTCCTACCAGACCGTGCTGGAACGCATGGGTATCCCGAATGCCAAGCTGATCGTCGATATTGTGGTTCTGGTTGCGGTAACCAGCTGCCTGAACTCGGCGCTCTACACTGCTTCGCGCATGATGTTCTCGTTGGGCAAACGCGGCGATGCGCCGGCCGTTTCCCAGCGCACCAACAAGAGCGGCACGCCGTACTGGGCCGTCATGTTGTCCACCGGTGCAGCGTTCCTTACAGTGTTCGCCAACTACGTGGCCCCGGCCGCCGTGTTCGAATTCCTGCTGGCAAGCTCCGGCGCTATCGCGCTGCTGGTGTACCTGGTGATCGCGTTTTCACAACTGCGCATGCGTAAACAGCGTATGGCTCGCGGTGAAAAAATCGCCTTCAGCATGTGGCTGTTCCCGGGCCTGACCTACGCGGTGATCATATTCATCGTTGCGGCCCTGACCATCATGCTGTTCCAGGACGCCCATCGCGTGGAGATCCTCGCGACTGGTTTGCTGAGTGTGTCGGTGGTGGCTGCCGGGTTGTTCGTGGCTCGTCGTCGCAAGCTGCAGAAAGTGGGCGCGGTGGTGCTGAGCTGATTCGTACCGCGTAACGCAAAACGGCCGCTGTCAGTGATGACAAGCGGCCGTTTTTGTTTTGTCTGTTGTGCTCGATTCAAGCGGGGTGCACCCAGTCTTCAACTCGTAAACCGGATACACGCTCAAATTCCCGTAGATTATTCGTCACGATGGTGAACCCTCGTGAGCGTGCGTGGCCGGCAATCATGTGGTCATAAGGGCCTATTGGTGTCCCTGCTTTAGCCAATTCCGAGCGAATCATTCCGGTGTGTGCTGCTGCTTCATAGTCAAAAGGCAAGATCTCAAGACGGGCAACAAAGCCCTCGATGACAGCGAGGTTTTTTTCCGGTGCGGCAGATTTTTCTGCACCGTAAATCAACTCCATCAAGGTGACAGCGCTTATGCATAGCTGGCCGTGATGACGATTGAAGGCTTCGCGTACAACCTGTGGCTTGTTCTTGATGGTGAAGATGCAGATGTTGGTATCGAGCATGAATTTGATCATTAAAACGACTCACGCTCCTGATCGGTTGGTTGCTCACGGTCAGCCATAAAGTCTGCGCTCACGCCTTCGCCGTCGAACCAGCTATCCCAGGCTTCTCCTGCCGGGGTGATGAGGCGAGTCCTGCCGATAGCGATAACATCGACACGCTTCACATCACTGGGCATTGCGACAGCTTTGGGCAGGCGGACGGCCTGGCTTCGATTGCTCATAAAAAGGGTGGTTTGTTCCATGGCAGGCCTCCTGCGCTTTGCTAACGCTTGAAGTCAGAAGGATAGAATTTTGTTGGGATATGTCAATGGGATATACGCGATGACTGATGAAAGGTTGTGGTAGTCACGACAGTTTCAATGGTTACAAAAAACGGCTGCTGTCAGAGATGACAAGCAGCCGTTTTTACTTCCAGAGTGGCCTTACTCAGCCTTTTCCACCGGCAAGTCCAGCGACTGACGATAACTGTCCAGCGCATCGCCAAAGTCAGTGATGAATTGCGGATCGGTCAGCCAGGCCTGGGCGGCGTCGCGGTCCATGCCATCGGCCCACATGCGGTAGTCGATCAGCATGTCGGCGGCCAGGTGCGTGGCGGCCATGGCTTCGTTGTCGGCGTTTTCCATGTCCAGCAGTTCTGGATGGTCGCTGATGATTTCGGCGAGGTTCGACAGTAGGGTCAGCAGCATGTCGTTGCGGCTGGTGGCCTCGACGTCACGCATTTTGCTGAACATCGCCAAGGTGTATTCCGGGATCGGCTCGCCGAGTTCGCCCAGGTCATCATCCAGTTCGGCGGGTTTTCTGCCGTGAATATTGATTTGCTTGGCTTTGGCCTTTGCGCGCTTGGCGCGTTTCTGTTGCTTGTTCAGGGATGCCATGGGAACTCAGTTTGGTTTCTGTTGGGTTTGGGCCGCGATGACTTCGGACGCTGCCACGTAGTCAGCCTGGAAGGCCGGGGATTCGATCCACGCCAAGGCGCTGGCTTCGTCAGCTTCGGTGGACCATTGGCGATACTCGATCAGCGCAGCGATGATGAAGTCTGTCGCGGTTTCTTCGCCTTCCTGTTCCAGCACCAGCGCGAGCAGTGGGTGTTCAAGAAAGGCCGCGCACATCGCCTGTTGACTGATCTTTGCCGCATCGATCATTTCTTTGAACAGTTCGGTCAGGTCCACCGATTCGAAGTCGATGCGATCGTCGTTCGGGTCCAGCTCGACCGGCGCGGCAGCCCGCTGGGTGCGGTTCTGCTTGGCCTTGGCTTTGGCGCGGGAGGCGCGTTTGTTCTGCTTGTTGGCGGAGGCCATGGGCGTCGTTCCGTAATTCGTTGAGAGGGCGCATGCATCAACTGCGTGGCACTCGCCGCCCGGGTGTATCGGGGGCCAGCTCGCCGGTCTGCAGCCAGGACAATGCAATGGGCCATAGTGTGGCTTGGTATGCGCTGCGAAAAAAGGCGAAATGTCCGACTTCTTCTTCGCCGATATCTTCGGGGGCGATTCGCAGGTGGGTATTTGTGCTGCCAGTGAAGTAGCCGAGCAAGCGTTCGATCGCCGGAATCGTACCGTAGGGATCGTCGCTGAGGCTGATCGCCAGGGTCTGGGCTGTGACGTTGGCGAAGGGAAGCTGGCCGTTTTTGGCGTGGATGACACGACCGCTGGGGCGTTTCTCGTATCGGGCGGTGGGCTTGCTCCAGTCGCGAACTACACCGGCCGGGGTGTCTTCGAGCCAGCCGAGGCGTTTGCCGGGAAAGTAGCCGTACAGCATGGTCATCAATGGCATCACCACATGCCACTTGCCAAACATTCGCCAGCGATGAGCGGGAGCATAGTCGCGCCAGTAAGCGAACTGCGCACCTACCGTCACCAGGCGTCGGATCATATGCCCGGAGGTTCCCAGCCCGGCCGCACAACCACCGAAGCTGTGGCCGACGACATTGATGGGTTGTTGCGCAAACTCGCGTTGCGCCCTTTGCAGCATCGCCTCGAAATCCAGCGCGCCCCAATCAGACCATGAGGCCTCAAACCCTTTCAGCGACACGGGGCGCGACTCGCCGATGCCGCGGTAGTCATAGGTGATCACGTCGAAGCCGTTGGCGAACAGGTAATCGGCGAAGCGCGAGTAGTGTCGGCAACGGACTGAAGTAGCGGCGTTGATGATCACCACCGGACGGGTTGGGTCTTGATTCGCATGCCGCCAGGTGAAGCCGCCAAGGATGAAGCCGTCGGTGGCGGGTTCGTTGAAAGATTCACCGGGTGTGCCGGTGGGTAACGGCAATTCAAGTTGCGTCGGGGCCAGTGAAGGCATGTCCTGCAAATTCATCGGCGTTGAACCTTTGCGGTGAGCCAACCACCATAGTCTTCACGCCGTTTATGAACAATCCACCCGTGCTTATCGGGGCCTCTGCTTGAGTAACCGCTCCTCAAGCACCGCCCATTCCCGATCCAGTTCTTTGCGAAGTTCCTCCTCACTCGGCAGTACCAGTCTGTAGGTACTGGCGAACAGCTGTTCGTTGCCTTGCAGCACTGAATAGCGCACCACCGATTCATCTTTTTGCGCGCAGAGAATGAGACCGACGGTGGGGCTATCCTCCGGTCCGCGCTTGAGGTCGTCGTACATGCGCACGTACATGTCCATCTGGCCGACATCCTGGTGGGTCAGTACGCCGCGCTTGAGGTCGAAGATGACGAAGCACTTGAGCAGGTAGTTGTAGAACACCAGGTCGATATAGAAGTCTTTGCTCTCGGTACTGATGCGTTGCTGGCGAGCGATGAAGGCGAAGCCTTTGCCCAGTTCGAGCAGGAAGCCCTGGAGTTGATTGATCAATGCTTGTTCAAGTTCGCTTTCCTGGATCAAACCCGCATTGGGCAGGCCGAGAAACTCCAGTAGCACTGGGTCCCGGATGAAATCCCGAGGGCTGGCGTTCATTTGCTGGATATTGGTGGCGGCTTCCTGTTTGACGGCGGCCCGGTCGCGGCTCGCCAGCAGGCGTTCGTAATAGAGGGTATTGATCTGGCGCTCGAGGGCGCGACTTGACCAGTTCTGCAGAGCAGATTCGTTCATGTACCAGTGGCGAGCGTTGTCGTTGTCGACTCGTAGCAGTCTGCGGTAGTGGGTCCAGCTCAATTCGTGACGCAGTGCGTCACGAATTGGGAATGCTTGATAGAACAGGCGCATGTAGCGAAGGTTGGAAGCGTCGAAACCTTTCCCAAACTGCTCCGTCAGTACTTTCGCCAGCGTCGATAGCAACTGCTTGCCATACACCGCCCGTCGAGCACCTTCCTGCTCGAACTCCACAATATGCCGTCCGATCTGCCAACAGGTTTGCACCTGAACGGTATCGACCGCTCGCAGCACCTTCTGACGCGCTTCACGGATCAACTCGCCAAGATTGCCGAGCAGTGAAGTGATCTGTGGATCTTGAGTGTTACCGGGTTTTAGGGAGCTCATGACATTTTCCGCGGCTAAGGAAACAAGCGGAAGAGGATGGCAAGAGAGTGATAGTCCGCGATGCCGGGCGTTGCTGGTAAATCGGAAGGAAAGGCGAATTTGCTTTGCAGGACCGGGCCGACGGCAGCCCATGCATGAGGAGCACATCACGTAGTCCGATTCGCAGTGAGCCCAAGTGCTAATCGATCTAAAACTTGAACATTCGGTAACAAATCTAAAAAGAGTAACGATTGGGTTCTGCGTAACCCGGGAGTCGCCATCATGAAGAACGTCCATTCATTCATGCTGCCCATCGCCGCTGTCGGCGTACTGATGTTTCCAGTCGTGCTTAACGCAGCCAGTCTTGAACCGATCGACAGCACAGGCGTGCAAGTCCAGCAGCAACAGCAAAACGGGATTACTTACCTGTCCGGGGGGATCGGAGAGGATGAGGCTCGAGCCATTGAACAAGCGCAGGGCTACAACCTGCACATGACTTTCTCCATCGGGGCGGAGGGCAAATATGTTCCGGATGTAAATCTGGTCATTCAGAAAGACCCGGGGCAACCCGTGCTGACGCTGAGCGAAGCCGGCCCGTTGGTTTATGTTCAGCTGCCACCTGGCAAGTACACCGTCGTCGCGACTCGCAATGGTGAGGAGCGGCGTGATACGGCGGATGTAGGAAGTGGTGCCGCTCGCAATCTTGTCTTCCACTGGAATACTGAAAACTAGCCCAAGAGAGACGCTTGCTCGATGCCTGATCAAATCGCGGGCATAAAAAAACCCTGAATCTTGCGATTCAGGGTTTTCGGTATTTGGTGCCCAGAGACGGAATCGAACCGCCGACACGGGGATTTTCAATCCCCTGCTCTACCGACTGAGCTATCTGGGCAACGGGGCGCATTAAACTGGTTTTTCAGGGGGTCGTCAAGAAAGTTTTCAAAAAAATTTTAATTATTACCGTCGCTTACGATCCGACCCCCGAAAAAACGGGATTATTCAGCGGGCGGAACGTAGCCTTCGGCCTTGGCGTATTCCTCGCCGGAAAAGAACTTGTCCATCTCGCCTTGAAGATATTTGCGGTCTTCGGCGTTCATCATGTTCAGGCGTTTTTCGTTGATCAGCAGGGTCTGGTGTTTTTGCCAGTCGGCCCAGGCCTTGGCCGAGACGTGGTCAAAAATGTCCTGACCTTTTGCACCCGGAAATGGAGCGCGCTCCAGGGCGGGTAATTCTTCTTTGTACTTGCGGCACATGATGGTGCGGGTCATGACGACTCTCCTGCGTTCAATACGGCGGCCGCGCGTTCGAGCAAGGTTTTGACCGGGGCGGCAAGGCCCAGGCGCGGCGGGGTGGCGAGGTTATACCAGAGCCAGTCGGCCTCGGCCACGTGATGACCGGCCTCCTGAACCTGAACCAGCCAGGGTTCGATGGATAACTGAAAGTGGCTGAAGGTGTGTACCAGGCTCGGCAGTGCCTGTTGGTTGCCCAGTTCCAGCGAATGCTGTGAAGCCAGATGTTGCAGGTCATCGAGGTCGTCGAGTTCCGGCAGGCTCCAGAGACCGCCCCACAGGCCCATGGAAGGGCGACGGTAAAGCAGAATCGCCCCTTCGCCATTGGCGAGCATCGGCATCAGCGTGCGCTTCTGTGGCACGGCTTTGCGTGGCTTGGGGATCGGGTAGCGGGTTTCCAGGCCAAGCATGTGCGCCTCGCAGCCCTTTTCCAGCGGACAAAGCAGACAGCTCGGTTTGCTGCGGGTGCAGAGCGTGGCGCCCAGATCCATCATCGCCTGGGTGTAGGCGTTGACCCGATCATGTGGCGTGAAGCGCTCAGCGTTGGCCCACAGCTGTTTGGCAACCTTGGGCTCGCCCGGATAACCCTCTTGCGCGGTAAAGCGCGCCAGCACCCGTTTGACGTTGCCATCGAGGATCGGCGCCCGCAGGCCCATGCTCAGGCTGGCAATCGCGCCAGCGGTGGACAGGCCGATACCCGGCAGATCGGTGAGTTTTTCCACATCACGGGGAAACTCGCCGCCATATTCGGCAACGACAATCTTCGCGGTCTTCTGCAAGTTGCGCGCGCGGGTGTAGTAACCGAGGCCGGTCCACAGGTGCAGCACTTCGTCTTCCGGCGCGGCGGCCAGGGCTTCGACCGTTGGCAGCGAAGCCATGAAACGGTCGAAGTAATTCAGCACGGTGCTGACCTGGGTCTGCTGCAGCATGATTTCCGAGACCCACACCCGGTAAGGGGTGATGCCCTGCTGCCAAGGCAAATCGTGGCGGCCGTGGCGGTCGTACCAGTCCAGCACCGCCGTTGAAAACTGCTCGGCTCTCATCGCTTGAACAGCCCCTTGAGCGCGTTTTTCAGTTCCGGGCTGACTTTATCGCCAAGCTTCTCGTCGATTTTTTCGCTGATCCGCTCACCGGCCAGTTTGCTCGCGACTTGTCCCATGCGTTCATTGTCGACGCGGCAAGCCTTGGCACCCAGCTCCAGCGGGCCACGGCAGCGCAGTGGCCACTCGATGCCGATGAAGCGCTCGCTGACCTGACAGGCCGGGTCCGGCATGTCGCTCTTGTCGCCTTCGACGATCACGCCGACGCGGTAATCCATGCCCAGCACCCGCAGGTCGATGTCGCCGTTACCGTTGACGGTCATGCCCGGAATGCGCACTTTCAGGTCGGGGTTACTGGCCACGCCGTTGTGGAAGGTCAGGTTGCCCTTGAGCTCTTCGAACGGTGTGTCCTTGCCCCGTGGCTCGCCCGTGAGGGTTTTGCGATTCAGGGTGGCGATGCCTTTGCACAGTTGCTGCTCAAGGTTGGCATTGAGCAGAACGCCATTGTTGATGACGAAACTGGCATTGCCGTTGAGGTTGTCGATCAGCACGCTCTGGCTATTGCCGCTGCTGGTCAGCGCGCTATCGAGGGTAACCAGGCCTTGGACCGGTGGATTTTTCCCTTGGCTTTCGAGGATTTTTTCTACAGGCACTTTGCTGATGCGCGTCTGCATGTTCAGCGCCGGCACTTGCTGGCGCACGTCCAGGGTACCTTTGGCTTCGAAGTTGCCGTCGTACAGGTCGCCGCGCAGGTTCTCCAGCGTCAGCAGGCCGCCTTGGCCTGTGGCCTTGAGTGCCGCATTCTGAATCGGCAGTTTGTCGAGGGTCAGCTGGCCGAAAGTCAGGTCGGCGTTCACGTCGAGTTTGCTCAGGCGTTCCACCGGCAACAGACGCTCGGTGCTCCACGGGCCTTTGGTCGGTGAGGGCGGCAGCGGTGAACTGCCTGCACCAGCCATCGCCTCGCTCTCGGTGCTGGCCACTTCGGCCTGACGCACCTGCTTCGCGCTGTTGGCTTCGGCGGATTTTGGCGGCAAGTAACGATCGACGCTGAAAGTGTCACCCTTGAGGTTCACGCGCAGCGATTGCTTGGCGAAGTCCTCGACAGCGATGCGGCCGCTGAAAGTGCTGTCGTCGAGTTTCAGGTTGAGGTTGTCGAGGGACAGGCTGGTCGGCGTGGCGGCAACCTGGCTGGCCAGTTCGACTTTGCTCAGGCTGCCTTCGGCCATCGCCGGGAGTTTCTGGCCGATGCTGTCGACGAATTTCGCCAGATCGAACTGGGCAATCGACAGGCCACCGCTGATTTGCGGGGTCTTGTCGAGGTCGTTGGCCTTCAGTTCACCCAAGGCGCGCAGCTGGTTGGCGGAGATCTTGATGCCGGTCCATTCGGCGACGTTGGCAGCCCTGTCCAGCAGCAACTGACCTTGAGCGGCGAAGGTCATGGTCTTGCCTTGCAGTGGATCGCCAGCGACTTCACCGGAGAGTTTCATGTCTTCGAATTTGTAGCGCTGCAGTGCACGCTCGAAACGCAACTCGCCGGCCAGCTCGGTTCGTACTCGCAGAACCGGTTGGTTGGTGCCGAGAAATGCGGTGAGTTTGACCGGGATGTTGGTCGAGTCATGTACCGGGCCAGTACTGAGCTGGATGCTTTCGGCGCTGAACTGCTTGCCGGTTCTCTCGTCGCTGTACTCAACGCGGGCGTTGTTGACGGTCAGGCTGTCGATGTCCAGGCGGATCGGCTGAGCCGGTTTTTCTGCCTGAGCGGTAGTGGTTGGTGCAGGTTCGCCGGTGGCGGCGGGCGGCGTGGCCGGAGTACTCGGGGTGGCTGGCGCCGGGGCCTTGCCGATGTCTTCCCAGTTGCCGTGGCCGTTCTTGTCGCGATTCAGGCGCAGATTCAGGCCTTCGACGCGCACATCGCTCATCTGCACTTCGCGGCGCAGCAGCGGAATCACGCGGACCGACAGGCCGAGCATCTGCAAGTCTGCGAACGGTTCGGCAGGCTTGGCCAGGGTTGCAACACTGGCTTCATGCAATTCCAGGCCCAGCCAGGGAAACAGGCTCCAGCCGATATCGCCATTGAGCGTCAGCTCGATGTGGGCCTTGTCGCGGGCAATCTGGCGAATCTCGTCTTTATAGTCGTTGGGATCGAAGAGGTGGGTCAGGGCAAAGCCCAGCGCCACAATGATCAGCAACAGCCCGAGAAGTACCAGACCCAGGATTTTGCCGAACGCTTTCATGGGCGAGTCCTTGTATTAGTCGAATTCGAAATTTAGCCGGGGAGTATAGCGCTCCGAAGTGGCTGACCGGTCAGCGATCACATCGGGAGCTCATCCAGCGGCACCTTCAGCTTAGCCGCCAGCGCTTGAGCTTCGAGGTGCCCGGCAGGCGCCAACAGCCGCAATGTCGCGCCTGATTGCGACGCCATTTTCTGCGCTTCGTTCACCATGCGCTCGGCAACCCCACGACGACGGGTGATTTTTCGTACGCATAAATGGGACAAATGCCAGACGTCGTGGTGCCGTTGCAGACGTGCCGCACCCAACAACCGATCGTTGAAGCGTCCGGCGATCAGCGAACCGTCCTGCAGGCAGTCTTCGATCAGATGCATCTCCCCTGTAAATGGCGCAAACAGCCAGTCCGGGGCGTCGCGGTAGATCTTCTGCAGATCTTGCTGATCCTGATAAGTGGCTTGGTTCAGCAGCTCGACAACGATCGGCATGGTGTCTCCCTTGAAAGCTAATCTGGTCCCATAGGAGCTGCCGCAGGCTGCGATCTTTTGATCTTCTGTTCACGTTGCAAAAGATCAAAAGATCGCAGACTTCGGCAGCTCCTACGTATGAATACATGTTCTTACGGTTGTACGAGAACAGATGACATACAAAAGGTGATATCAGTTTGGTTTTTCTGTCACGTGCAAATGGTAACCTCTGCCCGTTCGTCCGTCCCTTCTGCGGCGTGATGTCGCACCAAAATGGAGCTTCACCTAAAAAACAGTCATGCCTGCGTGCATTAAGGCTGGGGGTGAAGTACGGCTGGCGAACAATACTAATAATTGGGGGAAACACCATGACTACGAGCATCACGGCGGACGGCTTTGCCGATCAGCCCGCGTTCCTGTCCAAGGAACGCATCATCGCCAAGCCCGGTTTTAACCGTTGGCTGGTACCACCGGCCGCTCTGGCCATCCACCTGTGCATCGGCATGGCCTACGGCTTTTCTGTGTTCTGGTTGCCATTGTCCAAAGCCCTGGGCGTCACCAAGGCCGTGACTTGTGCGCCGGACATGAGCTTCATCGCTCAGGTCTTTTCGTCTCAATGCGACTGGCCAATCTCGATGCTCGGCTGGATCTACACCCTGTTCTTCATCTTCCTGGGCTGCTCGGCAGCGATCTGGGGCGGCTGGCTGGAACACGCAGGTCCGCGCAAGGCCGGTGTTGTGTCGGCACTGTGCTGGTGTGGTGGTCTGCTGATTTCGGCGCTGGGGGTCTATACCCACCAGATCTGGCTGATGTGGATCGGCTCCGGGGTCATTGGTGGTATCGGCTTGGGGCTGGGTTACATCTCGCCGGTCTCGACCCTGATCAAGTGGTTCCCGGACAAGCGCGGCATGGCCACAGGCATGGCGATCATGGGCTTCGGCGGTGGCGCGATGGTAGGTGCTCCACTGGCTGCAGCGCTGATGGGTCACTTCGCTTCGCCAACCAGCGTGGGCGTATGGCAGAGCTTCCTGGTAATGGCTGCGATCTATTTCGTGTTCATGATCGGTGGCGCACTGTCCTACCGCGTTCCGCCAACCGGCTGGAAGCCCGAAGGCTGGACTGCTCCGGCGAAAAAAGCGTCGAACTCGATGATCACTCACCGTCACGTCCACGTGAATGTGGCGTGGAAGACCCCGCAATTCCGTCTGGTGTGGCTGGTGCTGTGCCTGAACGTTTCGGCGGGCATCGGCATCCTCGGCATGGCTTCGCCGCTGCTGCAGGAAGTTTTCGCCGGTAAATTGCTGGGCACCGACCAGACGTTTGGTCAGCTGGATGCCGGGCAACTGGCCTCGATCGCAGCGATTGCGGCCGGTTTCACCGGTTTGCTGAGCCTGTTCAACATCGGTGGCCGGTTCTTCTGGGCTTCGTTCTCGGACTACCTGGGTCGCAAAAACACTTATTTCGTGTTCTTCGCCCTCGGTTTCGCGCTGTACGCGCTGATCCCGAACCTCGGTCACTTGGGCAGCGTTGCGCTGTTCGTGGCGGCGTTCTGCATCATTCTGTCGATGTACGGCGGTGGTTTTGCGACGGTGCCGGCTTACCTGGCTGACTTGTTCGGTACGCAAATGGTCGGCGCGATCCACGGTCGTCTGCTGACCGCGTGGGCGGCGGCGGGTGTGTTGGGGCCGGTGTTGGTGAACTACCTGCGTGAATATCAGCTGAGCATCGGCGTTGAACGTGCCGCGGCTTACGACATCACCCTGTACATCCTCGCGGGCCTGCTGGTGCTGGGTTTCCTGTGCAACCTGATGGTTCGCCCGGTGGCCGACAAGTACTTCATGACCGACGCTGAACTGGCCGCCGAGCAGGCGCTGGGCCACGACAAAGGTGCTGACGCCAGCACCGTGCTGGAGTGGAAAGCGGATGCGGGCACCAAGCCATTGGCGGTGGCTGCGTGGCTGGTGGTGGGCATTCCGTTGGCATGGGGTGTTTGGGTGACGCTGCAGAAAACCGCAGTGCTGTTCCACTAAGAGACGCTTTGTGCCTGGCATGTGTTGTATCAGGCACATTGGTTTTATGCCCGAAAAGATCGCAGCCTTCGGCAGCTCCTACGGTCAGCGTTCACATCACATTGTGTGGACGCGGTCGGTGTAGGAGCTGCCGGAGGCTGCGATCTTTTGCTTGTACTGACATGTCTATCCCCGACAGCAAGGGATTCACTCCGTCAGTGATATCACCTCTCGTGTTTCTGTTTAGCGCCCGCGACCCTATAATGGCTGCCTTTTTCGCCCCAATGATTTTTGCGGAGCTGGTGATGGCCGAACGTATGGCGTCTGTCGAGCGCGACACTCTGGAAACCCAGATCAAAGCCTCGATCAACCTGGATGGCACCGGAAAGGCCCGATTTGATATCGGTGTACCTTTTCTTGAGCACATGCTGGACCAGATCGCCCGTCACGGGCTGATCGACCTGGATATTGTCAGCAAGGGCGACCTGCATATCGACGACCACCACACGGTGGAAGACGTCGGTATCACTTTGGGTCAGGCCTTCGCCAAAGCCATCGGCGACAAGAAAGGCATCCGTCGCTACGGCCATGCCTACGTGCCGCTCGATGAAGCGCTGTCGCGCGTGGTGATCGACTTCTCCGGCCGCCCTGGCCTGCAGATGCATGTTCCTTATACCCGCGCTACCGTCGGCGGTTTCGATGTTGACCTGTTCCAGGAATTCTTCCAGGGCTTCGTCAACCACGCCCTTGTCAGCCTGCACATCGACAACCTGCGTGGCACCAACACCCACCACCAGATCGAAACCGTGTTCAAGGCTTTCGGCCGCGCCCTGCGCATGGCTGTGGAGCTGGATGACCGCATGGCCGGTCAGATGCCGTCGACCAAAGGCGTTCTGTAATGCAGACGGTCGCGGTTATCGATTACGGCATGGGCAACCTGCACTCGGTGGCCAAGGCCCTCGAGCACGTCGGTGCCGGCAAAGTGCTGATCACCAGCGATGCCGATGTGATTCGCGAAGCCGATCGCGTGGTATTTCCCGGCGTCGGTGCGATTCGCGATTGCATGGCGGAGATCCGTCGCCTGGGCTTCGACTCGCTGGTGCGTGAAGTCAGCCAGGACCGTCCGTTCCTTGGCATCTGCGTGGGCATGCAAGCTTTGCTCGACCACAGCGAAGAGAACGACGGCGTCGATTGCATTGGCCTGTTTCCGGGCGCGGTGAAGTTTTTCGGCAAAGACCTGCATGAAGACGGCGAACACCTGAAAGTCCCGCACATGGGCTGGAACGAAGTGAGGCAGACGGTGAGTCACCCGCTGTGGCACGACATTCCGGACTTGGCGCGTTTCTACTTCGTGCACAGCTACTACATTGCTGCCGGCAATGCGCGGCAGGTGGTGGGCAGCGGTCACTACGGTGTCGATTTCGCCGCAGCGCTGGCCGATGGCTCGCGTTTCGCCGTGCAGTTCCACCCGGAGAAGAGCCATACCCATGGCCTGCAATTGCTGCAGAACTTCGCTGCGTGGGATGGTCGCTGGTAAATGGCCGTCAAGAAGAAGCTGCCGATCCTGACCCTCACTCCCGAACAGGAGAACGAGGCCAATCACAAGATCAAACGCTTCATGGAGGATCGCTTCGAACTGGACCTGGGTTCGTTCGAAGCGGCTGAAATCCTTGAGCTGTTTACCCGCGAAATTGCTCCGCACTATTACAACAGGGCGATTTTCGATGTGCAGACGCACCTCAAAGAGAGGTTCGAAAGCATCGAAAGCGACCTGTGGGCGCTCGAGAAAAACTGATTTCCGAGCGAAGCTGAATACTCGAATTTGAAGGTTTGCCAGATGCTGATTATTCCCGCTATCGATCTCAAAGACGGTGCCTGTGTTCGTCTGCGCCAGGGCCGCATGGAAGATTCCACGGTGTTCTCCGATGACCCGGTGAGCATGGCTGCCAAGTGGGTGGAAGGCGGTTGCCGCCGTCTGCATCTGGTCGACCTGAACGGTGCTTTCGAAGGCCAGCCGGTCAACGGCGAAGTGGTCACCGCCATCGCCAAGCGCTACCCGAACCTGCCGATTCAGATCGGCGGCGGTATCCGCTCCCTGGAAACCATCGAACACTACGTGAAAGCGGGCGTGAGCTACGTGATCATCGGTACCAAAGCCGTGAAAGATCCGGCTTTCGTTGCTGAAGCCTGCCGTGCGTTCCCAGGCAAGGTGATCGTCGGTCTGGATGCCAAAGACGGTTTTGTCGCCACCGACGGCTGGGCTGAAATCAGCACCATTCAGGTGATTGACCTGGCCAAGCAATTCGAAGCCGACGGCGTGTCCGCGATCGTTTATACCGACATCGCCAAAGACGGCATGATGCAGGGCTGCAACGTTTCGTACACCGCCGCCCTGGCCGCGGCGACGAAGATTCCGGTGATCGCTTCCGGCGGTATCCACAATCTGGGTGACATCAAGTCGCTGCTCGACGCCAAGGCGCCAGGCATCATCGGCGCCATCACCGGCCGGGCGATTTACGAAGGCACCCTCGATGTCGCTGAAGCGCAAGCTTTCTGCGATTCGTACAAAGGCTGAGGACTCACCATGGCGCTGGCCAAACGCATCATCCCTTGCCTGGACGTGGATAACGGCCGGGTGGTCAAGGGCGTCAAGTTCGAGAATATTCGCGACGCCGGCGACCCGGTGGAAATCGCCCGTCGTTACGACGAGCAAGGTGCCGACGAGATTACCTTTCTCGACATCACCGCCAGCGTCGACGGTCGCGACACCACGCTGCACACCGTCGAACGCATGGCCAGCCAGGTGTTCATTCCGCTGACCGTGGGTGGCGGTGTGCGTACCGTGCAGGACATTCGCAACTTGCTCAATGCTGGCGCGGACAAGGTCTCGATCAACACCGCTGCGGTGTTCAATCCGGAATTCGTCGGCGAAGCGGCCCAGCATTTCGGGTCGCAATGCATCGTCGTCGCCATCGACGCGAAGAAGGTTTCCGGTCCGGGCGAAACCCCGCGCTGGGAAATCTTCACCCACGGTGGTCGCAAGCCAACCGGCCTCGACGCCGTTGAGTGGGCGAAGAAGATGGAAGGCCTGGGTGCCGGTGAAATCCTGTTGACCAGCATGGACCAGGACGGCATGAAAAACGGCTTCGACCTGGGCGTCACCCGCGCCATCAGCGATGCGCTGGGGATTCCGGTGATCGCGTCCGGCGGTGTTGGCAACTTGCAGCACTTGGCCGACGGCATCCTTGAAGGCCACGCCAGCGCGGTGCTGGCGGCGAGTATTTTCCACTTCGGCGAATACACCGTGCAGGAAGCCAAGGCCTACATGGCTCATCGCGGCATCGTGATGCGCTAAACAGTACAGGCCAGTGGACAGCATGGCGGGCTCAAGGCACTCTTGGGCACGCCATGGATTCCGGTAGCCCGACATGCTTAAACGTCTTCTTCTTGTCCTCGCCAGCGCTTCTCTGTTGCTCATCAGCGGAGCCCACGCCGAAGAAAATCCCGGCACCGGTCTGGTGTTGCTGACGGAAAACTTCCCGCCGTACAACATGGCGAAGAATGGCAAGAATTTCGCTCAGGACGAGAACATCAATGGCATTGCCGTGGACATCGTCCGTGAGATGTTCAAACGCGCCGACATCACTTACAGCCTGACGCTGCGTTTCCCTTGGGAGCGAATCTACAAGCTCGCCCTGGAAAAGCCTGGTTATGGCGTGTTCGTGATGGCGCGGTTACCGGACCGCGAGAAACTCTTCAAGTGGGTCGGCCCTATCGGCCCGGACGACTGGATCCTGCTGGCCAAGGCCGATAGCAAGATCACCCTCGAGTCACTGGAGCAGGCGCGCAAATACAAAATTGGCGCCTACAAGGGCGATGCAATTGCCGAGACACTGGCCAAGCAAGGTTTGAAACCGATTGTTGTGCTGCGCGATCAAGACAACGCAAAAAAACTGGTCAACGGCCAGATCGACCTGTGGGCCACTGGTGACCCGGCAGGCCGCTATCTGGCGCGCCAGGAAGGCGTGAGCGGGCTCAAGACCGTGCTGCGCTTCAACAGCGCCGAGTTGTACCTGGCGCTGAATAAAGACGTTCCGGATGACGTCGTGGCCAAGCTTCAGGCAGCGTTGGATCAGCTGCGCAAGGAAGGCGTGGTGGACGACATCATGGGGCGGTATTTGTAGCAATCATCTCGATGTGGTCTGAAGCGTAGTGTCCGGCGTCGCGCTCAAGTACACGGCACTTGTAAACACGTTATTCAACGTCGCCCTTGTCAGCTGCTGCTCCCTTGAGGCGACGCCGATAATGCACAGTGCATGTGCGCCGCTTTGTGGCCCGATTTCAGTATTGATGTAAGCATCTTCAGCGCTGGTGGCGGCGCTGTAATTGTCGGGGGCCTTGCAGTCCCTGGCGTTATGGACCGTTTTATAGCGATAGAAGGGCGCCTCAAGGGAAAACCTGAAATCCCAGGTAGGCAATACGATCTGCCCATCCGCATTTTGCGTTCTATGAACGTATGACTTGAGCTTCCAGGGCTCCGCGACAGTCAGCTCGACCGGCTCCAACGAACAGTCCGCCCCATCGCCGTTGAAGACCCCGTCAATAAAGCACTTGTGCAGAAAGTTGGCCGAGTAGCTGTAGTTAAAACGGGCGGCCTTGCAAGACATCGAGTGCTCACAGTCGGGCGGCGATGGGGTATTGCGGGAGGCCACGACTTTACTGACGATGCCGGTAATTTCGTTGGTGCGGCGATTCAGCATCGGGCTACCGGAGCTGCCAGCGTAAAGGTCGCAGCTGTTTTTCATGGCCAAAGGGAACACCCCGGGGTGATCGACGAATGTTCCGGCGGTTTGTTCGGCGCAGGCGCTCAATCGAAGCCCCTGTTCGGTAAAGCCGCCCGGCGCGCCAATGTTAAGCGCATCCTGACTCTCGTAGGTTTGATGGGACGCCAGCTTGAGCGGGTTGACCCCGGCCTGTATCAGCGACGCCAATGTCGCGTCGACTTCGAGTACTGCAAGATCGGTCCCGACCAGGCTGCTCCATCGGGCAGTTCGGATGGCGTATTGGCGTTTGCGCTGTGGCACGTCATGAAAGTAGTGGAAGGTGACGCTGGCTTTCAAAGGCAGATTGGTCCGCGCCGAACCGTACTCAAAGAACACGCAATGACCGCTGGTGAGCAGGTAAGCAGGACCAGTGGCTTGGCCTTGTCTGTTACGCGTGTCCAGTAGAACGGCGCTGCAGGTCTCGCCCGATTGGAGGCTGAGTCGTCCCACGCCGCTCCAGATCTCATAAAAATGTTCGCTGTTTTGCAGGGCTCTTGACGGTGAATCGTTGACGGCGTCTTCGCCCAGGTCGCGGGCCTGCACGGCGGAAATAGCCAGCAGGCCAATCACGCCGGCGAAGCAAAAGAAGCTGAGATATTTCATGTCCATTCCTTGGTGATGAAATTCGGGGTGAGCGCTATCGTGGCACGCGTCTGTGTGCCGACAGGTATAAATAGTTATCGCGAAATGGAGTGGGCTGCGAGGAATTACCGGGCAGTCGGGAGGTGGTACTGGCCATCCTTGCCGTGCGCTGCCGTTGCACGATTGCCGCGCACGCTGATCATCTGTTGGATATCGATCCAGTCAATGCCCTGAGCCTTGAGCTTGGGCAATTCACGTTCAAGCACCGCCAATGTCTGCGGATACGGATGCCCGATCATCACCGCAGAACCCTGTTTGTGCGCCAGGCTGATAGCCGTCTGTAGCTGAGTAAAAATTGCGGCTTCAGTGGGCTCGTCATCCAGGAACACATCCCGCGAAACGCTCGCCAAACCGATCTTCTGCGCCTCGGCGGCGGCCACGGTTTGCGCGCTGGTGCGGCTGTCGACGAAGAATTTGTGCCGACGCTGCAAGTCCGCCATCAGCCAGGCCATGGCCGGTTGCTGCGCGGTCATGCGGCTGCCCATGTGGTTGTTGATGCCAGCGGTATACGGCACAGCCTTGAACGCTGCGTTCAAGCGCTTCTCGAGTTCTTCGATAGGTAATTCGGGATGCCAGGCAAACGGCCCGGTGGCCGGGGCCATGGGCATGTGCAGGATGACGATCTTGCCGGCGCGATGGGCTTCGCGGGCGAACTCGGTGGCGTGGGGAGTGTCAGGCATGATTGCCGCGGTGACCGGGCCGGGCAGCGCCAGCACACGGCGATCCTGGAGCAGGTTCTGCCCCAGGTCATCGATGATCAGGCTCAGATAAGCCTTGTGAGGTGTGGCCGCTGTTGTGGCAGGCGCCGCGTGAGCGACACCCGCCAGACAGCACAGCAGACCAAGGAGCAACCGCAGGCGCATCTCAGCGGCCGGAGGTGATGCTCAGCCCTTTGAGCAGGCTCAGGGCCTGGGCCAACTGATAATCGTCATCCTGTGGCATGGCCTTGGCTTTGCCACTGGAACCGGTCGGTTTGTCGGCGCCGCCGTTGCCATTGCCCAGGTGACCTTGCAAGTCGGCTTCCTTGAAGTATTCGCCGTCCTGCTCGTTGGTGATCTTGGCTTTGCGCACTTCGATGTCCGGGACGATACCTTGCGCCTGAATCGAGCGGCCGTTCGGCGTGTAGTACAGCGCCGTGGTGATTTTCAGTGCGCGCTCGTTGTTCAGCGGCAACACGGTCTGGACCGAGCCTTTGCCGAAACTGGTGGTGCCCATGACGACCGCGCGTTTCTGATCCTGCAGGGCGCCGGCGACAATTTCCGAGGCCGAGGCGCTGCCGCCGTTGATCAGCACGACCAGCGGCACGGCTTCGCTTTCGTCCTTGCCGGTGGCGGAGAAGCGCAGTTCGGAGTTGGCGATGCGGCCCTTGGTGTACACGATCAGGCCCTTGGTGATGAAGTGGTCGACCACTTCCACCGCCGATTGCAGCACACCGCCCGGGTTATTACGCAGGTCGAGGACCATACCGCTGAGCTTCTTGCCGTTGTCTTTGCGCAACTTCGCCAGAGCCTTGGAGACCTCTTCGCCGGTCTTGACCTGGAACTGGGTGATGCGGATGTAGCCGTAGCCGGACTCCAGTAGCTGACTCTTCACGCTCTTCACTTGAATGATGGCGCGGACCAGGGTCACGTCGAACGGCGCGCCGCCGTCGCGTACCAGGGTCAGGGTGATCTTCTGGCCGATCTTGCCGCGCATCTTGTCCACGGCTTCGGTCATGCTTTGGCCGCGAGTCGGCTGGCCGTTGATCTTGACGATGAAGTCGCCGGCCTGAATGCCGGCCTTGGAGGCTGGGGTGTCATCGATGGGTGAAACTACCTTGATGAAACCGTCTTCGGCGCCGACTTCGATGCCCAGGCCGCCGAATTCGCCGCTGGTGCTTTCCTGCAATTCAGCGAAGTCTTCCGGGCCCAGGTACGCAGAGTGCGGGTCGAGGTTGCTGAGCATGCCTTTAATGGCGTTTTCCAGCAGGGTCTTGTCGTCCACCGGCTCTACATAGGCTGCCTTGATCCGGTCCATGACTTCGGCAAAGGTGCGCAACTCGTCCAGCGGCAATGGCGCCTTGGTGGTCGCAGCGGTGCCTGCAGGTGCGACCGCCGGGGCAGGCTCAGCGGCAAACGCCAACGGTGCGCCGATCACCAGGGCAATCGTCAGGGCCAGCGAGGTAAGGCGGGACAAATACAGCATGTCGAACGAACTCCTGAAGTAGATGGCGTACTTATCCTTGCGCACGACACCATTGCGCCGGATCACTCGGGTGACCCTGCTGACGAATAGCGAAATACAGTGCTGGTGTGTCCTGTCCGCCACTGTTACCGACAGTGGAGATGGACTCACCGGCTTTTACCACGTCACCCGCAGACTTGAGCAGCGTCTGGTTGTGACCGTAAAGACTCAAAAAACCGTTGCCGTGGTCGAGGATCACCAGCAACCCGGCGCCTCGCAACCAATCGGCAAACACCACGCGGCCGCCGTGAACGGCATGCACCTGGCTGCCGGCGGAGGCGCTGATCATCACGCCGTCCCATTTGGAGCGGGCATCGTCGCCACGGCTTTCACCGAAGCGCGCCAGCAGTCGACCATCAACCGGCCATGGAAGTTTGCCGCGGGAGGAAGCAAAGGGGCCGCCAAAGGTTTCGCCTGAACTTGAAACCAGTGCACCGGGTGTCGATTTAACGGTTTTGCGTGGGGCGTCAGTGGCATCTGCTTCAGCCTGAGCCTCACGTAAACGCTTTTTTTCGGCTTCCTGCTGGGCGATCAGCGCTTTTTGCCGCGCCTCTTCTGCCTCTCGGGCCTGGCGGGCCAGGGTTTCTTCAATGGTTTTAAGGACTTTAGACAGATCTGCCTGATCCTGCTCGCGCGCCGCCAGTTTCTGATCGCGGGCCTTCACGTCGTCGCTGAGTTTGGCCAGGACTTGCTGGCGCTCCTTGCGGACCTTGTCGAGTTCGTCGCGCTGGCTGTCGAGGCTGCTTTTCTGCACCAGCAATTGCGCCTGCTGCATGGTGATGTCTTTTTCGACATTGGCCAGTTGGCGCAGGGTTTCGTTGAAATTCTTCAGCTGCTCCAGGCGGGCCTGGCTCAGGTAGTCGTAATAGGTGAGGGTGCGGGCGAATTTTTCCGGGTTCTGCTGGTTGAGCAGCAGCTTGAGGTACTCCTGGCGGCCATTCTGATAGGCCGCGCGGGCCTGGATGGCGATCAGTCGTTGCTGTTCAATGCGCGCGCTCTGGAGTTTTTTTTTCTCAGCATCGAGTCGCTGTAGCTCGGATTCGCTTTTCTTCAGCTCTTTTTGCAGGGCTTCGACCTGCTTCTCGAGCTTGCCCATCTCGGTTTCGGTGCCCTTGAGGTCTTTCTGCACCCCGGATTTTTCTTCCTGGAGTTTACCCAGCAGTTTCTTCAGCTCGGCAATGTCCTGACGCGTGGCGTCCAACTGTTGTTGGGTTTGCGTGCGCTCGTCGGCAAAGGCCGGTTGAAGCAGGCAAGTCAGGGCAAGGGCTATCAGGACGCGAAGCATAGAGGCGGGCGGCACCAGGGAAAGGGACGGCCTAGTATGCCCGCCAAGCGCAGCAAAAAAAATGCCCAATTGGGGCTGTGTGATAACTGGAGCTGAATCGGTGTTGAAATCACCGGAAAACCAATGTGGGAGCGGGCTTGCTCGCGAAAGCGATGTGTCAGGCAACTTTGATGTCGACTGATACTCCGCATTCACGAGCAAGCCCGCTCCCACAGGGTTGACGGCGTTTGAGCGACCGGATTACACCAGAATCGAAGTCCCGGTCATCTCCGCCGGTTTCTCAAGCCCCAGCAACATCAGCATGGTCGGCGCGACATCCGCCAGCACGCCGCCATCACGCACCTTGAGATCACGCTTGCCGACATAGATGAACGGCACCGGCTCGGTGGTATGCGCAGTGTGCGCCTGGCCGGTGGTTTCGTCGGACATTTGCTCGACGTTGCCATGGTCGGCGGTAATCAGGGCTTCGCCGCCGACTTTTTCCAGCGCATCGACGATGCGGCCGACGCACAGGTCCAGGCATTCAACTGCTTTGACCGCCGCGTCGAATACACCGCTATGGCCGACCATGTCGCCGTTGGCGTAGTTGACCACGATCACGTCGTAACGCTGGTTTTCAATAGCATCGACGATGCGATCGGTGACTTCCGGGGCACTCATCTCGGGCTGCAAGTCATAGGTGGCGACTTTCGGCGACGGGATCAGGATGCGTTCTTCGCCCGGGAACGGTTCTTCGCGACCGCCAGAGAAGAAGAAAGTCACGTGGGCGTACTTCTCTGTTTCGGCGATGCGCAGCTGCGTCTTGCCGTTTTTCGCCACGTAATCGCCCAGCACGTTGTCCAGGCTGCTTGCGGCGAAGGCCGACGGCGCGGGGATGCTGGCGGCGTATTGGGTCAGCATGACGAAACCGGCAAGCGCAGGTTGGCGAGCACGTTCGAATTCCTTGAAATCGTCTTCGACGAACACGCGGGTCAGTTCGCGGGCGCGGTCGGCGCGGAAGTTCATGAAGACTACGGCGTCGCCGTCTTCGACTTTCACTGGCTCACCGATGCTGGTGGCTTTGACGAATTCGTCGCTTTCGCCACGTTCGTAAGCGGCTTGCAGGCCTTCCTGTGCAGTGGCGGCATTGAATTCGCTGTTGCCATCGACAATCAGGTTGTAAGCCTGGGATACGCGGTCCCAACGGTTGTCGCGGTCCATGGCGTAGTAGCGGCCAATGATGCTGGCGATCCGGCCTTTGCCGAGGGCTTCGAAGGTCGCGTCCAGCAACTCGATCGACGACTGGGCGCTTTTCGGTGGCGTATCACGGCCATCAAGGAAGGCGTGCAGGTAGATTTTTTCGGCGCCGCGCTTGTAGGCCAGTTCAGCCATGGCGACCAGGTGGTCCTGGTGGCTGTGAACGCCGCCATCGGACAGCAGGCCCATGAAGTGCACGGCTTTGCCGGCAGCAACGGCTTTATCCACCGCGGCGCAGATGGTCGGGTTCTCGAAGAACTCGCCGTCGCGGATCGCTTTGGTCACGCGCGTGAAGTCCTGATACACCACGCGGCCGGCGCCAAGGTTCATGTGACCGACTTCGGAGTTGCCCATCTGGCCGTCCGGCAAGCCGACGTCCATGCCGCTGCCCGAGATCAGGCCGTTCGGCACGGTGGCCCACAGGCGGTCCAGTACGGGCTTCTTCGCCGCATAGATGGCGTTGGATTCAGGGCTCTCACTGTGACCGAAGCCGTCGAGAATAATCAGGACCAAAGGTTTAGGCGTGGTAGTCATGGATTCCACTCGTGGCTGAATTAAAAGAGGCGATGGAAAAGGGAGTGGCAAGTTTAGGACGTGTTGACCCTCAATTGCGAGTCGCGTTTGCCCTGTGAGCGTGCCAGGCAAGGCGCGGGACGTGGGTAAGGGTTGTTTCCTTGCCAAGTCCTGCAACGCAGCATGGCGCGCTCACAGGGCAAACCCGGAGGGCCACGCCCCGTAAAGCGCAACCCGTCGTTATTCGTCGTTCATTTGAAACGCCAAACCTCACTCCTCATGCCTAGTCTTGCGATTTACGGGGCGCGGCGCGACTCGCAATTGAGGGTCAACACGTCCTACAGCTAAGTTCCGGCGCCGTCACCGCCGGACGGGGTTTGGCCCACCATAGTGGCTGTGTATACTGGCCGACATTTTAACGCCCTGGAACCTCCTTCGATGGTTGCTCACCTGATTGAATTTGCCACTAACCACTATTTGCTCGTCGGTATCTTCGTCGTACTGCTGGCGTTGCTGATCGCTTATCAGATGCAAGGCGGCGGCCGCAGCCTGAGCACCGGTGAACTGACCGGGCTGGTCAACAAAGACGCAGGCGTGGTGATCGACATCCGTCCGATCAAGGATTTCACCGCCGGTCACATTGTTGGCGCGTTGAACATTCCTCACGACAAACTGACCGCTCGCGTCGGCGAACTGGAAAAGCACAAGGCCAAGACTATTATCCTGGTCGACGCCATGGGCCAGACTGCCGGCACTCATGCTCGCGAGCTGATGAAGTCCGGCTTCACCGCCGCCAAGCTGTCCGGCGGTATTTCCAGCTGGAAAGCCGACAATCTGCCGCTGGTGAAGTGATATGAACAACGTCGTCGTCTATTCCAGCGATTACTGCCCTTATTGCTCGCGAGCCAAGTACCTGCTCGAGAACAAAGGCGTAGCCTTCGAAGAGATCAAGGTCGATGGCAAGCCGCAGGTGCGTGCCGCGATGGCTCAGAAAGCCGGACGAACGTCCGTGCCACAGATCTGGATCGGCAACACCCACGTTGGCGGCTGTGATGATTTGTTTGCCCTGGAGCGCGCCGGCAAGCTCGACGCCATGCTCAAGGCCTGACTGCCCTACTTGAAATAGCCAACCCTACAAGACCCGAGATCAGAAAGGATCTGAGATGACTGACCAACAGAACACTGCAGCTAGCGAAGAAGAAACCGCACCGCAATTCTCCTTGCAGCGCATCTACGTACGTGACTTGTCCTTCGAAGCCCCGAAAAGCCCGGCGATCTTTCGCCAGCAGTGGGAGCCGAGCGTCGGTCTGGATCTGAACACTCGCCAGAAGGCTCTGGAAGGCGACTTCCATGAAGTTGTGCTGACTCTGTCGGTCACCGTGAAAAACGGTGAAGAAGTGGCGTTCATTGCTGAAGTGCAACAGGCCGGGATCTTCCTGATCAAGAACCTGGATGATGCTTCGATGAGCCACACCCTCGGCGCGTTCTGCCCGAACATCCTGTTCCCGTACGCTCGCGAAACCCTGGACAGCCTGGTGACCCGCGGTTCGTTCCCGGCCCTGATGCTGGCCCCGGTGAACTTCGACGCGCTGTACGCACAAGAGCTGCAACGCATGCAGGCGGCTGGCGAGACTCCAACCGTTCAGTAAAAAGAAGCTTCGTTTGCTCCATGAAAAAAGCGCCGTTGAAGGCGCTTTTTTCATGGAGCAAACGAAACCTTCGAGTAGGAGCTGCCGAAGGCTGCGATCTTTTGATCTTAAAAATCAAAATCAAAAGATCGCAGCCTTCGGCAGCTCCTACGGGGGCGTGTCCCTTACTTGAACCCGAGCTGGCGCCAGCCTTCATACACGGCGACGGCCACGGTGTTGGACAGGTTCAGGCTGCGACAGCCTTCGCGCATCGGCAACCGCAGGCGTTGTTCGCCGGGCAGGGCGTCGAGCACTTCGGCCGGCAAGCCACGGCTTTCCGGGCCGAACAGGAAGGCATCGCCCTCGGCGAAGCTGGCGTCGTGAAATGGCCGCGAGCCCTTGGTGGTAAAGGCGAACAACCGTGGATGACCGAGGCTTTCCAGGCAGCTGGCGAGGTCCGCATGTCGTTGCAGGGTGGCATACTCATGGTAATCGAGGCCGGCCCGACGCAGACGCTTGTCGTCCATCTCGAAGCCCAGCGGTTCGATCAAATGCAGGTGGCAGCCACTGTTGGCGCACAGCCTGATAACGTTGCCGGTATTCGGCGGAATTTCTGGTTGGAAAAGGATGACGTGAAACATGCACGGCTCCGAAGGTAAAGATGACGGGCATTCTACGCCGCCAAAGGACCCTCGTTCGAAACTATTCCCGCGAGTGATGGCTTCGCTGGCGATTGTCGGGGTGATGGTGGGCCTGATGATCGGTCGCCTGACCGCGCCTGAGCCCAGCGTTTTAGAGCAAGTCGAGGTGACGAACGATGGGCTGGTGGTGTGGTTCAACAACGAACCCAAAACCCACGGTGAGCTGGTTGACGGCAGCGTGGCGCTGTTGTTCGAGGCTGAAGGCAAGGCGCAAAAAGGTCAGCTTAAGCTCAACGGCAAGGACGTGAACTGGCGAACGCGGTTGAGTGATGGGGGGTTGTTGCTGACGGTGGTGGCGGCCCGTCCGCTGCAGGGCGAATGGGCCGGTAGCGAGGTCGATGACCGCTGGCGGCTGGAGATCCATCTCCGAGAGCAATAAAAGAGGGAATCCCCGGCCTGCCTGTACCAAGGTCCCCAAAACGGGAGGGCTCGCGCATTGCGTCGTGAGCCCGGTGTAAAGAGGGAATCCCCGGCCTGCCTGTACCAAGGTCCCCAAAACGGGAGGGCTCGCGCATTGCGTCGTGAGCCCGGTGTAAAGAGGGAATCCCCGGCCTGCCTGTACCAAGGACCCCAAAACGGGATGGGCTCGTCGCAATTGCGGTATGAGCCCGGTGTAAAGAGGGGAATCCCCGGCCTGCCTGTACCAAGGTCCCCGAAACTGGGTAGTGAACTGAATCACTGAATGGACTGTTGCAGGGGGCGTGCCAGTTTTTGACAAGTTGCAACAGAAAGCCGTATAGCAGCGCTGAAAGCCCCGTCATTCGGGGCTTTTGTGTTTTTTCGATATGGATTTTTCTGCAGATGACGGCGGGGTTTTGGATAGGGCGTTATGCGCGATTGCGGTTCATGGTGCCTTACTGCGGTGCATTGAGCCCCTAAAAGCATCGCGGGCAAGCCCGCTCCCACATGGATTTGATGTCAGCCACAAAAAGACGGGCTTGGCACAAATCCTGTGGGAGCGGGCTTGCCCGCGATTGGATCTTGCGGTCAACGAAGAGCTAAAGGGTGTTTAACCCTCATCCCCCTCATCATCATCCCCGCCATCAACCTTCATCCCCAATTCCTTTATCTTGCGCGTCAGGGTATTACGTCCCCAACCCAGCAAAACGGCAGCGTCGCGGCGGCGGCCGGCGGTGTGTTTGAGGGCGGTCTCGATCATGATTCGCTCGAAGGTCGGCACGGCACTGTCCAGAAGACTCGACTGACCGCGAGCCAGCGCCTGATCAGCCCACTGACGCAACGCTTGCTCCCAGTTGGTCACCGGCGCCGAGTCCTGCGGCAGGCTCAGCAGCTCCGGCGGCAGATCGCTGATGTGCACTTCGCGACCCGAAGCCATCACAGTGATCCAGCGGCAGGTATTCTCCAGCTGACGCACGTTGCCTGGCCACGGCAGGTTCTTCAGGTATTCCTCGGTTTCGCTTTTCAGCAGCTTCGGTTCCACCGCCAGTTCTTGCGCGGCGCGGCTGAGGAAGTGCTTGGCCAGGGTCGGGATGTCTTCGCGACGGTCCGACAGCCGTGGAATGTGGATGCGGATCACGTTGAGGCGGTGGAACAAGTCCTCACGGAATTTTCCGGCATGCACCAGGGTTTCCAGATTCTGGTGAGTCGCGGCGATGATTCGCACATCGACCTTCACCGGCACATGACCGCCGACACGGTAGAACTCACCATCCGCCAATACCCGCAGCAAGCGAGTCTGGGTATCCGCCGGCATGTCGCCGATTTCATCGAGGAACAGCGTGCCGCCATCAGCCTGCTCGAAACGTCCGCGACGCAGGTTGGCCGCGCCAGTGAAGGCACCTTTTTCATGGCCGAACAGTTCGGACTCCATCAGATCCTTGGGGATCGCCGCCATGTTCAACGCAATGAACGGCGAGGCAGCCCGTGGGCTGTGACGGTGCAACGCGTGGGCCACCAGTTCTTTACCGGTACCGGATTCGCCATTGATCAGTACGGTGATGTTGGAGTGGCTCAAGCGCCCGATGGCGCGAAACACTTCCTGCATCGCCGGCGCTTCACCGATGATTTCCGGGGTGCGGGTCAGGGCGACCGGGACTTCCAGGCCTTGCTGTTCCTGAGCGTGCTGGTTGGCGCGCTTGACCAGTGAAACCGCTTCGTCGACATCGAACGGCTTGGGCAGGTATTCGAAAGCACCGCCCTGATAGGACGCGACAGCGCTGTCCAGGTCGGAGTGCGCGGTCATGATGATCACCGGCAACCGCGGGTGTTGTTCGCGAATCCGTGCCAGAAGGTCCAGACCGCTGGCACCCGGCATGCGGATGTCGGAGATGATCACGTCCGGCTGCTGGCGCGCCAGGCGGCTCATCACGCCATCGGCGCTGTCGAAGCTTTGCGTGGTCATGCCTTCCTGCTGCAAGGCTTTTTCCAGGACCCAACGGATAGAACGGTCGTCATCGACGATCCACACGGTTTCACTACGGCTCATGTCGATGTGGCTCCTTGTTCCAGTGGCAGAAAGATCGAGAACGTGGTGTGGCCTGGATGGCTGTCACATTCGATCAGGCCCTGGTGCTGGCTGATGATGTTCTGGGTAATGGCCAGGCCGAGCCCGGTACCGTCCGGGCGGCCGCTGACCATGGGGAAGAAGATGGTTTCTTGTAGCTCGGCGGGGATCCCCGGGCCGTTGTCGATGATTTCGATCTTGGTCACCAGGCGATGGCGCACGTGGCCGATGGTGAACTGGCGCATGGCGCGGGTACGCAAGCTGATGCGGCCAAGGCGCAGCTCATTCTGGCTGCTGATGGCCTGCATCGCGTTGCGCACGATGTTCAGGACGGCCTGAATCATCTGTTCGCGATCAATCAACACATCCGGAATGCTTGGGTCGTAGTCGCGCACCAAAGTGATGCAGCCCTGACTTTCGGCCTCCACCAACTGACCCACGCGCTCCAGCACTTCATGGACGTTGCACATGGCTAATGACGGCAATTTGTTGGAGCCGAGCATGCGATCCACCAGATTGCGCAGGCGATCGGCTTCTTCAATGATGACGTTGGTGTAATCGCGCAGGCTTTCTTCCGGCAATTCACGGGCGAGCAACTGCGCCGCGCCGCGAATCCCGCCGAGAGGGTTTTTGATCTCATGGGCGAGGCCGCGTACCAGCATCTTGCTGGTCTCCTGCTTCGACAGCTGCGCCTCTTCCTTGGTGATCCGCAACAAGCGGTCACGCGGGTGAACCTCCAGCAACAGCAGCGTAGCGCCATTGCTCAGGATCGGCGTTACCGCATAGTCGACGGTCAGGGTCTGGCCGGTGAGGGCGGTGAGCATCGCTTCGCGCTTGGTGAACGGGTGCGCCTGCTCGACTGCCTGGCGCAGGGAGTTCAGCGCTTCGGTGGACTCGGTGAACAACTCGCTGATGAACTGCCCATGGCTACGCTGGCCGCTGATGGCCAGCAGCATCTCCGCCGCCGGGTTCATGTACTCAAGGCGCAGTTCGGCGTCGAGCAGAATGGTGGCGGTGGTCAGGTTGTCGAGTAGCAAGCGGTGTAGTGCGTCGCTAATGGTCATCAGGACCTCTTTTGGAGCAGGGCATGCGCATGAATAACGCGCCGATACGGGGAAAATGCAAAAACCAAACCAAGGCTCCGAAAAGAAGCGTTTAGAGCCTGAAACAGGCGTTTGACGCTCATTTGCGTGGCGTTCTGCCAGCTTTCGCGGGTACTTTCGAACCAAAATGGGTTGTGATGTGAGTACTGTGCACTCTATTGCACCAATATAGTGCGCAAACCTGAACGAAGTTAGAAGAAGGGCAGGACGGTGGAAAGGCCAGTTCAAGTGCAGAGCCGGTGGCGAAGAAATTTGAGCGACGGGAATCCTGTGGGAGCGTGGCTTGCCCGCGAAGAATGCACCGCGGTTTTTCAGGTATTGCGCGTCATCGTTCTTCGCGGGCAAGCCACGCTCCCACAGGTTCTGCGCCTTAACAGACTGGCATCAGCGCCAGAAGGAGCTTTCTTCTTCGGGTTTGTCTTTGAGGGGGCATTCCGGCCGTTGGCCGTAGTCGGTAAGGATGCAGGGTTTGACCTGACGTTTCTGCGCGAGGGAAATGCGCTGCATGTGGAAGGGTTGATTGGCCGTGCGTTCGACGGTGCGGCCCTGTTCGTCGAGGATTTCCACCGACAGGTGATGGCTGCCGCGGTCGATGTTGCTCAGGGCGAACACCGGGCTCGGGCCGGGCTCGGCGGTGGGTTGGCCATCCAGCAGCAAACGGTAGCGATGACCCTGTTGCAGGCCGGGTTCGCTGGTAACGCTGACGATCAATTCACCGGCTGTGCTACGGATCGTGGCATCCGGGTCCGGCACCAGCACACGAAGCATGTCGTAATGAAACAGGGGTTTGGCCTGGTTTTTCGCGGCCGTCATTGGCCCGGCGCCGCTCGGGTTGGCCGACATTCGATTGCTGGTCGCCAGTGGTACACGCTTGGCATTACGGGTGCCCGGCTGATCGGTGAAGACCCGATTGCCCTGGGCGTCGATGTAGGTAAAAACCTCGGCCATGGCCGGCAGGCTGATCAGGCAGGCGACCAATAGCCAGAACCTCAAGGCTTATGCACCCGTTGTACGGTGAAGGTCACGGTGGGGCTCTGCTGCACGACGTTTTGCCCGTCGATCACCTGAACCGCGAGGCGGTGTTCGCCACGGTCGATGTTCACCAGTTGCAGAATCGGTACGTTGCTCGGCTGGCCGTAGGGTTGATCGTCCAGTAACAGCCTCAATCGATGAGGGTCTTGCAGGCGCGGTTGGATCAATACGCTGACGGTGAACGTGCCGTTGTTGGCGCGCAAGGCTTCTTCGGTGGGCAAACCGCTCAGCTCAAGGACCTGATAGGCGCTGCCGGGCTGTTCACGGCTACTGGCTTGCGCAGGTGCTACAGGTTCGCCCGATGGCTGGCGCTCGATACTGTTGAGCGGTGGCAACTCCACGGGTTGAGCCTTTACGCCATCGGGCGGTTGATTGCTGTAGGCGGTGTTGCCGTTGGCGTCGGTGTACTTGTAGATCTGCGCGGCGGCGGGCAGGGCGATCAGCACAAGCAGGCATAACAACAATGAGCGCATTGCAGGCTTCCATTGGCCGTTGGGCAAGTGTCCGGCCCTGTTCCGTTCATGACGACTAAGCGCTGAGCATAGAGCACTTCAGCGCACGTCGGCAGTCAGGCTCAGCGGCTGGCGCTGCACAACTCAGCGGTGGCGCGTACTTGGGCGAGTTCGCGCAATGGCGCGTGGGCGCCGGTTTTATTGGCCTTGGCCAGCCAGGCCGGGCACTGCGGGTCGTTGCGATAAGGGCTGAAATCGGCCAGTTGTTGCAGCAGGCGTTTTTGTAACTGATCAAGTTGTGGGCGGATCTGCCCGACGAGATCGGGGCGAGGGTCGTTGGGCGCCTTGCCTTGCGCGTGCCAGTCAGACAGGTGCGCGTATTGCACCAGTTTGTTGGCCTCGATCTGCGCCGAGAAGAACTGTTCGACGGCTTCGTTGCTCAATTTATAGGCAGGTGCCAGGGCGACAGCGCCGGCAATGACTTCGCGCTCGCGCTGCCGGTCTTCGACCGGTTTGCCGCTGTCCCATTTGCTCAGCGCGACCTGATCGGCAATTGCCAGGCGTTCGTCGATGGTGCCAAGCAGCGGGGCGAGGGCGGCAGGTGCCGGGCTGGCAAAAGCGCTGTTGGCCAGCAGGGCGGTGAGCAGGGCAAGGCATGGGCGTAGGTGCATGGGGCATCTCGGCTTTATCGGATGAAGGCCATGATGCACGCAACCGGGCATCCGATGACAGACGGTCGCCCATAAAAAAGGCCTCCCGAAGGAGGCCTCTCTTTTGTCACGCCGCGTAGCGCGGCGCTACCGGATCAGCAGCTGTAGTACAGCTCATATTCCAGTGGGTGTACGAAGGTACGAACCTTGATTTCTTCTTCGCTTTTCAGGGCGATGTAAGCGTCGATGAAGTCGTCGCTGAAAACGCCGCCTTTGGTCAGGAACGCACGACCTTTGTCCAGCTCTTCCAAGGCTTCTTTCAGGCTGCCGCAAACTTGTGGGATCTCTTTCGCCTCTTCAGGCGGCAGGTCGTACAGGTTTTTGTCAGCTGCGTCGCCAGGGTGGATTTTGTTCTGGATGCCGTCCAGGCCAGCCATCAACAGTGCAGCGAAGCCCAGGTACGGGTTAGCTGCTGGATCCGGGAAGCGAGCTTCGATACGGCGAGCGCGAGGGCTGGACACGTAAGGAATACGGATCGAAGCCGAACGGTTGCGAGCCGAGTAAGCCAGCATCACTGGCGCTTCGAAACCTGGGACCAGACGCTTGTAGGAGTTGGTCGACGGGTTGGTGAAGCCGTTCAGAGCCTTACCGTGCTTGATGATGCCGCCGATGAAGTACAGAGCGGTGTCGGACAGGCCGGCATAGCCTTCGCCAGCGAAGGTGTTCTTGCCATCTTTGGCGATGGACAGGTGAACGTGCATGCCCGAACCGTTGTCGCCGTACAGAGGCTTAGGCATGAAGGTCGCGGTGCGGCCGTATGCGTCAGCAACGTTGTGTACGCAGTACTTCAGGGTTTGAACTTCGTCAGCCTTGGCAACCAGGGTGTTGAACTTCACGCCGATTTCGTTCTGACCGGCAGTCGCCACTTCGTGGTGGTGAACTTCGATGACCAGGCCCATTTCTTCCATGGCGTTGCACATGGAGGTACGGATTTCGTGGTCGTGGTCGAACGGCGGAACAGGGAAGTAGCCGCCTTTGACGCCCGGACGGTGGCCTTTGTTGCCGCCTTCCACGTCCTGGTCGGACATCCACGAACCTTGTTCGGAGAAGATTTTGAACATCGAACCGGAGATGTCGGACTTGAACTTCACTTCGTCGAAGATGAAGAACTCAGGCTCTGGACCCACGAATACGGTGTCGCCGATACCGGTCGACTTCAGGTATTCCTCGGCACGCTTGGCGATCGCACGTGGGTCACGGTCGTAGCCTTGCATGGTCGAAGGCTCGATCACGTCGCAAACCAGGATCAGGGTCGGCTCTTCGGTGAACGGGTCGAGAACGGCAGTGCTGTCGTCCGGCATCAGGATCATGTCGGAAGCTTCGATGCCTTTCCAGCCAGCGATGGAGGAACCGTCGAACATTTTGCCTTCTTCGAAGAAAGCTTCATCCAGCCCATCGCGAGCCGGCATGGTCACGTGGTGCTGAGTGCCTTTGGTGTCCGTGAAGCGCAGATCAATCCACTTGACGTCATGATCTTTGATGAGTTGAACCGACTTCGACATAGTGTCCTCCGGGTGGCTTCGGGCTTAGTAGTGGATGCCCTTAGAATGTGGGTGATGCCGGCGCGAATACTCTGCCAAGGCAACCTGCCTCACAAGGGAGCAAATTGCATGCCAGTGCCCCACCATGGGTTTTTTGCCCCAATATCACGCTTATAAAGGTGCAAAGCCTCGAAAAGCGCCAAACCTCGCCCTGTAATGTAGCGTTGAATTCCATAAATGACCTGTTTTGGTGCGCGCAAAACCTTCTGCACATTAACTGGTTAAACCTTGAGCAATTTCCGCTATAATCCGCGCCCCCCTTTTTCGGCTGGCCCAGCGCGCGCTGTTTTCATGAAACTAATCGTAAAAGTCTTCCCCGAGATCACCATCAAGAGCCGCCCGGTACGGATGCGTTTCATCCGCCAGTTGGCCAAAAACATCCGTACCGTGCTCCGCGATCTGGACCCGGCTGTGGTGGTGAACGGTGTGTGGGACAATCTCGAGCTGGAAACCCGCGTCAGCGAGCCGAAAGCCCTGAAGGAGATGACCGAGCGCCTGAGCTGCATGCCGGGCATCGCGCATTTCCTGCAGGTCGATGAATACCCGTTGGGCGACTTCGACGACATCGTCGCCAAGTGCAAGCAGCATTTCGGTGACGCCCTGGCCGGGAAGATCTTTTCGGTGCGCTGCAAGCGTGCCGGCAAGCACGAATTCAGCTCCATGGACGTCGAGAAATACGTCGGCAGCCAACTGCGTCGTCAGTGCGGTGCCGCCGGAATCTCGCTCAAAGAGCCGGAAATCGAAGTTCGCATCGAAATTCGCGACAAACGGTTGTTCGTGATCCACAGCCAGCACAACAGCATCGGCGGTTATCCGCTGGGTGCCCTGGAACAGACGCTTGTACTGATGTCCGGTGGCTTCGATTCCACCGTCGCCGCCTACCAGATCATGCGCCGCGGGCTGATGAGCCATTTCTGCTTCTTCAATCTGGGCGGACGTGCCCACGAACTGGGCGTCATGGAAGTCGCGCACTTCATCTGGAAGAAGTACGGCAGCTCCCAACGCGTGTTATTTGTCAGTGTGCCGTTCGAGGAAGTACTGGGAGAAATTCTCGGGAAAGTCGATAACAGTCATATGGGCGTAGTTTTGAAGCGTATGATGTTGCGCGCTGCTTCCCGTATTGCCGATCGGCTGGAGATCGAAGCGCTGGTTACCGGCGAAGCGATTTCCCAGGTGTCGAGCCAGACGTTGCCAAACCTGTCCGTGATCGACTGCGTGACTGACAAGCTGGTCTTGCGACCGCTGATCGCCAGTCACAAGCAGGACATCATCGACCTGGCCAACGAAATCGGTACTGCCGATTTCGCCAAGCACATGCCGGAATACTGCGGGGTCATCTCGGTGAACCCAAAGACCCACGCCAAGCGTCCGCGCGTGGAGCATGAAGAGAAAGAATTCGACATGGCAGTACTCGAGCGTGCGCTCGAGAACGCCAAGCTGGTGCCGATCGATCGCGTGATCGACGAATTGGGCCAGGATTTGCAGATCGAAGAAGTCAGCGAAGCACTGGCGGGCCAGATCATCATCGACATCCGTCACCCGGATGCCGCTGAAGACGAGCCGCTGGAACTCGCTGGCATTGAGGTGCAGACGATGCCGTTTTATGCATTGAACGCTCGTTTCAAGGAACTGGACCCTACTCGCCAGTACCTGTTGTATTGCGACAAAGGCGTGATGAGTCGCCTGCATGCCCACCATTTGCTCAGTGAGGGGCATGCCAATGTGCGCGTTTATCGACCGAGCTAAGTGCCCGGGGCTGTTTGCCTGTGGCCTGCGTCACCGGCCCCCCGACGCCGCCGTCAAGCTGTAACGGCTTTGCCGGACTCTACTGTAAATCGCTGCCAAGACTTGTCAGCACACCGAATCCTCTGATCGAGATACACAAGTGATCGAAAATCTACGCAACATCGCCATCATTGCTCACGTTGACCATGGTAAAACCACCCTGGTAGACAAACTCTTGCGTCAATCCGGCACACTGGAGCGCAACGAGCTCAACGACGAGCGCGTGATGGACTCCAACGACCAGGAGAAAGAGCGCGGTATTACCATTCTGGCGAAAAACACCGCCATCAACTGGAACGGCTTCCACATCAACATCGTGGACACCCCGGGCCACGCCGACTTCGGCGGCGAAGTTGAACGCGTAATGTCGATGGTTGACTCCGTTCTGCTGCTGGTTGACGCTCAAGACGGCCCTATGCCGCAAACCCGTTTCGTGACCAAGAAGGCTTTCGAAGCCGGCCTGCGTCCAATCGTGGTTATCAACAAGGTTGACCGTCCAGGCGCGCGTCCGGACTGGGTTCTGGACCAGATCTTCGACCTGTTCGACAACCTCGGTGCTACCGAAGAACAGCTGGACTTCAAAGTCGTCTACGCCTCGGCCCTGAACGGCATTGCCGGTCTGGAACACACCGACATGGCTGAAGACATGACTCCGCTGTACCAGTCGATCGTCGACAACGTACCTGCGCCGAAAGTCGACCGTGACGGTCCGTTCCAGATGCAAATCTCCGCTCTGGACTACAACAGCTTCCTGGGTGTTATCGGCGTTGGCCGTATCGCTCGTGGTCGCATCAAGCCGAACACTCCGGTTGTCGCTATCGACGCCGACGGCAAGAAGCGTAACGGTCGTATCCTGAAGCTGATGGGTCACCACGGCCTGCACCGCATCGACGTTGAAGAAGCAGCTGCCGGCGACATCGTCTGCATCAGCGGCTTCGACCAGCTGTTCATCTCCGACACTCTGTGCGACCCACTGAACGTCGAAGCGATGAAGCCGCTGACCGTTGACGAACCAACCGTTTCCATGACCTTCCAGGTAAACGACTCGCCTTTCTGCGGTAAAGAAGGCAAGTTCGTCACCAGCCGTAACATCAAGGAACGTCTGGACAAAGAACTGCTCTACAACGTTGCTCTGCGCGTTGAAGAAGGCGACACCGCCGACAAGTTCAAAGTCTCCGGCCGTGGTGAGCTGCACCTCTCGGTACTGATCGAAACCATGCGTCGCGAAGGCTTCGAAATGGGTGTTGGTCGTCCGGAAGTAATCATCCGCATGGTTGACGGCGTCAAGCACGAACCGTACGAAAACGTGACCATCGACCTGCCAGAAGAATCGCAAGGTTCGATCATGGAACAGATCGGTATCCGTAAAGGTGACCTGACCAACATGGTTCCGGATGGCAAGGGCCGTGTGCGCCTTGAGTACAACATCCCGGCTCGTGGCTTGATCGGTTTCCGTAACGAGTTCCTGACCCTGACCTCCGGTGCAGGCATCCTGACCTCGATCTTCGACCGTTACGACGTGATGAAGTCCGGCGACATGTCCGGCCGTCAGAACGGCGTGCTGGTTTCGGTGGCTACCGGTAAGGCGCTGACTTACTCGCTGGAAACCCTGCAAGCTCGCGGCAAACTGTTCCTGGGTCACGGTGAAGACGTGTACGAAGGTCAAATCGTCGGCATCAACAGCCGCGACAACGACCTGGGCGTCAACCCAACCAAAGGCAAGAAGCTGGACAACATGCGTGCTTCGGGTAAAGACGAAACCATCGCTCTGGTTCCGCCTATCCGCTTCACCCTGGAGCAGGCTCTGGAATTCGTTCAAGAAGACGAATTGTGCGAAGTCACTCCTAAGTCCATTCGTCTTCGTAAGAAGATCCTGGGCGAAAGCGAGCGTACCCGCGCTGCCAAGAAAGCTGGTAACTGAGTTTCGACTTAGTTAGCGCTTAAAAAAAACGCCCCCGACCGCAAGGTCGGGGGCGTTTTTGTTTGTCTGGGGCTTGTGCGGTGTCAGTTCGGGCCCCATCGCGGGCAAGCCCGCTCCCACAGTAATTTGTGGTGTTTACATAATCTATGTTCGGCGCTGAACCCTGTGGGAGCGGGCTTGCCCGCGATGAGGCCCTGTCAGACAGCGGGATTCTGGATCAGAACTTATCCAGCGTCCGAGGATTGCTCTCGCGCACCACTTCTTTGGGCTTGTACGCGCAATACCCCGGCCGCGGTCCGATCTTCGGATGGTTGCGGCAGGTGTCCGGGCGCTTATCATAAATAGTGCACAGACGGCTCTTACGATCCAGGTACAGGCAATCGTTGTTGCTCATGCGCTGAAGGGTGAAGATCTCGGACTTCTGGTTATAGCGTTCGACGATCCCTTCCTTCTGCAAACGCTTGGCGATGTTCTTCGGCGGATCGCCACGCTCGAACTCATCGACGATGCCGATACGGATCAGATCCTTGATCTTGACCTCGACCGGCAAGGTGCAGCAGCTGGACACGCAGGAACCGCACATCGGGGCAGAGTACTTGGCCCAGGTATCGAGGCGATCGATCTCCGCGGCGGCGATCAGGTTGGGCTTCATCATCGGTTGTTACCAGCGTGTGCATCAGGGCGCGCGATCATACCGGGACTGGTGGATTTTTGAACAACCTTTCGCCCGATTTTTTCACTTGGCGCAAAATAATCCCTGTGTCCGGCACGGCCCCTGCATTGTTTCTGGCACGCGACAACGTAATGTCGATCTATCTCGCACTAACAGGGAAAACTGCCGAACCAGAGTCTCAATGGTCTGTCAGACCGACTAGGCTCAGACAACTTCACGCTCGCTCGAGGTCTTATCGATGACTCAAGAACCACTTGTTCGCGAAGCAGAGGTGGCCGCATTCCGCGACGCCGTCTTGACCAAGCTTACCTACGCGGTGGGCAAAGACCCTGATCACGCCTTCGACCACGACTGGTTCGAAGCCATCGCCTTGGCGGCGCGCGATCACATGGTCGAGCACTGGATGGACCACACCCGGCAGATCTACCGTAAAGGCCAGAAACGGGTCTATTACCTCTCCCTTGAATTCCTTATCGGCCGCTTGCTCTACGACAGCTTGAGCAACCTCGGTCTGCTCGATGTGGCTCGCGAGGCCATGACCGAACTTGGCGTCGACATCGAGCGCATCCGTCTGCTGGAACCCGATGCGGCTCTGGGCAACGGAGGCCTCGGGCGCCTGGCGGCGTGCTTCATGGAAAGCATGTCGACCCTCGGCATCGCTGGCCATGGTTACGGCATTCGTTACGAACACGGTTTGTTCCGCCAGGCCATCGTCGACGGTTGGCAGCAGGAGCAGACCGAACACTGGCTGGATTTCGGCAACCCGTGGGAGTTCGAGCGGCCGGAGGTCGCCTACCCGATCGGCTTCGGCGGCAGTGTCGAAACCGTGACCGATGAAAACGGCAAATCCAGGCAAGTCTGGTCCCCGGCGGAAACCGTGCGGGCCATTGCCTATGACACCCCGGTGGTCGGTTGGCGCGGCGCGAGTGTCAACACGCTGCGACTGTGGCGTGCCCGGGCCATGGAAGATTTACACCTGGAGCGCTTTAACGCTGGCGACCACTTGGGCGCGGTAGCCGAAGTGGCCCGGGCCGAAAGTATCTCCCGCGTGCTCTACCCGGCGGATAGCACCGATGCCGGTCAGGAACTGCGCCTGCGTCAGGAATACTTCTTCGTTGCCGCATCCCTGCAGGATTTGCTGCGCCGCCATCGCAACATGCACACCTCGGTGCTGACCCTGGGCGATCACGCGGCCATTCAACTCAACGACACTCACCCCTCGATCGCCGTCGCCGAGTTGATGCGTCAGTTGGTCGACGTTTATGACGTGGCGTGGGATGCGGCGTGGCAGGTCACCGTCGACACGCTGTCGTACACCAACCACACGCTGTTGCCGGAAGCGCTGGAAACCTGGCCGGTCGGTTTGATGGAGCGGATGCTGCCACGGCACATGCAGATCATTTATTTGATCAACGCCCAGCACATCGACTCATTGCGGGCCAAGGGCGTTCACGATTTCGACGTGTTGCGTGCGGTGTCGTTGATCGAGGAAGACAACGGTCGACGCGTGCGCATGGGTAACCTGGCATTCCTTGGTTCTCACAGCGTCAACGGCGTTTCCGGCCTGCACACGCAGCTGATGCGCAGCACGGTGTTCTCCGAACTGCATAAACTCTATCCAGAACGGATCAACAACAAGACCAACGGTATTACCTTCCGCCGCTGGCTCTATCAAGCCAACCCGGAGTTGACCTCGATGATGGTCGACGCCCTCGGCCCGGATATGCTGGATAACCCCGAAGAAAGCCTGATAGGGCTGGAACCGTTTGCCGAAAAGACTGCATTCCGTAAACAGTTCGCCGAGCAGCGGCTGCACAGTAAAAAAGCCCTGGCGTACCTGATTCATGAGCGGCTGGGGATCGCGATCAACCCGGCGGCGATGTTCGACGTGCAGGTCAAGCGGATCCACGAATACAAGCGTCAGTTGCTCAACCTGCTGCACACCGTCGCGCTGTATCAGGCGATTCGTGCCGAACCGGAAATCGACTGGGTGCCGCGGGTGAAAATCTTCGCCGGCAAGGCGGCGGCCAGTTATCACCAGGCCAAGTTGATCATCAAGCTGACCAACGACATCGCCCGGGTGGTCAACAATGACCCGACCGTGCGTGGTTTGCTCAAAGTGGTGTTCTTGCCTAACTACAACGTCAGCCTGGCCGAAAGCATCATTCCGGCGGCGGACTTGTCGGAGCAGATTTCTACCGCAGGCTTCGAAGCCTCAGGCACCAGCAACATGAAGTTCGGCCTCAACGGCGCGCTGACCATCGGTACCCTGGACGGGGCCAACGTGGAGATGTGCGAGCGCATCGGTGCCGAACATATGTTCATCTTCGGCCTGAGCGCCGAGCAAGTGGAGGCGCGCAAGTTCAACCATGAGTTCAACGCGGCACCGGACATTGCCGCCTCCCATCGACTCAACGACGTGCTGCAAGCGATTCGCGGCGGGGTGTTCTCACCGGACGATCCGTCCCGCTACACCACACTGATCGATTCGCTGGTGGACTATGACCGCTTCCTGGTCTGCGCCGATTTCGACTCCTACTGGCACGCTCAGATGCGCGTCGAGGCTCATTGGCACGACTCGAAAGAATGGTGGCGCTCGGCGGTATTGAGCAGCGCGCGGATGGGTTGGTTCTCGTCCGACCGGACCATTCGCGAGTACGCCACGGATATCTGGAAAGCGTTGGAGTAAGTCTTCGACCGGCTCGATATACTGGCGCGCCGGAAAAGATCGCAGCCTTCGGCAGCTCCTACGGTCAGCGTTCACCTAACATTGTGGTGAACGCGGTCGTTGTAGGAGCTGCCGAAGGCTGCGATCTTTGCTGTACGGGCTGCGCTAATCTTTCTGGATTGGCCAATGCGCTTAGGGATATCGACCATGCAATGGATGTTCATGCTGATTGGGCTGCTACTGGGCTGGCTACTCGATGAGTCGTTCAGCGATGCGCTGTTGGGCGCTTTGCTCGGGCTGGGTATCGGCCAGGCAATCCGCATCAGCGGCTTGAGTACTCAAACCACCGAGCAGAGGCGCTTGCTCGATCAAGCGCAGGTTGCGCTGAATGCGGTCGAGCAGCGACTGGCGTTGCTGGAAGTGTCGGGCGTCAAAACACCTGAAGCCAGCGAACCGGTTCCATCCCCTGAAATCATTCTCGAGCAAGCCCCTGCCGCAGCCCCGGAGCTGATCTGGGAGCTACCGCCCGAACTCGAACCCATCACGGCGGCCGCCGCCAAAACGAGTCGTCCGCTGCCCGATGATCTCTGGAAACCCGAACCGGTCGCCCGCGAACCACAACAACCGGCAGCACCTCGCGGCCCGAACTTCATCGAACGCGCCATCAGCGGCGCACGCAACTGGTTGTTCGGCGGTAATACCGTGCTGCGGGTCGGCGTGGTGCTGTTGTTCCTCGGTCTGGCCTTCCTGTTGCGCTACGCCACTGAAGGCATGGTGGTGCCGGTCGAGTTGCGTTACGCCGGTGTCGCGGCGTCGGCCTTGGGCCTGCTCGCGCTGGGCTGGTGGTTACGCCTGCGCAACAGCAATTATGCGTTGATGCTGCAAGGCACCGGGATCGCGGTGTTGTACCTGACAGTATTTGCCGCGATGCGTCTGCATCCATTGCTCGACCCCACGGCTGCACTGGGACTGCTGGTGGTGGTAACAGTGTTCTCGGCGATTCTCGCCATTACCCAAAACGCCTTGGGCTTGGCCGCCGCTGCCGCACTGGGCGGTTTCGCCGCGCCGATCCTGACCTCCACCGGCGCTGGCAACCATGTCGCGTTGTTCAGCTACTTCGCCTTGCTCAACACCGGCATCCTCGCCATCGCGTGGTTCAAGGCCTGGCGGCTGCTTAACCTGATCGGCTTTGTCGGCACCTTCGGCATCGGGTTGGCCTGGGGGCTGCGTTCCTATACGCCGGAATTGCTGTGGAGCACCGAGCCGTTCCTGATTCTGTTTTTCCTGATGTACCTGGCCATCGGCCTGTTGTTCGCCCGGCGCAAGCTGCTGGAAATGAGCGACGCGCCCGAGGACGATAGCCGCGATGGACTGCTGCACTGGTCGGCGCGCAAGGGTGATTATGTCGACGGCACGATGTTGTTCGCACCGCCGCTGGTGGGCTTCGGTTTGCAGTTCGCGCTGGTGGAACATCTGGAATTTGCCGCCGCTTTCAGCGCCTTGGCACTGGGCATGATTTACATGGGCCTGGCCCGGTTGCTGATGGGTGGTCGAGCGCTGTTGTTGGCGGAAACCTGTTTGGCACTTGGCGTGATCTTCGCCAGCCTGGCAATTCCGCTGGGGCTCGATGCACGTTGGACCGCAGCCGCCTGGGCGGTGGAAGGCGCGGGGATTTTCTGGCTCGGCCTGCGCCAACAACGACCGCTGGCGCGAGCCTTTGCCTTGCTGCTGCAACTGGGCTCGGCACTGGCCTTTCTCAGTGAGCTGCGGATCGGCGAGAGCAGCCTGGTCGATGGCGCTCCGCTGGGGGCGTTGATGCTCGGCGTGGCGCTGCTGTTCAGCTTCTATCAATTACGCAAAGCGTTGCCTGAACAGGCGTCGCAGTGGGAGCGCCAAGCACTGCCGGTGCTGGCCTGCCTGGGGCTGACATTCCTTTATCTGCTGGCGCCACTGTTCTTCTTCACCCATGGCACGGCGATCAGTTGGGCGCTGGCCGGGTTGGCGACGCTGTTCGTCGGCCTGCGCCTGCAATCGAGGACGTTCCTGTTCACCGCGTTCGCCGTGCAACTGCTCGGCGGTGCGTTGTTCCTGTTGCGGCTGCAAGGGGCGGGTGGTGAGTCGGTTGCGGTGTTCAGTGCCGGTTGGAGCGGTTTGCTCAGTGCGTCACTGATCGGGCTGGCATTGATCGCCGGGATGTTGCTGGCGGCCCGCGACGACATGGTGCGCAGCGACGTGCGTTTGCTGCGCGGCTTGTCAGTGGTGTTGCTGGCCGGTCTGGTGCTGATCAACCTCGCCGTGTTGTTTGTGTTGCCATGGCAAACCGCGAGTGCGGTGTGGGCCGCCAGTGGTTTGTTCATCATCTGGCTGAGCCTGTACCTGAAGCAGCGCGTGAGTTTTGTCTTTGGTCTGCTGTTGCAGGTGATCGGTGGCGCTGCGTTCCTGTTCGCCGGGCCGGATCTGCTTGGCCCGCTGCTCAGCGAAGGGTTGCGACCGCTGGCGCATAGCGGTTTCTGGACGCCGCTGGTGCTGGGGTTGGCCGCATTCGTCGGGGCTTGGCGTTTGCAGGTCGGCAACCATGCTTCGGCCTTCGATGGGCTGAGTCTGCAACGCTTGTCCGAAGTGTTGCTGGTGTGGGGCGCGGGTTGGTGGGCGCTGGCGTGGGTCAGCGAAGTGCTGCGGTTCGCACCGTTGAATCTGCAAGCCACTTTGTTGCTGGCCGTCGCCGCCGTGAGTGTCGCGCTGTGGACGGTATTGGCACTGCGCCTGAAGTGGTCGTCGCTGGGCTTGCTCTGCACCTTGCTGATTCCCGCGGCCGGTTTGGTGTTGCTCGCTGCCTGGCATTCGCGTTATCACCCGGCCGCCAACTTCGGCTGGCTGGTTTGGGCTGCGGTGTTTGTCGTGCATTTCATCTCCCTGCGGCGCCTGGCGCCGACGCTGCCTGCAAGCGCCCTGAGCACCGCTCATGTGCTCGGCTGCTGGCTGTTGATCGGCGTGCTGGCCCTGGAGCTGCGTTACGGCTTGCTGCTGTTGTCGGAGCAGTACAACGCCTGGCGCTGGTTGGGCTGGGCGATTCTGCCGAGTCTGTATCTGGTGCTGATGGCCGCGCCGCGTGCGTGGCCATGGCCGGTGTCGGAGTATTCCCGCGAGTACCGGGTCTATGCCGCTGCGCCGTTGGCGTTGTTGATGCTCGGCTGGTTCTGGCTGGCGAACATCGCCAGTGACGGCACCGCCGAGCCGTTGCCATATGTGCCGCTGATCAACCCGCTGGAACTGGGCCTGCTGTTTGCCCTGTTCGGCGTTTACGTCTGGTCTCGCAGCGCCGTGACGCAACTGGCGATTCGCAAGGATTACGCCGATAACGCCACGCAAGTGATTGCCGGGGTTTCGCTGTTCGTCTTCTTCACCGCACTGGTGATGCGCACGGCTCACCATTGGGGTGGTGTGCCGTACGCGCTGGATCTGCTGCTTGGGTCGATGTTGGTGCAGGCTGGCCTTTCCATTGTCTGGACCCTGATGGCCCTGAGTCTGATGATCGGTGGGCATCTGCGCCATCGCCGCGAAGTCTGGCTGATTGGCGCGGCGCTGATCGCGTTGGTGGTCGCCAAGTTGTTCTTCGTTGAATTGAGTAACCGCGGCGGGCTGGCGCGGATCGTGTCGTTTATCGGCGTTGGCGTGTTGCTGTTGGTGGTGGGCTATTTCGCTCCGTTGCCGCCCAAACGTGCCGAAGCTGTGCCGGATGTTGAAAAACCGGCCCCTGAAACCGAAGGAGTGTCGTCTTGAGTCAGAATCTGAACCTGGGCTGGTGGGGGGCTGTGGTGTTGGGTGTGACACTGTCGGCCGGCGCGCAGGAAAAACCGGCGGACTTTGCCACGCAGGTGCCGTTGTCGGTGAGTGGCGAAGGCCCGTGGTATCGCCTGGAATTACCCTTGGGCGTGCAGTTGAAAGCGCGGCAAACCGATCTCAGCGATCTACGCGTGTTCAACGCCGCCGGTGAGCCTCAGGCTTATGCTCTGGCCCGAGAGCCCGCGCAGACCCGCGAAAACCGCACACTGAACGACGTGAAGTGGTTCCCGTTGTACAACTCGGCGGATGCCACCGAACGCGCGCCGAGTGTGCGCGTGCAATCGAACACCAACGGCACGTTGATCGAAGTGCAGCCGTCCAGCCAGTTGGAGGCGGGCGAAGAGGAGCTGCGCGGCTGGTTACTCGATGCCAGTCGAATCAAGGCGCCGTTACAGCAATTGATCCTTGACTGGACCAGCGATCGCGACGGTTTCCAGCGTTTCAGCATCGAAGCCAGCGACGATTTGCAACATTGGCAGTCATGGGGTGAAGGGCAAGTGGCGCGTCTGACGTTTGCCGACGAGCGGGTCGAGCAACATGAAGTCGGCCTGCCGGGGCAATCGGCGCGTTACCTGCGCTTGCTCTGGAGTTCACCGCAATCGGCGCCAGTGCTGACGTCGGCGCAACTGGAAAGCACCAACCCTCGCACCTTGCCGCTGCCATTGGTCTGGTCGCAACCGTTGGCTGGCACCAGCGTGAAGGCTGGTGAGTACATCTGGCAATTGCCGATGGGGTTGAACGTCCAGCGCTTGCAGATCGAGCTGAATCAACCCAACAGCCTGGCACCGGTGACATTGTCGGGACGCCGGGAAACCAGCCTGCCGTGGCAAACGCTGACCAGCGGTTTGCTCTACCGCTTGACCCAGAATGGTCAGGACGTGGTGCAGAACGAATTGCAGCTGCCGGGCCAGACCGTGCAGCAATTGAAGCTGACGGTGGATGAGCGCGGCGGTGGCCTGGGCGCCGAAGCGCCGACCGTCCGATTTGCCGTGCGCTCCACGCAACTGGTGTTCCTGGCGCGCGGGGGCGGGCCTTATACGTTGGCGCTGGGGAGTGCGACGGTGAAGGCGGCGAGCTTGCCGTTGTCGACGCTGATTCCGGATTACAGCGCTGCGAAGCTGGCGGCGTTGGGCAAGGCGACCGTGGAGGGTGGGGGCGTGGTGACGCCGGCGGCGACCGTGCCAACGGCGGCGGACACGAACTGGAAGAAATTCGGGTTGTGGGCGGTGCTGTTGCTCAGCGTGCTGTTTTTGGGGGCCATGGCGTTCAGCTTGCTGCGCAAGCCGGTTGTTAAGTCCTGAGGATGGCTGGCGCTACACGCCATTCGCGAGCAAGCCCGCTCCCACACTGGATCTCGGTCGTACACAAATGTTGTGTACGCTGAAGATCTACTGTGGGAGCGGGCTTGCTCGCGAAAGCGGTCTATCCGCCACAAAAAAACTCAATCTGCCACTGATCCACAAGCCACATCGGCCCCATTTCGAACTACGCTCAACCCCGCACATGAACTCTATTGGGTGTATCACGTCTGATAGGAGGAAATGCGCCCCGACTCGCGTTAAACTGCGCGGGTTTTTAGCCCCCCATTCCACCGGAGCCTTCCATGTCCCGCGTTACCTTGAGTCGCTATTTGATTGAGCAGACCCGCAGCAACAACACTCCTGCCGATCTGCGCTTCCTGATCGAAGTGGTGGCGCGTGCCTGCAAGGAGATCAACCACGCCGTGTCCAAAGGCGCCCTGGGTGGCGTTCTGGGCAGCATGGGCACTGAAAACGTCCAGGGCGAAGTGCAGAAGAAGCTCGACGTAATCTCCAACGAGATCCTGCTCGAAGCCAACGAATGGGGCGGTCACTTGGCCGGCATGGCGTCCGAAGAAATGGACAATGCCTACCAGATCCCGGGCAAATACCCGAAAGGCGCCTACCTGCTGGTATTCGACCCGCTGGACGGTTCGTCGAACATCGACATCAACGCGCCGGTCGGCACGATCTTCTCGGTACTGCGTTGCCCGAACGAATACCTGACCCAGAATGAGCCCTTGAATGAAAAGGCCTTCCTGCAGCCAGGTACCCAGCAAGTGGCCGCCGGCTACGCGATCTACGGTCCGCAGACCATGCTGATCCTGACCCTGGGCGATGGCGTGAAAGGCTTCACCCTGGACCGTGAAATGGGCAGTTTCGTATTGACCCACGAAAACATCACCATTCCTGAAACCACCCAGGAGTTTGCCATCAACGCGTCCAACCAGCGTCACTGGGAAGCTCCGGTACAGCGTTACGTCGGCGAATTGCTGGCAGGCGACGAAGGCCCGCTGAAAAAGAACTACAACATGCGCTGGGTTGCCGCGATGGTCGCCGACGTGCACCGCATCCTGAACCGTGGTGGCCTGTTCATGTACCCACGCGACAGCCGCGAGCCGTCGAAACCGGGCAAACTGCGCCTGATGTACGAAGCCAACCCGATGTCGTTCCTGGTGGAGCAAGCGGGCGGAGCGTCCACCGACGGCCACCAGCGCATCCTCGACATCCAGCCGGAAGGCCTGCACCAGCGTGTTGCGGTGTTCCTCGGTTCGAAAGAAGAAGTTGCCCGCGTCACGGCTTACCACAAGGAATAAACCATGACCGCGCCCTGGCAGCCGTTGCTCGAATGGTGGTTCGGATCTTGCGAATCACCCAACGAAATATCGGCTGACAAGGGCAAGTTATGGTTCGGCAAGCGCGACAGCCAGGACCTCGAAGCGCGCGAGCGTTTCGGGGACCAGGTCGAGCGGGCACTGGCCGGCGGATTGACCGAATGGGTGCAATGCCCTGAAGGTTGGCTGGCCCTGGTGCTACTGCTCGATCAACTTCCGCGAATGATCTTTCGCGACACCCCCAAATCCTTTTCAGGCGACCTCAGGGCTCAGGCACTGGTAGCACAAGGCATTGCTGCGGATTTCGATCGGCAACTGCAACCGATCCAGCGGGTGTTTATCTATCTGGTGTTCGAGCACTGCGAAAACCTGGCCGTGCAGAACGAAGCGGTTTCGCGGTTTCTTGATCTGGTTGAACAGCAACCGGAGGCGGATCGGGCGGTGTTTGCCGACAACCTGGATTATGCCGAGCGGCATCAGAAGATCATTGCGCGGTTTGGACGGTTTCCCCATCGCAATGCGGTGTTGGGGCGCGAATCTACGGCTGAGGAGCTGGAGTTTCTTTCAGGTCCCGGGTCCCGGTTTTAGATTTTCATTGCGGCAGAAGCCGCCTTCGCGAGCAAGCCCGCTCCCACATTGGATCTCGGTCGGGCACAAAATCTGCGTCCGCTGAAGATCATATGTGGGAGCGGGCTTGCTCGCGAAGGGGCCCGCAAAAGCACTAGATCCGGAAACTACCCACCAACTGCTTCAACCGCGCCGCCTGCTGTTCAAGATCAGCACATGCACGCAACGTCGACTGCAAGTTCTCCACACCTTCCTGGTTCAGCGTGTTGATCTCGGTGATGTCGACGTTGATCGACTCCACCACAGCGGTTTGCTCCTCGGTCGCGGTCGCCACGGACTGATTCATTCCGTCGATTTCACCGATGCGCTGCGTCACGCTACCCAGGCGTTCGCCGGCCTGGTTGGCGATGCCGACGCTGCTTTCGCTCTGGCGCTGGCTGTCGGTCATGGTGCTCACCGCTTCCCGGGCGCCGACTTGCAGTTCTTCGATCATCTTCTGCACTTGCTGCGCCGAATCCTGAGTGCGGTGGGCGAGGTTGCGCACCTCATCCGCGACCACGGCAAAACCACGGCCGGCTTCACCGGCACGGGCTGCTTCGATGGCGGCGTTGAGCGCCAGCAGGTTGGTTTGCTGCGAGATGCTGGTGATCACTTCCAGAATCTGGCCGATGTTCACCGTGTTGCTGTTCAGGGTTTCGATGTTGCCGCACGAATCGCTGATCTTCGCCGACAGCTGCTGCATTGCGGCGATGGTTTTATCCACCACCTGCTGACCGTCTTCGGCCAAGGCACGGGCGTCGCTCGAGTGTTGCGAGGCGAGGGCGGCGTTCTGGGCGATTTCCTGGGCGGCGGCGCCCAGTTCGTTGATCGCTGCCGCCACGCTGCTGGTGCGTGAGGCTTGCTGATCGGAGTTGAACATCGACGAGTTGGAGGCCGCGACGACCCGCAAGGCGACTTCGTTGACTTGGCCAGTGGCCGAGGACACTTCGCGGATTGAGGTATGAATACGTTCCACAAAACGGTTGAACGAGGTGCCCAACGCACCGAATTCGTCCTGGCCATGAATGGTCAGGCGCTTGGTCAGGTCGCCTTCGCCCTCGGCGATGTCATGCATGGCGCGGCCCATGGTCAGCAGCGGTTGCATCAGCACGCGGATCAACATGCTCAGTAGCGCGATGATAATCACCACGGCGATGACCATGGCGATGAACGCCGAGGTGCGGAATTCGCTGAGCATCGAGAACGCGGTGTCTTTATCCAGCACCAGCGCCACATACCAGTCGGCAGACGGTACACCGTTGACGTGAGTGAAGGAGATGAACTGGGTTTTGCCGTCCAGTTCGACTTCCTTCAGGCCCGGGCTGATTTTCGGCGCGCCGTTGGGGTAGGCATCGGCCAGGTTCTTGAGCACCAGTTTGCTGTCCGGGTGGATCAGGATCTTGCCGTCGGCGCTGACGATAAATGCATGTCCATGACCGCCGAAATTCAGCAAGTTGATGATCGCGCTGACGCTGGACAGATCAATGTCTGCGCCGGCGACGCCAATCATTTGATTCTGGTGCTTCACCGGGGTGGCAACGGTAATCACCAGTTTGCCCGACGATGCCGCAATGTAGGGTTCAGTGACGATGGTCTGTTGCGTGTTGTTGGCCGCCTTGTACCAGCCACGAGCGCGCGGGTCGTAGTCCGCCGCACGATTGCCGGCCGGGACCGAGAACATCACGCCATCGGTGCCGCCGAAGTAGCTCAGCTGGAAGTTGCTGGTGTAGGCCGGCAGGTCGATGGCGCGCTTGAGGTTGGCCTGGGCGCTGCCGTCCACGGCGATCTGCTGGGATAGCGATTGCAGCAACTGGATGCGACTTTCCAGCCAGGTCTGGATGTTGCTGGTGGTCAGGCTGCCGAGTTCCTGCATTGAGGACTCGGTGCTGCTGAGCAAAGTCTGCCGCTGGCGGTAATCGTTGAACAGGATGAAACAGGCGAATGCAACGGCCACCACGAGAGCGGCTGCCAACAGGATTTTGTGGCTGAATTTCATGTTTCTGGTCATTAAATGAGCTACCGCGAAGGGGCTGGTCAGCAAGGGGTGTCAATTTGCCACAGTGGAAGGCTTTGCGCTGCTTTCTTATGTCGACTGGCCAGCGCCAAAGATTAGGTGGCTTGCGGGAAAACCGACGAAATACTCAACGGCGCGAAAAAGTGGCTGATTTATCGTAAAAGGCAGATGGGTGGCTGAACAAATAGCCGAATGCTCAGGGAACCAGACAGGGGTTTTCTCTTCTAAGCTTCAGCTTGGCAGCCATGCCATTCCCTACGCCCCAGGAGTTACACCATGTCGCTGCGTTCTATCGCCTTGCTCTCGTTCTGCGTGTTGTTGGCCGCGTGCGGCAAGATCAATCAGGAAAATTACTCGAAGCTGTCGACCGGCATGCCCAAGGCCGAGGTTGAAACCTTGCTGGGCAAACCTGCCGATTGCTCGGGCGCGCTCGGCATGTCCAGTTGCACCTGGGGCGACAAAAACAGCTTTATCAGCGTGCAGTATGCCGGTGACAAAGTGCTGATGTTTTCCGGCCAAGGCCTGAAGTAAACCGGGGCTATTCGCCCACGGGAGAAAAAAATAATGAAGCGGTTACTGATCGTTCTTTTTGCCGGCCTGGTACTGGCCGGCTGCGCCACTTCTGGCGTAGATCCGTTGGCACCCAAGACCGTCAATTCGGTCAACCTCAAGCGCTACCAGGGAACCTGGTACGAACTGGCGCGTCTGCCGGTGTATTTCCAGCGCAACTGCGCGCAATCCGAAGCCCATTACAGCCTCAAGCCTGAAGGTGACATGGCGGTGCTGAACCGCTGTCTGACGTCGGACTGGCAATGGGAAGAGGCCAAAGGCACGGCTTATCCACAGGTGCCCGGCAAGGCCGACAAGCTGTGGGTCGAGTTCGATACCTGGTTCTCGCGACTGATACCCGGTGTGGCGAAGGGAGAGTACTGGGTGTTGTACGTCAGCGATGATTACAAGACCGCGATTGTCGGCGATCCGAGCCGCCGTCACCTCTGGCTGCTGTCACGCACCCCGACAGTCAATGGTGTAGTGCGCGAAGAACTGCTGAGCAAGGCGCGTCAGCAGGGTTATGACACGACGCGACTGATCTGGCGCACGTCGGATACCAAGATGGCCAAGACTTCGAACTAGCGGCGCGGCCGAAAAAGATCGCAGCCTGCGGCAGCTCCTACAGAGTCCGTGTTGATCCGCATTATTGCGGCCAACCGGACCAAGGTAGGAGCTGCCGAAGGCTGCGATCTTTTGCTTTTTCGGTTAACCGAGCAGTTCGCGCAGAACCTGGGTGAAGGCGCGGTTGCTTTCTTCTTCCCCGGCGTGCCGCCCATCACGCACGACCCACTGGCCGTTGACCAGCACATCCCGCACCTGACGATCACCACCGGCAAACAGCCAACGATTCAGAATCCCGTCGCCACTGGCCGTCGCCAGATACGGATCGTTGCCATCGAGCACCAACCAATCCGCGCGCTTGCCGACTTCCAGGGCGCCAATTGGCTGGCCCAGCGCCTGGGCACCGCCATCCAGCGCGGCGTCGTACAGTGTGCGGCCGACCATCGGCTGATCCGCGCCATACAAACGATTACGCCGCTGATCGCGCAGACGTTGGCCGTATTCCAGCCAGCGCAATTCTTCCACCACGCTTAACGACACGTGACTATCGGAACCGATGCCCATGCGCCCGCCCTGCGCCAGGAAGTCCACCGCCGGAAAAATCCCGTCGCCGAGGTTGGCTTCGGTGGTCAGGCACAGGCCGGCGATGGCGCGGCTCTTGGCCATGAGCGTGACTTCTTCCGGGTTGGCGTGGGTTGCGTGGACCAGGCACCAGCGCTGATCGACTTCAGTGTTTTCGTACAGCCATTGCAGCGGACGGCGACCGCTCCAGCTCAGGCAGTCATCGACTTCCTTCTGCTGTTCGGCAATGTGGATGTGCACCGGGCACTGCTTGTCGCTGGCCGCCAGCACTTCACTGATCTGCTGCGGGGTGACCGCGCGCAATGAGTGGAAACACAAACCCAGGGCCTGGGCCGGTTGCTGTGCCAGGATCGGCTGCAAGCGCGACTGAAGTTTCAGGTAGTTTTCGGTGCTGTTGATAAAGCGGCGCTGACCTTCGTTCGGGGTCTGGCCGCCGAAACCGGAGTGGCTATAGAGCACCGGCAGCAGGGTCAAACCAATACCGGCGGAACTGGCAGCCTGGCTGATGCGCAGTGCCAGTTCGGCCGGGTCTGCGTACGGCTGGCCGTTCGTATCGTGGTGTACGTAATGAAATTCCGCGACCGAGGTGTAACCGGCTTTGAGCATTTCGATGTACAGCTGACGGGCGATGACGCCGAGTTGGTCCGGGCTGATTTTTCCGACGAGCCGGTACATCAAATCGCGCCAAGTCCAGAAACTGTCATTCGGATTACCCGCCACTTCCGCCAACCCGGCCATGGCCCGTTGGAAGGCGTGGGAGTGTAAATTCGGCATACCCGGCAGCAGCGGACCGCTCAGCCGTTCGGCGCCATCTGCGTTGGAATCGGCCTGGATATGGGTCAACACGCCATCGGCGCTGACCTCAAGACGTACATTGTTGGCCCATCCACTAGGCAGCAGTGCGCGTTCGGCAAAGAAGGCGGACATGGTTCAGCACCCCATCGTGTGTTATTTGTATATACATATACAGACGTTTGCCTGCTCGGTAAACTCCGGCAAGCTAGTAGCCCTCAACAAATGAACAAGGATTAACCGTGCCAACTCCGTCTGCCACATTGCCGCCGAATGCCAATCTGAGCGCCAATCTGGGCGACAGTCCGGCGCCCTTGTACGCCCGCGTAAAACAGATGATCACCCAGCAAATCGACAGCGGGAACTGGCCACCGCACTACCGCGTTCCGTCGGAAAGCGAGCTGGTCAACCAGCTGGGTTTCAGCCGCATGACCATCAACCGCGCCTTGCGTGAGATGACCGCCGACGGTTTACTGGTGCGCATGCAGGGTGTCGGTACGTTCGTCGCCGAGCCGAAAAGTCAGTCTGCCTTGTTTGAAGTGCACAACATCGCCGACGAGATCGCCTCCCGTGGCCATCGCCACACCTGCAAGGTGATCACCCTCGAAGAAGAGGCCGCCGGTTCCGAGCGGGCCGTGGCCCTGGACATGCGCGAAGGCCAGAAAGTTTTCCACTCGCTGATCGTGCATTTCGAAAACGATATTCCGGTGCAAATCGAAGACCGTTTCGTCAACGCGCTGGTGGCGCCGGACTACCTCAAGCAAGATTTCACCTTGCAAACGCCTTACGCCTATCTCAATCAGGTCGCGCCGTTGACCGAAGGCGAGCATGTGGTCGAAGCGATTCTCGCCGAGCCGTCCGAATGCAAGTTGCTGCAGATTGAAAAGGGCGAGCCCTGCCTGCTGATTCGTCGCCGCACCTGGTCCGGCCGTCAGCCCGTGACCGCCGCCCGTTTGATCCACCCCGGTTCCCGTCATCGTCTGGAAGGACGGTTTCATAAATAAGAAAGAGACATAAATGAGTCAGTTGAAGGTTTTACGCGCGGCCGGTTACCCGCGCATGCCGTGGAAAAACGGCGGCGGCAGCACCGAAGAAATCACCCGTGATACCGGTGTGGGCCTTGATGGTTTTGGCTGGCGCCTGTCGATTGCCGACATCGGCGAGTCGGGCGGGTTTTCCACCTTTGCCGGCTATGAGCGAGTGATCACCGTGCTGCAAGGCGAGGGCATGACCTTGCGGGTCGACGGTCAGGACACGCGGTCGTTGTTACCGCTGGACCCGTTTGCTTTCAATGGCGAGAGTCATGTGTCCTGCACATTGCTCGGTGGGCCGATTCGTGATTTCAACCTGATTTATGCACCGGACCGTTACAGCGCGCGGTTGCAGTGGCTGGAGGGCGAGCCGCGGTTTTTCAGTTCGGCTGGCACCGTGTTGGTGTTCAGCGTCGCTGAACAGCTTGAAGTGACGGTGGGTAACAACGCCTCTCAGCTAGGACGCCATGATTGTCTGCAGCTGGACGGTAACGTTGGCCTGCTGGATATCTCCATCAAGGGGCAGTGCTGTGTGATCGAGCTGATCGCACGCTGATCCAAAATCCTCAAAAGATCGCAGCCTTCGGCAGCTCCTACATTGATCATGTTCGCCGCAATATTGTGGATGGACATTGAATCTGTAGGAGCTGCCGAAGGCTGCGATCTTTTGCTTTTAAGCGTTCCCCATCGCGCACCAACTTGTTACCGAACGCCCCAGCGTGACGCAAAACCACGCTCAAGTAACAGCCATCTTCCTCACACCAAATCCCCCCGAAAAATTTCATCTCCGTTAAAACCCTTGATCTACAGCCTTTCCAGACCTTTCAAAACTTTTCTTGAACACTCATCCAGTAAGTTGGCCGCTTGATTGCATATGCTTGTATGTACAAGTAAAGACGTATGCGTATGAGTCGATTCGAGACTCCTCGCAGCGTCCACTGATTCGCTTGGGGCGCTGTGACGCGCACAGGCTGGCTCGCCCACTGCCAGGGCTGGTTTGAATTGATCGCTGAGGAGTCTTTTTCGTGACTGACAATACCCAGAAACCTACTAAATACCGCAATGTCGAAATCCGCGCTGCCCGCGGTAACAAGCTGACCGCCAAAAGCTGGCTGACTGAAGCGCCGCTGCGCATGCTGATGAACAACCTCGACCCGGAAGTCGCCGAGAACCCTAAAGAACTGGTGGTTTACGGTGGTATCGGTCGTGCGGCACGTAACTGGGAATGCTACGACAAGATCGTCGAAAGTCTGACCAACCTGAACGACGACGAGACCCTGCTGGTGCAATCCGGCAAGCCGGTCGGCGTGTTCAAGACCCATAGCAACGCCCCGCGCGTACTGATCGCCAACTCCAACCTGGTGCCACACTGGGCGAGCTGGGAACACTTCAACGAACTCGACGCCAAAGGCTTGGCCATGTATGGCCAGATGACCGCTGGTAGCTGGATCTACATCGGCAGCCAGGGCATCGTCCAGGGCACCTACGAAACCTTCGTCGAAGCCGGTCGCCAACACTATAACGATGACCTGAAAGGTCGTTGGGTCCTGACCGCAGGCCTCGGTGGCATGGGCGGCGCTCAACCACTGGCCGCAACCCTGGCCGGCGCTTGCTCGCTGAACATCGAATGCCAGCAGGTCAGCATCGATTTCCGCCTGAACAGCCGTTATGTCGATGAGCAAGCTACTGACCTCGACGACGCTCTGGCGCGTATCGCCAAATACACCAAGGAAGGCAAAGCGATTTCCATCGCCCTCCTTGGCAACGCGGCCGAAATCCTGCCGGAACTGGTCAAGCGCGGCGTGCGCCCGGACATGGTCACCGACCAGACCAGCGCCCACGACCCACTCAACGGTTACCTGCCAGCCGGCTGGACCTGGGAAGAGTACCGCGCTCGCGCCAAGACCGAGCCAGCCGCTGTCGTCAAAGCCGCCAAGCAATCGATGGCCGTGCACGTTAAAGCGATGCTCGAATTCCAGAAAATGGGCATTCCGACCTTCGACTATGGCAACAACATCCGTCAGATGGCCCAAGAAGAAGGCGTCGAGAACGCGTTCGACTTCCCAGGCTTCGTACCGGCTTACATCCGTCCGCTGTTCTGCCGTGGCATCGGCCCGTTCCGTTGGGCTGCGCTGTCGGGCGATCCGCAGGACATCTACAAGACTGACGCCAAAGTAAAAGAACTGATTCCGGACGACGCCCACCTGCACAACTGGCTGGACATGGCCCGTGAGCGCATCAGCTTCCAGGGGCTGCCGGCACGTATCTGCTGGGTTGGCCTGGGCCTGCGCGCCAAGCTCGGTCTGGCGTTCAACGAAATGGTTCGCAGCGGTGAATTGTCCGCGCCAATCGTGATCGGTCGCGACCACCTGGACTCCGGTTCGGTAGCCAGCCCGAACCGCGAAACCGAATCGATGCAGGATGGTTCCGATGCCGTGTCCGACTGGCCACTGCTCAACGCTCTGCTCAATACCGCGAGCGGCGCGACCTGGGTTTCCCTGCACCACGGCGGCGGCGTCGGCATGGGCTTCTCCCAGCACTCGGGCATGGTGATTGTCTGCGACGGTACTGACGAAGCGGCCGAGCGTATCGCTCGCGTCCTGCACAACGACCCGGCGACCGGTGTCATGCGTCACGCCGATGCGGGCTACCAGATCGCAATCGACTGCGCCAAGGAGCAGGGCCTGAACCTGCCGATGATTACCGGCAAGTAATGCTTGCCCCTGTAGGAGCGAGGCTTGCCCGCGAAGGCGTCTTTTCTGACACACCGCGGTTCGCGGGCAAGCCTCGCTCCTACAGGGGATCACACCAACACCGAATAACAATCCACAGAGGTTGAATCATGGCTGTTAACAGCGATCGTGCAGGCAGTAAACCGTTGATCGAGAAACGTTCGATCGACTACATCCCGGAAGCGGAGAGACACGGTCGTCTGTTGAGCCAGTTCACCCTGTGGATGGGGGCCAACCTGCAAATCACCGCGATTGTCACCGGGGCCCTGGCCGTGGTGTTGGGCGGTGACGTGTTCTGGTCGTTGATCGGTCTGTTGATCGGTCAACTGCTCGGCGGTGGCGTAATGGCGCTGCATGCGGCGCAAGGGCCCAAGCTTGGCCTGCCGCAGATGATCTCCAGCCGGGTACAGTTCGGCGTGTATGGCGCGGCCATCCCGATTGTGCTGGTGTGCCTGATGTACTTGGGCTTCACCGCAACGGGCACCGTGCTTTCCGGCCAGGCGCTGGGCCAGTTGTTTGGCGTCAGCGACAGCGTCGGTATCCTCATCTTCGCCAGTGTCATCGTGCTGGTCACGGTGCTCGGTTATCGGGTAATTCATTTCATCGGCCGTGTCGCCAGCGTCATTGGCGTGATTGCCTTCGTTTACCTGTTCAGTCGCCTGATGAGCCAGACTGACGTTGGCGCACTCCTGCAAATCCGCCACTTCAGCTGGAGCAGCTTCCTGCTCGCGGTTTCGCTCGCAGCGTCCTGGCAGATCGCCTTCGGCCCCTACGTGGCTGACTACTCCCGTTACCTGCCAAGCAGTACGTCCTCGGTGAAAACCTTTTTCGCCGCCGGCGCCGGTTCGGTTATCGGCGCACAGGTGGCGATGATCCTCGGCGTGTTTGCCGCCGCCATGGCCAACGGGCAATTCGCCGGCCACGAAGTAGCCTACATCGTTGGTTTGAGCGGCAGCGGTGCCACCGCTGCGCTGCTGTACTTCAGCATCGCGTTCGGCAAGGTCACCATCTCAACACTGAACTCCTACGGCAGCTTCATGTGCATTGCGACGGTCATCAGCGGTTTCCGTGGTGACCTGAAAGTAACGCGTTTGCAGCGTCTGGTCTTCGTGCTGGTCATCGTCGGCACTGCGACCCTGATCGCGTTGCTCGGTCAGCACTCGTTCCTCGGTGCGTTCAAGTCCTTCATCCTGTTTTTGCTGGCTTTTTTCACGCCATGGAGCGCGATCAACCTGGTGGACTACTACTGCATCACTCGCGAGCGCTATGACGTGCCGGCGCTGGCCGATCCGAACGGTCGCTACGGCCGTTGGAACCCCCTCGGTATCAGCGTCTATGTCTTCGGTGTGCTGGTGCAACTGCCGTTCATCTCTACCAAGTTCTACACCGGTCCGCTGGTGCACGCTCTGGGTGGTGTGGATATTTCCTGGATCATCGGTCTGGTGCTTCCCGCAGGCCTGTATTACGTGTGCGCAAAAAAATGGCACAGCGCAGTACCCGATCACCTGATTCTGCCAGTCGAGCAGGACAGCAATGCAGCACCTATAACAAGCGGGGCCGGTCGCGCTGCGGCGCAGGCCTGATTGGACGTGGACAGGGCTGGATGCCTCTTGACTGCCGTAAGCCAACTCATGATTAGGAGCGTCAAACAATGAAATCGAACAAGACCCTGCTGACCACATTGCTTTCCATGGGCCTGTTGGCCAGTGCTGGCGCCACTCAGGCGGCTGGCTGGTGCGAATCGGGCAAACCGGTGAAATTCGCCGGCCTGAATTGGGAAAGCGGCATGCTGCTGACCGACGTGATGCAAATCGTCTTGGAGAAAGGCTACGACTGCAAGACCGACAGCCTGCCAGGCAACTCCATCACTATGGAAAACGCCCTGAGCAGCAACGACATTCAAGTGTTTGCCGAAGAATGGGTCGGTCGCAGCGAGGTCTGGAACAAGGCCGAGAAGGCCGGCAAGGTTGTCGGTGTCGGCGCTCCGGTGGTTGGCGCCATCGAAGGCTGGTACGTCCCGCGTTACGTGATCGAAGGCGACCCCAAGCGCAAGCTGGAGCCTAAAGCTCCGGACCTGAAAGCGATTGCCGATCTGGGTAAATACGCTGCCGTGTTCAAGGATCAGGAAGAGCCATCCAAGGGCCGTTTTTACAACTGCCCGGCGGGCTGGACCTGTGAGCTGGATAACAGCGAAATGCTGAAAAGCTACGGCCTGGAAAGCACCTACACCAACTTCCGTCCGGGCACCGGCCCGGCGCTGGATGCCGCGGTGCTGTCGAGCTACAAACGTGGCGAGCCGATCCTGTTCTACTACTGGTCGCCAACCCCGCTGATGGGCCAGGTTGACCTGGTCAAACTCGAAGAGAAGCCTGGCGTGGACAAGAGCGTGACCATCAAGGTCGGCCTGTCCAAGACTTTCCACGAGCAAGCCCCGGAACTGGTGGCCGTGCTGGAAAAGGTCAACCTGCCGATCGACCTGCTGAATCAGAACCTCGGGCGCATGGCCAAAGAGCGGATCGAATCGCCAAAACTGGCCAAGATCTTCTTGAAGGAACATCCTGAAGTCTGGCACGCATGGGTGAGCGAAGACGCAGCCAAAAAGATCGACGCGGCCTTGTAGGTCGAGTGTCTCCGACTGTTGGCAACGGCAGTCGGATGCTTGATCGCAACCCCTTGATTGAGAGTCTTTTTATGTTTCCCGAAAGCTTTACCTTTTCCATCGCCGACTGGGTCAACAGTTGGGTCGATTCGCTGGTCACCAACTACGGCGATGTGTTCCGCAGCATCTCCGACACCCTGTTGTGGGCCATCGTCAATCTTGAAGGGCTGCTGCGTGCGGCGCCCTGGTGGCTGATGCTGGCGATCGTGGCGGGCGTTGCCTGGCACGCGACCCGCAAAGTCGTGACCACGTCAGTCATCGTCGGTCTGCTGTTCCTCGTGGGTGCGGTCGGCCTCTGGGACAAGCTGATGCAGACCCTGGCATTGATGATGGTGGCGACGGTCATCTCGGTGCTGATCGGCATTCCACTGGGCATCCTTTCGGCACGCAGCAATCGCCTGCGTTCGGTGCTGATGCCGCTGCTGGACATCATGCAGACCATGCCGAGTTTCGTGTACCTGATCCCGGTGCTGATGCTGTTCGGCCTGGGCAAGGTCCCGGCGATTTTCGCCACGGTGATCTACGCCGCGCCGCCGCTGATCCGCCTGACCGATCTGGGTATTCGCCAGGTCGACGGTGAAGTGATGGAAGCGATCAACGCTTTCGGTGCCAATCGCTGGCAACAACTGTTTGGCGTGCAACTGCCGCTGGCCCTGCCGAGCATCATGGCCGGGATCAACCAGACCACCATGATGGCCCTGTCGATGGTGGTGATCGCCTCGATGATCGGTGCCCGTGGCTTGGGTGAAGATGTGTTGGTGGGGATTCAGACCCTCAACGTCGGACGTGGGCTTGAGGCCGGTCTGGCGATCGTGATTCTGGCAGTGGTCATCGACCGCATTACTCAGGCGTATGGTCGGCCACGGCATGAGGTGAGCAAATGAGCAGCGAAGCCATTAGCAAGATCGAAGTCAAAAACGTCTTCAAGATTTTCGGCAGCCGTTCCAAGGATGCGCTGGGCATGATTGGCCAGGGCAAGACCAAAGACCAGGTATTGGCCGAAACCGGCTGCGTGGTCGGTGTGAACGACCTGTCGCTGAGCATCGGCACCGGCGAGATCTTCGTGATCATGGGCCTGTCGGGTTCCGGCAAGTCGACCCTGGTGCGCCACTTCAATCGCCTGATCGACCCCACCAGCGGCGCGATCCTGGTGGATGGCGTGGACATCCTGCAATACGACATGGAAGCCCTGCGCGAATTTCGCCGGCACAAAATCAGCATGGTGTTCCAGAGCTTTGGCCTACTGCCGCACAAGACCGTGCTGGATAACGTCGCCTACGGCCTGAAAGTGCGTGGCGAGAGCAAGCAAATGTGCGCCGAGCGCGCGCTGCACTGGATCAACACCGTGGGCCTGAAGGGCTACGAAAACAAATACCCGCATCAGCTTTCCGGCGGTATGCGCCAGCGTGTGGGCCTGGCTCGCGCCTTGGCGGCTGACACCGACATCATCTTGATGGACGAAGCCTTCAGCGCCCTCGACCCGCTGATTCGCGCTGAAATGCAGGACCAGTTGCTGGAACTGCAAAAGACCCTGCACAAGACCATCGTCTTCATCACCCACGACCTCGACGAGGCCGTGCGCATCGGCAACCGCATTGCGATCCTCAAGGATGGCCGGCTGATTCAGGTCGGCACGCCACGAGAGATCCTGCATTCGCCGGCGGATGAGTATGTGGACCGGTTTGTACAGCGGCGGGCTGCGGTGGTTTGAGAAATTTGCGGTGATCGGGCGGGCCTCATCGCGGGCAAGCCCGCTCCCACAGGGATTGGTTGTGTTGCACAAATTTTCTTCACACAACAGAACACTGTGGGAGCGGGCTTGCCCGCGATGGCGCCGGTAAAGCTGCATCAATATTCAGGTTGTACGCACGAGGTTGAAGATGTCCCAGGCTGAAAAAATCGTTATCGCCGACGCTCCATTGCGCTGGCAGGATGTGGTTGCCGTAGCCCGTCACGGTGCGCAACTCGAGCTGTCGCCCCAGATCTGGGCCCGGATCGAGAACGCCCAGGCGATCGTCCAGCGCATCGTCGCCAGCGGCGAGCGTGCCTACGGCGTCAACACCGGCCTGGGCGCCTTGTGCAACGTCTCGCTCAAAGGCGAACAACTCAGCCAGTTGTCGCGCAACACCTTGCTCAGTCACGCCTGTGGCGTTGGCGCACCACTGGCCGACGAACAGACCCGCGCGATCATGTGTGCGGCAATCCGGAATTACAGCCATGGCAAATCCGGCATTCATCGCCGGGTGGTCGAAGCCCTGTTGGCACTGCTCAATCGCGGCATCACCCCGCAAGTGCCGTCCCAGGGTTCGGTGGGCTACCTGACCCACATGGCCCACATCGGAATCACGCTGCTGGGTGTCGGCAATGTCAGCTATCGCGGGCAGATTGTCTCGGCGCAGCAAGCCTTGGCCGAGGAAGGCCTGCAACCGGTTCAGCTCGGCGCCAAAGATGGCTTGTGCCTGGTCAACGGTACGCCGTGCATGACCGGTCTCAGCTGTCTGGCAATTGCCGATGCGACGCGTCTGGTGCAGTGGGCCGATGTGATCGGTGCCATGAGCTTCGAAGCTCAGCGCGGCCAGATCGCCGCGTTCGATGCCGAGATCATCGCGCTCAAGCCTCACCCGGGCATGCAGCAAGTCGGCATCAATCTGCGGGCGTTGCTCGACGGCAGTGAAGTGATTGCCAGCAGCAAAGGCATTCGTACTCAGGATGCATTGAGCATCCGTTCGATCCCGCAAGTCCACGGCGCCGCTCGCGATCAACTTGAGCACGCGAAAAAGCAGATCGAAACCGAACTCAACTCGGTCACCGACAACCCGATGCTGCTGGGCACGCCGGACGACTTCCGGGTGGTGTCCCAGGCCAACCCGCACGGCCAGTCAGTGGCATTGGCGGCGGATTTGCTGGCGATCGCCATGGCCGAAATCGGCTCCATCGCCGAGCGTCGACTGGACCGCTTGATCAACCCGCATGTCAGCGGTTTGCCGGCGTTTCTGGTGGCCAATCCGGGAGTGAACTCCGGGATGATGATCGTGCAATACGTTGCCGCTTCCCTGTGTGCGGAAAACCGCCAGTTGGCGCAACCGGCGGTGCTCGATAATTACGTCACTTCGGGCTTGCAGGAAGACCACTTGAGCATGGGCACCAATGCGGCGCTGAAGCTGCATCGTGCGTTGGAAAACTGTAGGCAGATTCTCGCGATTGAATATTTGCTGGCATCCCAGGCGTTTGAATTCCTCAAAGAGCAACGCTTTGGCGCTGGCACCGATGCCGCGTGGCGTCTGCTGCGTGAGCGGGTTCCGGCCTACGACCAGGATCGCTGGCTGGCACCGGACATTGCTGCCGCTGCCAGTGTTTTGAAAGATCCGATTTTGTTGCACAAAGTGTTACCGAACCTGAACTGATTTCCACCACACCAGCGTGCCAAGGCGCGGCTCCCCAGAAGGCGAGACGCGACGGACAACGGACATCTCCGGAGCGTCTGGTGAGTTAATGACAAACTCTCAAAAGGAGCACGAAATGACTGCGCTAAACTTGATTCCCGGCCAACTGAGCCTTGCCCAACTGCGTGATGTTTATCAGCAACCGGTCAAAATCACCCTAGATAACAGTGCCTCGAGCCAGATCGAAGCCAGCGTTGCCTGCGTGGAACAGATCCTCGCCGAGAACCGCACTGCTTATGGCATCAACACCGGTTTCGGCCTGCTGGCTTCGACCCGTATCGCCAGCGAAGACCTGGAAAACCTGCAGCGCTCGCTGGTGTTGTCCCACGCCGCCGGTGTCGGCGAGCCGATCAGCGACGCGCTGGTTCGCTTGGTCATGGTGCTCAAGGTCAACAGCCTGAGCCGTGGCTTCTCGGGTATCCGTCGCGTGGTGATCGATGCACTGATCGCCCTGATCAACGCCGAGGTTTACCCGCACATTCCATTGAAAGGTTCGGTCGGTGCCTCCGGCGACTTGGCGCCATTGGCCCACATGTCGCTGGTGCTGCTGGGCGAAGGTAAAGCTCGCTACAAAGGCGAGTGGATGGAAGCAACCGAAGCGCTGAAAGTCGCCGGTCTGACCCCGTTGACCCTGGCTGCCAAAGAAGGTCTGGCGCTGCTCAACGGCACTCAGGTTTCTACCGCTTATGCATTGCGCGGTTTGTTCGAAGGCGAAGACCTGTTTGCTGGCGCCCTGGCCATTGGTGGCATGACTGTTGAAGCGGTACTGGGCTCGCGCTCGCCGTTTGATGCACGCATTCATGCGGCTCGCGGCCAGAAAGGCCAGATCGACGCCGCTGCCGCTTACCGCGATCTGCTGGGTGAGCGCAGCGAAGTGTCCGACTCGCATCAGAACTGCGAAAAGGTCCAAGACCCGTACTCCCTGCGCTGCCAGCCGCAAGTCATGGGCGCCTGCCTGACCCAGTTCCGTCAGGCCGCCGAAGTGCTCGCCATCGAAGCCAACGCCGTTTCGGACAACCCGCTGGTGTTCGCCGCTGAAGGCGACGTGATCTCCGGCGGTAACTTCCACGCCGAACCGGTCGCCATGGCCGCCGACAACATGGCGTTGGCCATCGCTGAAATCGGCTCCCTGAGCGAGCGCCGCATCTCGCTGATGATGGACAAGCACATGTCGCAACTGCCGCCATTCCTGGTGGCCAATGGCGGCGTGAACTCCGGCTTCATGATCGCCCAGGTGACCGCGGCAGCATTGGCCAGCGAGAACAAGGCGCTGTCTCATCCGCACTCGGTGGACAGCCTGCCGACGTCGGCCAACCAGGAAGACCACGTGTCCATGGCCCCGGCGGCAGGTAAGCGTCTGTGGGAAATGGCGGAAAACACGCGTGGGGTTCTGGCAGTGGAATGGCTGGCGGCGGCTCAAGGCCTCGACCTGCGTGAAGGTCTGAAAACCTCGGCCAAACTGGAAAAGGCCCGGGCGATTTTGCGCGCTGAAGTGCCGTTCTATGAGAAGGATCGCTTCTTTGCGCCGGACATCAACGCGGCGAGTGAGTTGTTGGCCACGCGTTGCCTGAATGAATTGGTGTCGGTGAAGTTGCTGCCTAGCCTGTAATGGCTCCTTCTCTGATGATCGTTCCCACGCTCTGCGTGGGAATGCCTCTAGGGACGCTCTGCGTCCAGTGACGTGGAGCGTCACGGGCTGCATTCCTTTGCTGCGCGTGGGAACGATCAGTCGCCAATAAAAATAATTAAGGACGAGAAATGCAACAGCCAACAACAGGTTTGAAACGCGGGCTCTCGGCCCGACATATTCGCTTCATGGCGCTGGGGTCGGCTATCGGCACCGGGCTGTTCTACGGTTCTGCCTCGGCCATTCAAATGGCCGGTCCTGCGGTATTGCTCGCTTACCTGATCGGTGGCGCGGCGGTGTTCATGGTCATGCGCGCCCTCGGCGAGATGGCGGTGCACAACCCGGTGGCCGGCTCTTTCGGCCAGTACGCGAGCACCTACCTGGGGCCGATGGCGGGCTTCATTCTCGGTTGGACCTACGCGTTCGAAATGGTCATCGTCGGCATGGCAGACGTCACCGCGTTCGGTATTTACATGGGCTTCTGGTTTCCGGAAGTCGACCGCTGGATCTGGGTACTGGGCATCGTTTCGGTGGTCGGCGGCTTGAACCTGTGCAACGTCAAAGTCTTCGGTGAAATGGAGTTCTGGCTGTCGCTGCTCAAGGTCGCGGCCATCGTCGCGATGATCCTCGGTGGCTTCGGCATCATGCTCTTCGGTATCAGCACCGCGCCCGGCGCCCAGGCGACCGACATCAGCAACCTCTGGAGCCATGGCGGCTTCATGCCCAACGGCGCGGGTGGTCTGATCGCTTCATTTGCCGTGGTGATGTTTGCGTTCGGCGGCATTGAAATCATTGGCGTGACCGCTGGTGAAGCCAAAGACCCACAGCGCGTGCTGCCCAGGGCGATCAATGCCGTACCGTTGCGTATCCTGCTGTTCTACGTGCTGACGATGTTCGTACTGATGTCGATCTTTCCATGGCAGCAGATCGGCAGCCAGGGCAGTCCGTTTGTGCAGATCTTCGACAACCTGGGCATCAGCTCGGCCGCGACCATCCTCAATATCGTGGTGATTTCGGCGGCAGTCTCGGCCATCAACAGTGACATCTTTGGCGCCGGTCGCATGATGTACGGTTTGGCCCAGCAAGGGCACGCACCCAAGGGCTTTGCCCGCTTGTCGGGCAATGGCGTGCCATGGATGACCGTGGTGGTGATGAGCGCCGCGCTGTTGCTGGGCGTGCTGCTGAACTACCTGATTCCGGAAAACGTGTTTCTGTTGATCGCCTCTGTCGCGACCTTTGCCACGGTGTGGGTCTGGCTGATGATTCTGTGCACCCAGGTGGCCATGCGTCGTTCCATGAGCGCCGAACAGGTCGCACAACTGAAATTCCCCGTGCCGTTCTGGCCCTATGCGCCGATGGCGGCGATTGCCTTCATGCTGTTCATTTTTGGCGTGCTGGGCTATTTCCCGAACACCCAGGCGGCGCTGATCGTCGGCGTGGTCTGGATTGTATTGCTGGTGCTGGCCTACCTGACGTGGGTGAAACCGGCGGCAGGGAAGGCAGTGCCGGTGGAGCGGGAACCTTCTTTTTCTCATCGATAACCTAACGGAGGCCACGGATGAAAACTCTCTGGCAACACTGCCACGTCGCAACGATGGCGCAAGGCGTCTACTCGATCATCGAGGATGCGGCCATTGTGACGTCAGGTGCGCACATTGAGTGGATTGGTCCGCGCGGCGAACTGCCGTCAGGCGAGTACCCGGCAGTCAATGATCTTAAAGGGGCCTGGGTGACTCCGGGCCTGATCGACTGCCATACCCACACGGTGTTCGGCGGTAACCGCAGCGGTGAATTCGAGCAACGTCTGCAAGGCGTCAGCTACGCGGAAATCGCCGCGGCCGGCGGTGGCATCGCCAGCACCGTGCGCGCCACTCGCTTAGCCTCCGAAGACGAGCTGTTCGCCAGCGCTGCCAAGCGTCTGAAGAGCCTGATGCGCGACGGCGTGACCACGGTCGAGATGAAGTCCGGCTACGGCCTGGACCTGGCCAGCGAACGCAAGATCCTGCGGGTCATCCGTCGTCTTGGCGCCGAGCTGCCGGTCAGCGTGCGCAGCACCTGCCTGGCCGCCCACGCTCTGCCGCCGGAATACGCGGACCGCGCCGACGCTTACATCGATCACATCTGCAGCGAAATGCTTCCGGCGCTGGCGGCCGAAGGGTTGGTGGATGCGGTGGACGCTTTCTGCGAATACCTGGCGTTTTCGCCGGAACAGGTCGAACGGGTTTTCGTCGCCGCGCAGAACCTCGGCTTGCCGGTGAAGCTGCATGCCGAGCAATTGTCGTCGCTGCACGGTTCGAGCCTGGCGGCGCGTTACCACGCCCTGTCTGCCGATCACCTGGAATTCATGACCGAAGACGACGCCATTGCCATGGCCAAATCGGGCACTGTCGCGGTATTGCTGCCCGGCGCGTTCTACTTCCTGCGGGAAACCCAATTGCCGCCGATGGAAGCCCTGCGCAAACACGGCGTAAAAATCGCCATCGCCAGCGACCTCAATCCCGGCACTTCGCCGGCGTTGTCGTTGCGCTTGATGTTGAACATGGCCTGCACCTGCTTCCGCATGACCCCGGAAGAGGCCCTGGCTGGCGCAACGATTCATGCCGCCACCGCGCTGGGCATGGCCGAGACTCACGGTTCGCTGGAAGCCGGCAAAGTCGCAGACTTCGTCGCCTGGCAGATTGATCGACCGGCCGACCTGTCGTACTGGCTGGGCGGCGACCTGGAAAAACGCGTCGTGCGTCACGGCGTCGAAACGAGCGTTTAGGAGAGCAGTTGTGGATAAGGTTCTGAACTTCAAACAAGGCCGCGTGCCGCTGCTGATCAGCATGCCCCACGCCGGTCTGCGCCTGACCCCGGCGGTCGAAGCGGGATTGATTCCCGACGCGAAAAGCCTGCCGGACACCGATTGGCACATCCCAAGGCTTTACGAATTTGCCGCCGAGCTGGGTGCCAGCACCCTGACGGCCGAGTACTCGCGGTTTGTCATCGACCTGAACCGGCCTTCCGACGACAAGCCTTTGTATGTCGGCGCCACCACTGGTCTATACCCGGCGACGTTGTTCGACGGTATTCCATTGTTCCGTGAGGGCATGGAGCCGTCAGCGGCGGAACGAGCGACTTATCTGGAGCAAATCTGGACACCGTACCACCGCACCTTGCAGGAGGAACTGGCACGGCTGAATGCCGAATTCGGCTACGCACTGCTATTCGATGCGCACTCGATCCGCTCGATCATCCCGCACCTGTTCGACGGCAAGCTACCGGACTTCAACCTCGGCACCTTCAACGGCGCCAGTTGCGATCCACAGTTGGCTACTCAACTGGAAGCGATCTGCGCGAAGCACCTCGATTACAGCCATGTGCTGAACGGTCGCTTCAAGGGTGGGCACATCACCCGGCATTACGGCAACCCGGTCGAGAACATCCATGCCGTGCAACTGGAGTTGGGTCAGTGCACGTATATGGAAGAGTTTGAACCGTTCCGCTATCGCCCAGACTTGGCGGCACCGACGCAAGTGGTGCTCAGGGAATTGCTGCAAGGGCTGTTGGCGTGGGGCGCAAAGCACTACGGCTGACTGATCGCTGACTGATCGTTCCCACGCTCCGCGTGGGAATGCAGCCCGTGACGCTCCGCGTCACTGGACGCAGAGCGTCCCTTGAGGCATTCCCACGCGGAGCGTGGGAACGATCGACACTGGAACTGTCGCCACCGTGCAAAACACGGTCGCCACAGTTCACTTTTACCCTCTCGACGCTGCGTAATGTTCTGGGCACGGTGCACGAAGACACCGGCCCTGACAATAATCTGCCGCACGAGACTCTCCCGATGAAAAGACTGTTCACCCGCTGTCTCTCAACCCTCTGCGGCACTGCTCTTCTGAGCACCAGCGTTTTCGCCAACGACCCCGCTTCCTGCAAGACCGTACGCATGGGCGTGGTCAACTGGACCGACGTCATCGCCACCAGCGGCATGGCTGACGTGTTGCTCAACGGCCTCGGCTACGAAAGCAAACAAACCAGCGCTGTGCAGCAAATCATCTTCGCCGGCATCCGCGACAAACGCCTCGATATCTTCCTCGGTTACTGGAAACCGGCGATGGACAAAAACATCGCGCCGTTCGTGGCAGCCAACCAGGTGAAGGTCATGGACAAACCGAGCCTGGCCGACGCCCAGGCGACGCTCGCCGTGCCTGACTACGTGGCTGCCGCCGGCCTGAAAACCTTCGCCGACATCGCAAGATTCAAGGACCGGCTCGGCGGCAAGATCTACGGCATCGAGCCGGGCAGCGGCGCCAACACCACCATCAAAACCATGATCGAGACCAATCACTTTGGCTTGAAGGACTTCAAACTGATCGAGTCCGGTGAGGCCGGCATGCTTGCCGCCGTTCAGCGGGCGGTCAATCGCAAGGAGTTCGTGGTGTTCGTCGGCTGGACCCCGCATCCAATGAACATCAACATGAACATCGCCTACCTGACCGGCAGCGAAGACGTCTATGGTCCGAACGAAGGCGCGGCGACCGTTTCCACCGTGACCGCGCCGGACTATGCCGAACGCTGTCCGAACGTGAATCGCTTGCTGGAAAACCTGACTTTCACCGCCGCCCAGGAAAGTCAGTTGATGGTGCCGATCATGGAGCGCAAGACGCCGCAGGATGTCGCCAGACAATGGCTGCGTGATCATCCCGAAGATCTTCAGCGTTGGCTGGCAGGTGTCAGCAGTTTTGATGGCAAGGAGGGTGTGGCAACCGTTCAGGCCAGTTTGAAAAACTGAGTGGTCGAAAGAGATCACTGTGGCGAGGGGGGCGCAGAACCTGTGGGAGCGTGGCTTGCCCGCGAAGAACGATGACGCGTAATACCTGAAAAACCGCGGTGCATTCTTCGCGGGCAAGCCACGCTCCCACAGGATTTGCGTCGTTCAAATTTTTTGACTTCCTCTATTTGGCTGGCTGCAGGCTCATGGCTCCTTATCCACTCTCTGAACACATGGCGGCTTTCGTCGAGAAAACCCTCAGCTTCAACAGCACCGACAGCAGCCTCACCGGCCTGCGTCAGGCCTACAGCGAGATGTGCCGGGCATTTACCCCGCCGTCTCCCGCTATGCTTGAGGTGGTCGATTTCGAGTTGGCAGGCGTGGCCGTACGCTCCTGGCAACCGCCGATCACGCCGCCGACCAACGGTTGGCCGTGCATCATGTACCTGCACGGCGGCGGTTGGGTGGTGGGGGATCTGGATTCCCACGCCTTCATCTGCGCCGAACTGGCGTCGGTGCTCGGTGTGCTGGTGATCGCCGTCGATTATCGGCTGGCACCGGAGCATCCGTTTCCGGCGGCGTTCGATGACTGCCTGAGTATCTGGCGCGCGCTGCACGCGGGACCGTTTCAGCTCGACCCTGTGCGCACCCTGGTGGCGGGCGACAGCGCTGGCGGCAATCTCGCCGCTGCGTTGTGCCTCGCGTTGCGCGATGCCGGTGAGCCAATGCCATGCGCACAAGTTCTGATCTATCCGGGACTGGGCGGCGACCACCGATTGCCGTCGCGCAACGAATGCGCCGATGCGCCATTGCTCAGCAGCAGCGATCTGGATTGTTATCACGCGTTGTATTTAGGCGGACCCCGACAACCGGGTGCCTATGCGATGCCCTTGCTCGCCGACGATTTCAGCGGTCTGCCACCGGCATTGATCGCCGTGGCGCAGTTCGACCCGCTGCGCGATGACGGCGTGCTTTACGCTGAGCGACTCAACGCCGCAGGCGTAAGCGCAACGCTTTATTACGGGGAGGGGCTGGTTCATGGCTGTTTGCGGGCGCGGGGGCAGGTCGCCGAGGTCGACCGACTCTATGAAACCCTGCTCGGCTATTTGGCTGAGAAAACGGGCTGACAAACTCTGACGCGCCAAGGGGCATGCTCATTGAAGTAATTCGGGTTTATGATGCCGGACGGCAGAATAATAGAAGTCCCCCCAGGGATGACCTCGACCCCTTACGGAGCGCGCAATGCAGACTTTGTACCCGCAGATCAAACCCCACGCCCGGCACGATCTGGCTGTCGATAAAACCCACACGCTGTATGTCGACGAAAGCGGTTCGCCGGAAGGTTTACCGGTGGTGTTCATCCACGGCGGCCCTGGCGCCGGGTGTGATGCCCAGAGCCGTCGGTATTTCGATCCGAACCTGTATCGCATTGTCACCTTTGACCAGCGTGGTTGCGGTCGCTCCACGCCCCACGCCAGCCTGGAAAACAACACCACTTGGGATCTGGTCGCCGACCTCGAGCGGATTCGCAAGCACTTGGGCATCGACAAATGGGTGCTGTTCGGCGGCTCCTGGGGTTCGACCCTGGCCCTGGCCTACGCGCAAACCCATCCGGAGCGCGTGCACGGTTTGATTCTGCGCGGGATTTTTCTCTGCCGTCCTCAGGAAATCGAGTGGTTCTACCAGTGTGGCGCCAGTCGCCTGTTTCCCGATTACTGGCAGGACTACATCGCGCCGATCCCGCAGGATGAACGCCACGACTTGCTCTCGGCGTTCCACAAGCGGCTGGTCGGCAACGATCAGATCGCCCAGATGCACGCGGCCAAAGCCTGGTCCATGTGGGAAGGCCGCACCGCCACCCTGCGACCGAATCCGCTGGTGGTCGACCGCTTCTCCGAGCCTCAGCGTGCGTTGTCCATCGCCCGTATCGAGTGCCACTACTTCACCAACAATGCTTTCCTGGAGCCGAACCAACTGATTCGTGACATGGCCAAGATCGCCCACCTGCCAGGCGTCATCGTCCATGGTCGTTATGACGTGATCTGTCCGTTGGACAACGCCTGGGAACTGCATCAGGCCTGGCCGAACAGCGAATTGCAGGTGATTCGCGACGCCGGCCATGCGGCGTCCGAATCGGGCATCACCGATGCCTTGGTACGTGCCGCTGATCTGATGGCCCGTCGTATGCTCAACTTGTCGCCTGACGAAGCATGAAGGGCTTGCTGCAACGCGTGCGTGGCGCGCGAGTCGAGGTTGCGGGAGAGGTGGTTGGCGCGATAGATCAGGGGTTGCTGGTGCTGGTGGCGGTCGAGCCCGACGATACTCGGACCAGCGCCGACAAACTTCTGCATAAACTGCTTAACTATCGAGTATTCAGTGACGCCGAGGGCAAGATGAATTTGTCCTTGGCGGACGTAGGCGGCGGGTTGCTGCTGGTCTCGCAGTTCACCCTGGCCGCCGACACCAAAAACGGGTTGCGCCCCAGTTTTTCGACTGCGGCTCCTCCTGCTTTGGGCGAGGAGCTGTTCGACTATCTATTGGGCAAAGCGAAACAGGTGCATGGCACTGTGGCATCAGGTAGATTCGGCGCGGATATGCAGGTGCATCTGGTCAATGATGGCCCGGTAACCTTCCTGTTACAGACGTGAAAGCGCTTGAAACATCTTTTTAAGTGCATTTCGACTGAAAACGGGGGCTTTTCCCGATAAATACTTGGTTCCCCCTGATGCGTTGTAACGCGGCCTACTAGATAATCGCGCGCTACGGGGATCAGCGTTCGTTGGTCCGTTTTGACTTAGGTAGAGACTTGTCCGAGACCTGTTGGGGAATCATTTTGCCCCATAGGAGTCGGAACAATGCTCGCCAACTTGGCAAGAGTCGTTCGCAGGGTCGGTTTTTTTCCACCGCACACCGTGCTGGCACTTTAACTGGCCGTTGGTTTTTTGATCTGTTTTCGGCGAGGGTTGCTCGTGATTGTTAGTCCCTGTAATGCACCAAAATTGTCTGCCAAACGGTTTCGAAGCGCTCTGGTAGCAGGCTCTGCACTGCTCTGCCTGTTCAGCGCCGGCCAACTTTGGGCATTCAATCTGGATGACGTATCGGTCAAGGCAAAAGAGCTGGCCGGGCAAAAATACGAAGCCCCGCGCAGTAACCTGCCGAATGAATTTCGCGAGATGAAATTCGCGGACTATCAAAAAATTCGGTTCCTCACGGAAAAAGCCGAATGGGCGAACCAGAAAACCCCATTCAAACTGTCGTTCTATCACCAGGGTATGCATTTCGATACGCCGGTGAAAATCAACGAAATCACGGCCAACACCGTCGAAGAGATCAAATACGACCCAAGTCGTTTCGACTTCGGGGACGTGAAGTTCGATCCTAAAGCCACCGAACAACTGGGTTATGCCGGTTTCCGTGTGCTGTATCCGATCAACAAGGCCGACAAGCAAGACGAAATCATGACCATGCTCGGCGCGAGTTATTTCCGCGTCATCGGCAAGGGGCAGACCTACGGGCTGTCCGCTCGCGGCATGGCCATTGATACCGCGCTGCCATCCGGCGAAGAGTTCCCGCGCTTCACCGAGTTCTGGATTCAACAGCCCAAGCCGGGCGACAAGCACCTGGTGATCTTCGCCCTGCTGGATTCGCCACGTGCCACAGGTGCCTATCGCCTGACCGTGCGTCCGGGCAGCGACACGGTTGTCGACGTCAAGGCCAAGATGTTCCTGCGTGACAAAGTCACCAAGCTTGGCGTTGCGCCGCTGACCAGCATGTTCCTGTTCGGCGCCAACCAGCCGTCGAAAGTGCTGAACTACCGTCGCGAACTGCACGATTCCAGCGGCCTGTCGATCCATGCCGGCAACGGCGAATGGATCTGGCGCCCACTGAACAATCCGAAACACCTGTCCGTGAGCAACTTCTCGATCGAGAACCCGCGCGGTTTTGGCTTGCTGCAACGTGGCCGTGACTTCAGTCACTACGAAGACCTCGATGACCGCTACGACAAGCGCCCAAGTGCCTGGATCGAACCGAAAGGCGATTGGGGCAAAGGCTCCGTCGATCTGGTAGAGATTCCTACGGCCGACGAAACCAACGACAATATCGTCGCTTTCTGGAGCCCGGAAAAACTGCCTGAGCCTGGCCAGTCCCTGGACGTTGCCTACCGCATGCACTGGACCCTCGACGAAGCCTCCCTGCATTCGCCGGACAGCGCCTGGGTTCAACAGACCCTGCGTTCCACGGGTGACGTCAAGCAGTCGAACCTGATTCGTCAGCCGGACGGCAGCGTGGCCTATCTGGTGGATTTCGAAGGCCCGTCCCTGCAAGTCCTGCCGGAAGATGCCGAAGTGCGCAGCCAGGTGAGCGTTGGCGACAACGCGGAACTGGTCGAGAACAGCGTCCGTTACAACCCTGAAACCAAGGGCTGGCGCCTGACTTTGCGGATGAAGATCAAGGATCCGGGCAAGGCCACCGAAATGCGCGCAGCGCTGGTCAAGAACATCTCGCCTGCCGAGGCGCTCAAGACCGCGGCACCAGCGTCCACTTCTTCCGTTGCCAAGGCCGACAAGATCGCCGCCCGCCAGCAAGAGAAGAAGGATAAGGAAGCCAAGCAGACTGAAGCACAAGCCCAGCAAGTCAAGGATACCAAGGACAAGGACAACAAAGACGCCAAGCAGCCTGTCGCTGCCGAAGCGGCCCCAGCCACAACGGAATCGGCACCGACTGAACAAGTCCTGACCGAGACCTGGAGCTATCAGTTGCCCGCCGATGAGTAATTCACAAGTACAGCCACAAACGCTTGCCGAGTACCTGGCGCATTTGCCGATGAGCGACGAGCAGCGCGCGGAACTCGCGGGCTGCAAGTCTTTCAGTGAACTGCACGAACGTCTGTCGTCCTCGACGTTCGACGCGCCCACCGAGGCTGCTCAAGCCTCTGTCGGCCGGCGCCTGACCCTGAACTCCGCCGAAGAACTGGCGGACGCGGAAATGCTGGTGCTCGACGCCAGCGGTCGGGTTTGCCTGAAGGCAACCCCGCCGATCCGTCGGACCAAAGTCGTGCCCGAGCCGTGGCGCACCAACATTCTGGTGCGTGGCTGGCGTCGGCTGACCGGTCGCACCAATCCGCCGGCCCCGCCGAAGGATGAGAACGTGCTGCCGGCAGCTCGCTGGCGCACCGTCGGTTCGATCCGACGCTACATTCTGCTGGTGCTGATGCTCGGTCAGACGATCGTCGCCGGCTGGTACATGAAAGGCATCATGCCGTACCAGGGCTGGTCGTTCGTCGATCTTGAAGAAGTCCTGCATCAACCTCTGAGCCAAACCGCCACGCAAGTGCTGCCATATGCCTTGCAAACCAGCATTCTGATCATGTTCGGGATTCTGTTCTGCTGGGTGTCGGCTGGTTTCTGGACTGCGCTGATGGGCTTCCTCGAGTTGATCACCGGCCGTGACAAGTACCGCATTTCCGGTGCCAGCGCCGGTAACGAGCCGATCGCCAAGGACGCACGCACCGCACTGGTGATGCCGATCTGCAACGAAGACGTGCCTCGGGTGTTCGCCGGTTTGCGGGCGACCTTCGAATCGGTTGCGGCCTCGGGTAACCTGGATCGCTTCGACTTTTTCGTGCTCAGCGACAGTAACGACGCCGACATCTGCGTTGCCGAGCAACAGGCCTGGCTGGATGTCTGCCGTGAAGCCAAGGGCTTCGGCAAGATCTTCTATCGTCGCCGTCGCCGCCGCGTAAAACGTAAAAGCGGCAACCTCGACGACTTTTGCCGTCGTTGGGGCGGTGACTACAAGTACATGGTCGTGCTCGACGCCGATAGCGTCATGAGCGGCGAATGCCTGAGCAGTCTAGTGCGCCTGATGGAAGCCACGCCGGACGCCGGGATCATCCAGACCGCGCCGCGTGCGTCGGGCATGGACACCCTTTATGCGCGTATGCAGCAGTTCGCCACGCGTGTGTACGGTCCGCTGTTCACTGCCGGTCTGCACTTCTGGCAGTTGGGCGAATCCCACTACTGGGGCCACAACGCGATTATCCGCATGAAGCCGTTCATCGAGCACTGCGCCCTGGCGCCGTTGCCCGGTAAAGGCGCGTTTGCCGGTGCGATTCTGTCCCACGACTTCGTCGAAGCTGCGCTGATGCGCCGTGCCGGCTGGGGCGTATGGATTGCCTACGACTTGCCGGGCAGCTACGAAGAACTGCCGCCGAACCTGCTGGACGAACTCAAGCGTGACCGTCGCTGGTGCCACGGCAACCTGATGAACTTCCGGCTGTTCCTGGTCAAGGGCATGCACCCGGTGCACCGTGCGGTGTTCCTGACCGGCGTGATGTCCTACCTGTCTGCGCCGTTGTGGTTCTTGTTCCTGGTGTTGTCGACGGCCTTGCTGGCGGTCAACACGTTGATGGAGCCGCAATACTTCCTGGAACCGCGTCAGCTCTATCCACTGTGGCCACAATGGCAGCCGGACAAAGCAATTGCGTTGTTCTCGACGACCATCGTGCTGCTGTTCCTGCCGAAGTTGCTGAGCATCATCTTGATCTGGACCAAGGGCGCGAAAGAGTTCGGTGGCAAGTTCAAGGTGACACTGTCGATGCTGCTGGAGATGTTGTTCTCCATGCTGCTGGCGCCAGTGCGAATGATTTTCCACACCCGTTTCGTACTCGCCGCGTTCCTCGGCTGGGCCGCGACCTGGAACTCGCCACAACGTGACGATGACTCCACGCCATGGAGCGAAGCGGTAAAACGCCACGGTCCGCAAACCTTGCTGGGCTTCTTCTGGGCGCTGTTGGTGATCTGGCTGAACCCGAGCTTTCTCTGGTGGCTGGTGCCGATTGTCGGTTCGCTGATGCTGTCGATCCCGGTATCGGTGATCTCCAGCCGTGTCGGCCTGGGCCTCAAGTCCCGTGATGAAAGCCTGTTCCTGATCCCTGAGGAATACAATCCGCCACAGGCGTTGCTGGCAACCGACCAGTACACCCACGAAAACCGTTGGCATGCGCTGAACGACGGCTTCGTCCGGGCAGTGGTCGATCCACAGCAGAACGCCTTGGCGTGTGCGCTGGCGACATCCCGTCACCGTCAGGCCGAGCCAATCGAATGGCTGCGTATCGAGCGGGTTCGCCATGCGATGAAGGTCGGGCCTGCCGGGCTGACCAACGACGAGCGCGTGGCCCTGCTGAGTGATCCGGTGGCACTGGGTCGCTTGCATGAGCAGGTCTGGAACGAAGGCCACGCCGAGTGGCTGCAAGCCTGGCGCACATCGGTGGATGCCGATCCCCATGCGCCGCTGTTGCCGCTCAAGCCTGTGAGCGTGCAGCCTCAGTTGGCCTAATGAAAAACCCCGCGAAAGCGGGGTTTTTTTTGGGCTGATGATCTGACTGAGCACAACTTTGTGTTCGGCGCGGATCCTGTGGGAGCGGGCTTGCCCGCGATTGCATCACCCCGGTTTCAAGCGAGCCGGGATACCCGCATCAGCTCAGACCTTGAACCGCCCCACCAGCATCTGCAAATGCGTCCCCAACCGCGCCAGCTCGACGCTGGAGGCCGCGGTCTCTTCACTGGCGGCCGAGGTCTGCTCGGAAACATCACGCACGTTCAGCACGCTACGGTTGATCTCTTCGGCCACTGCGCTTTGTTGCTCGGCGGCGGCGGCGATCTGCTGGTTCATCGACTGGATCGCCGACACGGTGCGGGTGATGCTTTCCAGCGAGCTGCCGGCGCGGCGGGTCAGTTCGACGCTGCTGTCGGTCAGGCTGCGGCTGTTGTCCATGATGGTCGCGACTTGCTGAGTGCCGGTTTGCAGGCCGACGATCAGCTCTTCGATTTCTTCGGTGGACTTCTGGGTGCGCTGGGCCAGGCTGCGAACTTCGTCAGCGACCACCGCAAAACCGCGACCGGCTTCACCGGCGCGGGCGGCTTCGATGGCGGCGTTGAGCGCCAGCAGGTTGGTTTGCTGGGCCACGGACTTGATCACGTCGAGCACGCTGCCGATCTTGTCGCTTTCGCGCTTCAGATGCCCCATGGCTTCGGTGGAGTTACCGACTTCGGTAGCCAAGCGCTCGATCTGGGCGATGGCTTCGCCAACCACCTTGTCACCCTCGCGGGCCTGCTGGTCGGCGGCAACGGCAGCTTCGGACGCTTCCTCGGCGTTGCGCGCGACTTCCTGAACGGTGGCAGTCATTTCGTGCATCGCGGTAGCCACCTGATCGGTCTCGACCTTCTGGCTGTTGACCCCGGCGCTGGTCTGCTCGGTGACGGCCGACAGCTCTTCAGCGGCGCTGGCGATTTGGGTCACGCCATCGCTGATGCCGCCGATCAATTCCCGCAGGCCCAGGGTCATGTTCTGCATGGCGCGTTGTAGCTGACCCAGTTCGTCCTGGCGTTCGGAAGTCAGGTTATGAGTCAGGTCGCCCGCGGCGACACGCTCGGCCACTTTGAGGGTCTGGCTCAGAGGAATGACAATCTGGCGAGTGATGGCCCAAGCCGCGAACAAGCCAAAGGCCGACGCCAGGACGGTGGCCATCAGCAGCAGGTTTTTGGCGTGTGCCGCATCGGTGTCACGCACGACGGTTTGCGAGACGGTGAGCTTTTTGCTGACGTCGAGCAGAATGTCGCCTTGCGCGCTCATACGCTTGAGGGCGGCAGCACTGGCAACCTGGGAGTCGCGGAACTGGCTGACGGCCGCGCGATAAGCTTTGAGTGAGTCGGTCGCCTGTTGCAGGTTGGCGATGTGTTGTTCCGGCAGTTGAGACGGCAGGCTCTCGAGGTTTTTCAGCGCGTTGCCGATGGCGTCCAGCGCCGGCTGCTCGGCCTCTGGTTTGCCGCTGTAGGTGTAACCGCGGACCTGGAAACGCGCTTGCTGGATCAGCTTGCTCAGGTCGATCACGCTGTTGAACTGAGCGACGCTGTCGCCTTGCAGCATGGATTTTTCGACTTCAGCGACCCGGGCCACGGCGTTATCGGCGGTGGCGCCCAGTTTGCTGCGAGCATCTTCGCGGGTGGCGGTGGCCTGAGTCATATCAGCGAAGGCGCGTTTGTACTCGCTGACCGCGGCCAATTGCTGGTCGATCATCGCCACGTCGGCAGGCTGTTCGATCAGCGTGCGGGCGGTTTTCAGGCCGGTATCGAGTTGGCCGATCAGCTCGTTGACAGCGCCAGGGCCTTGTTCGCCACGGCGCATGTCGTAATCCAGGCGGGCCAGTCGCAGGTCTTTGGTCAGCTCATTGAGGCTGGAAATAAAGCCAAGCGTATCGCCACGGCTGATCACACCGCCAAGGCCGGTCCAGCCGGTGAAGGTGATCAACAAGGTTAGAAGCAGCACCAGACCGAAGCCGACACCCAGTTTGCGATTGACGCTTACGTTTCCCAGTTTCTCGGCTAGCCAACGGTACATGCTGCAACTCCCTCGGACCATTAATCGGTTTTATGGGAACTGTATCGGCCGGCTGGCGGCGTTCTGTAGGCGTGGCGCAATGTTCGGGCGGCGAGGCTTTTGTGGCGAGGGGGCTTGTCGGAACGCCGCATCGCCCCGTTCGGCGGCGAAGCCGTCGTGAAATCAATGGATGCGTTGTTTCTGAAAAAAAGCGGTGGCCGCTTCGCGCCCAAACGGGGGCAAGCCCCCTCACCACAGATAGGATGATTGACGTTAAAACAGTCGCGAAAGCAGCGCAGTGACGGCGGTTTCGACCCGCAGGATGCGCTCGCCGAGTTGCACCGGTTGCAGGCCGGCCTTGCCCAGCAAATCGATTTCGTAGGGAATCCAGCCGCCTTCGGGGCCGATGGCCAGGGTCACGGGTTCATTCAGGCCACGAGGGCAGGGCGGGTAGTTACCGGGATGACCGACCAGGCCTAAGGTGCCTTCGGTAATGGCCGGCAGACGGTCTTCGACAAAGGGCTTGAAGCGCTTCTCGATGACGATTTCCGGCAGCACGCTGTCGCGGGCCTGTTCAAGACCCAGGATCAACTGCTCGCGAATCGCCTCGGGTTCCAGGAACGGGGTTTGCCAGAAGCTCTTCTCGACGCGATAGCTGTTCACCAGCACGATGCGCGGCACACCCATGGCGGCCACGGTCTGAAACACCCGACGGAGCATTTTCGGTCGCGGCAGGGCCAGCACCAGGGTCAGTGGCAGCTTGGCCGGTGGCGGCTGGTCGAGGGTGACGCGCAACTCGGCTTCATCGGCGTCCAGGCGCAGCACCTCGGCTGAACCCATCAAGCCGCCGATACGCCCGACGCGCATACTGTCGCCGACCACCGAGCGATGGACTTCCTGCATATGAGTCAACCGCCGATCGCGCAGGATCGCCCGGTCGGCCGCAATGAAGTCGGCCTCTTCGAGGAGCAGCAGGTTCACGCTTGGGTCGCTGGCGGCTGGTCGTTGTGATCGTCAGCCGGCTGATCGTCCGAATGCTCGCCACGCTTGCTGATCAGGCTACCGAACAGGATGCCGATCTCGAACAGCAGCCACATCGGTACGGCCAACAGTGTCTGCGAGAAGATGTCCGGCGGCGTCAGGATCATGCCGACCACGAAGCAGCCGATGATCACGTACGGACGAATCTTCTTCAGGTAGGCGACGTTGACCACGCCGATCCATACCAGCAGCACCACGGCTACCGGAATCTCGAACGCCACGCCGAAGGCGAAGAACAGCGTCATGACGAAATCGAGGTAGCTGCTGATGTCGGTCATCATCTCCACGCCGGCCGGGGTGGCGGCGGCGAAGAACTTGAAGATCAGCGGGAACACCAGGTAATAGGCGAACGCCATGCCGGCGTAGAACAGCATGATGCTCGATACCAGCAAGGGCACGGCGATGCGTTTTTCATGCTTGTACAGGCCCGGTGCGATGAAGCCCCAGATCTGATGCAGGATCACCGGGATCGCCAGGAACAGCGAGACCATCATGGTCAGCTTCAGTGGCGTCAGGAACGGCGACGACACGTCGGTGGCGATCATCGTCGCGCCCACCGGCAGGTACTGGCGCAACGGCGTGGAGACGAAGGTGTAGATCTGCTGGGTGAAGGCGAACAGCCCGGCAAAAATGATGAACACCGCCACGACACAACGCAGCAGGCGAGTGCGCAACTCGGTGAGGTGCGAAACCAGCGGCATGTGCTGGTCGTTTTCGGGGAGATCGCTCATGGGGCTCGCGGCGGCAATGTTGGGTCATGAGGGGCTGGCGCAACAGGCGTCGCCGCAGGAGGAACAGGTTCTACTGGAGTAGCAGGTTCAGCGGCTGCAATCACCGGCATAACCTCAACCGCCGGCGCATGAATCGTTTGCGTCGCTACAGGTTCCACCGGCGTCGGCTCCTGCTGAGTCGGCGTGAAGATCTTCCGCGCCTCCTGCTCCAGGGACAGAATGTGCTCGTTGTGCAGTTGCCGGCGGATCTCGTCGGCACCGATTTCACGTTCAACTTCCTGTTTGATCGCGTTGAAGCTGCGCTTCAGCCGCCCGACCCACAGGCCGGCGGTGCGCGCAGCGCCCGGCAGACGCTCGGGCCCCAGCACCAGCAGGGCAACGAGGCCGACGAGCAGCAGTTCAGAGAAGCTGATACCAAACATTAGTCAGTGCTCACGAGTCTTTGCGGGTCGGCTCTTCGACTTTTTGCGCCTGCACGTCGATGGTGTGCGGCGGGTTCACGGACTGTGTGGTCTGTGGCTGAACAGGTGGAACCGGTTGGGCCGGGGTAACAGTCGGGTCAACCGGCTTGTCTTCATCGTTCATGGCTTTACGAAAGCCCTTGATCGACTCGCCCACGTCCGTGCCGAGGTTTTTCAGCTTCTTGGTGCCGAACACCAGCACCACGACAACCAGGATGACGACCCAGTGTTTCCAGTCAAAAATGCCCATGTTGCGTTCCTCTCTAATAGTTGTTCAGGCGGACGGGCGAGAGGCTTTCTCGGCGTGTCCGGACAGACCGAAGCGACGGTCCAGTTCATCGAGCACAGCCTGTGGATGCTGCCCCAGTTGGGCGAGCATGACCATGCTGTGGAACCACAGATCGGCGGTCTCGTAGATCACATCGCTGCAGTCACCGCTGATGGCGGCATCCTTGGCGGCAATGATGGTTTCGACCGACTCTTCGCCGACTTTTTCCAGAATCTTGTTCAAGCCCTTGTGGTACAGACTGGCGACATACGAGCTGTCGGCAGCGGCGCCTTTGCGCTCTTCCAGCACTTGGGCCAGACGGGTCAGGGTGTCACTCATGTGTATGTCCTGCGGAGTAGATTGCGTGCGGGTCTTTCAGAACCGGGTCGACGGTTTTCCAGTCGCCGTTCTCGAAGACTCGGTAAAAGCAGCTCTGACGGCCGGTATGGCAGGCGATGTCGCCGATCTGCTCGACCATCAGGATGATCACGTCAGCGTCACAGTCCAGGCGCATCTCATGCAGGGTTTGCACGTGGCCGGACTCTTCGCCCTTGCGCCACAGCTTGCCACGGGAACGTGACCAGTAAATGGCACGGTTCTCGGCAGCGGTCAGTTCCAGCGCTTCGCGGTTCATCCAGGCCATCATCAGGACGCGTCCGGTCTTGTGATCCTGGGCAATCGCCGGCACCAGGCCATCGGCGTCCCACTTGATCTCGTCCAGCCAGTTTTTCATCTTCGACTCCGACAGCGGGCTCTACTTCAATAGTTGAGGCCAATGTTCAAATTCAGCGTTCAAACAGTGTGCCAGCCGATCATCCAACTGGCTATCGGCGAACGACCAGATACAAGCCGACCGCCACCATGATTCCGGCGGGCCAATGCCCCAGTTCGTTCAGCGGGCCACCGGCGGCGAGTATCGTGCCACCGGCCAAATGAGCGGTGCCGAGCAACCGCAGGAACCAGTCGTCCTTGCGCTTGTGCCAAGGACGCGGCGGGTCGTTGGCGTGGGGCTGAGACATGCGCTCAAGCAGGTCGCGGGCCATGTTGGCCAGATGCGGCAGTTGCTCAAACTGGCTCTGCAGGTTGCCGATCAAGGCTTTGGGGCTGACGCGCTCGCGCATCCAGCGTTCGAGGAACGGCTGGGCGGTGTTCCACAGATCGAGGTCCGGGTACAGCTGACGGCCCAGGCCTTCGATGTTCAACAGGGTTTTTTGCAGCAACACCAACTGCGGCTGCACTTCCATGTTGAAGCGTCGAGCGGTCTGGAACAGGCGCATCAGCACCTGGCCGAAGGAAATATCTTTTAACGGTTTTTCGAAGATCGGTTCGCACACTGTGCGGATAGCCGCTTCGAACTCGTTGAGTTTGGTTTCCGCTGGCACCCAGCCCGAATCGATGTGCAACTGCGCGACGCGGCGGTAATCACGCTTGAAGAACGCAAACAGGTTGCGCGCCAGATAGTCCTGGTCTTCCGGGGTCAGGCTGCCGACGATGCCGCAGTCGATCGCGATGTACTGCGGGCTCCACGGTTGCACGGTACTGACGAAGATGTTGCCGGGGTGCATGTCGGCGTGGAAGAAGCTGTCGCGGAACACCTGGGTGAAGAAAATCTCCACACCACGCTCGGCGAGCATTTTCATGTCGGTGCGCTGGTCGGCCAAGGTCGCGAGGTCGGTGACCTGAATCCCGTAGATGCGCTCCATCACCAGCACTTTCGGCCGGCACCAGTCCCAATAGACTTGCGGCACATAGAGCAGCGGCGAACCTTCGAAATTGCGCTTCAGCTGGCTGGCGTTAGCCGCCTCGCGCAGCAGGTCGAGTTCGTCGTAGATGGTTTTTTCGTAGTCGCTGACCACGTCCACCGGGTGTAGCAAGCGAGCGTCGGCCGAGAGTTTTTCCGCGGCGCGGGCAAGAATGAACAGCCACGCCAGGTCCTGGGCAATGATCGGTTTGAGGCCCGGGCGGATCACCTTGACCACTACTTCTTCACCGGTTTTCAGCTGCGCGGCATGCACTTGCGCCACCGAGGCCGAGGCCAGTGGCTCGACGTCGAAACGGCTGAAGACTTCACTGATTTTTTTGCCAAGCTGCTCTTCGATCAGCCGGACCGACACTTGCGAGTCGAATGGCGGCACGCGGTCCTGCAGTTTCATCAGTTCATCGGCGATGTCTTCGGGCAGCAGGTCGCGGCGCGTCGAAAGGATCTGGCCAAACTTGATGAAAATCGGCCCCAGGTCCTGCAACGCCAGGCGCAGTCGCGCACCACGGCTCAGGTCCAGCGTCTTGCGCGGAAACCAGCGCCACGGCAAGGCGTAGCGCAGCGCCAGCAGAAACCAGGGCAGTGGCAGGGCGAACAGCAAGTCATCGAGGCGGTAGCGAATCACAACGCGCTGGATGCGCAACAAACGGCGGACGGCAAGCAGCTTCATGCGTTATCGCTTGGGTCGAGGGATCGGAAAAGGCGCTCGAAACGCGCCTCGAGACGTTCCAGATCGAGCTTGATCTGGTCCAGTTCATTAAAACGGGCGTCAGCTTCGCGCTGACCGACGAGGGCACGCGATTCTTCGGCCAGGTATTCGCCCAGGTTCTGATTCAGGCTGGCGAACCCTTGCTGATACCAGCGTGCGCGACTGCGCAGGTGACCGCCGACCAGTTGCGTGGCCACCGGACCGAGCCAGCGTGAGAGTTCGTACTCCCAGTCCAGTTCGAGGTCCTGAAGGATTGCTGCCAGTTCCAGCAGCACGCCACTGTCGCCGTCGAGTTCGACTTCAGGGCTATGCAGGACCGAAGTCTTATCCTTGCTCGTCGCCAGTTTCAGCAGGCTGGAGGCCGGTGCGCGCAAGGTGCAGTCGGCACCGGTTTCCCACTGGGAAGCGAGCATCAGGCCTTCATCGCTGGGCAGGATGAACAGTTGCAGCGCCGGGCTGCGGCAGTCGACGGCAATCACCTTGCCACTCAAATGCGCCAGCCGCGGCAGCGCCGTGCTGTCGAGACGCAGCACCCGGTTCAGGCCGAGCTCAACGCTGGCAAGCAGGCCGGCCAGCAACATCAGGGCTTGATGCCGCGATGCAGGGCGACGATACCTGCGGTCATGTTGTGATAGGTCACGCGGTCAAAACCGGCCTCGACCATCATCGACTTCAGGGTTTCCTGATTCGGGTGCATGCGGATCGATTCGGCCAGGTAGCGATAGCTTTCCGAATCATTGGTGATCAGCTTGCCCATCAACGGCATGAAGGCGAACGAGTAGGCGTCGTAGGCTTTGGACATCAGCGCGTTGGTCGGTTTGGAGAATTCCAGTACCAGCAAACGGCCGCCCGGTTTCAGCACGCGCAGCATCGAGCGCAGGGCGTCTTCTTTATGCGTCACGTTGCGCAGGCCGAAGGCGATGGTCACGCAATCGAAGTGGTTGTCCGGGAACGGCAGCTTTTCAGCGTCGGCCTGGACGAATTCGACGTTGCCGGACACACCCAGGTCCAGCAGGCGGTCACGACCGACCTTGAGCATGGATTCGTTGATGTCGGCCAACACAACCTGACCCGTCGGTCCCACAAGATGCGAGAACTTGCGGGTCAGGTCGCCAGTGCCGCCGGCGATGTCCAGCACGCGGTTACCGGTGCGCACGCCCGACAGTTCGATCGCGAAACGCTTCCACAGACGGTGCATGCCGCCCGACAGGAGGTCGTTCATCAGGTCATACTTGGCGGCTACCGAGTGGAAAACCTCAGCGACTTTTTCCGCTTTCTGGCTTTCCGGAACGTTTTTGAAGCCGAAGTGAGTGGTGGGTTCGGCATCGCTGCCTTTGCGCTGATCAGTCATATCGCTGTCACCAAAAGAGAATGCGGGACATTCTAATCCCGGTGGCCTGCTTTGTCTTGGCAAGGCTGAAGGTAAGATAGGCAACCACCGGGACGTTTTGACGCAGCAATGGTCAAGATCTTCAGGAAGTATTCATAAAGCAGGAGTCATTCGATGGCCCGTATTAGTGTTGAGCGTGCCCACGGCCTGGGTAAGGAAGCGGCCCGCGAGAAGGCCGACAAGTTGGCGCAGAAACTGTCCGAACAATATGGCCTGGAACCGCAGTGGTCAGGTGACACCCTGAATCTCAGACGCTCGGGTGTAAAAGGGGCGGTGTATGTGGGCGAGGACTCGATCAAGGTTGATGTTGAACTGGGCCTGTTGATGTCCGCCATGAGCGGCACCATCAAATCGGAAATCGAAAGGGCGCTCGATAAGGCATTGGCATAATCCGGTCGTTATGTGGAATGCGATTGATGTGGGAGCGGGCTTGCTCGCGAAAGCGGTGTGTCAGTCGACATCAATGCTGAATGACTCACCGCATTCGCGAGCAAGCCCGCTCCCACATTTGTTCTGCATCTACAGGTTTTGTGTCACTTGTTAGGGTGCCGTTTCTAATTATTCTCACTACTTTGTGCCTGAGCCCGACTCTCTGCGGGCAGTTCCTCGACCCTTCTGCGCGTGAGGTGCACCATGGCCAAAGTTATTTTGAAGAAAAAAGTCGACGTTGAAACTAACGCCTTGGGCGACGTCAAATCGTATGCCCGCAAGATCTGGCTCGCTGGTCTGGGTGCTTACACCAAGGTCGGCCAAGAAGGTAGCGAGTACGTTCAAGAGCTGATCAAGGCTGGTCAAGCTGTTGAAAAGAAAGGCAAAAAAGTAGTCACTGAAAAACTTGAAGCGGCCAATGCCGAGATCGATGAAGCCAAGAGTGAAGTAAGCACTTTCAAAGGCAAAGTCGAACTTCAACTCGACAAAGTCGAAAGGGCTTTCGATACACGTATCGCAAGTGCCTTGAATCGTATCGGCATTCCGTCTAAACATGACGTTGAGACACTCTCTGCTAAGCTCGATGAGCTGACGGCATTGCTCGAACGTGTCGCGCGTAAATCTTAAGGAGAACGGGATGGCTGGTAAAAAGAATACTGAAAAAGAAGGCAGCTCGTGGATCGGGAAGGTCGAAGACTACTCCCGCAAGATCTGGCTGGCTGGTTTAGGCGTGTACTCGAAGATTGACACTGACGGCAGCAAGCTCTTCGATACATTGGTTAAGGACGGCGAGAAAGCCGAGAAGCTCACAAAGAGCGCTGTCGGCAAAAAAGTCGATGCTGCCAAGGACTCCGCTTCGTCGGCCAAGTCGCGCATCAGCGGCGTGAAAGATCGCGCACTGGGCAAATGGGATGAGCTGGAAGGGGCTTTCGACAAGCGTCTGAACAGCGCCATTTCGCGCCTCGGTGTACCGAGCCGCAATGAGGTCAAGGCACTGCACAGCAAGGTCGATACCCTGACCAAGCAAATCGAAAAACTCACCGGTGCCAAGGTTGCGCCTGTTGCGGCGAAAACCGCAGCGGCCAAACCAGCGGCCAAAAGCGTAGCCAAGCCATTGGCCAAGGCTGCCGCTAAACCGGCAACCAAAACTGCCGCAGCGAAACCTGCAGCCAAAGCGGCTGCAAAACCTGCCGCAAAACCTGCCGCCAAACCAGCTGCTAAACCGGCGGCCAAACCTGCAGCTAAAACCGCAGCAGCCAAACCTGCCGCAGCGAAGAAGCCAGCAGTGAAAAAACCAGCCGCCCCGAAAGCGGCTGCACCGAAACCAGCAGCGGCTGCTGCCAAGCCGGTAACCCCGGTCACCACGGCGAACTCCGCCACTGCACCGACCCCTGCTGTAACCCCGACTGCCGCGCCGGCTCCATCGACGCCAACCAGTCAGTCCTGATGATCGTTCCCACGCTCCGCGTGGGAATGCCTCACCGGACGCTCCGCGTCCATTGCGGCAGTGACGCAGAGCGTCACCGGCTGCATTCCCACGCGGAGCATGGGAACGATCACGCCCGGCCTGCAAAGGTCGGGCGTTTTTGTTTTGAAGATTCGAGGTTTGGGTCGCTTGTCGAAAAAAGATCGCAGCCTTCGGCAGCTCCTACAGGGGATTGCGTACACCTGTAGGAGCTGCCGAAGGCTGCGATCTTTTGATCTTAATGCTCCTCGAGGTACTGCAATGCCAACCGCTCGGTCGCCACCTTGATCGGCGGCAGCAAGTGCGGCGCCACCAGCATCATGATCTGATACACCACCAGCCTCACTTCACCTTCACGGTCGAGAATCCGCTGATAGTCCAGCGAGAACAGCAACGTCATGGTGATTTGTTCCACCAACTGCCCCAGCGCCTGGGTGTCACTGACCAACTGACCTTGAGCTTTCAACTGTGCCAGCAATGACGCCAGTGTGCGCTTCAACGCATTGAGCAGGTTGCGTATCCCCTTGGCCAGTTTCGGCAGGCGGCCAGCAAGGTTCGACAGGTCCTGGAACAGAAACCGGTAATGGGCCAGGCGTTCGATGATCAAGTGCAGGAACAGCCAGTAATCGTCGGGCGCCAATTCCACATCGGACGGTGGGTCGAGCAAGGGCGTCAATTCGGCCTGGAAACGCTCGAACAGCCCGAGGATCAGCGGTTCCTTGCCGTGGAAGTGGTAGTAGAGGTTGCCCGGGCTGATGCCCATTTCGTTGGCCACTTCCATGGTGGACACATTCGGTTCGCCCTTCTGATTGAACAACTGCAGGGCACATTCGAGAATCCGGTCGCGGGTTTTCATCCAGTCTTCTTAATGGTCGAGTCATGCCACGGCCATTGGCGGCCGTGGTTCGTTGAACGTCAGCGCACGCGCACGTAAGTACCGGGTGCCGCCTCCATCGGTGGATAGTTCTGGTTGCCGAGAGCCATTTGGGTTTCACGTTGTGCGCCGGAGCGTTCCTGAATCCAGCCCAGCCATTGCGTCCACCAACTGCCGTCGACGCGCTTGGCGTCGTAATACCAGGCCCGCGGGTCGCTGCTCAGTTTCGGATTCTCGACGTAGTTGGCTTTCGGATTGTTCGGCGGGTTAAGAATGCTCTGCACATGACCGCTGTTGGACAGCACAAAGCGCCGCTCGCCACCCAGCAGCAATGCCGAGCGATACACCGCATCCCATGGGGTGATGTGATCATTCATGCCTGCCACGCTGAAACTGTCGACGGTGACTTTCTGCAGGTCGATCGGCGTGCCGCACACTTCCAGCCCGCCCGGATGGTTCAGCGGGTTGTGCTTGAAGAAATCCAGCAGGTCGCCATGAAACGCCGCCGGCAGGCGCGTGTTGTCATTGTTCCAGTAGAGGATGTCGAACGCCGGCGGTTCTTTGCCGAGCAGGTAGTTATTGACGAAGTAATTCCAGATCAAATCGTTGGGCCGCATCCAGGCAAACACCTTGGCCATGTCGCGACCTTCCAGAACGCCCTTCTGATACGAGCGGCGCTTGGCCGCTTCCAGCGTTTGTTCGTCGGCGAAGAGGGTGGCCGGGCTGTCTATCTGGCTGTCGAGCATGCTGACCAGGTAGGTCGCGCTGGACACCCGTCGTAGCTGCCGCTTGGCCTGCAAGTGCCCTTGTAGCGCGGCGATGGTCAGCCCACCGGCGCAGGCCCCCATCAGGTTGACCTCGCGAGCGCCGGTGATCGCCCGGCACACATTCATCGCTTCTTCGGCGGCTTCGACGTAAGACGACAACCCCCATTCGCGATGACGCACATCGGGATTGCGCCAGCTGATAATGAAGGTCTGCAAACCGTTTTTAAGGGCGTACTGGACGAAGCTGTTGCCGGGGCTCAAGTCGAAAATGTAGTACTTGTTGATCTGTGGCGGCACGATCAGCAACGGCTTTGAATACTGCTTTTCGCTCATCGGCTTGTACTGGATCAGCTCCAGAAGCTCATTGCGAAACACCACGGAGCCAGTGGTGGTGGCAACCGTTTTGCCCACCTCGAACGATTGCTTGGTGACCTGTCTGGGCAGGCCGTCGTTGTGCAGGAGGTCATCTAGCAGATGGCCGATACCTCGCACCAGACTGTTGCCGCCGGAGTTGAAAAACTCCTTGATCGCCAGCGGATTGAGCAGGGTGTTGGACGGCGCTACGGCGTCGTTGATCAAGGCAAAGGCGAAGTGGGCGCGGGCACGATCGTCCGGGCTCATGTTGCTCTCGTCAATCCAGCTTTTGACTTCTTTCTGCCAGCTCAGATAGGCCTGCAGGCTGCGGCGATAAAAAGGATTGAGGCTCCATGTCGGGTCGGCAAAGCGACTGTCCTGCGGGTTGGTCGGGTGCAGGGTTTCACCCAGCAGAACACGGCCCAACTGGCCGCCCAGTTTCAAGGCATGCCGGGCCGTATGCACCGGATTGCGCAGGCCGTGGGTGGCCAGGCTGCGCAAGGTCGAAAGCAGGTCCCGGCCGCGCAGACCGGTAACCGCACTTTGTGCATTGATGAATGCAGCGGGAGTGGGCAAAGAGCCCTTCGCTGGTTTATCGCGCATGAGTTAACACTCCTTCGTCATCAGGCCAAAAACAAACACACCCGAACAAAACACCATAGACGTTGTTGCGGGTTGTTGCGCGGCACGGCCTCCTGCCGACTCCTTTTCATAAACAAAAGTCGGGATCGGTTAACCGCCCGATGGCGCCGGATGTGGATGCATTACTGCGCGCTGACGTTCCTCCTCAAGAAACTTCATGATGATCGGTGCCACCGCTTCGGCCCGGGTAATCAAAAACAGATGGCCGTCGTCGATGATGTGCAATTGGGCATTGGGAATTCGCCAGGCCAGCATGCGCATGTTGATCAGCGGGATCAGTGGGTCATCGTCGCCGGCCAGCACCAGGGTCGGTTGGTTGATCTTGTGCAGCCAGTGAATGCTGGTCCAGCCGAGGCCGGCGAACAGCTGCCAGTAATAACCGAGTTTGCCTGCCGAGCGGACTCTGGCAGCGTGACTGGCAGCCAGGGTCGGATCGCGACGGAACGAGCCGCCATAGATCATCGGTGCGATGCGGATCACATGGGATGGCTGGATGTAGCGCCGTGGGCTGGCCATCATCCACAGCACTTTCGGCTTGCCCGGAACCATCACGGCGCCGGCTGCCGTGGCCGCCAGTACCAGTTTTTTGCAGCGTTCGGGATAGTCATGGGCGAACTGCTGCGCCAGAGCGCCACCCCACGAAACGCCAATCACGTTGACTTGCCCGTAATCGAGATAGTCGAGCATTCGTGCAGTGAGTTTCGCCAGGCCCGAAAAGCGATACGGGCGATTGGGAGTCGATGAACCGCCGACGCCGGGTACGTCGAAGGCGATGACTTCCAGGTCCGGATCCAGAGCCTGGACGAACGGGAATATCAGCTCCAGGTTGGCGCCGATGCCGTTGAAAATCAGCAAGGGCGTCAAGTGAGGCTTGCCGGGGCGTACCGCAGTGCGGAGGGTCTGGCCATCCAGGTTGACGGTACGAAAGACGAACGGTTGCGGCATGCACAGAGCCCTGTAGTTTTTAAACGCTGATCGAGCCGTCCCGGGCCGTCGCAGAATGTTCGAGGCTGGCCTCGAGAGTAATCAATAGAGATCGCGGCACCTCCCAGTGCCGCGGACTACGAGTTATTTGAAGCTCAACGTTCATGCACGTAAGTACCCGGCGAAGCTTCACCCGCGGGATAGGCCTTGTTGCCAAGGTTGGCGGGGGATTTCTTCAGTTTGCCCGAACGCTCGGCTTGCCACGCCTGCCAATGCAACCACCAGGAATCGGTGTGCTTGGTGGAATTTTCCATCCACTCTTCGGCTTTGACCGGCATTTCGGTGCTGGTCATGTAGCGCGCTTTCGGATTGCCCGGAGGGTTCAGAATGCTCTGGATATGCCCGCTGCTGGACAGCACGAACTCAACCTTGCCACCGAACAGCTGCGCGGATTTGTAGCAGGACTTCCACGGAGTGATGTGATCGTTGGTACCGGCCAGGGAAAAGATGTCGGCGGTCACCTGCTTGAGATCGATCGGCGTGCCGCACACTTCCAGGGCATCGGAGCGGATCAGTGGGTTGTTTTTGAACATCTCGATCAGGTCGCCGTGGAACGCCGCGGGCAACCGGGTGGTGTCGTTGTTCCAGAACAGGATGTCGAAAACCGGTGGCTCATTACCCAGCAGGTAGTTGTTGACCCAGTAGTTCCAGATCAGGTCGTTGGGGCGCATCCAGGCGAAGACTTTCGCCATGTCGCGACCTTCCAGCACACCGGCCTGGTAGGAATGGCGCTTGGCGGCTTCGAGGGTCTGCTCGTCGACGAACAGCGCCACATCGCTGTCCAGGGTGGTGTCCAGCACGCTGACCAGCAGGGTGAGGGCGTTGACCTTCTTCTCGCCGATCGCTGCGTAGTGACCCAGCAGGGCGGTGCAGGTGATGCCGCCGGAGCAGGCACCGAGCATGTTCACGTCTTTGCTGCCGGTAATCGCGGTGACGACATCGACCGCTTCCTTGAGCGCTTCGATGTAGGTCGACAGACCCCACTCGCGCTGCTCCTTGGTCGGGTTGCGCCAGCTGACGATGAATGTCTGCACGTTGTTGCGCAGGCAGAAGCGCGCCAGGCTCTTGTCCGGGCTCAGGTCGAAAACGTAGAACTTGTTGATCTGTGGCGGCACCACCAGCAGCGGGCGTTCATGCACCTGCTCGGTGATCGGTCGGTACTGGATCAACTCCAGCACATCGTTGCGAAACACCACCGCGCCTTCCGTCACGCCCAGGCTCTTGCCGACTTCGAACGCGCCCATGTTGACCTGGCTCGGCATGCCGCCGTTATGCACCAGATCCTTGGCCAGATGGGAGAGACCGTCGAGCAGGCTCTTGCCACCGGTTTCGAAGAAGCGTTTGACCGCCGCCGGGTTGGCCGCCGTGTTGGTCGGGGCCATGGCTTCGGTCATGAGGTTGATCACGAAATGACCGCGAGCGACGTCTTTGGGCGAGAGGTTGCTGTCATCGATCCACGCGTGAAGCTCCTTGCGCCACGCCAGATACGTTTGCAAATAACGTTTGTAGAGCGGGTTCTGACTCCACGCCGGGTCAAGGAAGCGACGGTCATCACTTTGCGGTTGAAGCTCGGATTTTCCCAACAGCACGTTCTTGAGTTCGATGCCGAAATGGGCGACATGCCTGACACTGTGGATGGGTTGTCTGATGGCCTGGCTCAGCACCATGCGGGCAGAGCCCAAGAGATCCTTTCTACGTAGTCCAACAACAGGATTCAGCCCCAAGGTGTTTTCCGAAGCCTGAAATTTCAAGTCATCGTTAAGCTTGTTACTCATCTACGACGCTCCATTGTCCTGAGACGAGTACCTGAGTCCAACTGTGTAGTCACACAGCATGCCAGGTACTACTGCTCGGGTGACTGTAAATTGCGCATCGCTGCTTTTTAGTTCAGAGAGCACTGCACGGAACTTGCCAGCTCCATTGGTTACCCGAGTTTAATTTTTTTCGCAAGCGGGCCAATCGTTGACACCGCAGCGGAGCATTCAAACAGATGGAATTAGAAAATGCCCTCTAAATACCCAGAGGCCTGAGCTAGAGCATCAGCTTGACGACCGACTCATTCGGATCACGGGTCTTTCCAGCCGCTTTGAGTTCCGCAAGATAATCGTTCCAGAGATCTTCCTGGCGCACTGCCAGCTGGTACAGATATTCCCAAGTGAACAGGCCGCTGTCGTGGCCGTCGTCGAAGGTCAATTTCAGTGCGTACTGACCGGCGGGTTCGACCTTGGTCAGTCCTACGCCGATCTTGCCAAATTGCAGGATAGGTTTGCCGTGGCCCTGGACCTCAGCGGAAGGAGAGTGCACGCGAAGAAACTCGGCGGGCAGGTGATATTCCTCGCCGGACGCGTATTTGAGCGTCAGGGTTTTTGAGGCTTTGTGGAGTTTGATGTCGGTGGGGAGTTGGGTCATGGCAGGTCGTCCGTCTATGTGGAACGTTGTGTAGGAGCTGCCGCAGGCTGCGATCTTTTGATCTTCGGCATCAGCCGGAAAAGATCGCAGCCTGCGGCAGCTCCTACAGGTGTTCCGTTCTCACAGGAGAGTAGGTGACCTACAGGATATAACGGGACAGGTCTTCGTTCTGCGCCAATTCGCCCAAGTGGCTGTTGACGTAGTCGGCATCGATCAGGATCGGCTTGTCCTCGTGGGTGCTGGCCAGATCACCGGCGCTGAACGATACCTCTTCAAGCAGGCGCTCGAGCAGGGTATGCAGGCGGCGGGCACCGATGTTTTCGGTTTTCTCGTTGACCTGCCAGGCGATCTCGGCGAGACGCTTGATGCCGTCCGGCAGGAATTCGATGAGCAGACCTTCGGTTTTCAGCAGTGCACAATACTGCTCGGTGAGCGATGCATGCGGCTCGCTGAGGATGCGCTCGAAATCTTCCGGGCTCAGGGCCTTGAGTTCGACCCGAATCGGCAGGCGACCTTGCAGCTCCGGAACCAGATCGCTCGGCTTGCTCAGGTGGAACGCACCGGAAGCGATGAACAGGATGTGGTCAGTCTTGACCATGCCCAGTTTGGTGTTGACGGTGCAGCCTTCGATCAGCGGCAGCAAGTCGCGCTGTACGCCTTCACGGGACACGTCGATGCCACCGGAGTTGCCGCGCTTGGCGACCTTGTCGATTTCGTCGATGAACACGATGCCGTGCTGCTCGACGGCTTCCAGGGCCTTGGCCTTCAATTCTTCTTCGTTGACCAGGCGACCGGCTTCTTCGTCGCGAACCAGTTTCAGCGCTTCCTTGACCTTGAGCTTGCGGTTTTTGCGCTTGCCCTTGCCCATGTTGGCGAACAGGCTCTGCAGCTGGTTGGTCATTTCTTCCATACCCGGTGGCGCGGAGATATCGACGCCGGACACTTCGGCCACTTCGATTTCAATCTCCTTGTCATCCAGCTGACCTTCACGCAGGCGCTTGCGGAACAGCTGACGGGTATTGGAATCCTGGGACGGTGCGGAATCCTCGTTGCTGAAGCCCATGCGTGCCGGCGGCAGCAAGGCGTCGAGGATGCGCTCTTCGGCGGCGTCTTCGGCGCGGTGACGAACCTTGGTCATTTCCTGTTCGCGCAGCAGCTTGATCGCGGCGTCGGCCAGATCACGAATGATCGATTCGACGTCACGGCCGACGTAGCCCACTTCGGTGAACTTGGTCGCTTCGACTTTGATGAACGGCGCGTTGGCGAGCTTGGCCAGGCGACGGGCGATCTCGGTTTTACCAACACCGGTCGGGCCGATCATCAGGATGTTCTTGGGGGTGACTTCGACGCGCAGCTCTTCGGGCAGCTGCATCCGGCGCCAGCGGTTGCGCAAGGCGATGGCGACGGCGCGTTTGGCATCGTCCTGGCCGATGATATGGCGATTGAGTTCGTGGACGATTTCACGGGGGGTCATGGGCATAATAATTGGCGGTCCTCAAGCAACAGTGAGCCGTGGCGCTAGGCCGAAACAGGCTTACTCAGCGAGGTCCTGCTCCTCAATGGTGAAGGTGTGGTTGGTGAACACGCAGATGTCGCCAGCGATGCCCAGGGCGGTTTCGACAATTTCCCGGGCCGACAAATCGGTTTTCTTCAGCAGGGCACTCGCGGCAGCCTGGGCGTAACCGCCGCCGGAACCCATGGCGATCAGGCCTTCTTCGGGCTCAACCACGTCACCGTTGCCGGTGATGATCAGCGAGGCATCTTTGTTGGCGACCGCGAGCATGGCTTCGAGGCGGCTCAGGGAGCGGTCGGTGCGCCATTCTTTGGCGAGTTCGACGGCGGCGCGAACCAGGTGGCCCTGATGTTTCTCAAGCTGGCCTTCGAAACGCTCGAAGAGGGTGAAGGCGTCAGCGGTGGCCCCGGCAAAACCGGCGATAACCTGGCCGTGGTAGAGGCGGCGAACTTTCTTCGCGTTGCCTTTCATCACGGTATTGCCGAGCGAAACCTGGCCGTCGCCGCCCATGACGACTTTGCCGTGGCGGCGAACTGAAACGATGGTGGTCAAGGGAGAGTCTCCACGCAGCGGGGCGAAAATGCCTTATGCCAACTCATATGGGGGTGGTGGAGCGTTTTTCAACTGTGGAGCGGGAGAGGGGACGAGCGGTGTAGGGCGGGGATGGGGGTGTTGTCTGTTCGGGCGCCTTCGCGGGCAAGCCTCGCTCCTACAGAGATTTACGTGAACCTGTAGGAGCGAGGCTTGCCCGCGAAGAACGATGACGCGTGTCCTTAACGAAATCAGCGGCTCTGACGTTGTTGTAACAACAGGTTGCTGAAGCCGCTGCCAGCCAGTTGCTTCTGGGCGGTGGTCAGCTGTTCGCGGTTGCTGAACGGGCCGACCAGAACCCGATACCAGGTCTCGTCCTTCACAGTGCCGGATTCAACCGCCACGGCCTGACCCAGCAGAATGATCTGCGCACGAACTTTGTCGGCATCGGCTTCCTTGCGGAACGAACCGGCCTGCAGGAAGAACTTGGTCACTGGCGCAGCTTTCGCCACAGGCGGTGCTGGCGGCGGGGTGATGCCGGCCAATGCCGCTTGAGCCCGGGCCGTGTCGATCTTCGCCGCTTCCGCAGGCGTCACCGGCGTGGTCGGAATGGCCGGCACTTGTGGCGTCGGCAGGGTTTTTTCCGGTACCGCGTCCGGCGGCACGATGACTTCCGATTCCGGCAGCAAGGTGTAGAAGTCGTACTTCGGCTTCACCGGTTGCGTCGGGCTCGGCGGGGTCTTGTTGGCCTCGGCGATCTTGCTGGCTTTCTGCTGCTCGATCTTCTCGCGCTTGACGGTATCGCTGCCCTTGCCCGGCTCCAGCTTCATCAGGAACACAATGAACGCGCCGACTGTCAGGCCGATGGCCATCCACAGCCAGCCCGGGATCGGTTGCTTTGCAGGAGCTTGGTAACGGCTGGCGCCACGCTTGGGTGCAGGTTTTTTCTTGGCAGCCAACTTACATACGCTCCAGAGTTTCCAGACCCAAGAGTTCCAGGCCTTGCTTGAGAGTGCGGCCGGTCAGCGCGGCGAGGCGCAGGCGGCTTTGCATTTGCGCCGGGGTGTCGGCGCCGAGGATCGGGCAGTTCTCGTAGAAGCTGGAGAACAGGCCGGCAACATCGTACAGGTAGGTGCAGAGGATGTGCGGCGTGCCTTTGTCGGACACGTTATTCAGGATTTCGCCGAACTGTGCCAGTTTCGCCGCCAGCTCATGTTCGTGCGCGGCTTCAAGGACGATCTGACCTTCGACTTCGCTGAAATCCTTGCCGAGTTTGCGGAACACACCGGCCACGCGAGTGTAGGCGTACAGCAGGTATGGCGCGGTGTTGCCTTCGAAGTTCAGCATCAAGTCGAAGTTGAAGCTGTAGTCGCTGGTGCGGTGCTTGGACAGGTCGGCGTATTTCACGGCGCCGATGCCCACGACCTTGGCGATGTTGCGCAACTCGTCTTCGGCTAATTCCGGGTTCTTCTCTTTCACCAGCGTGTACGCGCGTTCCTGGGCTTCGGTCAGCAGGTCGATCAGCTTCACGGTGCCGCCGTCACGGGTCTTGAACGGACGGCCGTCGGCGCCGTTCATGGTGCCGAAGCCCATGTGTTCCATTTCCATCGGGTGCGTCACGAAGCCGGCCAGACGAGCGACCTGAAACACTTGCTGGAAGTGCAGGGCCTGACGCTGGTCGACGAAGTACAACGCGCGATCAGCTTTCAGGACGCCGCTGCGATAACGCACGGCCGCCAGGTCGGTGGTGGCGTAGAGGTAGCCACCGTCGGCCTTGACGATGATCACCGGCAGCGGGTCGCCGTCGGCATTCTTGAACTCGTCGAGGAACACGCATTGAGCGCCGTTGCTTTCGACCAGCAGGCCTGCGGCCTTGAGGTCGTTGACCACGTTGATCAGGTCGTCGTTGTAGGCGCTTTCACCCATCACGTCGGCCATGGTCAGTTTGACGTTCAGCAGTTCGTAGATTTTCTGGCAGTGCGATAGCGAAATATCTTTGAACTTGGTCCACAGCGCCAGGCAGTCCGGGTCGCCGGCTTGCAGCTTGACCACCAGGCCACGGGCACGATCAGCGAACTCTGCGGATTCGTCGAAGCGTTGCTTGGCAGCGCGGTAGAAGTTTTCCAGGTCCGACAGCTCATCGCTGGTGATCGGGTTTTCCTGCAGATAAGCCATCAGCATGCCGAACTGGGTGCCCCAGTCGCCGACGTGGTTCTGGCGGATCACTTCGTCGCCGAGGAATTCCAGAACCCGGGCCACGCCGTCGCCGATGATGGTCGAGCGCAAATGGCCGACGTGCATTTCTTTGGCCAGGTTCGGGGCCGACAGGTCTACCACGGTGCGCTGCACCGGGCCGGCCTTGCGCACGCCGATGTGATCGTCGGCCAGCGCCGCGTCCAGGCGGGTCGCCAGGGCTTGAGTGTTCTGGAAGAAGTTCAGGAAGCCAGGGCCGGCGATCTCAGTTTTGGAGACGTTCTCGTCAGCCGGCAACGCGGCGATGATTTTTTCGGCCAGGTCACGCGGCTTCATGCCCGCAGGCTTGGCCAGCATCATGGCGATGTTGCTGGCGAAGTCGCCGTTTTTCTTGTCGCGAGAGTTTTCCACCTGGATCGCCGGCGACAGGCCTTCAGGCAACACACCTTCGTTGACGAGTTGGGTGATGGCTTGTTGGATCAGCTGGCGAATGGTGTCTTTCATGGTGTTCTCTGTCGACCGCAAGCGCGGCGGCGCTTCGATGCGCGGGTGGAAAAACTGGGCATTATCCGTTGCGAAGACGGGCTTGCCAACTATAGCGGGCAGGTTATGGATATGTGGTGACAAATCAGCCGCTATCGCGGGCAAGCCCGCTCCCACAGGGTAAGTGGTATGACGTAGAGCATGTGAACAACGCCAATCCCTGTGGGAGCCGGGCTTGCCCGCGATAGCGATCCTGAATTCAATACAAATCGACCGGATCGACATCCAAGGACCAGCGCACTGCCCGCCCACTCGGCATCTGCTCCAAAACCAGCAACCAACTGCTCAGCAATCGATGCAGTGGCGCCCGGGCCGTGGCTTGCAGCAATAACTGTGCACGATAACGCCCGGCTCGGCGCTCCATCGGCGCCGGCACCGGCCCCAGCAACTCAATCCCGGTCAGATTCTGCTCGGCCAGCAAACGCTCGGCCTCACTGCACGCTTCATCGAGGAAGCCTTCTGCTTGCCCCGGTTTATGCGCTTCCGCCCGCAGCAGCGCGAGATGCGCAAACGGCGGCAACCCTGCGGAACGACGTTCGCTCAACGCCTGTTCGGCAAAGGCGAAATAGCCCTGTTCGGTCAGTTGCACCAGCAGTGGATGGTCCGCCAGGTGCGTCTGGATAATCACTTTGCCCGGCTCTTCGGCCCGTCCCGCGCGCCCGGCGACCTGGACGATCAACTGCGCCATGCGTTCGCTGGCGCGGAAGTCACCGGAGAACAGTCCGCCGTCGGCATCCAGAATCGACACCAGCGTCACCCGAGGAAAATGATGCCCTTTGGCAAGCATCTGTGTGCCGACCAGAATGCATGGCTGGCCTTTCTGAATGGTGGCGAACAGTTGATTCATCGCGTCTTTGCGTGAAGTGCTGTCGCGGTCAACCCGCAGCACCGGGACGTCCGGAAACAGAATCCCCAGGCGCTCTTCGGCGCGCTCGGTACCGGCGCCCACGGGCCGCAAATCGACTTTGCCGCACTTCGGGCAATGCCGGGGCACTCGTTCAACGTAGCCACAATGGTGACAACGCAGCTCGCCGGAGCGCTGGTGCACGGTCATTCGCGCGTCGCAGCGCTGGCATTCAGACATCCAGCCGCAGTCGTGGCAGAGCAGCGTCGGGGCGAACCCTCGGCGGTTGAGGAACACCAGCACTTGCTGGCCGGCGGCCAGGGTCTGACCGATGGCTTGCTGCATCGGTCCTGAAATGCCGCTGTCCAGCGGGCGACTTTTCACGTCCAGGCGCAGGAAGCGCGGCTGCTTGGCGCCACCGGCCCGCTCATTCAGGCGTAAGAGGCCGTAACGACCGGTGTAGGCGTTTTGCAGGCTTTCCAGCGAAGGTGTGGCGGATCCGAGGACAATCGGGATGTTTTCCTGCCGGGCGCGGACCAGTGCCAGGTCGCGGGCGTGGTAGCGCAGGCCTTCCTGCTGTTTATAAGAGCCGTCGTGCTCTTCATCGATAATGATCAGGCCGGGGTTCTTCATCGGCGTGAACAGTGCCGAACGGGTACCGATAATAATGTCGGCCTCGCCATCCCGTGCCGCCAGCCAGGCTTCCAGACGTTCGCGGTCATTGACTGCGGAGTGGATCAGCGCGATCCGCGCATTGAAGCGCTGCTCGAAGCGCGCCAGGGTTTGCGGGCCGAGGTTGATTTCCGGGATCAGCACAAGGGCTTGTTTGCCGGCCTCGAGGGTTTCGCGGATCAGCTGTAAATAGACTTCGGTCTTGCCGCTGCCGGTGACGCCGGCCAGCAGGAACGCGTGATAACTGTCGAACCCGGCGCGAATCGCCTCGTAAGCGGCGCGCTGCTCGGGGTTGAGTGGTAATTCCGGTTGCGCCAGCCAGTGTTCGTGGCGCATACCGGGCGCGTGTTTGCGGATTTCTACTTGCACCAAATCCTTGGCCAGCAACAGATCGAGACTGTCCTTGCTCAGCATCAGTTTGCTCAACAGCTGATGAGCGACGCCATGGGGATGTTGGGCCAGGGTTGCCAGGGCCTCGCGTTGACGCGGGGCACGAGCGATGCGCGGGTCATCAAGGCTGGCACCGGGTGCGGCGGACCAGAAGCGTTCCTGACGAGCTTCGGCCAGTTCGCCTTGTCGCAACAGCACCGGCAGTGCCCAGCTCAACGTATCGCCGAGGCTGTGCTGGTAATACTGAGAAGTCCACAGGCACAGCTTGAACAACGCGGGGGGCAGCGGCGGCGTGGCGTCGAGCAGCGCCAGGGCCGGTTTGAGCTTTTCTGCCGGTACTTCGCTGGTATCGGTGACCTCCACCAGAATCCCGATCATCTCCCGCCTGCCGAACGGCACCCGCAAGCGCATGCCCGGGTGCAACTGGGCGCGCAGGACTCCGGCCGGCGCGCGGTAATCGAACAGGCGGCGCAGGGGCGAAGGCAGGGCGAGGCGCAGAATGGCGTTGGGCACGCGATTGTTTTCTCGATGAGAGGGCGGTGAAGAAGGCCGGGAGCCTAGCAGACGACTGGTTTAAGCGACAGCTTGCGTGATTGCGAAGGTCTGGTAGAATCCGCGGCCTAATTACGTGCGGTATTCAACAATGGTGTTGAGTGGCGGCACGCTAGCCTGAGGAATACATCATGAAAGCCGATATCCATCCAACATACGAAATCACCGCAGTTACCTGCAGCTGTGGCAACAAGTTCGAAACTCGTTCGAACCTGGCCAAGCCTCTGGCGATCGACGTATGCAACGAATGCCACCCGTTCTACACCGGTAAGCAGAAGACTCTGGATACTGGCGGTCGTGTACAGCGCTTCGCAGACCGTTTCGGCGCTTTCGGCAAGAAAGCTCCAGCTGCTGCAGAGTAAGGTTGAAGGGCCCGATGGGCTTTTCCTTGCTGATGAAAAAGGCGTCCCTCGCGGGCGCCTTTTTTGTGTCCGCGATTTGGCTTTCCGCTGCCCAGGCCTTCTGCCCGGTGCCCAGCGGGCTGACGTCGGTCGCGGTGCAGCGGGTAGTGGATGGCGACACCTTGCGTCTGCGCGATGGCCGCAGTGTGCGCATGATCGGTTTGAACACGCCGGAGTTGGGCAAGCAGGGTCGTTCTGACGAGCCGTTCGCCGTGGCTGCGCGCAAACGCCTTGAAGCTCTGGTGGCTGCCAGCGATGGGCGGGTCGGTTTGCTGCCGGGTAAAGAAAGCAAGGATCATTACGGCCGCACCCTGGCCCATGTCTACAGCGTCGATGGGGCCAACCTTGAGGCACAGATGCTCGCCGAGGGTCTCGGTTTTCAGGTGGCGGTGGCACCGAATGTCGATTTGGTCGCCTGCCAGCAAGCGGCCGAACGCAGTGCTCGCCGGGCCGGTCTCGGGCTGTGGCGACAATCACCTGTGCTGAAAGCGGAGCAGATCAACGCTTCCGGTTTCGCCATGCTCAGTGGTCGTGTGAGCAGGGTTCAGCGCAATCGCGGCGGGGTTTGGATCGAGTTACAGGATTCGGTTGTATTGCGGGTTGCACCCAATATGCTGGGCCAGTTTGATGTCGCATCGCTTGAAAAGCTCAAAGGCAAGCAAATCGAGGCTCGTGGCTGGGTGGTGGATCGTTCGCGCCGCGGTGGGCTGAAGCCGGGGCAGGCGCGTTGGCTTCTGCCGCTGACCGATCCGGCGATGTTGCAGGCGGCACCGTAAGAAAAAATTGTAGACATTTTTCATGTTGATTGTGAACAGTCTATCCCTTGTGTTTCGTGGCTCTTGGCCCAAAGTCGTAGGGCCGGGCGCTTGACAGGGGTGACTGGTCAGTCTTGTGAGGACTTTGCGAGGCGAGTATCCTCGGCGGTCCGTCTGTCCAACAGTAAAAAGCGGAATGCCCCTATGTCTGATTTGAAAACTGCCGCTCTCGAATATCACGCCCATCCCCGTCCAGGGAAGCTGAGTGTCGAGCTCACCAAGGCCACCGCTACCGCCCGCGATCTGTCGCTGGCCTACAGCCCCGGCGTAGCCGAACCAGTACGCGAAATCGCCCGCGATCCTGAACTGGCCTACAAATACACCGGCAAGGGCAACCTGGTTGCAGTCATTTCCGATGGCACCGCGATTCTCGGCCTGGGTAACCTTGGCCCATTGGCTTCCAAGCCGGTTATGGAAGGTAAGGGCGTGCTGTTCAAGCGCTTTGCCGGCATCGACGTATTCGACATCGAAGTCGACTCCGAAAGCCCGCAAGCCTTCATCGACACCGTCAAGCGTATCTCCATTACCTTCGGTGGCATCAACCTGGAAGACATCAAGGCACCTGAGTGCTTTGAGATCGAACGCGCTCTGATCGAGCAGTGCGATATTCCGGTATTCCACGATGACCAGCACGGCACCGCGATCGTTACTGCGGCCGGCATGATCAACGCCTTGGAAATCGCTGGCAAAACCCTGGCTGACGCCAAAATCGTCTGCCTGGGCGCCGGTGCGGCCGCCATCTCCTGCATGAAATTGCTGGTGAGCATGGGCGCCAACATCGAAAACATCTACATGGTTGACCGTACCGGTGTGATCCACTCCGGCCGTGACGACCTGAACCAGTACAAGGCTGTGTTCGCTCACGCGACCGAGAAGCGCACCCTGGCTGACGCGCTGGAAGGCGCTGATGTGTTCGTTGGCCTGTCCGGTCCGAACCTGCTGAGCGCTGAAGGCCTGAAATCCATGGCGGCCAACCCGATCGTGTTCGCGTGCTCGAACCCGGATCCGGAAATCTCCCCGGAACTGGCTCACGCCACCCGTAACGACGTGATCATGGCCACCGGCCGTTCGGACTACCCGAACCAGGTCAACAACGTACTGGGCTTCCCGTTCATCTTCCGTGGCGCCCTGGACGTTCGCGCCAAGCGCATCAACGAAGAAATGAAAGTGGCTGCCGCCAACGCCCTGCGTGAACTGGCCAAGCTGCCAGTGCCTCAGGAAGTGTGCGACGCCTACGGCGGCATCAAGCTGGAATTCGGTCGTGAGTACATCATTCCGAAACCAATGGATGCCCGTCTGATCACCCTGATCTCCGATGCCGTGGCCAAGGCTGCAATCGAGACCGGTGTGGCAACCCTGCCGTATCCGAAGAACTACCCGCTGAAAAGCGTGGATGACGTGTTCAACGGCTAAGCCGTTGTAGCGCATCAACCAAAAGCCCCGGCTCTCGCGAGTCGGGGCTTTTTATTGTCTGCGGTTTTTGTGGTGTCTTTCGAGGGCCTCTTCGCGGGCAAGCCCGCTCCCACAGGGATCGCGGTGATTCACAACCTCTGATAGCGCCACAGAACCTTGTGGGAGCGGGCTTGCCCGCGAAGGGGCCGGGTCATTCAGCGCATAACCGGCAGGCAATAAAAAGCCCCGCTCTTCTTTCGAAGGCGGGGCTTTTTTGCAGCTTCAGGCAATCAGAACAAATCGATCGGCGCTGCCTCATCGGCTGGCAGCGGGCTGCCCGGCACATTGCCGTTACTCAGCTCGTTAACCGACGGTGGCGTGTCTTCGGCCTTGAACAGTTCGAAGTAAGCGCCTGGCGTACTTGGGGTGGCCGCACGACCACTGATTGGGTCGACGCGCAGGCTGAGAATGCCTTCGGGTTCCGCTTGGGTGTGAGGCGGCTTGTCTTTAAGGGCCGCCGCCATGTAGTTCATCCAGATAGGCAGGGCGACAGTGCCGCCGAACTCGCGTTTGCCCAGGCTTTCCGGTTGGTCGAAGCCAGTCCAGACGGTGGTCACGTAATCGGCATTGTAGCCGGAGAACCAGGCGTCCTTGGATTCGTTGGTAGTACCGGTCTTGCCCGCGATGTCGCTGCGGCCCAAGGCCAGCGCACGGCGGCCGGTGCCGAGTTTGATCACGTCCTCAAGCATGCTGTTGAGGATGTAGGTGGTGCGGCCATCGACGATGCGCTCGGCCACGGCTGGCGTTTGTGGCGCTGGCTGGGCGCTTGGCGCTTCGCCTGGGGTGGCGTTGACCGTGAAGGTGTCGGAGGCCGGCATAGCGATGCCATCGCTGGCTACGGTGCCTTTGGGAACGCTCGGCGGGTTGGCGACGAATAGCGTGTCGCCGTTGCGGCTTTCGATCTTGTCGATGATGTATGGGGTGATCTTGTAGCCGCCGTTGGCGAAGGTGGCCCAGCCGGTGGCGATTTCCATTGGCGTCAGGGTTGCGGTACCCAGGGCCAGGGACAGGTTGCGCGGCAAGTCCTGCTTGTTGAAGCCGAACTTGCTGATGTAGTCGATGGTGCGGTCGACACCCAACGCTTGCAGCAGGCGGATCGATACCAGGTTGCGCGACTTATAGAGCGCTTCACGCATGCGGATCGGGCCGAGGAAGGTGTTGGTGTCGTTCTTCGGACGCCAGACCTTGTCCAGGTATTCGTCAACGAACACGATCGGTGCGTCGTTCACCAGGCTGGCCGCGGTGTAGCCGTTGTCCAGGGCGGCGCTGTAGACGAACGGCTTGAAGCTCGAACCCGGCTGACGCTTGGCCTGCATGGCGCGGTTGTAGTTGCTCTGCTCGAAGGCGAAACCGCCGACCAGTGAACGAATGGCACCGTTCTGCGGGTCGAGGGAAACCAGTGCACCTTGAGCTTGCGGAATCTGGCTGAATTTGAGCGAGCCGTCAGGCTGACGCTGCACGCGAATCAGATCACCGACCTGCGCGACATCCGACGGCTGCTTCGGATTGGCGCCCATGCTGTTGGTGTTCAGGAACGGACGAGCCCACTTCATGGTGTCCCAGGCGATGTGCTCTTCGCCGGTACCCGTGCGGGTCAATACCTGCACGCCGTTCTTGTCGACCTGGGTCACGATCGCCGGTTCCAGGCTGCTGATGATTCGCTGTTTGGTCAGCTCCTGAGTCCAGGCTTCTCGGGTTTTACCCGGCAGGCGTGACTCGGGGCCGCGATAACCGTGCCGTTGGTCGTAGGTCATCAAGCCTTCGTGAACCGCGGTGTTGGCCATCTCCTGCAAATTGCTCGGGACTGTGGTGGTGACACGAAAACCTTCGGTGTACGCATCGCTGCCATAGCGGCCGACCATTTCGGCACGGGCCATTTCGGCGACGTATGGCGCGTTCACTTCCGGGGTCGGCACATGGTAGCTGGCGTTCAGCGGCTCATTGATCGCAGTGGTGTAGTCGGCTTCGGTGATTTTGCCGAGCTTATACATGCGCCCCAGGATCCAGTCGCGACGCTCCTTGCTGCGGGTCGGGTTAGCCAGCGGGTTGAAGCGCGACGGGGCTTTTGGCAGGCCGGCGATCATCGCCATCTGCGCCAGGCTGACGTCACGAATCGACTTGCCGTAATAGACCTGCGCCGCCGCCTCGATGCCATAGGCGCGGTTGCCCAGATAGATCTTGTTGACGTACAGCTCGAGGATCTCGTCCTTGGTCAACTGCCGTTCGATCTGCAGGGCCAGGAGGATTTCGGTGGTTTTGCGCGAGAAGCTGCGTTCGCTGGTCAGGAAGAAGTTCTTCGCCACCTGCATGGTGATGGTGCTGCCGCCGGATTGAATGTGACCGCTCTTGACCAGTTGGGTCGCGGCGCGCATCAGGCTGCTGGGATCGACGCCGTAGTGGTTGGCGAAATTGTCGTCTTCAGCACTTAGTAACGCATTGATGAAATTGGGGGGAATGTCGGCGAAACGGATCGGAGTACGGCGCATTTCGCCAAACTCTGCGATCAATTTGTTGTCGCTGCTGTAAACCCGCAAAGGAATCTGCAACTGAATACTTCTCAGCGCCTCCACGGACGGCAATCCAGGGCTAAGGTAAAGAAAAGCGCCGCTCAGACCCAGGAGCAGTCCGCAGAAAACGGCGACGATGGACCAACCGAAAAATTTCAGCAGACGAATCAAGGCTTTTGGATATCCAGGGTAAAGAATGAATTAGGCATCAGGGGTTCAGGCTATACAGAGAATGACCCGCGCTTGCAGTGAAAGCGGAAAAAACGCTCAGCATTATAAGCATTTTTCCGTCGGGGGCGTCATTTGCGCTTCTGTCAAGACGGGGGGTATTGAACGCAATGGATATTACAGAGTCCGTAACTCACGGATAGTCATAGGGAATTGGTAGTGCTAGGACTCTTCAATAAAAAAGCCAATACGCTTCTGGGGATCGACATCAGCTCCACGTCGGTGAAGCTACTGGAGCTAAGTCGCCAGGGCGACCGGTACCGGGTCGAGGCCTATGCGGTCGAACCGCTGCCCGCGAGTGCCGTGGTCGAGAAAAATATCGCCGAGCTCGAAGGCGTGGGGCAGGCTCTTGCGCGCGTGCTGGCCAAGGCCAAAACCAGTCTCAGGAACGTTGCCGTGGCGGTGGCAGGTTCGGCGGTGATCACCAAGACCATCGAGATGGACGCCGGTCTTTCCGACGACGAGATGGAAAACCAGCTGAAGATCGAGGCCGATCAGTACATTCCTTATCCACTGGACGAAGTGGCGATCGATTTCGAAGTGCAAGGCGTGTCGGCACGCAACCCCGAGCGGGTCAATGTGCTGCTGGCGGCGTGTCGCAAAGAAAACGTCGAGGTCCGTGAAGCGGCCCTGGCTCTGGCCGGGCTGACCGCGCGCGTGGTGGACGTCGAAGCCTATGCCCTGGAGCGATCGTTCGGCCTGCTGGCAACCCAGTTGGCCGCTTCTCAGGAGCGTCTGACCGTGGCGGTGGTCGATATCGGCGCCACCATGACCACCCTGAGCGTGCTGCACAACGGGCGGATCATCTACACCCGCGAACAATTGTTCGGTGGCCGTCAACTGACGGAAGAAATCCAGCGTCGTTATGGCCTGACCGTCGAGCAGGCGGGGCTGGCGAAGAAGCAGGGCGGTTTGCCGGACGATTATGTCAGCGAGGTCTTGCAACCGTTTCGTGATGCGTTGGTGCAGCAGGTGTCGCGTTCATTGCAGTTCTTCTTTGCCTCCGGCCAGTACAACTCGGTCGATCACATCCTCTTGGCCGGCGGCACCGCCTCGGTCCCCGGGCTGGAGCGATTGATCGAGCAGCGACTGGGTACGCCGACCCAGGTCGCCAATCCATTCTCCGACATGACCCTGAGCAGCAAGGTCAACGCCGGTGCCTTGGCGAGCGATGCTCCGGCACTGATGATCGCCTGCGGGCTGGCCCTCAGGAGTTTCGACTGATGGCGCGGATCAATCTTTTACCCTGGCGTGAAGAGTTGCGCGAAGGGCGTCGCAAACGCTTTTTACTGGCGTTGGTCGGTGTGCTGCTGGGGTCAGTGAGTGCGTTGCTGATCGCGGATCAGGTCATTAACGGCGCCATTAATCGGCAAGTCGCCCGTAACGATTACATCGGCAAGCAGATTGCCGTGGTCGACGAGCGGATCAAACAGATCAGCGACCTGAAGGCCCGTCGACAGCAACTGGTCGAGCGCATGCGCATTATTCAGGACCTGCAAGGCAACCGGCCGATCAGCGGGAGGATCTTCGATCAGTTGGCGCGTACCTTGCCGGACGGAGTTTATTTCACTGAAGTGAAAATGGTCGGCAAGACGTTGTCCATCACCGGCGCAGCGGAGTCCAACAATCGTGTTTCGGATCTGATGCGCAATCTTGATGCGTCCGACTGGTTCGATGCGCCCAACCTTACGGAGGTCAAGGCGACCACCGCTGGTCAGCTGGATCAGGCCAATGTGTTTCAGTTGACCGTCCGTCAGACTCAGCCAACAGTTTTGGGGGGCGCTAAATGAAGCCGTCCGAGTGGTTCGAAGGGTTACGCCAGATCGACATCAATGATCTGGACACCAACAACATGGGTTCCTGGCCAGCGGCGATCAAGGTCCTGGCGAGTGTCCTGCTGATGGTTCTGGTGCTGGCCCTGGGCTACATCTTTTTGATCAGCGATTTGCAAAACCACCTGGAACTCAGGCACGAGGAAGAGTCGACGCTCAGGGAGCAATTCGCGACCAAAGCCCACATGGCGGCGAATCTGGAGCTGTATACCCAGCAGATGAAGGAAATGGAGAATTCCTTCGGCATGTTGTTACGGCAATTGCCCAGCGACACCGAAGTGCCCGGCCTGCTGGAGGACATCACCCGCACCGGCCTGGGCAGCGGCCTGGAGTTCGAAGAGATCAAGCTGCTCCCGGAGGTCACCCAGCAGTTCTACATCGAGCTTCCTATCCGGATCACCGTCACCGGCGCCTATCACGACCTGGCTACTTTCGTCAGCGGCGTGGCCGGGCTGCCACGGATCGTCACCCTGCATGACTTCGACCTGGCGCCGGCCAATCCTGATGGCGGTCCGAAGTTACGCATGAGCATCCTTGCCAAAACCTATCGCTACAACGACAAGGGGTTGCAGAAATGAGCCCGATTCGTTGCCTGTCGATGGTTATGTGTCTGGTTATCCTGGCCGGTTGTGGCGGCGACAATGATTTCAGCGACCTGGACGCCTACCTGAACGAAGTGCGCCTGCGTGCACCTGGCAAGATTGAACCAACGCCGACATTCCGGTCTTACCCGACATTCACCTACAACGCTGCCAACCTGCGTAGCCCGTTCTCCCGGCAGGTCAGAGTCGATCTGGCCGGCCAGAAGCACGGCTCGCGTAACGTCAAACCCGACCCCAACCGGGTCAAGCAGTACCTCGAAGGCTTCAATATCGAGCAATTTGAAATGGTCGGCACCCTCTCCAATGCAGCCGGTTCCTTTGCGCTGTTGCGCGGGGCGGGCGGTGTGCATCGGCTGAAAGTCGGCGATTACCTGGGGCGTAACGATGGACGGATCGTCGCCATCAGCGGTTCGCAAGTCGACGTGGTCGAAATCGTTCCCGATGGCGAAGGTGCCTGGCTGGAACGGCCGCGAACCATCCCTTTGAAAGAGCACTCATAGTGGAACTCGAATAATGAACAGGATTTTCTCAACCTTCGGTATTTCGCTATGGATAGCGTTTCTGTCGCCGATGGTAGTGGCGGCCAACCTCAAAGCGCTGGATGTCGCCGCGCTGCCCGGTGACCGTGTCGAGTTGAAGTTGTCGTTCGATGGGCCGCCACCGCAGCCCCACGGTTACACGACAGAGCAGCCTGCGCGGATTGCGCTGGACCTGCCGGGAGTCGCCAGTCAGCTGGCGAACAAGAACCGGGACCTGGGCGGCGGCAATGCCCGCAGCGCCACGGTAGTGGAGGCCAAGGACCGTACACGGCTGATCATCAGCCTGACTCAATTGACTCCGTACAACACCCGCGTCGAAGGCAACAATCTGTTCGTGGTTGTCGGGCAAGGGGCCGGTAGCAAGGCGCCCAAATCGGCCGTCAGCGCACCGCGCGCAGCCACTGCGACACCAGCGCCCGCGAGGGTCAATGCGCCCGTGGGTAAAGCCATCCGGGGCGTGGATTTCCAGCGCGGCACCCAGGGTGAGGGCAATGTGGTCATCGATCTGTCGGATCCGTCCATCGCCCCGGACATCCAGGAGCGCGATGGCAAAATCATCGTCGGTTTCAGCAGGACCCAACTGCCTGAACGGTTGCGTGTACGCCTCGACGTCAAGGATTTCGCCACGCCGGTGCAGTTCGTCAACGCCAGCGCCACGGGCGATCGGGCCATTATCAGTATCGAGCCCAGTGGCGCCTTCGATTATTCGACCTATCAGACCGACAACAAATTGACCGTCAGCATCCGGCCGATGACTGTCGATGACCTGCAAAAGCGCAACGCCGAACGCTTTGCCTACACCGGCGAAAAACTCTCGCTGAATTTTCAGGACATTGATGTGCGCTCGGTGCTGCAACTGATCGCCGATTTCACCAATCTCAATCTGGTCGCCAGCGACACGGTGCAGGGCGGTATCACGTTGCGTCTGCAGAATGTGCCGTGGGATCAGGCGCTGGACCTGGTGCTGAAAACCAAAGGCCTGGATAAACGCAAGATTGGTAACGTGCTGCTGGTGGCGCCGGCTGATGAAATCGCTGCCCGAGAGCGTCAGGAACTGGAGTCGCAGAAACAGATCGCCGAACTGGCGCCTCTGCGTCGCGAGCTGTTACAGGTCAACTACGCCAAGGCCGCCGATATCGCCAAGCTGTTCCAGTCGGTGACCAGCGCCGAGGCGAAAATCGACGAGCGAGGGTCAATCACTGTCGATGAGAGAACCAACAACATCATTGCCTACCAGACCCAGGATCGACTCGACGAACTGCGTCGCATCGTTGCACAACTGGATATTCCGGTGCGTCAGGTGATGATCGAGGCGCGCATCGTCGAGGCCAACGTCGATTACGACAAGAGCCTTGGCGTACGCTGGGGCGGTTCGGTGCAGAAGGGTAACTGGAACACGTCCGGGGTCAACGGATCTTCGACCACCATTGGTACGCCGGGCAGCACCAGTACCAACTCGCCGTTCGTCGATCTGGGGACGTCTGCCAATACCTCCGGGATCGGCATCGCCTTCATTACCGACAATGTGCTGCTGGATCTTGAGCTTTCGGCCATGGAGAAAACCGGCAACGGGGAAATCGTCTCGCAGCCCAAGGTGGTCACGTCCGACAAGGAAACCGCGAAAATCCTCAAGGGCACCGAGATTCCCTATCAGGAAGCCAGCTCCAGCGGCGCCACCTCGGTGTCGTTCAAGGAGGCTTCGCTGTCCCTGGAAGTGACCCCGCAGATCACGCCGGACAATCGCATCATCATGGAGGTCAAAGTCACCAAGGACGAACCGGACTACCTGAACAAAGTGCAGGATGTACCGCCGATCAAGAAAAACGAGGTCAACGCCAAGGTGTTGGTAAACGACGGCGAGACCATCGTCATTGGTGGGGTTTTCTCAAATACTCAGAGCAAGGTTGTAGATAAGGTGCCATTTCTCGGTGATGTGCCGTATCTTGGCCGCCTTTTCCGGCGTGACGTGGTTTCGGAGAAAAAATCCGAGCTGCTGGTCTTTCTCACTCCGCGTATCATGAACAATCAGGCGATTGCTGTGAGTCATTGATTCTGTGCGAAATTTGATTCTTGTTGGACCGATGGGGGCTGGAAAAAGCACCATCGGCCGTTTGCTGGCCAAAGAGCTGCGCCTGCCGTTCAAAGATTCCGATAAGGAAATTGAATTGCGCACGGGCGCCAATATCCCGTGGATTTTCGATAAGGAAGGCGAGCCGGGCTTTCGCGACCGCGAGCAGGCAATGATTGCCGAGCTGTGCGCGTGCGATGGCGTGGTGTTGGCGACTGGCGGCGGCGCGGTGATGCGCGAAGCCAATCGTCGAGCGCTGCACGCCGGTGGTCGAGTGGTCTATCTGCATGCGTCGGTCGAGCAGCAGGTCGGCCGAACGGCTCGCGACCGCAATCGGCCATTGCTGCGCACCGCTGATCCGGCCAAGACCCTTCGGGACTTGCTGGCGATCCGTGATCCGCTGTATCGGGAAATCGCCGACCTGGTGGTGGAAACCGATGAGCGGCCGCCGCGAATGGTGGTGCTCGACATCCTCGAACGCTTGCAGCAGCTACCGCCCCGTTAATGCGCGGCGCGAAATGCGCTATCCTCGGCGTCCTGTCGCAGCCGCTCAAGGTTGTGGCGGCTGGCTACCGAATGGCGTCACACCAGCAGACGCCATGGAATTCGTAAACTCAAGGCAGGACGCCTGATTCCATCTTCACTGTGGGGACACATGCAGACACTCAAGGTCGATCTAGGCGAGCGCAGCTACCCGATTCATATTGGCGAAGGTTTGTTGGATCAGCCTGAGCTGCTGGCCCCGCATATCCGCGGGCGGCAGGTGGCGATCATCTCCAATGAGACCGTCGCGCCGCTCTATCTCGAGCGTCTGACCCGCAGTCTTGCACAGTTCTCGGTGATTTCCGTGGTGCTGCCCGACGGCGAAGCCTTCAAGACCTGGGAAACCCTGCAACTGATTTTCGACGGCCTGCTGACTGCACGGCACGATCGCCGCACCACGGTCATCGCCCTCGGTGGCGGCGTGATCGGTGACATGGCCGGTTTTGCAGCCGCCTGCTACCAGCGTGGCGTCGATTTCATCCAGGTACCGACCACGTTGTTGTCGCAAGTCGACTCCTCGGTGGGCGGCAAGACCGGGATCAATCACCCGCTGGGCAAGAACATGGTCGGTGCTTTCTATCAGCCCAATGTGGTGCTGATCGATACCGCCACCCTCAACACCCTGCCGCCCCGCGAACTGTCTGCCGGGCTGGCGGAAGTCATCAAATACGGGCTGATCTGCGATGAGCCATTCCTGACCTGGCTCGAAGAAAACGTCGATCGCCTGCGAGCGCTGGATCAGACCGCCCTGACTTACGCCATCGAACGCTCCTGCGCAGCCAAGGCTGCTGTGGTCGGTGCCGACGAGAAAGAGACGGGCGTACGTGCCACGTTGAACCTGGGCCACACCTTCGGCCACGCGATCGAAACCCACATGGGCTATGGTGTCTGGCTTCATGGCGAGGCAGTCGCTGCTGGCACCGTAATGGCTTTGGAGATGTCCGCGCGCCTGGGCTGGATCAGCGAGCAGGAGCGTGATCGCGGTATTCGCCTGTTCCAGCGTGCCGGCCTGCCGGTCATCCCGCCGGAAGAGATGACCGAAGCCGATTTTCTCGAACACATGGCAATTGACAAGAAAGTGATCGACGGTCGTTTGCGCCTGGTGCTGCTGCGCCACATGGGCGAAGCAGTGGTGACCGACGATTATCCGAAAGAGGTTTTACAGGCCACGCTGGGAGCGGATTACCGCGCCCTGGCTCAGCTTAAAGGTTAATAAGATCCCGATGACTAGTTTGCATGCCGACGAGGCTTTCCTCGGCCATTACCAGTTAAGTCATGACCCTTTCGCTCCACGGGTGCCTGGCTTCAAATTTTTCCCGGCCCAGCGCAAACCGGTGCTGGGGCAACTGCATCATCTGGCCCGTTACAGCCAGTTGTTGCTGGTGGTCACTGGCCCTCAAGGCAGCGGCAAAACCCTGTTGCGTCAGGCCCTGGTGGCCAGCACCAACAAACAGTCAGTGCAGAGCGTGGTGGTTTCCGCCCGTGGCGCCGGCGATGCAGCCGGTATGCTGCGTCAGGTGGCTCAGGCGCTGAACGTCGAGCAGGCCGAAATTGGCGCGATCCTGGCCCAAGTGGTCCAGCTTGCCCTCACGGGGCAGGAAGTCTATTTGCTGGTCGACGATGCCGAGCAACTCGACGAATCTGCGCTGGAAGCCTTGTTGGCTTTGGCCGCTGGTGCGCCGGAAGGTCGCCCGCACGTGTTCCTGTTTGGCGAGTCCTCTCTGATTGCTCAGCTTGACGCGTTGAGCCTGGAGGAAGAGCGCTTCCACGTCATCGAATTGCAGCCTTATACCGAAGAAGAAACCCGCGAATATCTGGATCAGCGTCTAGAAGGCGCCGGTCGGGGTATCGAACTTTTCACCGCGGATCAGATCTCTGATATTCACGAAAGCTCCGACGGTTGGCCTGGCAACATCAATCAGGTCGCCCGCGATGCAATGATCGAAGCCATGATTGCCAGCCGCTCAGCGGTCAAGCGTCCAAGTATGGGGTTCAACATGCCGAAGAAACACGTATTGGCGATTTCCGCCGTAGTCGTGGTCGCGGTAGCCGCCGCCTGGTTGATGCCGGGTCGCAGCAAAGCACCGACCACCGGCGCACCTGCCAATGAACAGGCACAACTGCCGCTGGGTCAGGGCACGCCACAACCTGATGGCGGTGGCGCTCCCGCCGTGGAATTCGCCGGTAACTCGCAGCCAATGCCGTTACCACTGGTCGGCAACTCGCAGCCGGTGATGCGTGGTCCATTGGCCGAAGCCGCCGGTGGTATCACCGAAGGCGACGACGGTGTGCCGGTCGAAGGTTCCAGCGCTACACCGCCAACCGTGACCACCACTGCGCCGCCTGCCGGCATCCAGCCGGGTCCGGCGCCAACGCCAACGCCAACGCCTGCCGCCAAACCGGTTCCAGCGCCGACTCAGGTCGCGACAGCCAAGCCAGTGCCAGCGCCTGCACCTGTTGCCAAACCGGCTCCAGTGCCCGCCAAGCCGGCCGCCGCTGTCAAACCTGCCGAGAAGCCAGCCACTGTGGCCAAAGCCGCCGGTGGCAGCTGGTACGCAGGCCAGGCGCCGGGTAACTACGTGGTGCAAATCCTCGGCACCAGCTCCGAATCGGCCGCGCAAAGCTTCGTCAAGGAGCAGGGCGGCGAGTACCGTTATTTCAAGAAAGTACTCAACGGCAAGCCGCTTTACGTCATCACCTACGGTAGCTTCGCTAACCGCGATGCAGCCGTTACCGCCATCAAGGCCTTGCCAGCGAAGGTTCAGGCTGGTAAACCTTGGCCTCGCACTGTCGCCAGCGTCCAACAGGAACTGGCAACAACTCGCTGAAGATTCGGCGGCCTTACCCAGGCCGCCTCTCCAAGCACCTCAAAATTTCTGCAAGTGCGCGCTGCCCGCAAGGGCGCGTGCCTTGTGGTGTCTGCGTCACAGTGGTCTTTGAGTCGTTGCGGTCAAAATTAAAAAAAGTTTTGACTAGCACAGCATATCGCTTTAAACCTTTCACAAATGCGACATAGATTTGCGACATTTCGTCGTCAAATTTGTGAGCCTCAGTGTCGGTGTGTACAATGACCTCCCTTTTGCCCCCGCAAAGCTGGCGTACGTTCGGCGTGGATGGTAACTGGCTGAATTGAAAAGAAATTTGCCTCGATAAGAGGCAGCCTGGTGAGAAAGTGTCTATGAAAGCAGGTCTGTACCAACCAGATGAATTCAAGGATAACTGCGGTTTCGGCTTGATAGCCCATATGCAGGGCGAGCCCAGTCATACCCTTTTGCAAACGGCCATTGAGGCCCTGACCTGCATGACCCACCGCGGTGGGATCAACGCCGACGGCAAGACCGGTGACGGTTGCGGTCTGCTGATTCAAAAGCCGGATGTGTTCCTGCGTGCGATTGCCCAGGAAACCTTCGGCGTCGAACTGCCCAAGCAATATGCGGTGGGCATGGTCTTCTTCAACCAGGACCCGGTCAAAGCCGAAGCCGCTCGCGAGAACATGAACCGCGAGATCCTGGCCGCCGGTCTGCAACTGGTCGGCTGGCGCAAAGTGCCGATCGACACCAGCGTGCTTGGCCGCCTGGCCCTTGAGCGCCTGCCGCAGATCGAGCAAGTGTTCATCGCCGGTGATGGCCTGAGTGATCAGGACATGGCCGTCAAGCTGTTCACCTCCCGTCGTCGCTCGTCCGTGGCCAACGCCGCCGACGCCGATCACTACGTCTGCAGCTTTTCGCACAAGACCATCATTTATAAAGGGCTGATGATGCCGGCGGATCTGACCGCCTTCTATCCAGACCTCAGCGACCAGCGCCTGCAGACCTCGATTTGCGTGTTCCACCAGCGCTTTTCGACCAACACCCTGCCGAAATGGCCGCTGGCTCAGCCGTTCCGTTTTCTCGCCCACAACGGCGAGATCAACACCATCACCGGCAACCGCAACTGGGCCGTGGCCCGTCGCACCAAGTTCACCAACGATCTGATGGATCTGGAAGAACTCGGCCCGCTGGTGAACCGTGTAGGTTCCGACTCCTCCAGCATGGACAACATGCTCGAGTTGATGGTCACCGGTGGCATCGACCTGTTCCGTGGCGTGCGGATGATCATTCCGCCTGCGTGGCAGAACGTCGAAACCATGGACCCGGACCTGCGTGCGTTCTACGAATACAACTCGATGCACATGGAACCGTGGGACGGCCCGGCCGGCGTGGTAATGACTGACGGTCGTTACGCGGTGTGCCTGCTCGACCGTAACGGTCTGCGTCCTGCGCGTTGGGTCACCACCAAGAACGGCTTCATCACCCTGGCCTCGGAAATCGGTGTCTGGAACTACCAGCCTGAAGACGTGATCGCCAAGGGCCGTGTCGGTCCGGGCCAGATCTTCGCCGTGGACACCGAAACCGGTCAGATCCTCGACACCGACGCCATCGACAACCGCTTGAAGTCGCGTCATCCGTACAAGCAATGGCTGCGCAAGAATGCCCTGCGTATCCAGGCGACCATGGAAGACAACGACCATGGTTCGGCGTTCTACGACGTCGATCAGCTCAAGCAGTACATGAAGATGTACCAGGTCACTTTCGAAGAACGTGATCAGGTGCTGCGTCCGCTCGGCGAGCAAGGCTACGAGGCCGTTGGCTCGATGGGCGACGATACGCCGATGGCCGTGCTGTCCCAGCGCGTGCGCACGCCGTACGACTATTTCCGCCAGCAGTTCGCGCAGGTCACCAACCCGCCGATCGACCCGCTACGTGAAGCCATCGTCATGTCGCTGGAGATCTGCCTCGGTGCCGAGCGCAACATTTTCCAGGAGTCGCCGGAACACGCCTCGCGCGTGATCCTCAGCTCGCCGGTCATTTCCCCGGCCAAGTGGCGCTCGCTGATGAACCTCGATCGCCCGGGCTTCGAGCGCGCGATCATCGACCTCAACTACGACGAAAGCGTCGGCCTCGAAGCGGCCATCCGCAACGTCGCCGATCAGGCTGAAGAAGCCGTGCGCTCCGGCCGTACCCAGGTCGTGCTGAGTGACCGTCACATTGCCCCGGGCAAGTTGCCGATCCACGCTTCCCTCGCTACCGGCGCGGTGCATCACCGCCTGACCGAGAAAGGCCTGCGTTGCGACTCCAATATCCTCGTGGAAACTGCGACTGCTCGCGATCCGCACCACTTTGCGGTATTGATCGGTTTCGGCGCCTCGGCGGTCTATCCGTTCCTGGCCTACGAAGTGCTGGGCGACCTGATCCGAACCGGTGAAGTGTTGGGCGACCTCTATGAGGTGTTCAAGAACTACCGCAAAGGCATCACCAAAGGCCTGCTGAAGATCCTGTCGAAGATGGGCATCTCGACCATCACGTCGTACCGCGGTGCGCAGTTGTTCGAAGCCATCGGCCTGTCTGAAGAAGTCTGCGACCTGAGCTTCCGTGGCGTTCCAAGCCGCATCAAGGGCGCGCGTTTCGTCGACATCGAGGCCGAGCAGAAAGCCCTTGCGGCCGAAGCCTGGAGCCCGCGCAAGCCGATCCAGCAAGGCGGCCTGCTGAAGTTCGTCCATGGTGGCGAATATCACGCCTACAACCCGGACGTGGTCAGCACCCTGCAAGCCGCTGTGCAGCAGGGCGACTACAGCAAGTTCAAGGAATACACGGCGCTGGTGGACAACCGTCCGGTGTCGATGATCCGCGATCTGTTCAAGGTCAAGACCCTGGATACGCCGCTGGACATCAGCGAGATCGAACCGCTGGAATCGGTGCTCAAGCGCTTCGACTCCGCGGGCATCTCTTTGGGCGCATTGTCGCCGGAAGCTCACGAAGCCCTGGCCGAAGCCATGAACCGCCTCGGTGCGCGTTCCAACTCCGGCGAAGGCGGCGAAGACCCGGCGCGCTACGGCACCATCAAGAGCTCGAAAATCAAGCAGGTCGCCACCGGCCGTTTCGGTGTCACCCCGGAATACCTGGTCAACGCTGAAGTGCTGCAGATCAAAGTCGCTCAGGGCGCCAAGCCTGGCGAAGGTGGTCAGTTGCCGGGCGGCAAGGTCAACGGTCTGATCGCCAAGCTGCGCTACGCAGTGCCGGGTGTGACCCTGATTTCGCCTCCGCCGCACCACGACATCTATTCGATCGAAGACTTGTCGCAGCTGATTTTCGACCTGAAACAAGTCAACCCGAAGGCATTGGTCTCGGTGAAGCTGGTGGCAGAAGCCGGTGTCGGCACCATCGCGGCCGGTGTGGCCAAGGCCTATGCGGACTTGATCACCATTTCGGGCTACGACGGCGGCACCGGTGCATCGCCACTGACCTCGATCAAATACGCGGGCGCACCGTGGGAGCTCGGCCTGGCTGAAACCCACCAGACCCTGCGCGGCAACGACCTGCGCGGCAAGGTCCGGGTGCAGACTGACGGCGGCCTGAAAACCGGCCTCGACGTAATCAAGGCCGCGATCCTCGGCGCTGAAAGCTTCGGCTTCGGCACCGCGCCAATGATCGCCCTGGGCTGCAAATACCTGCGTATTTGCCACCTGAACAACTGCGCCACCGGCGTCGCGACTCAGAACGAGAAGCTGCGCAAGGATCACTACATCGGTACCGTCGACATGGTGGTGAATTTCTTCACCTACGTCGCCGAAGAAACCCGTGAGTGGCTGGCCAAGCTAGGCGTGCGCTCCCTCGAAGAGCTGATCGGTCGCACCGATCTGCTGGAAATCCTCGAAGGCCAGACCGCCAAGCAGAACCACCTGGACTTGACCCCGTTGCTGGGCAGCGATCACATCCCGGCAGACAAGCCTCAGTTCTGCCAGGTAGACCGCAACCCGCCGTTCGACAAAGGCCTGCTGGCCGAGAAAATGGTCGACTTGGCCACTTCGGCCATCAACGACATGAGCGGTGCCGATTTCGCCCTGGATATCTGCAACTGCGACCGTTCCATCGGCGCGCGGATCTCCGGTGAAATTGCTCGCAAGCATGGCAACCAAGGCATGGCTAACGCGCCGATCACCTTCCGCTTCAAAGGCACTGCCGGTCAGAGCTTCGGTGTGTGGAACGCCGGCGGCCTGAACATGTACCTGGAAGGCGACGCCAACGACTACGTCGGCAAAGGCATGACCGGCGGCAAGCTGGTCATCGTTCCGCCGAAGGGTAGCATCTACAAGACTCAGGACAGCGCCATTATCGGCAACACCTGCTTGTATGGCGCCACCGGGGGCAAGCTGTTCGCCGCCGGTACCGCGGGCGAGCGTTTTGCCGTGCGTAACTCCGGTGCTCACACCGTGGTTGAAGGCACTGGCGATCACTGCTGCGAATACATGACCGGTGGTTTCGTCTGTGTACTGGGCAAGACCGGTTACAACTTCGGCTCAGGCATGACCGGCGGTTTCGCCTACGTGCTCGACCAGGACAACACCTTCGTTGACCGGGTCAACCACGAACTGGTGGAAATCCAGCGGATCAGCGGTGAGGCGATGGAAGCCTATCGCAGCCACCTGCAACGCGTGCTGAACGAATACGTCGAGGAAACCGACAGCGAGTGGGGTCGTAACCTCGCTGAAAACCTCGATGACTATCTGCGTCGTTTCTGGCTGGTCAAGCCCAAGGCTGCCAACCTGAAATCGTTGCTTTCCAGCACCCGTGCCAACCCGCAGTGATATGCGCCTGAAGAGTTTGATGAGGTTTTAACAATGGCTGAACGTCTGAATAACGACTTCCAGTTCATCGATGTCGGGCGCAAGGATCCGAAGAAGAAACTGTTGCGTCAACGCAAGAAAGAGTTCGTGGAAATCTACGAACCCTTCAAACCCCAGCAGTCGGCCGACCAGGCCCACCGCTGCCTGGGTTGCGGTAACCCGTATTGCGAATGGAAGTGCCCGGTGCACAACTTCATTCCGAACTGGCTGAAGCTGGTGGCCGAGGGCAACATCCTGCAGGCCGCCGAACTGTCGCACCAGACCAACACCCTGCCGGAAGTCTGCGGCCGGGTTTGTCCTCAGGATCGTCTGTGCGAGGGGGCCTGCACCCTTAACGACGGTTTTGGTGCGGTGACCATTGGTTCGGTGGAGAAGTACATCACCGATACCGCGTTCGCCATGGGCTGGCGTCCGGACATGTCCAAGGTCAAACCGACCGGCAAGCGTGTCGCGGTAATTGGCGCGGGCCCTGCCGGCCTGGGCTGTGCCGATGTGCTGGTACGTGGCGGCGTGACCCCGGTGGTGTTCGACAAGAACCCGGAAATCGGCGGTCTGCTGACCTTCGGCATCCCCGAGTTCAAGCTGGAAAAGACCGTGCTGAGCAATCGCCGCGAAGTCTTCACCGGCATGGGCATCGAGTTCCGCCTGAACACCGAAATCGGCAAGGACGTGACCATCGAGCAACTGCTCGAAGAATACGATGCCGTGTTCATGGGCATGGGCACCTACACCTACATGAAGGGCGGTTTTGCTGGTGAAGATCTGCCGGGCGTGTATGACGCGCTGGATTTCCTGATCGCCAACGTCAACCGCAACCTGGGCTTTGAAAAGTCGCCGGAAGATTTCGTCGACATGAAAGGCAAAAAGGTCGTGGTGCTGGGCGGTGGCGACACGGCGATGGACTGCAACCGTACTTCGATCCGCCAGGGCGCCAAGTCGGTGACCTGTGCGTATCGTCGTGACGAAGCGAACATGCCGGGCTCGCGCAAAGAGGTGAAGAACGCCAAGGAAGAAGGCGTGAAATTCCTCTACAACCGCCAGCCGATCGCTATCGTCGGTGAAGATCGTGTCGAAGGCGTGAAGGTGGTCGAGACCCGTCTCGGCGAACCGGACGCCCGTGGCCGTCGCAGCCCCGAGCCGATCCCGGGTTCCGAAGAGATCATCCCAGCCGACGCCGTGGTCATCGCGTTCGGTTTCCGTCCAAGCCCGGCATCGTGGTTCCAGCAGTTCAGCATCCAGACCGACAGCCAGGGCCGCGTCGTGGCGCCGGAACAAGGTCAGTACAAGCACCAGACCAGCAACCCGAAAATCTTCGCCGGTGGCGACATGGTGCGCGGTTCCGACCTGGTGGTAACGGCGATCTTCGAAGGCCGCAATGCCGCCGAAGGGATCCTGGATTACCTGGGCGTCTGATCGCTTTCCAAAACTGGAATGCGATCAAATGTGGGAGCGGGCTTGCTCGCGAAAGCGGTGTGTCAGTCAACATCTCTGTTGAATATGACGGCCCCTTCGCGAGCAAGCCCGCTCCCACATTGGTTTTTAGGTGTTGCCAAAACCGTGTTCCACCGCGACAAATTGACCCGATAGACAAAAGGAACGGCTCTTGCCGTGCCTTTTACGTCGCGCTCTGAGAAAATGCCCGCACTTTTTTTCCGGATGCCGACATGACTGCCCTGAAGAACGACCGTTTCCTTCGCGCCCTGCTCAAGCAACCCGTAGACGTCACCCCTGTGTGGATGATGCGTCAGGCCGGTCGCTACCTGCCTGAATACCGCGCCAGCCGTGCCAAGGCCGGTGACTTCATGAGCCTGTGCATGAACCCGGCGTTCGCTTGCGAAGTCACGATGCAGCCGCTCGACCGCTACCCACAACTGGACGCGGCGATCCTGTTCTCCGACATCCTCACCATCCCGGATGCCATGGGCCAAGGCCTGTACTTCGAAACCGGTGAAGGTCCGCGCTTCAAGAAAGTCGTCAGCACCCTGGCTGACATCGAAGCCCTGCCGATTCCTGATCCGCACAAAGACCTCGGCTACGTCATGGACGCAGTCAGCACCATCCGCCGCGAACTGAACGGCCGCGTGCCGCTGATCGGCTTCGCCGGCAGCCCATGGACCCTGGCCACCTACATGGTCGAAGGCGGCTCGTCGAAAGACTACCGCAAAACCAAAACCATGCTCTACGACAACCCGCAAGCCTTGCACCTGCTGCTGGACAAGCTCGCGCAGACGGTCACCAGCTACCTCAACGGCCAAATCATGGCCGGGGCGCAAGCGGTGCAGATCTTCGATAGTTGGGGCGGCAGCCTCTCGGCGGCGGCGTACCAGGAGTTCTCCCTGGCCTACATGCGCAAAATCGTCAGCGGCCTGATCCGCGAACACGAAGGTCGCAAAGTGCCGGTCATCCTGTTCACCAAGAACGGCGGCCTGTGGCTGGAAAGCATCGCTGACGCTGGCGCGGATGCGCTGGGCCTGGACTGGACTTGCGACATTGGCGAAGCCCGCCAACGCGTCGGCAGCAAAGTCGCCCTGCAAGGCAACATGGACCCGACTGTGCTCTACGCCAAGCCAGAAGCCATCCGCACCGAAGTCGGCCGGATCCTCGCCAGCTACGGCAAGGGCAGTGGCCACGTGTTCAATCTCGGTCATGGCATCACGCCGGAAGTCGACCCAGAACACGCCGGTGCGTTCCTGCGCGCGGTGCATGAACTGTCGGCGCGGTATCACGAGTGATCGTGGCCCAATAAAAAACGCCCGGCTTATGCCGGGCGTTTTTGTTTGTGGTTCAGAAAATGAGCAGTGGATGCAGTTCATTGTGGGAGCGGGCTTGCCCGCGATGGCGTCATCTCATACAACACATGTGCTGGGCCGACCATCGCTATCGCGGGCAAGCCCGCTCCCACAAGGTTTTGTGTCAGGCCTTCACACCACCCAACGGTGGCAACTTCGCCAGCTTCAATGCCACCAACAACGCAATCACCAACAACCCGCCAATAAACAACCCGATCCCGTTCCACCCACCCAAGTGCCAGGCCACACCGCCCGCCGTACCCGCGATACTCGACCCGGCGTAATAGCTGAACAGGTACAGCGACGACGCCTGTCCTCTGGCCTTGATCGCACGACGGCCGATCCAGCTACTGGCCACCGAATGCGCACCAAAGAAGCCGAAGGTAAAGATCAGCATGCCGAGAATCACCAGCGGTAACGGCGTGAACATGGTCAGGGCGATGCCCGCGAGCATCACCACAATGGTTGCCCAGAGCACTTTGCGCCGGCCGAGCTGGTCAGCCAGGGCGCCGATTTTCGCCGAGCTGTAGATACCCGACAGGTACACCACCGAGAGCAGCCCGACGAACGCCTGATCCATGTGATACGGCTCGGCCAGCAGGCGATAGCCGATGTAGTTGAACAGCGTGACAAACGCGCCCATCAGCACGAACGCCTCAACGAACAGCAGTGGAAGACCAGCATCGCGAAAGTGCATGGTGAAACCATCGAGCAAGCTGCGCGGATGCAGCGAGCGGGCGCGGAAGTTGCGCGATTCCGGGAGTATTTTCCAGAATACCGCTGCGGCAATCAGTGCCAGTCCCCCAATGACCAGCATCGCCGTGTGCCAGCTGACGAAGTCGATCAATACCCCGACGATCAACCGTCCGCACATGCCGCCGATGGCGTTGCCAGCGATGTACAAGCCCATGGCCAGACCAAGGTGCTGTGGGTGAATTTCTTCGCTCAGGTAAGTCATCGCGACCGCCGCCAGACCGCTCAACGACAGCCCCACCAGCGCCCGCATCACCAGCACGCCTTGCCAGCTCGGGATCATCGCGCTGGCCATGGTGCAGAGAGCGGCGGCGAACAGCGCGGCGACCATCACCGGTTTACGCCCGACGCGATCAGAGACAGGACCGGTGATCAGCAAGCCGATGGCGAGCATGCCGGTGGCGACCGACAGGATCAGGCTGCTCTGGGCTGCGTTGATGGAAAACTCGCGGGACAGCAGCGGCATCATCGGCTGCACGCAGTAGAGCAAGGCAAAAGTCGCAAAACCGCCCGAGAACAGCGCCAGCACCGTGCGCATGAACAGCGGCGTGCCTTTCTCGATGTAGATCTCGCTTAGCTCAGTGACGACGTCGTCCAGCGGAGTGGGCGGAATTTCATGGGCGAGTGGGGAGACAGCAGTTTTCACTTCGGACCTCGGAGGGGCGCAGCCGATCAGGCAATGAAAAAATCATATAGCTGCCTAATGATTCAATCCAATATATTGTTAGACCTGTTTGATAGGTTTTACGACCTAATGGAGTTTTCATGGAATTGCGCCATCTGCGCTACTTTATCGCCGTCGCCGAAGAACTGCATTTCGGCCGCGCCGCCCAGGTGCTGGGCATCTCGCAACCGCCGCTGAGCCAGCAGATTCAGGCGCTGGAACAGGAGGTCGGCGCACGGTTATTCGAACGGACCAATCGTCGGGTCGAACTCAGTGAGGCCGGTCGGCTGTTTCTGGAAGAGGCGCGGTTGGTGCTGGCTCAAGTCGACAAAGCGGCGGATGTTGCGCGGCGGGCACAACTCGGTGAGTTGGGTGAACTGAAGATCGGCTTCACCTCGTCGGCCCCGTTCAACTCGACCATTCCCCAGGCGATCTTTTCGTTTCGCCAGCGTTTCCCGGCTGTGCACCTGCACCTGCGGGAAATGAGCAGCACCCAAGTGGCCGATGCATTGGTTGATGAGTCGATTGAAGTCGGGATTATGCGACCGCTTGGGTTACCGGACTCGCTCAGCGTGGTGGAACTGATGCGCGAGCCGCTGGTGGCGGTGCTCAGCTCCAAACATCCGCTGGTGAGCGGCAGCGAAGACGGTTTATTCCTATCGGCGCTGGCCCTCGAACCCTTCGTATTTTTCCCACGTAGTTATGGCAGCGGTCTGTACGCACAGCTGCTCAGCCTGGCGCGAGATGCCGGGTTCAGCCCGCACTTCGCGCAAGAGGCTGGCGAGGCGATGACCATCATCGGGCTGGTGGCGGCAGGTTTGGGGGTATCGGTGTTGCCGGCGTCTTATCAGCGGATGCGTATTGATGGCGTGGTCTACCGCCCTCTACTCGATCCGGCGGCCGTGTCTGCAGTGTGGCTGGTGCAGCGCAAGGATCAGAAATCGCCGATGGCCAGGGCGTTTGTGGAGTTGTTGACGCGTAAAGTTGAAGGAATGTGATCAGCGTTTAAGAGATCGCAGCCTTCGGCAGCTCCTACGCCGATCTATGTAGGAGCTGCCGAAGGCTGCGATCTTTTGATCCTGATGTTCAAAGCATCAATGCAATCTGTAGCAGCATTAGTCCGCGTCAGGCGTTACTGAACCTTCGCCAAATCCCCTTTCAACGCAACACCCGCCATGAGCGCCCCAGCGTGGCACTCATAGTTCTTGGCATCCTTGCGCTCGTTGCTTTTGTAGAAGCTGACGATGTTGGTCACGGCATTGGCGCCGGCGTTCTTCGCTGCCTGGTGCAGGCTGATGATTGCCGATTGCGCGACCCATTCGCAGGCCACTTCGTCAGACTTGTTGAAGGCGTTGGTTTTCTTGTTGGTCACGGCACCCGCGCTGACTACGGTGACGTTGCCAGACGGGGTATTGCCCGCCAGGTAGAATTTCACGCTGCCATCGATTTTGCCGGCGCGGGTTGCTTCGGCGACTGCTTTGTCAAAAGGCAGATACACCGCGGTGTCACGGGCCTGGCTGATGCCCGGCAATGCACAGATCAGCAAGGTCGCGGCGACAGCGAGTTTCTTGAAGTGCATGGAGGTCTCCTTGACCCTAGGTAATTCGATTACGACCAGCGGCGGAAAATCAACGAGGTGTTGACCCCACCAAAAGCGAAATTGTTGTTCATCACGTACTGGTTGCTCATCTGCCGGAATTCACCGCGCAGGTAATCGAGCTTGCCGCACTGCGGATCGACTTCATCGAGGTTGAAGGTGTGCACGTACTGGTCGCGGTTCATCATTTCGATGCTGAACCAGGACTCCAGCGCGCCGCAGGCTCCCAGGGTGTGACCGAGGAAACTCTTCTGCGAACTGATCGGCATGTGTTCGCCGAACAACGCGCTGGTGGCCAGTGTTTCGGCAATGTCGCCCTGTTCTGTCGCGGTGCCGTGACCGTTCACGTAGCCGATGTCCGAAGGCTGCAGTCCGGCGTCTTCCAGGGCGAGTTCCATGGCCCTGCGCATGGTGAGCTGCTCCGGGCGGGTGGCGTGCTGACCATCGGCGTTGCTGCCGAAACCGACGATCTCGGCGTGGATATGTGCACCGCGCGCCAGGGCGTGTTCGAGTTCTTCGAGCACCAGCATGCCGCCGCCTTCACCGATCACCAGGCCATCGCGACCGGTGTCGTAAGGGCGAGGGCTGGTTTGCGGGGCATCGTTTTTCAGGCTGGTGGCGTAGAGCGCATCGAACACCATGGCTTCAGTCGGGCACAGCTCTTCGGCGCCGCCGGCGAGCATCAGCGGCAGGCGGCCGAACTTGATCGATTCATAGGCGTAACCGATGCCTTGGCTGCCACTGGTGCAGGCACTGGAGGTCGGAATCAGTCGGCCAGTGAGGCCGAAGAAGATGCTGACGTTGGCTGCTGTGGTGTGCGGCATCATCCGCACGTAGGAGTTGGCGTTCAAGCCTTCGGCCACTGAGTTGAGCAGCATGTTGCCGAACGCCTTGATCTCGTCGGTGCTGCCGGTGGACGAGCCGCAGGAAACGCCCATGCGTCCGTCCTTGATCGACTCGTCACCCAGCAGCCCGGCGTCCGCCAACGCTTGCTCAGCAGCACCAACAGCGAGCCGCGAGACGCGGCCCATGCTGCGCAGTTGCTTGCGGGTCCAGTGGCTTGGGACTTTGAAGTCATCGATCGGCCCGGCCAGGCGCGTGTTGAGTTCGGTAAAACGATCCCACTCGTCCATGCGGCGGATGCCGCTGCGGTTGGCCGCGAAGTTGCCGGCGATGGTGTCCCAGTCGCTGCCCAGTGAGGTGATGCCGGCCATGCCGGTGACGACGACGCGCTTCATCAGCACAGGCCTCCATTGACGGCCAGAACCTGCCGGGTGATGTACGACGCTTCCGCCGACATCAGGAAATTCACCGCACCAGCCACCTCTTCCGGTGTGCCCATGCGTTGTGCGGGGATCATTTTCATCAGTTCTTCCACCGGCACGTTTTCGTCGAGCATCGCCGTGTCGATCAGGCCGGGTGCGACACAGTTAACAGTGATTTTGCGCTTGCCCAGTTCGATCGCCAGCGCCTTGGCTGCGCCGATCAAACCGGCCTTGGACGCGCTGTAATTGACCTGGCCGCGATTGCCGATCAGGCCGGAGACCGAGGTGATGCAGACAATCCGTCCGGCGGCGCGACGACGGATCATCGGCATCATTACCGGGTGCAGCACGTTGTAGAAACCGTCGAGATTGGTGCGCATCACCAGATCCCAATCCTCCTCGCTCAGGGCCGGAAAAGCACCATCGCGGGTCAGGCCAGCGTTGAGCACCACGCCGTAATAGGCGCCATGGGTTTCGACATCGGCTTCGAGAATAGCTTTGCAACGGGCACGGTCGGACACGTCGAATTGCAGGATGCGAGCGTTGCGGCCCAGGGCCTCGACTTCGATCTTGACGGCTTCGGCATCCGCAAGGCCGCTGCGGCAATGCAGCACGATGTCATGCCCGGCCCGAGCCAGACGCAACGCAATGGCGCGGCCGATACCACGGCTGGAGCCGGTGACCAGTACGGATTCAGTCATCACTCGACTCCTTGGGGTTCATGAAGATATTGCGCGGCTTGAGGCGGGCGGAACACGTTCAGCCGGGCGGTGGCGTGGATGCCGGGGGCGGTGAGGTGGCATTCGAACACACCCATGCCGTTGTCGTCTTCCAGCGAGCGTATTCCATGGATGGTCAACTCGGTGCCGGCGGGGAAGTGTTCCACGTTGCATTCGAATTTACGGGTGCCGAGCAGGAAACCCAGTTCCACCGCATTGCCTTTCTGACGCGCATGGCAGCCGGCGTACGCGGCGACGCTCTGGGCCATCAGCTCGATGCCGACCCAGGCCGGCAGGCTGCCGTCGGGGCGATTGAACAGGCCGCCGGGTTTGACGGTAAGTCGGGTGTGAATTTGCTCGTCATCGAACGACAGGATTTGCTCAATGAGGATCATGTCGCCGGCATGCGGCAGCAGTTCGGCGAGCGGCCAGGTAATCATGGAGCGTCTCCGATAATCAGGCTGACGTTATTGCCACCGAAGGCAAAGGAATTGCTCATCAGGTAGCGAGGTGCAATGGACGTCAGGTGGTCAATCGGGGTCACCCAATCCAGGGCCGGCAATTCGGGGTCGAGCTGGCCGTCCCAGACGTGGGGCGGCAGGGATTGCTCGCGGTTGTCCGCGCTCAGGCTCAACCAGCAGAACGCCGCCTCCAGGGCACCGGCAGCGCCGAGGGTATGGCCGGTCATCGGTTTGGTCGACGAGCAGGGCACGCCTTGCGGGAATAGCGCCGTCACCGCCAGGCTTTCCATGGCGTCGTTGTGTTGCGTGGCGGTGCCGTGCAGGTTCAGATAACCGATTTGCTGCGGTTGCAGGCCTGCGCGGCTCAAGGCTTTGCGCATCGCTTGCAGGGCGCCACGGCCGGTCGGCTCCGGCGCGGAAATATGGTGTGCATCGGAGCTGGCGCCACTGCCCAGCAGGGCAATCGGTTGGCCATTGCCGGCGCTTTTGCTCATCAGAAACAGCACCGCCGCTTCGCCGATATTGATGCCGTTACGGTTTGCCGAAAACGGGTTGCAGCGCTGTTCGGACACCGCTTCCAGTGCCGAGAAACCGTTGAGGGTCAGCTTGCACAAACTGTCGACACCGCCGCACAACACGGCGTCGCACACGCCCAGATCGAGCAGTCGTTGAGCACTCATCAACGCACGGGCGCTGGAGGTGCAGGCGGTGGAAATCACATAGGCCGGGCCGCTCAATTGCAGCCAGTCGGCGAGAAACGTCGCCGGCGCGCCGAGTTCCTGTTGCTGATAGTCATAATCGGCAGGGAACTGATGCTCGCGGATGTAATGCGCCAGGCCGCTGCTGGCCTCGTGAATGCCCGAGGTGCTGGTGCCCAGGATTACGCCGATACGGTCGCGGCCGTAGGTCTGGATCGCTTGTTCGATGTCTGCGCGAATCTGTAGCGCAGCCTCCAGCAGCAATTGATTGTTGCGACTGCTTTGATGCGCCAGCTCAGCCGGAATCGGTGCCAGCTCACCGCGCACCGCCGCGACCGGCAACGTGCGATCCACCACCCAGCCGGCCTCGCTGCGCATGCCCGAGCAATCGCCGGCAAACAGGTTGCGGGCGACTTCCTGCTTGTCGCGGCCCAGGGCGCAGATCACCCCGAGGGCGTTCAGATAAGCCGTCATGGCGTGTGCTCGCCTAACGGAGTGACGCGATAGTGCGGGCCTTGGGATACGTTCAATTCAAAGCTCAGTGGTTGTGAATAGCGGATGTTCCAGCGGGGTGACAAGGATCGTTGCCCGCCATCCTGCCGGGCGGCGGGATAGTTGCGATGCAACTCGCCCGCAGGGGTCAACGCAAACAATAAGGCAGCGAACAGCTCCCGGGCTTCCGGATTGGGCGGCAGCAGGCCGTCGGCCTGCCATTGGCCATCGATCAGCTTCTGTCGTGCCACGGGAATCCCCAAAGGGTCCATCATCGACCAGCGAATGCCCGGGCCTTCGCGCTGGATCACCAGCAACCAGTCCTGACGTTGCTCGGCCATCTGCCGTTCGATGTGCAATTGCAGCGGCAATGCCAGGCTCGGGGTTTGCTCGGGCAGCGGTGCCTGGCTGGCGCAAGCGCTCAGCAACAGGACACAACCCAGAAGCAGGAAACGGATCATCAGGCACACCCTTCAACGGGCTTACGCGCAACTACATTGACCAGGGTTTCTTCCCGTTGGCCAAAGGTTTTGGGCTGGCGCAGGCCGAAGCGTTCGAGCAGGCCGAAATCCTTGGCGCGACTCCACCACAAGTAAGGGTAAGACACGTTCTGCGGGCCGAATTCAAAACCCTGCCGACGATTCATCTCCAGGTAGCCGGCGGCGCTCTTCTGCACGTGCATCGGGTGGCGGAACAGCCAGCGAATCACCCACGTATCAATGTAAGCCTCGGTGGACTCGGCGAACAACAAATAGCCGCCCGGCTTGAGCACTCGATAGAACTCGGCCAGGGCCTGATCCTGCTCGACAAGGTGATGGAAGGTCTGATGACAGAACAGCAGATCGACGCTGGCGTCCGGTATTTTGATGCTCGCGCAGTCACTGCCGATCAGTTCTACATCCATGCCCTGGCGGGCCGCTTCTTCGCCGCTCAGGTTCAGGCTGTGAGGGTCGGCATCCAGCCCGATCAGGCGCCGAGGCGCGAAGGTCTGGCGCAGGTACTGGAACGACTTGCCCTGGCCGCAACCGGCATCCAGTAATACCGGGTTGTCGGGCAATGGCGCGCTGAACAGATCACGCAAATCATTGATCGCCACTCGCAATACATGGTGCTGCCAGGTGTGGCTGCGCAGGAACCAGAAACCAAAACGGGTCTCTTCGACGTAGTTGTCGCTCAAATAACTCATGTCGGATCCTGTGCGCAAAGGTCCGAGATCATCCGCAGTCGACGTTTGGGTTCGCTGACGAACGGGTTGCGTTCATCCCAGGCGTAACCCGCGAGGATCGAGCTGATCATGCGGCGGATATCCGCTGTGCCGCCCTGATAGAAAATCACATCCTGAAAGGTCCCCGCGTACCAGCCTTCGACGTAGCAGCGGAAGGTGTTGACGCCGCGCTTGAGCGGTTCGGCGAACTCGGTCTGCCAGTCGACGCTTTCACCTTGCAGTTGGCGGTGCAGTACCCCAGCGGCCATGCTCGCCGAACGCATGGCGATGGTCACACCAGAGGAGAACACCGGGTCGAGAAATTCCGCCGCATTGCCCAGCAGGGCGAAACCTGGGCCATGCAGGGTTTTGACGTTGGCCGAATAGCCGCCGATGGTTCGCGCGGGCGTATCCCACACGGCGTTGTTCAGCACACCGGCCAGGCTTGGGGTTTCGGCGATGAAGCCGCGCAGGCAGTCGTCCAGATTCTCAGTGCGGCCTTCGAAGTGTTCGGCGGCCGCCACCACGCCCACCGAGCAACGGCCGTTGCTGAACGGGATGGTCCAGAACCAGATATCGCGCTGGGTCGGATGGGTGGTGATGAGGATTTTCTCCCGGTCGAAAGCCGGGTTGTCGATACAGTCTTCGACGTGGGTGAACACGGCCTGGCGCACCGGGAAGTTCGACGGTGCTTCAAGGTCCAGCAAGCGCGGCAGCACGCGACCGTAGCCGCTGGCATCGAGCACGAAGTCGGCCTCGACGCGGTATTGGCTGCCGTCTTCGCGAAGTACATCGAGCTGCGGTTTCGCCAGGCTGAAATCGGCGCTGACAATGGCTTCGCCATAACGGACATCGACACCTTGCAGCGCAGCCTGATCGGCCAGCAGCTTGTCGAAGTCGGCGCGCTGGACCTGGAACGTCGTCGGCTTGCCGTTGGTGAACGTGTCGCCGAAATCGAAGGCGCTGTACTGATCGCCCCAAGCGAACGCCGCCCCGTTTTTGCGCTGGAAACCAGCAGCATTTACCGCCTCGAGCATGCCGGCTTCTTCGACGAAATCCAGGCAGTGGGACAGCAGGCTTTCACCGATGGAAAACCGTGGGAAATGCTGGCGCTCGATCATCAACACATCATGACCTTTGCGCTTGAGCAGCGCGGCGGCGATGGCACCCGAGGGGCCAGCACCGATCACCAGTACCTGGCGACGTTCCATTTCAACTATTGGCACGGGTGCTCCTTGCCGGGGCGGCGATGTTCAAAGGGATTCGGTGCATGCCGGCCAGTGCCGGCAGCAGGGTTGCGATCAGGCCCATCAACATCAGCGCGAAATACAGCGCCGGGCTGATGAGCTGTTGTTGCAGCAGCAGGTTGAGAAAGACGATCTCGCTCAAGCCGCGAATATTCAGTAAAAGGCTTTCCCGCCAGCGGCTGGCACCTTCAAACGAGGCGCCAGCCCAGCCGAGGCCCAGCCAGTTGCCCAACAGTTTGCTGGCGATCGGCAACAGCAGGAGCGCGGCCAGTTGCATCCCGCTGAGACTGTCGATGGCGCTGTGCACGTTGATCTGCACGATGCCGAACGTGAGGATCAACGGGATGGCGATCCAGGTCTGCAAACGGCTCATCCACGTCGCCGACAATGGCAGCACCAATGGCACCTTGAGCGCGGCCATGCACAGCAGATAGCCGATGCCGAAAATAAGCGCATTGAGTTTGAAGTGTTCGGCGACCACCAGCAGCGCGAAGAAGCAGCCGCTGTGCAGCAACGGTTGGCGCAACCCGAGCAGTCGCAGCAACAATGGCAGGCAGGCGCCGGCCAGCGGCAGCAAGAGGCTGCTCAGGTGCAGGCTGCCCTGGGCGAACGCGAACAGGGTCCAGCAGATCAGGTCGATCAGGATCGCGGTCTGCACCAGGCGTCGGGTGGCAGCGGGCGGGTAGTTGATGTGTCGCAGGTACAGATACAACACCGGAATCGCGGTGATGGCGAACAGCAGACCGACCGCCAGCGAGCTGATCCACGGCTGCGGCGGCAACAGCCAGACCGCTGTCGCCAGCCCGCAGGCAAACGGAATGCAGAAACTCGGCAGGGCGATCTTCAGGCTCTGGCGTTCCAGCCGCAGGTCGATCACGTCGCTGAGGATGTGCCCCAGCAGCAAGGCAAAGCTCAAACTGTAGAGGTTCTTCAGCCAGCTCGGCGAGATCAGGTCGGCACCACTCAGTTGCCAGCCCGGTTCGATCCAGAAGTACATCAACAACGGCAGGCCGAAGGTCGCCAGCAACAACTGGCTGACGATCGGAATCAGACCGAAATGACGACCGATACGGGTGGCCATGGCGAACAACACCAGGGCCATCAACCAGAACGCAGCGACCATCATGCTGCCGGCTCCACGACTGGGGCGGCGTGGACTTGGCGTCCGGCCCACGGTGCCAGGATGAAGCTGAACGCCAGGCCGAGGCTCACGGACAGGCCGAAGTTGCTTACCGCCGGCGTGCTGGACACTGCCAGCAAGCCGAACGACAGCCAAGTGGTCACCGCTGCCAGCAACGTACCCAAAAGGCTCGCCGCAGCGCCGCCGATCTGTTCGCGCATGAGGATCGCGTAATCGACGCTGATGGCCGTCACCAGCAGCAGGCCGAACAGGCTGAACAGCGTCAGCGGCTGACCGAGCCAACCGAGGCTTGCCAGACTGCACAGGGCCGCCAGTAGCGGCAAAGAGACGATACGCAACGCGCCACCGAAACCGAATGGCAGGATCAGCACCAGCACGATCAGCACGCAGGAAGCGAGTTTCAATTCAGCAGCACTGATTTGAGTGGCGGCGAAAACCTGGTTCAGTTCGCCGAGACGATCCACCAGTTCCACACCCGGCAAGTCCAGTGCCTGGACCCGCAACAGCGTGGGATTGTTCAAGCCTTGCAGGCTGACCATCGCGGCCACGCCGTCATCGGTCGGCCCCAGCCACAGCGTGCGATAGGGTTCCGCCAATGGGCCGGCCAGCGCTGCGTCGATGTCTTCAATGGGCAGCGCCTGCAACGTTGCCAACTCGGCCTGCAATGCGGCGGCCGGCACGCCGAGGGCGAGCAACGGTTGCCAGAACTGCGGCAGCTTGTTCAGTGCTTCACGCACTTTGCGCTGTTCGCTTGGCTGGCTGACCAGTTGATTGAGCGATAGATAGCCCTGAAGTTTTTCCAGATTGACCAACTGATCCAGACGCTCGCTCAGTGCCGTCAGGCGTTCGAGCAACGCCTGCTGATTGGCCGCGCGCACCAGGAAGAACTGGCTGGTAGGTTGATAGCCGGTGATGCGCGCGATGGTCTGGGCTTCGTCGGTCAGTTGCTGCGGCGTGCCGACCCATTGGCGAATATCGTTTTTGCTCTGCAGCTGCAACAGACCGCCGACACAGAAGGCGATCAGCAGTGCCAGCAGCACCGGCGTGCGCAAGTATTTCAGCAGCGATTCACGCAGCTCCAGCAACTTCTCGGCGATGCGCATCGGCCATTGCGCCGGCCGCAGAACCACGCCCTTGAGCAGCGCCGGCAACAGGCACACTGCCGACAGATAGGCGCCCACCAGGCCGGCAGCGGAGAACACGGCAATTTGGGTCAGGGCCGGAAACGGCGTCCAGGCCAGGGCCAGGTAGCCGATGCAACTGGTGATCAGGCTCAGCGTCAGCCCCGGTAGGGTCAGGCGTAACGCCGGCCAGCTGTGCCAGGGTTTCAGGCTCCAGCTTTTCGAGAGGTAATGCAGCGGGTAATCCACCGCCACGCCGATCAGGCTTGAGCCCAATACCAGTGTCATCACATGCATGTGACCGAACAGCGCCACGCAGGCGACCGCACCGAACAACATGCCCACCAGCACCGGGACGAACGCCAGCAATACCCGCCAACGCCGGAAGGCCAGCAACAGCAGCAACAAAATCCCGATCGTGGCGCCGCCGCCGACCCAGGTCATTTCGCGCGCGGCTTGCCGTTGACCGCTGGCGGCGTACAACAGGCCGCTGGCGGCGAGCAGTTGCACATCGGCCTGGGCGGCTTCTTCGCGACTGTGCTGGAGTAGGTCAGCCACTTGCAGCGGCAGGTTCATGTCGAACGCGTTGCCGGCGGTTCGCGCCCGCAGCATCACCCAACTCTTGCCGTCGGCCTCGGCAACCAGCGTACCGCTGCCGATGTCCAGTTGCACCGAACCATGCTGCGGCTGACTGTTCTGAATGCGTCCGGTCAGGCCGAGCCAGTCGTCCTGGCTCGGCACCAGGCTAAAGCCGGTGAACGGGTCGAACAGGGCTTGTACCCGTTGCTGAATAAAGGCATCGGGGTGCTCGATGAGTTGCTGTCGGTCGGCCACGGACAACATCGCCAAGCGACCTTGCAGCAATTGTGCGCGCAGCGCCGGCAAGTCGGCCTGCAGGTTCCACTGGACTTTTTCGAAGACACCGCTGGCCTGCCACTGCTCGCCGAGTTTTTGCGCCATGGCGATGGCTTGCTGGCGGTCTTTATGGCCGACCAGCACCAACATTTCCCGGTTCAGCGGTTCTTGCATGCGTTGTTCGGCACGCAGTTCCAGCGCGTCTGGCGCGGTGCCTGGCACCAGTTCCATCAGGTTGGCCGACAGCGGTGCACCGTCACGCCATTGCCAGCCGGCGAGCGCGAGCACCGCCAGCAGCAGGATCAGAAACAGCCGCGGCAGCATCCGTTCACTCGGCAAAGTCATGTTGCTCCGCATCGCTTAAAGGTTGTGCGCTGGTGCTGTCCTGCAGGCGCAACAGGGTTCGGTCACCCTGGGTTTCGAGCAGCTCGATGCTGTGCACCAGTTCGCCGCCGTCAATGTTGATCTGATTGAACACCTGCTTGAGCAGCATCGAACGCGGGGTCAGGGTCAGCTTCCAGTTTTGTGCGTCGCCGCTCAGCGAAAGCTCGAAATCCCGTTGCAAGCCACTGCTGTCGCCTTGCAGCACCGCTAGGAACAAGCGGTTCTGCTCGGCGCCGGCACTCTTGTTCGGCAGCATTTGCCAACCGTTGGCATCACGCCGGGCAATGCCTTTGTCGTTGATGCGGTAGTCCTGTTGCAGCGGCGTTTTCAGCAGCCAGAGCAGGCCGTGATTCTTTGCCAAAACGAAGGTGCCCTTGCTGGTCAGCGGCTGGGGCAGGGCGCGCAGGTGTTTTTCCTGGATGAAACTGCCGTGGATCACATCGGGTTTGGCCAGTTGACCGCTGAGTTGCTGTAGATCGAAAGCCTGCGCCAATGATGAAAGCCCGAGCAACGCTAAAGCGCCGAGGCATTTGAACAGCGAATTCATGGGAGCATCCTTTCAACCGCGTCGGTGAACACCTTCGGTGAGGCCAACTGCATTTCGCGGCTGCTCATGTCGACGGCGACCTGCACGGAACAGGCGCGGGTCAGGCGCTCGCCGGTGGCCAGATCGCTGATCAGGTAACTGATCTTCAGGCGGTTTTCCCACTCCACCAGGCTGGCGCGCACATTCAGCTTCTGGCCGAACACCGCACCACGCACATAGCGCAGCTGCAAGTCGATCACCGGCCACGCGTAACCCGACGCCACCATGGCGTCGTAGTTGTGGCCGATCTTGTCCAGCAGCGCACAGCGGGCGACTTCCAGGTATTTGACGTAATGGCCGTGCCAGACCACGTTCATGGTGTCGACGTCAAAGAACGGTACGAGGATTTCCGTGTCGGTGTGCAGCACTCCCTTGCTACGCATGCAGCCTCCAGTGTTGTTCGGCGATACGTTGCAGGCACAGGCGCAATTCGCTTTCCAGGGCACGGTCTTCGATGACCGGCGGGAAGTCCTTGGCCAATTCTTCGTGCATCGCGGCCAGGGCCGGTGGCAGTGGGCGCGCGTCTTCAGCCTGGCCGCGCAGCCAGACGCCTTGGTTGGCGGCCAGCAGCGTGGCGGCGGCGACCTGTTCGGTCAGCTCCAGCACACGAATGGCGTCGCGGGCAGAGATGGTGCCCATGCTGACTTTGTCCTGGTTGTGGCACTCGGTGGAACGCGAGAAGACGCTGGCCGGCATGGTGTTTTTCAGGGCCTCGGCGGTCCAGGCGCTGGTGCCGATCTGCACGGCCTTGAAGCCGTGGTTGAGCATCGCGCGGTCGGCGGTTGCGCCAGACAGGTTGCTCGGCAAGCCATGGTTGTAACGCTCGTCCACCAACAGTGCGAGCTGACGGTCGAGCAAGTCAGCGACGTTCGCCACCAGGGTTTTCAGACTGTCCATGGCGAACGCGATATGGCCGCCGTAGAAGTGCCCGCCGTGCAGCACGCGTTCAGCTTCGGCGTCGATGATCGGGTTGTCGTTGGCGCTGTTGAGTTCGATCTCGATGAACGAGCGCAGCCAGTTCAGGCTGTCGGCCAGCACACCGAGTACGTGCGGCGCACAGCGCAGGGAATAACGGTCTTGCAGGCGATGCAGCGGCGCGGTCGGCGCATCGATCGCCAGGTCCTTGCGCAACCACGCAGCGACTTGCATCTGCCCGGGATGGGGTTTGGTGGCGAATAGACGCTCGTCGAAGTGCTCCGGGTTGCCCTGCAAAGCGACCACGTTCAGCGCGGTAATGCGCGTGGCCAGTTGCAGCAGGTAATCAGCGCGGGCGTAAGCCAGGCAGGCGAGGCCGGTCATCACGGCGGTGCCGTTCATCAACGCCAGCGCTTCTTTGGGGCGCAAAACCAGCGGTTCCCAGCCCAGTTCGCTGTGCACATCGGCGGCTTGTCGACGCTCACCACGGAACATCACTTCGCGCTCGCCGGACAAGGTCGCGGCGACGTAGGACAGCGGCGTCAGATCACCGCTGGCGCCCACCGAACCTTCTTCCGGAATCAGCGGCAGGATGTCGTATTCGAGGAAGGCTTGCAGACGCTCCAGCAGTTCCACGCGTACCCCGGAAACGCCCTGGCACAGCGACTGCAAACGCGCCGCCAGCACCGCGCGGGTAGCTTGGGCGTCGAGCAGTTTGCCCAGACCGCAGCCGTGGAAGGTATACAGATGACGGGGCAAGGCTTCGACATGGTGCAGCGGCACCGCCACCACGCAGGAGTCGCCATAACCGGTGGTCACGCCATAGATCACGCCTTCCTTGTCCAACAGGGAATCAAGGAACTGCGGGCCCTTGGCGATGCGCTGGCGAAACTCGGGGTCGCCCTGCAACTGCGTCGGCACCTGACGGTTGGCCAGGGCCAGCACGTCTTCGATGCGCAAAGGGAGTTCGCCGAAGGTTACCGGCTCAAGCGTTGGCGTCGTCATCGGTCTTCCAGAAAGGGTAAAAGTTGAACCATTGTTGGGGCGCTTCGAGGCAATAGTGACTCAGGCGTTCGGCGTAGCGGGAGGCCCACTGATGAATGACCTGTTCGCGGTCGCTGCGTTTCCACACGATGGCGTCGGCGAACGGTTCGAGGGTAAGTCGATAGTCGCCCGTCGGTTTCTTCAGGCACAGCATCAGGTTGATCGGGCATTTCAGCAGGCCGGCCAGCAACCATGGGCCTTGCGGGAACGCTGCCTGATGGCCGAGAAAATCCACCGTCACGCTGCGCCCGCCATGCAACGGCACGCGGTCGCCGGCAATCGCCAGCCATTCGCCGCGCTCCAGGCGTTCATGCAGTTGCAGCATGATCACCGGGTCCAGCTCGCTGACCTGAATCAGCCGCAGATTGGTCGCCCCGGCTTCGCCCAGCAGACGGTTGAATTGTTCGGCGTGCTTGGTGTGCACCAGCACGTTCATGGTGACTTTCTCACCGATCTCGGCCAGCGCCCGGCAGACCTCGAGATTGCCCAGGTGCGCACCCACCAGCATTTGCCCGCGTGTGCCGCGCAGTTTATTACGCAGCAGCGCCGGGTCGATGATTTCGATTTGATCGATGCTCAGCTTGCCGTTCCACACATCGAGTTTGTCGAGCATGGAGTCGGCGAAAGCCATGAACTGGCCGAACACCCGCCAATGGGTCGGGCGCAGTTCGCGACGACCGCTCCAGTCAGCGAGCCGCTGCTGGTATTGCCAGGCGCTTTGGCGGGCGCTGCGCCCGAACAGGAAAAAGTACAGCACGATGCCGTACAGCAGCGGGCTCAGCAGTCGGCGGCCCAAGACTTTTGCGCAGAGCGCGGTGAACTTCATCAGCCAAAAGCTGCCACGCTCCTGGCGGTCGGCCCAGTGCTGTTTGTCTGCGTTGTCGCTCATGCTCGCCACCGTCGCCAGAGGATCACCGGTGCGCGCAGCAACATGCCGAAGAACAGCCGGGTGTGCATGCTCGTAATCAGTACGTTGTCGTGGAACAGGCGGAAATGCGAGACGCCATCCTGCGGGTAACGGACTTTGGTTTGCAGCCACTGCATCGGCTGGTTACGCCAGGCCAGGCGCACCAGGATGTCGGAGTCGAAGTCCATACGCTTGCCGATCCTGGCCGAGTCGATCAGTGCCAGGGTCGGCGGCAATGGATAGACGCGAAAGCCGCACATCGAGTCGCGAATCTGCAACGACAGGGTGTTTATCCAGACCATGACGTGCGTCAGATAGCGGGCGTACAAACGACCTTTCGGCACACTGGCGTCGTATTGCGGATAGCCGCAGATCACGGCCTCGGGATGGGTGCGTGAATGCTCGATGAAGACTTTTACGTCTTGCAGGTCGTGCTGGCCATCGGCGTCCACCTGCAAGGCGTGGCTGAAGCCCAGGCGCGAGGCTTCCCGCAAACCGGTCATCACCGCGCCGCCCTTGCCTTGATTGATGGTGAGCCTGATCAGGTAAACCCGGTCACGCAGGGCCAGTTGGTCAAGCACCTTGGCACAGGCCGGGCTGCTGGCATCGTCCACCAGAATGCATGGCAGGCCACTGGCAAGCAGGGCATCGACCACGGCAGTGATTGCGGTTTCGTGGTTGTAGACCGGGATTACGGCGCAGGGGTTATGCATCGCCTGAGGCCTCCAGCAAAATCCGCCCACTGGAGCAGGTGGCGGTTTCATTGCGATAGGCGAAATACAATTTGCTGCGCGCCGAGTCGAAGCGCAGGTGCAACTGGATTTCGTCACCGGGGCGTACCAGTTGCTGGAATTTCAGCACTTCCATACCGGCGAATTTTGCCGGCAGGTCCATCAATTGCTGACCAAGGCTCAGCGCCCAATCCACCTGCACAACACCGGGCAATACCGGCGTCTGAGGGAAATGGCCGCTGAAATACGCCAGGTCTGGCGGGACGGCCAGTTGCAGGCTCCACTCGCCATCGGTGTCGATCTGTTCCAGCACTTGCGGCGCCTTTGGGCGTGGCGCCAGCAATAGGGTCTCCACTTCAGCTTGGGGCAGTTTGCCTTGAGCGTTCAGTGGCAATTGTCGCAACAGGCGCCAGCGACGGGGCAGGGCGAGTGCCTCGCAATGCTGGCTCAGGTGTTGGCGCAATTCCTGAGTAAGAGTGCGTCGACCCTGATTGCGCAAGGCATGCAAACCCTGCTCGCTCAACACCAGCAGCGCGCCCAGCGAAGCACGGTTTTCCTGGACGACGCCAAGCCGCGCTTCAGCGACCCACTCATGGGTCATCAGAGCTTGTTCGAGCATCGGTAGCGAGATACGTTTTTCTTCCAGTTTGACGATTCGGTCCAGCCGTCCCAACAGCTCGAAACGGCCGTCGGTGGCGATGCGCGCGGCATCGGCGGTGTGCTCGATATGGCCGGCCGGCAAGTACGGCGACGCAATAAGCAGGGCGCCATCGCTGTCCTGGCTCAGCGCAACATCGGCGAAGGGCTGCCAGAGATTCTGGCCCTGACGCCAGGCGATGCCGCCGGTTTCCGAGCTGCCGAAAATTTCTGTCGGCCATTGTTGCAGGCGCTCATGCAGGCTTTGCGCCGCTTCGGCGGGCAATGCACCACCGGAGGAAAACACTCGGCGCACCGCGCTCAGCGCTGGCCAGTCGAGGTTGTCGCCCATGCGCTTGAGCAGCGCCGGGCTGGCGACCCAGGCGAAAACCGGGTATTCGCGGCTGGCGCGCTGCAGGTCTTCCGGGAAGGCCAGTTGTTTACGCACGAACGAGCGCCCGGCGCACAACGGCCACAGCACCCGAAACAGCAAACCGTAGATGTGTTGAGTGGCGACGCTGCCGATGATGCAGGCTTCGCCCAGATCTGCGCCCCATAGGTGCTCCAGCGCTTCGACTTCATTGGCCAGTTGGCGCAGGGTTTTGTCGATGCGCTTGGGTTCGCCACTGGAGCCGGAGGTGCACAGGCTCAGCTGACAGCGATCCAGATCCAGCGGGTTGGCGGGCAGCGGTGGATACCGATAATCGCTCAGGTGCGCATCATCGGCCTGATCGGTCAGCCACAGATCGACCTCGGTCGACCAGCGCTGGCGAGTCTGCGCTTGCAGGTCGGCGGGCAGCAGCACGCTGACCCCGGCACGCCAGGCGCCGAGCAGGGCAATGGCCAGGTCGGCAGCGTCCTCAAGGTGCACGGCGATGCGCTGCACGCCTTGCGCTTGGAGGCCGGCAGCCAGGCTCTGGGCCTGTTCGCACAATTGCGCGTGATTCAACGCAGGTTCCACCGTCACGGCTCGGTCTGGCTGAGCCTTGAGCAACAGTTGCTCAAGTGTTATCCAATTCATGGGCGGCCTCTTACCCGTTGTCGTATCAGCCATTCAATGGCAAACATCAGGCCAATCAATCCATAGGAGATCAGGCCGGTGTACAACATCCACCAACTCAGCGGCGCCCAAAGGGTCAGGGCGGCGGCGCACAAGCCGTTGCAGAGAAAAAACACGCTCCAGGCAATCGTCACCTGGCGGGTGTAGCGAATAGCCCTGGCCGGTAATTCCGGTTCTCGCAGACGGGCCAGGCGTTCGATCATCGGTGGGCCGTATTTCAGGCTCAGGCCGAACAGCACCAGCATGAACCCGCTGATCAGCACCGGGTACCAGCGCAGCAGCACCGGGCTGTCGAACAGCGCCAGCAGCAGACAAAAACCGATGGCGACCGTGGCCATCCACAGGCTGCCGGGGCGCCGCTCGCCGGTCAGCGCCCGTGCCAGCCACAGGCTACCCAGCAGCAGACCGAACTGCCACGGGGCAAAATGCTCCATGCCGAAATACACCGCAAAGGGGTACAACAGGCCTGCCAGCAGCAGGCCCAGGCCGATCAGTCGGCTCATGCGGCGGGTTGAACCAGACGGTAGACCGCCTCGACCACGTCGCTGACGGTACGCACCGATTTGAATTCTTCGGCGGCGATTTTCTTGCCGGTCTGGCGTTTGATGTGATCGATCAGGTCGACCGCATCGATGCTGTCGATTTCCAGATCCTGATACAGGTTGGACCCCAGGCTGATGCGCTCGGGTTCCAGCTCGAAGAGTTCGACCAGGGCATCGCGCAGGGTATTGAAAATATCGTCACGAGTTTGCATGGTCCGGTCTCAAGCTGCCTGTTTTGCAGTGACGAACGCCGCAAGGCTCGCCACGTTGGTGAAGTGATTACGGGTGTCCTTGGCGTCGGCATCGATTTTGATGCCGTACTTTTTCTGAATCGCCAAGCCGAGTTCCAGGGCATCTACCGAGTCCAGGCCCAGGCCTTCGCCGAACAGCGTTTGTTCATCGCCGATGTCGTCGACGCTGATGTCTTCGAGACCCAGCGCTTCGATGATCAATTCTTTGATTTCCAGCATCAGGCTATTGGGTTGTAGATCGCTCATCTTCGGCGAGCTCCTTGATAAAGTAAGAGTGCAAATAGTCATTGAGCTTGCGCGAGGCTTGAGGTGCAGCGCCCAGCGCGGCGAAGGTCTGTGGGTCTATATCGGCCCCGACACGAAAACTGAAGTGCACGCGGCGTTTGGGGATCCGATACCAGGGTTCGGCCTTGGTCAATGTGGTCGGGCTGACCTTGATGATCACCGGGGTGAGGATTCTCGCACCGCGCAGGGCGATTGCCGCGCCCCCCCGATGAAAGGCCGGCGGTTTACCGGGTTGGGTGCGGGTGCCCTCGGGGAAAATGATCAGGGTCTGACCGCTTTTCAGGGCCTCGGCAGCGGCGTCGAGCATGTCCATGCTGCCGTCGTTGCTGATGTAATCGGTGCGGCGTAGCGGGCCGCGGGTGAACGGGTTTTCCCAGAGGCTTTTCTTGACCACACAGTTGGAGTGGCCCACCAGGCCGATCAAAAACACCACATCGATCAACGAGGGGTGATTGGCGACGATCATCTGGCCTGGCCGTCCGAGTTTGTCCGCCCCTTGAATGTCATAGGTCAGCACGCCAGTGCGAGCCATGAATCGAATGAAAAACCAGAAACACCCGCTGACGGTCTGTCGTGCCCGCTGACGATGGGCCTGGGCGTCTCCCGGCAGGCAGCTCAACAGCGGAAACACCACCAGTCGCAGGCAAAGCCCGCCCAACCCGAACAGGGTGAAGCTTGCGGCAGTGGCCAGCAGGCGCCAGTAATAGGCGTCGCGGTTTTTATCGGTTACGGGTTGCGTTGCCAGGTCCATACACGATTTTTCCAGGCATGTTGGCAGGAAGTCTGCTGGCCGAGCAGGGTACGCAACAGATTCAGGGCATGGGGCCAGTGGGCTTTGGACAACGCTTGCGAGGTGCTGTTCAGCGACAGCTGCCACTCATTGCCGGGCGTAATCAGCAGGCCGACTGCATAAGGGAATGGCACGTCGTCGATCCAGGCCGAGTAGGCCGCGGGCGGTTGTTCTTCGGTCACCACCAGCAGTACCGCGGGCGCCCCTTCCTCAAGCAGCGCCGCCGCCTCTAGCATGCCGTGTTCAAGGCCATCACCGGCCGCAGCGAGGGCGGTCATTTCGCTGGTTTCGCCGCGCATGATCGACCACAGACCGATGACCGCGTTGTGCACCGACAAGCTGAACTGGGTGGGCGACAACGGTTGGTCAGTCGCCAGATCGCTGAGAATTTCGAAAGTGCGCGGGGTTTCGCCGTGGCGGGAAATAAAGACCAACGGCAGGTCCTGGCGTCCATCAGCCAACGGCCAGCCAACGCTGAATGCCATCCGGGCCAGACGGCTGAGTCGCCGACGCTGCATGGCCGGCAGAAACGACACATCGGGGGCGGCATCGCTGGGCTCGAGCACGACCGGTTGTCGGCTCCAGGCCTGCCAATCGTCCACGCTTTCAAGCCCAGGGGCCCATGCGCGCCATTGGGCGATGTTGAAATTGATCACAGACATTCATCCCGCCCCTGCGGGCTTCCTTTGACGCGGTGAGTCGCAAAAAAGCGCGGCTGACCTTACGTGGCGCTTAACGCCGAGTGGTGCGCATTATCCCGGTGCGGCGGGCGTGTAGCAAATGCTGGTTACATTGTGCGCAACGAAATGTACCGTCTGGTTCGCGGCAAAAGCTGTCGTTTGGCCATTATCCACGTTGCGGCGGACATGTCTGTCAGCTCTATCGGCTGTCGATGGAAGAGTTGGCGGCTTTTTCCACCGGATATTTACCAATGACTGTGTAGTCCCGATGCCAGCGAGGTAGCTAAGCAGCGCCATGGACTACTACACTCGGTCATTCTTTGATACACGGAGGTTTTGACATGCGGCGCGTGGTGTTCAATCAGAAAGGTGGCGTGGGCAAATCAAGCATTGCCTGTAATCTGGCGGCGGTCAGCGCCAGCGAAGGCTATCGCACGCTGTTGGTGGATCTCGATGCTCAGGCCAACTCCACTCAATACCTGACGGGACTCACCGGTGATGATATCCCGATGGGGATCGCTGACTTCTTCAAGCAGACGCTGTCCTCCGGGCCGTTCTCGAAGAAAAATCAGGTCGATATCTACGAAACCCCATTCGACAACCTTCACGTCGTTACCGCCACCGCCGAGCTGGCCGACTTGCAGCCCAAGCTTGAGGCCAAGCACAAGATCAACAAGCTGCGAAAATTGCTCGAGGAACTCGACGGCGATTACGACCGAATCTACCTCGATACGCCGCCAGCGTTGAATTTCTATGCCGTCTCGGCCTTGATCGCCGCTGATCGTGTGCTGATTCCCTTCGACTGCGACAGTTTCTCGCGTCAGGCGCTGTATGGCCTGTTGGCGGAAATCGAAGAATTGAAGGAGGACCACAACGAAGGGCTGGAAGTTGAAGGCATTGTCGTCAACCAGTTCCAGGCCCGCGCCAGTTTGCCCCAGCAAATCCTCGACGAACTGATCGCCGAAGGGCTACCGGTGTTGCCGGTGTACCTGGCCAGCTCGGTGCGCATGCGCGAATCCCATCAGGCCAACACGCCGCTGATCCACCTCGACCCGCGGCACAAACTGACCCAGCAGTTCGTTGACCTGCACAACCTGCTGGAAAATCCCTGAAAAGCCCCTGTAGGAGCGAGGCTTGCCCGCGAAGGCGTCGTGTCAGGCAACAATGATTTCGAATGTGCCGGCCTCTTCGCGGGCAAGCCTCGCTCCTACAGTTTCGCGGTGGTTTTCAGATCCCCTGACTGCGCAACCAGCTCATCAACTGCGGTAACGGGAAGGCCCCGCTCTGGCGAGCCACTTCCCGGCCGTTCTTGAACAGAATCAAGCTCGGGATCGAGCGAATCCCCAACTGCGCCGACAGCTGCTGATTCGCCTCGCTGTCCAGCTTGGCCAGCCGACACTTGCCCGCCAATTGCCCTGCCGCCTGCTCGAACACCGGCGCAAACGACTTGCACGGCCCACACCAGTCCGCCCACACATCCACCAGCAACGGCAGGTTGCCCTTGATTTGACTGGCGTAATCGCCTTGTTTCAATTCGAACGGCTTGTTGAGCAGGACCTCGGCCTTGCATCGACCGCATTTGGGATGGTCGTTGAGGCGCTCGGCGGGGATGCGGTTCAGGCCGTTGCAGTGGGGGCAGGGGATGAGGAGTGGGTCAGGCATGATCGGGCTCCGGATGAGTAGGCAATCTATGGCACTGATCTGGAGTCGGAAATGATGTTTATCAAGCGCGGCGATAACCTTCCTTGGTTAGAGAGACACCTTACGAGTGCTGGTGTCTCCGACTGATTGAATTCAGCGTTGTTCAGCCTCACGACGAACAACTGATCTCCAGATGCTTGCCCCACTCCGGTGGCCGCTCGGCGTAGCTCTCCATCCCCGGCTGCTCCTCGAACGGATTGCTCAGTACCGCGTGCAAACGACGAACTTCCGCATAGTCGCCACTTTCCGCTGCATCGATGGCTTTCTGCGCCAGATAGTTACGCAGGATGTACAGCGGGTTGACCGCATGCATTCGTTTGCGGCGCTGTTCCTGGTCAACCACGCCTTCACGGGCAACCCGGGCGATGTAGAGCTCGCCCCATGCATCGAAGCCCTTGATGTCGACGAAGTCATCGCGCAAACGGGCGACGGCCAGTTCGGGTGACTCATCGCCGAGGCGGCGGAAGAACAGGCTGTAGTCGACGCCGCTGTTCTGCATCAGTTGCAGCAGGTGCTCCAGCAGTTTCTGGTCGTCGTCTTCGGCAGTGGTGAGGCCGAGGCGGCGGCGCATCAGGTCCAGGTAGTGGGCCTGGAACAGCGGCAGGTACAGGCCGAGGGTTTCGCGCAGGGCTTCGACGCTGATGAACGGCGTCAGGGCCTGGGCGAGGGCGCTGAGGTTCCACTGGCCGATTGGCACCTGATTGCTGAAGGAGTAGCGGCCTTGGTCATCGGAGTGGTTGCAGATGAAGTGGGCGTCGAAGTCGTCGAGGAAGGCGAACGGGCCGAAGTCGAAGGTGATGCCCAGGATCGACATGTTGTCGGTGTTCATCACACCGTGGCAGAACCCATAAGCCTGCCATTTGGCGATCAACTCGGCATTGCGCTCGACGATTTCGCGGAACATCGCCAGGTACGGTTCCGGCTGTTCCAGGCAATGCGGGAAATGCATGGCCAGCACGTGCTCGCCGAGTTCTTTCTGTTGTTCGGGGCGCTTGGTGTAGTAGAAGAATTCGAAATGTCCGAAGCGCACATGGCTTGGCGAGAGGCGCAGGACCATGGCCGCGCGTTCCTGTTTCTCGCGCCAGACCGGCGTTTCGGAGCCGATCACGCACAGAGCGCGAGTGGTGGGGATGTTCAGGGCATGCAGGGCTTCGGAGGCGAGAAATTCGCGGATCGATGAACGCAGTACCGCCCGTCCATCGCCCATGCGTGAGTAAGGCGTCTGACCGGCGCCCTTGAGGTGCAGGTCCCAATGCTCGCCCGCTTCGTTATAGACCTCGCCCAGTAACAGGCCGCGACCGTCGCCCAACTGCGGGTTGTAAGAACCGAACTGATGCCCGGAATAGACCATCGCCCGCGGCTCGGCCTCGGCCCAGAGCTTGTGGCCACCGAACAGCTCGGCGAACACCGGTTTCTCGGCCTCCGTCGGGTCCAGGTCCAGCAGCGCCATGGCGGCGGGGCTGGCGACCACCAGTCGCGGAGCAGCGATGGGCTCGGGCAGCACATGGGTTGAGAACGCGTCGCCCAGGCGGGCGAAGCGATTGTCGAAGGTCAGTTCGTCGAGGGCTTTCAACGGCCATCTCCAGCAGAATGTCCGAGCATTCTGCTAGGGATAGAGCGGTTAGTCGAGTTCGACAGGCGGCGGCTCTCGCCGCGGATTGCCGTCGGGCAGCGGCACGATGGTTTTGGTTTCCGGCTCAACCGGCACCATCTTGTATTCCTGGCCGTGAAGGTTCTTGAGGTAGACCTCCATCTGTCGGAACGAGATGTTGATCTTCTGCTTCTTGAACTCGCGATTGATGAAGCGGTTGACCTCGTCGAGTACCGGGTTACGGTCGCCGAGGTCGCGCACATGCATGCGCAATTCGTGGTCGAGGGTGCTTTCGCCGAAGTTCAGGAAGTACACGTGGGGTTCCGGGTCCTTCAGCACACGCGGGTTATCCCGGGCAGCTTTGAGCAGCAGCTCTTTCACCAGGTCCAGGTCCGAGCCGTAGTCGACGCCGAGCTTGAGGGTCACCCGGGTGATGGTGTCGGTCAGGGACCAGTTGATCAGTTGCCCGGTGATGAATGTCTTGTTCGGGACAATGATGTCCTTGCGGTCGAAGTCGGTGATGGTCGTGGCGCGGATGCGGATCTTGCTCACCGTGCCTGACAGGTTGCCGATGGTGATGGTGTCGCCGATCCGCACCGGGCGTTCGAACAGGATCATGATGCCGGAGATGAAGTTGGCGAAAATCTCCTGCATCCCGAAACCGAGACCGACCGACAGCGCCGCCACCAGCCATTGCAACTTGTCCCAGCTCACGCCGAGCGTGGACAGTGTCGAGACGAAACCGATGCCGGCGATCACATAGGACAGCAGCGTGGTCGTGGCGTAGGCACTGCCCTGCGCCAGGTTCAGCTTCGACAGCACAAACACTTCCAGTAAGCCCGGCAGGTTGCGCGCCAGCGCAAAGGTGATGCCGATGATAATCAACGCGCCGAGCATGTCGCCGATGCTGATCGGCACCATGCTCATGTTGGCGCCGGTGCCGCTGGTGTATTCGTAGAGGGTGATGTTGTCCAGGTACGAGAACACTGAAATCAGGTCCGACCAGACCCAATACAGCGCCGCGATGAAACCGCCGAGCAGGGCCAGGCGGATCAGTCGCAGGGACTGCTCGTTGACCTTCTCGATGTCCAGGGTCGGCTCTTCGATCACCGCTTCGCCATCGCCTGCTTCTTTGGCAGCCTGGCGTTTGGCAAGCGCGCGTTGATAGGCCAGGCGCCGTGCCGCAACACTGAGGCCGCGCACGAAGGTCGCTTCGATCACCAGCCAGAACATCAGCAGGTAAAGCGTGTTGATCAATCGGTCGCTGAGTTTCAGCGCGGTGTAGTAGTAGCCAAAGCACACGGCGACGAACAACGCGATCGGCAGGGCGGTGAACAGAACCCCCACGGCCTTGCGGAACAGTGAAGCGTTCTGGTGAGTCGGGCTGCTAACCAGCAGGCGGCTGAGTAGCCAGGCCATCAAGGCGTAGCAGGTCAGCACCACCGGCATGCCGAGCACGTCATCGGCCAGTATCGCTGGTTGCAACTCGGCGACCGCTACCACCGCCACCAAAGCCATCACTACCAGGCCGAGTCTGCGTATCCAGCCTTGAAGGAATTCGACCTGAGGTTTTTCCCAGCGGAAATGCAATTCGGCCACGCCGCCCGGCGCGAGGATGCGGTAGGCGGTGTAGAACACCAGCCAGGCTTGGGCCATTTGCAGCAGCGCCGCGCCCATATTGGCGTTCTGCCCGCGGGCGTCGATTTGCAACGCCAGGCCGCACAAGGCCAAACCCAGGGCGACGGGCATCGCCAGCAGGATGTTGATCAGAATCGCTTGCGGTGTGTGCCACTGGCTGTCGCGCTTGAAGTGGCCGATGTCCAGGTGAACTTTATTCAGGCGGGCATAGAGATTTTTACGGCGCCACAGCAGCGCTCCGATCAGAAAGGCCAGCGGCAGAAACAGCAGCGGCCGCTGCGTCAGGCCATCGGTCAGTTCGCTCAGGCTTGAGGCCCACGGCAGGGTGGTGACCTGACGCTCCAGGCGCTCCGGCACGCCGCGCATCCACTCAAGATCCAGCGGCTTGTTGCTGGGAATCCAGAACATTTGCTCGTCCAGCGTAGCCCTTAGACTTTGCGCAGTGCTGAGCAATTGCTTCTGGTTGAGTTGCAGCGTGATGGATTCGTTGAGCACTGCGCTCAGCTCGCGATTCAAACGCTCCAGTAAGTCCGCGCGGGTGGTGGCCAGTTCCAGCAGGCTCTTGCGCAGTTGCGGGGTGACTTGCTCAGGCGGTTGAGTTGCCAGCAGGTTATCGACATAGGTTGTCGGATTGCTGAGCAGTTCCCGTTGCTGGCTGACTTCGAACTGATACAGGCGAATGTCGGCGATCTGGTCAGCCAGGTCGCGGTCGAGCTGGAGGCGCGGCAGGGCCTGTTTCTGTTTGTACAGAATTTTGGAGAGCAGCAGGCTGCCCTTCAGCACGTTGATCTGTTCGTCCAGCGCCGAGTCGCTCTGGGTCACGCTGTCCAGTTGCTGTTTGGTCTGCAGGTTCTGTTGGGTGACTTCGTTGAGGCGGTCGGTGCTTTTGAGCAGGTAGTCGGAGAGCTTCAGGTTGGCCGCGCTTTCGGTGGCCAGCAGGGTGCTGCCGCCAGCCTTCTGCGCTTCGATGGACTGCTGGGTCACCGTTTCTTGCGACTGGGCCAGGCGTTTCTGGTTGATCAGGTTTTGCAGCTCCTGGATTTCCCGCTCCAGGCGATCGGATTTTTCCGACAGCAGATCATGCTGGCTGTTGCCCAGATCCTGCAGCTGACTGTTGCCGGCCAGTTCCTGTCGACGCAACGGGATCAGCGCATTCAATGCCGCGAGCTCTGCGTTGAGCTGGTCGCGCTGTTCAGCGCTCAACGTCTTGCCGTTGTCTTTGCCGATTTTAAGAATGTTATTGATTTGTTGAATGCGCGTCTGGCTGGCGGAAATTTCCGCTTGCGCACGCTCGGGACGAGTCTGGGCGGTAATCACCAGACTGTTGGCCTCGGCCAGTGCTTTCTGCAGATCGCTTTGCTGCGTCGAGCGTTCGGTCAAAAGCTGCTCAAGCTGCTGAATGGACTCTTTGGTATAGCGCTGCGCCACCGGCACCACATTGGTGGCCTTGAGTCGGGTCAATTCGCGCTGGTTCTCGATGTTCTGCTTCGGTGCGCTAGCGAGCTGCTGTTTGAGATCAGCCAGTTTTTGCTCGTAATCACGCTTGTTGGTGAGTTGCGTCAACGTGCTTTGCAAAATGCTCTGCAGGGCTTTCTGATCGGCTTCCGGCAGTTTGCGGTCGGCGATCTTGTTCAGGCTCGCCTGCACGGCTTCGCTGGACGGCGGTTCGGCGGCTTGCAGCGTGCTGATGGAAAGACTCAAGCCCAGCAGGGCCATGATGAAAAAGGTGCGCAGAGTTGACATAAAGACCGATCGAAAACGAGACGAAGTGTGAAGTTTAGAGGAACAAGCCGGGACCCGGGCGACTTCCTTCGGGGAATCTGACGCCTACCTTACCAATCTTGTTCCCTTCCATGACAGCAACGGTCCAAAGGGTGTTGTTCCATTCCACCTGGTCACCCACTACGGGTGCACCGCCCACTTTCTGGGCAATGAAGTGGCCCAGGGACATGTTCGGATCGATGCCTTCGACTTTCAACCCGTACAGGGCAGCAACCGCGCCCAGCTGGGCGTCTCCTTCGAGTACGAAGTCGCCGAAGAAGCGCAAATCCAGCCCTCGTTGCGGGGCCTGACTGAAGAGTTTTCCGAGGGCCGGAAGGTTATGTTCATGGCCGATTACGCAGAGCAAATCATCGACTTCAAGCACCGTACTACCCGACGGATGGAGCAGTTGTTGGCCACGAAACAGGGCCGCGATACGGGTGCCTTCGGGCATTTTCAGCTCGCGAAGAGGGGATCCAATGCACCATTTCTCGGCACCGAGGCGATACACGAACAGCTCCCACTCGCTGGTGACATGCACTTCCAGCGCCGATCGGGAAATCGGCAAGGGCTCTGGTGGGACGGTCACTTTCAAAAGCTTGGCAACCCAAGGCAGGCTTGTGCCTTGCACCAGCAGCGACACCAGCACGATAAAGAACGCCAGATTGAAGTAGAGCTGAGCATTGGGAAGCCCGGCCATCAGCGGGAACACCGCCAGAATGATCGGTACGGCGCCGCGCAGGCCAACCCAGGAAATGAAGGCCTTTTCGCGGCCATGGAACGCCTTGAACGGCAACAGGCCGACCAGCACTGATAGCGGGCGAGCAAACAGAATCATCCACAGCGCCAGGCCCAGCGCCGGCAAAGCAATCGGCAACAGGTCATGGGGCGTAACCAACAGCCCCAGCACCAGGAACATGCCGATCTGGGCCAGCCAGGCCATGCCGTCGAGCATATGCAGAATGCCATGGCGACTGCGGACCGGGCGGTTGCCGATCACCAGGCCGCACAGATACACCGCCAAAAAGCCACTGCCGTGCAGGGCGTTGGTCAGGGCAAACAAGACCAACCCGCCAGCAATCATCAGAATCGGATAAAGGCCGGTGGCCAGGTTGATACGGTTGACCAGTTGCAGCAGTAGCCAACCACCGCTGAGGCCGATCACACCACCGATGCCGAACTCGCGCACCAAATGCACCAGCAGATTCCAGTGCAGGCCGGTTTCGCCGCTGGCGAGCATGTCGATCAGGGTCACGGTGAGGAACACCGCCATCGGGTCGTTGCTGCCGGATTCGATCTCAAGGGTCGCGCTCACCCGTTCGTTCAGGCCTTTGCCGCCCAGCAGCGAGAACACGGCCGCGGCGTCGGTGGAGCCAACGATGGCGCCGATCAACAGGCCCTGGATCATGTTCAAGTCGAACAACCACGCCGCCGCCATCCCGGTCAGCCCGGTAGTGATCAACACCCCCACCGTGGCCAGCGATAGCGCCGGCCATAACGCCACGCGGAAACTCGCCACCCGGGTGCGCAAGCCGCCGTCGAGCAGGATCACTGCCAGGGCGAGGTTGCCGACCAGATAAGCCGTTGGGTAGTTATCGAAAATAATGCCGGCGCCGTCGACACCGGCCGCCATGCCCACCGCGAGGATGATCACCAGAATCGGGATACCGAGGCGCGATGAAAGTGAGCTCACCAGAATGCTCGCACCTACCAGCAACGCGCCGATCAAGAACAGGCTGTTGATGGTCGTCGCATTCAAAGGCAGTACTCCAGAAAGCTAAAGGCGGGCACAAACTGACCATGCAGTCTGCGTGCCAGCGATTCTAACCTGTTGAAATGTGATGCTGTCAAAAAGCTTTTTCAGATCAAAAGATCGCAGCCTCGTTTCACTCGACAGCTCCTACAAAGGATCTGCGTAAACCTGTAGGAGCTGTCGAGTGAAACGAGGCTGCGATCTTTTCGGCAGTGATGCGATCTTCGGTTACAGGCTAAACCGCCCAACCATGTTGTTCAGGTCCAGCGCCAGGCGCGACAGCTCGTTGCTGGCCGCGCTCGTCTGGTTGGCACCGGTAGCCGATTGCACCGACAGGTCACGAATGTTCACCAGGTTGCGGTCCACTTCGCGGGCAACCTGTGCCTGCTCTTCGGCCGCGCTGGCGATCACCAGGTTGCGTTCGTTGATTTCGACGATGGCGCTATTAATAGTGTCCAGCGACATGCCTGCACCGCGAGCGATATTCAAGGTCGACTCAGCGCGCTCGGTGCTGTTGCGCATCGAATCCACGGCGTGTTCGGTGCCGCTCTGGATGCTGCCGATCATGCGTTCGATTTCGCTGGTCGACTGCTGGGTACGATGGGCCAGGGCACGCACTTCGTCTGCGACCACCGCAAAACCACGACCGGCCTCACCGGCACGGGCAGCTTCGATGGCTGCGTTCAACGCCAACAGGTTGGTCTGGTCAGCCAGGCCGCGAATAACGTCCAGCACTTTGCCGATGTCTCGCGACTCGTTGGCCAGATCGCCGATCAGGGTGGCGGTGCTCTGTACGTCGGCGCTCATGCGCTCGATGGCACTCACGGTTTCCTGTACCAGGTCACGACCGTCACCCGCCGAAGTGGTGGCGTTTTTCGAGGCTTCGGAGGTGCTCACGGCGTTGCGGGCGACTTCCTCCACGGCGCTGGTCATTTCATTGACCGCCGTGGCGGCTTGTTCGATTTCGTTGTTCTGTTGAGTCAGGCCGCGAGCGCTTTCGTCGGTGACGCTGTTGAGCTCTTCCGCGGCGGAGGCCAGTTGCGTGGCCGAACCGGAAATCCGTTGCAGGGTGTCGCGCAGTTTGTCCTGCATCTTCGCCATCGCGGCCAGCAGGCGACCGGCTTCGTCTTCACCATCGACCATGATCGGGCGTGTCAGGTTGCCTTCAGCAATTTCTTCGGCGGCGCTCAGGGCGTTGGCAATTGGCTTGGTGATGCTATTAGTCAGCAGCCAGGCGAACAGCAGAGTCAGGCCGGTGGCGATGACCAGCAGGGTCACCGTCAGGTTGAAGGCTGATGAGTACTCCTCGGCAGCTTGCTGGTTGGTGTCGAGGGTCTGCTGAGTGTTGATTTCCAGCAAACGGTTCAGCACGACGTTGATCGCTTCAGAGTTAGTCAGCAAATCGGTATTGAGCAGCGTGCGCAGTTCGTCGACCTGATTGTTGCGTGACAGGCTCTTCATCCGGTCTTCGATCTGGCGATACTGCCCCAGCAACTGCACATACTGATCATAGGCCGCACGTTCCTGCGGGCTGGCGATCAGTTTTTCGTAGACGGTTTGAGCTGCTCGGATCTGTTGGTTACGGGTTTCCAGCAGGTCCATGGTTTTCTGCTGGACGTCCGGCTCGCGGTTCACCAACAGACGGTAAGACAGGACGCGCAGGCGCAGGGTTAGCTGAGTGAACTCGTCGAGGCTTTTAATGCTCGGTACGCTATTCGAGGTGATTTCCTCCGCAGCGCCGCGAATCTTGCTCATCTGATTCAGCGCGAACACCCCCAGAACCAGCATCAAGCTGCCAATCAAGGCAAAACCGAGGAACGCCCGCGGTGCGATATTCATATTTCGTAAAGACATGGTGTTCACCGAAAAAAGCGCATCCGTGCGGGGCTGAGACTGCTGTATGCATGACTTATCGGTCATACGACTAAAGTCTTGAGGCGCTGCGCGCTTTTGTCGCAGAAGGGCCGCGGCGACGAAGTGCAGGAACCAGAACCGCCAATCACAGTCTTTAAAACTCGCGAGGAAGGTCGCCCGCCAGGAAAATCAAGGCCTTGCGCCTGCATAACCCTGGCATCTGTGGTGACTTTTCTTTATCGTACGCGCCCTTTGAAAATGCCCGGAAAATCAAAATGTTGGAAGCATCCCTAAGCCAATTGGAACAACTGGTCAGCGACCTGGTGCAGCAGAATCAGACCCTGCTGGGCACCAATCAATCCCTGAGTGCAGAACTGGCCCAGGTCAAGGATGAAAACGAAAGCCTGCAACTGAGCCTGATGGAACAGGAAGAGAAACAAGGCGCCACCGCCGCACGTATTCAGGCCTTGGTTGAGCGCGTCAACGCCGGCCCTGTCAGCGCATGAGTTACGGCGCCGCAGGGGTAAAAGTCGTCTCGATTCTGGGGGAGGACTATTCGATCAAGGCGCCGGCCGGGGAAGAGCAGACCCTGCTGGACGCCGCATTAATGTTGAAGGCCGCCCTGGCCGAGACCAAAAAGAAATACCCGACGCTGATCGGTGACCGCTTGCTCGTGCTGGCGGCGATGAATCTGTGCTCGCAGCAGATCGAAATGCAAAAGCGCCATCAGGAGGAACTCAACCGTTACCAAGAGCAAGTCAGCGCCACGGTTGAAGTGATCGCCAAGACAATCAATCAAGCCTGATCAGCTTTGCGCACAACCAAAGAATAAATTGTCGCTTTAGTTGTATACAATCGGCACGGCTGTTGCAGTGTTTCAGCCTCTTATTCTTTGGGGGTGCTCCATGCAGTTCTGGCGACGCAGTATTCAATGGCAGTTGATCCTGAGCATGGGCACCGCCCTGCTGGTCAGTATTCTGATCGTGGTTGGCGTTTATACCCTCGTGGTCAATCGCCTTGCCCAGCGCTATCTGGTCGAACAAGCGCTGCCGTCGAGCATCGAAGCGATGCGCAACGATATAGAACGAATCCTCGTTCAACCCCTCACCGCCGCCAAGGACATCGCCAGTAACAGCATGGTGCGTGACTGGTTGGCCGCAGGTGAAAACAGTGCCCAGACCGCTGGCTTCGTCAACTATCTGGAAGGCATCCGCGCCGAGCACAAAGCCTTTACCGCGATTATTATTGGCACCGCGTCCAACCATTACTTCACTGAAAAAGGCCTGGACCGGACCCTCAGTCGCTCCAATCCAAAGGACGCCTGGTTCTATGCTTTCCTCGACAGCAACCAGCCGCGCACCCTCAATATCGACAATGACACCGCCACCGGCGAATTGGCGCTGTTCATCGACTTCAAGGTCGAGCAGGCCGGCAAAGTCGTGGGCGTCGCTGGCCTCGGGCTGAGCATGAAAGAGCTGTCGGAGCTGATCCACAATTTCAACTTCGGTGAGCGCGGCAAGGTCTATCTCGTGCGTTCCGACGGTTTGATCCAGGTTCATCCCGAGGCGCAATTCAGCGGCAAACGCACGCTGGTCGAACAGGTCGGCGCCCCGGCGGCGCAAGCGGTCATGGGGCAAAGAGGCGCTACAAGCAGTTTTGCGCGCGATGGCGAAGATTTTCTGGCGTTGAGTCTGCCACTGCGTGATCTCGGCTGGACCCTGGTGGCCGAAGTGCCACAGTCGCAGATCTACGCCGAAGCCCGTCGCGCGATGTGGATGAGCAGCGCCATCGGTCTGGCGGTGGCGCTGGTTTGCCTTTTGCTGGTGGTGTTGCTGGTCCGAGGTTTGGTGCGGCCGATTCGACAGGTAACAACGGCCTTGGTAGCCATTGGTAGCGGTGGTGGAGATTTGACCCACAGGTTAGATTCCAGCCGTGCCGACGAGCTCGGTGATCTGGCTCGCGGTTTCAATCGTTTCCTGGAAAGTCAGCGCGACATGATCGGCGAAGTCCTGGCCACCAGTGAGCGTTTGCGCACGGCGGTCGGCCAGGTGGCGCGGGTGGTGGACAACACGGCCGAACGCGCGGGCCGTCAGCAGGAAATGACTGACATGGTCGCCACCGCCGTCCACGAGATGGGTCTGACCGTGCAGGAAATCGCTCAGAACGCCGGCAACGCGGCCGTCGCTTCGCAAACCGCGCGGGATGAAGCACTGCAGGCGCGGGAGGTGGTGGGCGGGTCGATTCGGCATATTGAGAGCATGTCCGACGAGATTGGCATCGCCGCCGGTGCGGTGGGCGAGTTGGCCCATCAGGTGGCATCCATCGATCAGGTGTTGGCGGTGATTCGCGGCATTTCCGAGCAGACCAATTTGCTCGCGCTCAACGCGGCCATCGAAGCGGCGCGGGCCGGGGACATGGGGCGCGGGTTTGCGGTGGTGGCTGATGAAGTGCGGACCCTGGCGCGACGAACTCAATCGTCCACCGACGAGATCCAGCAGATGATCGGCAGCCTCAAGCAGGGCGCGGAGAATGCGGTGTCTTCCATGCACGCCGGGCAAGCGGCGACTGGCACGGGTGTTGAGTCGAGTCAGCGCACCGGGGCGTCGCTGACGGCGATTACCGGGCAGGTCGAGCGCATCAGCGACATGAACCATCAGGTGGCCACGGCGACGGAAGAGCAGTCGGCGGTGACGGAAGAGATTAACCGGAACGTGCAGGGGATTTCTGATTTGGCTCGAGCGACGGCGGGGGAAGTCAGGGCTTGTCGGGAAGACTGTCAGATGTTGCAGCGGTTGGCGGATGATTTGGCGCGGCAAATGGGTGGGTTTCGGTTGAGCTGACATCGCGTTGATTGTATCGACGCCATCGCGGGCAAGCCCGCTCCCACAGGATTTGGGTGTTGAACACATTATCTGTGAACAACAGAGATCCCTGTGGGAGCGGGCTTGCCCGCGATTGGATTTCAGCTCCGCCACAGGGTTCTAATCAGAACCACTCATCCCGCATCGTCAGGCACGTATCATCCCGCGCCTCAAGAATCGCCAGTTCATGATGGCAGCCCGGCACTTCCCACGTCAGGAAATATCGCGCTGCCTGCAGCTTGCCTTTATAGAAGCTCACATCTGCCGCATTCCCTTTGGCTAACCCTTCCTCAGCACGAATCGCCTGTTCCAGCCAACGCCAACCAATCACCGTGTGCCCGAACACTTTCAGATACAGCGCCGAGTTCGCCAGGCTGCTGTTGACCTTGCCCTGAGCCAGGTCGGTCAGCAGCCCGATGGTCACGGTTTGCAGGCGCGCCACCAGTTTCTCCAGCGGTTCACGCAGCGGCGTCAATGATTCATGCGCCTGCGCTCGCTCGGCGGTGTTGGCGATCAGGCGGATCAGTTGCTTGAGCCCCGCGCCTCCGTTCTGCGCCAGTTTGCGCCCCAGCAAGTCCAGCGACTGAATGCCGTGAGTCCCTTCGTGAATCGGGTTCAGGCGGTTGTCGCGGTAGTACTGCTCCACCGGGTACTCACGGGTATAACCGTGGCCACCGAGAATCTGGATCGCCAGTTCGTTAGCCTTCAAGCAAAACTCCGACGGCCAGGATTTGACGATCGGTGTCAGTAAATCCAGCAGCTCATGGGCCTGTTTACGCTCGGCTTCGTTCTCAAGGGTCGTGGTGTCGTCGAACAGTCGCGCCGCATACAAACCGAGGTCGAACGCGCCTTCTACATAAGCCTTCTGGGCCAGCAGCATGCGTTTGACGTCGGCATGCTGAATGATCGCCACCGGTGCGGTGCTCGGATCCTTGCTATCCGGCACTCGACCTTGCGGCCGCTCGCGGGCGTATTCCAGGGAATACAGGTAACCGGCATAACCCAGCATCACCGCGCCCATGCCGACGCCGATTCGCGCCTCGTTCATCATCTGGAACATGTAGCTCAAACCGTGGTGCGGCTTGCCCACCAGATAGCCGACACACTCGCCGTTGTCGCCGAAATTCAGCGCGGTGGACGTGGTGCCGCGCCAGCCCATCTTGTGGAATAAGCCGGCTAACAGCACATCGTTGCGCTTGCCCAGGCTGCCGTCATCGTTGACCAAAAACTTGGGCACGATAAACAGAGAAATGCCCTTCACCCCGGCCGGTGCGTCCGGCAGTTTGGCCAGCACCATGTGCACGATGTTTTCCGACAGCGGGTGATCGCCGCCGGAGATGAAGATCTTGTTGCCCTTGAGTCGATAGGTGCCATCGGACGCGGGCTCCGCGCGCGTACGAATATCCGACAGCGACGAGCCGGCATGCGGCTCGGTGAGGGCCATGGTGCCAAAGAAGCGGCCGTCGATCATCGGTTGCAGGAAGCGCTGCTTCTGCTCATCGGTGCCGAAGCTTTCAATCAGGTTCGCTGCGCCCATGGTCAGGAACGGGTAAGAGGTCGACGCCGCGTTGGCCGACTGAAAGTGCGCAAAGCAAGCTTGCGACAGCAGCGTAGGAAGTTGCATGCCGCCGGCATCGAAACTGCGCGCGGCGTTGAGGAAACCGGCTTCGAGGAAGGCATCCACCGCCGGTTTCACTTCCGGAATCAGAATCGCCTGACCGTCCTCATAGCGCGGTTCGTTCTCGTCGCCCTTGCGGTTGTGCGGGGCGAAGAACTTCTCGGCGATGCTGCGGGCGGTGCCGATAGCCGCATCGAAGGTCTCGCGATTGTGCTCGGCGAACCGCTCACGCTGGGTCAGGCCCTCGGCATCAAGGACTTCATACAGCTCGAAAGCCAGATTGCGGGAACTGAGCAACGTCTCGGACATGGCGGCCTACCTGAAATTGGGTTGGGTCGAGTCTAGGCGTGCTGATAAGGGCTGAACAGGATGATTGATAAGCGTGATGTTGGAGCCGCGCAGCAACTTTGCAAACACCACAAACCACTGTGGGAGCGGGCTTGCCCGCGATGGCGGCAGGTCAATCAACATTGATGGTGACTGACGCATCGCTATCGCGGGCAAGCCCGCTCCCACAGGGATTTTTGCTGAACCAGGCACCTTTGCAGGTGCCCGGCTTATCGGTGTTAACCGATCGTCATCAAACTGGCGTTACCACCCGCCGCAGCGGTGTTAACGCTCAACGCACGCTCAATCACCAAACGCTCCAGCGCAATGTTGGTCTCTCCCTGCGACAAACCATGAACCCCGACAATCGCACCTGCACGCTTGGCCACTTGCTGGCAGACCGCACGCAACTGGTCGGAATGGCCGTGATGCAGAACCGCATCAATCACCACTTCGTCCTTGGTCCAGTCGGCAACCCGCTTGATCCGCGCCTGGATTTCTTTCGGCAGGCGTGCGAACAGTGCCTTGCCCGGTTCAGCGTCCGGCCATACCGCCGAGCCGCCCACGGCCAATACCGCAGCCAGTTGGGTCAGCAAATCGCCTTCGACTTCCGCCAGGCACAGCACGTGTTCGCGCGGCAGGATGGCGTAGCTGTTGCGCTCGCCGGTCGGGCCAGCCAGTACGCGAGTGATCCCGCTCTGCGATTGCGCCGCGAACTGTACGCACAGGGTGCTCAAGTCAGCGAACTTGTTGCTGTCGGCCCAGGCTTTCAGCGCGGTCAGCGGTTTGCTTATGGCATCACGCAGACGGACGTCCGGTGCGGCGATAGCGTCGCCGCGAGCGAAGGATTGTTCGATCGCATCGGTAGGACGTGTCGACAGCAAGCGGTACAGGTACAGCGGACCACCGGCTTTCGGGCCAGTGCCCGACAGGCCTTCGCCGCCGAACGGTTGCACGCCGACTACGGCGCCGACGATGTTGCGGTTCACATAGACGTTACCGGCGTTGACGTTGTCGATCACCTTGGCGATGGTCTCGTCGATGCGGGTGTGTACGCCCAGGGTCAGGCCATAGCCGGACGCGTTGATCTGGCCGATCAGTTGATCGATCTCTTTGCGCTTGTAGCGAACCACGTGCAGAACCGGACCGAAGATCTCCCGTTGCAGTTCGTCGAAGCTTTCCAGTTCGATCAGGGTCGGCATCACGAAGGTGCCGCGTTTGACTTCCTCGCTGTTGGCAATGGCCACCTGGTACACGTTGCGACCTTTGTCGCGCATGGCCTGGATGTGCTTCTCGATGCCGGCCTTGGCTTCGGCGTCGATCACCGGGCCGATGTCCACGGACAGGCGCTCGGGGTTGCCGAGACGGCATTCCGCCATGGCACCTTTAAGCATTTCGATGACGCGGTCAGCGGAATCTTCCTGCAGGCACAACACTCGCAGTGCCGAGCAACGTTGGCCGGCGCTGTCGAAGGCCGACGACACCACGTCGATCACTACTTGTTCGGTCAGTGCCGAAGAGTCGACGATCATCGCGTTCTGGCCGCCGGTTTCGGCGATCAGCGGAATCGGACGACCCTGAGCATCCAGACGACCGGCGATGTTGCGTTGCAGCAAGCGAGCGACTTCGGTAGAACCGGTAAACATCACGCCTTTGACGCGATCGTCGCCGACCAGACCGGCGCCGACGGTTTCGCCACGGCCCGGCAGCAGTTGCAGCACGCCTTCAGGAATCCCGGCCTCGATCAGCAAACGCACGGCTTGAGCGGCCACCAGCGGGGTTTGTTCCGCGGGTTTGGCCAGTACCGGGTTACCGGCGGCCAGGGCAGCAGCGACCTGACCACTGAAGATGGCCAGCGGGAAGTTCCACGGGCTGATGCAGACCACTGGACCCAATGGGCGGTGGGCATCGTTGGTGAAATCGTTGCGCGCCTGCACCGCGTAATAACGCAGGAAGTCCACGGCTTCACGCACTTCGGCGATGGCGTTGGCGAAGGTCTTGCCGGCTTCGCGAGCCAACAGGCCCATCAACGGCTGAATCTCGCCTTCCATCAAATCGGCGGCACGTTCCAGAATCGCGGCGCGCTCGGCGGGCGGGGTGGCCTGCCAGATCGGTGCCGCTTTCAGGGCGCACTGAATGGCGTTGTCGACGTCTTCGACGGTGGCTTCCTGCACATGGCCAACCACGTCACGCAGATCGGACGGGTTCAGGACGGGCGCAGGGGGTTCAGTGCTGGACGCGCAACCGAGCATCGGCGCCGCTTTCCAGTTGTTGTGAGCGGTGGCCAGCAGGGCGCACGACAGGGAAGCCAAACGATGTTCGTTGGCCATGTCGATGCCGCTGGAGTTGGCGCGCTCGGCACCATAAAGATCACGCGGCAGCGGAATACGCGGGTGCGGCAGACCGAAGCCACCTTCCAGCGTCGCCATCTGCTCGATGCTGGCCACTGGATCGGCCACCAGCTCCTGAATCGAAATAGACTGGTCGGCGATGCGGTTGACGAACGAAGTGTTCGCGCCGTTTTCCAGCAGGCGACGCACCAGGTACGCCAACAATGTTTCGTGGGTGCCAACCGGTGCGTACACGCGGCACGGACGGTTCAGCTTGCCTTCGGAAACTTTGCCTACAACCTGTTCGTACAGCGGTTCACCCATGCCGTGCAGGCACTGGAACTCGTACTGACCGGGGTAATAGTTCTGACCAGCGATGTGGTAAATGGCTGACAAGGTGTGGGCGTTGTGCGTGGCGAACTGCGGATAAATGACTTCCGGCACCGACAGCAACTTGCGGGCGCAGGCGATGTAGGAAACGTCGGTGTACACCTTGCGGGTGTAGACCGGGTAGCCTTCCAGGCCTTCGACCTGGGCGCGCTTGATTTCGCTGTCCCAGTATGCGCCTTTCACCAGGCGGATCATCAGGCGATGACGGCTGCGGCGAGCCAGGTCGATCACGTAGTCGATCACGTACGGGCAACGCTTCTGGTACGCCTGGATCACGAAGCCGATGCCGTTCCAGCCGGTCAGTTGCGGCTCGAAGCACAGGCGCTCCAGCAGATCCAGCGACAGCTCGAGGCGGTCGGCTTCTTCGGCGTCGATGTTCAGGCCGATGTCGTATTGCTTGGCCAGCAGGGTCAGCGACAGCAGGCGCGGGTACAGCTCTTCCATCACGCGCTCGTACTGGGCACGGCTGTAACGCGGGTGCAAGGCGGACAGCTTGATCGAAATGCCCGGGCCTTCATAAATCCCACGTCCGTGGGAGGCTTTGCCGATTGAGTGGATGGCTTGTTCGTACGAGGCCAGGTACTTCTGGGCGTCGTGCTCGGTGAGTGCAGCTTCACCCAGCATGTCGTAGGAATAGCGGAAGCCCTTGGCTTCGAACTTGCTGGCGTTGGCCAGGGCTTCGGCGATGGTTTCGCCGGTGACGAACTGCTCGCCCATCAGGCGCATGGCCATGTCGACGCCCTTGCGGATCATCGGCTCGCCGCTCTTGCCGATGATGCGGCTCAGCGACGAAGTCAGGCCGGCTTCGTTGTGGGTGGCGACCAGTTTGCCGGTCAGCAGCAAGCCCCAAGTGGCAGCGTTGACGAACAGCGACGGGCTGTTGCCCAAGTGCGGCTGCCAGTTGCCGGTGCTGATTTTGTCGCGAATCAGTGCGTCACGAGTCCCTTTGTCCGGGATGCGCAGCAGCGCTTCGGCGAGGCACATCAGTGCTACGCCTTCCTGGGACGACAGAGAAAATTCCTGCAACAGACCCTGAACAATCCCGGCACGGCCGCCGGCGCTTTTTTGATTGCGCAGTTTCTCGGCAATCGAGGCGGCGAGCTTGTTGGTGGCTTCGGCCATCGTGGCCGGCAGGCGCGCCTGCTCGATCAGCATCGGCACCACTTCAGGTTCCGGGCGACGGTAGGCGGCAGTGATAGAAGCGCGCAGCACCGATTGCGGCAGGATGCTTTCAGCGAATTCCAGGAAGCACTGATGTGCGTGATCAACGTGGATCTCGCCCGCTTCGTCAACTTCCTTGCCGTTCAAACCGTTCAGCTCGGACAGGGTTGCACCACCCTCGAGTTTTTCCAGGTAATTGAAAATTGCCTGCTTGATCAGCCAGTGCGGTGTGCGATCAATCGAGGTCGCGGCGGCCTTGAGGCGTTCGCGGGTCGGGTCGTCAAGTTTGACCCCAAGGGTGGTGGTAGCCATATTTTTATCCTCATGTTTGCCACGACCGCGTGGCATCAGCTGGCGGCAAGATTAGCTGTGCGTCGGTCGAGGTGCAACCGGGTGCAACCCTTTTTTTGTCGGAATAATAAGCAGCTCGTCAGGAAATTAATTCTGGTACATCCCTCCTGCGCCTGCTTGGTGCTTTTACTTCTAGCGCAACTCGGAAAACGCCCTAAAAAGGAGCAAAAACCGACCCTTTTCAGGAAAATCCGACTAGGTGCAACTTATTCGTACGAAACTGGTTGCACCTTATTTGCTTTGTTGAATAGCATTCGCGGCCAAGGTGCAACCGGTCAAAAAGATCGGTGTGCCGGCTGATGGCTTTCCTGGGGAAACATCAGTCATAAATGCGCGGTATCCGGAATCGTCTGTCAAACGTCGTCGTTTGCGAGCGGTTCACCAGCCGCCGTTACATAAAAACAATGCCAGGGCGTAACTCAATGAGCGTAAGCAATCCAACCCTGATCACGTTCGTGATCTACATCGCAGCAATGGTGCTGATCGGCTTCATGGCCTATCGCTCCACCAACAACCTTTCTGACTACATTCTGGGCGGTCGTAGCCTGGGCAGCGTCGTGACCGCACTCTCCGCGGGCGCTTCCGACATGAGCGGCTGGTTGTTGATGGGCCTGCCAGGTGCTATCTACATGTCCGGTCTTTCCGAAAGCTGGATCGCCATCGGCCTGATCATCGGTGCTTACCTGAACTGGCTGTTCGTCGCCGGCCGTCTGCGCGTGCAGACCGAGCACAACGGCGATGCACTGACCCTCCCGGATTACTTCTCCAGCCGTTTTGAAGATAAAAGCGGCCTGCTGCGGATCATCTCCGCGGTCGTGATCCTGGTGTTCTTCACCATCTACTGCGCTTCCGGCATCGTGGCCGGCGCCCGTCTGTTCGAAAGCACCTTCGGCATGTCCTACGAGACAGCGCTGTGGGCCGGTGCTGCGGCGACGATTGCCTACACCTTCGTCGGTGGTTTCCTGGCAGTGAGCTGGACCGACACCGTACAAGCTACGCTGATGATCTTCGCCCTGCTGCTGACGCCGATCATCGTGCTGCTGGCGACCGGCGGCGTCGACACCACGTTCCTGGCCATCGAAGCTAAAGACGCCAGCAACTTCGACATGCTGAAAAACACCACTTTCATCGGCATCATCTCGCTGATGGGCTGGGGCCTGGGCTACTTCGGCCAGCCGCACATCCTGGCGCGTTTCATGGCGGCGGATTCGGTCAAGTCGATCGCCAACGCTCGTCGCATCTCCATGACCTGGATGATCCTGTGCCTGGGCGGCACCGTCGCTGTAGGTTTCTTTGGTATCGCTTACTTCTCGGCGCACCCTGAAGTGGCCGGTCCTGTGACCGAAAACCACGAACGTGTGTTCATCGAACTGGCCAAAATCCTGTTCAACCCATGGGTTGCCGGTGTGTTGCTGTCGGCCATTCTGGCTGCGGTAATGAGTACCCTGAGCTGCCAGCTGCTGGTGTGCTCGAGCGCCCTGACCGAAGACTTCTACAAAACCTTCCTGCGTAAAACCGCTTCCCAGATGGAACTGGTCTGGGTTGGTCGTGCCATGGTTCTGCTGGTTGCCCTGATTGCCATCGCTCTGGCGGCTAACCCGGAAAACCGTGTACTGGGTCTGGTCAGCTACGCTTGGGCTGGTTTCGGTGCCGCTTTCGGTCCGGTCGTCCTGATCTCCGTGATCTGGAAAGACATGACCCGCAACGGCGCACTGGCCGGCATCCTGGTCGGCGCGATCACCGTGATCGTCTGGAAACACTTCGAACTGCTGGGCTTGTACGAAATCATCCCTGGTTTCATCTTCGCCAGCCTGGCGATCTACTTCGTCAGCAAAATGGGCGCACCGACCGCCGGCATGCTTCAGCGCTTTGCCGCGGCCGAGAAGGATTTCCGCCTGAACAAGTGATGGGGATGAGCTGATGCTCTGATCTTTTGCTGAACATGAAAAACGGTCTGCTTCCTTTTGGGGGCGGGCCGTTTTTTTTGTTTTGGGGAAAGGTTTGGTGTCAGTACTGACGCCTTCGCGGGCAAGCCTCGCTCCTACAGGATTTGTGTTCGCCGCAGAACTGTAGGAGCGAGGCTTGCCCGCGAAGAGGCCATCCGCAGCAACACACTACATCTGCGAGGAATGTCTGTAGCCAAACATCCCGATTTTTGAAGGAAAAATCCCTAAAAAAGCAGGACAAATCTGATTTCCCTGTCCCTCCCTCAACACCCCTTGTCGCTCATGCAGAATCGCCCGCCTTCATTCTGCAGAGACACATCGGATGTTCGCGCCTGCCAATCAACCGCGTTTCATGTTGACCCTAGACGGCGTCCAGAATGAGCTCAAGGTACTTGAGTTCACGGGCAAGGAAGCCATCAGCCAACCCTACCGTTTTGACCTGGAACTGGTAAGTGAGCGCCCGGATCTAGAACTCGAAAGCCTGCTGCACCGTCAGGCGTTTCTGAGTTTCGATGCGCAAGGTTCCGGTATTCACGGTCAGATTTTTCGCGTCGGCCAGAGCGATTCCGGCCAACGTCTGACGGGCTACCAAATCAGTCTCGTACCGCGTCTGGCGTACCTCGCTCGGCGCATCAATCAGCGAATTTTCCAGCACAAAAGTGTGCCGACGATTGTCACGCAAATCCTCAAAGACCACGGCATCCAGCGCGATGCCTACGAGTTCCAGCTCGGCAGCAACTACCCCGAGCGCGAGTACTGCGTGCAATACACCGAAAGCGATCTGGCATTCATCCAGCGGTTATGTGCAGAAGTCGGCATTCATTACCACTTCCAGCACAGCCCCGACGGGCATCTGTTGGTGTTCGGCGATGATCAGACGGTTTTCCCCCGGCTGCCCGAGCCGACGCTGTACCTGCCGGGCAGCGGGATGGCGGCAGATGCACCAGCGATCAAGCGTTTCAACGTGCGGCTGGAAACCCGGACCACCGCGGTCACTCGCCGGGACTACGACTTCCATAAACCGCGTTTACAACTCGAAAGCCGCCTCGACAGTGAGCAGCGACCGGTGCTCGAGGACTACCACTATCCCGGCCAATTCACCGATCGCGATCACGGTAAACAACTGGCTCAACGGGCTCTGGAGCGCCACGCTGCAGATTACCGCCAAGCCGAAGGTCGCGGCGACGAATCTGCTTTGGTCAGTGGGCATTTCCTACACCTCGCCGAACACCCGCGTCAGACGTGGAATGACCTGTGGTTGATCACCGAAGTTGAACACCGTGGCCGACAGCCGCAGGTGCTGGAAGAGTCGGCCACCAGCGACAGCCCGGATGATTTCCAAGGCTATCGCAATACCTTTCTGGCGACGCCGTGGGACGTTTCCTTTCGCCCGCCGCTGGGGCCAGAAAAGCCACGCATGCTTGGCTATCAGCCCGCCGTGGTTACCGGCCCGACTGACAGCGAAATCCATTGCGACGAGTACGGCCGGGTCAAGGTTCAACTCGCCTGGGACCGTGACGGTCAGCTCAACGAGCATTCCAGTTGCTGGTTGCGTGTCGCCACTGGCTGGGCGCATGACCGCTACGGCAGCGTGATGATTCCGCGCGTCGGCATGGAAGTGCTAGTGGGGTTCGTCGACGCCGATGCCGACAAACCGCTGGTCATGGGTTGCCTGCCCAACGCGGCGACCCCGGTGCCACTCGATCTGCCGGCGAACAAGACCCGCAGCATTTTCCGCAGCCAAAGTAGTCCCGGTGGCGGCGGTTACAACGAATTGCGCATCGAGGATCGCAAAGGCGCCGAGGAAATCTACCTGCGCGCCCAGCGAAACTGGACTCAGCATGTACTGAACGATCAACAGGTACAGGTCGATAACCAGCGCAGCATCGTCGTCACCGGCACCGCCCGCCATGAGTTGAAGGCTGACGAAAAACGCATCACCCACGGTCAGCGCCAGACCGAAGTGCGGCTGGACGATCACCTGGTGGTGGTCGGCGACCGACACATTCGCGTGACCAGTCAGGCCCTCAACGCCAGTCAGCAATTCCACGTCAGCGCCGGCCAGCAAGTGGTCATCGACGGCGGCGCCAGCGCGACCATTCAAGCAGGGGGGCAGTGGATCAACATCGGCCCCGGCGGAATTTTCAGCAGCGTGCCGATTCAGGTCGGTGGTGCGCCGATGGCAGCCATGGCGGCGGTGCCGAGCCTGCCGGATGCTCCGTTGAAACTCGCAGCCGCCCCAGCGGCGCTGCTCAGTGCCGCACAAATACTCAGCCTGCAAAGTGACGCGCCATTCTGCGAAGAATGCGAGCGCTGCAAGGACGGTGTTTGTGCCGCCTGATGCCTTGTCACCTCTCGCCTGGCTGGAACGCCAGCCGCTGAAACCGTCGGAGCAACTGTTCGCGATCTTCAGCAGTGCCAGTGCTGCTGAACCGTTCAAAGCCTGGCAACGCTCGATCACGGCTCAAGCGCCGAGTCCGATCTGGGCTGGCACCGCGTATGCCGAGTGGGAAGCGGTGATGCCCTATGTCGGAATCGTCGCGGCTGGCAGTGAGTTTCTGGAGTGGGTCGCCACTACTGAGTCTCGTGACTGGGGTTGGCTGGCGGTTTCTTCTGCCCCTCAAGAAGCGCTGGTCGAACATTTGCGCAGTCTCACTCAAGTTCTTTTACCAAACGGCAACGTGGTGTTTTTCCGTTTTTGGGATGCGCGTTATTTGTTGTCGATTCTGCAGTCTGTCGACGTTAACGCCACGCAGTTAATGCCTGTCATCGAGCGTTGTTTGATCAATGGGCAACCGCTCGATATCGGTGGCAGTGCATTGAAAACCGCTAGGGATTTTCCGTGGTGGGAAGTTTCTGAATCACTGCTCAAACACCTCTCCACTGAGTCCGCCACAACCCGCATCAACAACTTGATGAAGTGGTTGAACGAAGACCGCCCAGACCTTTACGAAGCGCTTTCCGAAAGTGTGTTGCGGCACAAAGTCGCGACCTTTTTGCAAGCGCCGGACCTGCCTCAAGCACCGAAATCAGCTTTGGTGGATTACCTGATATCGGAGCTGGACTGATGGATCAGATCGTACGGATCGAGCAGGAGCTCGACGGTTTCAAAGACACCTTGAGTTTGTATCGCCAGCAACTTGGCAGCTTCTTGAGCAGGAGTGCGAACAGGGTTAGCCGGGCGATGGATATGCCGTCGCTGATGGACATGGAGCGGCTGATAAAACTTGGGAACACCACGACTGCTGTGAGCAGTGGCGATGATGATTTCTTGTCGGGTGTTGCGCAGTGTCCGGCAAATGGAATTCTGGAAATCGAGAGCAAGTTCGAATCAGTTTATGACATTCCGTTGGGGAATATTCAGGTCGATGTGATCGCCATGGATGGCGGTAAGTCGACGCCTGTGACGCTCGATGAGAACGGCAAAGGGAAGTTCGAAGGCTTACCCGGAAAGTTCTATCGCGTTCATGTCCAGAGTGAAGTCACCCCAACTCAAATCGATGATCTGTTCTCCTCCTACGATGGCCTGACCATAGAGCTGGAGGGCTGGCTGCGCAAGGAGTGGGAAGGGTTCAAACCGCAATGGTCGCAGCAATCGACATCGGCATCGTTAGCGGCAGTGGGCAATGGAGTGCTCGCAGGAAGTTGGGCTGCGATTCAGGCTGTTTGGGATGGCATTGGTGAACTCACCGACATCCTGAAAGACCCCGACGCCTTTGCCGAAAAGCTCGGTGAAAGTGCCGGTCAACTCGCCGATCTGGCCGTCACTGCCCCAGACAAAATGGAAAAGGCCATGTTGCTGGCCAGCGACGAGGCAGCACTGTGTTTGCTGGTACGCACCGCAGTGCTATGGCTCGAAGCATTGCCACCTTCGCAACTTGCCGGGTCCTCGGCTGAAGCCATTTCCAAGGTCGTGGTCGGTTTGGTCATCGACTTGTTAATTGGCTTGGTGCTGAGTGTCGTGGGGGTAGGCATTGCCTGGCTGACGGTGCGCCTGGCCAAGTACAGCGCGCAGATTTTTCAGGCCGCAATGGGCTTCGTGAAGTCGATGGTCGCGATCATCAACAACTTCATGGAGTACGTCGACCGCTATAAAAAAGTCGCCGCGCGCGGTGTTGCAGCGGGACTGAAAAAGGGTCGCATGCAATTGCGCTGGAATGGCCGCAAGAACACCACACTGAAAAAAGACGAACACCACGACGACGTCCCGGATCAGGCGAAAAACCCCAACGGCGACAGCGCCGATTCCGCGGATAAAACCGCCACCAACAAATGCCCGGTGTCGATGGTCACCGGCGAAGAACTGCTGACCCTCACCGACGGTGCGCTGGACGGGCTCCTGTCGTTCGACTTCACCCGGCTCTATCGCACCAGTGCTGCCGAGATCGACTGCGGGCTGGGTTTTGGCTGGAGTCATTCGCTCGCCCATCGGTTGGAAATTGACGGCGATCAGGTCATCTGGATCGACCACGAAAACCGCCGTACCCCGTTTCCATTACCGAACCATGAACGCCCGGCGATCCACAATAGCCTGTCGCGCGCGGCGATTTATCTCGGCGATGAGCCCGAAGAACTGATCCTCGCCCAGGCCGGCGAGGAATTGCGGTTCTACCACTTCCACAACGGTCGGCTGACGGCGATCAGCGACGCGTACGACAACCGCCTGCGCGTCACCCGCGACCGCCAGCAGCGCATCCAACGCCTCGACAACGGTGCCGGCCGCGCCTTGCTGTTGCGCTATGACCGCGCTCATCTGATCGCCGTCGACTACCAGCGTTTCGTTCCGGCGCAGACCCTCGCCGAGGCGACCTGGCACACCGAGCAGACGCTGGTCAGTTATCGCTACGACGAATGCGCGCAACTGATCGAAGCGAGCAACGCCGCCGGGGAAAGCGAGCGTTACGACTACGACGACCGGCACGTGATTTTGCAGCGGCAACTGGCCGGTGGCGCGAGTTTCTTCTGGGCGTGGGAACGGTCCGGCAAGGCGGCGCGCTGCATCCGGCATTGGGCGTCATTTGCGCAGATGGATGCGTGCTACGTCTGGGACGATCAGGGCACCGTTACCGTCCACAACGTCGACGGCAGCCAAGAGGTTTACGTCCACGACGACCGGGCACGGCTGGTGCGCAAGGTCGAGCTGAATGGTGGCGAACAGCTCAAGGCCTACGACGACAACGGCCGCTTGGTGGCTGAGCAGGATCCACTCGGAGCCGTCACTGAATACCGCTACGACGACGTCGGACGGTTGGTGGCGCTGATTCCGCCGGAAGATGAGCCAGCGGCCTACGAGTACCGCAATGGTTTCCTGCATGCGCGCTATCGCGGCAAGGCCGTATGGAAATACCAGCGCAATGCGCAGGGCGATGTCACCGAGGCGACCGATCCTGACGGGCAGGTCACCCACTATCACTACGACGAACAAGGCCGACTGCTGTCGATCCGCTACCCGGACACCAGCCGGCATGTGTTCGTCTGGAATGCCTTGGGGCAACTGGTCGAGGAAACGCTGCCGGATGGCGGGCAGCGAAAGTTTTCCTACGATGCGTTGGGGCGGCAGACGATCCGTCAGGACGAACACGGTGCTGTCACCCAGTACCAGTGGGATGCTATCGGCCGACTGATCCAGACGATTTTGCCTACCGGTGCCACTCGCGGATTCAGCTACAACGCCTACGGCAAGATCACCGCCGAACGCGATGAACTGGGCCGCGTCACCCGCTACGAATACGCCGACGACCTGCACCTGGTCAGCCGCCGGATCAACCCTGACGGCACCCAGCTGAAGTACCGCTACGACAACGCGCAGCTGTTGCTGACGGAAATCGAAAACGAATCCGGCGAACACTATCGGCTGGACTACACGCCCAACGGCCTGATCCGACAGGAAACCGGCTTCGACGGCCGCCGCACCGCGTACGCCTACGACCTCAATGGGCACCTGCTGGAGAAAACCGAGTTCGGCGACGACGGCTCGCAGCTGGTTACGGCCTATCAACGAGATTCGGCCGGGCGCCTGTTGCTCAAGACGTTGCCCGACGGCATCAAGGTCGAATACCACTACGACTCGCTGGGCCGACTGATCAGCGTCGACGATAGCCACGACCACCCGCTGGAATTCGAGTACGACCAGCAGGACCGCCTGATCACCGAGCACCAGGGCTGGGGCACCTTGCGTTATGGCTATGACGCCTGCGGCCAGCTCAACCGCCTGCGTCTGCCGGACGGCAGCAAACTCGATTATCACCACGCCAAGGGCGGCGCGCTGACGGCGATCGACCTCAACGGCACACGCCTCACCACCCACCAATTCGCTTTCGGCCGCGAACAGCAGCGTCAACAGGGTCAGCTCACCAGCCAATACCACTACGACGAACAAGGCCGGTTGCAAGCCCACGCAATCAACCAGCAATCCAGTCCGCTGTACATGCGCCATTACGGGTATGCGGTCAACGGCAACTTGGCGACCATCGCCGACAGTCGTCATGGCCAGCGCAGCTATTACTACGACGCACTCAACCGCCTGACCCGCGTGCGCCACACCCGCGACGACCCAGCGGAAACCTTCGCCCACGACCCGGCCGGCAATCTGCTGATGCAGGACCGCCCCGGCCCGGCCGCCGTCAAAGGCAATCGCCTGTTGATGCAGGGCGACCGCCATTACGACTACGACGCCTTCGGTAACCTAATCCGCGAACGCCGCGGCACCGCGCAGAAACTCGTCACCGAATACCGCTACGACTGCCAGCACCGGCTGGTCGACGTCACCACCCCGGACGGTCGTTGCTCAAGCTACCGCTACGACGCGTTCGGCCGCCGCATCGCCAAAACCGTCGACGGCAAAACCACCGAGTTCTTCTGGCAAGGCGACCACCTCGTTGCTGAAAGCAGCCGCGAGCATTACCGCAGCTACCTCTACGAGCCCGGCAGCTTCCGCCCGCTGGCCATGCTTGACGGCAAAGGCCCGAAAAAGGCCTGCCCGTTCTATTACCAACTCGACCACCTCGGCACGCCGCAGGAACTGACGGGTTACAGCGGCGAGATTGTGTGGTCGGCGAAGTACAACGCCTATGGCAAAGTCACGCATCTGGCGTTCGGCGGGGGCGAGCAGCTTGAGCAACCGTTACGGTTTCAGGGTCAGTACTTCGACGCCGAGAGCGGTCTGCACTACAACCGGCATCGCTACTACAATCCGGATATTGGTCGGTACCTGACGCCGGACCCGATCAAGTTGGCGGGTGGGCTGAACCAGTACCAGTACACGCCGAACCCGACGGGGTGGGTGGATCCGTTGGGGTTGAGTACTTGCCCCGGCGGCGATGGTTGTGAAAAGCCGTCGTTTGGAGAGCAGGATCCGTTGGATACGGCGGTAGCTGGCGGGGAGCCTCAATTGCCGGAGGTGTCCCGTGATACGCCTCAGATGGGATATCACGAAGAAACTTATGCGAATAAGCCAGTTAAACCCCAGGATGCCACCAATAAGTGGGAAGAGTTTTTAGGTAAGGGTCCCTATACAAACAATCACCCAAGGACGAATCTCCCGGATTCTGACAGATTGGTTTCAGCGGACGGTAAGAGAAGCATTCGATACGGAGCACATGAAATGGGTGGCAAGCCGAGTAAGCATCATTACCACGAGGAGAAGTGGATACTCCAGTTAAAGGAGAATGTTATGAACGTTGAAAATACCGTTGTCCGCGTCCCATTACTGAAGAAATAAGTATGAAAATAACCATAGATCTCGTGACTCTTGTTGCCAAAGAAGTTCTAGTTGGGTTTTCAACCAATGTCGGGTCCGCAACCGCCGTTTGGCGTGCTGCCCCGCCGAAAGTTGGCGAACAGCATGATGTCGAATTAGAAATCGATGATGAGTTTGTTTGGGGTGAGAATGCTTGTTTTTCGCTCAATAATGCTCACTCTATTGGAGTGATGGATGGCATCGTAACTATGACGGGGACTTTGATCTCAAATGATATGGAGGGCGGCGCAGTTGTTGATGTGGGTGGGTCAATAATATTTATTGAGTTGATTGGATGTGCGGAAACTGACTCGGTGTTCGTGGGCTTAAAGGTTAAGAATGTGAATGTTTTTCCGACAGGTGTCTGAAGGGATTCAGCAGTTTTTCAATTGTTGTCGCGAAAAATAGTTGGGAGGATGAGCAGCTACAAATAAATCCGTCCCCTTTTTAATAATCTTTGGTGTGAAGAGGTGCTGCATGCCGAATATCAAATGAATCTGTCCCAATTCGGTCTGCCCTTGATTAAATGCTTTCTGCTTTTTAGAGGTTGGTTCTTTTGTTGAAGGTTGTTGAAAAAGAAAACACTGCATCATTGCGTAAGCAAATGGATAGCGCCGGATGCGTATTCAAATTTTTGGTTCTTTCGCCGGAATCTGAGATTGAAGCTGATGAAAGCATGCATAGACATGCGTTAATAGCGCTTCATGAGTTGCTGATGGCAGAGGCGATGGAGTGGCACGAAAATCTCATCAAAGATCCAAAATATGAGGATTATCCGGAACCGCTGATTAGTTGGGATTTAGAAAATGCCATAGCTACTCCACTCAGTCGGGATGAGGTGCGGCATCTGACTATCCACTGATAGAACCGATATTTTTGAGCGGTTAGCGCTATACGCCTGCTTTGTAAATCCTCCGTATCGTGCTCGGTTTAAAAATGGGAAGGCGGAGGCGCAGTCGGTTTTTCTCAAATGGTGCGAACTCCTTGGGTTAAACGAAATAGATGATGTCTCAGTGGTGAATTGGGTCGAGCGGCTCAACACAGGTCTGCATGGTTATGACGACACCATTGCAAGTGTCGAGTCATGGAGCAACTATTTCGATGCAGGCTTGGAGTGGTGGGGGGTGTGGTGTCTCACGATCTGGAATCCCAAGCGTCGAACTATCAGCGCGTTGATTGCAAGCACCACAGACTGATTCGGCTGTTTAGAATTCTGGCAACGATCGCGAAATTTCTGGGCAAGGTCGTCGGAAGTTTCCTTCAAGATGTAGCGGTTTCCATGAACTGGTGGACGCTGGGTTACAGGGATAGTCTTTCTCTGTCATCGCGGAAGCGGTGGCAGGGTGTAGGAACCCTTACTCCAACGTGCATCAGCGCTGTCGGTTGATTGCGGCACTTAAATTGTGTCCGTAACATCGTTCGCGGCGGCTGTGTGCGGGACACGCTTCGGCGTGGCTGAGTTGGAGTACCTCAGTTTCCTACTCCCGCGCACGGCTGCCACCCAAACCCGTAGGAAAGGTCGTTGGCAGCTTCAAGCTAGTACTCTAAGGATGTTCAAAAAATGACGACGTTAACCCCCGATCCACCCTACGAAAAAATAATCCCCCACCCCAAAAACCGCTTCATGGCCCTTACCAGCAACTGCACCGACATGCCCACGTTGTTCGTCGATACCCACGCGCCGCTCGATGTTTTGTATGACGCTGCCAACTATCGAATTCGCGCCGTCACTCAGGTGCTTGAGAATATGTCCATGCGCGGTTCGGTCGAGTGTGAGTCCTTCATTCTCAGCGACTTTGCCTTGCTCTGCGCTATTCCATTGCGCGATGGGTGTGATGTGCTGGATGTGATTGGGCGGCGGTTGCGGGCTCGGCCTTCGGAATAGCGTCGAGTGGCTTTTGTGGCGAGGGAGCTTGCTCCCGTTGGGTTGCGGAGTGGCCCCAAAAACCTGCAACCCGGTTTTGTCGGTGGTACCGAGGGGCTTGGTTTTGGCGACTGCTTCGCAGTCGAGCGGGAGCAAGCTCCCTCGCCACAGGTTTTGCGATGTGGCGGGATATTTTGGGGCTGCTGCGCAGCCCAACGGGGGCAAGCCCCCTCGCCACAGGGTTTGTGGGGCTGCAACTGCCCGCTCGGCTGCGAGGCCCTGACGTTCGCCTCGGTACAAGGTAAACTTCCCGGCCTTCGCAGGAGCAATCATGAATTATCGTCACGCCTTCCATGCCGGCAATCACGCCGATGTGTTCAAACACCTGACTTTGACCCGCCTCATCGCCTTGATGTCGCGCAAGGAGCAGCCGTTTGCCTATCTCGACACTCACGCCGGTATTGGTCTGTATGACCTGCAGGGCGATCAGGCCAGTCGTACCGGCGAGTACCTGGAAGGGATCGCGCGGTTGTGGGATCAGCCGGATTTGCCGGTGCTGACCGCCGATTACATGAAGGTGCTGCACGACATGAACCCGGATGGCCAGTTGCGCTATTACCCGGGCTCGCCGGAGCTGGCGCGGCGTCTGACGCGGCCGCAGGATCGGCTGATGCTTAACGAGAAGCACCCCGAAGATGGCTTGCTGCTCAAGGACAACATGGCCGGTGATCGTCGGGTGAAGGTTCATCTGGGCGAAGGCTGGCATGTGCCGCGGGCGATGTTGCCGGTGCAGGAGAAGCGGGCGGTGATGTTGATTGATCCGCCGTTCGAGCAGCTCGATGAGATGCAGCGTTGTGCGGCGTCGTTGAAAGAAGCGATTGGCCGGATGCGTCAGACGGTGGCGGCGATTTGGTACCCGGTGAAGGATCAGCGCATGTTGCGGCGGTTCTATCAGGATCTGGCCGGCACGGGCGCGCCGAAGTTGTTGCGGGTGGAGTTGTTGGTGCATCCGTTGGATACGCCCAATAGCCTGAATGGTTCGGGGTTGGCGATTGCCAATCCGCCGTGGGGGCTGGAAGAGGAATTGCGTGAGTTGCTGCCGTGGTTGTCCAAGAAGCTTGGGCAGACTCAGGGTGGGTGGCAGATGGATTGGTTGATTGCCGAGAGTTGATACATTGCATTAGTGGCGTCTGATCCGACGCCATCGCGGGCAAGCCCGCTCCCACAGGGATTTATGTCGATCACAACATAGTGGTCAGACACATAACCTGTGGGAGCGGGCTTGCCCGCGATGCTTTCAGGGCCCGAAAATCAGATCGGGCAGGTCACGCCCGTACCGCCAATCCCGCAATACCCTTCAGGGTTTTTCGCCAGGTACTGCTGGTGATACGCCTCGGCGAAGTAGAACGTCGGGGCTTCTTCGATTTCGGTGGTGATGGTGCCTTTGCCAGCCTTGGTCAACTCGGCCTGGAAGACTTGCTCGCTGTGCTTGGCCGCAGCCAGTTGAGTCGGATTGGTGGCGTAGATTACCGAGCGGTACTGGGTGCCGATGTCATTGCCCTGGCGCATGCCCTGGGTCGGGTTGTGCAGTTCCCAGAACATCTTCAGCAGCGCTTCGTAGCTGACTTTTGCCGGCTCGTAAACCACGAGCACGACTTCGCTGTGGCCGGTCAGGCCCGAGCAGACTTCTTCATACGTCGGGTTTGGCGTAAAACCGCCGGCGTATCCCACCGCCGTACTGACCACCCCTTCGCGCTGCCAGAACTTGCGTTCCGCGCCCCAGAAGCAGCCCAGGCCGAAGATCGCGAAATCCACGTCGGTGACGAACGGGCCCAGCAGCGGGGCGTCGTGGACGAAGTGTTTTTCCGGCACGGTCATTGGGGTTTCGCGGCCAGGCAGAGCTTGTTCTTTAGTCGGGAGCACGTTTTTGTTCACCAGGATTTCCGAGCGCAAGACCATGATCAGTCCTCTCAGTCAGGTTGAGATGTAAATAAACAGACTGCCAGTGTGCCTAATGCCGGTCAGTTACGCACTACCCCTGTTGGAGTGGGACCTGTGGCGAGGGGGCTTGCCCCCGTTTGAGTGCGCAGCACTCACAAGATTTTTGAACATCATAGATTTTGGGGCTGCTTTGCAGCCCAACGGGGGCAAGCCCCCTCGCCACAGGCTCGCTCCCACAGGGGGGGCTCAGTCAGACGATTGGACCGCGCGGGTAGCGTTTGAGCTTTTCGATCAGCTCGGAACCCGGGATCGGTCGGTCGAACAGGTAGCCCTGGCCGACGTCGCAGCGGTGGCGGCGCAGGAAGGCCAACTGCTCGGCCGTCTCGATGCCTTCAGCTACAACCTTGAGTTTCAGGTTGTGGGCCATGGCGATCACCGCGGAGGTGATTTCCATGTCGTCCTGGTTGTCGGGAATTTCGTGGATGAAGCTTCGATCGATCTTGATGATGTCGATCGGGAATTTTTTCAAGTAACTGAGCGACGAGTAACCGGTGCCGAAGTCGTCCATCGCCAGGGTCAGGCCCAGACGTTTGAGCTGATCGAGCTGCAAGTGGGTGTCTTCGGTGGCTTCCAGCAGCAGGCCTTCGGTCAGTTCCAGCTCCAGCAGGTTCGCCGGCAGCTCTTCTTCCTTGAGGATGTTGGCGATGGACGCCACCAGGTCCGGGTCGGAGAACTGCTTGGGCGAGAGGTTGATCGCCACTTGCAGGTTGCCGAGGCCGGCGGCGGTCAGTTCTTTGCTCATGCGGCAGGCCTGGCGGGCGATCCATTTGCCGATCGGGATGATCAGCCCGGTTTCTTCGGCAACGCTGATGAATTGATCCGGGCGGATCATGCCTTTTTCCGGATGATTCCAGCGCAGCAGCGCTTCCATCCCCAGCAAGCGACCGCTGCGCAGGCACAGCTTGGGCTGGTAGAACACGTCCAGCTCGTTCTGGGTCAGGGCGCGGCGCAGGTTGTTCTCGACGAACAGTTTGTAGCTGGCCTCGGCATTCAGCGCTTCGGTGAACACCTGCACTTGGTGTTTGCCATTGGCCTTGGCCTTGTGCAGCGCCAGGCCGGCGTTACGCATCAGTGTTTGTGGGTCGCGGCCATGCAGCGGCGCGCAGGCCAGGCCCACGGAGCCGGTGACGCTGATCAACTGGTTGTCGACAAACATCGGTTTGTCGAGGGTCGCCAGCAATTGGTTGGCGACCTGCTGGCCTGTCGAGAGGTCAGTGTCGTCCAGCAGCACCGCGAATTCGTTACTGGCGAAGCGCGCCAGACTGCCGCTCGGGCTCAGGCTGTTGCGCAAGCGTCGCGCCAGGCTGATCAGCAATTTATCGCCGGTCTGGTGGCCGAGGCTGTCGTTGATGCGTTTGAAGTTGTCGATGTCTACCAGCAACAGGCTGATCGGCGTGTCGCTGTCTCGGGCGAAGCGTTCGTCGAGGTTGCGGATGAATGCCGGGCGGTTGCCGAGGTTGGTCAGGTTGTCGGTGTAGGCCAGGCGTTCTATGCGCTGCTGGGCGAGCTTGGTCTGGGTGATGTCTTCGTAGATACCGATGTAGTGCGTCAGCTCACGGTTGTCGCCATAGACCTTGGAAATCGACAGCTGACCCCAGTAGGGTTCGAGGTTTTTGCGCCGGCTCTTGAACTCGCCCTGCCAGCTGTTGCTCTTGGCCAATGCCGATGGCGCGTCGAACAGCAGTTCGCTGAGGTTTTCCAGTGCCGGCAGTTCCGACAGCCGCTGGCCGTGGACTTCCTCGGTGGTGTACTGGGTGATCGCCGTGAAGCTTGGATTGACGTATTCCACCACGCCATCGCAATTGACCAGCAGAAAGGCGTTGGCGCTTTGCTCCACCGCACGCTGGAACAGGTGCAGGGCGCTGGTGGCGGTGCGGCGGTTGTGGTTGTTGATGACTTGGGCGAACTGATCCGCCAACTCGCCGGCAAAGGCGATTTCGTCCGACTGCCAGGCGCGGGTTGCACCGATCTGCTCCAGGCAGAGCACGCCGACCACTTGGCCATCGACGCGGATGCTGGCGTCGAGCATGGCGTTGACGTCGCGCGGGCGCAGGCTCTCGGCTATTTCCCGGGTGCGCGGGTCGTGCATGGCGTTGTGGGCATCGATGGCGCGCCCGGTGTGCAAGGCGTCGAGGTAATCGGGATAACCACTGGCTTCGATGGGGGCCGGCAGTTGGTAATCCCGGGTGGCGCGGTGATAGGCCGAGATCGGCGTCAGCAACGAGCCGTCGAGGTGCCATAGGCTGGCGCAGTCGACTTCATAGATGTCGCAGGCGCTGCGGGTGATCAGCTCGGCGGCTTCTTGCAGGGAGTTGTTGGTGCTGTAGCGCTGGCGGGTCAGCAGCAGAATCAGATCTTGCTGGGCGCGCACCCGGTCCAGGTGCTGCAGTTGTTCCTGCTGGGCGCGCTGATTGAGTTCCAGGGCAATTTGCAGGCGTGAGTTCTGGGTTTCCAGATCCAGCGCCGGCGTTAGCGGTTCGCCGCCGAACAGACCGTCCACCACCATAAGGTAGCCGCGCAGCAGGTGTCGATTGTGTTGTTTGTAAGCTTCGCCCAGTTCCAGCAGGCTCAGTACGCCTGCGGCAGTGTGCAAGGTGTAGCGGATCAGGTAATGCGGGCTATCGGCGAGTTGCTGCTGGATCGTGTCGTGCAGTTGATAGCGCGCTTCCGGCTCCATCAGGCTGGCATAGGGCGAGCCGACCAAAGCACAGAGCTCCACTGCCGGCAGGCCAAACTGTCGCTCGCAATTGGGGTCGAGAAACAGCAGCGCCCAGCTCGGTTCATTCAGCCGTTCGAAACGCAGCATGCCGAGCCGCGAGGGCACTGGCAACTGCGTCACTACCTCGGCCACCATACGGCTGGCGGCATCGGGTTGGCTCTTCATATGGAGGGAAACTCGCTTCGAATATGCTGATCGCGCCGGGCTCTCGCCCTCTTTTCTGTTGTCTGCGGCAAGGTTGCATCATTGCAACACCGACTGACAAGAGACATGAAGGCCAAGTGCTATAAGAATATGTCGGCAGGCGTGAAGAATTCTCCAGCGAGGCGCCGAAAAGTAATGCAGTGAGTCAAAAAATCGCAGCCTTGTAGGAGCTGCCGAAGGCTGCGATCTTTTCGGGATCAACGCAATTTGATGCTGATCGACTGCAATGGCTTGCCATCCCGATCGTGATAATTGACGCGAACCTGTTCGGCATCGACGATCAGATGCGCGAAATTATCCTGGCTGATCACCTCACTGGTCAGCTCATGCCGATAATCTCCCGCGGCCGTTCGGGCCAACGCCTGGTCGAGGATGAAGGTCGATGCCTGGGCGTACGGCAGCAGTTTGCTGTTGCACAGCGGGGAAGACACGATGGTGTGAACTTCGAAGTCCGCTACCTCACTGTGAGTCAGGCGACTGGTCAGCGAGCCGTGGACATCACCGGAAATGAACAAGACGTTCTTGATGCGGTGCGTACGAATCGTCTCCAGCAGCCGCAGTCGTTGTTCCGGGAAGGCTTTCCAGGCGTCATCACCATGAAGCTTGCGGTCGGGGTAGAACATGACGCTGGTGACCACGAATTTGACCCGGGCCGTGCTGTTGATCAGCCATTTGAGCAGTGCCTGTTCCTGTTCTTCATCAAGGATGCGCCGGTCGCTGGCCGACAGATTGCGTCGGGTTCGGCTATCGGTGATAAACCATTCGATATCGCCCTCGGTGAATTGATACCAATAGTGCGGCAGCCACGCTCTGTTGACTTGCCCGTTGGCAAGCAGTTCATGTACGGGGCTGTGGCTGACTTGATAGTGTTCATACGCCGCCATGGCATTTCGGTATAAGTGAACATCGCTCTTATTTGCATTGGCGGGCCAGTTATCTTCAATTTCATGGTCATCGAGGATCATGTAAGTCGGCATGCCGGACATTAACTTCGAGATGTGCGGCTGAGAAAAAGCCGTGCGGTATTTGCTGAGGATGTCCTTGTATTCCCGGTCGGGGGCCACGAGGTTCAGGTCATCGACGTAGATTTGATCGCCCGTCATCAGCATGGCGCTGATAGGCGGCTCGGCGCGCTCCGCCAGGCTTGTGATCGAGGCAAAGATCCGGTCGCCCAAATGCGGGGCCGAGGCAATGCCGGCGGTCATTCGCAGGTAACGACATGAGCCGACGATATAAGCCCGTGGCGTGGTGGTTTTGCTGGACTGCGTGCGAAAGCGATAGATCTCCCGCGGCCATTGCAGTGGCAGTTCCTGAATCGTCTCCACGGTATGCACCGGGCTCATGGGACTGAACCAACCTGCCTGATATTCATAGTCGGTATCGATGGCAAGATCGTTGAGTGCAATCACATCGGACATGTCGCGCAAGATTGTCAGATTTGCAAATACGCCTTTGGACCAGTGTTCCTCACCGACGCGTCGATAACGGATGCCTGCAAATACCAAGGCATCATTTTGTAATTCGCCGCGCAAGAAAATGCGCGCATGGTTAGTTGTGGTATGGCCAATAATCGGGCCGACAGTCGGTTTGAACATGTTCGAATCCATTCGAAGTAATGCTAACTAAGCAGATTAAGTTGTCGAAGTTTCTATTAGAAATTCTCCGAACTAAGACTAGTTATTGGCTCGCAAAAAATATCGGGCGGAAGTGGACTCGAGTTGTAGGCGGTGTAAGCCTTGAATGTAGGAATAAGGCGCAGAGGAGGGCTTTCTTCAGGGCAAAAAAAGCCCCGCCAAATTGGCGGGGTTGAGGTACGAGCGTGGCGCTCGGAAAACATGGAACGCGACAGGCCCTCCGGTGAAGGAGGGCCGGCCGGTGTTACAGCAGGATGGTGCGGATGTCCGCCAGCAGGTCGCTCAGACGCTTGGTGAAGCGTGCAGCAGCGGCGCCGTTGATCACACGGTGATCGTAGGACAGCGACAGCGGCAGCATCAGTTTCGGCTGGAAGGCTTTGCCGTCCCAGACTGGCTGGATGGTTGCCTTGGAAACACCGAGGATCGCCACTTCCGGCGCGTTGACGATCGGCGTGAAGCCGGTGCCGCCAATGTGGCCGAGGCTGGAAATGGTGAAGCAGGCGCCTTGCATGTCGTCAGCGGTGAGCTTTTTGTCGCGGGCTTTGGCAGCCAGCGCAGCGGCTTCGGCGGCCAATTGCAACAGGCTCTTCTGGTCGACGTTCTTGATGACCGGTACCAGCAGGCCTTCAGGGGTGTCGACCGCGAAGCCGATGTTCACGTACTTCTTGCGGATGATCGCCTTGCCGCTAGGTGCCAGCGAACTGTTGAAGTCCGGCAGTTCCTTGAGCAGGTGCGCGCAGGATTTGAGCAGCAGCGGCAGGATGGTCAGCTTGACGCCAGCCTTCTCTGCAACGGCTTTCTGAGCGTTACGGAACGCTTCCAGGTCGGTGATATCAGCCGAATCGAACTGAGTCACGTGTGGAATGTTCAACCAGCTGCGGTGCAGGCTCGACGCGCCGATTTGCATCAGGCGAGTCATCGGCACTTCTTCGGTTTCACCGAAGCGGCTGAAGTCCACGACCGGAATCGGCGGGATGCCCGCGCCGCCGGTTGCGCCGCCAGCGGCCGGTGCTTCCTTGGCCTTCTGCATCATGGCTTTGACGTAAACCTGCACGTCTTCTTTCAGGATGCGACCGTGCGGACCGCTGGCGCCAACGGCGTTCAGCTCGACGCCGAATTCACGGGCCAGTTGACGCACCGCAGGACCTGCGTGAACTTTCGCGCCCGGCTTGGCAGGAGCAGCAACTGGAGCGGCAGCAGCAGGCGCAGCCGGAGCAGCAGCGACTGGAGCAGGAGCGCTTGGTGCGGCTGCGGCAGGTGCTGGAGCAGCAGCAGGTGCCGCGCCTTTGACTTTCAGCTTCAGGATCAGGTCGCCGGTACCGACTTCGTCATCCAGCTTGATGGAAACACTTTCCACCACGCCAGCGGCAGGCGATGGAATTTCCATGCTCGCCTTGTCGGATTCCAGGGTGATCAGCGACTGGTCGGCGACGACGGTGTCGCCAGCCTTGACCAGTACTTCGATGATCTTGGCCTTGCCCGCCGAACCGATGTCCGGGACATGAATGTCCTGAACCGTGTCGGCAACCGGAGCCGCCGGAGCCGCAGCGGCTGGCGCCGGAGCAGCGGCAGCAGGCGCAGCAGCCTGGGCTGGCGCGGCCGCGGCCGGTGCAGCAGCACCCGCCACTTCCAGGTCCAGAATCAGGTCGCCGGTGCCGACTTCGTCGTTGAGCTTGACGCTGATGGCCTTGACCACGCCAGCGGCAGGCGATGGAATTTCCATGCTTGCCTTGTCGGATTCCAGGGTGATCAGCGATTGATCAGCCGCGACGGTGTCGCCAACCTTGACCTGGATCTCGATGATCTGGGCCTTGCCCGACGAACCGATGTCCGGCACGTGTACTTGCTGAACGCTGGCAGCAGCAGGCGCGGCAGCTGGAGCGGCTGGCGCTTTCGCGGCAGCAGGCGCAGCTTCGGCCTTGGCAGCCGGCGCAGCGGCAGCCGCAGGGGCTGCAGCAGCGGCACCTTCGACTTCCAGCTCCAGCAGTTCATCGCCTTCTTTCAGGCGATCGCCCAGCTTCACTTTCAGGCTCTTGATGATGCCAGCCTTCGGCGCAGGCACTTCCATGCTCGCCTTGTCCGACTCAAGTGTCAGGATGCTCTGGTCGGCTTCGATACGGTCGCCGACCTTCACAAACAATTCAATTACTTCACCTTCACCGCTGCCGATGTCAGGTACGCGAATGAGTTCGCTCACAGAGTGTCTCCTCAGCAGTCCAGTGGGTTGCGTTTTTCCGGGTTGATGCCGAACTTGGCGATGGCTTCAGACACCACCTTAGGTTCGATATCACCACGGTCAGCCAAAGCTTCCAGGGCTGCCAACACCACGAAATGACGGTCGACTTCGAAGAAGTGACGCAGCTTCTTGCGGCTGTCACTACGGCCGAAACCATCGGTGCCCAGGACTTTGAATTCCTTGGACGGGACCCACTGACGAATTTGCTCAGCGAACAGCTTCATGTAGTCGGTAGAGGCGATGACCGGACCTTTACGGCCGTTCAGGCACTCTTCGACGTAGCTCAGTTTAGGCTTCTGGCCCGGGTGCAGACGGTTGCTGCGCTCGACGGCCAGGCCATCGCGACGCAGTTCGTTGAAGCTGGTAACGCTCCACACGTCAGCGCCGACGTTGAACTCTTCACGCAGGATCTTCGCCGCTTCACGGACTTCACGCAGGATGGTGCCGGAGCCCATCAGCTGAACGTGGTGCGCCGCTTCGCGGGTGTCTTCCTCGAGCAGGTACATGCCCTTGATGATGCCTTCCTCGACACCGGCCGGCATGGCGGGTTGCTGGTAGGACTCGTTCATCACGGTGATGTAGTAGAAAACGTCCTGCTGCTCTTCGGTCATCTTCTTCATGCCGTCCTGGATGATCACCGCCAGCTCATAGCCGTAGGTTGGATCAAAGGTGCGGCAGTTCGGGATGGTGGCAGCCAGGATGTGGCTGTGACCGTCTTCGTGTTGCAGGCCTTCGCCGTTCAGTGTAGTCCGGCCGGCGGTGCCGCCGATCAGGAAGCCACGGGTGCGGCTGTCGCCAGCGGCCCAGGCCAGGTCGCCGATACGCTGGAAGCCGAACATCGAGTAGAAGATGTAGAACGGCAGCATTGGCTGGTTGTGGCTGGAGTACGAAGTACCGGCAGCGATGAAGGAGCTCATGGCGCCCGCTTCGTTGATGCCTTCTTCGAGGATCTGGCCCTTCTTGTCTTCTTTGTAGAACATCACCTGGTCTTTATCGACTGGCTCGTAGAGCTGGCCGACGGAGGAGTAGATGCCCAACTGACGGAACATGCCTTCCATACCGAAGGTACGGGCTTCATCCGGGATGATCGGAACGATGCGCGAACCGATTTCCTTGTCCTTGACCAGCTGAGCGAGGATCCGCACGAAGGCCATGGTGGTGGAAATTTCACGGTCGCCCGAGCCGTCCAGGATTGCCTTGAGGGTATCGAGCGGTGGCGTCGGGATGTCGAAGCTTTTGGCGCGGCGCTGTGGCACGAAACCGCCCAGTGCAGTGCGGCGCTCGCTCAGGTAACGGGCTTCAGCGCTGTTGGGTTCCGGTTTGAAGAACGGCAGGTTTTCCAGCTCTTCGTCTTTGACCGGAATGTCGAAGCGATCACGGAACAACTTCAGGCTGTCGACATCGACTTTCTTGGTGTTGTGCGCAGTGTTTTTCGCTTCGCCGGCACCGGTGCCATAACCCTTGATGGTTTTGGCCAGGATGACGGTCGGTTGTTCTTTGTGGTTGACCGCTTCGTGGTACGCCGCGTAGACCTTGTACGGGTCGTGGCCGCCACGGTTGAGTTTCCAGATCTCGTCGTCGGACAGATCAGCAACCATCGCCTTGAGTTCTGGCGAGTTGAAGAAGTGTTCACGCACGAACGCGCCGTCTTTGGCTTTGTAGTTCTGGTACTCGCCGTCGATGACTTCGTCCATGCGACGTTGCAGGATACCGTCGACGTCTTTGGCCAGCAGTGGGTCCCAGAAACGGCCCCAGATGACTTTGGTCACGTTCCACTGAGCGCCGCGGAACACGCCTTCGAGTTCCTGGATGATCTTGCCGTTGCCGCGAACCGGGCCATCAAGGCGCTGCAGGTTGCAGTTGATAACGAAGATCAGGTTGTCGAGCTTCTCGCGGCCAGCCAGCGAGATGGCGCCCAGGGATTCCGGTTCGTCGCACTCGCCGTCGCCCAGGAAGCACCAGACTTTTTGCTTGCCTTCCGGAATGAAGCCACGGGCTTCCAGGTACTTCATGAAGCGTGCCTGGTAGATCGCCTGGATCGGGCCCAGACCCATGGATACCGTCGGGAACTGCCAGAAATCAGGCATCAGCCAAGGGTGCGGGTAGGACGACAGGCCCTGACCGTCCACTTCCTGGCGGAAGTTGTTCATCTGGTCTTCGGTGATGCGGCCTTCCATGAATGCGCGGGCGTAAACGCCTGGCGAGGTGTGGCCCTGGAAGTAGATCAGGTCGCCGCCGTGCTCGTCGGTCGGGGCCTGGAAGAAGTAGTTGAAGCCGATGTCATACAGGGTCGCACTGGAAGCGAAGCTGGAGATGTGACCACCCAGGTCAGAATCTTTCAGGTTCGTACGCATTACCATGGCCATCGCGTTCCAGCGTACCAACGAGCGAATGCGGCGTTCCATGAACAGGTCGCCAGGCATGCGTGCTTCGTGGGTAACGGGGATCGTGTTGCGGTAAGGCGTGGTGATGGCGTAAGGGAGCTGCGAGCCGCTACGGGTCGCGAGTTCGCCCATACGGGTCATCAGATAGTGAGCACGGTCTTCGCCTTCTTTGTCGAGAACCGATTCCAGGGCGTCCAGCCATTCCTGGGTTTCGACGGGATCGAGGTCTTGCATGGCTTGCTCCAGGGCGGAAAGGCTTCCAGAATCGGTTGCCTGAGTTTGCGACTGGCCTTGTGGGCAGACGATATAAATTCTTGGATTGCCGAGAGGTATGTTCCGGCGGCGTGTAGTTTTACTACAAATCATCGGGCATTTCAGCCTTTCGAATGTATAGACGAGTAGTAAAACTACAGAAGATCGGCTTGTGGCCTCCGGCTGCGTTGTGAGAATAATCGTTAAGGTTGGTCTTTTGCCAACCAGAAAAGGTGAAAGCTTGATGGTCGCTGCCAAAAATAAAGAAATTTCAGCTATTTCTAACCTTTGTTCGACAGTCAGTCACGTAGTGTGTTTTCAAGAATCACTACATGCAGCCCTTCACACGCCGATCAAGGATAGACCATGAGCCTCCCTTCGCTTGTCGAACTGCCCGGCGTTCTCCTGCCGTTTGTCACCCGTGCCGAGCAGTCGTTCCGTACGGCTGTCGGGCTTTTTCCCGACGATCATGGCCTGTCTGCCTGGACGCCTGAGCGCTGGGCGCAATTTGCCCGTGTCACTGCTGCCAGCGACTTTGTGATTGAACAGAGTCTGCGTGACCCTTTGATGTTGCTGGAGCTGGTGCAGTCTGGCGAACTGGACCGCGCCTTTGCGCCGGGCGAGTTGTGCGCACAGATTGCGACGGCGGTGAGCACCGCCGAAACCGACGACCAGCTTGGCCGCGCCCTGCGTCGCCAGCGCGCCCGCCAGCAAGTGCGGATTATCTGGCGCGACCTGACTCGCCAGGCCGATCTGATCCAGAGCTGTCGCGACCTCTCGGACATGGCCGATGCCTGCATCGATCAGGCCTATCAGTGGTTGTATCAGCGCCATTGCCAACAGTTCGGCACGCCCACCGGGCGACGTAGCGGCGAGCCGCAGCAGATGGTCATCCTCGGCATGGGCAAGCTCGGCGCCGTGGAGCTGAATCTGTCGTCGGACATCGACTTGATTTTCGCCTACCCCGAGGGCGGCGAAACCGTCGGCGTGAAACGGTCGCTGGATAACCAGGAATTTTTCATTCGTCTCGGCCAGCGTCTTATCAAGGCGCTGGACCCGATGACCGTCGACGGTTTCGTGTTCCGCGTCGACATGCGCTTGCGGCCTTACGGCTCGTCCGGCGCGCTGGTGCTGAGCTTTAATGCACTGGAGCAGTATTACCAGGATCAGGGGCGCGACTGGGAGCGCTACGCGATGATCAAGTCGCGCGTGGTGGCCGGCGATCAAGTGGCGGGCGCGCAACTGCAAGAGATGCTGCGACCGTTCGTTTACCGGCGTTACCTGGACTTTTCGGCCATCGAAGCGCTGCGCACGATGAAGCAGCTGATTCAGCAGGAAGTCCGGCGCAAGGGCATGGCGGACAACATCAAACTCGGTTCCGGCGGCATTCGTGAAGTCGAATTTATCGCCCAGGCCTTCCAGCTGATTCACGGTGGCCGCGACCTGAGCCTGCAGCAGCGTCCTCTATTAAAAGTACTGAGCACCCTCGAAGGTCAGGGTTACCTGCCGGCGGCGGTGGTCAGCGAATTGCGCGAAGCCTACGAATTTCTGCGTTACACCGAACACGCGATTCAGGCGATTGCCGACCGTCAGACCCAGATGCTGCCGGATGGTGAACAGGATCAGGCGCGCATTGCCTTTATGCTCGGCTTTGCCAACTGGACGGCATTCCACGAACAGCTGATGTACTGGCGTGGCCGGGTGGCCTGGCACTTTGCTCAGGTGATCGCCGATCCCGATGAAGAGGCCGGCACCGAGAGCGAAGTGGTGGTTGGCGGCGAATGGCTGCCGCTGTGGGAAGAAGCCCAGGACGAGGAGGCCGCCTGCCGTCAGCTGGAAGAAGGCGGTTTCGCCGACGCCTCCAAAGCGCTGAAAGCCTTGGCCAGCCTGCGCGGCAGTCCACAATTGCGCGCCATGCAGCGCCTGGGGCGTGAACGCCTCGATGCTTTTATTCCGCGTTTGCTGGCTCAGGCTGTGGAGCATGCCAATCCCGATCTGGTGTTGGAGCGGGTGCTACCGCTGGTGGAAGCCGTGGCGCGTCGTTCCGCCTATCTGGTGTTGTTGACCGAGAACCCCGGCGCCCTGCGCCGCTTGCTGACGTTGTGCGCCGCAAGCCCGTGGATTGCCGAACAGATCACGCGCTTTCCGTTACTGCTCGACGAATTGCTCAACGAGGGTCGATTGTTCAAGCCGCCGCTGGCGCCGGAACTGGCGGCCGAGTTGCGCGAGCGTCTGACGCGGATTCCCGAAGACGACCTCGAACAACAAATGGAAGCCCTGCGGCATTTCAAACTGGCGCACCGCTTGCGCGTCGCCGCCTCGGAAATCGCCGGCAGCCTGCCCTTGATGAAGGTCAGTGATTACCTGACCTGGCTTGCCGAAGCGATCCTCGAACAAGTTCTGGCCCTGGCCTGGCGCCAGACGGTGGCCAAGTACGGTACGCCGCTGCGCACCGACGGCAGCGTGTGCGACCCTGGTTTCATCATTGTCGGTTACGGGAAAGTCGGTGGTCTGGAATTGGGGCACAGTTCGGACCTGGATCTGGTGTTCATCCACGACGGCGATCCGCAGGCGGAAACCGACGGGCCGAAGCCTATCGACGGCGCACAGTTTTTTACCCGGCTCGGGCAGCGCATCATTCATTTGCTGACGGCGCAGACCAACTCCGGCCAGCTGTATGAAGTGGACATGCGCCTGCGGCCGTCCGGCGCATCCGGTTTGCTGGTGAGCTCCCTGGGGGCGTTTGCCCGGTATCAGGAAAACGAAGCCTGGACCTGGGAACATCAGGCGCTGGTGCGGGCGCGGGTACTGGTGGGCAGCCAGGATGTCGGCCAGGCATTCGAGAAGGTTCGCGCGGCGATATTGGCCAAGCCGCGGGACCTGCCGACCTTGCGCCAGGAGGTCAGCGAGATGCGCGCCAAGATGCGCGATAATCTGGGCAGCAAGAGCACTGCGGCGGGCACGGCGGCAAATGCCTTCGAGGCCACGGCGCCGTTCGATCTCAAGCAGGACGCCGGAGGTATCGTCGATATTGAATTTATGGTGCAATACGCGGCTCTGGCATGGTCGCAAGCGCATCCGTCATTGCTGCGCTATACCGACAATATCCGCATTCTGGAAGGGTTGGAGGAGGTCGGGCTGATGCCCGCCGAAGATGCCAGCCTGTTGCGTGAAGCCTATAAGGCCTACCGCTCCGCCGCTCACCGGGAGGCCTTGCAGAAGGACGCCGGTGTGATACCGGGCGACCAGTTCGTGGATGAACGACGGCAGGTAATGCAGATCTGGCGCGAGCTGGGGTTAAGCTGAAACGGGATATTTGTAACATCTGATACCCAATGTGGGAGCGGGCTTGTGGTGAGGGGGCTTGCCCCCGTTTGAGTGCGTAGCACTCACAAGATCTTTGGCATATCAGAGATTTTTGGGGCTGCTTCGCAACCCAACGGGGGCAAGCCCCCTCGCCACAGGTCGCTCCCACACTGGATCTGCAGTGTCTGGTAGATTGAGGCAGCTAAGCTGCATCGCATGGATGTGCACAAAATTGATCCGACGAGCCCCAATCGGCTCGTCCAAATGACCTGACGGTTCACCCCGAAGGTGCTGGATTCTCGAGGCGGGGAGGCGTATGCCTCCCCGGCTCGTTTTTGGAAACCACATGAAAATTCTGATCGTTGGGCCCAGTTGGGTCGGTGACATGGTGATGGCGCAGACACTTTTTCAGTGTCTCAAACAACGCCACCCGCAGTGCGAAATCGACGTGCTGGCCCCCGAGTGGAGCCGGCCGATCCTCGAACGCATGCCTGAAGTACGTCAGGCCTTGAGCTTCCCGCTCGGCCACGGCGTGCTGGAGCTGGCGACGCGTCGGCGCATCGGTAAATCCCTGGCCGGCCAGTACGACCAGGCCATCCTGCTGCCCAATTCCCTGAAGTCGGCACTGGTACCGTTTTTTGCCGGTATCCCGAAACGCACCGGCTGGCGTGGCGAATTCCGCTACGGCCTGCTCAATGACGTGCGCACGCTCGACAAAGAGCGTTACCCGCTGATGATCGAGCGTTTCATGGCCCTGGCCTTTGAGCCCGGTGTCGACTTGCCGAAGCCGTATCCACGGCCGAGCCTGCAGATCGACCCGGTGACCCGCGACGGCGCACTGGCCAAATTCAGTTTGGCTCTCGACCGTCCGGTGTTGGCGCTGTGCCCCGGCGCCGAGTTCGGTGAGTCCAAGCGCTGGCCGTCGGAGCACTACGCCAAGGTCGCCGAAGCGAAGATCCGTGAAGGCTGGCAGGTCTGGCTGTTCGGCTCGAAAAACGATCACGCGGTGGGCGAAGACATTCGCGCGCGGCTGATTCCGGGTCTGCGTGAAGAGTCGGTGAACCTCAGTGGCGACACATCCCTGGCCGAGGCCATCGATCTGCTGTCCTGCGCTGACGCGGTGGTCTCCAACGACTCCGGCCTGATGCACGTGGCCGCTGCGCTGAACCGCCCGTTGGTGGCGGTGTACGGCTCGACGTCGCCGGGTTTTACGCCACCGTTGGCCGAGCACGTCGAGATCGTGCGCCTGGGCATCGAATGCAGTCCGTGCTTCGATCGCACCTGCCGTTTCGGTCATTACAATTGCTTGCGCCAGCTCATGCCGAAAGCGGTGAACGAAGCCTTGCAGCGGTTGCTGGGCACTGTGGTCGAGGTCAAATAGTTTGCGGGTACTGTTGATCAAGACTTCTTCGCTGGGCGACGTGATTCACGCGTTGCCAGCGTTGACCGACGCGGCGCGGGCGATCCCCGGCATCACGTTCGACTGGGTGGTGGAAGAAGGCTTTGCCGAGATTCCGACCTGGCACCCTGCCGTGGGTAAGGTGATTCCGGTGGCGATCCGTCGCTGGCGCAAGAACATCTGGCAGACCATCAAGAGTGGCGAGTGGAAGCGCTTCAAACAGAGCATTCGCGCGACCAAATATGACTTGGTGATCGATGCCCAGGGCCTGCTGAAAAGCGCGTTGCTGACTCGCTACGCCAAAGCCCCGGTGGCTGGGCTGGACAAGAACTCGGCCCGCGAACCGATCGCCGCGCGTTTCTACTCCCGACGTCTGGCCGTGGCCCGTGGGCAACACGCGGTAGAGCGAGTGCGTCAGCTGTTCGCGGTGGCCCTGGGTTACGACCTGCCCAAAGGGCTGGGCGAATACGGCCTGAACATCGAGCGACTGGTGGAGTTGCCGCGCAAGAATCCGTACGTGGTGTTTCTCCATGGCACCACTTGGGACACCAAGCATTGGCCCGAAGCCTACTGGCGCGAACTGGCCGAGCGGGTGGGTTACCTCGGCGTGGCAGTGAAGCTGCCGTGGGGTAATCCGATCGAAAAGTCCCGCGCCGAGCGCATCGCCAAAGACATGCGACACGTCGAAGTGCTGCCCAAGCTGAACCTGGCGGGTGTCGGTAAAGTTCTGGCCGGGGCGCAAGCCTGCGTAGCGGTGGACACCGGTCTCGGTCACCTCGCTGCGGCGCTGGACGTGCCAACCCTGTCGCTGTTCGGCCCGACCAACCCGGGCCTGACTGGCGCGTACGGCAAGTCGCAGATTCACATGGCCAGCGACTTTCCTTGCGCGCCGTGCCTGCAAAAGAAATGCACCTATCAACCGACGGCCGACGATGCCCGTCGGTTCGACCTGAAACGCGAGTGGCCCCTGTGCTTCACGCGTCTGAATCCCGAGCGTGTCGCGAGCCGACTGAGCACGTTGTTACTGGCTGAGGAGCTGCGCTGATGCAATTGGCATTTGTCCTGTACAAGTACTTTCCCTTTGGCGGTTTGCAGCGCGATTTCATGCGCATCGCCCTGGAATGTCAGCAGCGCGGCCACCAGATTCGCGTCTACACGCTGATCTGGGAAGGCGACATTCCGCCGGGCTTCGAAGTGCTGGTGGCACCGGTGAAGGCGTTCTTCAATCATCGGCGCAACGAGAAGCTCACCGAGTGGATGGAGGCCGATCTGGCCAAGCGCCCGGTGGACCGCCTGATCGGTTTCAATAAGATGCCGGGCCTGGACGTTTACTACGCCGCCGACGGCTGCTTCGAAGACAAGGCGCAGAACCTGCGCAACTCGCTGTACCGTCGTTGGGGCCGCTACCGGCACTTCGCAGAGTACGAGCGCGCGGTGTTCGCCAAGGACGCGAAAACCGAAGTGCTGATGATTTCCGAAGTCCAGCAGCCGCTGTTCATCAAGCATTACGACACGCCAATCGAACGTTTCCATCTGCTGCCACCGGGCATCGCCCAGGACCGTCGTCGCCCGGCGAACGCGGATGACATTCGAGCCGGGTTCCGCGCCGAATTCAACCTGAAGGACGATGAACTGCTGCTGGTGCAAATCGGCTCCGGGTTCAAGACCAAAGGCGTGGACCGCAGCCTCAAGGCCTTGGCCGCCTTGCCCGCCGAGCTGAAAAAGCGCACCCGGCTGTTTGTAATTGGCCAGGACGACCCCAAAGTATTCCAGTTGCAGAGCGCCACATTGGGGCTCGGCGACAACGTGCAGTTCCTCAAGGGCCGCAGCGATATCCCGCGTTTCCTGCTCGGTGCCGATTTGTTGATCCACCCGGCGTACAACGAAAACACCGGCACGGTGCTGCTTGAAGCCGTGGTGGCTGGCTTGCCGGTGCTGGTGAGCGCGGTGTGCGGCTATGCCCATTACATCGCCGAGGCCGACGCCGGTCTGGTGCTGGACGAGCCCTTCGATCAGGCGCAACTGACGCAGTACCTGACCGGCATGTTGAATGACGCAAATGCACGGGCGGCCTGGAGCCGCAACGGTCTGGCTTTCGCCGAGACGGCCGACCTCTACAGCATGCCGCAGCACGCGGCCGATGTGATTCTGGCGGAGCACGCTTAATGAAGTTGATGCTGGCTGAACCGTTCAAGAGCCTCTGGGCCGGACGCGATCCGTTCGCCGAAGTCGAGGGCCTCAAGGGCGAGGTGTACCGCGAGCTTGAAGCGCGCCGGACACTGCGTACTGAAGTGGACGGCCACGGGTTCTTCGTGAAAATCCACCGTGGCATCGGCTGGGGCGAGATCTTCAAGAACCTGCTGACCGCCAAGCTGCCAGTGCTTGGCGCGGGCCAGGAGTGGAAGGCCATTCAGCGCCTGCAAGAAGTCGGCGTGCCGACCATGACCGCTGTGGCTTACGGCGAAAAGGGCAGCAACCCGGCGGATCAGCATTCGTTTATCGTCACGCAAGAGCTGGCGCCCACCGTCAGCCTCGAAGATTTCAGCATCGACTGGGTCAAGCAGCCGCCCGAGCCAAAACTCAAGCGCGCCTTGATCGCCGAAGTCGCGCGCATGACCGGCATGATGCACCGCGCCGGGGTCAACCACCGCGACTGCTACATCTGCCACTTCCTGCTGCACACCGACAAACCGGTGACAGCCGACGACTTCAAGCTGTCGGTGATCGATCTGCACCGTGCTCAGACCCGTCCGACGATTACCCAACGCTGGCGCAACAAGGACCTGGCGGCGCTGTATTTTTCGGCGCTCGACATTGGCCTGACCCGTCGCGACAAATTGCGTTTCCTCAAGGGTTATTTCCAGCAGCCGCTGCGCCAGATTCTGGCTGAAGAAGCGGGGCTGCTGGCATGGCTCGAAGGCAAGGCCAACAAGCTCTACGAGCGTAAGCAGCGATACGGGGATGCGCTCTGATGTCGGGTTGGACACTGGAACCTGCTTACAGCGATCTGGCAGAAGACTTCGGCAGTCTTGACGCGGTGTTCGCGCTCGAGGGCGAGCGGCTGACCCGCGATCCACTGTCCGAGGTCATTCGCGTCCAGCGCAATGGCGTCAACTATTACGTCAAGCGCTACGTCGGCGCCGGCAAAGGCCTGCGCCGTTATCTGGGCAAGCCGCGGGTGAAAGCCGAATGGCAGAACCTCAAGCGTTTCGCCAAGTGGGGCATTCCTACCGCCGAAGTAGTGGCCTGGGGGCTGGAGCGGCGCGGCGCGGCATACGATCGCGGGGCGATGATCACGCGCGAGCTGCCCAATACCGAAGACTTGTCGGCTCTGGCAGGTCGGCATGATCCGAAGCTGGCGGACCGCGCCTGGGTCGACAACATCAGTCGGCAGCTGGCGGGCTATACCCGGACCATGCACGACCACCGTTTTACCCATAACGATTTGAAGTGGCGCAACCTGCTGATCGACGATGAGCCCCGGCTATTTTTGATCGACTGCCCCAACGGTAATTTCTGGCGCGGCTTCTGGCTCAAATACCGGATCACCAAAGACCTGGCTTGTCTGGACAAAGTGGCCAAATATCACCTGTCGGCCACCCAGCGTCTGCGCTTTTACATGCAATACCGCCAATGCACCCGGCTCAATACCGCCGACAAGAAACGGATTCGGCACGTGGTGAGATTTTTCGAGGGACGCGAATGACTGATTTTCTGGCTGCTGAAGACCGCGCGCTGCTTGAGCGTCATGGCCTCGGCACCTTCGACGCGCTCTGGGCCAAACAGCTCGAGGCGGTGGATGAGCCCAATACCGCTGGTGATGGCTGGAGCAGTGTGTTTCGGCTGGAGCTGGAAGGTCATGGCTACTACCTCAAACGCCAGAGCAACTACCTGACGCGCACATGGCATTCACCGTTTGGCGAGCCAAGTTTTGCCCGTGAGTTTCGCAACATCAGTCGTTATCAGAAGCTGGGTGTTCCTGCGTTGCAGGCGGCGTTCTTCGGTGAGCGCAAAGTCGACGGCGAAGTCCGGGCAATTCTGCTGACCCGCGCGCTGGACGGTTGGGATGATCTGGATTCACTGTTGCAGCGCTGGTCCGACCTGAGCACGGTGCAGCACTCGGCGATTCTGAAAGCCTGTGGGCAACTGGCGCGACGCCTGCACGAGGTTCGTCAACTCCACGGTTGCTTCTATCCCAAGCATATTTTTCTGCGGGCCACCGGTGACGGTTATCAGGCTCAGTTGATCGATCTGGAAAAAACCCGGCCATTGCTGTTTGGCCAACGTGATCGGGTCAAGGACCTGGAACCGTTGCTGCGTCGGGCGCCGGAATGGAGCGAAAGTCAGCTGCGCGAGTTGTTGGCGGTTTATCTGGATCAGCCATTGAACAGCTCGCTGGTGGACAGTTGGGTATCGCGCCTGAGTGCGCGGCGCAGTCACAAGGAGGCGCGTTAATGCGTTTGTCCGAACTGAAAAACGCCGGCCGCAGCCCGAGCCTGCCGCTGAACATTCCACTGGCCGATGCTGCGGGGCCTGCGGAGTTACAACTGCTAAGTCTGCTGCGAGTGCTGCCAGGCCAGCGTTATGTGGGCGCCGGCGTCTGGCGCGGCCGGCCGGTGCTGGCCAAGTTGCTGGTCGGTGGCAAAGCGGCGCGGCATTTCCAACGTGAACTGGACGGCGTGCGTTTGCTCGCCGCTCAGGGGCTGACTACGCCATTGTTATTGGCTGATGGCCTGAAGGACGGCGAAGGCGGCTGGTTGTTGTTCGATTTCCTTGAGGGCGCCGAGAGCCTGGGAGATGCCTGGAAACAGGTCGAACACTTGCCCGTGTTGGCGGATGAGCAATCAGCGGTGCTGGCCGAGGCGTTGGGCGCGATTGGGCAATTGCACAGCAAAGGCCTGTGGCAGGAAGACTTGCACCTGGACAACCTGTTGCGCCATGGCGGTCAGTTGTATTTGATCGATGGCGCCGGGATCTGTGCCGAGACGGCTGGCAAGCCACTGTCGCAGCAGAAGGTCCTGGAAAACCTCGGGGTGTTTTTCGCTCAGTTGCCCAAATCGCTGGAACCCTTCACCGAAGAATTGCTGGTGTATTACCTGCTGGGAAACGGCGAGCATGCCTTGCCCATGGAAGCGTTGCAGAAGCAAATCGACAAGGTCCGTCGCTGGCGCTTGAAGGATTTCCTGATCAAGGTCGGCCGCGAGTGCACGTTGTTCAGCGTCCAGCGCGGAGCGTTCGGCTTGCGGGCGATTCGCCGTGAGGAAGAGACGGCGATGCTGCCGGTGCTGGAGCAGGCCGATGCCTTGCTCGATCAAGGCCATCTGTACAAGACCGGCGGCGCGGCGAGCGTCGGCAAGGTCGAGGTGGCCGGGCGCACATTGGTGGTCAAACGCTACAACATCAAGGGCTTTGCCCACTGGCTCAAGCGTTTCTGGCGCCCGAGCCGTGCCTGGCACTCATGGCGTGAAGGCAATCGCCTGGAATTCCTGGGTATCGCCACGCCCAAGCCATTGGCGTTGCTGGAGACGCGTTTTCTCTGGCTGCGCAGCCGGGCGTACCTGGTGACCGAGTATTTGTCGGGGCCAGACATCATCGAGCGGTTTGCGCCGTACGTGGAAAGCGGCGAAGCGCCGCAAGCCGAGTTGCAGGCTCTGGATCACCTGTTCGCGGAGCTGATTCGCGAGCGGATCAGCCATGGCGATTTCAAGGGCCATAACCTGTTCTGGCAGCAGGATCGCTGGGCGCTGATTGATCTGGATTCGATGTGTCAGCATGGCTCGGTCAGTAGCTTTGCCCCAGCGTACGCGCGGGATCGGGCTCGGTTTATGCGTAACTGGCCCGAAAGCAGTGCGCTGTATCGGGTGATTGATCAGAGGTTGCCTAAAGATATCTCTAGCGCTGCCTGAATCGGGTCTTCGACCCTATCGCGGGCAAGCCCGCTCCCACAGTTTCAGTGGTATGCATAAGTTTTGTGTGCGGCGCCATCACTGTGGGAGCGGGCTTGCCCGCGATGGCGTCAGATCAGTCCCCCGAGATCTGGAGGACAAGTTCTTATGAACCGTCCTACATGATCTACAGACCCCGTGAACTGTGCCCTGAATAGCCACGATGCTAGTTTGCCTGACGTTCTCGGAGGGCAGATTTTGACGATAAAAATGGCTGTGTTGCTGAGCACTTTCTCGCTGGCGCTATCTGGCTGCGGGACCGCTGTCACGGTGTTGCAGGATGACGAGGCGGCCGCCCGTGGCCTCAGGAAACAAAAAACCTACTGCCAGTCCATCCCTCGCATCTACAGCGGTCTGGCCCACGACTTTTGCCTCCTGCATGCGCCGCCTGATCCCACTGGTGTTCTGGTGCCATTCGTATTGCTGGATCTGACCTTGTCTGGTGCACTGGACACGGTTGCCTTGCCGTACACGATTTATCGGCAGGCTACGGACGGCAATATCAGGATTTACTGGCGCCCGGGTCGCGGATGAGCGAAGGCGAACGCGTGGGCTCGACGTCATCTTCACGGTGCTGATAAGGGCAGGGTCATTCCCGCCACGTTTACGCTATAATCCCGCCCTTTAGCTGTCTCTCGCCCCTTGCGAGGGCACATTAATTTTGAGGCGCGTTGCGCCTGCATGCAGACTAAAGAGGCTAGACCCCTGTGGCATTGACGATTCTTGGCCTGTCCGGCGCCCTTAGCCATGATCCTTCCGCAGCGTTGTACATCGACGGCAAGCTGGTCGCGGCGGCTGAAGAAGAGCGCTTCGTGCGCGATAAACATGCAAAGAACCGCATGCCTTACGAATCGGCGAAGTTCTGCCTCGAGCAGGCGGGCATCAAGCCGTCCGACGTTGACGTGGTGGCGATTCCGTTCGCGCCGATCAGCCTGTTCGGAAAGGCTCGCTGGCACTACGCCAAGCGTTACTGGTACGCCCCGGACCGCGCCCTCGATGCGATCCTGATGGGCAACCGTCGCTACAAGCGCTATCGCAACAAGATTGTCTGGTGCCTTGAGCAACTGGGCTTCGATCCGAAGAAAATCAAGATCGAGCCGGTCGAGCATCACCTGGCCCACGCCTCCAGCGCCTACCACTGCTCCGGTTTCAAAGAGAAAACCGCGATTCTCGGGATCGACGGCAAGGGCGAGTACGCCACGACCTTTTTCGGCTACGGCGAAAACGGCAAGATCCACAAGATCAAGGAATTCTTCGATCCGGACTCTCTCGGCGGCCTGTACGGTGCGATCACCGAGTTCCTCGGTTTCGAGATGCTCGACGGTGAGTTCAAGGTCATGGGCATGGCGCCGTACGGCGACGCCAACAAATACGATTTCTCGCGTCTGGCCTCGTTCGAGAACGGCGAGCTGGTGATCAACACCGACTACGCCAACGTCATCGGCCTGCGTCGTTATAAAGAGAAGGGCAAAGGTTTCTACTTCTCGCCGAAGCTGATCGAGTGGCTGGGGCCCAAGCGCGAAGGCGACATCGCCGACGAGCCGTACATCCACTATGCCGCGAGCATGCAAGCGCTGTTCGAAAAGATCTCGCTACAGATGATCGACCACTACCTGGGCGATGTGCTTAAGGAAACCGGCAAGCTGGCCTTCGCTGGTGGCTGTGCGTTGAACGTCAAGCTGAACCAGAAAATCATCGCTCGCGACGATGTCAAAGAACTGTTCGTGCAACCGGCGTCCGGTGATGCCGGCACCGCGGTCGGCGCGGCGGCTTACGTGTCCCATGCCCGTGGCGTACCGGTCGAGAAGATGGAACACGTCTACCTCGGCCCGTCGTACAGCAACGAAGACGTGATTGCCGCGTGCTCCCGTCATCCGAGCAAGCCAACTTGGCGCAAGCTCGAGAACATGCCGGAAAACATCGCCAAGATCATGGTCGATGGCAATCCGGTGGCCTGGTTCCAGGGGCGCATGGAGTTTGGTCCGCGCGCCTTGGGCGGTCGTTCGATCATCGGTTGCCCGAGCGCGACTGGCGTGGCTGACCGCATCAACCATCAGATCAAGTTCCGCGAGCGCTGGAGGCCTTTCTGCCCGTCGATGCTCGACACCGTTGCGCCACAGATGATCAAGATCGATCACCCGGCGCCATTCATGACCTTTACCTTCGAAGTGGCTGAAGAGTGGAAGACCCGCGTGCCGGAAGTCGTCCACGAAGATGGCACGTCCCGGGCCCAGGTGTTGAAGCGCGAATACAACCCGCGCTACTACGACATGATGAAGGCGCTGGAAGTGTTGACCGGTAACGGCGTGTCGCTGAACACCTCGCTGAACCGTCGTGGCGAACCGATGATTTGCTCACCGACCGACGCCTTGAATATGTTCTTCGGTTCCGACCTGCAGTACCTGATCATGGAAGACATTCTGGTGGTCAAAGAAGGCGCGGACGCTTATGACACGCTCGGCTGAGCGCCATGTGCTGCAGTTCTGCCACGGCTATGACGGGCCGTTTCTGGACTGCGCCCGGCAGTACGCCAGCCTGTTCGCGGGGACCGGTTATCGAGTGACCACGGTGTTTCTGACCGGGGCTGCCGATGCCGAAGTCGCTGCGAGCTGCGCTTCCGATGAAGTGTTGTTCATGGAATACAGCTCCAAGGCCATTCGTGGCCTGAAGCTGGGCGCCATCGGCGATTTGCGCAAGATCGCCGCCTCGCGCAATTTCAGTTTCTGCATTGCTCACCGTTTCAAACCGATCTACATCGCCTTGCTCGGCACTTCGTTGCCGGTCATTGGCGTGCATCACGCGTTTGGCGATTACCAGCGCGGCACCCGCAAACTGTTCGCGAATATTTTCCGCAAGCGCCTGAGCCTGCTCGGGGTCTCCGATGCGGTGCGTGACGACATGCGCCGTTGTTTGCCGAAATGGCCGGTCGAGCGGATTCAGACGCTGTATAACCGTATCGATGTGCAGGCGTTGCAGTCCAGTCAGGTATCGGTTCGTGAGGCCCGGGAAACTCTCGGTCTGTCGATGGATGCCTGGATTGTCGGCAACGTCGGGCGCCTGCATCCGGACAAGGATCAGGCTACGCTGCTGCACGGTTTTGCCGCGGCATTGCCGGGGTTACCGGCCAACAGTCAGTTGGTGATCCTTGGTAGCGGTCGGCTGGAGCAGGACCTCAAGGCTTTGGCGCGCGAGCTGGGTATCGGCGATCGAGTGCTGTTCCTCGGCCAGGTGCCCGATGCTCGTCGTTACTTCTGTGCTTTCGATGTGTTTGCCCTAAGCTCCGATCACGAGCCATTCGGCATGGTGTTGCTGGAGGCCATGGCCGCCGGTGTGCCGTTGCTCGCGACCGCGTGCGGCGGGGCCAGGGAAGTGGTCGAAGGCGTCGGCATTCTGTTTCCGTTGGGCGATGCCGAGCGTTTGGCTCAAGGGCTGCAGCATCTGGCCGCGATGGACGAGCAGCAGCGTCGCCAGTGTGCCGAGCTGATGTTTGACCGCTTGCGTGAGCGCTTCTCCGATCGCGCGGTACGCGATGCTTTCTGGCATTTGCCGCATGTCACCGAACTGGCACCGAGGGGCTGATGCTCAACCGATTTCAAGGCTGGCGCGAACGTGGCTGGGCGCAGGTCGACGCATCGACTTATGCACAAGCCTGGCAACGTTTTGGCGGCAGTGTCGCGACTCATCCTCTGGTGGTCGAGCGTCTGGCACAGTTGGCTGACATTCCGGTGCGCTATCTGGCTTGGGAACATAACGGCGAAGTGAAAGCCGCCATCCCGACCTGGGGTCGCGACCTGGCGCTGTCCAAGGACGTGCTCAAGCGCAGCGGTAAAAAGGGCCTGTTCGACCTCGGCAATGCTGAATTGATCCTGCCGGCTGCCGCGGATGCCCAGGCACCGTTGCGTCATCGCGGGCGTTATCTGTCGGCGCTGAGCGAAGGCCGTTTTACCGGCATCAAGCTGCAGACCGAACAACTGGCCATGGCGCGGACACCTGAAGAGTTGTCGAAGAAGTTTCGCTACAACCAGCGTCGCGAATTGCGTCTTCTGGAAGAGGCAGGTGGTGTAGCGCGGCCGGTTACCGAGTTTTCCAGCAGCGAACTGGCGGCTATCTATTGCGACCTGTTCCAGCGTCGCTGGGGTTTCCCGGCCACCGGTGCCGAGCGTATGGGCGAGGTGATCGAGCTGTTGCGCGAGTTGCTCATAGGCTCGGTGATTTTCCTCAACGACGCACCGATTGCGATTCAACTGGTGTACCGCGTCGAGGCGCCGGAGTGGATCAGCGTCGAGTATGTCAACGGCGGTGTCGATCCCGAGACCCGCGAATTCAGCCCCGGCAGCGTACTGAGTTTTCTCAACACCCAAAGCGCCTGGGAACATGCACGCGCGCTGAATAAACCCCTGCGGTTTTCCTTTGGTCGGACCGACCGTGAGTACAAGGACCGCTGGTGCAATTCTGTGCCGGTCTTCACGGTATGAGCCAACCCATGAGCCGCAAACAGCAACTGCTCAAGCGCCATCGGCGCAACAAACGCATAGGCCTGCTGATTGCGCTGATGCTGTTGATCGCTATTGGCGTGCTGGTTGCCTGGTGGCTGCCGCTGGTGCTTGCGGTGCTGGGCTGGGTTGCCCATGAGGCGTGGTTCGCCGACCATCTGTTTTATTCGCCAAAAGACGATTATCAATACAACTTCCCGCCGTACACCCCGCAGCCCAAGATTTATCTGGATGGTGAGCGGCTGCGTCTGGATGAGGGCGTCATGCTGGTCGATGACGCTACGCTGGTGCTGGCGTTGCGGGTAAAAAGCACGTGGCTGGGGCGCTTTATCGATCCCGTGGTCGAGTTGTCGGGTGGCGATAATCCCGACCGACAAACCTTTGAGCGCGGTGTAAATGGCCTGCGTTACCTGAACCTCACGGGTCAGGCGCAGGTGCTGTCGCGAGGTGAGCTGCGATTGCGCGGGCGTTTCTGCCGATTGCTCGGCGAGCCCGTGCTCTGGGCGCTCGAGCATCCGGACTACCGCCGTCAGCGGGTGATGGTGATCGCACCCCACGCCGACGATGCCGAGCTGGCCGCATTCGGGTTGTACAGCGGCGTGAGTGAGAGCTGGATTGTTACCTTGACCGCCGGTGAAATCGAGGCCGGGCACTATCGACAGATGGGGCTCGATGGCGTCGAAGCATCCCGGTTGAAAGGCTCGTTGCGTGCCTGGGACAGTATCAGCGTGCCGTTGTGGGGAGGGGTGCCTCAGGAGCGCTGTATTCAACTGGGTTACTTCTGCCTGCAATTGCCGGCCATGCAGAGCGCGCCGGCCGAGGCCGTAGCGTCCCGTGAGGCACAGCTTGGCGATACCCGATATTTCCGACGGTTCAATCCGTTTGCCCTGGGCAGTGACGTTGATGGCCTGCCGTCCTGGAACAATCTGCTGGCAGATCTGCGCGAGTTGATCGAACGTATCGAGCCTCAGGTCATTGTCTTGCCGCATCCGCGCTTCGACCCTCATCCAGACCATCTATGCTCGCAGCAGGCAGTGATGCAGGCACTGAGCGGCACAACGTGGCAACCCGACACTTTGTTGCATTACGCCAATCATTTGCACGACAACGATCGCTGGCCAATGGGCGACGCTGGCACAGGGGTGGCACTGCCGCCACAGATGGAGATGCATGAACCGTTGCGTCCCTGGACGCTTTGTCTGTCGACCGAAAATCAGTGGCACAAGGCAATGTCGTTGGGCATGATGCACGACCTTCAGCCCCGGCTTCCCTTCAAGCGTTTGCTTCGCCGGGCGCTGCAGCGTTGCCTGGTGGCTCGGCGCTGGCCGGCATTCGGTGAGAACGAATTTTTCCGTAAAACGGTGCGACGTCACGAGTTGTTCTGGGTCCAAGAGCTGTCTGGAAAGAGAGAGACCAATTGAAAGTTCTGTTTCTGGTGCAGAAAGAGCAACGAGCGATCCTCGATCGCCTGTATGACGGTATCGCCGAGCAATGCGATTGCGACAAGCGTGAATTGACCAGTGCGGAGCAGGACGACTTGCGTGGGTATTTTCGCAAGCACGTCGATGTGACCCTCTATGACCGGATCGTATTGTTCCTGCGCTTCAAAAAAGAGATCAGACAGGTGAGGTTCATACAGACCCTGCCCAATCTGGTTATTCTCGAACACGACGCGTATCAGAACTACATCCCGTGCAAATACACCGGCAAGTTCAGCGCCCATTACCGCAAGCTGCCCTGGGCACGTGTGATCAGTTCGGGTTTCATGGTCAGCGAGCGCTTGCGTGATGAAGGTTTTGACGCGCATTTCGTGCCCAAGGGCTACGACCAGGCGCTATTGCAAAACTGCCAGCGCGAACGGGATATCGAGCTGGGCTTCGTCGGCAGCCTCAACAGTGTGGCGTATGCCGGTCGCAAGGCCATGCTCGAGTCGGTGGCCGAGGTCGAAAACCTGTTGATCACGCGCACCAAGTCGGGTGAGGAATACTGCGAGACGTTGAGCCGGATCCGTTATTTCGTGAGTGCCGATGTCGGCATGGGCGAATACATGATCAAGAATTTCGAGGCCATGGCCTGTGGTTGCGTGCTGTTTGCTTACGATCAAGGGGAAGCAGAAAATCGCGCGCTGGGCTTTGTCGATATGCAAAATATTGTGCTTTATCGGACACGCGATGAACTCAAAGAGAAACTCGCCGTGTTGCGCGCATCCCCGCAGCTGACCGAGGCCATTTCGTTGGCCGGGCAGGCTCTGGTAGAGCAGCGCTACACCTTCCGGGCGGTGGGGCATGCAATTGTCGATGCCATGCGGGCGCCGCTGCGCAAGCATGTCCCGCTGAGCTGGAAAGAAAAACTACGCTTGTCGCTGGGGCTGTAAAGCCGGGCGACTAAACAATCAATGGTGCGGTGCATATAAATGCTGTTCAGTGAGACTAGCGACATTTCGATCGTCATCACCAGTTGCGGTCGCTTCGATTTGTTGAAGCGGACTCTGGAGACACTTGACCGGTTCAACACGGCCCCCATTCATAAAGTGTTCATTACCGAGGACTCCGGCGACAGTGCCGTAGAGGCCTGTATTCCGGAACACTGGAGGGCGCACACCCAGTTCTTCATCAACAATCCGCGTCTGGGTCAGTTGCGATCCATCGATGCCGCCTACGCTCAGGTGCAGACGTCGTGGATTTTCCATTGCGAAGACGACTGGGATTTCTATCGCGAAGGGTTTATCGAAGAATCCCAACGCCTGTTGGAAGAAGATCCACAGGCGCTTCAGGTGTGGTTGCGCAGCTTCAATCATGACCTGATGGTTCACAGTCCTTATGTGTTCCTGGGCGAACGAAAAGTCAGCCATGGCATTCCTTTCTACGTGCTGGGCTCGCACAAAGCCGACTGGCAGGGTTTTTCCTTTAACCCGGGGCTACGCCGTCGCGCGGATTACCTGTTGCATGCACCGTATTCCGGGTTCTCCGGAGAGAAAGACCTGTCGCGCCTGTATGCCGGGGCAAACCGCTACGCGTTGATTCTGGAAAACGACGCGGTATTGCATACCGGTTTCGGTGAGCATGTGGTGGTTCCACAGGAGCGTGTGAACAAGTTGAAGCGCAAGCGTCTCGATCGGCTCAAGCTGATAGCGGTCCTTATTATCGGCTTGGCAACGGGTTGGGTGCTTCATGGAATCTAGCGGCATGAAACCCGGAAAGATCACCATTGCGTCGTATTTTGGAGCGGCACTCTGTCTGTTTCTTCTGAGTTTTGTGGTCGGTTGGTCGTCCAAGTGGACCAACAATCTGTTTTACGGCCTGATGGTATTGCCAGGCCTGGTCCTCCTGATCAAGCAACGAGGCTCTGGCCTGTTCAAGCAGCCGTTGGTGTGGGCCTGGACGGCGTTCATTCTGTGGTTTCTGGTGCCTGCGACGATTGCCGGGCAGTTTCAGTTCTTCAAACACGTCTTCTATGTCTGGATGTTCGTGATGGTGATCGGTGCGTTCACCGATCCACAGTTTTTCCGCAGCCCTGTGTTTGTTCGCGGGCAATTCTGGATTCTGGCGTTGTACATTTTTGGCTGCGCACTCTACAGCTGGGTATCGGGTGAATACGCTGTCGGTAGCCGGGTGGCACTGCTTCCGGCACGCTTGCAGAATGTTATCTACGCCAGCATCTGGCTGCTTTGTGCGTTGGCGTTGGCGTTGCCAATCTGGATTAGGGAGCGAAAGTTGATCGAAGGGGCGGTGGCCGTCGTCTTCTCGATATTTGCGGTGGTCTTCATACTCCAGGCGCGCACAGCGTTGGTGGGGGTTGTATTCCTGTTGGGCGTCTGGTTGCTTTACGGCCTTTACCACAAGCCGCGGTTGGTGGGGAGTGTCGTGGCGCTGGGGGTTGTGGTCCTGGGCCTGCTGGTTCTGATGGTGCACAACGAAGCGTGGTATCAGTCGCTCTGGGCTCGAGGCGATTCTTACCGTATCGAAATCTTTAACATCATGGTTGGCGAGTGGCGGAACTGCGGCTGGATGTTGGGCTGTGGCATCAACTTCCACACCTCCCAGCTGATTGACGGCTGGATGCCGATTCAGCATCCGCACAACATTTATGTGGCGCTTGGGCTGTACAGTGGCGCGGTGGCGCTGGCGTTGTTTGTCGTGTTGATGGCGAGCACTATTTGGCAGGCCTGGCGTCTGCGCGATGTGTGGGGCGTCTACCTGGCGTGTGCCCTGGTGATGCTGAACTTCGATGGCAGCCTGTTGATCGGTAACCCGGACGAGTTATGGCCGCTGGTCCTGTTGCCTGCAGCGATGATCCTCGGGCGAGCGCTGCAAGCGCAGCGCCAGGCGCTGGCGTAATACCTGACCTCCGTCCCCGCTCCGGGGGCGAAGGTGTCTGGATCATTTTTGCAAGGCGATGCTCAGTTCCTCCGGGGAGCAGATGCTCTGGGTCTGACCATAATTGTCTATGAAGACTTCGCCGCGACCGTCGAGCAACCATTGGCGGTCTTGCGGGTAGCGCACCATATGCTTGAAGTTGCGCAGCCGCAGGGTCTTGCGCAGCGGACGGCGATAAACCCGCATGTCGGCAATGTCGATCAGCCCCAGCTGATGCTCAGGTGTGAGCACGATATTGCCAAGGTGTGCGGAGCGGAAGTAGATCCCGCGCTCATGCAAAGTGGCCATGAACGCCCCCAGCTGACCGCGCAATGGATCGGCATCGTCTTGGATATCCAGAAGTTGGCGCAGAGTCTGGCCCGGTAACGGGTCGTAATGCACGGCATCGCGCTCGATGCTCGGGATGCGATAAACCTGGCGAATCGACGGACAGGGAATCTGCCGTTCACGCAACGCATCGCAATTGTCGGCAAAGCGTTTGGCGTATGGATACCAGGCAGCCGATGTCAGCAGGCGCTTGCGGCGAAACAGCTTGAGGATTGAGCCGTCCGTCAATCGCAGAACCTTGTCCCCCGAACCATCCGCTTCAAGGACTTGTGCTCCCTCGCGCAGGGCGAGATATCGGGTATGGTCAAGCGCTTGCATCAATACTCCAGTGGTCGACGCTGTGAGGCATGGATAGCCGGCCATGTTACCGCAGCTCAGTGACTAAAATGGCCTGTGTTACACTTGCGGGCTCTTTTCTCATACAACGGGTTCTCATGACTAGCCCTGATTCGCCTGCGCCGTCGAGCTTGAAGATTTACCTGCGCCTGCTGTCGTATGTGCGTCCGTACATGGGCATGTTCGCCATCAGTATCGTAGGCTTCGTGATTTTTGCTTCGACGCAGCCCATGTTGGCCGGGATTCTCAAATATTTCGTCGATGGCCTGAGCAACCCGGAAGCAGTGCTCTTTCCCAATGTGCCTTATCTGAAGGACTTGCAGCTATTGATGGCTGTGCCAATGCTGATCATTCTGATCGCCGCATGGCAAGGTCTGGGGTCGTTTCTTGGTAACTACTACCTGGCGAAGGTTTCGCTGGGGCTGGTGCACGACCTGCGCGTTGAGCTGTTCAACAAGCTGCTGGTACTGCCCAACCGTTATTTCGACACCCATAACTCCGGGCACCTGATTTCACGCATCACTTTCAACGTGACCATGGTCACCGGCGCCGCCACCGACGCCATCAAGGTAGTGATCCGCGAAGGCCTGACCGTGGTGTTCCTGTTTGCCTACCTGTTGTGGATGAACTGGAAACTGACCCTGGTGATGCTGGCGATCCTGCCGCTCATCGCGATCATGGTAAGCAGCACCAGCAAAAAATTCCGCAAGCAGAGCAAGAAGATTCAGGTGGCCATGGGCGACGTGACCCACGTTGCGTCCGAGACCATCCAGGGTTATCGCGTTGTGCGCAGTTTCGGTGGCGAGAGCTATGAAGAGCGCCGCTTCGCCGAAGCCAGCCAGGGCAACACCAACAAGCAGTTGCGCATGACCAAGACCGGTGCTGTCTACACACCCATGCTGCAATTGGTGATCTACAGCGCAATGGCCGTGCTGATGTTCCTGGTGCTGTTCCTGCGCGGCGATGCGACTGCCGGTGACCTGGTGGCATACATTACCGCGGCGGGTCTGTTGCCCAAGCCGATTCGGCAGCTATCGGAAGTCAGTTCGACGATCCAGAAAGGCGTTGCCGGAGCCGAAAGCATTTTCGAACAACTGGATGTCGAGCCAGAGGTGGACAAGGGTACGGTCGCGAAAGATCGTGTCAATGGTCACCTGGAGGTGCGTAACCTGAGCTTCACGTATCCGGGAACCCACCGTGAAGTGCTGAAAAACATCAGTTTCACCGCGGCACCGGGGCAAATGATCGCACTGGTGGGCCGTTCCGGCAGCGGCAAGTCGACCCTCGCCAGCCTGATTCCTCGCTTCTATCACCACGAAACCGGCGAGATCCTGCTCGATGGCGTGGAAATCGAAGACTATCGCCTGCGCAACCTGCGTCGTCATGTTGCCCAGGTGACGCAACACGTCACGCTGTTCAATGACACGGTGGCCAACAACATCGCCTACGGTGATCTGGCCGGCGCGCCGCGTGCCGATATCGAGAAAGCTGCCGAAGACGCCTATGCCATGGATTTCATCGCCCAGTTGCCGCAAGGGCTGGACACCGATGTCGGCGAGAACGGTGTGCTGCTCTCCGGTGGTCAGCGTCAGCGACTGGCAATCGCCCGTGCCTTGCTGAAAAACGCGCCGCTGCTGATTCTCGATGAAGCGACGTCGGCATTGGATACGGAGTCCGAGCGGCACATTCAGGCCGCGCTGGATAAAGTCATGAAAGGTCGCACGACGCTGGTGATCGCTCACCGTCTGTCGACGATCGAGAAGGCTGACCTGATTCTGGTCATGGATCACGGCGAAATCGTCGAGCGTGGCACCCACACTCAACTGCTGGCGCAGAATGGCTACTACTCGCGCCTGCATGCGATGGGCCTCGACGCCCCGGCTGAAGACATCGCCTGACCCCGATACGAGGGTGAGCCTGACTCACCCTCGTGTTCACCGGCGTGCAATGCGTCCGGTGGTTTGTATCCACTGACAGCGAAGTGCGAAATCGACACCCGGGCGCTGCAACTGGCGGACGTCTGTCGTCGGTTATCGGTATTTCTGCTCAATTAATGAGCAAAAACTGCTGCCGATTCATCCGGTTGCAGCCGTCACACAAGCCAGCGCCAACCCTGTGTTAATATCGCGCCCCTGTTCATTTTGTATGTGGGTTGCTCCATGAAGTTGTCCATGCCGCGATTCGATCAAGCCCCTGTCTTGGTGGTCGGCGATGTCATGCTCGACCGTTACTGGCATGGTGGTACCTCACGGATTTCCCCTGAGGCACCGGTACCGGTAGTCAAAGTCGAGCAAATCGAGGACCGCCCGGGCGGTGCCGCCAACGTTGCCCTGAACATTGCCGCGCTCGGTGCGCCGGCCTCGCTGGTCGGCGTGACCGGCGATGACGAGGCTGCCGATAGCCTGGTCAATAGCCTCAAGGGCGCCGGCGTGCGGGCGTTGTTCCAGCGCATCGCGCACCAGCCGACCATCGTCAAACTGCGGGTGATGAGCCGCCACCAGCAATTGCTGCGTATCGACTTCGAAGAACCTTTCGCAACCGACGCCCTGGCGCTGGGCGAGCAAGTCGACGAACTGCTCGAAGGCATAAAGGTGCTGGTGCTGTCCGACTATGGCAAAGGCGCGCTGAAAAATCATCAGGTGCTGATCCAGGCTGCCCGTGCCCGTGGGATTCCGGTTCTGGCCGATCCCAAGGGCAAGGATTTCTCGATCTACCGCGGCGCGAGCCTGATCACCCCGAACCTCAGCGAGTTCGAAACCATCGTCGGTGGTTGCGCCGATGAGCACGAGTTGGTGAGTAAGGGCGCGCAGCTGATGCACGACCTCGACCTCGGCGCGTTGCTGGTGACCCGTGGCGAACACGGCATGACCTTGCTGCGTCCGGATCATCCGGCGCTGCACCTGCCGGCCCGTGCCCGTGAAGTGTTCGACGTGACCGGCGCCGGTGACACGGTGATTTCTACCCTGGCGGCGGCGATCGCCGCTGGCGAAGAACTGCCCCACGCGGTGGCCTTGGCCAACCTGGCGGCGGGCATCGTGGTCGGCAAGCTCGGTACCGCGGCCATCAGTGCCCCGGAATTGCGTCGTGCTATCCAGCGTGAAGAAGGTTCCGAGCGTGGAGTGTTGGGGCTGGAGCAGCTGCTGCTGGCGGTCGATGACGCGCGTGCGCACAACGAGAAAATTGTGTTTACCAATGGCTGCTTCGACATCCTGCATGCCGGCCACGTGACCTACCTCGAACAGGCGCGTGCCCAAGGCGATCGTCTGATCGTGGCGGTCAACGACGATGCGTCGGTGAGCCGCTTGAAAGGGCCGGGCCGGCCGATCAACAGCGTCGACCGTCGCATGGCTGTACTGGCAGGTTTAGGCGCCGTGGACTGGGTAATCAGCTTCGCTGAAGGCACCCCGGAAAACCTCCTGCGCGAGGTCAAGCCGGATGTGTTGGTCAAGGGCGGCGATTACGGGATCGACCAGGTGGTTGGCGCAGACATCGTCACTGCTTACGGCGGGACTGTGAAAGTGCTGGGGTTGGTGGAAAACAGCTCGACCACGGCGATTGTCGAGAAAATCCGCAATCACTGAAACGGCGCGGTCACTGTGGCGAGGGAGCTTGTTGTGGCGAGGGGGCAAGCCCCCTCGCCACAACAGCCCCCTCACCACAAGGTTCTATCGTGCGGCCTTGCGCGGCACGATTCTTTTCAGCAGTTGTTTTGCTTTTCCGTGAAGGCGGGCTAAACCGGAATCCTTCCCCGGCGGGCTCAAACCCTGTTGCCGTACCCAGTCCTTCCAGCGAATCCGCTCATCCTTCACCAGCCACCCTTCCTGCCGGGCAAAACTCTCTGCCAGATACAACCCGCGGGTACTCGCCGGGTAGAGCTGATCCTTTTTCAGGGTGTACAGCTCGGCCATCGGCTGGCCGTCCTGCAGTGGCATCAGATACAAATCGGGACGTTTGCGATCGAGCCGGGCCACCAATTGATCGCCCTCCAATCGTTCGTCGACATGAAACAGGCTCAGGGATTTGGCTTCCTTGGGCACGTCCAGGCGCAAGTCATAGATCAATTGCAGCGATGCTGTGGGTAAATGCACGTAGGCCCGCGGACGCTCGATCAGCGGCATGTTGGCGCAGCGCACCGGCCGCGCCGAGCCGGACAGCGGTGTCAGGCGAAACGGCAGGGCTTCGCGGTAATGCAGGGCGGACGAGTAGGGCGCGGGCAGCCAGGTGTCGTTGAAACGCCCGCTGAGCCAGCCTTCCGGGGTTTCCAGAAGGCACTCTTCGGCAATTTCCTGGGTCGCCGTGTGCAGCGGCAGGTTCAGTTCATGGGCCGGCACATAACCCGAGATCAGTTTGAGCACCACATCGCCGCGGTCCTGCCGACGCTGACGCACCAACACCCAGTAATCGCGATTCTGCCAATGCAGGGTCAGGCGCACCGAAACCCCGAGGTTTGCCAGCTCCAGGGCAAACCGCTCGTTGTCGGGCACCGTCACCGGGCGGCGACGTTGCAGGGTCTGGGAGAAATTCAGCGGCATTCCGACGCTCTGGTAACTCAGGCCTTCGGGTGTCGCTTCGACGAATAACGGCAGGGTCTTGAAGTTGCTCGGATTCTTTCTTATCAGCGTACGCGGCATGTCGGCTCCTGCTTAAGGCCGCGTGGGCGGCATCAGTTGCTACGAAGGACCTGGGCAACGGTCGCGACGTTGTGGGCGAGGTGCAGCGGATTGATGGTCCCGACAATAGCACTGGCCACACCCGGGTGTTCAAACAACAACTCGAAGCTGGCGCGTACCGGGTCCACGCCCGGGCTCAAGCAAACGTGGCCGCTGGCCAAGGCTTTTTTGACCAGGATCGCTTTGCCGTGAGCAGCAGCATAGTCAATGACCGGCTTCTCGTTCTGATCGTTCAGATTGTAGGTGACCATCGCGCAATCACCTTGTTCCAGAGCCTTCAAGCCGCCTTCGACGGTTTTGCCGGAAAAACCGAAACCGCGAATCTTGCCTTCGCGCTTGAGCTCGGCAAGGGTCGCATAGACCTCACTGTCATTGAGGATTGCCAGGTCGTTGCCGTCGGAGTGCACCAGCACCAGATCGATAACATCCGTTTCCAGACGTTGCAGGCTGCGCTCCACCGACAGGCGAGTATGGGCGGCGCTGAAGTCGTGGTGCGACTGGCCGTCGGCGAACTCTTCGCCAACCTTGCTGACGATCACCCAATCCTGACGTTGACCCCGCAGCAACGGGCCGAGACGCTCTTCGCTGCGGCCATAGGCCGGCGCGGTGTCGATCAGGTTGATGCCCAGGTCGCGCGCGAGTTTGAGCAGCATGCGCGCTTCGTCATCGTCGGGGATCTGGAAGCCATTGGGGTATTTCACCCCTTGATCGCGGCCGAGTTTCACTGTGCCCAGACCCAGGGGCGAAACCAGCAGGCCGGTGCTCCCCAACGGGCGATGAAAGTCGTGCAGGGTTGGTTGGCTCATGGCAGCAGTTGCTCCCAGGCAGGGACGCCCATCGGCGGTTTTGGCAGTTCCGGCAGCGGCACCGGATGGCTCGGCTGAATGCCGTCGCGTTGCAGTGCTGCGAGGACGCGGTCAGCGAAGTCCGGCGCCAGGGCCAGTTTGGTCGGCCAACCCACCAGCACGCGATCCTGCTCGGCGAGGAAGGCATTGTCCGGGCGAGTCAGGCCCGATTGCAGCGGCTCGGCGCGTTCGACTCGCAAGGTCGCCCACTGCGCGGTGCTCAGGTCGATCCACGGTAGCAGGTTGCCGAGTTCTTTCTGCGCGGTGGCTATCTGCTCCGCAGGATCGCGGGCCACGCCTTCGGCTTCGGCGATGTCGCCTCCCACGTACCAGACCCACTGGCCATCGGCGGCCGGGTGAGTGGTCACGGTGACGCGCGGCTTCGGCCCGCCGCCCAGGCAATGGGCGTACAGCGGTTTGAGGCCCGGGCCTTTGACGATGATCATGTGCAGGGGGCGACGCTGCATGGCCGGTTGGCTCAGGCCCAGTGCCTTGAGCAGGTCGGCGGTGCCGGCACCGGCGCTGAGAATGATGCGCTGGGCGCGGATCTCGCGTTCGTCGACTTTCAAGCCGACCAGTTCGCCGTTTTCCAGCAGCGGTTCGATGTGCTGACCGGCCAACAGACCGTCGCCAGCCAGATCGGCCAAGCGCTGGATCAGGCTCGGCACGTCGACCACCAGTTCCGTCAGGCGATAGACCTTGCCCTTGAAGCGCTTGTCTTGCAGCGCTGGCGGCAATTGATCGCCTTTAACTTGATCGACCCGCCCGCGCACGGCTTTGCTGGCGAAAAAACTGGTGAGGTTGCCGGCGAGAGTGCCGGGGGACCATAGGTAATGGGCGTCGGACAACACGCGTACGCCGGACAGATCCAGTTCGCCGTCGCCGGCCAGCGCTTCACGCCAGCGACGCGGCATGTCGGCGATGGCTTCCGAGGCGCCGGTCAGGGCACCGTGCAATGCGTACTTGGCGCCGCCGTGGATGATGCCCTGGGACTTCAGGCTCTGCCCGCCACCGAGGCTGGCGCTTTCCACCAGCACGGTCGAAAAACCCTGATGGCGCAGACGCGCATTCAGCCAGAGGCCGGCGACACCAGCGCCGACAATCAGAACGTCGGTGGAAATAACAGATGGCATGCAGCGACCTCAGTGTTCAAGACGAGGGCGCAGTATACAGACTCATAGATTGGAGGTTTTGCTGGCGATCAAGAGAACCATTGTGGCGAGGGGGCAAGCCCCCTCGCCACAGGATCCCCTTCACCACAAGGGGATTGGTTGCGACAGTTAATGCCCCGCAGTCTTCGAGAACAACTGGATTACAACCACGCCCAGCACAATCAACGCCATCCCCAGCATCGCCGGCACATCCAGCTTCTGCCCGTAGATAAACAGCGCCGCAACGCTGACCATCACGATCCCCATGCCGGCCCACACCGCGTAGGCCACGCCCACCGGAACGCTGCGCACCACCAGGGTCAGCATCCAGAAAGCAATGCCATAACCGACGATGACCAGCAGCAGCGGCAGTGGCGTGCTGAAACCCTTGACCGCTTTCATCGAAACGGTAGCGATCACTTCGGCGCAGATGGCGATGGCCAGGTAGTAGTAAGCGGTCATGGGTCAATCCTCGTGTGAAGTGTTGCTTTCTGAGGTCGGCATTCTAGAGATTCGCCAGATGCGGTAAAGTCATTACCTATCTGCTCTGAAGATGGGTTGAGCCATGAACATGCAATGGAATCTGGAACAGCTGCGCTTGTTTGTCAGCGTAGCGGAACAGCGTTCGTTTTCCGCGGTGGCGCGGGATCAGCGCAAGGCACAGTCGGCGGTCAGCAGTTCGATTGCGTTGCTGGAAGAGGACTTGGGCATCAGCCTGTTCGATCGTAGCAGTGGTCGTCAGCCGAGACTCACCGAAGCCGGTACCGCCCTGCTTGAGGAGGCGCGGGAAGTGCTGCGTCAATGCGAGCGCCTCAATGGCCGGGCGCTGGCGATGATGCGCGGCCAGGAAGCGAGTCTGCGTGTGGCTCAGGACGAGGCAATGCCCTATCAAGCGGTGGTTGAAAGCTTCGAGGCCCTGGCAGAAAAGTTTCCCAGCCTCGAAGTGCAGCTGACCAGCGCCGCCCAAGGTGATGTGGCGCGCAAACTGGTGGAGCGGCGGGCTGACCTGGGCTTGCTGTTTTATCATGACCAGATTCCCGAAGCCCTTGAGCGGCGAGTATTGGGCAGCGTCGAGATGGTCACGGTGTGCGGCGCGGGGCATCCCTTGGCGAAGCAGACGCAGGTCGATTGTCAGCAATTGGCGCAGCATCGACAGTTGCTGATGTCCACGCAGTCCAGCGTTTATCCCGGCAGCGAGCCGGCCAGCCCGCAGGTCTGGCGCGCCGACAGTTTCTACGTGATGGCTGAATGGGTGATGCGCGGCCTTGGCTGGGCCTGGTTGCCGCGACATGTGGTGCAGTACCCCGCGTATCAGGATCTGATGGTCGAGCTGAGCAGCGAATGGACGCCGCCGGCATTGATTGTCGAGCTGGTATGGCGGCGCGACGAGCCCCTCGGCCCGGCGGCTCGTTGGCTGGCGGAACGTTTTGCCGTGCACTTGCAGGCGATCGGCTAAAAAACCGATAAACTCCGCCGCCATGAATAGAACTCTCTACACCGCGCTGTTTTACCTGGGGCTGCCATTGGTAGCGATTCGGCTTTGGCTGCGGGCGCGCAAGGCGCCGGCGTATGCCAAGCGTATTGGCGAGCGTTTCTCCCTCGCGCTGCCGGCGATGACGCCGGACGGCATTTGGGTGCACGCGGTGTCGGTGGGCGAAAGCATCGCCGCGGCGCCGATGATTCGTGCCTTGTTGCAACGGTATCCGACGCTGCCGATCACCGTCACCTGCATGACCCCGACCGGGTCCGAGCGCATCCAGGCGTTGTTCGCCAACGAGCCGCGCATCCAGCATTGCTATTTGCCTTATGACTTGCCTTGCGCAGCAAAGCGATTCCTTGATCGGGCCCGGCCGAAACTGGCGGTAATCATGGAAACCGAGCTCTGGCCCAACCATATCCACCAATGCGCCAAGCGCGGGATTCCCGTGGCGCTGGCCAATGCGCGACTGTCCGAACGTTCGGCCAAAGGTTATGGCCGCTTCCATAAACTGACCCGGCCGATGCTCGCCGAGATGAGCCTGTTCGCGGTACAGACCGAAGCCGAGGCGCAGCGTTTCCGGGATTTGGGCGCACGCCCGGAAACCGTCGAAGTGACCGGTTCGATCAAATTCGACCTGACCATCGACCCGCAACTGCTGCAGCGTGCCGGCGAATTGCGTGCGCAGTGGCAGGCACAGGATCGTCCGGTATGGATCGCCGCGAGTACGCATGAAGGTGAAGACGATGTGGTGCTGGCTGCCCATCGTAGGCTGCTGGCCAATCATCCCGATGCCTTGCTGATTCTGGTGCCGCGTCATCCGGAGCGTTTCAACCCGGTGTTCGAGTTGTGCCGGCAGCAGGGTTTTGCCACGGTACGGCGTTCGACGGGCGAGCCGGTTACCACAGGTACGTCGGTGCTCTTGGGCGACACCATGGGCGAGTTGTTGTTTCTCTATGCGTTAGCCGATAGCGCTTTCGTCGGTGGCAGCCTGGTGCCGAACGGCGGCCATAATCTGCTGGAACCAGCAGCCCTGGCCAAGCCGGTGCTCAGTGGGCCGCACTTGTTCAACTTCCTCGAAATCGCCGCGCAGTTGCGCAGCGCCGGGGCGTTGGCCGAGGTCGATGATGCCGAAAGTCTGGCGCTGGCGGTGCAGCGGCTGTTCGAACTGCCGAGCGATGCGCAGCGGATGGCAGAGGCGGGGCTGAAAGTGATGCGCACTAACCAGGGGGCGCTGCAGCGGTTGCTGGAAGGGTTGGGCAGGTTGATCGAGCGTTAAATCGGGGTGCCTTCAAAAAGATCGCAGCCTTCGGCAGCTCCTACAGGGTGTACACCAATCCCAATGTAGGAGCTGCCGAAGGCTGCGATCTTTTGATCTTTTGCTGTTATTGAGCCGGATTAGCCCGTAACTGCTCCGCCGCAGCCTTGGCCAGATCCGGTGGCAGGAAGTCCTTGTCCGGGTTGTAGTCGGCCTTGAGGTAACGCGTCAGGTCCTGCAAATCCCCCGGGTTCAAGGTGCCAGCGGCCTGCTTCAAGCGCAGGTTGTCGAGGATGTAGTCGTAGCGGGTGTTGTTGTAGTTGCGCACCGAGGTGTACAGCTGGCGCTGGGCATCGAGCACGTCAACGATGTTGCGCGTCCCCACCTGATAACCGATTTCGGTCGCTTCCACCGCGCTCTGGTTGGAGATGATCGACTGCCGGCGGGCCTGCACCTGCTCGACGTCGGTGTTGACGGCGCGGTGCAGATTGCGGGTGTTTTCCACGACCTGACGACGCAGCGCTTCGCGTTGCTGCTCGGACTGAGTCAGCCGTGAATAGGACTCACGCACCTGCGAGCTGGTCAGCCCACCGCTGTAGAGCGGGATGCTCAATTGCAGGCCAACCGTGCGCTGCTCGACATCGCCGCCGTAACGCACGCCGTTCGGGTTCGGGTTGGTAAAACCGAGGGCGTCGTTGTCACCTTTCTGATATTGCGCGACCGCATCCAGGGTGGGCGCATGTCCGGCCTTGCGCTGCTTGAGGGTTTCCTCGGCGGCGCTTACCGCGTAGTTGCTGGCCAGCAAATTCAGGTTCTGTTTGGCGGCGGTGTCGACCCAGGCTTTGGCATCGTTCGGTGCTGGCGGCAGGATCGGTAAGGTGTGGACGATGCCCTGGATCGAATTGTATTGACGGTTGGTCAGGGTGATCAGCGCTTCGAACGCGTCATCCACCTGACGCTGAGCGAGAATCCGGTTGGCCCGCGCCGTGTCGTAACTGGCTTGGGATTGCAGTACATCGGTCTTATCGGACAGGCCAACGTCGAAGCGCTCGTTGGACTGATCGAGTTGACGCTTGAACGCCGCTTCTTCGGCCTTGGTCGAGGCCAGGGTGTCCTGGCTGCGCAGCACGTTGAAGTAGCTTTCGGCGCTTTGCAGAATCAGGTTCTGTTCGGTGGCCGAGAGTTGCAAGGCTGCCTGTTCGTTGACGTCCTTGGCGGCCTGCAACTGGAACCAGCGATCGGCGCGGAAAATCGGTTGTGCCAGGGTTGCCTGATACACCGTGCCGCTGCGGGTCGAAGTCACCGAGGGCTGATCGAGCGCGGTGCGGGTGTTGTTCAGGTCGGCACCGGCGGACAGGTTGGGCAACAGCCCTGCGCGGGCCTGGGGCACGACTTCCTTCTGAGCGCCGTATTGGGCGCGGGCGGCGGCGAGGTCGGCGTTGTTGTCCACCGCTTCCTGATAGACGCTGACCAGGTCAGTTTTGGTCGATAAGGGCGCTTCAGCTGCCCAGGCCATTCCGTTGGACGCACAAGACACGGCAAGGGCCAGTGAGAGTTTGCGCAGCATGAGGCCATCCCTAAAAAATTACGCTGATAATTTGAGCGCCAAGGCTACGGCGCGGCGCCCTGCAGCGTCAAGGCGCGGCACGGCGTAGCGAGTGTAGTTGCACGCAGGCAAGGCAACAATCCTGCAATTGCGCCATTCATCATGGTGTTTGCTGCGGAGTTGGCGTTCTTTGCCGGTTGTGTCTAGACTGGCCGGGTTCTTGTCGGGGTGCCTTGCTATGAGGCTGAGATCGAATAATTTCGGATCCCGTTGAACCTGATCAGGTTAGCGCCTGCGTAGGGAACAAGATTTCTCGTCACCCGGCGAGTCCTCTTGTGCTTCGTCCGGGATGTTGTTCGACAATCGAACACCCCTCGAGCACCGAGCACAGCACCAGCTGGTTTTCCCAGCGCCCGTGCGTCCATTCGTTTACAGGTTCGCTCCGACAAAAATCCACTGCCTGGATGTGTGTCTGGAGAGCCCGTGATGACTACAAAATCAAAAATCGCAACTAACCTGAGTGACTCGGCCAAGGTCGATCAGCAATCGGTTCAGCCGTTTACCCGCTCGCAAAAAATCTATGTCCAGGGCACTCGCCCCGACATCCTCGTGCCGATGCGCGAAATCAGCCTGGACGTGACCCCGACCGACTTCGGCGGCGAAATCAACGCGCCGGTAGTGGTGTACGACACCTCGGGCCCGTACACAGACCCCAACGTCATCATCGACGTGCGCAAAGGCCTCGCCGATGTGCGTTCACCGTGGATCGAATCCCGTGGCGACACCGAACGTTTGTCCGGCCTGAGCTCGAACTTCGGCCAGGAACGCCTGGCCGATGCGGAATTGACCAAGCTGCGTTTCGCCCACGTGAACAACCCGCGCCGCGCCAAGGCCGGGGCCAACGTCAGCCAGATGCACTACGCCCGTAAAGGCATCATCACCGCCGAGATGGAATACGTCGCCATCCGCGAAAACATGAAGCTCGAAGTGGCCCGTGCCGCTGGCTTGCTGGATCAGCAGCACGCCGGCTACAGCTTCGGCGCCAGCGTGCCGAAAATCATCACGCCGGAATTTGTCCGTGAAGAGATCGCCCGTGGTCGCGCGATCATTCCGGCCAACATCAACCACACCGAACTGGAACCGATGATCATCGGCCGTAACTTCCTGGTGAAGATCAACGGCAACATCGGCAACAGTGCACTGGGTTCGTCCATTGAAGAAGAAGTGGCGAAACTGACCTGGGGCATTCGCTGGGGGTCGGACACGGTCATGGACTTGTCCACCGGCAAGCACATTCACGAAACCCGCGAATGGATCATCCGTAACTCGCCGGTGCCGATCGGTACCGTGCCGATCTACCAGGCTCTGGAAAAAGTCGGCGGCGCCGCTGAAGACCTGACCTGGGAGCTGTTCCGCGACACGCTGATCGAGCAGGCCGAGCAGGGCGTCGACTACTTCACCATCCACGCCGGTGTGTTGCTGCGCTATGTGCCGCTGACTGCCAAACGCGTGACCGGTATTGTTTCCCGTGGCGGTTCGATCATGGCCAAGTGGTGCCTGGCACATCACAAGGAAAACTTCCTCTACACCCATTTCGAAGACATCTGCGAAATCATGAAGGCCTACGACGTCAGCTTCTCGCTGGGCGATGGCCTGCGTCCGGGCTCGATTGCCGACGCCAACGACGCCGCACAATTCGGTGAGCTGGAAACCCTCGGCGAGCTGACCAAAATCGCCTGGAAGCACGACGTGCAGTGCATGATCGAAGGCCCGGGCCACGTGCCGATGCAGTTGATCAAAGAGAACATGGACAAGCAGCTCGAGTGCTGCGACGAGGCGCCGTTCTACACCCTCGGCCCGCTGACCACCGACATTGCCCCAGGCTACGACCACATCACCTCCGGTATCGGTGCGGCGATGATTGGCTGGTTCGGTTGCGCGATGCTTTGCTACGTGACGCCGAAGGAACACTTGGGCCTGCCGAACAAGGATGACGTGAAGACCGGGATCATCACCTACAAGATCGCCGCTCACGCTGCCGACCTTGCCAAGGGGCATCCGGGTGCGCAAATTCGTGACAATGCCTTGAGCAAGGCGCGTTTCGAATTCCGTTGGGAGGACCAGTTCAACCTGGGCCTGGACCCGGACACCGCGCGTTCGTACCACGACGAAACCCTGCCGAAGGATTCGGCCAAGGTCGCGCACTTCTGCTCCATGTGCGGGCCGAAATTCTGCTCGATGAAGATCACCCAGGAAGTCCGTGAATACGCGGCCAACCAGCGGATCGAAACTGTCGATGCGGAAGTCGCCCAGGGCTTGGCGGAACAGGCTGAGCGGTTCAAGCAGGAAGGTAGTCAGTTGTACAAGAAGGTTTGATTTGATCCGCAGCGCCAGCCTTTCGAGGCCGGCGCAGCTCTTGTAGGAGCGAGGCTTGCCCGCGAAGGCGGTTTGTCTGACACACCGCTTTCGCGGGCAAGCCTCGCTCCTACAGGTTGTGGTTACAACAACAAATGTCCCTCTGAGATAACACCCCTTGAGCATTCAACCCAGCACTTATTCCCCGGATTGCGCGGTGCCGATCGACAAGCGTGTCTTCGGCGGCCGTGATTTGTGTTCCCTGTGGTTCTCCCTCGGCATCGGCCTGATGGTGTTGCAGACCGGCGCGCTGCTCGCTCCAGGTCTGGGCCTGTCCGGCTCATTGCTGGCGATTTTTCTTGGCACGCTGGTCGGCGTTCTGTTGCTGGCCGCCGTCGGCGTGATCGGCAGCGACACCGGCCTGGCGTCGATGGCCGCGCTCAAACTCAGCCTCGGCAAACATGGCGCGAGCCTTCCGGCGGTGTTGAACTTGCTGCAACTGATCGGTTGGGGCTCGTTCGAAATCATCGTGATGCGCGACGCTGCCAGCCTGCTCGGCGCCCGTGCGTTCAGCGAAGGCAGCCTGATGACGAATCCGCTGCTGTGGACAGTTTTCTTCGGCGGTTTGGCGACTTTGCTGGCCGTCAGCGGGCCACTGACCTTTGTGCGCAAGATCCTGCGCAAGTGGGGCATCTGGCTGCTGCTGGCCGCGTGCATCTGGCTGACCTGGAACCTGTTCGTCAAAGCCGACCTGGCGGCGTTGTGGGCGCAGGCCGGTGATGGTTCGATGCCGTTTGCCGTGGGCTTCGACATTGCGATCGCCATGCCGCTGTCGTGGTTGCCGCTGATTGCCGACTACTCGCGGTTCGGCAAGCGTGCGAAGAATGTCTTCGGCGGTACGGCGCTGGGTTTCTTTATCGGTAACTTCTGGCTGATGAGTTTGGGCGTTGCCTACACCCTGGCGTTCGCGCCGAGCGGCGAAGTGAATGCCTTGCTGCTGGCGTTGGCCGGTGCAGGGTTGGGGATTCCGTTGCTGCTGATTCTGCTGGATGAGTCGGAAAATGCCTTTGCCGACATTCACTCGGCGGCGGTGTCCAGCGGGATTCTGTTGCGCTTGAAAGTTGAGCATCTGGCCTTGGCGATCGGCGTGATCTGCACACTGATCGCGTGCCTGGCGCCATTGGCCCAGTACCAGAACTTTCTGCTGTTGATCGGTTCGGTGTTTGCACCGCTGTTCGGTGTAGTGCTGGTGGATCACTTCATCCTGCGCAAGCGCAGTGCTCATGTAGCGTCAGCCGCATTGCGCTGGCCGGCGTTGCTCGCCTGGTTGGGCGGGGTGAGTACCTATCATTTGCTGGCCAATCTCTATCCGGACATCGGCGCAACCCTGCCGTCGCTGGTACTGGCAGGGCTGCTGCAACTGCTGCTCGGTCGGGCCTTCAGCTACGGCCGGGAAACAGCTCGGGCTTGAGAATACCGTTCAGGCGCGGGTAGGGGATCTTCAGTTCGACGTGGCCCAATGCGTAAGGCGCGATGGTGCTCACTTCGTACTTGAGGATCACCCCGCCGTAGGTCAGCGCCACGTTCTGGGTTTTCACGAAGGGCCAGCTCTTCACGAACTCCGGTTCCTGATCGAGCTTGGTGCTGATCAGCCAACTGTTGTGCGCCACTTGGGCCGCTTTCCAGAACGCCTCTTCCTGCCCCGGGATCAACATGTCCGAGAGGGTCAGTACTTTATGCTGCTGACGTGAGTAGTTGATGAAGCCGCGGCCCGGCGTGCCATGGGCACCGCCGGTGTCCAGGTAGCTGGATAATTCAACGATCACCAAGCCGTCATGCTGCTCACGTACCTTGGCTTGCAGGTAGCTGCTGTAGCGCGGGCCGGCACTGCTCAAAAACTGCTCGCGATACGCCGCCAATGTTGGCGCTACAGGGGCGTCAGGCGAGGTGCGGGTCATTTGCAGCAGGCGTTTTTCGATGATGCCGTCAAGTGCAGGTTCATCCGGGAAACGCAGCGTATCGATATTCACCAACGGGCATTCAGCGTTGGCGCAGCCTGGTTTCAACTGTTCCGATGCGTCGCGGGTAGTTTCCAGCGGCGCCCGATAGTTGGGCTGGAACAAACTCTGGCAGGCGCCCAGGGTCAGGGCGATTGCGGCCACGGAGGCGATTTTAAAAAGCGACATGGGCGTCCTTCATAAAACAGGGAAAGGCGAAAAGTTACCCGCTTCGACTCTTAACGAAGCAGTCAGTTCGCCACTAAGCTAATTAGAGTTGGTTTCGCCCTCACCGTCTATCCCGCTGACTGGAAAGGGGCTGCATCAAACATCGCGGGCGCGTTAGGATGGCGCGAAGTCGAGGTTGCAAGTAACGAGTTGCAAGTAAAAAAAGGAACCTCATAACGGATTTGCAGTAAACGAGGATTGTCATGACTGATTTTGCCAACGCCATTCCGACCGCCGTTGATATCGTTCGGCGCGAAAAGTGCTATGAGGGTTTCTACAAGCTCGACCGCGTGCACTTGCGCCACGAATTGTTCGCCGGTGGCATGAGTCGCGAAATCAATCGTGAACTGTTCGTGCGCCATGATGCGGTGTGCGTGCTGCCTTACGATCCGCAGCGCGATGAAGTGGTGCTGATCGAGCAGTTTCGCGTCGGTGCCATGGGCAAGACCGACAATCCGTGGCTGATCGAACTGGTCGCCGGTCTGATCGACAAGGATGAAGTACCGGAAGAAGTTGCTCACCGCGAAGCGCAGGAGGAAGCTGGGCTTGTATTCGGGGCGCTCTGGCCGATGACCAAATATTTTCCATCGCCGGGCGGCAGTAATGAATTCGTGCATTTGTACCTGGGGCGTTGCGAGACAACCGGGGTCGGCGGCCTGCATGGGCTGGAGGAAGAGGCAGAAGATATTCGCGTCACGGTCTGGGCGTTCGAAGATGCCCTGCAAGCCGTACGCGACGGACGTATTGCCAACGCGGCAAGCATCATCGCCTTGCAATGGCTGGCTTTGAACCGCGTTGAAGTGAGGGGGTTATGGTCGTAAACAAGCTGCGCGATCGCTACCGGATCGACCTCGTGGGGCTGCAAGCCTCCTGCGAGGCCAATTACGCGCGCCTGATGCGACTGCTACCGGACATGCGCAACGAGCCGGCAGCCCGGCGCATTGCCGTGACCCATGGCGACCAGATGCTGGGTGTGCTGGCCCTCGAAGTGCTGCAGGTCTGCCCGTACACCACGACCCTGCAAGTACGCCAGGAACACAGCCTGCCATGGCTGCCGGTGCCGCAACTGGAAGTTCAGGTCTATCACGACGCCTGCATGGCCGAAGTGGTCAGTGCTGAGCATGCAAGACGCTTCCGGGGCATCTATCCTTACCCGAACGCCGCGATGCATCAGCCGGATGAAAAGGCTCAGCTCAATCTGTTCCTGGGGGAATGGCTGAGTCACTGTCTGGCATGTGGGCACGAGTACGCAGTCGTTCGGTAGTTGTGAACTGCGTCCGGTTCACAGGTTTCCTCTTTTGATCGTCCCCCAGCATAATTGCGGCACTTACCCATCCCGTGATCACGCCCTGGGAGAACGCCTTGCCGAGCGTATCCACATTGACCACCGCCGATCCTGCGTTGCTGGTGCAACTCTCCGACAGCCATCTGTTTGCCGAGGCGGACGGGACGTTGCTGGGCATGAATACCCGCGACAGCCTGCAACAGGTCATTGAGCTGGTAAAGCTTCAGCAGCCGCAGATCGACTTGATCATTGCCAGTGGCGATCTTTCCCAAGACGGGACGCTGGAGTCGTATCAGCTGTTTCGTGACCTGACCCGGCAGATCGATGCGCCGGCACGCTGGATTCCCGGTAATCATGACGAGCCGCGGATCATGGCCGAGGCGGCAGTGCAGAGTGCGCTGCTGGAACCGGTTGTGGACATTGGCAACTGGCGGATTACGTTGCTCGATTCTGCGGTGCCGGGTTCGGTGCCGGGGTATTTGCAGGATGAACAGTTGCAGTTGCTGGCCCGCTCATTGAGTGAGGCGCCGCAGCGGCATCATTTGGTGTGTTTCCATCATCATCCTGTGTCGATCGGGTGTGCGTGGATGGAGCCCATTGGATTGCGCAATCCTGAAGCGTTGTTCGCGGTGCTGGATCGGTTTCCTCAGGTACGTGCGGTGTTGTGGGGGCATGTGCATCAGGAAATTGACCAGGAGCGCAACGGTGTACGCCTGATCGCATCGCCCTCGACCTGTATTCAGTTCGAGCCGGGCAGTGATGATTTCAAGGTGAGTGAGCAGGCGCCGGGGTATCGATGGTTGCGGTTGTTGCCGGATGGTCGGCTGGAAACTGGCGTGGAACGCGTCACCGGGTTCGACTTTCAGATTGATTACGGCTCTAACGGCTACTGATTTATTTGTCATTTTCCAAGACCGAGGTGCGGCCATCGCGGGCAAGCCCGCTCCCACAGGGGATTTGTGAACGCCTCAGATCCTTGTGGGAGCGGGCTTGCCCGCGATGGCGTTTGCTCAGGTGACATGATTTCCACGCATATCCCCGATTTTCCCGACACCCTGTAAACTGCGCCTCTTTACCCGACGCACAGGGAGCTCAAATGTCTGGTTCGATCCTTTATATCCACGGTTTCAACAGCGCGCCGGCGTCGAAAAAGGCCTGTCAGTTGATTAATGTGATGGAACGGCTGGGCTTGAGCGATCAGTTGCGTGTGCCGGCCTTGCATCACCATCCTCGCGAGGCCATCGGTCAGCTGGAGCAGGCGATTGCCGAGCTGGGGCGGCCACTGCTGGTCGGCAGCTCACTCGGCGGCTACTATGCGACTCACTTGGCCGAGCGCCATGGCTTGAAAGCCCTGTTGATCAACCCGGCCGTCAGCCCGCACCGGATGTTCGACGGGTATCTGGGGACGCAGAAAAACCTGTATACCAATGAGACTTGGGAAATGACCCACGACCACGTGACGGCCCTGGCCGAGCTGGAAGTGCCGGCGCCCCAGGATCCGCAGCGGTTTCAAGTGTGGTTGCAGACCGGCGATGAAACGCTGGATTATCGCCTCGCCCAGCAGTATTACCGAGCCTGTGCCTTGCGCATCCAGGCGGGCGGCGACCATAGTTTCCAGGGTTTTGCCGAGCGATTGCCGGCAATGCTGAGTTTCGCCGGCATCGGCGCAGATTTGTATCAGGCGATTGATTTCACTGCACTGTGATTTGTCGCCTCTTTTTCATAGAACTCTCTTTTTCACAGAACACTTTTTACAGGCGGACGACGAGACCCCATGGCCACTCCCAGCGCTAGCTCTTATAACGCAGACGCCATCGAAGTCCTCTCGGGCCTCGACCCGGTGCGCAAACGCCCCGGCATGTACACCGACACCAGTCGACCGAACCACCTCGCCCAGGAAGTCATCGACAACAGCGTCGACGAAGCCTTGGCCGGGCATGCGACATCGGTGCAGGTCATCCTGCACGCCGATCACTCTCTGGAAGTCAGCGATGACGGCCGTGGCATGCCAGTGGACATTCACCCGGAAGAGGGTGTGTCGGGCGTCGAACTGATCCTCACCAAGCTTCATGCGGGCGGCAAGTTTTCCAACAAGAACTACCAGTTCTCCGGCGGTTTGCACGGGGTGGGTATTTCCGTGGTCAACGCCTTGTCGACCGAAGTCCGGGTGCGTGTGAAGCGCGACGGCAACGAATACCAGATGACTTTCGCTGACGGTTACAAAAAGACCGAGCTGGAAGTGATCGGCACCGTCGGCAAGCGCAACACCGGCACCAGCGTGTTCTTCGCGCCGGACCCGAAGTACTTCGATTCACCGAAATTCTCCATCAGCCGCCTCAAGCACGTGCTCAAGGCCAAGGCCGTTCTGTGCCCGGGGCTGCTGGTCAGTTTTGAAGACAAGGCCACCGGCGAGAAAGTCGAATGGCATTACGAAGACGGTCTGCGCTCCTACCTGGTAGACGCAGTCAGCGAATTCGAACGCCTGCCGGACGAACCGTTCTGCGGCAGCCTGGCCGGTAACAAAGAAGCGGTCGATTGGGCGTTGCTGTGGTTGCCCGAGGGCGGCGACAGCGTTCAGGAAAGCTACGTCAACCTGATCCCGACGGCCCAGGGCGGTACGCACGTCAACGGTCTGCGTCAGGGCTTGCTCGATGCGATGCGCGAGTTCTGCGAATTCCGCAGCCTGTTGCCGCGTGGCGTGAAGCTGGCGCCGGAAGACGTCTGGGAACGCATTGCGTTCGTCCTGTCGATGAAAATGCAGGAACCGCAATTCTCCGGTCAGACCAAGGAACGCCTGTCATCCCGTGAAGCGGCAGCCTTTGTTTCCGGTGTGGTCAAGGACGCGTTCAGCCTGTGGCTCAACGCTCACCCTGAGACCGGCATGCTGCTGGCGGAATTGGCGATCAACAACGCCGGCCGTCGTCTGAAGGCCAGCAAGAAGGTTGAGCGTAAGCGCATTACCCAAGGGCCGGCGTTGCCGGGCAAACTCGCCGACTGCGCCGGACAGGACCCGATGCGCTCCGAGCTGTTCCTGGTGGAAGGTGATTCCGCCGGCGGTTCGGCCAAGCAGGCGCGGGACAAAGAATTTCAGGCGATCCTGCCATTGCGCGGCAAGATTCTGAACACCTGGGAAGTCGACGGCAGCGAAGTGCTGGCCAGCCAGGAAGTGCACAATATTGCCGTGGCCATCGGTGTCGATCCGGGCTCGGCGGACATCGCCCAGTTGCGTTACGGCAAGATCTGCATCCTCGCCGACGCCGACTCCGACGGTCTGCACATCGCCACGTTGCTCTGCGCCTTGTTCGTCCAGCATTTCCGTCCGCTGGTGGATGCCGGACACGTCTACGTCGCCATGCCGCCGCTGTACCGTATAGACCTGGGCAAAGAAATTTACTATGCCCTGGACGAGGCCGAGCGCGATGGCATTCTCGATCGTCTGGTAGCCGAGAAGAAACGCGGCAAACCACAGGTCACCCGATTCAAAGGTCTGGGTGAAATGAACCCGCCGCAGTTGCGCGAAACTACCATGGACCCGAACACGCGGCGTCTGGTGCAGTTGACGCTGGAAGATTTCGACGCGACCTCGGAAATGATGGACATGCTGCTGGCGAAAAAACGCGCTGGCGATCGCAAGTCCTGGCTGGAGTCCAAGGGCAACCTGGCCGAGGTTCTGGGCTGATGCGATTTGGCTGGGCCCTGGCGTGTGCGTTGCTGCTGACCTCGGTAACGGTTTCGGCGCAGCCCGCACCCGAGCTGCGCCTGTTATCCGAGCATGCCGTCGACGGCATGCGCGGCGGCAATCTGTCGGGGCTGGCCCAGTGCGGCAAGGATTTGTGGACCGTTTCGGATCGTGACGATGATCAAATCTATCGCCTCGACACCCGCAACAACACCTGGCACGCCGAAACCGTGCGCATCGACGTACCCCTGGCGCCCGACAGCGGCTTGCCCTGGGGCTTGCGTTCGCGGGCCTGGGCGGCGTCGTTCGTGCGGGGCGGGGACCTGGATTTCGAAGGCATCACCTGCGACAGCGCTGGCAATCGTTACATCGTCAGCGAAGCGCACGCCGCGGTGCTGCAGGTTCCGCCAATCGGGCCTGCGTCCTGGCTGAAAATCTCGCCGATGCTGGTACGCGAAGCACGGGCCAGCGGCATGTTGCTGCACTTCAATTCGTTATTTGAAGGGCTGGCGATCAATCCGGCTGGTGACACGCTGTGGCTGGCCGCCGAACGTGAGCGCCGCGGTTTGCTGCTGATCAAGCGCCAGCAAACGGTCTGGGACTGCAAGGGTGGTTGTGTGCTGCTGAGTGAAGCCGGGGTGGAGATGCAACCAGCGCAATTTCCCAAGGCCCGCGCGCGCTCCCGGGATTTTGCCGATCTGTCATTGTTTGACGGCAAATTGTTCACCCTTGAGCGCAATGCCTTTCAGGTTTGCCGTCGCGATGCGGTGACAGCCAAGGTCGAGCGCTGCTGGTCGTTTGCCGCCGAGGCCTTGCAGGAAAACCGTCGTTATTCACAGCCCTTTGGGCTGGCGGAAGCGTTGATCGTGGACGTCGACGGTGCCTGGATTGGTATCGACAACAACAATGGTGCGCGCGTCGACGGGGAGAAACGCCCGATTGTCTGGCGCTTTGCCGCGCCTGAAGGTGGCTGGAGTGCCAAGCCATGAGTCAACAGCCTCCGGGCAAACGCGCTGGTCGGGTGTTGATGGTGTTGGCCTGGTGCGCCGCGCTATTTCTGGCGACACGATTTTTCGGGCAATGGGAAGAGAACCAGCAAAACCCGAATGCGGTGGTCAGTTCTGAACAGGGCGAAGGTTTTATCGAAGTGAAGCTGATCAGCAACAGCCAGGGGCATTTTATTGCCACTGGCCAGATCAACGGTCAGCCGGTGGATTTCATGCTCGATACCGGCGCGACCGATGTGGCGATCCCTGCGGATCTGGCCAAGCGTTTGAAGCTGGAAGAAGGTTTCGGTGTGACCCTGAGCACGGCCAATGGCCTGAGCCAGGGCTATCGTACAAAAATTGACCGCCTGCAACTGGGCGACATCGTGCTGCGGGATGTCCGCGCTCTGGTCGCGCCGGGGCTGCACGGTGATCAGGTGCTGCTCGGTATGAGCGCACTGAACAAACTTGAATTTACCCAGCGCGGTGGCACCATGCTGCTGCGCCAGACAACGAACTGATGAGGCCCGCATGAGCGACTCCCTTGATCTCAGCCTGGACGGTGTAGAACGCCGGTCACTGGCTGACTTCACCGAAAATGCCTACCTCAACTACTCCATGTACGTGATCATGGACCGTGCCTTGCCGCATATCGGCGACGGCCTGAAACCGGTACAGCGGCGCATCATCTATGCGATGAGCGAGTTGGGGCTGGACGCCGATTCCAAGCACAAGAAATCGGCGCGTACCGTCGGTGACGTGCTCGGTAAGTTCCACCCGCACGGCGACTCGGCGTGCTACGAAGCCATGGTCCTGATGGCCCAGCCGTTCAGCTACCGCTACACGCTGGTCGACGGCCAGGGTAACTGGGGTGCGCCGGACGATCCGAAGTCCTTCGCCGCCATGCGTTACACCGAAGCGCGGCTGTCGCGTTATTCCGAAGTGCTGCTCAGCGAACTGGGCCAAGGCACCGCGGATTGGGGGCCGAACTTCGACGGCACGCTGGAAGAGCCTTTGGTATTGCCGGCCCGTTTGCCGAACATCCTGCTCAACGGCACCACCGGCATCGCCGTGGGCATGGCCACCGACGTACCGCCGCATAACCTGCGCGAAGTCGCGACGGCGTGTGTGCGTTTGCTGGATGAGCCGAAAGCCACGGTCGAACAGCTCTGCGAGCACATCCAGGGCCCGGATTACCCGACCGAAGCGGAAATCATCACGCCGCGCGCCGACCTGCTGAAAATCTACGAAACCGGCAAGGGCTCGGTGCGCATGCGCGCCGTGTACCACATTGAAGACGGCGACATCATTGTCACCGCGCTGCCGCATCAGGTTTCGGGTGCCAAGGTGCTGGAACAGATAGCGGCCATGATGCAGGCCAAACCGTCGAAAGCCCCGCAGATCGCTGACCTGCGAGACGAGTCCGACCACGAAAACCCGTGCCGGATCGTGATCATCCCGGGTGCGCGCAAGAACTTCGATCACGACGCGCTGATGCAGCACCTGTTCGCCAGCACGGAGCTGGAGTCAAGCTACCGGGTCAACATCAACATCATCGGTCTGGACGGCAAGCCGCAGCTGAAAAACCTGCGCGCGCTGTTGGTCGAGTGGCTGGAATTCCGGGTCCAGACCGTGCGTCGTCGTCTGCAATTCCGCCTGGACAAGGTTGAGCGCCGCCTGCACCTGTTGGACGGTTTGTTGATCGCTTATCTCAATCTGGATGAAGTGATTCACATCATCCGCACCGAGGAACACCCGAAAGCCGCCCTGATCGAGCGTTTCGCCCTGAGCGAAATCCAGGCCGATTACATCCTCGACACCCGTTTGCGTCAGTTGGCGCGACTGGAAGAAATGAAGCTGCGTGCCGAGCAGGATGAACTGCTCAAGGAACAAGCCAAGCTGCAAGCCCTGCTGGGCAGCGAAGCCAAGCTGAAAAAGCTGGTACGCACCGAGCTGATCAAGGACGCCGAAACTTACGGCGACGACCGTCGCTCGCCAATCGTCGAGCGTGCAGAAGCCAAGGCCTTGACCGAGCACGATCTGCTGCCGAACGAGAAAGTGACCGTAGTTCTGTCGGAAAAAGGCTGGGTTCGCTCTGCCAAGGGGCACGAAATCGACGCCACCGGGCTTTCCTACAAGGCCGGGGATGGTTTCAAGGCCTTGGCGGCCGGACGTTCCAACCAGTTTGCGGTATTTATCGACTCCACCGGGCGCAGTTATTCGGTCGCGGCCCACACCTTGCCCTCGGCCCGTGGCCAAGGCGAGCCGCTGACCGGCCGTCTGACGCCGCCGCCAGGGGCGAGTTTCGAATGCGTGCTGATGCCTGAAGACGATTCGCTGTACGTGATCGCGTCTGACGCCGGTTACGGTTTCGTGGTCAAGGGTGAAGACCTGCAAGCCAAGAACAAGGCGGGCAAGGCCCTGTTGAGTTTGCCGAACAACGCCAAAGTGATTCTGCCGCGCCCGGTAGCCGATCGTGAGCACAACTGGCTGGCCTCGGTGACCACCGAAGGTCGCCTGCTGATTTTCAAAATCAGCGATCTGCCACAATTAGGTAAAGGTAAAGGGAATAAGATCATCGGGATTTCCGGTGAGCGTGTTGCCAGTCGCGAAGAATATGTCACGGACATCGCCGTTTTGCCGGAGGGTGCCACTTTGGTGCTGCAGGCCGGAAAACGTACCTTGTCATTGAAGGCGGACGACCTTGAACACTACAAAGGTGAGCGTGGGCGTCGTGGTAACAAACTGCCAAGGGGCTTTCAGAGGGTTGATGCGCTGTTCGTCGAAAACCTCAATTAAGCGTCCTAGAGCGCTCGATCTACGATTTAACACGTAGATCGACGCTTTGCCGCTGGAGTCGGAACGCATATTCACGGATGATATGGCCTTTCAAGCGCCGGCGTAGCCGAGCGTTCTTCATATTTTTTGAGTATTTTCACTGTGGTTAGCCTTGTGGCAGCCACCTGGATGGGACGATGACTGCTCTGCGCCTTCCTTTTATTTTGATGCTCGCCGGCGTTCTTGGCCTGGCGGGTTGCAGCGTTCACCAACCGGTGTCGCTGTATCAGCTGGACAGCGGAAGTCCGGCTCAGCCTGCGCAAAGCGCGGGCATGGCGGTATTGCTTGGCCCGGTAACGGTTGCCGACTACCTGCAACGCGAAACTTTGCTGCAGCGTCAGCCCGATGGCAGCCTGCAAGCTTCGGTTGATGGTCGTTGGGCGGGTAGCCTGTCGTCCGATATCGATCAGCTGTTGCTGCGTCAGGTCGCCGGTCATCTGGACAGCCAACGCGTTGTCCTGGCACCGGCAACACTGGGCTTCACGCCGGATGTTCAGGTTCTGCTGACGATCACGCGTCTGGACTCGGGTGCGTCGCAACCGGCAATCCTTGATGCGCAATGGCGCCTGATCGACCGTCGTGGTCAGGTGCGCGATAACCGCATCATTCATCTGCAGGAACAGCACGCCGGCGGCACTGCGGCTCAGGTTCAGGCTCAGGGTGTGTTGCTGCAGCGTCTGGCCGAACAGCTGTCGACCGCGCTCAAGCCACTGGCCAACCAGCCGCCGATCGCCGAAGCACCTCGCAAGCCAGCTGCCAAGCCTGTGGCACCGGCAGCAGAGCCAGAGAAGCAACCGAAGATTCCAATGGCTTCGCCGATCCGCACGGATATGGAAGTGTTCAGGTTCTAAGCCTGGATTGATCCAAAGCAAAGCCCGCCATTGATGCGGGCTTTGTTGTTTCTGCGGAATGAAGTCTTCAGTGCTTCTGATGGCCTCTTCGCGAGCAAGCCCGCTCCCACAGTGGATCTTCAGTGAGCACACCGTTTGTGGACAGCCGAGATGAATGTGGGAGCGGGCTTGCTCGCGAAGAGGCCGGGACAGGCAACAAAAAGCCCGCAGACGATCACTCATCTGCGGGCTTCTTTACAGCGGGGGCTAGCGTTTACGCCCGGCGTTCGTGCATCCGCGCCAGTTGCCGCTCCAGCATCGACGGATAGGGCTCCATCAAGCGCTCTACGCAGCACGCACCTTCAGGGCTGGCGATCGGGCGGATCCGCGCACGCTGGCGAATCAGTGCGTCGTCGCTGATCTTGCGCTCCACCAGCAACAGGTTACGGCTGTGTTGCGACAGGGCCAGTGCATCCTGAGCTGTTTCGGTCAGCAGCAGGTCGATCTGGCTCAAGCCGAACAGTTCGTCACCCAGCGTCAGGCCCAACTGCAATTGCAGGGTGATGCCGCTATCAGCGACTTCGATCTGCAACTGATGACCCAAGGCGCGCAGCAACTCTCCGCAGCAGATGGCGTTGGTCAGGTAGTCGTCGCCGCTGTCTTCGGTGTGGAACAGCATCAGCGTGCTGCCATCGTTCAGGGTATGCAGTTCGCTCTGGTAAAGCGACGCGGCCTGATCGAGGCAATCGCGATAGCGTTTGAGCAGCTCTTCCAGGCGTGCGCGGGGCAGGCGGCGCAACTGATCTTGCGCGCCCAGTTGCACGGCCAGTACGGCGCTGTGCTGCGGCAAGTTCGATACCTGCGGCTTTACGACTGGTTTCGGCGCGCTATCTGCCGAATCATCACGCAGATCGGCAAACGGATCTTCGTCGTCCTCATCTTCTTCGACGGTGCTGACAGTGCGCCGCGGCGCAGGCTTGAGGCCGGCGACAGGCTTGGTTTCGTCGAAACCTGGATCGCGCAGGTTACGCACTTCGAAGGTCGGCTCGTTATCGTCGGCGTCTTCGTAATCGCTGTCGTCGTATTCAGGTTCCGGCGCCGGTTCCGGCTCGGCCGGCTCTGGCGCGAAATTGGCGTGCAGCTGGCGAGCGAGGTCGCCGACCTCATCCTGGCGCTCGGTGGCCGGGGTGTATTCGTCGATATTGCGCAGCCACACCCGCAATTGCATCAGCGGCGTGGAGAGATTGCGTCCCAGGCGCAGGCTCAAGGCCAGGGATAGCGCCAGCAGAATCGCACTCAGAATGCCCATGCTTTGCAGGCTGATGGTCATTGGCTGCTGGAACTGGTCCATGTCCAGGCTGATGCGCAGTTGCCCGGCGGTCACGTCTTGAAAAGTGATCTTGCTCTGGTACATGCCCTCGGCTTCGCCCAGCAGGCTATGCTTGGGACGCTGACCGGCTTCGGCGAGGATGCGGTTATCCACGCTGTAGATGGCGGCGTGGGCCACCAATTTGTTCTTGGTCAGGTTGTTGAGCAGCACGTTCAGGCTGAGGATGTCATTGGACACCAACAGTTCCGTGGCCGAGGTCGCGGTCTGGGTGGTCAGGCTTTCGCCCAGGGCATCCGCCTGCTCGTGCATGGCCTGCTTGAACTGCAAACCCATCACGCAGGCATAGATCACCAGGGCCAGAGCGACCAGGATCACGTTATGGCTGGCAATGCGCAATGCGATCGGTACACGGCGATGACGCAGTGCCCGGAAGATCAGCAGAAAGAAGTTATCGGTTTTTACTGGCGTGGGCCGGTTCACTTGAGCTCGGCTCTTTAGTCCGTGAAGTTGACGCGCAGTATAGCGACAGGCCCTAGGCCGTCAAAGCGCTCACGGTGCCCGATGGTCACTGAAAATGGGTAGAATGCGGTTTTTTTCCACCTGCGGGGGTGCGCCTTGCGCGAAATTGTCCTGATAAACATCACGGGAGTCGACCGTCCGGGTCTGACTGCGGCCATTACCGGTGTTCTGGCCCAGGGTGGTGTGAATATTCTCGACATCGGTCAGGCGGTGATCCACGACACCCTGTCGTTTGGCATCCTGGTTGAAATTCCCGATACCGAACAAGGTAGCTCAGTGCTCAAGGACATCCTGTTCACGGCCTACAAGCTGGAGCAGCAGGTGCGTTTCACGCCCGTGTCCGAAGAGGATTACCAGCTGTGGGTCGGCAATCAGGGCAAGAAACGCCACATTGTCACCCTGCTGACCCGCAAAGTGACCGCCGAGCAATTACAGCGCGTTAGTTCGATCACCGCCAAATATGGCCTGAACATCGATCATATCGATCGCCTGTCCGGGCGCATGCCGCTGGACACCCCGGCCGACAAGGGCAAGGGCTGCATCGAGTTTTCCGTGCGCGGCGAGGCGGCGGATCCGCAAGCGCTGCGGGCCGAATTCCTTAGCGTTGCTCAAGAACTGAACGTCGACATCGCCTTCCAGGAAGATTCGCTGTTCCGTCGTAACCGCCGTCTGGCGGTGTTCGACATGGATTCGACGCTGATCGAAGCCGAAGTCATCGACGAACTGGCCAAGGCTGCTGGTGTGGGCGACCAAGTGTCCGCGATCACTGAGCGGGCAATGTCCGGCGAGCTGGACTTCCGCGCCAGCTTCAAAGAGCGCCTGGCCTTGCTGCAAGGGCTGGACGTCAGCGTGCTGGATTCCATCGGCGCCTCGCTGCGCCTGACCGAAGGCGCCGAAACCCTGTTCGCCGAACTCAAGCGACTGGGCTACAAGACAGCGATTCTGTCGGGCGGCTTCACCTACTTCGCCAAACAACTGCAGGCCAAGCTGGGCATCGACTACGTGTTTGCCAACGAACTGGAAGTGGTCGACGGCAAGGTGACTGGCGTGGCGGTCGAGCCGATTGTCGATGCGCAACGCAAGGCTGATCTGCTGCGTGAGCTGGCGCATAAGGAAGGTTTGCGTCTGGAGCAGACGATTGCCGTCGGTGACGGTGCCAACGATCTGCCGATGCTGGCGATTGCCGGGCTGGGCGTGGCGTTCCGTGCCAAGCCGCTGGTCAAGCAATCGGCGAAGCAGGCGATTTCCACCCTTGGGCTCGATGGCGTGCTGTACCTGCTGGGCTTCCGGGATCGCGACGGGCAGCTCTGAGTTTCAGGTTGTCTGGGCGGGCCTCTTCGCGGGCAAGCCCGCTCCCACAAGGATAGTGCAGACCCTGTGGGAGCGGGCTTGCCCGCGATTGGGCGCGCCGCGGTTTCGTGGACTCACGCTCACAGCGACTTCCACAACGAATCAAACTCTTCCACTGCCCCGACCGCGCCGCTCCCTGCGGCGTTTTCGTTTCTGGCTGTCTCAAGCGAACGGTAGGCAAACTGATTGAAACTGTTGGTACTCGCCACCCGACGCTCCAGTCCGGCCCGGCGTTCCTCGCCGTTGGTATTGATCAGCACCTTATTGCCTTCCTGGAACGGCAGGCGAGGTGTTAGCAGGGTGGCCGGCAGGTCGATGGCACTGATGGCAGGCAGCAGAAGCCCACGCAAGTACTGGCTGTGCTCGTCGTGGGAGCGCATCAGTTGCAGACCGCAGGGTTCGGCGCAAGGCGCGACTTGCTCGATACCCATCTGCGTGCCGCCGCCCCGCACCTGGCGGATCCAGCGCACCACTGCAATGCTCCAGCCTTGACCGGCAGCATCCTCGATACCGACCATTTCGCCAGCCTGTAGCTCGGCGGGCACGGCGCCGGGCCAAGCCAGGCAATAGCCGCCAGGGCTGTGATTGATCACCGGCAGCGCATAGGTCGGGAAATGCTGTTGGCGGTCGGCCGCCTCGTGGCTGTCATCGTTCTGAAGGTGCGGGTATTCGATCTCTTCGTAAGGCAGCAGCGTATCTGTGGTGCCATGGGGGGCGGCGTCGAAGGCCTGGCTCCATTGGTCTTTGGCGCGACTTGTCGGGTCGGTAGCCGAGAACTGGGCGGGGCGGGCGCCGGGTTTCTTCAGGATGTCGTTGAACGAGCGTTGCCCGCCGAGATAAAAATGCAATGCGCTCATGCCCACGCACAGGGTCAACGTGCCGTGGCCGACAGTGCGCTGGAAACTGCGCTCGGCGGCCTGGCCCCAGGCGGCATGCAGGTGTTGCAGCGTATCCAGATTCAGCCCCGTCGGAACGGGCAGCGGCGATGCCTTGTCGGCTGACTGTTGCAGATGGGTTTCGATGGCCGCGACCAGAGGTTGCGGGTCAATCCCCAGCAAGCTCTCCTGTTGTTCGGCGAGGAATTTGGAGCGGTAACGTGGCCCGGTGTCGAGATCCGGGGCGATGGCAAACAGCCCATTGTCCGGTTTGGCCGGTTGCAGCTTGATCCACTGGCTCCAGGGTTCGAGCACCTCCGCGAGTCGGGCGATCTGGCTCTGGCGCAGTTGATTGCAGCGTGAAGCCTCCAGCAGGAGGGCGACGACGTAGGTTTGCTCGATGCTCAGGCTTTGCGTCTGACTGGCCAGTTCATCGCGCACGCTCAAATGTTGCAGTTGGAACTGACAGCCAATCCGGTACAGCTGATGTAACTCGAGCCACAGACTTTCGGGCACTGGACAATAGAGTTCAGTGGCGCGGATCAACGCGCCGTTCAGGCAATGGATTGCCCGTTGCAAAGCCTGGGTCAGCAGCGGCGCACGGTCCTTGCTGAAGCGCGGTGTGATGCGGATGATGATTTGCTTGTAGCCGATCGCCAAGTGGCTCTGCAGCGCCTGGCAAAGGTTGGCGATCTTGCGCGAGCGCTCGTCGAGCACAATCGCCTGATGCAGGAAATGCCGCTCCAGGTGCTTGCAGACGTAATACACCTCGGGCCGCAGCAGTTCGAGCAGTTGCAGACGATTGTCGCTGGGTGTGAGCAGTTGGTTGAGTTCGCTCAAGCCTTGATACAACTGGCGAGCGGTTTCGCCGATGTTGGCTTTGGGCAGGTTGGCGATCCAGCGCTTGAGATCGCGAGGCGTGGCTTCGCAGAAAGACAGACGCGACTGCGTCGGGATCGGTGCGCGTAGCAGCAGGACAGGATTGGTCTCATTCATGCCGTAGACAAACTCCGACCGGGAAATGGGCAGTGAATGACTTGACTGTAGCAGCTATGAGCGCGGGAGGAGGTGTCGCGATGTTTACGCCGCACTGGCCCGCGTAGGAGCTGCCGAAGGCTGCGATCTTTTGATTTTGCTTTTTGACAGTTTGGAGCTGCCGAAGATCAAGATCAAAAGATCGCAGCCTTCGGCAGCTCCTACAGGGGAATGCGCCGCCCGGAAGACAACCCGGGCGGCGGGTCCGGGATCAGGCGGTTGGCAAGCCGATGCCCTGGCCCATCTGCACTGGCGAAAGGGCGCCCAGCCCTTCAGCCCATTTCACTTGATCCGGCCCGAACAGCACGACTGCCGTAGAGCCGAGCTTGAAGCGACCCAATTCCGCGCCTTTCTCCAGATGGATCGGCGCACGGGCCGCTTCGTCGTAACGGAAGGTTTTCAGTTCGCGCTTGGGCGGTGTCACTAAGCCGGCCCACACGGTTTCGATCGACGCCACAATCATCGCGCCCACCAGCACCACGGCCATCGGCCCGCGCTCGGTATCGAAAATGCACGCCACACGCTCGTTGCGAGCAAACAGTTCCGGTACGTTTTCAGCGGTGGTCTGGTTGACCGAGAAGATCCGGCCGGGGATGTAGACCATCTCGCGCAGAGTGCCGGCCAGCGGCATGTGCACACGGTGGTAATCCTTGGGTGACAGGTAAATGGTGGCGAAATCACCGCCCATGAATGGCGCTGCGTTGGCTGCGTCACCACCGAGCAGTTCCAGCACGCTGAAGCTGTGGCCCTTGGCCTGGAAAACACGACCGTGTTCGATCGGGCCGAGCTGGCTGACGGCACCGTCGGCCGGACTGAGGATCGCGCCGGGGGTTTGGTCCAGTGGGCGAGCGCCGTCTTTCAAGGCGCGAGTGAAGAACGCGTTGAAATGCTCGTAAGCCGTCAGGTCTTCGACCAGCGCCTGAGACATATCCACCTGATAGCGCTTGGCGAACCACGCAGTGAAGGCATTCTTGAACCAGCGCACGCGGCATTCGGCAATGCAGCCAGCCAGTCGCGAGATCAAGTGGTGAGGCAGCAGGTATTGGCTGAGGATAAACAAACGCTTCTTCATTAACTGTCCTTAAAAAACCTTAAATCTCTACGGGCGTGTCGGGATGGTTGCCCCATTCGCCCCAAGAGCCGGCGTAGCCTTTGACTCGCGGATAACCGAGCGCCTTGGCCACTAGATACGTGAAGCCAGAACGGTGGTGAGTCTGGCAGTGGGTAATGACTTCTTTGTCTTTGGTGATGCCGAGTTGTTCCAGGATTTTCGGCATGTCGGTGCGGATGCGCAGGTTGCGCGCCTGATCCATACCGGCTGTCCACTCGAAATTGACCGCGCCAGGAATGTGCCCGCCCTTGGCGGCCAGCACTTTCTCGCCGGAGTATTCCAGCGGCCCACGTGCGTCCCAGATCGCCAGGTCAGCGGCACCGAGGCGGCTTTGCAGGTATTCGCGGGTGGCGATGGGTTCATCGTGCAGGGTCAGGGCGACCGGGCCACCGACCGCAGGCGGGATCTGGATCGACATCGGCAAGCCTTCTGCCAGCCATGCCGGCAGGCCGCCATCGATATAGTGATACTTGCTGTGGCCGATGACATCCAGCAGCCAGATAAAGCGCCCGGCCCAACCGCCGCCTTCGTCGTCATAGACGACGTAGACCGCATCGGGGTTGTGCCCCAGTTCGCCGAACAATGCTTCAAGCGTGGCCTGGGTCGGTAGCAGGCCCGGCGCAGGTGCCTGACCCAGTTGAGTACGTTTTGGATCGACAAAGCGTGCCCCGGGGATATGCCCTGCGGCATAGCGGGCGCTGCTGGTCAGGTCTACCAGAATCAGTTCGCGGGAGTCGAGACGCGGGAGCAGGTCGCTCGGCTCGATCACCAGCGCCAAGCCAGAGAAGTCAGACATGTGAGGTCTCCAGAGCACAAAGGGGAGGATTGTAGCGCAGCGTCATGAGGGCCTGTTATCAGTTATTTCGGCATAGGAAAAAACTGAAAACAGGCCCTGGTGGTTGGCCCTAGCGCTGGCTAAAGCTGTGCAGGGCTTTTTCGATGCATTGCGCGGTTTTGCCAAAAGCCTGCACGGTAATTTCCGAAAACGGCCCGCCGCCCTGATCCGCCACCACGATCATGATCACTCGACCGTTGTTGACCAGGGAACGCAGCAGCAAGTGCTCACCGCTGAACTGTTTACGCAGGCTGGCCGGCAACAGGGCCGAGAATTGTGCGTTGTTGGACGGCGCCAGGCGCACCTGGGCCTGTTGCGCGAGCAGGCGCTGCAGCACGGTGCTTTGGCTGACCACCAGGTTCAGGCCGGCCACTTCTTTGGGCAACCCGGCAGTCTGGTGCACACGCAGATTAGCGTGCGTGCGGTCGGCCATCAGGATCATCACCCGCCGCATCCCACACGCCACCAGGGCGTCTCGGGCCGATGTGGTCAAGTGCATGGCATTGGTGAAAGGGCTCGGCTCCACCAGCAGTTCGGCACATTGCTTGCGCCACTTCGCCAGGTCTTCTGCGGTCGGCGCCGGGGCCGGCAGCAAACCGGCGTGAGCACGGTTTATGCCCGACGGCCAGATCAGCGCTTCGGCCGGATGCCAGAGGTCCGGCATGGCGTGTTGGCGGGCGCTATTGGCGGCTTGCTGGTGCAATTGTTGTTGCACCTCATCCATCGGTATTTGCAGGTAAAGGCTGGTCAGGAACTGCCAGCGTTCACAGTGGGGACTGTCCCAGGCCTGTTGTGCCGACAACGCCAGACCGTTGGCCAGCAGCACGGTATTGGCGGGCTGATTGAGCCAGCGCCGTAGCGTCGGGTCGTCATCGAGGCGGTTCTGTTGGCGTAGCGGGTGATCGCTGTCACGCGCGATGCGCAGCACTTTCACCAGCTCGCGTTGTTCGCTGCGCAGCAGCCGATAACCCTGCTGCACCCAGATCGGCAAACGCCAGGTGTCCACCAGCGCCAGACAGATTTCCAGCAGGCGCACGCCGAACAATTGCTTTTCGACTTTGCGCGCCGACTCGCCTTTATAGATGACCCGCAGCTCCCATTCTTCAAGCAACTGCGGATGGGTCAACGCCATGGGCCACAGTGGCGAAAGAAACAGCAGGCTGCCCCAGTGGATGTCCTGCCACAACCGCGCCAGGCGACCGGCAAAAAAACCATTGGCCTGTTGGGTGGCGTGCTGGCTGATCAACTGAAGCTGGCGCAAGGCGACAGGTATCTGCAATTGGGGTTCGGCGGGCAGGCGCTCGAGCAATTCTTCGGTGCGTTTCAAACCGAGCCGATTGATCGCCACTTCAAGATTTTCAGCGGGCTCGGTCATGCTGCCATGAGTATGGCGGTTGGCTTCGCGAATCACGCTCAAGGCAAGAGCCGGGCTGTTCTGCATCAGTTCGGCGATGTCTCGCAGCGAACTACGGTTATCTCGGATGGCTTTGCAGACTTGGTCGTGACTGGCTTGCGGAACCGGCAGGCGTACACCATCGAGAAGCTTGACCCAGCCTTCGAGCGTGGTTGGTTTTGGCGTTGGGACGTTCGTTTCGTTAGCCATGGTTGCACGCGATCATTGTCTGCATTACCTGTGCCCGGCGCGGGCTAAATTAGCTTTTCGATTGAACTGGCTATAGTCTGGCGCAGTTTTGCCGATAAGGAGAAGAAGAGATTTTTTAACTTCCGAATATGACCTTGAACCCGACTCAGTAAGTGCTCTCCTACCTATGGCTAAAATTATCGGCATCATCGTCGTATTCGCGAGCGTGCTCGGCGGATACGTGCTTTCCCACGGCAAGATTGCCGCCCTCATCCAGCCTTTCGAGGTGATGATTATCGGCGGCGCGGCCCTTGGTGCATTCCTGCAGGCCAACCCCGGTCATATGACGATGCACGTGCTCAAGAAGTCCTTGAGTATGTTCAGTTCGCGTTTCAACCACACCTTCTACCTGGAAGTGCTGGGGCTGATTTACGAGATTCTTAACAAGAGCCGCCGCGAAGGCATGATGGCAATCGAAGGTGACATCGAAGATGCCGCCGCGAGCCCGATCTTCGCCAAGTACCCGGCGGTCCTGAAAGATGACCGCATGACTGCGTACATCTGCGATTACCTGCGCATCATGTCCTCCGGCAACATGGCTCCCCATGAGCTTGAAGGTTTGTTCGACATGGAACTGACCAGCCTCAAGGAAGACCTGGATCACCCCTCCCACGCAGTCAACGGCATCGCCGATGCCATGCCGGGTTTCGGTATCGTCGCGGCGGTATTGGGTATCGTGGTGACCATGGCTTCCCTGGGTGAAAGCGACCAGAAAATGATTGGCTTGCACGTAGGTGCGGCTCTGGTAGGTACCTTCTTCGGTATTCTCGCAGCCTACGGTTTCTTTGGCCCGCTGGCCCACGCCCTGGGTCACGATGCCAAGGAAGAACTGAACGTCTACGAAGCCATCAAGGCCTCGCTGGTGGCTTCGGCTTCCGGCATGCCGCCATCGCTGGCAGTGGAATTCGGTCGCAAGGTTCTGTACCCGGCGCACCGTCCTAGCTTCGCTGAGCTGGAACAAGCGGTTCGCGGTCGCTAAGTCATGGAAAATAACCAGCCGATAATCATCAAACGCGTCAAAAAGTACGCGGGCGGGCATCACGGGGGCTCCTGGAAAATCGCCTTCGCGGACTTCGCGACGGCGATGATGGCGTTCTTCCTGGTGTTGTGGCTGTTGTCCACGGCAACGCCGGAACAAAAGATCGCCATCGCCGGTTACTTCAAGGATCCGGTCGGTTTTAGCGAAAGCGGCACGCCGTACATCATCGATCTGGGCGGCTCGCCGACCCTGGCGCCGGAGAACACCCTCAACCCCGAGGTGAAATCCCAGCCTCAGCCGGACAAGGTGACTATCGACTCCGAGCAGGTCGAAGGCATGGCCGAGCTGGTCGAGAAGGAGCGTCTGGAACTGCTGCTGCAAGAGTTGCAGAACAAGGTCGAAGAAAATCCGCAGCTGCAGAAGTTCAAGGACCAGATCCTTTTCGAGATCACCCAGGACGGTTTGCGCATCCAGATCGTGGACGCCGAGAACCGCCCGATGTTCGACTCCGGCAGTGCGCGTCTGAAGCCGTATTTCGAAGACATCCTGCTGGCCATGGCTGACACCATCAAAGCGGTGCCGAACAAGATCAGCATCAGCGGTCACACCGATGCCAAGCCGTACTCAGGCGCCGGCGACTTCGGCAACTGGGAACTCTCGGCCAACCGTGCCAACGCGGCCCGCCGTGCATTGATCGCCGGCAGCTATCCGGACTCTCAGGTAGCGCGAGTCGTGGGTTATGCCTCGTCGGCGCTGTTCGACCGGGAGAACCCGTTCAACCCGGTCAACCGCCGCATCGACATCATCGTACTGACCAAGAAAGCCCAGCGTGCCATCGAAGGTTCGCAAGGTGCGGAACCTGCGCCAGTGCCGACGCAAGGACAGGGTGGCCCAGGCGAAGTGCCCACGCCGTCAGCCGATCCGAACGCCTTGCCGGCGGATAAGGAACCGCTGCCGGCTCATGAGCTTCGTGAGCGGTTGAATCTGTTTGATGATCCTGCGCCGAAACCGGGTGATCCGGTCAAGCAGTGATCCACGAAAAAGCCGCGAATGATCGCGGCTTTTTTGTTCGTGCGAAGGCATGACGCTGCTGGCGGTAAAAAAACAAGGAATCAGGATCGCGCTGCAGTCATACCTACCTTTGTGGCGAGCGAGCTTGCTCGCGCTGGGCTGCGTAGCGGCCCCAAAAAATCTGACAACCATTGCATTGCCGATTTTTGTGAGCGCTGCGCACTCAAGCGGGAGCAAGCTCCCTCGCCACAGGTTTCTCACTGACTCAAGACTCTCTTAGGTGAACAGCATTGCGCGATCATCGCGGCTTTTTTTGCACCTGTCAGAAACCCCGTCGAATGCGGTTCTTGAGCTGGTCGTGGAACAGCTCGGCATTGCCTCTATAGGTTCGATAAAGGGATTCGTTGATCGAGCCCAGCGTCATTGAACGCTTGGTCGCCACTTCTTCGCGATAGGCATCAATGAAAAACTCCAGATCCTTGTCGGTGCTGAGCTTTGGCCATTTATCGAGATACAGCGGCAGTTCCGTAGGGCCGGTCTTGAATGAGCATATCCGCCGATGGCTGATGGTCGCTTCGCCAATTTCGAACGGCACCCACCACGACAGAGCGGTCTTGTCCGAGACTATCGCCAGCAGATGCGTGCACTCGGTGATGTTGCGGGTGATGACCCCGGTGATGTCGTCAGTGGTCTGTGATTCCGGATCCAGCACGTCGAAGTAGGTCTTGATGTTGGCCTTAATCAGGCGGGTGCTGATGGCGATGGCGTGGGACCGATCGGTATGGCGGTAGCTGATAAACACTGGCATCAAAAATGTCCCTTGATCGCGAGTTCGCGGTAATAGGCGCCGAGGGCGGTGAGGCGGCAACCGGTGGAATGGAGGGCGGCGTAGTACATGTGTTCGGCGTCCACCGGTTCGATCAGGCTGTGGCGGTTGCACTTTTGCAGTTGGGAGAAGACTTCGCCGTGCTCCGGGTCGAACGTGGCTTCGGTAGGTTCGTAGCTGGGGTCGAGCGCGAACATTGATTCCGCCTCTTCGAACCAGTCGGGCAGTTTGCGCAGAATCTCTTTGGGGATCAGCGGGGAGACTTCTCGCAATGAAATGAACTGCGACACATTGGTCTTGAACACCGGGCGCTGTTCCCACGCGTCGAGAGCGTTGTCGACGAATGAGTAGAGGCTGCCGGGCGTGATTTTCCCCAGGATGTTCGCAGCGCCGCCGTGCAGGGCTTGCAGCAATAGCCCCGTGAAGACGCCGTGGTTGGCGCCTTCCATCGCCGGCTCTTCCTTTTTGCACGCGGTGAGGATGGTCATGCCTTCGCACACCATGCTGCTTTCGCTGCGCAGCGCCCTCACTTCGCCCGCCGAGCCTGCCTGGCAGCAGTCGAGAATAATCACTTTGTTTTTGATTTTTACGGCTTTGGTCGCCCAATTCAGGATGTCGCTGATGCGAATTCCATCCTTGGCGGATTTGTAGTCCTGGGGGATCAGCATGCCTTCGTCCGTATCGACGTCGAAGTTGCCGTGGCCGGCGAAGTAAAGCAGTGCAACGCTGCAATCGCCTGAAAACAATTCCTGGATATGCCCTTCGAGCTTTTCGCGGCTCAGATAATCTTCGGCGGAGGTCAGGACCAGGTTCTTGAAGTTCGGATCGCCATTGGCGTCGGTTTTCAGCACCGAAGCCATGGCCATCGCGTCGTTGTTGCAACCACTCAATTGTGAAACGTGGCTGTAGTTATTAATGCCGATGAACAGTCCCTTGCGCATGGTTCAGCCCGCCGCGTGAGTGCGGATGGCACTGATGATGCTGTTGGTGTTCCACGCACACTCCGCGTGCGCCGCCCGGCGTACCACTGTGGAAATCCGCTCCGCACCAAACGGCTTGACCGCGATGATCACCTTGTTCATGCGCTTGGCGATCTCGATTTCCTTGTTGATCCACTTGCTGTAGGTCGAATACATCCCCGCCATGATCAGTACTGCCGAGCAGAGCCGAATCTTGTTTTCGATGGCTTCTTCTAGTTGTTTGTCGGTTTTCGCGCCGATGATCGGGTTGTCCGGTGGCACCGAAAAATTCTTGAACGTGAAGCCGGGTTTAGCGTTGAGCAGACGCACGAGGTTGTCGTGGGCGTGGGGGTAGTTCCACGAGTGGCTGATGAACAAATGATAGGTTTGCATGGCTGTCCCTCGGTATCGCCAGAAATGCGATGAGGGCTTGAATGTATGCACTTGAGTGGCCGCAACAAGGCCTTGGCGGTTAAAGAGACGTGTCCTTCAGGCAGGCGCGAAGAAGCCTTACAGAGAGGTCTGACGTTTAACTGAGGGAGTTTTTGTAGGACGCCACGAACGACCTACCGCCCCGTAATAGTCAGGGGCGGTTGGCACGTCTGTTTAATAGCTGCTTTCAGGCAAACTGGCGATGATCGAGCGGTAGCTGTTCATCCGTTGCTGCTGCACGCGGCCTTCTTCAAGAGCCTTGAGCAGGGCGCAACCCGGCTCGCGGTCGTGCTTGCAGTCGCGGAAACGGCAGGTGCCGATCAGGTCGTTGAACTCGATGAAACCGGCTTCGACGTCGGCGCGGCTGACGTGACCCAGGCCGAATTCCCGAATACCCGGGGAGTCGATCAACTCACCGCCACCAGGGAAGTGGAACAGTCTCGCGGTGGTGGTGGTGTGGGTGCCTTGGCCCGACAGCTCGGACAGCGGGCCGACGCGGGTGTCGACTTCCGGCAGCAGGCTGTTGACCAGCGACGACTTGCCGACACCGGACTGGCCGACGAATACGCTGATGTGCCCGTCCAGCTGCTTCTGCAACTGTTCCATGCCATTGCCGTGGTGGGCCGACACTTCCAGCACCGGGTAACCCAGCGTGCGGTAAACCGCTAGCAAGGCGTTCAACGCCGGGGCGTTCTGCTCGTCGATCAGGTCGAATTTGTTCAGCAACAGTAAAGGCCGAATACCCGCGTGTTCCGCAGCTACCAGATAACGGTCGATCAGGTTGGCGTGAGGCTCGGGCAGCGGCGCGAAGACGATAACGATCATGTCGACGTTGGCGGCCACCGGCTTGAGTTGGCCACGGCTGTCCGGACGGCAGAGCTCAGTGTTGCGCGGCAGTTGCGCCACGATCACGCCGATGCCCTGGTTGCCGGCACGCCACACAACCTGATCGCCGGTCACCAGCGCGGGCAGGTTGGCGCGCAAGTGACAGCGGAATACCTGGCCGGCCAGCTCGCCATCGAGGGCTTCGACTTCAACCTGCACGCCGAAGTGCGCGATCACCAGGCCCGTCTGTTCCGGACCCAGGTCGCCGCCTTCAAGTGCCTCGACAGCCGAGGACTCGCGTTTGGCGGCGCGGGCAGCGCGCTCGCCCTGAATCTTTTCGATGCGCCAGTTTTGACGACGATTGAGTTGGCGTTTGGCCATGGGTGTTCCGTATCGAGAATGCAGCGATTAGGTAAAACGGCCGCGAGTTTAGCACGCCCCGGGGGCCTCCCTAGGCTAAACTGCGTACCTACGCCGAGGAGCCGACTCATGCAAAACCCGCTGAACCTGATCTGGATCGACCTGGAAATGACCGGTCTGAACCCTGATACCGACGTCATCATCGAGATGGCCACCATCGTCACCGACAGTGATTTGAACACCTTGGCCGAAGGTCCGGTGATCGCCATCCATCACAGCGACGAGATCCTCGCCGGCATGGACGAGTGGAATACCCGTCAGCATGGCGGCTCCGGGCTGACCCAACGGGTTCGCGACAGCCGTATCAGCATGGCCGAAGCAGAAGCCGAGACCATCGCCTTCCTGGAAAAATGGGTGCCGAAGGGCAAGTCGCCGATCTGTGGCAATAGCATTTGCCAGGACCGTCGCTTCCTTTATACCCACATGAAGTCGCTGGAAAGCTACTTCCACTACCGCAACCTCGACGTGTCGACCCTTAAAGAACTGGCCGCGCGCTGGGCACCGGACGTACGCGACAGCTTCAAAAAGGGCAGCACCCACCTGGCCCTGGACGACATCCGCGAATCGATCGCCGAGCTGCAGCACTATCGTAAGAATTTCATTAAGTTCTGATTGCGCGCCACGGTCCTCCCTCTGTAGGAGCTGCCCTCTTTTGGTGCTTCGGTGAAGTGGGTAGACTGCGCGCCTTCCTGCAAGGACCGCCACCATGTTGCTGATGCTCTACCTGATCGCCATTACTGCCGAGGCCATGACTGGCGCCCTGTCTGCGGGCCGTCGCGGCATGGACTGGTTTGGCGTGGTGCTGATTGCGTGCGTCACCGCATTGGGCGGCGGTTCGGTGCGTGACGTGCTGCTCGGCCACTACCCGCTGACCTGGGTCAAACACCCGGAATACCTGGTGCTGACCTCCGTCGCGGCGATGCTGACGATCTTCATCGCCCGCTGGATGCGCCACCTGCGTTCGCTGTTTCTGGTGCTCGACGCGGTGGGCCTGGTGGCGTTCACCCTGATCGGCTGCATGACGGCCCTGGAAATGGGCCACGGCATGTTGGTGGCTTCGGTCAGCGGCGTGATCACCGGGGTATTTGGCGGCATCCTGCGGGACATCTTCTGCAACGACATCCCGCTGATCTTCCGCCGCGAGCTCTACGCCAGCGTCTCTTTTGCAGCGGCGTGGTGCTATCTGCTCTGCATCTACCTGCAATTACCCGGCGAACAGTCAATCCTGATCACCCTGTTCGGCGGCTTCCTGCTGCGTTTGCTGGCGATCCGTTTCCATTGGGAAATGCCCAAGTTCGTTTATAACGACGAGGCTTGACCCTCACGAAATACCCCTTATCCCCAGGATGTACTCATATCGGTAGGAGCTGCCGCAGGCTGCGATCTTTTGACGTTGATTTTTTAAGATCAAAAGATCGCAGCCTGCGGCAGCTCCTACGCCAGACCGTGTTGTTTCAGGGCCCATTCGACGTGTTCGCGGACCAGTTCTGAAGGGTGTTCGCGTCGTGCCTTCAGCGCTTCCAGCACCGGAATACTCGACGGCGCATTACCCAGACCGACCGCCAGATTGCGCAACCAACGCTCGTAACCCGCGCGTCTGAGCGGTGAACCCTCGGTGCTGCTTAGAAACTTGTCCTCATCCCACATGAACAGTTCCGCCAGCTCCGCGTTGTCCAGGTTATGCCGGGGTTTGAAATCGCTTTCGCCGGAAGGTCGGGCGAAGCGGTTCCACGGGCAGACGATCTGGCAGTCATCGCAACCGAATACCCGATTGCCGATCAATGGCCGCAAATCTTCGGGGATAGCACTTTTCAGTTCGATGGTCAGGTAGGAAATGCAGCGCCGGGCGTCCAGTACATACGGACCAACGAAGGCGTTGGTCGGGCAGATGTCCAGACAGGCAGTGCAGCGACCGCAGTGTTCGGTGGTGTGGGGCGGGTCGACCGGCAGCGGCAGGTCGACGAACAGTTCGCTGAGGAAGAAGTAGCTGCCGGCCTTGCGATTCAAGACCAGCGTATTTTTTCCGATCCAGCCTAAGCCCGCCTGTTCGGCGATGGCTTTTTCCAGCACCGGGGCGCTGTCGACAAAGGCGCGGTAGCCGAACGGACCGATCACCGCCTGAATTTTTTCCGCCAGTTGTTGCACGCGTTTACGGATCAATTTGTGGTAATCGCGGCCCAAGGCATAACGCGAGACGTAGGCTTTTTCCGGTTCGGCCAAGCGTTTGGCCATTTCGGTGTCGCCCGGCAGGTAGTCCATGCGCAGGGAAACGACGCGAAGTGTGCCGGGCACCAGCTCTTCCGGGTGTGAGCGTTTGCTGCCATGGGCGCCCATGTACTCCATTTCGCCGTGGTAGCCGGCTTCGAGCCAGCGCTCCAGGTGCTGCTCATGCTCGGCCAGGTCGAGGCCGCTGATGCCGACTTGCTGAAAGCCCAGCTCGCGGCCCCAGTCCTTGATGGATTGGGCAAGAGCGGGCAGGTCTGTAGTAATAGCGGGCATGAGGCGAGAGAAACCGGAGCTGAGGTGCGTATAATTCTGCCAGACATCGGAGCCTGAAGACGCATGCCGCACACTAAAGATGAATTACCCGACGCGCTGTATAGCGCCGCGCAAGTCCGAGGGCTCGATGCGAGCCTGATTGCGGCCGGTACACCGGGCTTCGAATTGATGCAGCGTGCGGCGCGAGCGACCTGGCGCGCGCTGGTCCGTCATTGGCCGACGGCGCACGAATTGAGCGTGGTGGCCGGCCACGGCAATAATGCGGGCGACGGTTACCTGGTGGCCGTGCTGGCCCGACGTGCCGGCTGGCACGTGCGGGTGCTGGCCGCCGGTGATCCCGGGCGTTTGCAGGGCGATGCCGCATCGGCCCATGCCGAGGCAGTAGCCGAGGGCGTTGCCATTCAAGACTGGAACGCGCACTGCGAATTACGCGGCGTTGTGCTGGATGCCTTGCTCGGCACCGGCCTGACCGGTGAAGTGCGCGAGCCATACGCCAGTGTCATCGCCGCGATCAATGCCAGTGGGCTACCGGTTGCAGCGGTGGATATCCCTTCGGGGTTGTGCGCTGATACGGGGCGTCAGCTCGGCATTGCGGCTCGAGCGGACCTGACGGTGACGTTCATCGGTTTGAAGCTGGGTCTGTTCACCGGTAGCGCTGCCGATGTGGTTGGCGATTTGGTATTCAATGATCTGCAGGCCGCTCCAGAGACGTTTATCGGGGCCACGGTCAGTGCTCGTCGCTTGACGGCTGGTAATGCGCCGCGTCTGACCGGTCGCGCTCCCACTTCCCACAAAGGCAGCTTTGGCCACGTATTGCTGATCGGCGGTGATCGCGGTTTTGGCGGCGCCATCCTGCTCGGTGCACAAAGTGCTTTGCGCAGCGGCGCCGGGATGGTGTCCGTGGCCACTCGCAGCGAGCATGTTCCGGCTGCATTGGCGCGTTTGCCTGAAGCGATGGTGCTCGGCATTTCGTCGGCCAATCAATTGATGGGGCTGCTTGAGAAGGTCACGGTGCTGGTCGTCGGCCCGGGGCTGGGGCAGGCCGCTTGGGGGCGCAGTCTATTGTCGGCCGCGGCCAATGCGCCGCTGCCGCAAGTCTGGGACGCCGATGCGTTGAACCTGTTGGCCGAGGGTGGCGTGAGTTTGCCCGCACGTTGTGTTATCACGCCGCACCCTGGCGAGGCGGCGCGATTACTGGGGGTATCGACGGCCGAGGTTCAGGCCGATCGTCCGGCCGCTGCCCATGCATTGAGCAAAAAATACACAGCGGTGGTGATCCTCAAGGGTGCCGGCAGTTTGATCGCCAGCCCCGACGGGCGTCTGGCGTTGTGTCATCAGGGCCATCCGGCCATGGCATCTGCCGGTTTGGGCGATGTGCTGGCCGGTCTGGTCGGTGCCTTGCTCGCCCAGGGCATGGACGCGTACGACGCGGCGTGCCTGGCGGTCTGGCTGCACGCCAATGCCGGCGCGCAACAAGGTGAATTCGGCCGTGGGCTGGCGGCCAGTGATCTGATTCCAGCCATTCGTCAGTTGTTGGAGGAGCAAGCACCGTGTCTGAAGTAACCCTGTACCTGGCTGATGAAGAGGCGATGACCGCGTTTGGTGCGCGCATCGCACAAACCACTGAAGGGCACGGTCTGATTTTTCTCGAGGGAGATCTGGGCGCCGGGAAAACCACGCTGTCCAGAGGCATTATTCGTGGCCTGGGGCATACAGGCGCGGTAAAAAGTCCGACCTTCACCCTGGTCGAGCCTTACGAGATTGGGGAGGTCCGCGCCTTCCATTTCGACCTGTATCGACTGGTCGATCCAGAGGAGTTGGAGTACCTCGGCATCCGCGACTATTTCGAAGACGATGCTCTGTGCCTGATCGAATGGCCCCGGAACGGTGCAGGCTTTTTGCCAAAGCCCGACCTGACCATTACCATTAGCCCGCAAGACAGCGGGCGTTCGCTGAAAATTTTGCCCCAGGGCTCGCGTGGCGAGTTGTGGTGTGCCGCTTTGGCATTGGAATCCAATTAAATGATGGGGTTAGGTATGCGCTTTCGCGCGTTGGTTGCTGCCGTAGGATTGTTGTTTTTGGCGGTGACCGTCGACGCTGTGGCCGAGACGAAGGTCAACAGTGTTCGCCTGTGGCGGGCGCCGGACAACACGCGACTGGTGTTCGACCTGACAGGGCCCGTCCAGCACAGTGTCTTTACCCTGTCCTCCCCGGACCGGCTGGTGATCGACATCAATGGCGCATCTCTGGGGTCGCCGCTGAACGTCAATACCTCGAATACTCCGATCACCGCAATGCGCTCGGCTCAACGTACGCCGACCGACCTGCGAGTGGTCATCGACCTGAAAAAGGCCGTCACGCCGAAAAGTTTTACCTTGGCGCCCAACGCCCAATACGGTAATCGCTTGGTGGTCGACCTGTTCGATAACGCCGCCGATGCTGCGCCAATTCCTGTACCGACCAACGTTGTCACAGTGGCCCCGGTGCCGGTCACTCCGGTAGATCCGCCGGTCAAACTGCCACCAGCCCCGGCCGGCAAGCGCGACATCATTGTGGTGATCGATGCCGGCCACGGTGGCGAAGACCCGGGTGCCTCGGGTTCTCGCGGTCAGCGTGAAAAAGACGTGGTGCTGGCGATCGCCCGTGAACTGCAGCGACAGGTCAACGGCATGAAAGGCTTCCGCGCCGAACTGACGCGTACTGGCGATTACTTCATTCCGTTGCGCGGCCGTACCGAAATCGCCCGCAAGAAGGGCGCTGACCTGTTCGTTTCGATCCACGCCGACGCCGCGCCTTCGGCCGCCGCGTTCGGAGCATCGGTGTTCGCCCTGTCCGATCGCGGCGCTACGTCGGAGACCGCCCGTTGGCTGGCCGACAGCGAAAACCGATCCGACTTGATCGGCGGTGCCGGCAACGTCAGCCTCGATGACAAGGACCGCATGCTGGCCGGCGTACTGCTCGATCTGTCGATGACTGCTTCCCTGACATCCAGCCTCAACGTTGGCCAGAAAGTCTTGAGCAACATCGGTCGCGTCACGCCGCTGCACAAACAGCGCGTGGAGCAAGCCGGGTTCATGGTGCTGAAGTCGCCTGACATCCCGTCGATCCTGGTGGAAACCGGTTTTATCTCCAACGCCAACGAAGCTTCCAAGCTTGCCGCAGCGAACCATCAGCAGGCGCTGGCGCGTTCCATCAGCAGCGGTGTGCGGCAGTTCTTCCAACAGAATCCACCGCCGGGCACCTACATTGCCTGGCTGCGAGATTCCGGCAAGATCGCCCAGGGCCCGCGTGACCATCGCGTGAATCCCGGCGAAACCCTGGCGATGATCGCCGTGCGCTATCAGGTGTCCCCGGCCACCTTGCGCAGCGCCAACAACCTCAAGAGCGACGAGCTGAAGATTGGTCAGACATTGACCATTCCCGGCACTGAACTGGCGGCCAAAGAATGAATCAGGTGCTGACCAACACTGCGCGTATCGAACTGCTCAGCCCGCGGCTGGCGAACCAGATTGCCGCCGGTGAAGTGGTTGAGCGCCCGGCCTCGGTGATCAAGGAGTTGCTGGAGAACAGCCTCGACTCCGGTGCCAAACGTATCGATGTCGATGTGGAGCAGGGCGGCGTCAAGTTGCTGCGGGTTCGCGACGATGGCAGCGGCATTTCTGCCGATGACCTGCCCCTGGCCCTGGCCCGTCATGCCACGAGCAAGATTCGTAACCTGGAAGACCTTGAGCAGGTGATGAGCCTGGGGTTTCGTGGTGAGGCGCTGGCCTCCATCAGCTCCGTGGCGCGTCTGACCCTGACGTCCCGCACTCGCGATGCCGATCAGGCCTGGCAGGTGGAAACCGAAGGCCGGGACATGGCGCCTCGCGTACAACCGGCAGCCCATCCGGTGGGGACTTCGGTGGAAGTGCGCGATTTGTTCTTCAATACCCCGGCGCGCCGCAAGTTTCTCAAGACCGAAAAAACCGAATTCGATCACCTGCAAGAAGTGATCAAACGTCTGGCGCTGGCGCGGTTCGACGTGGCGTTCCATCTGCGCCACAACGGCAAAACCATCCTCAGCCTGCACGAGGCCCACGATGATGCGGCCCGCGCCCGGCGTGTAGCGGCGATTTGCGGTGCGGGTTTCCTGGAGCAGGCGCTGCCGATCGAGATCGAGCGCAATGGTTTGCACTTGTGGGGCTGGGTCGGGTTGCCGACCTTCAACCGCAGCCAGGCAGACTTGCAATATTTCTTTGTGAATGGCCGTGCCGTGCGCGACAAACTGGTGGCCCACGCGGTGCGCCAGGCTTATCGCGATGTGCTGTTCAATGGTCGGCACCCGACGTTCGTGCTGTTTTTCGAAGTCGATCCGGCGGGCGTCGACGTCAACGTGCACCCGACCAAGCACGAAGTACGTTTCCGTGACGGGCGCATGGTTCACGATTTCCTCTATGGCACTTTGCACCGCGCCCTCGGCGATGTGCGGCCGGAAGATCATCTGGCCGCGCCTGTCGCGACGGCCATTGTCCGGCCAACCGGGCTCGACGCCGGTGAGTTCGGTCCGCAGGGCGAAATGCGTCTGGCGGCCAATGCGCTGCTGGAACAGCCTCAGGCACAACCGTCGTTCAACACGCCGGCTGGCTCGGGCGCTGGTGCCGGTTATCAGTATCAGTACTCGCCGCGGCCTCAGTCCGGAGTACCCGTCGCCGAAGCTCAAGCGGCCTACCGTGAGTTCTTCGCGCCGTTGCCCGAAGCCAATGCGGTAGCGCTCCCGGCCGGCCAGGACGACATTCCGCCGCTGGGTTACGCGTTGGCGCAGCTCAAGGGCATCTATATTCTTTCGGAAAACGCCCAAGGCCTGGTGCTGGTGGACATGCACGCCGCCCACGAGCGGATCATGTACGAACGCCTGAAAATCGCCATGGCCAGCGAAGGCCTGAGTGGTCAGCCGCTGTTGGTGCCGGAGTCCCTGGCGGTCAGTCAGCGCGAAGCCGATTGTGCTGAAGAACATGTCGCGTGGTTCCAGCGGCTGGGCTTTGAGTTGCAGCGTCTGGGCCCGGAGTCGCTGGCGATCCGGCAAATCCCCGCGTTGCTGAAACAGGCTGAAGCCAATCGATTGGTTAGCGACGTTCTGGCGGATTTGATGGAATATGGCACCAGCGACCGGATTCAGGCACATCTGAACGAACTGCTCGGCACCATGGCCTGCCACGGCGCGATTCGCGCGAATCGGCGTCTGGCCTTGCCGGAAATGAACGGTCTGCTGCGGGACATGGAAAACACCGAACGCAGCGGTCAATGCAACCATGGCCGACCGACCTGGACCCAATTGGGCCTGGACGATCTGGACAAACTGTTTTTGCGCGGTCGTTGATGAGCCAGTTCCCTCCTGCGATTTTCCTGATGGGGCCGACGGCTGCCGGCAAGACCGACCTGGCCATCGAACTCACCAAGGTCCTGCCCTGCGAGCTGATCAGCGTCGATTCGGCGCTGGTTTACCGTGGCATGGACATTGGCACCGCCAAGCCTTCCAAAGAAATTCTGGCCGAATTCCCACATCGATTGATCGATATTCTCGACCCGGCCGAAAGTTATTCGGCTGCTGATTTTCGTCGTGATGCGCTCCAGGCCATGGCCGAGATCACCGCGCGGGGCAAAATTCCGCTGCTGGTAGGCGGCACAATGCTCTACTACAAGGCTTTGCTCGAAGGTCTGGCCGACATGCCGGCGGCCGATCCGGACGTGCGCGCGCAAATCGAAGAAGAGGCTGCACGCCTTGGCTGGCAAGCCCTGCACGATCAATTGGCGATCATCGATCCGCAATCCGCAGCGCGAATTCATCCGAACGATCCACAGCGCCTCAGTCGAGCGCTGGAAGTTTATCGCGTCAGTGGTCAGAGCATGACTGAGCTACGCTTGCGACAATCTGCGCAAAGTACTGAAGCAGCCGCTTCGGGACTGCAACAATTGCCCTATACTGTCGCGAACTTGGCCATCGCTCCGGCAAATCGCCAGGTACTGCACGAGCGTATTAAACAAAGATTCACAAATATGTTGGAACAGGGATTCATCGACGAGGTCGTAGCCCTGCGAAATAGAGGTGACCTGCATTCGGGGATGCCGTCTATACGTGCTGTAGGTTATCGACAAGTCTGGGATTACCTGGATGGCAAGCTGACGCAAGCCGAGATGCAGGAGCGTGGAATCATTGCCACGCGCCAATTGGCAAAGCGCCAGTTCACCTGGCTACGCAGTTGGGCTGATTTACACTGGTTGGACAGCCTCGATTGCGACAATCTGCCGCGCGCCTTGAAATACCTTGGGACCATCTCCATATTGAGCTGAGTCCTTGCAATTGCCGTCTATCCTTGGGGGTGTGACGGCCCCAAGCCATCTGTTTACCTATTTTTTATATTGAATCCTTAAAGGAGTGCGGCACATGTCAAAAGGGCATTCGCTACAAGACCCTTACTTGAATACTTTACGTAAAGAGAAAGTGGGGGTTTCCATCTACCTGGTCAACGGGATCAAACTGCAAGGCACGATCGAGTCTTTCGACCAGTTCGTTATCCTGCTGAAAAACACCGTTAGCCAAATGGTTTACAAACACGCTATCTCTACAGTGGTGCCGGTTCGTCCAATTCGTCTGCCTAGCGCAACCGAATCCGAAGCAGGTGACGCTGAGCCAGGTAACGCCTGATAGGAGTCTCCTTTGTTCTTTGAGCGCCACGGTGGTGGTGAACGGGCAATTCTCGTTCACTTGGATGGTCAGGACCCTGAGGCGCGCGAAGATCCGCAGGAGTTTCAGGAGTTGGCAATTTCGGCTGGCGCCGAGACCGTCGCGTTTTTTAACGTGCCGCGTCATCGGCCAACCGCCAAAACCCTGATTAGCAGTGGCAAGGTCGAAGAATTACGCGACCTGGTCAGCGCCGAACAGGTCGATCTGGTGATTTTCAATCACATCCTCACGCCCAGTCAGGAACGTAACCTCGAACGTATTTTCGAGTGTCGCGTGATTGACCGCACGGGTTTGATTCTCGATATCTTCGCCCAACGCGCCCGCACCCATGAAGGCAAGCTCCAGGTTGAACTGGCCCAGCTTGAACACATGAGTACGCGGCTGGTTCGTGGCTGGACTCACCTTGAGCGGCAGAAGGGCGGTATCGGTCTGCGCGGCCCGGGTGAAACCCAGCTGGAAACCGACCGGCGCCTGTTGCGGGTTCGCCTGCGGCAGATCAAGGGGCGCCTGGAAAAGGTCCGCAGCCAGCGCGAGCAATCTCGTCGCGGGCGCAAACGTGCTGACATCCCGACGGTTTCACTGGTGGGGTATACCAACGCCGGCAAATCGACGCTGTTCAACTCGGTCACCGATTCCGACGTCTTCGCCGCCGACCAGTTATTCGCTACCCTCGACCCGACTTTGCGCCGACTCGAACTCGATGACCTCGGGCCGATCGTACTGGCCGACACCGTGGGTTTCATTCGTCACTTGCCGCACAAACTGGTCGAGGCATTTCGGGCTACGCTCGAAGAGTCGAGCAACTCCGACCTGCTGCTGCACGTGATCGATGCGCATGAGCCTGAGCGGATGGCCCAGATTGAACAAGTCATGGTGGTGCTCGGGGAGATCGGGGCACAGGACTTGCCGATCCTTGAGGTATACAACAAACTCGATTTGCTCGAGGGTGTTGAGCCGCAGATCCAGCGCGATGCCGATGGCAAACCGCAGAGGGTCTGGTTGTCGGCCAAGGATGGTACCGGCCTGGACCTGCTCAAGCAGGCTGTGGCCGAACTGTTAGGCAGTGATTTGTTTGTTGGCACCTTGCGCTTGCCGCAACGTTTTGCTCGACTGCGTGCGCAGTTTTTCGAACTCGGTGCTGTGCAAAAAGAAGAACACGACGAAGAAGGCATCAGCTTGCTGGCCGTTCGCTTGCCACGGATCGAATTGAATCGACTCGTGAGCCGCGAAGGTCTGCAACCGATGGAATTCATCGAGCAACACACTTTGCAATAAAAGCCTGAGAAAGCGGTTGTGCCGCGGTGACAGGCATTCTGTAGCATTGGTCGGCGCGCCGTGGGTGCGTCTTTGCTTTATCAGATGGAGAGCGCTATGGCTTGGAATGAGCCGGGTGGCAACTCGAATAATCAGGATCCTTGGGGTGGCAAGCGCCGCAATAACGGCGACCGCAAGGGACCACCGGATCTCGACGAGGCCTTCCGAAAGCTGCAGGAAAGCCTGAACGGGTTGTTCGGTGGTGGTAAAAAACGCGGTGACGAGGGCGGTGGTTCGGGCAAGAGTGGCGGCTTCGGCGGCCTGCTCGGCATCGGCCTGGTCGTGCTGGCGGCTGTGTGGCTGTACAGCGCTGTCTACGTGGTCGATGAGCAGGAGCAAGCCGTAGTGCTGCGCTTCGGCAAATACTATGAAACCGTCGGCCCGGGCCTGAACATCTATTTCCCGCCGATCGATCGCAAGTACATGGAAAACGTCACGCGTGAGCGTGCCTATACCAAGCAGGGTCAAATGCTGACTGAAGACGAAAACATCGTCGAAGTGCCGCTGACCGTGCAGTACAAGATCAGCAACCTGCAGGACTTCGTGCTGAACGTCGATCAGCCGGAAATCAGCCTGCAGCATGCGACCGACAGTGCCTTGCGTCACGTGGTGGGTTCTACCGCCATGGATCAGGTGCTGACCGAAGGTCGTGAATTGATGGCCAGCGAAATCAAGGAGCGTCTGCAACGCTTCCTCGATACCTATCGCACCGGTATCACCGTCACCCAGGTCAACGTACAGAGCGCAGCGGCACCGCGTGAAGTTCAGGAAGCCTTTGATGACGTGATCCGCGCCCGTGAAGACGAGCAGCGTTCGCGCAACCAGGCTGAAACCTACGCCAACGGCGTCGTGCCGGAAGCCCGTGGTCAGGCCCAGCGCATCCTCGAGGATGCCAACGGTTACCGCGACGAGACCGTCTCCCGTGCCAAGGGTGAGGCTGATCGCTTCACCAAGCTGGTGGCCGAGTATCGCAAAGCCCCTGAAGTTACCCGTCAGCGTCTGTACCTGGACACCATGCAGGAAATCTTCAGCAACACCAGCAAGGTTCTCGTGACCGGTAACAAGGATGGCCAGAACAATCTGCTGTACTTGCCGCTGGACAAGATGATTGATAGTGGTCGCAGCCCCGGTGCTCCAGTGACCGGCGCGGCAGCCAGCAGCAATGAAGTGAATGCGCGTGCGGCAGCTGATCTGCAGCAACAGCAAGCACGTACCAGGGAGAGTCGCTGATGAGCAATAAATCGCTGATCGCCCTTATTATCGGCGTCGTCGTGGCGATCGTTGCCTGGAACTGCTTCTACATCGTGGCTCAGACCGAGCGCGCGGTGATGCTGCAGTTCGGTCGCGTGGTCCAGGCCGATGTTCAGCCGGGCCTGCATGTGAAAGTGCCTTACGTGAACAAGGTGCGCAAATTCGACGCGCGTCTGATGACACTGGATGCACCGACACAGCGCTTCCTGACGCTGGAAAAGAAAGCCGTAATGGTCGATGCCTACGCCAAGTGGCGCGTGAAAGATGCCGAGCGCTTCTACACCGCGACTTCCGGCCTCAAGCAGATTGCCGACGAGCGTCTTTCCCGTCGTCTGGAATCGGGCCTGCGTGACCAGTTCGGTAAGCGCACCCTGCACGAAGTGGTGTCCGGTGAGCGTGATGCGCTGATGGCTGACATCACCAATTCGCTGAACAAGATGGCGGAAAAAGAGCTGGGCATCGAAGTTGTCGATGTCCGGGTCAAAACCATCGACCTGCCGAAGGAAGTGAACCGCAGCGTGTTCGAACGTATGAGCACCGAGCGTGAGCGTGAAGCTCGCGAGCACCGCGCCAAGGGTAACGAGCTGGCTGAAGGCATCCGTGCCGACGCCGATCGTCAACGCCGCGTGTTGCTGGCTGAAGCCTATCGTGAATCTGAAGAGGTTCGCGGTGACGGTGACGCCCAGGCTGCTGCGATCTACTCCAAGGCATACGGTCAGGATCAGGAGTTCTACGCGTTCTACCGTAGCCTGCGTGCCTACCGTGAAAGCTTCGCGAACAAATCCGACGTCATGGTCCTGGACCCGGGCAGCGACTTCTTCCGTTACCTGGAAAAAGCCAAGCCTTGATACGGCGTTGACCTGAATCATCCCCCCGCCTGGCAGCTAAAGCCTCGGGCGGGGTGATCCTTTGGGAAAACGTGTGTATGATGCGGCAGCCGGGAAATTCCCGGCTTTTTTGCGTCTGCACGTTTGATTGCTGTTTTTATGCAGGCGCCCGAGTTGAATGACTCGACAGGTTTTTCGAGGAAAGTGGTTGGCGAAGCCGGTTTCAGGCTTTTCGCCCCGTTGTTCATGCGCGTGGTTTGCACATGAACCGATCATTTTCTGCTTCACTCAAGGCTCGCCCAAAGGCTTGTCGCCCGGATCATAGGGGAATGGCGTAATGGCAACGGTAGACCGCTGGCTGCTGCCAGATGGCATCGAAGAAGTACTGCCACCAGAAGCTGCGCGCATCGAAGTAGCGCGTCGCCAGGTGTTGGATCTGTTCCAGAGCTGGGGTTACGAGTTTGTCGTGACTCCCCATATCGAGTACCTGGAATCCCTGCTGACCGGTGCAGGTTCGGACCTCGATCTGCGTACCTTCAAGGTCATCGACCCGCAGTCGGGCCGGCAGATGGGTTTCCGTGCCGACATCACGCCGCAAGTGGCGCGCATCGATGCGCATACCCTGCGTCGCGAAGGTCCAAGTCGTCTGTGCTATGCCGGTAGCGTGCTGCATGCCCAGCCGCGTGCCTTGTCGTCCTCGCGCAGCCCGATTCAACTGGGCGCCGAGTTGTACGGCGATGCCAGCCCGAGCAGCGACGTGGAAGTCATCAGCCTGATGCTGGCCATGCTGCAACTGGCCGATGTGCCGGATGTGCACATGGACCTCGGTCATGTCGGCATCTACCGCGGCCTGGCCCGCGCCGCCGGTTTGTCGGGCGAAGTCGAGCAACAGTTGTTCGATGCGTTGCAACGTAAAGCCATCGACGAGGTCATTACCTTGACCGAAGGCTTGCCTGCCGATCTGTCGGGCATGCTGCGAGCGCTGGTCGACCTGTGTGGCGGTCGTGAAGTGTTGAGTGCAGCGCGTGAGCGTCTGGCCAATGCGCCGGCGCCCGTGCTGGCGGCCCTGGACGATTTGCTGGCGATTGCCGAGCGTCTGTCCACGCGTTTCCCGGAATTACCGCTGTATTTCGACCTGGGCGAGTTGCGCGGCTACCACTACCACACTGGTGTAGTGTTCGCCGTGTTCGTCCCGGGTGTTGGCCAGTCCATTGCCCAAGGCGGTCGTTACGACGACATCGGCGCCGATTTCGGTCGTGCCCGTCCGGCAACTGGTTTCTCTACCGATTTGAAAACCCTGGTGACCCTGGGGCGTGCTGAAGTCGAGCTACCGTCTGGCGGTATCTGGATGCCTGACAGTACGGATGCAGCACTCTGGCAGCAGGTTTGCCAGCTGCGCAGTGAGGGTCAGCGAGTTGTTCAGGCGTTGCCTGGGCAGCTTTTGGCCGCCGCCCGTGAAGCGGACTGCGACCGGCAATTGATTCAGCAGAACGGGCTTTGGCAAGTATTGCCGCTGGCTTCTTGAGTTTTCCTGCCGGCCGCCGCCGGCACCAAGTTTGCGCGAATGAGGACAAGTGTTATGGGTAAGAATGTCGTAGTCCTGGGCACCCAATGGGGTGATGAGGGCAAAGGCAAGATCGTTGATCTGCTGACCGAACATGCTGCCGCCGTAGTGCGCTACCAAGGTGGCCACAACGCTGGTCACACCCTGGTGATCGACGGCGAAAAAACCGTCTTGCACCTGATTCCGTCGGGCGTGCTGCGCGAAGGCGTGCAGTGCCTGATCGGTAACGGCGTGGTGGTTGCACCCGACGCCCTGCTGCGGGAAATCATCAAGCTGGAAGAGAAAGGCGTTCCGGTGCGCGAGCGCCTGCGTATCAGCCCGTCTTGCCCGCTGATCCTGTCCTACCACGTAGCGCTGGACCAGGCCCGTGAAAAAGCGCGTGGCGAGCTGAAGATCGGTACTACCGGTCGCGGCATCGGCCCGGCTTACGAAGACAAAGTTGCCCGTCGCGGTCTGCGCGTAGGCGATCTGCTCAACATGCCGCGCTTTGAAGCCAAGCTGCGTGAACTGGTGGAATACCACAACTTCATGTTGGTCGGTTTCTACAAAGAGCCAGCCATTGACTTCGACAAGACCCTGGCCGAGTGCAAAGAATACGCTGAGCTGCTCAAGCCGCTGATGCTGGACGTGACTGCCGAGCTGCACGACCTGCGTCGTGCGGGCAAAGACATCATGTTCGAAGGCGCCCAAGGTTCGTTGCTGGACATCGACCACGGCACCTACCCGTACGTGACCAGTTCTAACACCACCGCTGGCGGCGTTGCTACCGGTTCGGGCGTTGGTCCTATGTTCCTGGACTACATCCTGGGTATCACCAAGGCTTACACCACACGTGTAGGTTCGGGTCCATTCCCGACTGAGCTGTTCGACGAAGTCGGTGCGCACCTGGCTAAACAAGGTCACGAGTTCGGCGCGACTACCGGCCGTGCTCGTCGTTGTGGCTGGTTTGACGCCGTTATCCTGCGTCGCGCTATCGATGTGAACAGCATCTCGGGCATCTGCCTGACCAAGCTGGATGTACTCGACGGTCTGGAAACCATCAACATCTGCGTCGGCTACAAAGATGCCGAAGGTAAGGACGTTGCCCCGACTGACGCTGACAGCTACATGGGCCTGCAGCCGGTGTACGAAGAAGTGCCGGGCTGGACAGAGTCGACCGTGGGTGCCAAAACTCTGGAAGAGCTGCCAGCTAACGCCCGTGCTTACATCAAGCGCGTTGAAGAGCTGATCGGTGCGCCGATCGACATTATTTCGACGGGCCCGGATCGCAACGAAACCATCGTTCTGCGTCACCCGTTCGCTTAATAAGTCGTTGATGTAAAACACGAAGGCCCCTTAATTGGGGCCTTTGTCGTTTATGCCTGTCGAACGGCATGACCTTTGCTGGGAACATTGAAAAAGCATCGTTTCTGACGTGCTATCAATTTGATGGCGTCAAAGCAGAGGGATTTTCAGTGTCGGCCGTTCTCTCACTGTTACAAAGCCGTCTCTTGCGGCCCGTGTTCGTTACCCTTGGTATCGCCCTTTTGGTGCAGGTGCTGGTGGCTGTCGCTCTGACCCGGAGCACAGTGACTGCGCTGGAAGCTGATTTGGGTCTGCGGCTGGACGCCGACAGCCAAAAGCTCTCTGGTGAGCTTGAGCAGGCGGGACGTGAGGTCACGTCGAGTCTGGATAGTCTGTCCGCCAGTACTCGCCAACGCCTGACAGCCGGACTGTCTCCGCGTCTGAAGGACGAGCAGGCACAACTGCGTGCGACGCTGGAGAAGGGGTTGAAGGATTCAGCCAACGACATGGCGCAGCTTCTGGCCTCGGTCGCACCCCGCGCCATGTGGGACAGCGATATTCCCACTCTGTCCGAATTCGCTCGCCGTGCCCAGCGCAATCCCAATGTGTTGTTCGTGGTTTACGACGATGCCACGGGCCAGCACCTGACGCGCTACCTCAACCGGGAGAACCCGATCAACAAGGCGCTTCTGGAAAAAGGTCAGGGCGAGCGGGCGCTGGACAAGGTGCTGGATGCGGCGAAGAACGATCCGTCGGTCTACTACCTTGAAGCCTCGATCAACCCCAATGGGGTAGAAATCGGCAAGGTCCTAATGGGGGTTTCGACCGCTTCCGTGGAAACCGATCTGGCGGCGCTGGACAAGCGCTTCTCGGCGCTGATCGCCAGCAGCGATCAACTGGTGGGCGACAGTCTCAAAGGCGCGGCAGCTGACAGCGCAACGGCGATGCGCGGGCGTCTGCAATCGGCGCAGTCCACCGCCGCTGAAATGAAAGCCAATACCACCACTGCCGTGCAGGAAGCGGCGGGGACTTTGCGCTGGCGCATCGGCATGGGCTTGTCGCTAGTGGGTTTTGGTGTGCTGCTGTTGCTGGCAGTGGTGCTGGGTCGTCGAGTGGTCAACCGCTTGAAGCTGCTGATCGCCGCCATGGATGACCTGGCGGCAGGTGAGGGCGATCTGACCAAGCGCGTGCAGATCAACAGCCAGGATGAGATCGGCGACATGGCCTCGGCGGTCAATCGCTTTGTGGATAAGTTGCAGCCGATCGTGCGTGAGGCGGGCGATGTGGCCCAGCGTACCGGCGTGGAAATTGGTGCCATGACCCTGCGCAATGCTGGCGCCGATGCGGCGGCGGGCATGCAGCGCGATGAAGTGGCCGAAAGCTTGCGTGCGTTGTCGCAAATGGCTGACGAAGCTCAGTCTGAAAGTCACGCCATGCAGGCCGCTTTGAAGCAAGTGGTGGACATTCGTCAGGCCACGGATGAAAACACGCGGACCTCGGCGAAAGTCGGCAGCCTGATCGAAGCGTTGGCCGGACAGGTCGACACCGGCGCGAAAGTCATCGAGCGTCTGGCGCAGCAGAGTGAGCAGATTGAAGTGGTGCTGACGGTGATTCACGGGATCGCCGAGCAAACCAACTTGCTGGCATTGAACGCGGCCATTGAGGCGGCGCGTGCCGGCGAGACCGGTCGCGGGTTTGCCGTGGTGGCGGATGAGGTGCGGGCACTGGCGAGCAAGACTCAGAGTTCAACCGGTGACATTCAGGCTCACATCGTTGCGTTGCAGCAGGGCGCGCGCGAGGCTGTTGCAGCGATTGGTCAGGCCGGACGTCAGGCCAGCGAAGGTTTGCTGGTGTTGCGCGACAGTGCGCGGTTGCAGCAGTCGGTGCAGGCCTCGGTCGAGCAGGTGCATGCGGCGATCGGTCTGGCGACCCAGGCCGCGGCGCATCAGGCGCAAGGTGCGCAGGCCGTTCGGGGGCGGGTTGAGACCATTCATGCTCAGGCTGAAAAGGCTGCTCAGGCGGTGGTGGAGACCACGGCCAGCGGCAAAGTGCTGGATGGCTTGGCGGCGCAGTTGAAGGCTAGCTTGGGGCAGTTCAGGGCTTAAGTTTTGTATTGTTTGTGCGGGCGCCATCGCGGGCAAGCCCGCTCCCACAGGTACTTCTGTGAACTCACAATTTTGTGCGTAACGGAAGACACTGTGGGAGCGGGCTTGCCCGCGATAGCGATCTCAGCGACTCAAATACATCCGCGTCGTCAGTAAATAAACCGGCAACCCCGACACCACAATCAACAACGCTGCATAAGGCGCCGCCGCCGCAAACTCCACATTTGCGGTATGCGCCCAGACTTCCGTCGCCAACGTATTCAGCCCGGTCGGACTCAGCAGCAGCGTCGCAGTCAGTTCCTTCATCGCATCCAGAAATACCAGCGCAAACGCTGCCCCCAAGGCAGGGAAGATTATCGGCAGCGTCACCCGACAAAACGCGCTGAAGGACGACGCTCCCAGCGTGCGTGCGGCCTCTTCCAGTTGCGGCGCTGCCTTGTTCAGCGCGGTGCGAATCGGCGCTTGAGCCAGCGGCAGAAACAACAGCGCATAAGCAATCAGCAGCAGCGCCGAGGTCTGGTACAGCACCGGCACATAATGCAGGGCGAAATACACCAGGGTCAGCGCAATCACCAATCCCGGCAGTGCATGCAGCAGATACGGCAGGCGCTCGGCCCAGATTGCCAGTCGGCCTTTATGGCGCACCACCAGCAACCCCACCGGCACCGCCAACACCAGGCACAGCGCTGCGCCACCGAGGGACAGCGCCAGAGATGACAACAAGGCCTCGCTGATCGCGGCGACCGGGAACGCCGCTGACGAACCCACCATCAGCCAATACGCCAGCATCCCCAGCGGAATACCGCTGCCGATGATTGCCAGCAGCAGGCAGTACAGCTGCCCGACAGTCGCCCAAGGCCCCAGGCGAACCTGCTGCGCATGTCGCGCCGCGCCCTGGCCGGTGCGCACATGTCGGCCCTTGCCGCGCACGCGCAGTTCCAACCAAAGCAGCATCAGACACAACACCAGCAACACGGCGGAAAGCATCGCCGCATTCGCGTTACTGAATTCCAGTTCGAACTGTTGATAGATCGCGGTGGTAAACGTCTGCAGGCCGATGATCGACAGCGCGCCGAACTCCACCAGCATGTGCAGCGCAATCAGCAGCGAACCGGCCAGCAGTGACGGCCAGAGCAACGGCAGGGTGATTTTGAAGAACACGCCCCAGCGATTCTGCCCCAGGGTTCGTGCCGACTCCTCCAGCGACGGATCGAGATTGCGCAGGGTTGCCGCCACCGGCAGAAAAATCAGCGGGTATTTGGACAGGGTCATCACCAGGATCGCGCCGCCTAGCCCTTCGAAGTGAGCACTCAGGGAGACCCAGGTGAAGCTGCTGACAAACGCCGGCACCGCGAACGGCAGACACAGGATCACGCCCCATAGCCGTCGCCCCGGCAGATTACTGCGCTCCAGCAACCAGGCGAGCGACAAACCAATCACACCGCAGGCCAGCGTGACGCCCACCATCAGTGCCAAGGTATTACGCAGCAGGCCAAACACATAAGGGCGCCACAACAGATGCAACGCCTCAGCCCAACCGGCCTGCCAGGTCTTCAGTCCGACATATGCCAGTGGCAATAGACTGAGCGCCACCAGCAGCAAAACCGGCAGCAACAACCAGATCGACGGCCGCTTGCGCCGTGGCATGTAGCCCCCGCGCAAGGCGGGGGCGGATAACGATGCGCTCATCAGTTCAAGCCAACGTCACGTTCCAGGTCCAGGGCTTCTTCGGCGTTGCCGAGATCGGCTGGCGTGACTTTCGGCGCTTGCAGTTCGCTGAACGGCTTGAGGCCACGATCCGATTCCATGCCTTTGTGCAGCGGGTATTCGGCGGTGGTCTGGGTAATCACGCGCTGACCTTCTTCGCTGGCCATGTAGGCGAGGAATTGCTGGGCTTCTTTTGGATGTTTGCTGGATTTCAGCACCGCAGCGCTGGAAACGGTGATTAGCCCGCCGACATCACCGCCGGTGAAGTAATGCAGTTTCGAATCGAGCTGGCCTTTTTCACGCTGCAAGGCGAACCAGTAATAGTTGTTCACCAGCACGGTGGCGACTTCACCGTTTTCCACAGCCTTCAGCGCGACCATGTTGTTGCTGTAGGTTTTGCCGAAAGCGCGTAGGCCGGTGAGCCATTCTTCGGCTGCATCCATGCCGTGCACTTTGATGATTGCTACGGCTTGTTCCTGAAACGCGCCGCTGGTTGGAACGAAGCCGACCTTCCCTTGCCATTTCGGATCGGAGAACTCCATCACCGACTTGGGCAGGTCTTTTTCATCGATCAATTTGGGGTTGAATGCAACCACGCGAACTCGCGCAGTGATACCGATCCAGGTGCCGTTGCCGGCAACGTAGTCCTTGGGCAGAACGGCGAGGGTAGCGGCGTCGGTTTTCGCCAGCAGGCCTTGTTCGCCGAGTTTGTTCAGCGGTGGGGATTCTTCGGTGTAGATCACGTCGGCGGGGGAGCGATCGCCTTCTTCGACGATCTGGCTGGCGAGCTGGTTGCTGCTGCCCTTGCGCACATTGACGTGAATCCCGGTCTTGGCTTCGAAGGCTTTGGCGACGGCGTCGCCGACTTCTTTGTGTTGGCCGTTGTAGAGTGTCAGGGAAACCGGATCGGCGGCTTGGGTGAGGGGAGTGGCGAGTGTCAGGCCGAGCAGGGTAATGGTCAGGCCGCGGCGCAGGGTATTTCGAAACATCATTCGCAGGGTTCCTCACTGTCGCATTGCAAAATCTTGTAACAATGATAAACGATATTGTTTCTCAAGTGCGTCTTGCGGGGGCTGCGAGGTTTTGCTAATGGTGGTTAGAGCGGGCTTTTGTGGCGAGGGGGCTTGCCCCCGTTCGGCTGCGAAGCAGTCGCAAAACCTGATAATTAGGTGTGGCTGGAAGAATGAAGAGGGCCGCTTCGCGACCCAACGGGGGCAAGCCCCCTCACCACAGCGAGAGGTGGTATTTGAAATTTTCGAAAGCCAGAAACGCAAAAACCCGCTTTCGCGGGTTTTTGTGAAATTCAAGATCGTGACCTTGAATTTGAATTGGTGCCCAGAAGAAGACTCGAACTTCCACGACCTTGCGGTCACCAGCACCTGAAGCTGGCGTGTCTACCAATTTCACCATCTGGGCATAATCGCAAGCGTTGCCGCTGTTGATGTGGCGCACTATACGGAGAGCATTTTGATCTGTAAACCCCTGATTTAGTTTTAATAAATCGGAAGCCTGAAATGCAAAAACCCGCTTTCGCGGGTTTTTGTGTGAGCCTTGAAATTGTTCTAATCTCAAGCTCGAAATTGGTGCCCAGAAGAAGACTCGAACTTCCACGACCTTGCGGTCACCAGCACCTGAAGCTGGCGTGTCTACCAATTTCACCATCTGGGCAGTATCGGCAGCGCGTGTGCGTCGTCGATGGCGCGCACTATACGGAGCGTCTTTTTAACTGTAAACCCCCGGCATCGAAAAAACCTGGAAAATTTCTCCAGTGGTATTCAAATCAGCTTTGCCGTGTCGATAAAGGGCTTTAGATGGGCTGTCATAGCCTGAAATTTCCCGTTTCATTACGCCTATGCCAAACTAACCCGCATATAGACAAGGTGAAAACTCTCTAATGGCCGATTGGCAGTCCCTCGATCCCGAGGCCGCTCGTGAAGCGGAAAAATATGAAAACCCTATTCCTAGCCGCGAACTGATCCTTCAGCACCTTGCTGATCGAGGTTCGCCTGCTAACCGCGAGCAGCTGGTCGAAGAGTTTGGTCTGACCACAGAAGACCAGATCGAAGCCCTGCGCCGCCGCCTGCGCGCCATGGAGCGCGATGCTCAACTCATCTATACCCGCCGGGGCACTTATGCGCCGGTGGACAAGCTCGACCTGATCCTGGGCCGCATCAGCGGTCACCGTGACGGCTTCGGCTTCCTGGTGCCGGATGACGGCAGTGATGACCTGTTCATGAGCCCGGGGCAAATGCGCCTGGTGTTCGATGGCGACCGTGCCCTGGCCCGTGTTTCCGGTCTCGACCGTCGCGGTCGCCGCGAAGGTATGATCGTTGAAGTGGTGTCCCGTGCCCACGAGACCATCGTCGGTCGTTACTTCGAAGAGGGCGGTATCGGTTTTGTCGTCGCGGACAATCCGAAGATCCAGCAAGAAGTGCTGGTGACTCCGGGTCGCAACGCCAACGCCCAGATCGGTCAGTTCGTCGAAGTGAAGATCACCCACTGGCCGACGCCACGCTTCCAGCCGCAAGGCGACGTGGTCGAAGTCGTGGGTAACTACATGGCGCCGGGCATGGAAATCGATGTCGCCCTGCGCACCTACGATATTCCTCACGTCTGGCCTGAAGCGGTGCTCAAAGAAGCCGCCAAGCTCAAGCCGGAAGTCGAAGAGAAAGACAAAGAGAAGCGCATCGATCTGCGTCACCTGCCGTTCGTGACCATCGACGGCGAAGATGCACGCGACTTCGATGATGCGGTCTACTGCGAAGCCAAGCCGGGCAAGCTGCGCCTGTTCTCCGGTGGCTGGAAGTTATACGTGGCGATTGCCGACGTTTCCAGCTACGTGAAAATCGGTTCGGCACTGGATAACGAATCCCAGGTTCGTGGCAACTCGGTGTACTTCCCCGAGCGCGTCGTGCCGATGCTGCCAGAGCAACTGTCCAACGGCCTGTGCTCGCTGAACCCGCACGTCGATCGCCTGGCCATGGTCTGCGAGATGACCATCTCCAAATCCGGCGAGATGACCGATTATTGCTTCTACGAAGCGGTGATTCACTCCCACGCTCGCCTGACCTACAACAAGGTCAGCGCGATGCTGGAAACGCCGAAAGCCACCGAAGCGCGTCAGCTTCGTGGTGAATACACCGACGTCCTGCCGCACCTCAAGCAGCTGTATGCGCTGTACAAGGTTCTGCTGGCGGCTCGTCATGTGCGCGGCGCGATCGATTTCGAAACGCAGGAAACCCGGATCATCTTCGGTTCCGAGCGCAAGATTGCCGAAATCCGCCCGACCGTTCGCAACGACGCCCACAAGCTGATCGAGGAATGCATGCTGGCGGCCAACGTGGCCACTGCCGAATTCCTGAAAAAGCACGAAATCCCTGCGTTGTATCGTGTCCATGACGGCCCGCCACCGGAGCGTCTGGAAAAACTGCGCGCCTTCCTTGGCGAGCTCGGCCTGTCCCTGCACAAAGGCAAGGATGGTCCGTCGCCGAAGGATTACCAGGCTTTGCTGGCCAGCATCAAGGACCGTCCGGATTTCCACCTGATCCAGACCGTCATGCTGCGTTCGTTGAGCCAAGCGGTGTACAGCGCTGATAACCAGGGTCACTTCGGCCTGAATTACGAAGCCTATACCCACTTCACTTCGCCGATTCGCCGCTACCCGGACCTGCTCACGCACCGGGCGATTCGCAGCGTCATCCATTCGAAAATGGACACGCCGCACGTTCGCCGTGCCGGTGCGATGATCATTCCGAAAGCGCGCATCTACCCGTACGACGAAGCGATCCTGGAGCAGCTCGGCGAGCAGTGCTCGATGAGCGAGCGCCGTGCCGACGAAGCGACCCGCGACGTAGTGAACTGGCTCAAGTGCGAGTTCATGAAAGACCGTGTGGGCGAATCGTTCCCGGGTGTGATCACCGCCGTGACCGGTTTCGGGCTGTTCGTCGAGCTGACCGACATCTACGTCGAAGGCCTGGTGCACGTCACCGCGCTGCCGGGTGATTACTACCACTTCGATCCTGTGCACCACCGCCTCGCCGGTGAGCGTACCGGTCGCAGCTTCCGCCTTGGCGACACGGTTGAAGTGCGCGTCATGCGCGTCGACCTCGACGAGCGCAAGATCGACTTCGAGATGGCTGAAAAAACCATCAGCGCGCCGATCGGTCGCAAGAAGCGTGGAACTGAAACTGCTGCTCCTGCCGGCGCTGCTACCAAATCGGCTGCAGAGCCGGCACCGGCCAAAACCGGCCGTCGTCCTGCCAAGGAAAAGGCTGTCGAAGCCTATCGCCCGAGCGATGCCGCGGCAAAAAATGCCGAGTTGCGCAAAAGTCGTGAACTGAAACAGGCGTTGCTGTCTGAAGCGAAAAGCGGCGGTAAAGCGGCGTCTGGGGGAAAGACCGGGCGGTCGGCGCCTGACAAGGCCTCCGGCGGCAAACCGAGCAAACATCGTAAAGGCCCGCCGAAAGCGGGTTCGGCCCCAGCCAAAAGCGGCGGGTCGCGTAAACCTAAGGCCAAGTCATGAGTCAGTTGGAAAAGATCTATGGCGTGCACGCTGTAGAAGCGTTGCTGCGTCATCACCCAAAACGCGTCAAGCAGATCTGGCTGGCTGAAGGCCGCAGTGATCCGCGGGTACAGACGCTGATCGCACTCGCTGCCGAAAATCGCGTAGCGGTCGGTCAAGCTGAGCGTCGTGAGCTGGATGCGTGGGTAGAAGGCGTGCACCAGGGCGTGGTCGCGGACGTTAGTCCGAGTCAGGTCTGGGGCGAGGCGATGCTCGACGAATTGCTCGATCGCACTGAAGGCGCACCGCTGTTGCTGGTGCTCGACGGCGTGACCGATCCGCACAACCTCGGCGCTTGCCTGCGTTCGGCCGATGCGGCCGGTGCGCTGGCGGTGATCGTGCCAAAGGACAAGTCAGCCACCCTGACCCCGACGGTGCGTAAAGTCGCCTGCGGCGCGGCGGAAGTGATTCCGTTGGTGGCTGTGACCAACCTGGCGCGCACCCTGGAAAAACTCAAGCAGCGCGGCTTGTGGGTCGTCGGTACGGCGGGCGAGGCTGAGCAGGAGTTGTATCAGCAAGACCTGACCGGCCCGACCATCCTGATCATGGGCGCGGAAGGCAGCGGCATGCGCCGCCTGACTCGCGATCTTTGCGATTATCTGGTGCGTCTGCCAATGGCGGGCAGTGTCAGCAGTCTCAATGTGTCCGTGGCGACTGGCGTGTGCCTGTTCGAGGCCCTGCGCCAGCGTGGCGTCAAGGGAGCCGCCAAAAAGTCCTGACACAACCCTGTAGGAGCTGCCGAAGGCTGCGATCTTTTGACTTTGACTTTTAAAGATCAAAAGATCGCAGCCTCGTTTCACTCGACAGCTCCTACAGGTGCTCGGCTTTCCAGTCGAGGTGATTGTTCAAATATTCACCAATTGCCTTGCGCCTCTCTTGTCCCTTCTCTACAATTGCGCCCCTTGCTGTGACGGCAGGCACGCATGTGTCTATCGCAAGCAAGTCCATAAGTGTCATTCACTCCTTGTCTGACCGCTTTTGAGCGGCAGGCTACAACCCGTAAGGAGCATTCATGCGTCATTACGAAATCATCTTTTTGGTCCACCCGGATCAAAGCGAGCAAGTCGGCGGCATGGTTGAGCGTTACACCAAGCTGATCGAAGAAGACGGCGGCAAAATCCACCGTCTGGAAGATTGGGGCCGTCGTCAACTGGCCTACGCAATCAACAATGTTCACAAGGCTCACTACGTGATGCTGAACGTTGAGTGCACTGGCAAGGCCCTGGCCGAGCTGGAAGACAACTTCCGCTACAACGATGCAGTGATCCGTAACCTGGTCATCCGTCGCGAAGAAGCCGTTACCGGCCAATCCGAGATGCTCAAGGCTGAAGAAAACCGCAGTGAGCGCCGTGAGCGTCGCGACCGTCCTGAGCACTCCGACGCCGAAGGCGTTGATGGTGATGACAGCGACGCCAGCGATAACGCTGACGAGTAATCCACGGACCTTTTAAGGAGCCTATCAAATGGCACGTTTCTTCCGTCGTCGTAAATTCTGCCGCTTCACCGCTGAAGACGTGAAAGAGATCGATTACAAAGATCTCAACACTCTGAAAGCTTACGTATCCGAGACCGGCAAAATCGTTCCAAGCCGCATCACCGGTACCAAAGCTCGTTATCAGCGTCAGCTGGCCACCGCTATCAAGCGCGCCCGCTTCCTGGCCCTGCTGGCCTACACCGACAGCCACGGCCGCTGAGACCGGGCAGTCGACACGTAGCAAAGGATTGAATGCATGCGCGCCTTAGCTGAGTTCATCATGCGCGGCCGTATGCAGGCCACTCTGGTAGTGGCCGGATGCGCAACATTGCCGTTGTTGTATTGGTTGGGTGCTGCCGCCGGATGCCTTGTGCTCCTGCGGCGCGGATTGAAGGACGCCTTGGGCGTTCTTGCTCTGGGACTGCTGCCGGCGTTGATCTGGTGGCTTTACTCCGACGACCCACGGGCACTTCTGGTGCTGCTGGGGTCTTCGAGCCTTGCGTTGGTTTTGCGCGCAAGCGAGTCCTGGAACCGCGTGCTGCTGGTCAGCATAGCGATGGGGTTGGTGTTTTCAGTGGTGCTGGGGGCGGCTTTTGCGCCCCAGATCGAGATGCTGGCGCAGGCTTTGATAAAAGTCATGCCGTCGCTACTCGGTGATGTCTACCAGCAATTGTCGGTAGACGAGCAAGCGCGTTTCGCGTCCCTGATTGCACCGGTCCTGACCGGCCTGATTGCGGCCTTGTTGCAAATCGTCAGTGTGCTGAGCCTGATTGTCGGGCGCTACTGGCAGGCGTTGTTGTACAACCCGGGTGGTTTTGGTCGCGAGTTTCGCGCCATCCGAATCCCGCTTTTACCGGCGATGTTGCTGCTGGTGTTGATGCTTCTGGGGCCTAACTTAGGCTCGCAGATGGCCATGTTGACACCGTTGTGCAGCGTACCGCTGGTGTTCGCCGGGCTGGCCCTGATTCACGGGCTGGTGGCGCAAAAGCGGCTGGCCAAATTCTGGCTGGTGGGGTTGTACGTCACGCTGTTGCTGTTCATGCAGCTGATCTATCCGTTGCTGGTGGTCTTGGCCATCGTCGACAGCCTGATTGATTTTCGCGGTCGTTCGGCACCGAAAGATGCCGATAGCGCGAACGGTGAAGGTTAAAAGTTAAGAGGATTTTCACATGCAACTGATCCTTCTGGAAAAAGTCACCAACCTGGGCAACCTGGGTGACAAAGTGAACGTTAAGGCTGGTTACGGTCGTAACTACCTGCTGCCTTACGGCAAAGCTACCGCTGCGACCGCTGCCAACCTGGCTGCGTTCGAAGAGCGTCGCGCTGAGCTGGAAAAAGCCGCAGCAGACCGTAAAACTTCGGCTGAAAGCCGTGCCGCCCAACTGGCTGAGCTGGAAGTGACTATCACTGCCACCGCTGGTGACGAAGGCAAGCTGTTCGGTTCGATCGGCACCCACGATATCGCTGATGCACTGACCGCCTCTGGCGTTGAAGTTGCAAAAAGCGAAGTTCGTCTGCCGAACGGCACCATCCGCAACGTAGGCGAATTCGACGTAGCCGTGCACCTGCACGCCGAAGTTGAAGCCACCGTACGCGTTGTCGTGGTAGCAGCTTAAGCAGCACTTGTCGGCTGGCACCCTCGGGTGCTTGTCGGTAACATCGGGCACGATCCTGTTTACAGGTCGTGCCCTTTGTCTTTCTGAAACTCCCAATTCCAAGTGGCCATGAACGATATCTCCGCTCCCGAGCAATACGATCTGCAAACCGCTGCCCTGAAGGTGCCGCCGCATTCCATCGAGGCCGAACAGGCCGTGCTCGGTGGTCTGATGCTGGACAACAACGCCTGGGAACGTGTGCTCGATCAGGTCTCGGACGGCGATTTCTATCGTCATGACCACCGTTTGATCTTCCGTGCGATCGCCAAACTGGCCGATCAGAACTCCCCGATCGACGTCGTGACCCTTGCCGAGCAATTGGACAAGGAAGGTCAGACCTCGCAAGTCGGTGGCCTCGGTTACCTGGGTGAGCTGGCGAAAAACACGCCGTCCGTCGCCAACATCAAGGCCTATGCGCAAATCGTTCGTGCACGGGCGACGTTGCGGCAGTTGATCGGCATTGCCACCGAAATTGCTGACAGCGCTTTCAATCCGGAAGGCCGCACGGCTGAAGAGATTCTCGACGAAGCTGAGCGGCAGATCTTCCAGATCGCCGAGGCCCGGCCAAAAACCGGCGGCCCGGTGAGCGTGAATGACCTGCTAACCAAGGCTATCGACCGTATCGATACCTTGTTCAACACCGACAACGCCATCACTGGCCTGTCCACCGGTTACACCGACCTCGACGAGAAGACCAGCGGCTTGCAGCCTTCCGACCTGATCATCGTCGCCGGCCGTCCGTCCATGGGTAAAACCACCTTTGCAATGAACCTGGTGGAAAACGCCGTGTTGCGCAGCGACAAGTGCGTACTGGTTTACTCGCTGGAGATGCCAGGCGAATCGCTGATCATGCGTATGCTTTCGTCCCTTGGGCGTATCGACCAGACCAAAGTCCGGGCCGGTCGCCTGGACGACGACGATTGGCCGCGCCTGACCTCGGCGGTCAATCTGCTGAACGATCGCAAGCTGTTCATCGACGACACGGCCGGTATCAGCCCGTCGGAGATGCGTGCGCGGACCCGGCGTCTGGTGCGTGAACACGGCGACATTGCCCTGATCATGATCGACTACCTGCAGTTGATGCAGATCCCAGGTTCCGGCGGCGACAACCGGACCAACGAGATTTCCGAGATCTCCCGTTCCTTGAAGGCCCTGGCCAAGGAATTCAACTGCCCGGTGGTGGCGCTGTCCCAGCTCAACCGCTCCCTGGAGCAACGACCGAACAAACGCCCGATCAACTCCGACTTGCGGGAATCCGGAGCGATCGAGCAGGATGCTGACGTGATCATGTTCGTGTACCGGGATGAGGTGTACCACCCGGAAACCGAGCATAAAGGCATCGCCGAGATCATCATCGGTAAGCAGCGGAACGGCCCGATCGGCACGTCACGACTGGCGTTCATCGGTAAATACACCCGTTTCGAAAACTTGGCGCCGGGCAGCTACAACTTCGACGACGAGTAAATTATTCGTTGTCTGGTCGGGCCTCTTCGCGGGCAAGCCTCGCTCCTACAGGGATCACGCCGAAGCTGTGGGAGCGGGCTTGCCCGCGATGGGGTTGTCGCAATTTCCGACCATAGCCGTCGGAATTGGTCAAATTTTGTGCTATATTCCGCGCCCGCGAAATTCAATGAAAGCCAACACCGGTTATCGACATGCAAGCAGCCAAGCCGTTATTTGACTATCCCAAGTACTGGGCCGAATGTTTCGGGCCGGCGCCATTCCTGCCGATGAGCAGGGAGGAGATGGATCAGCTTGGCTGGGATTCCTGCGACATCATCATCGTCACCGGTGATGCCTACGTCGACCACCCGTCGTTCGGCATGGCGATCATCGGCCGACTGCTGGAGGCCCAGGGCTTCCGCGTCGGGATCATTGCACAGCCGAACTGGCAGTCCAAAGACGACTTCATGAAGCTCGGCGAGCCAAACCTGTTCTTCGGCGTCGCGGCCGGCAACATGGACTCGATGATCAACCGCTACACCGCCGACAAGAAAATCCGTTCCGACGACGCCTACACCCCCGGTGGCCTGGCGGGCAAACGTCCGGATCGCGCGAGCCTGGTTTACAGCCAGCGCTGCAAGGAAGCCTACAAGAATGTACCGATCGTGCTCGGTGGCATCGAAGCCTCCCTGCGCCGCATCGCCCACTACGATTATTGGCAGGACCGGGTGCGTAACTCGATCCTGATCGACGCTTGCGCCGACATCCTGCTCTACGGCAACGCCGAGCGCGCGATCGTCGAAGTCGCCCAACGCCTGTCCTACGGTCACAAGATCGAAGACATCACCGACGTGCGCGGCACCGCGTTCATTCGTCGTGACACGCCGAAAGACTGGTACGAAGTCGACTCGACGCGCATCGACCGTCCGGGCAAGGTCGACAAGATCATCAATCCGTATGTGAACACCCAGGACACTCAGGCCTGCGCCATCGAGCAGGAAAAGGGTCCGGTTGAGGACCCGAGCGAAGCCAAGGTTGTGCAGATCCTCGCCAGCCCGAAGATGACGCGTGACAAGACTGTGATCCGTCTGCCATCGGTCGAGAAAGTCCGTGGCGATGCGGTTCTCTATGCTCACGCCAACCGCGTGCTTCACTTGGAAACAAACCCGGGTAACGCCCGCGCGCTGGTGCAGAAGCATGGCGAAGTGGACGTCTGGTTCAACCCGCCTCCGATTCCGATGACCACTGAAGAAATGGACTACGTGTTCGGCATGCCTTACGCACGGGTTCCGCACCCGGCGTATGGCAAGGAAAAAATTCCTGCCTACGACATGATCCGCTTCTCGGTGAATATCATGCGCGGTTGCTTCGGCGGCTGTACGTTCTGCTCGATCACCGAGCACGAAGGCCGGATCATCCAGAACCGTTCCGAAGAGTCGATCATTCGCGAAATCGAAGAGATCCGCGACAAGGTCCCAGGCTTCACCGGGGTGATCTCCGACCTCGGCGGCCCGACTGCGAACATGTACCGCATTGCCTGCAAGACTCCGGAAATTGAATCCGCGTGCCGCAAGCCTTCGTGCGTGTTCCCCGGCATTTGCCCGAACCTGAACACCGATCACTCATCGCTGATCCAGCTCTATCGCAGCGCCCGTGCCCTGCCGGGTGTGAAGAAGATCCTGATCGCGTCTGGCCTGCGTTATGACCTCGCGGTCGAGTCGCCGGAATACGTCAAGGAGCTGGTGACTCACCACGTTGGTGGTTACCTGAAGATCGCTCCGGAACATACCGAGGAAGGTCCGCTCAACCAGATGATGAAACCGGGCATCGGCAGCTATGACAAGTTCAAGCGCATGTTCGAGAAGTACACCAAGGAAGCCGGGAAAGAGCAGTACCTGATTCCGTACTTCATCGCCGCTCACCCGGGCACCACCGACGAAGACATGATGAACCTGGCGCTGTGGCTCAAGGGCAACGGTTTCCGTGCCGACCAGGTGCAGGCGTTCTACCCGTCGCCGATGGCCACCGCCACCGCGATGTACCACTCGGGCAAGAACCCGTTGCGCAAGGTCACTTACAAGAGTGACGCCGTGACCATCGTCAAGAGCGAAGAACAGCGTCGCCTGCACAAGGCGTTCTTGCGTTATCACGACCCGAAAGGCTGGCCGATGCTGCGTGAAGCGCTGACCCGCATGGGCCGCGCCGACCTGATCGGACCGGGCAAGAACCAGTTGATCCCGCTGCATCAGCCGGCGACCGACAGCTACCAGAGCGCCCGTCGCAAGAACTCGACACCGGCCGGCAGCCACAAAGTGGCAGGGGAAAAGACCACCAAGATCCTGACCCAGCACACCGGTCTGCCACCACGTGCCAGCGATGGCGGTAACCCGTGGGACAAGCGTGAACAGGCCAAGGCTGCGGCGTTCGCCCGCAACCAGCAGGCGGCCAAGGAGCGCAAGGACGCGGCCAAAGGCAAGGGGCCAAAACCGGCCCGCAAGCCAGTCGTGCCGCGTTAATTTCCGCGCCATATCGCAAAACGCCAGCCTCAGTGCTGGCGTTTTGTTTTCTAGCGAGTGTGCGGCCTGTTTGCTAAGGTGACGCGCACTTCAATGGCGGCCCTGGAAACCGATTTCCCTATACGACGCCAAACCCTGTGGGAGCCGGGCTCGCCCGCGATGAAGGCGGCACAGCCAATAAAGATCTAACCCCCGATCTTCAAGGACGATTCACATGAGCACCCCCTTACCGGGTATCGGCATGGACTACAGCCCCTCCCAGTTCATGGCCCGCCAACGCATCGAAAGCCAGATCAACCTGCCACGCCTGTTCGCCGCCATCGACGCCGATCCCGGAATTGTCGGCGCGGGCGTGGTGTACATCGACGCCGAATTCAACGTAGTGACCCTGCGCGAGTTCAAGCCGATTTGCAGTATCAGGCCCAAGCGAATCATTTTGCGCGAGGCGCAGAAGTACATTGCGCCTGCGCAGTTTGCTGATCAGGTAAAGAACAACCCACGTGAATCTCGTTTAGTGGGGGAGGCAGTCAATACGACATTATCTTGTGCCGGTGCCATTCTGGGCTGGATCGTGGTTTTCAGTGGCACAATTGCAGTTCCGTTTACAGCAGGTGCCAGCTTGGTTGTAACAGCAATTGGAGCAACAGCTGCTGCCGCGAGTACTGCGCAGTGTGTGGTGGGAGGCACGAGGACGTACAACGAAATCAACGACCCATCAGCCAATGATGATATGGACAGCGAGGACTGGTATCGCTATGCAATGCCGGTACTGGATGCTGCATCATTGCTGGGAGCCGGTGCGTCTACTCTAACCACCCTGAGGCTCTTGCAGGCCAGGAAGGTCTCGACCGGCAGGAGTTGGTACGAGCTTTCTAAAGGTCTGACCCGTCAGCAAAGAAAGGCGTTGACCAAAGAATTGTTAACATTAAAAGACCTGAGCCTGACAAATAAACTATTGAAGCTTCGCCAGCGTTCGGGGGCGCTTGCAAAGCGTTATACAGCTACTCAAATCAATCACGCGACGGTCACTCAGATTCGCGACTCTCTGGGGGCGGTCATAGGCTTAACAGGAAGTAGCTTAGCTGGGAACCTCAGAACAATTGCTGTTGGTCTGTATGAGGAGGTTGAGTAATGGATCGCAAGTATTCATTGAACGCTTTCCTTGCTCACTATTTTCCGACCTTTATCTGCGCCTTTTTTCTAGCTTGTTTTGCTCTTTCTGCTTCGATTTCATTAGTCTCAAGTACTTACTTTCGAGGCGATCCTGAACGGGGCAAGTATTCGTTTATTGTGGCGTTGGTGCTGTCTTTGCTCTTGGCTTTGAGCCACTTTGTCATGATCAGGGGGCGATCCTGGGGTGTGCGGGCCATCATCGTATTCTATTTGGTGTGTTTCCTCACAGTCCTCCCCACTTATGGTTATAAGCCGCATCCCGTCGCCTATGTGACTGGGTTGTTATTTCCGATGCTGGGTTTGCTACTGCTTAATAGCAAACGCCATCGAGAAATGCGCCAGAAGTTGCTTGAATTACGTCATGAGCGTATCGCAGCAAAATCTGCCGTCGGGCTTCAGAAAAACAAGAAGGGACGCTAGGTGGAACACTATCCGTTTTTTCTCAATTTTATGAAGCGCTACTTCCCAACCTTTATCGCCGCGATCTTCGTGGCGAAAATATCGTGTTTGCTTGCTCTCTTTGCTCTTCTCGATAACTTCTTTGTGAGCGCTCCACTGGCAGACGAAGCGAAATTCTTCGCCGTATGCACTGTTATTTGCATAGGGGTTCTGGTCCATAGCAACTTTATGGTCGTACGCGGCAGACCGGGTTGGGTCTGGGTGTTCGCAGGGCTTTTTGTGGTCTGTCTATTGTGTGTGTTGCCGACTATTGCCTATCGGCCAAATCGATTCGTTTATGCGGCAGGCATCCTCTTTCCATTGCTAGGCCTACTGCTACTCAACAGCAAACGCCACCGCGAAATGCGCATCCAACTGGTTGAAATCCGCCGTCAGCGCGAGTTGATCAGGCAAGCCTTCAAGGCATCGCGCCGCCGTTGAGTCGACTCAACCACCGATCCGCCACATTTATGTGCGCTCCTTCGCGCACGAAAGCGAGCAATGCGCGCTTTTAGTGCTCTACTGCCTTGAGTAACGGAAGAAAGGGTCCGACCTGCCTGCATGGCATAAGTCTTGCGCCGCTTTCGATAACGTCCAGGCTCGCAGGAGGCACGCCGTGTCGATTCATGTCGCATTGCACCACGTCACGCATTACCGCTACGACCGCGCCGTCGAGCTCGGTCCGCAGATCGTTCGCCTGCGCCCGGCTGCCCACAGTCGCACGCGGATACTGTCCTATGCGCTGAAAGTCTCTCCCGAGCAGCATTTCATCAACTGGCAGCAGGATCCCCAGGGCAATTACCTGGCGCGGTTGGTGTTCCCGGAGAAAACCGATGAGCTGCGGATTGAGGTCGACTTGCTGGCGGAGATGGCGGTCTTCAATCCGTTCGACTTCTTCCTCGAGCCCTACGCCGAAAAGATCCCTTTCGCCTACGCTGCGGATGAGCGCAAAGAGCTGGCGCCGTACCTGGAAACCTTGCCCCTGACGCCGAAATTCAAGGCCTATCTGGAGGGCATCGATCGCACGCCGCTACCGAGCGTGGATTTCCTGGTCGCGCTCAACCAGCGCCTCAGCGAAGACATTGGCTACCTGATTCGCATGGAACCGGGCGTACAGACCCCGGAATACACTCTCGAGCATGCCTCCGGTTCCTGCCGCGACTCGGCGTGGTTGCTGGTGCAGTTGCTGCGCAACCTCGGCCTGGCGGCGCGTTTCGTGTCCGGTTACCTGATTCAGTTGACCGCCGATGTCAAAAGCCTCGACGGCCCCTCGGGCACCGAAGTGGATTTCACTGACCTGCACGCCTGGTGCGAGGTCTATTTACCCGGTGCTGGCTGGATCGGCCTGGACGCGACTTCTGGGCTGTTTGCCGGTGAAGGACACATTCCGTTGGCGTGTAGTCCCGATCCGTCCTCTGCGGCACCGATCAGTGGCTTGGTGGAACCGTGCGAGTGCGAATTCACCCACGAGATGTCGGTCGAGCGGATTTGGGAAGCGCCGCGGGTTACCAAGCCCTACACCGAAGACCAATGGCTGGCGATTCAGGCATTGGGCCGGCAGATCGATGCCGACCTGTTCGAAGGCGACGTGCGCCTGACCATGGGCGGCGAACCGACGTTCGTTTCCATCGATGACCCGGACGGCGCCGAGTGGAATACCGCAGCGCTAGGGCCCGACAAGCGTCGACTGTCTGCCGAACTGTTTCAACGCATGCGCAAACATTACGCACCCAAAGGTCTCGTGCATTTCGGTCAGGGCAAGTGGTATCCCGGCGAGCAACTGCCGCGCTGGTCGCTGAACTGCTACTGGCGTCGCGACGGTGTGCCGATCTGGCACAACAGCGCGCTGATCGCCGATGAGCAGGAAGACTACGGTGCCGATGGCGAGTTGGCCGGGCGTTTTCTGGCGAGTGTCGCCGAACGCCTGAAAATTCCGACACGCTTTGTATTCCCGGCCTACGAAGACAATTTCTATTACCTCTGGCGCGAAGGCGCTTTGCCACAGAACGTCAGCGCCGAAGACTCTCGTCTCGAAGAGCCTTTGGAGCGGGCGCGTCTGCGCAAAGTCTTCAGTCAGGGTCTGGACAAGGTTATCGGTCAGGTCCTGCCGCTGGCGCGCACCGCCAAGGGCGATCAGTGGCAGAGCGGTCGCTGGTATCTGCGCGAAGATCATTGCCGATTGGTGCCGGGGGATTCGCCGCTGGGGTATCGTTTGCCACTCGGTTCGCAGCCCTGGGTGAAGGCAGCGGAGTATCCGTTCATTCACCCTGTCGACCCGAATCAGGATTTCCCTGAGCTGCCGGGCACCGACCAGCTACAGAATCACGCTCAACCGCAAACCGCCGACGAGCGTGCGCCAAAGATCGACGAGTCCGCCGACTGGCTGACCCGCACCGCATTCTGCGCCGAAGCGCGAGAAGGCCGGTTGTACCTGTTCATGCCGCCATTGGAGCGGGTCGAGGACTATCTGGAACTGGTCGCCGCCATCGAAGCCACCGCCGAGGAATTGCATTGCCCGGTGTTGCTGGAAGGCTATGAACCGCCAAGCGATCCGCGCCTGAGTAACTTCCGCGTTACTCCGGATCCAGGGGTGATTGAGGTTAACGTCCAGCCGTCCGCCACCTGGGATGAGTTGGTGGAGCGCACCGAGTTTCTTTATGAAGAGGCGCGCCAGACTCGACTCACCACCGAGAAGTTCATGATCGACGGCCGGCACACCGGCACCGGCGGAGGCAACCATTTCGTATTGGGTGGCGCGACCCCGGCTGACTCACCGTTTCTGCGCCGTCCCGATCTGCTGCGCAGCCTGATCAGCTACTGGCACAATCATCCATCCTTGTCCTACCTGTTTTCCGGTTTGTTCATCGGCCCGACGTCCCAGGCGCCGAGGGTGGATGAGGCGCGCAACGATTCGCTGTATGAGCTGGAAATCGCCTTCGCACAAATGCCGAAGCCGGGCGAGGAGTGCCCACCTTGGCTGGTGGATCGACTGCTGCGCAATCTGCTGATCGACGTGACCGGCAACACCCACCGCGCCGAGTTTTGTATCGACAAACTGTATTCGCCGGACGGCGCCACCGGGCGCCTCGGGTTACTGGAACTGCGAGCCTTTGAAATGCCGCCCCACGCGCGAATGAGCCTGGCTCAGCAATTGTTGCTGCGGGCGTTGGTGGCGCGGTTCTGGCGCGAGCCTTATGCACCGCCGAAACTGGCGCGCTGGGGCACAGAGCTGCACGACCGGTTCCTGTTGCCGCACTTTATCGAGCAGGATTTCGCTGATGTGATCGTCGACCTCAATGCCGCCGGTTACCCCGTGCGGGCCGAGTGGTTCGCGGCGCATCTGGAATTCCGTTTTCCCAAGATCGGCGACTACGCCGTCAGCGGCATCCAACTGGAATTGCGTCAGGCGCTGGAGCCTTGGCATGTACTCGGCGAGGAGGGCGCGGCAGGTGGCACGGTGCGTTACGTGGATTCGTCGCTGGAGCGTTTGCAGGTCAAGCTCAGCGGCCTGCCGCCCCAGCGTTATCTGTTGACCTGCAATGGCATTCCAGTGCCGTTGCAACCCACGGGGCGAGTCGGTGAGTTCGTCGCCGGCGTACGCTTTCGCGCCTGGCAACCGGCCAACTGCCTGCAACCGACCATCCCGGTCCACGCGCCGCTGGTGTTCGACTTGCTCGACACCTGGATGGGGCGTTCGCTGGGCGGTTGTCAGTACCACGTCGCCCACCCGGGCGGGCGCAACTACGACAGCCTGCCGGTGAACGCCAATGAGGCCGAGAGCCGGCGGATGGCGCGATTCTTCCGTCTCGGACACTCGCCAGGGAAACTTCCTATACCGAATCTGGAAATTAACGACGAGCTACCGATAACTCTCGATTTACGACGTTTCTAAACCGTACGCGACGCTCGGATTTTTCGTATATCCGGGCGTCATGAGCCTGCGTTAGTCTGACCGTTCTTTGCTGTCTGCCGAGCTTTCCATGCCTGACCTGCTTGACCGCTACCCGCTGACCGCGGGCACTTACCACGAACTGCTCGACGACAGCGGTGCCGTGCGCCCGCACTGGCAGCGACTGTTCGATCAATTGCAACGCAGCACGCCAGCGCAACTGGTGCAGCGTCAGGCTCTGCTGACCCGACAGATCCAGGAAAACGGCGTGACCTATAACGTCTACGCCGACCCCAAGGGTGCCGACCGACCGTGGGAGCTGGACCTGCTGCCTCATGTGATTGCCGCCGATGAGTGGGAACAATTATCGGCCGGGATCGCTCAACGGGCGCGCTTGCTCAATGCTGTGCTGGCGGATTTGTACGGCCCTCAGCGCTTGATCGCCGAAGGCCTGCTGCCGGCTGAGCTGGTGTTCGGTCACAACAACTTCCTCTGGCCCTGTCAGGGCATTGCGCCGCCCGACGGGGCCTTTCTGCATCTGTACGCCGTGGATCTGGCGCGCACACCTGACGGTCGCTGGTGGGTGACGGCGGACCGGACTCAAGCGCCATCCGGTGCCGGTTACGCGCTTGAAAACCGCACCATCGTGTCCCGGGCCTTCCCCGAGTTGTACCGCGATTTGAAGGTGCAGCACCTGGCCGGGTTTTTCCGCACCCTTCAGGAAACGCTCGCCCGTCAGGCGCCGAGCGATGACGAAGCGCCACTGGTGGTGCTGCTGACGCCGGGACGTTTCAACGAAAGCTATTTCGAACACTTGTACCTGGCTCGTCAGCTCGGTTATCCGTTGGTGGAGGGCGGCGACCTGACCGTCCGGGATGCCACGGTCTACCTGAAAACCTTGAGTGGTCTGCGTCGGGTTCACGCGATCATGCGTCGGCTCGACGATGATTTCTGCGACCCACTGGAGCTACGCACCGACTCGGCCCTCGGCGTGCCGGGGCTGCTTGAAGCTGTGCGTCAGGGCCGGGTGCTGGTGGCCAACGCCCTCGGCAGCGGCGTGCTGGAGTCGCCAGGGTTGCTGGGTTTCCTGCCGAAGATTAATCAGTATCTGTTCGGTGAAGAGCTGATCCTGCCGTCCATCGCGACCTGGTGGTGCGGTGAAGCGCCGGTGCTGGCCCAAGCCCTGGAAAAACTGCCAGAGCTGTTGATAAAACCGGCGTTTCCGTCGCAGAGCTTCGCCCCGGTGTTTGGTCGTGATTTGAGTGAAAAACAGCGTCAAGCCTTGGCTGAGCGCATGCAGGCACGGCCTTATGCCTATGTTGCGCAAGAATTGGCGCAACTGTCCCAAGCGCCGATCTGGCAGGCCGAAGGTGGTCAGTTGCAACCGCGGGCCATTGGCATGCGCGTGTATGCGGTGGCCAGTCGGGACGGCTATCGAGTACTGCCCGGCGGGCTGACCCGGGTTGCCGCCGAAGCCGACGCCGAAGTGGTGTCGATGCAGCGCGGCGGCGCCAGCAAGGATACTTGGGTGTTGGGCGATCGCCCGCCCAGCGGTGAACAATGGAAAGCCCAGCGCAACATTGGCGTTCATGATCTGGTACGACGCGATCCGTATCTGCCATCGCGGGTGGTTGAGAATCTATTCTGGTTCGGCCGTTACTGTGAGCGCTGCGATGACAGCGCGCGGCTGCTGCGCATCATGCTCGCGCGCTATGTCGATGGCGATGACCCGCAAGCCCTGGAGGCGGCAGTCGATCTCGGTGAGCGTCTGAATCTGTTGCCGGAGGAGGGCGAATTACCAGAGCGATTGTTGGCGGCGCTGCTCGGCGATGATTGGCCGTTCAGCCTGCGCTCCAATCTGCAACGCTTGCAGTGGGCGGCGTCGCAAGTGCGCGGCAAGCTTTCGCGAGAGAACTGGCAAGCGCTGGTGGAGTTGCAGCGCGAGGCCATGGAACTGGAAACCGAAGAGCCGGATTTCGGCGAACTGCTGGATTTCCTCAACCGACTGGTGATGTCACTGGCGGCGCTGTCCGGTTTTGCCCTTGACGACATGACCCGGGACGAAGGCTGGCGTTTCCTGATGATCGGACGACGGATCGAGCGGCTGCAGTTTCTCAGCGGCAGCTTGGCGGCGTTTCTGCGTGGCGCCGGGACTTTCGATCAGGCCGGGCTGGAATGGCTGCTGGAGCTGGGCAACAGCAGCATCACCTACCGCTCGCGGTATCTGGCGGTGGCGCAATTGATCCCGGTGCTGGACCTGTTGTTGCTCGACGAGCAGAACCCTCACGCGGTGCTGTTCCAGTTGAAACTGGTGACCCGCACGCTGAAGCGCTTGAACGATGACTTTGGTGCGCCGCGTGAAACAGGTCTGCCGCAGTTGGTGGATCGGCTGGCGCGCTTCGATCTGGGTTGCCTGGAAAACTCATTGTTTGGCGAGGCGAGTGTTCGAGCCGCCATAGAAGGGTTGGCCGATCTGTTGCAAGAAATCGCCGATGCCAGCGGACAAGTATCGGATCGCCTGGCCTTGCGCCATTTCGCCCATGTCGATGATGTCAGCCAACGTACGGTGTCCGTCTGATGAATGCCCATTACCAGATTTTTCACGACACCCATTATCACTATGACAGCCCGGTATCCCTGGCCCAGCAATTGGCGCATCTGTGGCCGCGGGCTTGCATTTGGCAGCGCTGCACCGATCAGCAATTGCAGATCAGTCCCGATCCGACCTCGCGCCGGGATGAACTGGATGTGTTCGGTAACCCGCTAACCCGGCTGGCATTCGAGCGGCCGCACGATGAGTTGCTGGTCAACGCCAGCCTGACGGTCGAAGTGCTGGCCCGACCATCGTTGGACTTCAATCAATCACCAGCCTGGGAAGAAACCTGCAATGCGCTGACCTATAGCAGTCAGCCGCTCTCTCCTGAACTGCTGGAAGCCTGTCGTTACCGGTTCGAATCGCCTTACGTGCACTTGAAGCGCAACTTCGTCGAGTTCTCCGAAAGTTGTTTTCCTCCAGGCCGGCCATTGCTGCTGGGGGTTCAGGCGTTGATGGAGAAGATCTTCAGCGAATTCACCTTCGACGCCGAAGCGACCCAAGTGGCAACGCCGCTGGTGGAAGTGCTGGAGAGGCGGCGCGGGGTTTGCCAGGACTTTGCGCACTTGATGCTCGCTTGTGTGCGCTCCCGTGGATTAGCGGCGCGCTATATCAGCGGCTACTTGCTGACCCAGCCCCCGCCGGGCCAGCCACGGCTGATTGGTGCCGATGCGTCTCATGCCTGGGTGTCGGTGTTTTGCCCGGTGCTGGGCTGGGTGGATTTCGACCCGACCAACAATGTGCAACCGGCGCTGGAACACATCACCCTGGCCTGGGGACGGGACTTTTCCGATGTGTCGCCGTTGCGTGGGGTGATCCTGGGCGGTGGCAGCCATGATCCGGAGGTACGAGTTACCGTAATGCCATTGGAGTAACGAAGATCCAGTGTGGGAGATTCTATGTGGTGAGGGGGAGGGATTTCAGATGGGACTGTGAGGGTCAGCAACATCGTTGCTGACCCTGGACACAGATCCGGTGGGCCTGATCAGATCATCGGGCCCTGAGGGTCTCAGGCGTCGGGCGCCTGATCTTTCGGTGCTTCAGTTTCGTCTGTAGCCACTTCGCCTTCGGTATCCGGGTTCAGTGCTGCTGCTTCTTCTTCAGCTGTAGCTTTCTTGCGCTGAAGCTTTTCCTCTTTCTTCTGCTCCTTGGCCAAGTCTCTCTGACGTTTGGCGAAGGAATAATTAGGTTTAGCCATGGGCGATCCTCTGGGGTCGAAGGTGAGGTTGAGCGGCGCATATTCTGCCCTGTATCGATGCCTAGCCGTTAGCTGGGTTTTTGCTCGGTCCATTTTGGCGGTACCGAGGGTTGCCAGGCGTCCAGTGCATCGAGCAGGGTTTGCGGCGATTCGCTCATTTGCAGCATGTCACGGTGCGCTTCGCGAACGAAGCCTTCGCCGACGATATGATCAAGAAAAGACGTCAACTTGCTGTAGAAACCGTTCACTTCCAGCAAACCCAGCGGTTTGCCGTGATAGCCGAGCTGGCCCCAGGTCCAGACTTCGAACAGCTCTTCCAGGGTGCCCAAGCCGCCGGGCAGAGCGATGAAGGCGTCGCTGAGCTCGGCCATTCGCGCCTTGCGCGCATGCATGCCATCGACCACTTCCAGGCGAGTCAGGCCGCTGTGGCCGATTTCCTTGTCTTTGAGGCTCTGCGGGATGATTCCGATCACTTCACCGCCGGCCGCCAGCGCGGCATCGGCCACAATCCCCATCAGCCCGACGGCGCCGCCGCCATAGACCAGAGTCAACTTGCGCTCGGCCAATGCTCGCCCCAGGGCGACAGCCGCTTCACGATAAGCCGGGTTAGTGCCAGTGCTGGCACCGCAAAATACACAAACGGACGCTAAAGACATGCCTTACTCCATGGTCATCAGGGCCACAGAGTAAAGGCAGGCTTGCCTCGTTCCAAGGGTTAAACCTCGCGTTCAGGTGTTTCACAGGTACCGCTGGCGCCACAGGCATAAGCGGCGAGCAAACTGCTCAAAAAACGGTTGAAAGACATGACAGGCGCTCCGGATGAGAGATGACGGTCCTGATGATAGGGCCGTGCCAGACGTCTGGCTGGTAGATTGTTTCGATGAGTGTCATAGCTCGAAAGTTGTATACAATTTTTGATTCAGGTCATAGGAACTTGCGAAGATTTCAGGCAGTCTTCTGTCCATTAGCACTTTTGTTAACCCTGCCTTGGAGATTCACCATGTTTGCCAAACTTGTTGCAGTATCCCTGCTGACACTGGCCAGCAGCCAATTGATGGCTGCCGAGTGCAAGACGACCATCGACTCCACCGATCAGATGTCCTTCAACACCAAGGCCATTGAAATCGACAAAAGCTGCAAGACCTTCACCGTTGAGCTGACCCACTCCGGCAGCCTGCCAAAAAACGTGATGGGCCATAACTGGGTGCTGAGCAAAGAAGCCGACATGCAGCCGATCGCTACCGATGGTTTGACTGCCGGCATCGACAAGGACTACCTGAAAGAAGGTGATGCCCGCATCATCGCTCACACCAAGCTCATCGGCGCCAAGGAAAAAGACTCGGTGACTTTCGACGTGTCAAAGCTCAATGCTGCTGAAAAGTACGGTTTCTTCTGCTCGTTCCCGGGCCACATCTCGATGATGAAAGGTACGGTTACTCTGAAGTAATCGAATCGAACCCACAAAAAAAGCGTCCATTAGGGACGCTTTTTTTGTGCTCATTATTGGGCCAGGCCGAATCCTTGTAGGAGCTGTCGAGTGAAACGAGGCTGCGATCTTTTGATTGTGATCTTAAAAGCAAGATCAAAAGATCGCAGCCTCGTTTCACTCGACAGCTCCTACAGGTTTCTATAAGGGCAAGGTCCTCAAGGCGCAAACGGCATCACACGCTTGTGATGGGTCTTTTTGTAAGTGTCGCAGATGATCTTGAACGCTTCTTCACGCACCGGTTCGCCGTGCAGGAAGGCGTCGATCTCGGCGTAGGTCACGCCGTGGGACGCTTCGTCCGGTTTGCCCGGCGACAGGTCTTCTAGGTCGGCGGTCGGGATTTTTTCCACCAGCGACTCCGGTGCGCCGAAACTGCGGGCAATCGCCCGGACCTGATTTTTCACCAGGCCGCTCAGCGGTGCGAGGTCGCAGGCGCCGTCACCGAATTTGGTGAAGAAGCCCATTACCGCTTCTGCCGCGTGATCGGTGCCGATCACCAGGCCGTGAGCTGCGCCGGCGATGGTGTATTGCGCGACCATGCGCATCCGCGCCTTGGTGTTGCCCAGCACAAAATCCTTCTGTACCGCCTCCTTGCCCTCGAAGGCCGCCACTTCGCTGGCCAGGGATTTGACCGCCGGGCCGATGTTTACGGTGTGGCGCTCATCGGGGGCAATGAAGTCCACTGAGGCCTGGGCATCATGCTCGTCGAACTGGACGCCATAAGGCAGGCGCACGGCGATGAACTTGTAGCTGGCATTACCCGTGCGCTCGCGCAGTTCACGCATGGCGCGCTGGGCCAGCAGGCCGGCGGTCAGGGAGTCGACGCCGCCGCTGATGCCCAGCACCAGCGTCTTGAGCCCGGCATTGACCAGGCAGTCCTGAATGAAGGTAATCCGCCGGGCAACTTCAGCCTCGAGGGCGAGTTGGTCCGCGAAGGGCGGTTGGACCTTGAGCTGTTCAGCAATCTCACGCTGTACGGCTTGCATGAATTCACTCCTTGCTAGATGGGCTGGAAATGGCGGCAGGTACTTGGAAAACATGTCGCAAATAGGCGACGAAATTCGGGTCTTTGCAGTGAGTCTTGCCAGGCTCATCAGAAATCTTGGCCACTGGCTGGCCGTTGCAGGCCGTCATTTTAAGCACGATGCTCATCGGTTCGACACCCGGAATATCGCACGTCAGGTTGGTGCCGATGCCGAAGCTGACATTGATCCGACCGCGCAATGCCCGAAAAATCTCCAGAGACTTGGGCAGCGTCAGACTGTCGGAAAACACCAGGGTCTTGCTCATCGGGTCGATGCCAAGCTTGTGATAGTGGGCGATGGCTTTTTCCGCCCACTGCACCGGGTCACCGGAATCGTGGCGCAAGCCGTCGAAGAGCTTGGCAAAGAACAGGTCGAAATCGTTGAGGAAGGCATCGGAGGTGATGCAGTCGGTCAGGGCGATCCCCAGCAAACCCCGATATTCGCGGACCCAGCAGTCGAGGGCGGCAATCTGGCTGTCGATCAGCCGCGGACCGAGTTGCTGGTGCGCCATGATCCATTCGTGGGCCATAGTGCCCAGCGGCTTCATGTCCAGCTCCCGGGACAGGTGCACGTTGCTGGTACCGACGAAGCGACCGGGGAAGTCATGCTTGAGCACGTTCACCACTTCTTCCTGTACACGGTACGAGAAGCGACGGCGGGTGCCGAAATCGGCTACTTGCAACTCGGACAATTCGTCCGCGCTGGCGTTGGCGGTCAGCCAGTCGAACTTGCGATAGAGCTGTTCGCGGGCCTGCTCCAGAACGATTTCCCGGTAGCGATAACGGTTGCGTACTTCGCTGACCATGGCCAGTAGCGGCACTTCGAACAGAATCACGTGCAGCCACGGTCCGCGCAGACGGATGAACAACTCGCCGTTTTCGATGCCGGTATGGATATAGCGCAGGTTGAAGCGGAACAGCCCGAGAAAACGCAGGAAATCCGGTTTCAGAAAGCTGATGCGCTCCAGGAAACTCAACTGATCGGCACTGAGGCTCAATTCGGCCAGACGCTCGATCTGAAAGCGGATCTCCGCCAGGTACGGGCGCAAATCCTCACTGTTACGGCAACGAAACTCCCATTCGACTTCCACATTAGGGTAGTTGTGCAGCACCGCCTGCATCATCGTCAGTTTGTAGAAGTCGGTGTCGAGCAGGTTCTGCACGATGCGATCGGCAAACACACTCTCGCTCATAAGGGGTCTCCAGGCTGGCCGCGGCCCGTGGCAGCGACGTTGCAACTGTTTCAATGAATGGGGCTAGTGGCGCATATCAGGGGTGGGGATAGCCAGTTTTTTTTGTGTTCATGATGGAATAATCACATATTGCTGGCCCCTTCAAATGCAAACACCTGTGGTTCCTCAATTATCTGCTGTTGCCTCAAGCGCTGCCTGGATGACGAGCGCCAGGCTTTCCCAGCTTCTTACATAGCCATCAAGGTGGGAGTGACGAGGAATAAGCCCTGTTTCAATTGCCTTGATCATTGCTGCTTTTATCATTTCATGGGTCGCTGATTTGGCCACGATTTACACTCCTTTGAATGTTATTTGGTCCAGCACGTCGACACCGTCCTGTAGCAATAAATAGGCTGGAAGTATCAGGCGGAAGAAATCAGCATCATTAGTATGTTTAACGGTTACAGAGGTCAACGCCTCTAAAAGGCTCGTGGCAGCGCGTATTCTGAAGCAGGCATCTTCAAATAACAGGTGGGGTGCGATGTGCGAGTCTATATAAAAAGTTGGAGTGTTAGATGCGTTAGATTTAAGAGGCTGATAGCGATTCACAGACGAACTCCTTGAACGCGCTTGGGGTGTGAGGGCGCGAGTAATTGTTTTTTTATGGGTGTTGATATTGCCTGGGCATTGCTTGTCGGCTGAACCACCGCATAAGTGCGCTGGCTCAGCGTTCATTGAAATTTACGCGATCTGAGCTTTAGCAGCGGGCCGATCCGCACAAACAGAGTTCTTCGGCGAGAGAGGATTTGTTATCGCGGGCCAAGCTGTCAAATCGAGATCCAGATCGCTAAATTTGCTTGAGTCAAAAACGGGGGTTTTTGTTCCAGCGCGACGTTGTTCATCATAGTCGCCAAGGATTCGCGTACAGACTTTGAATAGCAGTGTCATCGCAACAAGGTTGACCAAGGCCAAAAGTGTCATGGTGATGTCGGCAAACGCGAGCACCGTGGAAAGGTCTTCAACCGAACCCCAAAAGACCAGCATCAATACGGATATGCGGTACGTAACTAATGATTTATGCGGCGCTGCGAAGATGAATCGTAAACTGTTTTCTCCCAGATAGTAGTTGTAGAGCATTGCCGTGAACACAAACAGGGCAAGTACCACGCTGATAAACATCCGGCCCCAATCGCCTACTACCTCAGCAAGCGAGTTTTGTGCCAACGCAATACCGTCGCCTTCGAAACCGGGAGCATAAAAACCAGAAAGCAAAATGATCAACGCGGTACACGTACAAATAACGATGGTATCGATGAAGACACTGAACGCCTGCACCACGCCTTGTGCTATCGGATGGGCGATTTTTGCCGCAGAGGCGACGTTAGGCGCGCTGCCCAGTCCTGCTTCATTGGAGAACACTCCGCGCCTCACCCCCATAATGATTGCACTGCCCACCAGCCCGCCCAAAGCCTGATCCAGTCCGAACGCGCTTTTGACAATGCTGAGCAGCACTCCGGGGACCTGGTCGATTTGCAACACGATCACGTAAAGCGTTACACCGATATAGGCAACAACCTTAAGGGGAACCAATAAATCGGCGACCGCCGCGATACGCTTTATACCGCCCACGAACACTATGCCCAGCAACAAAGACAGCGTGAGTCCGGACCATGTCGTCGATAAACCAAAGGCATTGTTGAGAGAGTGCGATACGGCATGAGACTCAAGGCCATTAATGGCAAACCCGAAGGTCACCAAAAGCAGGAGAGCGGCAATCGTTCCGAGCCAGCGTTTGCCCAGGCCATGCTGGATGTACCAGGACGGGCCTCCACGATATTGACCGTTTGCATCGCAGCGTTTGTAGAGTTGACCCAATGCGCATTCGAAAAAGCTACTCGACATACCCAATAGAGCTGTCATCCACATCCAGAACACCGCACCGGGGCCGCCCATGCTCACGGCAATGCCGACGCCAACGATATTGCCGGTTCCGACCCGTCCGGCAAGGCTGAGCGTCAATGCCTGCAATGAGCTCAAGTGGGTGTTGCCGGTATGCGAGCTGCCACGTAATACCGAAATCATGTGGACGAAGTAGCGAAGCTGTACAAATCGTGACCGGATGGTGAAGTAGGTTCCAAGTCCAAGAACTAAAGGTATCAAAACCTTTCCAGAGAGAAAGTCATTAATGACGTCAAGCATTCAAAGCTCCTTGCTATTTAGAGTGCTGGCGGATTGATAGTGTGGCGATTCCTGAAAGCTTTCAGGTCCCGTAATATCCGGTCATTTATCGTTGTGCGCAATTTCGCAAGTTGGTTAAAAGTGATGCGAGTTGCTGCTATATTTGAGCCTTCTGGCACTACTGTGAAGGCTTGTATGCGTGATTTTCTTCCGGCTAACTTAAGGCTGCTGTGTAGTCACTACCGATCTGTCGCTGAAGTCTGTAGGAAACTTCGGATTAATCGTGGGCAATTTAATAAATACTTATGTGGGAATAGCGTTCCAACAGCTTTTAACCTAAAGCGTATTTGTGATTTTTTTGGGGTGGAAGAGTTCGAAATAGGTCTGCCGACAGATCAGTTTGTCAACCTTGTTGGTGGCAAGGCGGTGCGAATAAACTCTTCTCGCGAGGTGTCGGCGCCGGAACGAATACTTGAACACCTTCGGCAACAGTCTTCTTTGCAAATAAAAGCCTATACGGGTTACTACTATGAGTATTACCACGCGATGACGGAGCCTGGCTCTATTATTTGCGCTTTGGTGCATGTATATGAAGAAGACCAGCACTTCGTGTACGAACGAAATGAGCGTTTACAAATAGTCGGCGCGGAAGAGGAGTATGAGCAGTATCGGTATGTGGGAGTAGCCTACTACCTACAGGATCGCTTGTTTCTCATTGATTACGAATCGCTGACCTCCAACGAAGTCAGCCAAACCATCCTTATTCCTAGCTTCAAAAGCTGTATTACTCGGCTCAATGGCTTGAAAATTGGCGTTTCCGCTGCGGACCATCGCACTCCCGCGTGTTCGCGTGTTGTTTGGGAATATCTCGGTCAGGAGATCAATCGAATCGATGTGTATCGCAAGGTGCGGCTATACAGCATGGATGATCCAGTTATCGACGATGATTTGCGCGGACGCCTCGCGCAAACCAGCGTTGTCGACGGGCTCTTTGTTATTTCGTGAGGCCGCAGTGATCCTGACAAGCCGGGTTGTCAGATTGAAGGGCCGCTGCGCGACCCAACGGGAGCAAGCTCCCTCGCTACAGGTACTGAGTGCGGCACTAAATTTGTGACAGGTCAGGACTATCAATCTGCTCCAGCATCCACTTCACAAAATCCCGCACCTTGGGTACTTCCGCCGAATGCTCCGGATACGCCAGGTAATAAGCATCGGTGCTGGGCATCGCATGCTTCCAGGGAATGACCAGTTTGCCGTCGGCCAATTCCTCTTCCACCAGAAACTTCGGCAGCAGCGCCACGCCGCAGCCGACCTGGGCGGCGCGGATGCACATGTAGAAGGTTTCAAAGCGCGGGCCGTGGTAGCTGTGTTCGGTGTGGTAGCCCTGGCTGTCGAACCAGTCGTGCCAGGCCTGGGGCCGGGAAGCATTTTGCAGCAGGACCAGGTCGGTGAGTTGCGTCGGGTCGGTGAACGGCGTGTCCGGCAGGCTGCCCGGTGCGCAGACCGGTACCAGCTCCTCGCCAAACAGCTTCAGGCATTCGGTGCCGGGCCGAGAGCCCTGACCAAAGTAGAACGCCAGGTCGCTGCGACCTTGCAGCAGATCATCAGCTTCCTGTTCGCTGCACAGGTCCAGATGGATCGACGGATGTCGCAGGCGCCAGCCTTTCAAGCGAGGCACTAGCCAGCGCGCACCGAAGGTCGGAGGCGTCGAGACTCGCAAGACTTCGGTATCACCGCCGTAGGAGCGCAGGTAATGGGTCGACATTTCGACTTGGGTGAGGATTTTTCGCACCTCCACCAGGTACAAATCGCCGGCGGGGGTCATTTGCAGACGTCGACGCACCCGGCGGAACAACAGGTGCTGCAGCAATTCTTCGAGTTGCGCGACCTGTTTGCTCACGGCGCTCTGCGTCAGGTTCAGCTCTTCGGCGGCACGGGTGAAGCTCAAATGCCGGGTCACGGCCTCGAAGCACTGCAACGCGGTGATCGACGGCAAGTAGCGTTTATTCAGCATGGGTGGTCCTTTTTCTTGTTTCTCTATGCTCTTTTTTACCGGCAGATTCGCAGCATGAATAAACGGAATGATATCTCTCTTAAAGGTCGTTTGTTGGGTAACCTCTGGAGAGCTAAAACTACAGGTCTGATCAGCCGAATAAATCCGGCTGAACGTCTTCTGTTTTTTGCTTGAGGAGTGACCCATGGTTGCCGCATTGCTTGATCGTCTTGGTGTGAACCCGGCCCTGTATCAGAACGGCAAAGTGCCGGTGCATTCGCCGATCGATGGCAGCCGTATCGCTGCCGTGAACTGGGAAGGCGCCGCTGAAGTCGAGCAGCACATCAGTCGCGCAGATCATGCGTTCGAACTCTGGCGCAAAGTTCCGGCGCCGCGCCGTGGCGAGTTGGTGCGCCAATTGGGCGACATCCTGCGCGAGTACAAAGCCGACCTCGGTGAGCTGGTGTCCTGGGAAGCTGGCAAGATCACTCAGGAAGGTTTGGGTGAAGTTCAGGAAATGATCGACATCTGCGACTTCGCGGTCGGTCTGTCCCGTCAGCTGTACGGTTTGACCATTGCCTCCGAGCGTCCTGGCCACCACATGCGCGAAACCTGGCACCCGCTGGGCGTCGTTGGCGTGATCAGTGCGTTCAACTTCCCGGTCGCCGTTTGGGCCTGGAACGCCACGCTGGCGCTGGTCTGCGGCAACCCGGTGATCTGGAAACCGTCGGAGAAAACCCCGCTGACCGCATTGGCCTGCCAGGCGCTGTTTGATCGCGTCCTGAAAAATTTCAGCGATGCCCCGCCACACCTGAGCCAAGTGATCATCGGTGGTCGCGATGCTGGCGAAGCCTTGGTCGATGACCCGCGTGTCGCGCTGGTCAGCGCCACCGGCAGCACCCGCATGGGCCGTGAAGTGGCGCCGAAAATCGCTGCACGTTTTGCCCGCAGCATTCTTGAGCTGGGCGGCAACAACGCAATGATCCTCGGCCCAAGCGCCGATCTGGACATGGCCGTACGGGCGATTCTGTTCAGCGCCGTCGGCACCGCCGGTCAGCGTTGCACCACTTTGCGTCGCCTGATCGCCCATGAGTCGGTGAAGGAAGAAATCATCACCCGCCTCAAAGCCGCTTACTCCAAGGTGCGCATCGGCCATCCGCTGGAAGGCAATCTGGTGGGTCCGCTGATCGACAAACACAGCTTCGAAAACATGCAGGACGCGCTTGAGCAGGCCTTGAGCGAAGGCGGCCGGGTGTTTGGCGGTAAGCGTCAGCTGGAAGACAAATTCCCCAACGCTTACTACGTTTCGCCAGCCATCGTCGAAATGCCGGAACAGAGCGATGTGGTGCGCGACGAAACCTTCGCGCCGATTCTGTACGTGATCGGTTACAACGATTTCGAAGAGGCGCTGCGCCTGAACAACGCCGTGCCACAAGGCCTGTCGTCATGCATCTTCACCACCGACGTGCGTGAAGCCGAGCGGTTCATGTCGGCGGTGGGCAGCGATTGCGGCATCGCCAACGTCAACATCGGCCCGAGCGGCGCAGAGATCGGTGGCGCGTTTGGCGGCGAGAAGGAGACGGGCGGTGGTCGTGAGTCCGGTTCGGATGCATGGCGCGGATACATGCGCCGTCAGACCAATACCGTGAACTATTCGCTGGAATTGCCGTTGGCTCAGGGGATTACGTTCGACTGAAATGAGCTCAGATCTTTGATCCAATGAAAATCCAATGTGGGAGCGGGCTTGCTCGCGAAAGCGGTCTTTCAGTTACATAGATACTGAATACACGGACGCCTTCGCGAGCAAGCCCGCTCCCACACTGGAATGGATGTGTTTGTTAGGTTTCTGTTGGAGTCTGGCAATGCCGTTACGCGAAGAGTGTCTGTGGGAAAAACTGACGCCGCAAAGGCCCGACAACGCGGCGCTCAAAGGCGAGGTGACGGTGGATGTCTGCGTCATCGGTGCCGGTTTCACCGGTTTGTCGGCGGCGGTGCATCTGCTGGAACAGGGTAAAAGTGTCTGTGTGCTGGAAGCGCATCGCGCCGGGCATGGCGGTTCGGGGCGTAACGTCGGGCTGGTCAACGCCGGGATGTGGATTCCACCGGATGAAATCGAAGCCGGGTTCGGCGAGGCGGTCGGCAGTCAGCTCAACCGCATGCTGGGTGCGGCGCCGTCACTGGTGTTTAGCCTGGTCGACAAATACAACATCGATTGCCAGTTACGCCGCGAAGGCACGCTGCACATGGCGCACAACGCGCGTGGCGAAGCGGATCTGCGCAGTCGCGAAGAACAATGGAAACGTCGTGGTGCGCCGGTCGAACTGTTAACCGGTCAAGCCTGCGAACAAGCCACCGGCACAAAAAAGATCGCCGCCGCCTTGCTCGATCGGCGCGCCGGCACGATCAACCCGATGGCCTACACCACGGGGCTGGCCAATGCGGCCATCAGCCTTGGCGGTCAGCTGTTCGATCATTCACCGGTGACCCGACTTGAACGTCAGGGCCAGCGCTGGTCGGTGCAAACCGCCCAGGGTTCGGTGCTGGCCGAGCAGGTGGTCATCGCCTCCAACGCTTATACCGAAGGTGACTGGACGGAGCTGCGGCGCAATTTCTTCCCCGGTTATTACTATCAAGTGGCCTCGGTGCCGCTGACCGAAGAGGCTGCACAGCAGATTCTGCCCGGCGGCCAGGGTTCCTGGGACACCCGGCAGGTGCTCAGCAGTATTCGGCGGGACAAGGACGGTCGTCTGTTGCTCGGCAGTCTCGGCAACGGCAACCAGAAACCGACCTGGTTCCTGAAAGCCTGGGCCGACCGGGTTCAGCAGCATTACTTCCCGTACCTGAAACCGGTGGAGTGGGAATGCACCTGGACCGGTTGCATCGCCTTCACCCCGGATCATTTGATGCGCCTGTTCGAGCCGGCACCGGGTCTGGTGGCCGTCACCGGCTACAACGGTCGAGGCGTGACGACCGGTACAGTGGTCGGCAAAGCCTTTGCCGATTATTTGTGTAATGGAGATCCTCAAGCCCTGCCGATTCCCTTCGCGCCCATGCAGCCATTGGCAGGTGTGGGGCTGAGAAGCTGCCTGTATGAGGCCGGATTTTCGTTGTATCACGCGGGCCAGTGCCTGCGGATCGTCATCTGATTGTTGAAATATGTTGCTGGAAGCGGCGCTTTTCAGCGAAGCGGCTAGCCTGTAATGGTGCGGGTTGTAGCAGTTGCGCACCAGCAGTGTGCAGTTCGGTGACGCGAGCTGTTACAGGCTGGTTGCACATCGTTTGGCGCTGCGGTTGCAATGATGGCGCGCGTGGGTTGCGCCTTTAAAAATAAATGGTTTCACCTCCCGCGGTTTAGACGGTTGCACGCCCAATGAAAATGGGCCCGAAACAGTCGAAAAAACAATAAGGCAGCGACTTTTCCCAGAATAAAAAACCGATGGCACGGCCCTTGCTCTGAGCATTCAGTGAAGTCGCAGTGCCAACTAAAAAAAACCTTGGAGCACCACCTCATGTCCCAGACGTTTTACAAGAAAGGCTTTCTGGCCCTCGCAGTGGCAACTGCGTTGGGTGTTTCTGCGTTTGCTCAGGCTGACATCAAGATCGGCGTAGCGGGTCCAATGACGGGCGCCAACGCGGCATTTGGCGAGCAGTACATGAAGGGTGCGCAGGCAGCGGCTGATGCAGTCAACGCCTCTGGCGGTGTCAACGGGGAAAAAATCGTACTGGTCAAAGGCGATGATGCCTGCGAACCGAAACAGGCTGTGACGGTCGCCAAGGACCTGACCAACCAGAAAGTCGCTGGCGTAGTCGGTCACTTCTGCTCCTCATCGACCATCCCGGCCTCCGAGATCTACGACGAAGCAGGCATCATCGCGATCACTCCAGGTTCCACCAACCCGGCTGTTACCGAGCGCGGCCTGAGTGCCATGTTCCGTATGTGTGGGCGTGACGACCAGCAAGGCATCGTGGCCGGCGACTACATCGTCGACATACTCAAGGGCAAGAAAGTGGTGGTCCTGCACGACAAGGACACCTACGGCCAAGGTCTGGCGGACGCCACCAAGGCCCAGCTGGAAAAGCGCGGCGTGAAGCCGGTGCTGTATGAAGGCCTGACCCGTGGCGAAAAAGACTTCAGCACCATCGTCACCAAAATCCGCGGCGCTGGCGCCGACGTCGTTTACTTCGGTGGCCTGCACCCGGAAGCCGGTCCTCTGGTTCGTCAACTGCGTGAGCAAGGTCTCAAAGACGTCAAGTTCATGTCCGACGACGGCATCGTAACCGACGAGCTGGTGACCACCGCTGGCGGTCCGCAATTCGTTGACGGCGTGCTGATGACCTTTGGTGCCGACCCACGCATGCTGCCAGACAGCAAGACCGTAGTGGACGAGTTCCGCAAGAAAGGCACCGAGCCTGAAGGCTACACCCTGTACGCCTATGCTTCGGTCCAGGCCCTGGCCGCAGCCTTCAATGGCTCCAAATCCAACAGTGGCGAGAAAGCCGCCGAGTGGCTGAAGAAAAACCCGGTCAAAACCGTGATGGGCGAGAAGACCTGGGACGCCAAGGGCGACCTGAAAGTCTCCGACTACGTGGTTTACCAGTGGGACAAGGATGGCAAATACCACCAGCTGGAAAAACAGAAGTAAGGGCTGACGCGATCGCCTGATCCCTCAGTTCCCTGTGGGAGCGGGCTTGCCCGCGATGATGGCCTGACAGACGACAATTTTGTTGAATGTTCTACCGCTATCGCTGGCAAGCCAGCTCCCACAGGGGCGGTGGTGTCTGGGATGATCGCGTCTGACATTGCTCCGACGTAAATCTGTATTTTCCCTAGAAGAACCGCACAACGCACAGGCGTGCAGGTTCTCACTGCGTGAGATTGCGTTATGGATGGTATTTTCCTGCAGCAACTGGTCAACGGCCTGACCCTCGGGTCGGTCTATGGCCTGATCGCCATCGGCTACACAATGGTCTATGGCATCATCGGCATGATCAACTTCGCCCACGGCGAGGTTTACATGATTTCCGCTTACCTCGCGGCAATCAGTCTGGCTCTGCTGGCATACTTCGGTATTGAATCCTTCCCCCTGCTGATGCTTGGCACACTGGTCTTCACCATCATCGTCACGGCGGTGTATGGCTGGGTCATCGAGCGCGTCGCCTACAAACCGCTGCGCAACTCCACCCGACTGGCACCGCTGATCAGCGCCATCGGTATTTCGCTGATCCTGCAAAACTATGCACAAATTTCCCAAGGCGCCCGTCAACAGGGGGTACCAACACTGCTGACCGGTGCATGGCGAGTTGAGGTCGGGACCGGCTTCGTCCAGCTTACCTACACCAAGATCTTCATTCTGATCGCAGCGTTTGTCGGGATGGCCCTGCTGACCTACGTCATCAAGTACACCAAGCTCGGCCGTATGTGCCGCGCCACCCAGCAAGACCGCAAGATGGCCTCGATCCTGGGGATCAACACCGATCGGGTAATTTCCTACGTGTTCATCATCGGTGCGGCGATGGCGGCCCTGGCCGGCGTGCTGATCACCATGAACTACGGCACATTCGACTTCTACGCCGGCTTCATCATTGGCATCAAGGCGTTCACCGCCGCGGTGCTCGGTGGGATCGGTTCGCTGCCTGGGGCGATGCTTGGCGGGATCATTCTCGGGATTTCCGAGTCGCTGTTCTCCGGATTGGTCAACTCGGACTACAAAGACGTTTTCAGCTTCTCGCTGCTCGTTCTCGTTCTGGTCTTTCGGCCCCAAGGCCTGCTCGGCCGTCCTCTTGTGTCGAAGGTGTAAGCGATGTCTTCAACCACTAAAAAAACCATTGATCTCAAAAGAAGCCTGGTTGACGCGATTCTTGCCGGTCTGGTGGCCCTGATTGTGTTCGGCCCGATTGTCGGCGTAGTCCTCGACGGCTACGGCTTCAACCTGGAAGCGACCCGGGTGGCATGGATTGTCGCCATCGTCATGGCCGGCCGCTTTGCCTTGAGCCTGTTCCTGCAAACCCCCAAGGGCCTGAGAATTCTTGAAGGCTTTGAAAGTACCGGCTCCGGGGTCCATGTACTGCCGCCTGATTACAAATCCCGCTTGCGCTGGATTATCCCGGTGATGATCGTCATCGCCGTGGTGTTCCCGTTTTTCTCCAACTCCTATCTGCTGGGCGTGGTCATCCTCGGGCTGATCTACGTTCTGCTGGGCCTGGGGCTGAACATCGTGGTCGGCCTGGCCGGCCTGCTCGACCTGGGTTATGTGGCGTTCTACGCCATCGGTGCCTATGGGCTGGCGCTCGGTTATCAATACCTGGGGCTGGGCTTCTGGACGGTGCTGCCGCTGGCGGCAATCACTGCCGGGTTGGCCGGTTGCATCCTGGGTTTCCCGGTGCTGCGCCTGCACGGTGACTATCTGGCGATCGTGACTCTGGGATTCGGTGAAATCATCCGGTTGATCCTCAATAACTGGCTGTCCCTGACTGGCGGTCCGAACGGTATGGCGGCTCCGTTGCCGACGTTCTTCGGCCTTGAGTTCGGCAAACGAGCGAAGGAGGGCGGAGTCCCGTTTCATGAGTTCTTCGGCATCGCCTATAACCCGGACGTGAAGTACTACTTCATATACGCGGTGTTGTTCCTGGTGGTTCTGGCCGTGCTGTACATCAAGCACCGCTTGACTCGCATGCCAGTCGGTCGCGCGTGGGAAGCCTTGCGTGAAGACGAAATCGCCTGCCGTTCCATGGGCCTGAATCACGTACTGGTCAAGCTGTCGGCGTTCACCATCGGTGCATCGACTGCCGGTCTGGCGGGCGTGTTCTTCGCCACTTATCAGGGTTTCGTTAACCCGACCTCGTTCACTTTCTTTGAATCGGCACTGATCCTCGCCATCGTGGTACTCGGCGGCATGGGCTCGACCATCGGCGTGGTGATTGCGGCGTTCGTGCTGACTGTTGCCCCGGAACTGCTGCGCGGCTTCGCTGAATATCGCGTGCTGCTGTTCGGCATCCTGATGGTGTTGATGATGATCTGGCGACCGCGCGGCCTGATCCGGATCAGCCGCACCGGTGTGACCCCGCGTAAAGGAGTGGCGCCATGAGCGAAGAAATCGTTCTCTCGGTCGAAAATCTGATGATGCACTTTGGCGGCATCAAAGCGCTGAATAACGTGAGCCTGCAAGTCAAACGCAACTCGATTTTCGCGTTGATCGGTCCCAACGGCGCGGGCAAGACCACGGTGTTCAACTGCCTGACCGGATTCTACAAAGCGTCCGGCGGGCACATCGAACTCAATGCCCATGGTGTGAAAACCGATGTCATCAAAATGCTCGGGGAACCGTTCAAGGCCGTTGATTTCGTTTCGCCGAAAAGCTTCGTCAGCCGGCTCCACTACAAGATGTTCGGTGGCACGCACCTGATCAACCGTGCCGGTCTGGCGCGGACTTTCCAGAACATTCGCCTGTTCAAGGAAATGTCGGTGCTGGAAAACCTGCTGGTGGCCCAACACATGTGGGTCAACCGCAACCTGCTTTCGGGCATCCTCAACACCAAGGGCTATCGCAAGGCTGAAAGCGATGCACTGGACCACGCCTTCTACTGGCTGGAAGTGGTGGATCTGGTGGACTGCGCCAACCGCCTGGCCGGTGAACTGTCCTACGGTCAGCAACGCCGTCTGGAAATCGCCCGGGCCATGTGTACCCGGCCGCAGATCATCTGCCTCGACGAACCGGCCGCTGGCCTCAACCCTCAGGAAACCGAAGCACTGAGTGCGATGATCCGGCTGCTGCGCGACGAGCACGATCTGACCGTGGTGCTGATCGAACACGACATGGGCATGGTAATGAGTATTTCCGACCACATCGTTGTATTGGACCACGGCGTTGTCATCGCCGAGGGCGGGCCTGAAGCGATTCGACACGACCCGAAAGTGATTGCCGCCTACCTGGGCGCTGAAGAAGAGGAAGTGGTATGAGTGCACCCATCCTCGAACTCAAGGAACTGGACGTGTTCTACGGGCCGATCCAGGCCCTGAAGAAAGTCTCGTTGCACATCAATGAAGGTGAAACCGTCAGCCTGATCGGCTCCAACGGCGCCGGCAAATCGACCCTGCTGATGTCGATCTTCGGCCAGCCTCGGGCCGCTGACGGGCAAATCATCTATCAGGGTGTGGATATCACGCACAAGTCATCCCACTACATTGCGTCCAACGGTATTGCTCAATCGCCGGAAGGCCGGCGGGTGTTCCCTGACATGACCGTCGAGGAAAACCTGTTGATGGGTACGATTCCAATCGGTGACAAGTACGCCAAGGAAGACATGCAGCGCATGTTCGAGTTGTTTCCACGGCTTGAAGAGCGGCGTACCCAACGCGCCATGACCATGTCGGGTGGCGAGCAACAAATGCTCGCCATCGCCCGGGCGCTCATGAGTCGACCAAAGCTGTTGCTGCTCGATGAGCCGAGCCTGGGTCTGGCGCCGATTGTGGTGAAACAGATCTTCGCGACCCTGCGGGAACTGGCCAGCACCGGTATGACCATCTTCCTGGTGGAGCAGAACGCCAACCACGCCCTCAAACTGTCGGACCGGGCGTACGTGATGGTCAACGGCCAGATCCGCCTCAGCGGCACCGGTAAGGAGCTGCTGGTGAACGATGAGGTGCGCAACGCCTACCTCGGCGGGCACTAAACCGAAGAGCCCCAAAAAACGCCCTGACGCACTCAACGTCAGGGCGTTTTTTTTGCCCACAGAATCTCCCGTAGGAGCTGCCGAAGGCTGCGATCTTTTGATCTTGCTTTGAGGTGTCTGTGGAAAAGATCGCAGCCTTCGGCAGCTCCTACACGGGACGGTGCTTTGAGGTAAAGGGAAATTGTGGAAAACAATATTCACGACCTCTCAAAGCGCGACATAAAGCCGCTGCAAATTGCTGTTTTGTCACGGTTTTGACTTGTCCCCGTTTGCTGTGGAGCTGGCTGTGAATAACGTGGGAGTAGCTGGCTGAAAGCCTTTGAATCCGTGGCTTGTAGCGACGTGGTTGTTTTTTGATCAGGTGTTTTTGCTGGACATCGAGCCGGCTTTGTCAACCTTTTTGTTAGAGGTAAACACGCTATGAATCGAGGTGGACAAGCCTGTGGATAAGTCTGTGGTTAAACTCTGGAAAGAGTCGGCTGAGGGCCGTGGTTACTGGCTTGGCGCCATCGTCGGTTTGACCGCTCGGTCGTGCAAATTGCCCGGGGTTACACAGCAGGCACCTGAGGGTCAAGCAAAAAACTTTCTAATCTGCCCGCAAAGCCTTGTGGACAGCGGCTTGCAGCTTTTGCACTTGCCCCCGGAAACTGTGGACCGGCCTGTGGATAAGGTGCGCGTACATGGCTGCAAGCCACAGCCCATATGGCGTTGCCAGTGTTGATTGTTTTTTGTACGGTTTTTGCGATGGTTGCCGCTGTGGACAAGGCCGGGCATGCTGGCAACTGATTTTCTATTCCAAGGGCTGTCGATCAGCCGAAGCAAGGAGAACACGATGTCCAACACCCTGTTTATTACCGGCGCGACCTCCGGTTTTGGTGAAGCCTGCGCCCGTCGTTTTGCCGAAGCCGGCTGGAAACTGGTGCTGACAGGTCGTCGTGAAGAGCGCCTCAATGCCCTGTGCGCCGAGTTGTCGAAGCAGACCGAGGTCCATGGGCTGGTGCTCGACGTACGGGATCGCAAGGCCATGGAGGAGGCGATTGCCAACCTGCCGCCGTCCTTTGCCAAGTTGCGCGGGCTGATCAACAACGCCGGCCTGGCCTTGGGCGTGGATCCGGCTCCCAAGTGCGATCTTGATGATTGGGACACCATGGTCGACACCAACATCAAAGGCCTGATGTACAGCACTCGCCTGTTGTTGCCGCGTTTGATCGCTCACGGTCGTGGCGCCGGCATCGTCAACCTCGGTTCCATCGCCGGCAACTACCCGTACCCGGGCAGCCACGTGTATGGCGCGAGCAAGGCGTTCGTCAAACAGTTCTCCCTGAACCTGCGTTGCGACCTGCAAGGTACGGGCGTGCGGGTCAGCAACATCGAACCGGGCCTGTGTGAGAGCGAGTTCTCGCTGGTGCGTTTCGCCGGTGACCAGGAGCGTTACAACGCCACTTACGCCGGCGCCGAGCCGATCCAGCCGCAAGACATCGCCGAAACCATTTTCTGGGTGCTCAACGCACCGGCCCATATCAACATCAACAGCCTCGAGCTGATGCCGGTGAGCCAGACCTGGAGCGGGTTTGCCATTGAGCGTAATGCCAAGGCCTGAGACCGAGTAACGGCTATTCGCGGGCAAGCCTCGCTCCTACGGGTTTTGTGTTGAATCACGATTCTGCGAACGACACATGACCTGTAGGAGCGAGGCTTGCCCGCGAAAGCAATCGCCCAGTCAGCGCAAATATTTGACCAACCCGCGATAACAGGTCGCCAAGTGATAAGGCGTGGTCGAAGGCATGTCCTTGCGGCTTACTTCGCCATGTTCATCGCGACACTCATACCAGCCCCCCGCATGCAAAAAGCGCTGTTGCAGCGCCTGCAATTGGCGCTGCACAGAGGCTTCGCTGCCTGGGCGCAAGGTCAGGGCTCGCAGGTATTCAGCCTGGGCCCAGATGCGTTGGGTCGCATCACGAGGGTGGTCGTCCAGTTCCAGCATCGCGCGCACAGCCCCGGTCTGCTGATCCACGCCCAGTTGCTCGGTAAACGTAAAGGCGCGGTCCAGCGACGCATGCAGTTTGGAGCCGCGCAGCAAGGGTGAGGACTCCAGCAGGAAATACCATTCGAACTGATGGCCAGGCTCGAACCAGTTATCCACAGCGCCCAGCGGCTTTTCCATCAATACCGCGTGCTGCGGATCGATGAAGCGCTTCTGCATGGCTGTGCATAACTTGAGAAGCGCGCTCTGCACAGCAACGTCCTCGCGCACCGAAAGGATGGCGAGGAAGGCTTCGGCCAAATGCATCAATGGATTCTGCAGCGGCCCGGAGTTGAGCGCGGACCAATCACGGTCCAGGCTGGCTTCGTACAGGCCGTCGCCTGTGGCGAAGCGCTGTGCCAACACTTCCAGCGTGGCGTTGAGCACCGACTCCACCAGCGGTTCGCGAACCTTGTCCCAGTAATGGGCGCAGGCGAACAGGATGAAAGCGTGGGTGTAGAGGTCTTTGCGTTGATCCAGCGGCGCACCTTGCGGGTCGATGCTGTAGAACCAGCCGCCATGCTCGGCATCGTGGAAATGCTGTTGCAAGGAGCGGAACAGTGCCGCCGCCCGTTCTTCGGCCTCAGGCACTTGGCCGATCAGGCTGGAAAACAGGTACAGCTGCCGCGCGCAAGCCATGGCCCGGTAGCGCTGCGGTGGCAGCGGCTGATGCTCGGCGTCCAGCGCTTCATACGGCAATGCCATGTCGGCGTTCCAGCCGGGGCCTTGCCAGAGCGGCACGATCACGTCCTGGAAGTGCTGTTGCACCGAGGCGAACAGGGCGGTCAATTCAGGCTGGGAAGCAGAGCGGGAAACAGAGGGCATTGGCTGGCGTCGTCACGGCAGGGGCGATTGCGCGACATGGTAGCAGAGAGGCAGGCTTGAGAGAGGCGGTGTCTGTCAGGCCGCCTTCGCGGGCAAGCCTCGCTCCTACAGGTTATTTGTTGTCCGCGCACCGCGACCAACACAATTCCTGTAGGAGCGAGGCTTGCCCGCGAAGAGGCCATAACTGACGATAAAGAAATCAACCCGCCAGCAACCACACCCCAGTCGTCGCCGAAGCCGCACCCGCCAGCCGAACCAGTGGTGCTGCCGCTTGAGGCAGCACGCGAACCACCGCATAACCCGCTGCATGCAACGCCGCCGTCGCCACCACAAACCCAGCCGCATACGCCCAAGGGCTCGTCATATCCGGCAACTCCAGACCATGCGCCACGCCATGAAACAGCGCGAACAATGCGGTCGCACCCACCGCCAGGCTCAACGGCGGACGCACCGCCAAAGCCACCGCCAGGCCTAACGCCAATACCGAGGCAGCAATCCCGCTTTCCAGCGCCGGCAGGTTCAGCCCTTCAAAACCCAGCAGGCCGCCGATCAGCATCGTGCCCACGAACGTGCACGGCAGCGCCCAACGCGCGGCGCCTTTCTGCTGCGCGGCCCACAAGCCCACGGCAACCATTGCCAGCAAATGATCGAGGCCGCCGATCGGGTGGCTGATGCCGGCCATCAAGCCATTGTCGCCGTGGCCCGGGTGAGCGAACGCGATGGCCGGGGTCAGCAGCAGGGCCATGGCGCCCAGAATGCGTTTCAGTGTCATGGATAAGCTTCCTTGTTGATAAGTGTGATCAGGCCGCAGTCAGTAAGCCCTGGCGTTCGATGAAGGCGATGATTGCTTCCAGGCCCTGACCGGTTTTCTGGTTGCTGAAAACAAACGGTTTGCCGTTGCGCATGCGTTGGGTGTCGCTGTCCATCATCTCTAGCGAGGCGCCTACCAGCGGCGCGAGGTCGATCTTGTTGATCACCAGCAAATCGGATTTGCAGATCCCCGGCCCGCCTTTGCGCGGGAGCTTGTCGCCGGCCGAAACGTCGATCACATAGATGGTCAGGTCCGACAGTTCCGGGCTGAAGGTCGCCGAGAGGTTGTCGCCACCGGACTCCACTAGGATCAGGTCCAGCCCTGGGAAGCGCCGGTTCAGTTGATCCACGGCTTCGAGGTTGATCGAGGCGTCTTCGCGAATCGCCGTGTGCGGGCAGCCGCCGGTTTCCACGCCGATGATCCGCTCGGGCGCCAGGGCTTCGTTGCGTACCAGAAAGTCGGCGTCTTCGCGGGTGTAGATGTCGTTGGTCACGACGGCGAGGTTGTAACGGTCGCGCAGGGCCAGACACAGGGCCAGGGTCAGGGCGGTTTTGCCGGAACCGACCGGGCCGCCGATGCCGACGCGCAGGGGTTGTGTGTTCATGTGATTCTCCAAAATAAAAGGCCCTAGGAACGGAACAGACGGCTGTACTGGCGCTCATGGGCCATACACGCCAGGGACAGGCCGAAAGCGGCGCTGCCAGAGTGTTCGGGGTTGATTCGGGTGGCGTCTTGCTGCGCCTGTTGCAGCAGCGGCAGCAGTTCGCTGGTCAGGCGCTGGGCGGCTTGCTGGCCCAGGGGCAGGGTTTTCATCAGCACCGCCAATTGGTTTTCCAGCCAGCTCCAGAGCCAGGCGGCCAGCGCATCTTGTGGGTTGATCTGCCAGGCGCGGGCCGCCAGCGCCCAGCCAAGGGCCAGGTGTGGTTCAGGGCATTGGTCGAGAAAGGCCCGGGCCGGCGCATCCAGTTCCGGTAAACCGTTGAGCAGTTGCTTCAACGAATAACCCATCTGCCGACTTTCCTGATGCAGCTCACGGGTTTCCCGGCTGGCGCGATGCTCTTCACAGCGTTGCAGCAGTTCGGCCCAGTTTTCTTCAGCCGCAGCGGTGCAATGGGCGAGCAGTAGCGGCGCGTCGAAACGCGCGAGATTGAGCAGCAACTGATCGCTGATCCAGCGCCGCGCGCTGTCGGGATCGTTCACGCGGCCGTTATCCACAGCCATCTCCAAACCCTGGGAATAGCTGTATCCGCCAATCGGCAGCTGCGGGCTGGCCAGACGCAGCAGTGCCCAGGCTGGATTCATAAACGCACGCCGAACTGGTGCAGTTTCGGCGGGTAGTTGAAATCCTCATCGCCATGGCGCGAGTGGTGATGACCGCCGCCGTAAGCACCGTGTTCCGGCTGGAACGGCGCTTCGATGTTCTCGACCTTGGCATCAAGCTGTTCGAGCATGGCCTTGAGCACGTAATCGTCGAGCAGGCGCAGCCAGCCATCACCGACTTGCAAGGCCACATGGCGGTTGCCCAGGTGATAGGCGGCGCGGGTCAGTTCGAAGGCGTTGGCGCAGGTGACGTGCAGCAGTTGTTCGGGGCGAGCGCAGACGCGAACGACGCGCCCGTCTTCGGCTTGCAGGCATTCGCCGTCATACAGCGGCGGCTGACCGCGCTCCAAAAATAACCCGACGTCCTCACCTTCGGCACTGAAACAGCGCAAACGGCTTTTGCTCCGGGCTTCGAAAGTCAGGTGCAACTCGGCGGCCCAGACGGGTTGAGGGTCGATTCTGCGATGAATCACCAGCATCGGAAGGCTTCCAGCAATGGACAATGCTCAGGGCTAGAGCAAGGGGCTTGCCAATCGGGGGAGGCGTAGGAAATGCCTGTCGGTACTTGGTAGGCGATGCTGGATGTTGCCGCAACTTGGTGCGTGACAGGATTTGCTGCACCGATTTGCGGCGCATAAAAAAGATCGCAGCCTTCGGCAGCTCCTACAGGGAAATGCGATCCACGTAGGAGCTGCCGAAGGCTGCGATCTTTTAACAGGTCACTCGGTACTGCCGAGTCCCTGCCAATGCTTCAGTCCGATAAAGATGAAGCGCAACTGCTGAGTAATCTTCGCCTGTGGCGTCAAATGCTCCGGCAACGCTTGCGCCGGTGGATCAATAATGTCCGGCAGGGTCGCGAACACGCTCTTGACGATCAGATCAGCCATGACACCCAGCCCCGCGATGTCCAGATGCTGCAGTTTCGGCATCAGCGACAAGTCCGCCGCCAAGTCCGAGCTGATGTCTTCGCGCAAGCGGCCAATGGCTTGGCGCACCGGCAGCGAGCCGCCGTACTGTTCGCGGGCAAGAAACAGGAACTGCGAGCGATTGGCCGTGACCACGTCGAGAAAGATCCGCACCGAGGCGTCGATGATGCCGCCCATGACGAACTCGTTATGGCGCACCAGGCGGATGGTTTCACGGAAGGTCTGACCGACTTCGCTCACGAGCACCAGGCCCAATTCATCCATGTCGGCGAAATGCCGGTAGAAACCGGTGGGGACGATCCCGGCGGTTCGGCTCACTTCGCGCAGGCTCAGGCTGCCGAATCCTCGGCCGCTTTCCATCAAGTGGCGGGCAGCGTCCATCAGGGCGTTGCGGGTCTGTTGTTTCTGTTCGGCGCGGGGCAGCATCGCAAAGGTGTTTTCTGGACAGGGACAGCGGCGCACTCTAGCAAATCGGCTTCGCTGGCGTCGAACGACTATCGGGGGATCACGCGGGGAAATGCAGCTTTTATGAAGTCAAAAGCCCAATCCGGGGATTGGGCTTTTTTTCGGGGCCGCCATGGGCTTAGCTCACAGCGCTGTTGCGTTCGATTACACGGTCACCACCACCTTCAGCAAGGGTCTGGCCTTGTGGAGTGCGATCGGAACCACCTTCAGCAAGGGTTTGGCCTTGTGGAGTGCGGTCGGAGCCGTCGGCAGCCAGGGTCTGGCCTTGTGGAGTGCGGTCGGAGCCGTCGGCAGCCAGGGTTTGACCTTGTGGAGTGCGATCGGAACCGTCAGCGGCCAGGGTTTGACCTTGTGGAGTACGGTCGGAACCGTCAGCGGCAAGCGTCTGACCTTGTGGGGTACGATCCGAGCCATCTTGAGTGATCAGGCCTTTTTCTTTCAGGCGATCATTGCCACCTTCGGCCAGGGTCTGACCTTGTGGAGTGCGATCGGAACCGTCAGCGGCAACGGTCTGGCTGAACACCGAGTGGCTGTCTTTGACTTGTGGAGTGGCCTGATCAGCGGCCGGCAAAGCAAAAGCGGTGCTGGCTAACATCGAGAGGGTCAGGCTAAGCAGTAATTCGCGTTTCATGATGGGTTGCTCCTTGGGAGGGCGATAAAGTGGGTACGAGGGCAATGCTACTCTCGATAAGTCGATACAAAAGTTCATAAACGCAATGGTAATAATCAACAGAATTGATTGTTCGGCCGCAGCGCTCTAGAACGGGCGTTTCCGGCGAGCTTTTTTGCACTGAGGTGGGTATTTTCGACCCGTTCTCGCCTCGCAAAAGTGCGGGTGCGGTAACGCCGGATGAGGGAGCAGGGTGTCCCCGGCCGATTATTTGAGTGTTAAGTGCCTATTCGGTTAAACCTGCGTGCCATTTCCCAGTCCTAGATTTCATGGCAGGCCAGTTCTGGCCTAACGTTTCATCAGTGCGTCGCTGTCGGGGCGCTCAGTCGTATTCAGGAGCCCTGTGCAATGACGCGCACTCGTAAAATTCTTGCCTGGACCTTCGCCAGCCTCGTTGTCCTGCTGGCCGTCCTGGTGCTGATCATCGCGTTCTTCGATTGGAACCGGATCAAACCGCCCCTGAACGCCAAAGTGTCCGAAGAACTGCATCGTCCGTTCGCCATCAATGGCAACCTTGCGGTGATCTGGCAGCGCGAGCCTGACGAGGGCGGCTGGCGGGCCTGGGTGCCATGGCCGCATGTGGTGGCTGAGGATTTGAGCCTGGGCAACCCGGACTGGTCGAAACAACCGCAGATGGCCACCCTCAAACGCGTCGAGCTGCGCATTTCGCCGCTGGCCTTGCTGGCGCAGCGGGTGGTGATCCCGCGTATCGACCTGAGCGAGCCCAATGCCGACCTGCAGCGTCTGGCCGACGGCCGCGCCAACTGGACATTCAAGTTCGACCCCAAAGACCCGAATGCCGAGCCTTCGAACTGGGCGCTGGACATCGGTGCCATCGGCTTCGACAAGGGACACGTCACGCTCGACGATCAGAAGCTGAAGACTCAGCTTGATCTGCTCATCGATCCGTTGGGCAAACCGATTCCGTTCAGCGACATTGTCGGAGGCAAAGCGGCAAAAAAAGCGGTTGAAAAGGGTGGCTCGCCACAGGATTACGCCTTCGCATTGAAGGTCAAAGGCCAATACCACGGTCAGAATCTCGCGGGCGAGGGCAAGACCGGCGGTTTGCTGGCTTTACAGGACGCCTCCAAGCCGTTTCCGCTTCAGGCGCAAATGAAGATCGCCGACACCAGCGTCGAGATGGCCGGCACGCTCACCGATCCATTGAACCTCGGCGCCCTGGATCTGCGCCTGAAACTGGCCGGTGCCAGCCTGGGTAATCTCTATCCGCTGATCGGCGTAACCCTGCCGGATACTCCGCCTTACGCCACCGACGGGCACTTGGTTGCCAAGTTGAATGAGCCGGGCGGGGCGGTGTACCGCTATGAGGCGTTCAACGGCACCATCGGCCAGAGTGACATTCATGGCAACCTGACCTACGTGGCGAGCCAGCCGAGGCCCAAGCTCAGCGGGGCGCTGGAGTCCAATCAACTGCTGTTTACCGACCTGGCCCCATTGATCGGTGCCGATTCCAACGCCAAGCAAAAGGATCGCGGCGGTGAAAGCAAGCAGCCGGCGGACAAGCTGCTGCCGGTCGAGGAGTTCAGGACTGAACGCTGGCGCGACATGGACGCAGATGTGGAATTCACCGGCAAACGCATCGTCCACAGCGCAAAACTGCCGTTCAACGATCTCTACACCCATGTGGTACTGACCGATGGCGTGCTCAGCCTCGAACCCCTGCGTTTCGGCGTGGCTGGCGGCAATCTGGATGCGCAGATTCGTCTGGACGGGCGCACCGAGCCTTTGGAAGGCCGGGCCAAACTGACCGCGCGTAAGTTCAAGCTCAAGCAGTTGTTCCCCACCCTGGAGCGGATGAAAACCAGTTTCGGTGAGCTTAATGGCGACGCCGATCTTGTCGGTCGGGGCAACTCGGTAGCCAAGCTGCTGGGCACTGCCGATGGCAATTTGAAGATGCTGATCAATGACGGCGCTATCAGCCGTGAGTTGATGGAGCTGGCGGGGCTCAATGTCGGCAACTATGTAGTGGGCAAGATCTTTGGTGACCGGGAAGTGAAGATCAATTGCGCGGCGGCCGATTTCGAGATCAAGGCCGGTCTGGCAACCACGCGGCTGTTCGTTTTCGATACCGAGACCGCGATCGTCTACGTCGACGGCACGGCGAACATGGCGACCGAGCAACTGGACCTGACCATTTCTCCGGAATCCAAGGGCTGGCGCTTGATTTCGCTACGTTCGCCGCTGTATGTGCGGGGCAAGTTCATCAAGCCGGATGCGGGCGTGAAACCGGTGCCGTTGATGCTTCGTGGGGCCGGGATGGTTGCACTGGGTGTGATCGCCGCGCCAGCGGCGGGCTTGCTGGCATTGATAGCGCCCAGCGGTGGTGAGCCGAATCAGTGTGCGCCGTTGCTGGAGCAGATGAAGGCGGGCAAGGCGCCGGTGACGGTCAAACCCACCCGGTAGATCAAAAGATCGCAGCCTGCGGCAGCTCCTACAAATGTGGTGTTCGCCGCGATTTCGCGGATAAACGCTATCCCCTGTAGGAGCTGCCGAAGGCTGCGATCTTTGCTTTCAGGTCTCGCCAGCTCCTACAGAGGAATGCGTTCTCCCGTAGGAGCTGCCGCAGGCTGCGATCTTGGCAATAGACCCGACAATCGAGCCTCCTCCTGCAACCACGCAAAAAACGCCCGCACCGGCGGATGCCGTTCACGGCCCGGTACGCACAGCGCGCTGTATCCGGCCCCGTCGACCTGAATGTCCCCCCGATAGGGCAGTAGCAAGCCGCTGGCCACACTCTCCGACACCAAAATATTGCTCGCCAGCACCAGGCCTTGCCCGGCGATGGCGGCTTGCAGGGCGTAATGCTCTTCGTCGTATTCACGCACCGCTGGTTGTTCGGTTAACCAGGTTTCACCGGACTGCGCGCACCAGGCCTCCCAGCCGTGTGCGTACAACTTGGAGTTGTGCCAGCGCACGCTAATCAGCGTCGGTACCCGACTGGCTGCCAGAGTCACTTGTTCGGGCGAGCCATAGACCCCGAAGGATTCGTCGAACAGGCACAGGCCATACAGGTTCGGGTAATCGTCGAGGCTGTAACGCACCACCAGATCGACGCTGGCGTCCTGATGCAAATCGATGACTTCACAGTGAGTGTCCAGGCGCAGGCTGATGTTCGGATGGCGGGCGTAAAAACGTCCCAGCCGAGGCACCAGCCAAAGGGCTGCGAACGCGGCTGTGGTGGAAATCGTCAGGTTCGTGCCGCTGCGTTGCGGGCGCAAGGTATCGACGCTTTGCGCCACTTCCAGCAGGGCGCCGTGCAGGCTGCGGAACAGCCGTTCGCCGCATTCGGTCAGGCGCACCTGCCGGGGCAGTCGTTCGAACAACGGCACGCCGAGCCAGTTTTCCAAGGAGCGGATCTGATGGGAAACCGCCGTCGGCGTCACGGAGAGCTCTTCGGCGGCGGCCTTGAAACTCAACAGGCGCGAGGCAGATTCGAAGGCGCGCAGGGCGGTCAGCGGCAACGAAGCAAACATTTAAAACTCCATGGATGAAATAGATTCATCCAGACTGATTTCTGTTCATTTGAAGAGCGGCGGTTCCACGCTTCAAGCTGCAAGCACAAGCCGTTTCAGTTTAACCCTTCAAGGAGATTCAGATGAGTAGAATTCTTGCCATTCACGCCAGCCCCCGTGGCGACCGATCACATTCGCGGCGTTTGGCCGAGGTGTTTCTTTGCGCCTGGCAGGGCCGCAACCCGCAGTCGCAACTGACCCGCCGTGAAGTCGGTCGGGCGTTGATTCCAGCTGTCAACGAAGCGTTTGTGGCGGCCGCTTTTCATCCGGAACCCGAAGCGCGACCACTGTCGATGCAGGCCGACCTGGCACTCAGCGATGAATTGGTGGGGGAGTTGCTCGGCCATGATCTGTTGGTGATTTCCACACCGATGTACAACTTCAGCGTGCCCAGCGGCCTCAAGGCCTGGATCGACCAGATTGTGCGGCTCGGGCTGACGTTCAATCACACCCTGGACAACGGCGTCGCTCAGTACGAGCCGCTGGTGCAGGGCAAGAAGGCGTTGATCGTCACCAGTCGCGGCGGTTTTGGTTTCGGCCCCGGCGGTGAACTTGAAGCGATGAACCATGCCGATCCGTTGCTGCGCACGGCGCTGGGGTTTATTGGCATCACCGATGTCACGGTGGTCGCCGCCGAGGGCGAGGAGTCCGCCGAACGCACCTTCCAGGTGTCCGTGGCCGAGGCCGAGCAGCGTCTGCTGGCGCTGGCCAGGGAGTTCTAGATGGCCTGGTTGTTCCTGCTGATCGCTGCCGGGTTCGAGGTCACCTTCGCCATGGGCATGAAGTACGCCGAAGGCTTCACCCGGCTCTGGCCGTCAGTCATTACGGTGGTGGCCGCGGTAGGCGGGATTTACTTCCTGACCCTGGCCATGCGCGAATTGCCAGTGAGCATCGCCTACCCGATCTGGACCGCCATCGGTTCACTGGGCACGGTGTTTCTCGGCTTTGCGCTGCTCGGCGAAAGCCTGACAGCGCTCAAGCTGGTGTCGGTCGGGCTGATTGTGGCGGGTGTGGTGGGGTTGAAGTAGGCGATGTCATAGACTGGTCGTTGAGTTGTCATCTTGGGTGGCGATGCTTGGCTGATGCCTTGCATCCGGCCTTGCTTCATCTCACCGATCACAAGGATGTTTATCCATGTCGCAAGGTTCCGCCACGCGTTACCCCTTGGTGCTGGTCCCGGGGATGCTCGGTTTTATCCGTCTGTTGCTCTATCCCTATTGGTACGGAATCATTTCGGCGCTGCGCCGGGATGGGGCGACCGTGATTGCGGTGCAGGTCTCGCCGCTCAACTCCACCGAGGTACGCGGCGAGCAATTGCTGGCACGCATCGAGGAAATTTTGCGCGAAACCGGTGCCGAGAAGGTCAACCTGATCGGCCACAGCCAAGGCTCGCTGACCGCCCGTTACGCCGCGGCAAAACGCCCGGACCAGGTGGCTTCAGTGACCTCGGTGGCCGGGCCGAATCACGGCTCGGAGCTGGCGGACCATCTGCACACCCATTATCCGGCTGACAGCGCCAAGGGCCGGCTGCTGAGCTTTTTACTGTGGCTGATCAGCGCGTTGATGTGCCTGCTGGAAACCGGCTATCGCGGGCCGAGACTGCCGGTGGATATCCCGGCTTCGCACCAATCCCTGACCACGGCGGGCGTGGCGCTGTTCAATCAGCGTTATCCACAAGGTCTGCCTGACACTTGGGGCGGGCATGGTCCGGAAGTGGTCAATGGCGTGCGTTATTACTCCTGGTCCGGAACCTTGCAGCCAGGCAAGACCGATCGCGGGTGCAATCTGTTCGACGGGACAAACCGCAGTTGCCGGTTGTTTGCCAGGACCTTTGTGCGTGAAGCGGGGCATTGCGACGGGATGGTCGGGCGTTACAGCTCGCATTTGGGGACGGTGATCGGTGATGAATACCCGATGGATCACTTCGATATCGTCAACCAGTCGCTGGGGCTGGTGGGCAAGGGGGCAGAGCCGGTGCGGTTGTTTGTTGAGCATGCGGCGCGGTTGAAGGCGGCCGGTGTGTGAACGGCAGTGGGACCGCGTTATCGTTCTTCGCGGGCAGCCACGCTCCCACAGGTTTTGTGTCGGACGCCCGTAATAGGCACGACGCCAAACCTGTGGGAGCGTGGCTTGCCCGCGAAAGCGTCATATCAGGCAACACTGACCTTTCGGCCCAGCACCGTGGTCCAGCGCTCCGACAAAATCACCCCGCCCAGCGTCAACACCCCACCCACCAAGTGATACAGCGCCAACTGTTCATGCAGCACCACCGCCGCAATCAGCGCAGTAATCAACGGCAGCAAATTGAAAAACAGCGTGGTCCGGCTCGGCCCCAGGCGCACCACGGCCTGCATCCACGCCAGCGGCGCAAGCATCGAGGCCAGCAGGCAGGCGTAGAGCACCAGCGGAATGTTATGCAGGGTCGGGCCGATTTTCGGTGAGGCGAGGAACAGCGGAAACAGCACCACCACCGCGACCAACACCTGCAAATACAACAACACCAGCGGCGGCAAACGCAGCTGCCATTTCTTCAGCAAGGTGCTGTAAATCGCATACGCCAGCGTGGCGATCAGCATCATCGCGTCGCCCAGGTTCACCCCGTGTTCCAGCAAAGCGCCAAGGCTGCCGGACGACACCACCACCAAAACCCCCGCAAACGACAACACCGCGCCGGCCAGTGCGCCGGCGGTCAGGCGTTGGCCGAGGCAGACAATCGCCATGGCCAGCGACATCAATGGCATCAGCGACAAAATGATCCCCATGTTGGTGGCCGAAGTCAGCGTCGCAGCAAAGTAGGCCAGGCTCTGATAAACCGCCATGCCGAGCACGCCAAGGATGAAAATCCTGCCAAGGTTCGGGCGGATCAACGACCAGTGGGCGATCACCGGTTTAAGCATGAAAGGCGTGAACAGCATTGCGGCCAGCAGCCAGCGGTAGAAACCGATTTCGGCGGGAAAGATCGCGCCGACCGCGAGTTTGTTGATCACGGTGTTGCCGGCCCAAATGAAAATGGCCAGCAGGGGGTAAGCGTATTGCATCGGGAAAAACCAGAACGTTAATGAAGGGTGATTATCCGCTTGTCTGAATCAATGCCTATACTGCGATCCAGACAACTTGCCTCTGATTCCGGACAGCATGAGCAGCAAACACATCGATCTGCTGGATTTCAGCGAACTGCCGGCCCCGGTCTATTTCCGTTATGCCGACTTCAACACCCACGAATACGCCTCGGTCCACCATCACCCTTGGGGCACCCTCGAGTATTCGGCCAATGGCGTCTTGCACATGGAAATCGGCAGCCGCCGCTTCATGTCGCCGCCGCAGTACGCGGTGTGGGTGCCGCCCGGGACCGAGCACAGTTTCTATAGCAATCAGCCGATCAACTACCGCGCGGTCTGTCTCGCGCCGGCGCTGTGTCGCGATCTGCCGCAGCAGGCCTGCACCCTGGCGATCAGCGACATTCTCAAGGCGATCCTGAAAGACTTCGCCGCCCGCGATGTGAAAATTCCCGAGCACGATGCAGACCAGCGACTGGCTCAAGTGCTGGTGGACCAACTGCAACAGGCGCCGATGCATGAGTGTTACTTACCCTACGCCAGCAGCACCGGGCTGCTCGCAATCCTTGAAGCCTTGCAGACCGAGCCTGGGGACAACCGGCCATTGGCGCACTGGGCCGCGCAAATTCACGTCAGCGAACGCACGTTGGCCCGGCAGTTTGTCCGCGAGTTGGGCATGAGTTTCGGTGAGTGGCGGCAGCGGTTGCGGTTTCTGGCGGCGATCGAAGCGCTCGATAGCCAGCGCAGCATTCAGGAAATCGCCTTCGACATGGGCTACAGCACCGGCTCGGCATTCATCGCGATGTTTCAGCGTCAGGCCGGGTGCACGCCTGAGCAATATCGACGCAGCCACCTCGATAGCAGGTGAACGTGTAACAGGCTTTGTCTACACTCCGAAACAAGGCCGCATCCATCGGTGCGGCAACAAGGAGAACACTCCATGAAGATGTTGCGTGCCCCGTTGTTGATGGTCGGTTTGCTGCTCTGCTCCCAAGGTTTCGCCGCCACTGCCCAACAGAACAAAATGACCACCTGCAATGCCGACGCTACCGCAAAAAGCCTCAAGGGTGACGAGCGCCAAGCCTTCATGAGCACCTGCCTCAAAGCCGCGCCGGCCGCCGATGCCGCCAAGCCCATGACCCCTCAACAAGAAAAGATGAAGACCTGCAACGCCACCGCCGCCACCCAGGCCCTCACGGGTGATGCGCGCAAAACCTTCATGAGCGATTGTCTGAAGAAAAAATAAAGATCAAAAGATCGCAGCCTTCGGCAGCTCCTACAGGGAACGCGATCTTATGTAGGAGCTGCCGCAGGTTGCGATCTTTTCGGAGCGACGCCGCTTGAAGGTCATCCGCTCGCTTCGGCGCCGGAACGCTGGCAGACTGCCAATCCTTTTACGTCGTTCGTTTTGAGGCTGTATGTCAGCGTTTTCTCAGCGTCAGGTCTTGTTGCTCATCAGCTGGGTCATCATTTTTGGTGGTTTGCTGCTGGTGCTCCCTCTGCGATTGCTGCCCAGCCTGCTGGCCGGGTTGTTGGTGTTCGAACTGGTCAACATGCTCACGCCGCAATTGCAGCGGCTGATCGAAGGCCGCCGTGCGCGCTGGCTGGCGGTGGCGTTGCTGGGGACATTAGTCGTCAGCGTGCTGGCGCTGATCTTTGCCGGTGCGATCAGTTTTCTACTGCACGAGGCGGAAAACCCCGGCGCTTCCCTCGACAAATTCATGGTCGTGGTCGACCGCGCGCGCGGGCAGTTGCCGCCGTTCATCGACGCTTATCTGCCGGCCAGTGCCGCCGAGTTCCGGGTGGCCATCGGCGAGTGGATGAGCAAGCACCTCAGTGACTTGCAACTGGTCGGCAAGGACGCGGCGCACATGTTCGTGACGCTGCTGATCGGCATGGTGCTGGGGGCGATCATTGCCTTGCAGCGAGCGCCGGATGTGACCAAGCGCAAGCCCTTGGCCGCGGCGCTGTTCGACCGTTTGCACCTGTTGGTCCAGGCGTTTCGCAACATCGTTTTCGCCCAGATCAAGATTTCCCTGCTCAACACTTTCTTCACCGGGATTTTCCTCGCGGTGGTCCTGCCGATGTTCGGGATTAAACTGCCGCTGACCAAAACCCTGATCGTGCTGACCTTCCTGCTCGGCTTGCTGCCGGTGATCGGCAATCTGATCTCGAACACCTTGATCACTATCGTTGGCTTGTCGCTGTCGATCTGGGTGGCGGTGGCGGCGTTGGGTTATCTGATCGTTATCCACAAGCTCGAATACTTCCTCAACGCGCGCATCGTCGGCGGGCAGATCAGTGCCAAGTCGTGGGAGTTGCTGCTGGCAATGCTGGTGTTCGAAGCCGCGTTCGGCCTGCCGGGGGTGGTGGCGGGGCCGATTTATTATGCGTATCTGAAGAGTGAGTTGAAGCAGGTGGGGATGGTTTGATCCGGTGTTGATCTACTGTGGCGAGGGGGCTTGCCCCCGTTGGGTCGCGAAGCGGCCCCCCTTATCCCCAAAAGAAGGGACTGCTGCGCAGTCCAACGGGGGCAAGCCCCCTCGCCACAGGGTTTCAGGTCAATCCATCGGGCCGTAACGCTTGGCCGCCTCGATCGCCAACCCACTGCCGATGCTGCCGAAGATGTTCCCTTCCACATGCCGCGCATTCGGCAACATCGCCGAGACGCTGTTGCGCAGCGCCGGAATCCCGCTTGAACCGCCAGTGAAGAACACGGTGTCCACCTGATCGACCCGCACATTGGCGTCGTTCAGCAACTGGGTCACGCTGTTGCGCACCCGCTCCAGCAAGTTGTCGATGGCCGATTCGAACAGTGCCCGGCTCAGTTCCACGCTCAAACCCGGTTCGATACGATCCAGTGGCACATGGCGGCTGTCGGCGTGGGTCAGCTGGATCTTGGTTTCTTCCACTTCCATGGCCAGCCAATGCCCGGCGCGCTGGTCGATCAGCTTGAACAGGCGATCGATGCCGCCGGTGTCTTCGATGTCGTAACGCATGCTGCCCAGGGCCAGGGTCGACTTCTGCGAGTACACCGAGTTGATGGTGTGCCAGGTCGCCAGGTTCATGTGGTGGCTGGTCGGCATGTAGGCGCCACTCTTCATCCGGCTGCCGTAGCCGAACAGCGGCATCAGGCCTTGCAGGCTCAGCTGCTTGTCGAAATCGGTCCCGCCGATGTGCACGCCACCGGTGGCGAGGATGTCGTCGTGGCGGTTGTCGTGGTTGCGGCGCTCGGGGGACAGACGCACCAGCGAGAAGTCCGACGTACCACCGCCGATGTCGACAATCAGGACAAGCTCTTCTTTTTCGATGGTCGACTCATAGTCGAACGCCGCCGCAATCGGTTCGTACTGGAACGAGACGTCCTTGAAGCCGATGGCGCGGGCTACATCCACCAAAGTGTTTTCCGCTTCCTGGTCGGCCAGTTCATCGTCATCGACGAAGAACACCGGACGGCCCAGCACCACTTCTTCGAATTCCCGACCGGCAGCGGCTTCGGCACGCTTTTTCAACTGGCCGATGAACAGCCCGAGCAGGTCCTTGAACGGCATCGCCGTGCCGAGGACGCTGGTGTCGTGCTTGATCAGTTTGGAACCCAGCAGGCTCTTGAGCGAGCGCATCAGCCGGCCTTCGTAGCCTTCCAGGTACTCGTGCAGCGCCAGCCGGCCGTACACCGGGCGGCGTTCTTCCATATTGAAGAAGACCACCGAGGGCAGGGTGATCTTGTCGTCCTCCAGCGCGATCAGCGTTTCCATGCCGGGGCGCAGCCAGCCGACGGTGGAGTTGGACGTGCCGAAGTCGATACCACAGGCACGGGCTGGAGATGCGTTTTTCATGTCTTTCAAGTTCCGGTTAAAAAACGGCCGCGCAGTGTATGTCAGTGCGGCGAAGATTCGAAGGCCGACTATCCGTTAAATCGCAGCGATCAGCGCTTGAAAGATGCTCCAACACCCCCAAACTTCCCTGCATAGACTTGGCAACCCCTGGGGCGACTGCAAGAACCGCGCCCTGCTGCCGATAAACTTCTGATGCGCTGCCCGGTCACAACCTTGAGATCGGTCAATCCAAACGCTGCAAACAAGAGCATGCTGTGCCTGGCTGCGCGATTTCGATAATGGATGGTGATTCCCTCGATGGACTTCAAAGACTATTACAAGATTCTCGGTGTGGAGCCGACCGCGGACGATAAGGCGATCAAGGCCGCCTATCGAAAGCTGGCGCGCAAGTACCACCCCGACGTCAGCAAGGAAAAGGACGCCGAGTCCAAGTTCAAGGATGCGTCGGAAGCCTATGAAGCGCTGAAAAGTGCCGACAAGCGCGCCGAATACGACGACTTGCGCAAATACGGTCACCACGGTCAGCCCTTTCAAGGCCCGCCGGGATGGCAGAGCCGCGGTGGTTTCGGTGGTGGTGGTCAGGACACGGGCGATTTTTCGGACTTTTTCAGTTCGATCTTCGGCAACCGTGGTCCGGGTTTTGATGGTGGTGGACGGTCGGGCCGAAGCGCCGGGCGTCGAGGGCAAGACGTGGAAATGGAATTACCGGTTTTTCTGGAAGAAACCCTCTCGACCGAATCGAAGAAGGTCAGCTTCCAGGTGCCGCATTACAACGCGGCCGGCCAGCATGTCAGCAACACCAGCAAAAGCCTGAACGTGAAGATCCCCGCCGGCGTGACCGACGGCGAGCGCATCCGCCTCAAGGGCCAGGGCGCGCCAGGTATCGGTGGCGGGGCCAATGGTGACCTGTACCTGACCATCCGTTTTGCGCCGCACCCCAAATTCGACGTCGAAGGCGAGAACCTGATCATCACCTTGCCGCTGGCACCGTGGGAGCTGGCGCTGGGAACCGAAGTCGCGGTGCCGACCCTGACCGGCAAGATCAACCTCAAGGTGCCTGCCGGTAGCCAGAATGGCCAGCGCATGCGTGCCAAGGGCCACGGCCTGCTGCACAAGGCCGGTCACCGTGGTTACCTGTTCGTGCAGCTCAAGGCAGTGATGCCGAAAAAACTCGACCATGACGTCAAAGAATTGTGGGAGGAGCTGGCAAAAAAAGCCGCTTTCGATCCGCGAGAGAACTTTTGATTTCGAGATAAGGAGTAGCCAATCATGAGCGACCCCGTGATCGTTCTACTGGACCTGGCAGAATTCTGTGAGGCGACCGAATTGTCGGACGTGCACGTGATCGAGATCGTCGAACACGGCATCCTCGAACCTCAGGGAACATTGCCCAAGGATTGGCGCTTCACCGATTACGAGCTGGTGCTGGCCAAGCGCGCTGCCAAGCTGCGGCGCGACCTTGAGCTGGAATGGGAAGGCGTCGCCCTGGCGCTGGACCTGCTGGAAGAGGTCCAGCAACTGCGGGCCGAGAACCGCATGCTCAAGCAGCGGTTGGGGCGGCTGGTGGTCGAGTAATCGTTCTGGTGTTTTTGTGTTGCCCTTGAGGACGCTATCGCGGGCAAGCCCGCTCCCACAGTGGATCGTTGGTATTCACAAATATTGTGTTCACAACAGACACCTGTGGGAGCGGGCTTGCCCGCGATGAACGATAACGCGGTCTCCTCGCCTCTGGAGAAAATTCAGAACAGGAAATATCGCTGCGCCATCGGCAATACATCCGCCGGTTCACACCACAGCAATACACCGTCGGCCTTGACCTGATAGGTCTGCGGATCGACATCGATGTGCGGCAGGTAGTCGTTATGGATCAGGTCGGTTTTCTGCACGTCGCGACAACCTTTGACCACGGCGATTTTCTTCTTCAAACCCAAGGCTTCGGGCAAACCGGCTTCCTGCGCCGTCTGGCTGATAAACGTCAGGCTGGTGGCGTGCAGAGAGCCACCATAACTGGCGAACATCGGCCGGTAGTGCACCGGTTGCGGTGTCGGGATCGAAGCGTTGGCGTCGCCCATCAGGCTGGCCGCGATGGCACCGCCCTTGAGAATCAGCGTCGGTTTGACTCCAAAAAACGCCGGGCGCCAGAGCACCAGATCGGCCCATTTACCCACTTCCACCGAGCCCACTTCATGGCTGATGCCGTGGGTGATTGCCGGGTTGATGGTGTACTTGGCGATGTAGCGTTTGGCGCGGAAGTTGTCGTTGCCTTCGCCATCACCCGGTAACGGGCCGCGCTGCTTTTTCATTTTGTCGGCGGTCTGCCAGGTGCGCGTGATGACTTCACCGACGCGACCCATGGCCTGGCTGTCGGAGCTGATCATCGAGAAGGCGCCGAGGTCGTGAAGGATATCTTCGGCGGCGATGGTTTCCCGGCGAATGCGGCTTTCGGCGAAGGCCACGTCTTCGGCAATGCTCGGGTCCAGGTGGTGGCAGACCATCAGCATGTCGAGGTGTTCGTCGATGGTGTTGCGGGTGAACGGCCGGGTCGGGTTGGTCGAACTCGGCAGCACGTTGGCGAAACCGCAGGCCTTGATGATGTCCGGGGCATGGCCGCCACCGGCACCTTCGGTGTGGTAGGTGTGGATGGTGCGGCCCTTGAAGGCGGCGAGGGTGGTTTCGACGAAGCCCGACTCGTTGAGGGTGTCGGTATGGATCGCCACCTGCACGTCGTACTGATCGGCCACGTTCAGGCAGTTGTCGATGCTCGCCGGGGTGGTGCCCCAGTCTTCGTGCAGCTTGAGGCCGATGGCGCCGGCCTTGACCTGTTCGATCAACGGCTCCGGCAGGCTGGCGTTGCCCTTGCCGGTGAAGCCGATGTTCATTGGGAACGCATCGGCGGCCTGAAGCATGCGCGCCAGGTGCCATGGTCCGGAGGTACACGTGGTGGCATTGGTGCCGGTGGCCGGGCCAGTGCCGCCGCCGATCATGGTGGTGACGCCGCTCATCAGCGCTTCTTCGATCTGCTGCGGGCAGATGAAGTGGATATGGGTGTCGATGCCGCCAGCGGTGAGGATCATGCCTTCACCGGCGATCACTTCGGTGCTGGCACCGACGGCGATGGTGACGTTGGGCTGGATGTCCGGGTTGCCGGCCTTGCCGATGGCCGCGATGCGCCCGTCCTTGAGGCCGACGTCGGCTTTAACGATGCCCCAGTGGTCTATGATCAAGGCGTTGGTGATCAGTGTGTCGACCACTTCCGCGGCTAGTAACTGGCTTTGGCCCTGGCCGTCGCGAATGACTTTGCCGCCGCCGAATTTCACTTCTTCGCCGTAGGTGGTGAAGTCCTGTTCCACTTCGATCCACAACTCGGTGTCGGCCAGACGGACCTTGTCACCGACGGTGGGGCCGAACATATCGGCGTAGGCTTGTCTTGAGATTTTCATGCGCTTGCCTTGGGATTCAATTGTGTTTGAGACCGCTCGCGTCGCTCGCTATCGCAGCCTCGCTGCGCTCGACAGCTCCTACAGGGGGATCATGTTCCCCGTATATCGCGTTTTCCTGTAGGAGCTGTCGAGCGAAGCGAGGCTGCGATCTTTTGATCTTTAATCGAGATCGCCCATGATCCTGCCGGCAAACCCGAACACCCGACGATGACCGGCCAGGTCCACCAACTCGACCTCGCGGCTCTGCCCCGGTTCGAAGCGCACGGCGGTGCCGGCGGGGATGTTCAGGCGCATGCCGCGGCTGGCGGCGCGGTCGAAGGTCAGGGCGTCGTTGGTTTCGAAGAAGTGATAATGCGAGCCGACCTGGATCGGCCGGTCGCCGCTGTTGGCCACCTTCAAACTGAGGGTGCGGCGGCCAACGTTGAGTTCGATGTCGCCGGGCTGGATCTGGTATTCACCGGGAATCATCAATGGGCTCCTTGGAGAATCTTGTAGTAAAGGGCAGTCGGTTTGTAGCGGCCGTTCGGGTCGCAGGCGTAGTCGGGGATTTCGCCGGCGCGGGTGTAGCCCATCGCCTTGTAGAAGTCTTCGGCGGGGGAGCCGGCCTCGGTGTCGAGGTAGAGCATGCCGCGTTTGTGTTGGCGGGCTGCAAGCTCAAGGGCATGCATCATCTGTTGGCCCAGACCGCGACGACGGGCGTGTTCACGCACCAGCAATTTCTGCACTTCGGCGCGATTGAGCCCATTGGCTTTCTGGCACAACGTCAGTTGCACGCTGGCCTGCACCTGTTCGTCCTTGACCACCACCCACAGCAGTACGTTGCCTTTGTTCAGGTTCTCCTGGACTTCATCGAAATAGGCTCGGGCCTGAGTCGCGTCCAGGTCCGCCATGAACCCGACACTGGCGCCATAGCCGACGGCGTCGAGCAGCAAATCAATCAAACCCTGACGATAGTGCGCAAAGCTTTCAACATTGACGCGGCGCAGTTGGGCGGCGTTCATGGGTATCACTCCTTGTGGGGACCGGGTGGCATTGCGCCCGGGTCGAGGATCAGTTGCATGAAGGTCAGATCCAGCCAGCGGCCGAACTTGGTGCCCACCTGCGGCATTTGGCCGGTGACGACGAAGCCGGCCCTCTCGTGCAGCCGAATCGAGGCGCCGTTACCGCTTTCGATGGCGGCGACCATCACGTGTTTGTTGCAGCCTTTGGCGCGTTCGATCAGCGCTTCCATCAGTTGCGGCCCGAGGCCATTGCCCCGCTGATCGTTGCGCACGTACACCGAGTGCTCGACCGTGTGGCGGAACCCATCGAACGGGCGCCAGTCACCGAATGAAGCGTAGCCGAGTACGCTGTTATCGCCGTCGACGATCACCAGGATCGGATAGCCCTGGTCTTGCCGGGCGCTGAACCAGGCTTGGCGGTTGCCCAGGTCCACGGCCTGTTCGTTCCAGATCGCCGTGGTGTTGAGGACGGCGTCGTTGTAGATGTCGCGGATCGCTGGCAGGTCGGCGAGCAGCGCATCGCGGATGTGGTAAGTCATGGCGCGGCCTCAGGCGATCGGTTGGTGAACGGTGACCAGTTTGGTGCCGTCGGGAAACGTCGCTTCGACCTGGATCTCCGGGATCATTTCCGGGATGCCTTGCATCACTTGTTCGCGGCTGAGCAGGGTGGTGCCGTAATGCATCAGCTCGGCCACGGTCTGGCCGTCACGGGCGCCTTCGAGCAGCGCCGCGGAAATATAGGCCATGGCCTCCGGGTAATTGAGCTTCACGCCGCGAGCCAAACGCCGCTCAGCCACGAGGCCGGCGGTGAAGATCAGCAGCTTGTCTTTTTCGCGTGGGGTCAGGTCCATCGTTTGGAATCCATAATCGGCAGTTAAAAAGTTCACTCCCCCTGTAGGAGCGAGGCTTGCCCGCGAAGGGAGCGCCTCGGTTTAACGGGAAGACCGCGTTATCGTTCTTCGCGGGCAAGCCTCGCTCCTACAGGGGATCGTGTTCAGGTACTCCAGATTCGCGGTGGTATGGCTTCGCGGCCCAATAGCGCCGGGCGTAGCAACCGCCACACATCAATCAGCCAACCACGTGCCAACAGCGCTTCACTGGCCAGGCATCGGGCAACCAAAAGCCCCGGCAATTGCGTCAGATCCCCGCGCACGTCATTGGGCAGTGAGCGGCACTTGTCCAGCAATTCGCTATCGATTTCACCCGTCACCAGCAACGTTGCAAACACCGGTTGGCCATCCAGCCCTATTGGCGAATCCAGCAAGCCATCATTCCCGACAATGCGCTGGCGTTCGTGCCAGAGCAACTGGCCGTCGCGGCGGATGTCCAGTTGCGCCTGAAAGTGCCCGAGGTCAAAGCGCTCGCCACTGGCCGGGCGTCCCAGGGCCACCACGTCCCAGTAGAACAACCGCGCATCGCCCTCAAGGTCGATGCTGGTGCTGAGTTCCGCCTGAGCGTCGCTGAAGATAATCGTCTCTTGCGGCAGCCACTCCAACGTAGCACCGGTGGCCACGCGCAGGTCGAGTTTCTGATAAGCCGGCCCGGCCGCGCGATACCACTTGGCGGCGCCTGGGCTGGTGATTTGCGCCCAGGCGTGCGTGCCGACGCTGGCCGAGATGTCCAGCCGATCACCCCCGGCAATCCCGCCCGGCGGGTGGACGATGATGTGCTGACACACTTCGGGGCCTTCGGCGTACAAATGCTTCTGCACCCGCAGCGGGCCTTTGTGGCGGCGCTGCACCGGGCGTGTGCTGTCGTCGAAACGGGCGTAGCCGAGTTCGAGCTCGGCATGCCAACTGGGGGTGAACAACGTGATGGGGGCAGGTAAATTCATGATTTCTGATTATCGTCAGGAGGCTGCAGGTTAGATCGTAACCAGTCCACGGACGCCTTCGGCTTCCATATTCTCACCGCGACCCTGCTGCACGATCTCGCCCCGGGACATCACCAGGTATTGATCGGCCAGCTCAGCGGCGAAATCGTAGAACTGCTCCACCAGCAAAATCGCCATGTCGCCGCGCGCTGCAAGTTGCTTGATCACCGCGCCGATTTCCTTGATCACCGACGGCTGGATGCCTTCGGTGGGTTCGTCGAGAATCAGCAGCCGTGGACGGCTGGCCAGTGCTCTGCCGATCGCCAGTTGCTGTTGCTGTCCACCGGACAAGTCACCGCCGCGCCGTTGCTTCATTTGCAGCAGCACCGGGAACAGCTCGTAAATGAACGCCGGGACTTCCTTCGCTTCAGAGCCCGGAAACCGCGACAGGCCCATCAGCAGGTTTTCTTCCACGGTCAGTCGGCCAAAGATTTCCCGACCCTGAGGCACATAAGCGATGCCGGCATGCACCCGTTGGTGCGGCTTGAACGTGGTGATCGGTTTGCCTTCCCAGTTCACCGCACCTTCCTTGGCCGGCAGCAAACCCATCAGGCATTTGAGCAGGGTGGTCTTGCCCACGCCATTGCGTCCGAGCAGGCAGGTGACTTCGCCGACCTTCACCTCAAACGTCAAGCCCCGCAGGATGTGGCTACCGCCGTAGTACTGGTGCAGCTTGTCGACTTGCAGCATGTTCAAAATTCCTTCTGTGTGACACGGGTCCCACTCTGGATCTGCTGGATCACTGGATTTGCCTTGCATCTGCTCTTGTAGGAGCTGTCGAGTGAAACGAGGCTGCGATCTTTTGATCTTTGCATGTCGCACCTCCGGAAGATCAAAAGATCGCAGCCTCGTTTCACTCGCCAGCTCCTACAGTGGGCAGTGGCTATGGACCATGGTCTAGCGGCCGAGGTAAACCTCGATCACCCGCTCATTGTCCTGCACCTGTTCCAGCGACCCTTCGGCCAGCACGCTGCCCTGGTGCAACACGGTGACGTGGTCGGCGATCGAGCCGACGAAGCCCATGTCGTGTTCCACCACCATCAGCGAATGCTTGCCCGCCAGGCTCTTGAACAACTCGGCAGTGAATTCGGTTTCGGCGTCGGTCATGCCCGCCACCGGCTCATCGAGCAGCAGCAGTTGCGGGTCTTGCATCAGCAGCATGCCGATTTCCAGAAACTGCTTCTGACCGTGGGACAACAACCCCGCCGGGCGATTGACCGAGGCGGTCAGGCGAATGGTTTCCAGAACTTCAGCGATGCGATCTTTCTGTTCGCCACTGAGACGAGCCCGCAGGCTGGCCCATACCGACTTGTCGGTTTTCTGCGCCAACTCCAGGTTTTCGAACACGTTCAGGGCTTCGAACACCGTCGGCTTCTGGAATTTGCGGCCGATGCCGGCCTGGGCAATCTGCACTTCACTCATCTGCGTCAGATCGAGGGTTTCACCGAACCAGGCTTTGCCGTGGCTGGGCCGGGTCTTGCCGGTAATTACGTCCATCAGCGTGGTCTTGCCCGCGCCGTTGGGGCCGATAATGCAGCGCAATTCGCCGACGCCGATGTACAGGTTCAGATCGTTCAGCGCCTTGAAACCATCGAAGCTGACGCTGATGTCTTCGAGGGTCAGGATGGTGCCGTGTCGGGTATTCAGACCTTTGCCGGCGCTCTGGCCGAGGCCGATGGCATCGCGGCTGCTGCCGGCGTCCCTGTTGGGCTCCAACGGCGGAAAAAAGGCCGGCTCAAGCATGAATTCAGCCGTTGCAGTCACTCTCATTGCTCACCCCTTTTCTTCAGCAACCCGATCACACCTTTGGGCAGGTACAACGTCACGACGATGAACAGCGCGCCGAGGAAGAACAGCCAGTATTCCGGAAACGCCACGGTGAACCAGCTCTTCATCCCATTGACCACACCCGCGCCGAGCAGCGGACCGATCAACGTTCCGCGACCACCCAGCGCCACCCACACGGCGGCTTCGATGGAGTTGGTCGGCGACATTTCACTCGGGTTGATAATTCCGACTTGCGGCACATATAGCGCGCCGGCCAAACCACACAACACCGCGCTCAGAACCCAGACAAACAACTTGAAGCCGCGTGGATCGTAGCCGCAAAACATCAGGCGGTTTTCCGCATCGCGCAACGCGGTCAGCACCCGGCCGAACTTGCTTTGCGCCAGCCGCCAGCCAATAAACAGGCTCGCCACCAGCAACAACACCGTGGCGAAAAACAACACCGCACGCGTCCCTGGTTCAGTGATGCCAAACCCGAGAATGGTGCGGAAGTTAGTGAAGCCGTTGTTGCCGCCAAACCCGGTTTCGTTGCGGAAAAACAGCAGCATTCCGGCGAAGGTCAGGGCCTGGGTCATGATCGAGAAATACACGCCCTTGATCCGCGAACGGAAGGCGAAGAAACCGAACACCAGCGCCAGTAATCCCGGCGCCAATACCACCAGACACATGGCCCAGAGGAAGCTGCTGGTGCCGGTCCAATACCACGGCAATTCAGTCCACGACAGGAACGTCATGAACGCCGGCAAGCCATCGCCCGAGGCCTGGCGCATCAGGTACATGCCCATCGCGTAACCGCCGAGCGCGAAGAACAGACCGTGACCCAGCGATAACAGGCCGGCGTATCCCCAGACCAGATCGAGGGCCAGGGCGACGATGGCGTAGCAAAGAATCTTGCCCATCAGGGTCAACGTATATGCGGAGACATGCAGCGCGCTATCGGCCGGCAACAACGACAGCAATGGCAACGCCAGCAGCAGAGCGAGGATCACCGCACCGACGGCGATCGTGACCTTGGGGCCGGCCTTTTGTGTGGCCGTGAGCAGCAGAGGCTGGTTCATCAGTCGATCACCCGTCCTTTCAGTGCGAAGAGGCCTTGCGGACGTTTCTGGATGAACAGAATGATCAGCGCGAGGATCAGGATTTTGCCCAGCACCGCACCGATCTGCGGTTCGAGAATTTTGTTGGCGATGCCCAGGCCGAACGCGGCGAGCACGCTACCGGCCAGTTGACCGACACCGCCGAGTACCACCACCAGGAATGAGTCGATGATGTAACTCTGGCCGAGGTCCGGGCCGACGTTGCCGATTTGGCTGAGCGCCACACCGCCGAGGCCAGCAATGCCGGAGCCGAGGCCGAAGGCGAGCATGTCGACGCGCCCGGTCGGTACGCCGCAGCAGGCAGCCATGTTGCGGTTCTGGGTGACGGCGCGCACGTTGAGGCCCAGGCGAGTCTTGTTCAGCAGCAGCCAGGTCAGCACCACCACAAACAAAGCGAACGCGATGATCACGATGCGGTTGTACGGCAGCACCAGATTCGGCAGCACCTGAATCCCGCCCGATAACCACGCCGGGTTGGCCACTTCGACGTTCTGCGCGCCGAACACCAGGCGCACCAACTGAATCAGCATCAGGCTGATGCCCCAGGTGGCGAGGAGGGTTTCCAACGGGCGACCGTAGAGATGACGAATCACCGTGCGCTCCAGCGCCATGCCGATCCCGGCGGTGACGAAAAACGCTACCGGTAGGGCAATCAGCGGGTAGAACTCGATGGCCTGCGGGGCGAAGCGCTGGAACATCAGCTGCACCACGTACGTCGAGTAAGCGCCGAGCATCAGCATCTCGCCATGGGCCATGTTGATCACACCGAGCAGGCCGAATGTGATTGCAAGACCTAGCGCCGCCAGCAACAGAATTGAACCGAGGGACATGCCGCTGAAGGCCTGCCCAAGCATCTCGCCGATCAGCAATTTGCGCTTGACCTGGGCCAGACTGGTTTCGGCGGCGGTGCGCACATTGGCATCGGCTTCGACGCCGGGTTCGAGCAAGCCTTCGAGGCGGGTGCGGGCCAATGGATCGCCGGTTTCACCGAGCAGACGCACAGCGGCGAGGCGCACGGCCGGATCGGTATCGACCAGCTGTAGATTGGCCAACGCCAGACTCAGGGCGGCGTGAACGCTTTCGTCTTTTTCACTAGCCAGTTGCTGGTCGAGGAATTTCAACTGCGCGGGTTTTGCGCTTTTCTGTAATTGCTGCGCGGCGGCCAAGCGGATTTTGGCGTCGGCGGCGAGCAACTGGTGGCTGGCCAAAGCGGTGTCGATCAGACCGCGCAGGCGGTTATTCAGGCGCAGGGTTTTCGGTTGGCCATCGACAGTCAATTCGCCTTGTTGCAGGGCGTTGATCAGTTCGATACGGACCGGATCGGGCTGCGCGGCCCAGGCTTCCAGAAGTTTTGCTTGTTGCACGGGATTGGCCGCGACGAAGTCTTCGGCGTCGCCGGCGTGGGTGGCCATCGGCAATAACAGCGCGATGGCGAGAATGAGACGGTAAAGGGCGGTGGGCATAAAAAGTCGCCTTGCGCGGACATTGTGGGAGCTGTGTCGGGCTCGAGCTCCATGCTCAAGCCCCAATGGCTTAGTTGCGCTTCACCGCATAATCCGGCTTCTTGTCATTACCCGAGATAAAAGGGCTCCACGGTTGGGCGCGGATCGGCCCCTCGGTCTGCCACACCACGTTGAACTGACCGTCGGCCTGGATCTCGCCGATCATCACCGGCTTGTGCAGGTGGTGGTTGGTCTTGTCCATGGTCAGGGTGTAGCCGGACGGCGCGGCGAAGGTCTGGCCGGCCAAGGCTTCGCGGACTTTGTTGACGTCGGTGGACTTGGCTTTCTCCGCCGCTTGCGCCCACATATGGATACCGACATAGGTAGCTTCCATCGGGTCGTTGGTCACCGCTTTGTCGGCGCCAGGCAGGTTGTGTTTCTTGGCGTAGGCTTTCCAGTCGGCGACGAATTTCTTGTTCTGCGGGTTCTCGACCGACTCGAAGTAGTTCCACGCCGCGAGGTTGCCCACCAACGGTTTGGTGTCGATGCCGCGCAGTTCTTCTTCACCCACGGAGAACGCCACGACTGGAACGTCGGTGGCTTTCAGGCCCTGGTTGGCCAGCTCTTTATAGAACGGCACGTTGGAGTCGCCGTTGACCGTGGAGATGACCGCAGTCTTGCCACCGGCGGAGAATTTCTTGATGTTGGCCACGATGGTTTGATAGTCGCTGTGGCCGAACGGGGTGTAGACCTCTTCGATGTCCTTGTCGGCCACACCTTTGGAGTGCAGGAACGAGCGCAGAATCTTGTTGGTGGTGCGCGGGTAAACATAGTCGGTGCCGAGCAAGAAGTAGCGCTTGGCGCTGCCGCCTTCTTCGCTCATCAGGTATTCCACCGCCGGAATCGCCTGCTGGTTAGGCGCCGCGCCGGTGTAGAACACGTTCGGCGACATCTCCTCGCCTTCGTACTGCACCGGGTAGAACAGCAGGCCGTTGAGCTCTTCGAACACCGGCAGCACCGATTTACGCGACACCGAGGTCCAGCAACCGAACACCACCGCCACCTTATCCTGAGTCAGCAACTGCCGGCCCTTTTCCGCGAACAGTGGCCAGTTCGACGCCGGGTCAACCACCACCGGCTCCAGCATCTTGCCGTTCACGCCGCCCTTGGCATTGATTTCGTCGATGGTCATCAACGCCATGTCTTTGAGCGAGGTTTCGGAGATCGCCATGGTGCCGGACAACGAATGCAGAATACCGACCTTGATGGTCTCGGCGGCCTGGACCGTCCAGGCCATGCCCATCGCGGCAATGCTTGCCGATAGTGTGAAAGCCTTGATCAAACTGCGACGCTTCATTGTGCGATCTCCATGAACGTTAAAGTTTTTTATGGTTGGCAGATGCGGACGACTGAAGGGTCTTTAGCAAGGGCTGTGCCCGGTCGGGGAAGGGCAAGGAAATGTCGTATTAGAGCGGTTGCGCGGGTTTGGCGGCGCACCATGAAAGACCGCGTTGGGCGCACTGGTGCGAAGAGGTGCGCCACATTGGGGCGCAGGCAGTGCAGACACCGCGGATCAAATGTGGGAGCGGGCTTGCTCGCGAAAGCGGTGGGTCAGTCACGGTGATGTTGAATGTGCCGCCGCCATCGCAGGCAAGCCAGCTCCCACAAGGGGAGCGGGCATATACAAAATTTGTGTACGACACAAATCCTGTGGGAGCGGGCTTGCTCGCGAAAGCGGTGGGTCAGTCACGGTGATGTTGAATGTGCCGCCGCCATCGCAGGCAAGCCAGCTCCCACAAGGGGAGCGGGCATATACAAAATTTGTGTACGACACAAATCCTGTGGGAGCGGGCTTGCTCGCGAAAGCGGTGGGTCAGTCACGGTGATGTTGAATGTGCCACCGCCATCGCAGGCAAGCCAGCTCCCACAAGAGAAGCGGTCATATACAAAATCTGTGTACGACACAAATCCTGTGGGAGCGGGCTTGCCCGCGATGGCGGTGTGTCAGTCACAGTGATGTTGGATGTGCTGCCGTCATCGCGGGCAAGCCCGCTCCCACAGTATTGCGGTGTATCTGGGAGCTACGCCGGGTCGACGTTATCCAGCGCCCGGTTCACCGCCAGCTCCGCCAGCATGATGCTTTGTTGAATCGCCAGCGCCGAGTAGCGCTGCGGGCCGATCAGATCGTTGGCGAAATCGCTGGCCAGGACACTTGCTGTGGCCAACGATTCGTAGGCGTGGGCCAGGAGGCTTTCGGTATCCATATTCGGGGCGACGATGAACATGGTGCTGGGGCGGCGGGGTTTTTCGGTGTATTGCGCCGCGGGATCGAGGTAGTAGTCGAGGGCGCGTTTTATGGCTTCGCGGTCTTTGAGCAGGTCGTCGTGGCGAGAGGTTTCGGGATCGGGAGTGCTGGTGTCGACGGGTGGGTCGGGTACGAGTTTCTTGTTCATAGTATTTCCAATTTTTTTTAAATGAGAGCAACCACCTGCCGTTTCTCACGCGGCGAAGAAGGGGTGGCAGCTATGTGCGGGGTGAGAAACCGGTAAAAAAATAGAAAAACCCGGCCAGACCGAAGTCTGCCCACACACAGCCGCCATAACGCTTTTGCAGACAGCGATGAAGCTGGCGGCAATTATGCTGATACGAAGACTGCATGGCTATTTTTTACCGGGTTCTCACGCCCGATCACTGATGTGCAGTGACAGCCACAGACTAGAGAGCCCGCGTCCGACGAACAACCTGAAAAACCCGTGGGAAACTTCCGTGTTTTGACACATCCGTTAAACATTCAAAAGCGGAATGCGGAGCGTCCCTGGCGGCGTTCCCACGCGGGAGCGTGGGAACGATCAATCCCGCGTCTGACACCGAATTCCGTCTGCCACCGAATGCTCGTCTGACACCGAATTCTCGTCTGCCACGGATTACCGTAGGAGCTGTCGAGTAAAACGAGGCTGCGATCTTTTGATCTTAAAAAATCAAGATCAAAAGATCGCAGCCTCGTTTCACTCGACAGCTCCTACAGTCCACAGTCCTACAGGGGCCTGTGTGCATCTGGAGAAAAGAGGTCAGCGGCGGCGCATCAGGCCGATGAAGAACAACCCGCCAATGGCCGCAGTGGCGACGCCGATGGGCAAGTCTTCCGGGGCGATCAGGGTGCGTGCGGCCACATCGACCCAGACGAGGAACAGGCTGCCCAACAACACGCACACCGGCAGCAATCGCCGGTGTTCAGCCCCAACCAACCGCCGCGCAATGTGCGGCACCATCAACCCGACAAACCCGATAGACCCACTGATCGACACCAACACCCCTGTCATCAGCGAAGCAATCAAAAACACCCGCAGCCGCACAGTGCGAGCATTCAAGCCGAGGGTCACAGCCGTCTGCTCACCCGCCATCAACGCATTCAACGGCCGAGCCATCCCCAACAACAACACCAACCCGAGCAACACACTCGCCGCCGGCACCGCGAGCAATTCCCAGCGCGCCAACCCGAGCCCGCCGAGCATCCAGAACATCACCGCGGAACTGGCGCGATGATCCCCAAGAAACAACAGCAAATTGGCGATCGCCATCATCACAAACGACACCGCCACGCCGCACAACAGCAGCCGATCACTGTCCAGCCGCCCATGACGGTTGGCGATCATCAGCACAATCAACATGCTCAACAACGCGCCGATAAATGCCGCAATCGGCAAGGTCAGCACCCCGACAATCTCACCGACATGCAGCACCACGATCACCGCGCCGAGGGTCGCGCCGGAGGTCACACCGAGCAGGTGCGGATCAGCCAACGGATTGCGCGTCACCGCTTGCAGCACCGCGCCAATCAACGCCAGACCGGCGCCCACCAGCGCGCCGAGCAACATGCGCGGCACGCGGATCAGCCAGACGATGTGTTCCTGGCCGGCAGTCCAGTCCGCAGCACCGAACCCCAAAATCTTGTGCAGCAATATTCGCCACACCACCTCCACCGGCACCCGCGCCGGGCCGAAGCCCAACGACACCACGCACGACACCAACAACAGCGCGCCGAGGGCGATCAGTAACAAGGCATAGCGACGATCAATCATTCGCCGTGGAAACCCTTGGCCAGGGTTTCGACCGCCAGCACGTTGTCGATCCCGGGCGTGGCCTGCACGTACGGAATGACGATGAAGCGCTGGTTCTTGATCGCGTCCACCGATTGCAGGGCCTGGTTGTTGAGCAGGAATTGTTCCTTCTGCGCGGCGGTGACTTCGCCGTAATCAACGATCACAATCACCTGCGGATTACGCTCGACCACGTTCTCCCAATTCACCCGGGTCCAGCTCGCCTCGACATCGTCGAGGATGTTGCGCCCACCGGCAGCGTCGATCAGCGCTTGAGGCATGCCGAGGCGCCCGGAAGTCATGGCCCGGTCCTCACCGCTGTCGTAGAGAAATACCCGAGGTTTGTCCGTCGGCAGATCCTTGCGCACCTCGGCGACTTGCGCCTGCATCTCGGCGATCACGGCGTTGGCGCGGTCCTGCACGTCGAAGATTTTCCCGAGGTTGCGCAGGTCGTTGTAAGTGTCTTCCAGACTGGCGGGCGGGCGCTTCATGACGAAGGCGCAGGACTCGGTGAGTTCGTAGACGTTGATGCCCAGCGGTTGCAGGGTTTGCGGCGTGAGATCACCGCCGACGCGCATGCCGTAATCCCAACCGGCGAAGAAGAAGTCGACGTTGGCGTTGAGCAGGGTTTCCACCGACGGGTACTTGGCCGCCAGCTCCGGTAAGCCATCGAGGATGGTCTGCATCTCGGGCGTCACCGACTTCCAGCCCGTCACGCCGCTATATCCCGCCATCCTTGGTTTGAGGCCGAGGGCGAGCATCATCTGGGTCATGTTGATGTCATGGCTGACCGCATGTTTCGGCGCTGCCTTGAAGGTGACTTCGCGGTTGCAGCTCTGGACTGTCAGCGGGTAGTGGGTGGCCTCGGCCAATGCTTGGGCACTGCCCAGCAACAGCGCGAGGCAAAGCAGGGAACGCAAAGTCATGGTTGGGTTATCCAGGTGATTCGTGGGTAGCCGTGCAAGGGATGGTCATCGATCAAGGCGTTGACGCCGAACACGTTGTGCAAAAGTTGTGTGGTCAGGACTTCTTTGGGTGTGCCGCTGGCCACGATGCGCCCGTGATTGATCACGTACAGCCGATCGCAGAAGGCCGCCGCCAGATTGAGGTCGTGAATGCTTGCCAGCGTGCCGATCTGCAGACGCTTGACCAGTTGCAACAGCTCCAGCTGATAGCGCGGGTCGAGGTGATTGGTCGGCTCGTCGAGGATCAGCAATTGCGGCTGCTGGGCCAGGGCGCGGGCGAGGATCACACGCTGTTTTTCACCGCCGGAAAGGGTGGCAAAGGCGTGGTCTTCGAAGCCTTTGAGGCCGACCGATTCGAGGGCGTGGGTCGCGAGTTTTCGGTCTTCAAGGGTGTCGCCATCAAACAACCCTTTGTGCGGCGTGCGGCCCATGGCGACCACTTCTTCGACGGTCAGGCCGAAGGCGTCGGGGAATTCCTGCAACACCACGGCGATGCGTTGCGCGCACCAGCGTGAGGATTGCTTCCAGACGTTGTGGTGGTCGAGTTTGACCTCACCGCTTTCCGGTTTGCTGAAACGCCAGGCGCAACGCAACAGGCTGGTTTTGCCGCTGCCGTTGGGGCCGATCAACCCCACGAACTCACCGGCGGCCACGTGCAGCGATGCGTCACGCAGCTGGAACTGATGATGGCAATGGCCGTGGCCCAAGGGTGTCCAGGCGAGGTTTGTGAGGTTCAGCGAGGTCATGCATTTGCTCTGAGATATTGGGTGATGCTGATGACGCCATCGCGGGCAAGCCCGCTCCCACAGGGATCGCGCAAATCCTGTGGGAGCGGGCTTGCCCGCGATGGGGCATTTGAATCTGAATGGCATATTTGAGTTATACAGTAACACTAAAAATGACCATGAGATAAGCGCGGGAAGTCTACAGGCCTCTCTAAAACACGCATCTCACCTGCTTCATGATGAAGCTGAAGTGGATTCAGTTTGCCGGCTCAAGCGCGACAGCAGCACTCGATCCAATACCCACACGACCACCAGCGAAGCCCCCACCAACGGAAACATCACCGCCAGCCCAAGCATGATGACCATCGCGGCTTTCCATTTCGGCAGGTCGTGACGCAACGGCGGTACACCAAATTTGCCCTGTGGACGGCGCTTCCACCAGATCACCACACCGCTGACGGCGCTGAGCAAAATCATCAGGCAGATCAGCAGCACGATGATCTGATTGAACGGGCCGAACATCTTGCCTTCGTGCAGCATCACGCCGACTTCGGTGGCGCGGGCGACGTTGCTGTAATGCTGCCAGCGCACGTCAGCGAGGACGTTGCCGGTGTACTGGTCGACATGCAGGGTGGCGTCGTTGCGTGGGTCGTCGGCGAATAGCGCGATGGTGAATACGCCGGAGGCCGTGGTGGGGAAGGTGATGCTGTAACCGGGCTCAACCTTGCGTTGCACGGCGATGTTTTGCACGTCTTGCAGGCTGATGGTCGGCGCTGCCGGACCGGTTTGCGTGCTGGCGTGGGCCATGTGTTCGGCGTGGTCGCCGGACATCGGCATCGGCGTGTTTTCCATGGCCCACGGCACGGTCTGGCGCGTGGCGCTGTTGAGGCTGCGGGCCTCGACGTCGGACTTCGGCACATCATTCCACATGGCTACCGGGAAGCGGTTCCAGAGGTCGGCGTATTGCTTGCCCCAGAACCCGGTCCAGGTCATGCCGCTGAGCAGCATCACTAGCAGCAATGCCGCGCCCCAGAACCCGGTCACCGCGTGCAGGTCACGCCAGAGCACTCGGCCGCGACTGTTCAAGCGTGGCCAGAGAATCCCGGCGGACTGGCCGCGCGGCCACCACAAAAATACCCCGGAGACCACCAGCACGACGCCCCAACCGGCGGCCAGTTCCACCAGCCGATCACCGACGGTGCCGATCATCAACTCGCCGTGAATCGAGCGCGCGACTGCTTGCAGATTCTTCTTCGCGTCTTGCTCGCCAAGGATGTCGCCGTGGTACGGATCGATGAACACGTTCAGTTCATGACCTTCGTTGATCACCACAAATTGCGCACTGCGTTCAGCGTTGACCGGCGGCAGGTACTGTTTGATCCGGCCTTGTGGATACGCCTCTTTCACCCGTTTGAGCAGGTCGTCGGCGGAGACTTTGTGATGAGCGGCCGGGACGTTCAGCAGGCTGCCGTACATCAACGGATCGAGTTGCGGTTTGAACAGGTAGATGATGCCGGTCAGGGCCAACATCACCATGAATGGCGCGACGAACAGGCCGGCATAGAAATGCCAGCGCCAGGCCAGGTTGTAGAAATTCGGTTTGGGCTGTTGCATTTGTGTGCTCCGCTAGGCTTGGGTCTTTTGTTGTTGTCTGGTGACTGCTGCGCAGTCGTTCGCGGGCAAGCCTCGCTCCTACGGGATTTATGTCGATCACAAATATTGCGTACGACACAAAACCTGTAGGAGCGAGGCTTGCCCGCGAAGCTCTTAAAAGCTCATATCCACCTTGGTCCAGAGCGTGCGCCCCGGTTCGTTGATGGCTTGCGGATCATTGGCCGGGAAGCCGAAACCGGCGTTGCCCGCCAGGTTCAAGTGTTCGGCGTAGGCCTTGCCAAAGAGGTTGTCGACGCCGCTGCTGACCTTCCAGTTCTTGTTGATCCGGTACGCACCGTTTAGCGAGAACACGCCGAACCCCGAGCTCGTGTCGAAGTCTTTGCCAACCACGTTGCCCTTGTTCTGGTCGATGCGGTTTTGCGCCGCAACCACCCGCCACAAGGCGCCAGCGCTCCAGTTGTCTTCGCTGTAGGTCAGGCCGAAACGTGCATCCAGCGGTGGCATCTGCGGCAGGGCACTGCCGTCGCTGCTGTTCTTGCCCCAGGCGTAGGCCAGGGTCGCGTCGGCTTTCCAGTTGGCCGTCAGCTTGTAGGCCGCGCCGAGTTCGCCGCCCATGATTCGCGCGTCGATGTTCTCGGCTTGCGAGGTCATGCCCATCATCCCCGGCGTGTAGTTGAACAGGATGTAGTCACGCACCTGTCCGACGTAACCCGAGGCCCAGGCTTCGAGGTCTTCGGTCTTGTATTGCAGGCCGAAGTCGAGCTGGGTGGTTTTCTCCGGTTTGATCGAGTCGAAGGCATTCACCGAACCGGCGGGGCCGGACTTGGGCGAAAACAGCTCCCAATAATCCGGGAAACGTTGGGAGTGACCGAGGCCCGCATACAGCGTGGTCGGGCTGTCAGCCAGGTCATGTTCGTAACGCACGAAACCGCTCGGCAGTGTGTCGGCGCGGGTGTCGTCGGCCGTCGGGTTCGGACGGGCCATCATCCCGGAGCCGATGGTCTGCCGATAATCCTTGGCCGACGCGCGATCCAGTCGTGCACCGGTGATCAACCGATCACGGTCGGCGGCGTACCAGGTCAGTTCGCTGAACACGCCGTAGTTGTGGAAGTCGGCGTCCTTGTTGCGCGGCACATCCTTGTAGGCGTCGACGCCCATGGCGCTGCGTTGGCGATGCTCGTTGGTTTGCGCATCCAGGCCACCGATCAGTTGCACATCGGCCCAGCGCCAAGTGGCTTTGATCCGCGCGCCGAGGGTTCGGCGGTCGACGTTGGAGGCCATGGGGCCGGCCATCATCCCGGTGCCCGACGGCGTGCGCAGGGTGTAGTTGTCCATCACGTGGTCGGCGTAGTTGTAGTAGACCTGCGCCTCGACCTTATCCAGCACCTCCCCGATGTTTGATTGCTCGAAACGCAGGCCCAGGCTTTCGCGCAAGAACTGCGAACCGTCCATGCCGCGCCCGGCGTAACGGGCTTCGCCATCGCCCTTGCCGGCGGTCAGTTCCAGCAGCGTGTCGGCGCTCGGCGTCCAGCCGACAGCGACGTCACCGTTCCACTTGTCATAGCGCGAGGGTACGGTGTCGTTGTTGCCATCCTTGTAGTCGTCGGAGTGCGCGGTGTTGCCGATCACTCGCACGTAACCCAGCGGCCCACCGGCAGCGGCGTCCACCACTTTGTCGAAGCGGCCGTTGGAACCGGCCAGCACGCTGGCGTTCACCCGGGTGCCGAGTTCGCCGAAGCTTTCCGGCTCACGGTCGAACAGGACGGTGCCGGCCGATGCGCCGGGGCCCCAAAGCACGGTTTGCGGGCCTTTGATAACGGTGAGCTTGTCGTAGGTTTCCGGTGAAATGTACGAAGTCGGCGCGTCCATGCGGCCGGGGCAGGCGCCGAGCATCATGCTGCCGTTGGTGAGGATATTCAGTCGCGAGCCGAACATGCCGCGCAGCACCGGATCGCCGTTGGTGCCGCCGTTGCGCACCAGCGCGAAGCCGGGGATGGTCTTCAGGTAATCGCCACCGTCGCTGGCCGGCACCGGTTGGCGCGGGTCCTTGGGGTTGGTGACGATGGTCAGTGGCGAACTCGGCGCGATGGCGGTGATCACCGTCGGGGTCAGTTCTTCGGTGTGGTCGGCGTGTTCATCGGCCAGCACCATCGGTGTCAGCAGCAAGCCGCAAAGAACGGCCGTGGCGTGCCTGAAACGAACACGAGATTCGTTCAGGGCAAAAGAAGCCTGGGCAGCGCCCAAACGTGTGTCAGCAGAAAACCTGGACATGACAATTTCCATCGAACAGTCGTAAACGACACGGCCGGCAGCCTGCGCAATCTCTGTGGGATCGGGCTTGTGTGGTGAGGGGGCTTGCCCCCGTTCGGCTGCGCAGCAGTCGTAAAACGTTGCACGCGGTGTACCTGATACACGGCGATTGCAGGTTTTGGGGCCGCTTCGCGACCCAACGGGGGCAAGCCCCCTCGCCACACAAGCCCGCTCCCACAGGTTACTTTGGCTGTCTTGCGGGCCGTGTGAGATCGGAGGTGGGTGTTTACGCGATGATGGGCGGCGCACGGGTGCGGGCGCCGGGGAAGAAGGTTTGCCGGGCGTGGCCCAGACGGGTAGCGGGAGTGCTGAAAGTGGTTGTCTGCGGACTGTCGAAGGCGACGAAGGACTGACCGCCAGTGAGCGCCGGGCAATTGAACAGCAGGCTGCAATAGCCGCATTTTTCCCAGAGTGCGTGATGGTCGGCTTTGGGCGGACAGTGCTCGGCGGCGGGTTGCGCGCCATGCTCCATGGCCTGCATGTCCATGGGCATGCTCATGCTCATGCTCATGGACATTGAGGCGCGTTGATCCATCGGCATCGACTGAGAAATCAGCGGACCGATAAAGATCATCAGCATGGCGAACAGGCTGATCCAGCTGCCGCGGGTCAGGCTCATTGACTGACTGCGGGGCACGGATGACCTGACGCTAAGCGCACGCATGGGCGTATTCAGCTTGGACGATTACTGGGCGTGCATGTGCTCTTGCATGCCTTCAGGCGCTTTTTTCTGCACCGCGACCTCGACCGTTACATCGCCGGATTTCTCGAAGTGCATCGTCAGCGGGAAGCGTTTGCCGTCGCTCAACAGGCTGCGGTCTTTCAATTCCAGCAGCATCACGTGATACGCCATCGGTGCGAAAGTAACTTCGCCGCCAGCCGGAATCTCGACGCTGGGCACTTGCTGCATTTTCATCAGATCGTTTTGCATCACGTGCTCGTGCAGCTGGGCAACGCCTGCGATCGGCGAGTCGACGCTGAGCAGTCGGTCGGTGGTTTTGCCGTTGTTGTGAATCACAAAATACGCGGCAACTGTAGGCGCGTTAGGCGGCAACTCTTGCGACCACGGATGGGCGATCTCAAGCTCGCCAGCCTTGTATTCGTGGGCATTGGCAAAACAGGCAGGCAGCAGCAACGCAGCCAGGACGATGAGTTTGTTCAACATGGCAGTTCTCCAGAACGATTCAAAACGCAGGTCAATTGCGAGAAGGAATCACACCAGAGGGGAAGCGCGGGGGTTGAGACTCGGCCATTGCTGGCGCGGTGTTGGTGTGTCGAGCGTGGCAGGCGGCAGGCTTCGATTGGCCTCAAAATGCGCGAAATACAACTGCTGCGCATGCCCCGGCAACGCCACCAATGGCGCGGAACCCGAGCAGCACCAGCAATGCTGCATGTTGGAATGATCGTCGCTCTGCGGAGCTTTCTGCTCGATGTCGCCCAGGGAAATCGCCACCAGCTTGGTGCCGTTGGAAGAGCAGAAACTGCCCCACAACAATTGCTCTGCAGGCGATTTCGCCGTCTGCGCCATCGCTCCGGACATCGGCATGGCGAGCATGTTGAACAGCACTGCAAAGCAGGCGATCCAGGCAAATGCGAGCCGTTGTCGGGACATGAGGGCAGATCCGGTTGAGTGAGCAATCAGGCGCGGCTATTTAGCCTGATCAGGGGCGATAAGTAAAAAGGCCGCGTGCGGTGTGGTGTCGCAGCAGACTTTCAAACGAGTGTAGCGGTATCGATTCGAAATGCCGGATGAGTTGCGGCTAATTCACAATCCTGTGGCGAGGGAGCTTGCTCCCGTTGGATTGCGCAGCAGTCCCTTTCTTTTTTGAGATAGGGGGGCCGCTTCGCGGCCCAACGGGAGCAAGCTCCCTCGCCACAATTATTTACGCGTCCGTTAGATTGCGCTTCGCCAGTTCTGCCAGCACCTCATCCACCGCCCCAAACTCCCGCTCAACCCCCGGCAACACCGGCCGCTTCAACACCAGCACCGGTACTCCACGTTCCCGCGCCACTTCCAGTTTCGGCTCGGTGGCGGTGCTGCCGCTGTTCTTGCTGATCAGCACGTCGATCTGCCGCCGTTCGAACAGCTCGCGTTCATCCCCGATCAGAAACGGCCCACGCGCGCCGATCACTTCGCAGCGTTCGTTGCCCGGATAAACGTCCAGCGCACGCAACGTCCAGAATTGCTCCGGCGGGATTTCGTGCAGGTGCTGCAGCGGTTCGCGGCCGAGGGTGAACAGCGGTCGGCGGAAGGGTTTCAGTGCTTCGATCAGTTCGGCCCAGTCGCTGACTTCGCGCCAGTCATCTCCGGCGTGTGGTTGCCAGGCCGGGCGCCGCAAAGCCCAGCACGCAATGCCGCTCAACTTCGCGGCGGTGGCGGCGTTCTGACTGATTTGCGCTGCGTAGGGATGGGTCGCATCCAGCAGTAGATCAATGTCTTCATCCCGGATGAATTGCGCCAGACCTTCAGCGCCGCCATAGCCGCCAACGCGAACCTGGCAGTTCAGATCCGTCGGCACACGACCGACACCGGCCAGGCTATAGATGTGTTCCGGCCCCAGAGTCCGGGCGATGGCCAGGGCCTCAGTGACGCCGCCGAGCAACAACACGCGCTTCATTGAAAAACTCCCGCATGGCCGACAATCCCGCCCTGGCGATCGATGGCGAATACTTCGACCTGAACCTGCGCCGGCACCACGCTGCGGGTAAAGTCCAGAGCGTGTTGACACACTGCGTCACCGAGAGCGATCCCGGCAGCGCTGGCCATGGCCAATGCCTGCTGACTGGTATTGGCTTCGCGGATCGCCTGTTGCAGCGCCGCATCGGCACCGACCGCCGCGGCCCATTCGGCCAATTGCGGCAGGTCGATGCTTGAATGCCGACTGTGCAAATCCATATGCCCGGCCGCCAGTTTGCTGATCTTGCCGAAGCCGCCGCACAGGCTGAGTTTATCCACAGGCACTTTGCGCAAATGCTTGAGCACCGCGCCGACGAAGTCGCCCATTTCGATCAGGGCGATTTCCGGCAAGTCATAGACTCGGCGCATGGTGTCTTCGCTGGCGTTGCCGGTGCACGCGGCGATGTGCAGGTAACCGTTGGTTTTGGCGACGTCGATGCCTTGATGGATCGAGGCGATGTAGGCCGCGCAGGAGAATGGCCGGACGATGCCGCTGGTGCCAAGGATCGACAAGCCGCCAAGAATTCCCAGCCGCGGGTTCATGGTTTTCAGCGCCAGGGCTTCGCCGTCCTCGACGTTTACCGTGACCTCGAAGCCGCCCGGGTAATCCAGCTCCTCGGCCAGCAGCGTCAGGTGCTCGCTGATCATTTTGCGCGGCACCGGGTTGATCGCCGGTTCGCCGACGTTCAGCACCAGCCCGGGCCGGGTGACGGTGCCCACGCCACGGCCGGCGCTGAAGCGAATGCCCGGTTCGCTGTGCAGGCGCACCTGGGAAAAGAGCAGGGCACCGTGGGTCACGTCCGGGTCATCGCCGGCGTCCTTGATCGTTCCGGCTTCGGCGCCGTCGTTCATTAACCGACAGAATTCCAGGCGCATCTGCACCCGTTTGCCTTTGGGCAGAATGATCTCGACGGCGTCCGCCTCCACGCCGCTGAGCAGCAGGCGTGCCGCCGCGAGGCTGGTGGCGGTGGCGCAGCTGCCGGTGGTCAGGCCGCTGCGCAGCGGTGCGGGTTGTTCGGCGGTTTCGTCACGCATCGAGGGGTTTCGTCACGTCCAGCAGGGTAATCGGCAGCGCCTGACGCCAGGTGTCGAACTCGCCCAACGGTTGCGCCTGAGCGACGTGAATGCGGGTCAGTTCACCACCATGCCGTTCGCGCCAGGCCATCAGGGTCACTTCGCTTTGCAGGGTGACGGCGTTGGCCACCAGTCGGCCGCCGGGTTTGAGTTGCGCCCAGCAAGTATCGAGCACGCCTTCGCGGGTGACCCCTCCACCGATGAAGATCGTGTCCGGGCGTTCTAGCCCATCCAAGGCTTGCGGCGCGCTGCCGCGAATCAATTGCAGACCGGGGACGCCCAAGGCATCGCGGTTGTATTCGATCAACAACTGCCGCCCTTCATCCGCTTCGATGGCCAGCGCCCGGCAACTCGGGTGAGCGCGCATCCATTCGATGCCAATCGAACCGCTGCCAGCGCCGACGTCCCACAGCAGTTCTCCGGGGGTCGGTGCGAGGCGCGCGAGGGTGATGGCGCGCACGTCGCGTTTGGTCAGTTGGCCGTCGTGCTGGAAGGCTGAGTCCGGCAGGCCGGCCAGTCGGGACAGGCGTGGCGTGTTCGGTTCGGCGATGCATTCGATGGCGATCAGGTTCAGGTCGGCGATCACCGGCTCGCTCCAGTCGTTGGCAACACCCTCGATGCGTCGTTCGGCTTCGCCGCCCAGATGTTCCAGCACGGTGAGGCGACTCGGCCCGAAACCGCGCTCGCGCAGCAACGCCGCGAAGGCCGCCGGACTCTGGCCGTCATTGCTCAACACCAGCAAGCGCACACCACTGAATACATGGGCGTTGAGCGCGGCGAGGGGACGGGCGACCACAGACAGGGTCACTACGTCCTGCAACGGCCAGCCCATTCGCGCTGCCGCCAATGACACGGAAGACGGGGCGGGCAGAATCAGCATTTCCGCACCGGGCAGTTGCCGCGAAAGGCTGGCACCAACGCCATAGAACATCGGGTCGCCGCTGGCCAACACACAAACCGGCTCGCCACGCAGTGCCAGCAATGGTTCCAGGGAAAACGGACTCGGCCACAATTGCCGTTCGCCGCGAATGCACACCGGCAGCAAATCCAATTGCCGCTGGCCGCCGAAGATCCGCGAGGCGCCCAGCAGGGCGCGACGGGCATTCTTGCCCAGGCCCTTGAAGCCGTCTTCACCGATACCTACTACTGTCAGCCAGGGTGACATCTGCCGTCCTCAAAAAAAGTCCACAAACGGACTGTTCCGACGGGCAGGCTTTTCATGCCGTCGGACAAAGCAGGCATAATACCGCGCCTTCGCCCGCGAAGCGCCTTTCCCACACAGCCGGTCGCCCCTTTGAACGAACGCCCGATGTCCACCGCCTTACGCCCCTCGGCCTGCCCGGGGTTGCTGCGTATTGTCCCGGCACTGGATGGCGGCATTTGTCGGATCAAATTGAACGGCGGCTCAATCAGCGCCGCCCAGGCTGAAGCGGTGGCCAGCGCGGCCGAGCGGTTTGCCGGGGGCGTGATTGAAGCAACCAACCGCGCCAACCTGCAGATTCGCGGGATTGGCGGCGAGCAGACGGCCTTGATCGACAGCCTGCTCGCCGCAGGATTGGGCCCGCGTACCTCGGCGGGCGACGATGTACGCAACCTGATGCTCAGCCCGAGCGCCGGGATCGACCGGCAGATGTTGCTCGATACGCGCCCGTTGGCCGAACAGATCCTCACCAGCCTGCAAAGCCATGAGCGTTTTCACCAATTGAGCGCCAAATTTGCCGTGCAGCTCGATGGCGGCGAAAGCCTGGCGATGCTCGAACATCCTCACGACCTGTGGTTGAGCGCCGTTGAGCAAGAAGGCGAGTGCGTGTTGGCCTTCGGTTTGGCGGGTTGCCCGACTCAGGCTCCGTCGGGCGCGGTGCGACTGGAGGATGGCCATGCGCTGGTGATCGCGGTGCTTGAGTTGTTCCTCGATCTGGCGCGTCCCGATCAGACGCGCATGCGTCATCTGCTGGCCGAGTACCCGGTTGCCGGGTTTGTCGCTCAAGTGGCCGAACGTGTGCCGCTACTGTCCATCGTGAGCGGGTCACGCGTTACGAACTCGAACGTTCTGCACTCTCGTGTTCTGCACATAGGCGCTCATCCTCAGCGTGAAACCGGCCGTGTTTATGTCGGGGCGACGCCGCCTCTGGGCCGACTCGATCCCGCCATGCTTCGGGGCGCGGCACAACTGGCCCGTGAACGAGGTGACGGCAGCCTGCGTTTCACACCTTGGCAAAGCCTGCTGTTGCCCGATATCCACGAAGATGACGTCGCTCAAGTTATCCACAGCCTGGAAAATTTGCGCCTGCGCTGTTCGGCAGACGACGCCTTGGCGCATCTGATCGCCTGCACCGGTTCGGCGGGTTGCGGCAAAGGCCTGTCCGACACGAAAGGCGATGCCCTGCAACTGGCGACGTTGTTGCAACGTCACGGCCAAGTCTTTGATGTGCATCTGTCTGGCTGTACGCGTTCCTGCGCGGCGGCGCACATCACGCCAGCGACGTTACTGGCAGTCTCACCCGGTCACTACGACCTCTATTTTCGCGACGCAGCTCAGCCGGGTTTCGGCGCGCTGCAAGCACGCAATCTTACTATTGAAGCGGTCGCGACCTTGCTCGACGCCCGCTCACGGAGCCCCCTTGATGCTTGATTACATCCGCGACGGTCAGGAGATCTATCGCAACTCCTTCGCGATCATTCGCGCCGAGGCCAACCTGGCGCGTATTCCGGCCGATCTGGAGAAACTCGCGGTGCGGGTGATCCACGCCTGCGGCATGGTCGAGGCCATCGACGGGCTGCAATTTTCCGAAGGCGCCGGCAAGGCCGGGCGCGATGCGTTGGCGGCTGGTGCACCGATTCTGTGCGACGCGCGGATGGTCAGCGAAGGCGTGACCCGCGCGCGTTTGCCGGCCAATAACCCAGTGATCTGCACCCTGCGCGATGACAGCGTCCCGGAGCTTGCCCGCGAGTTGGGCAACACCCGTTCCGCTGCCGCGCTGGAACTGTGGCGTCCGCACCTGGAGGGCAGCGTGGTGGTGATCGGCAATGCGCCGACCGCGCTGTTTTATCTGCTGGAGATGCTCGACGCCGGCGCGCCGAAACCGGCGCTGATCCTCGGCTTCCCGGTGGGTTTCGTCGGCGCCGCCGAATCCAAGGCGATGCTCGCGGCGGACAGCCGTGGCGTGCCTTTCGTCATCATGCAAGGCCGGTTGGGCGGTAGTGCCATGGCCGCCGCCGCCGTCAATGCCCTCGCCACGGAGATCGAATGATGCAGCAACCTGGACGTTTGATTGGCCTGGGCGTCGGCCCCGGTGATCCGGAACTGATTACCGTCAAAGCCTTGCGCCTGTTGCGCGAATCTCCGGTGGTGGCGTACTTCGTCGCCAAGGGCAAGAAGGGCAATGCGTTCGGCATCATCGAAGCGCATCTGCAGGACGCACAAACCCTGCTGCCGCTGGTGTATCCGGTGACCACCGAAGCGCTGCCGGCGCCGTTGTCGTACGAACAAGTGATCAGCGATTTCTACGATGCGGCCGGCGAACAACTCGCCGCGCATCTGGATGCGGGCCGTGACGTGGCGGTGATCTGCGAAGGCGATCCGTTCTTCTACGGCTCCTACATGTACCTGCACGATCGTCTGGCTGAACGCTATGAAGCCGAAGTGGTGCCGGGCGTCTGCTCGATGCTCGGCGGTGCGTCGGTACTCGGTGCGCCGCTGGTGTATCGCAATCAGAGCCTGTCGGTGTTGTCGGGTGTACTGCCCCACGAAGACCTCAAGCGGCGACTGGCCGATGCTGATGCGGCGGTGATCATGAAACTGGGGCGCAACTTTCCCAAGGTCCGTCAGGTGCTCGAAGAGCTCGGTCTGGCCGAGCGTGCGCTGTACGTCGAGCGCGCGACTATGGCCAATCAGAAAATCGTCCCGCTGGATCAGGTCGAGCCGATGTCCTCGCCGTATTTCTCGCTGATCATCGTTCCCGGTGAAAGGTGGCAAGGCTGATGGCCCATTCCGCTCCGGCGATTGTCATCCTCGGCAATGGCAGCCTCGCGACCGCGCGCAAGATTCAGCAGGTGTACCCGGGCGCACTGATCCATGGATTGGCCGAACGGGTCGACGGGGCGGACCGTGTTTATCACGAGTTCGGCGCGACCCTGCGCGAACTCTATCAACAAGACACGCCGATCATCGCGCTGTGCGCCGCCGGGATTGTGATCCGCACCCTGGCGCCATTGCTGTTGGAAAAAGGTGCCGAGCCGCCGGTGCTGGCCGTGGCCGAAGACGGCAGCGCGGTGGTGCCACTGCTCGGCGGTCTTGGCGGGGTGAATGTCATGGCGCGCGAGATTGCCGCTGGCCTCGACGTCGCAGCGGCGATCACCACCAGCGGTGAGTTGCGTTTCGGCACCTGCCTGCTCAATCCTCCCAGCGGCTATGCCTTGGGCGATCTGGAGCTGGGCAAGCGCTTCGTCTCGGACTTGCTGGCCGGCGAACACGTGCGCATCGAAGGCGCTGCGCCCTGGTTGGCGCAAGCACAATTGCCAGAAGACCCTCAGGCGCATTTGTCGATCCATGTCGGCAGCGCCGAACGGACGCCGGCCGCCAATGAATTGTTGATCTACCCGCGCAGTGTCTTGCTGGCGGTCAGCGCCAGTGTGGCGGATTTGCCCCAGGCGATTCGCGCGGCGCTGCGTCAGGCGCGAGTTGCCGGGCAATCGCTGGCGTGCATGCTGGCGCCGGTCACGGAGATGGCCAGCCCGGCATTGCGCGAAGCGGCGCTTGAGTTGGGTGTGCCGCTGCGTTTTGCGTCGACCGCCAGCGATGCCAGTGAGTTGGCTCGCGGGTCCGTTCCCGGCGCGACAATTATCTCGATCGACACGAACCTGGCGTTGGCAATCGCTGAACAACCGCTGGACATCGCGCGGATAGGCCGCCCTCGCGGTCGGCTGGCGGTGATCGGCCTGGGCCCGGGTGCTGCCGAATTGATGGTGCCTGCGGTGAAGGCTGAATTAGCCAGAGCCACGGATGTGCTTGGCTATGAAACCTATGTGCGCATGGCCGGCCCGTTTCGGCCGGATCAAGTGCTGCACTGCACCGACAACCGCGAGGAGATGCAGCGTGCTCGTCACGCCTTCGAACTGGCGGCCCAGGGGCGTTCGGTGATTGTGGTTTCGTCCGGTGACCCCGGCGTGTTCGCCATGGCAGCCGCAGTGCTCGAAGCGTTGCATGAGTCGAGTGACCCGACCTGGCACAGCGTCGATCTGGAGATTCTGCCCGGGGTTTCCGCTTCACTGGCGACGGCTGCTCAGGCCGGTGCGCCGTTGGGGCATGACTTCTGCGTGATGTCGCTGTCGGACAACCTCAAGCCGTGGTCGATCATCGAGAAGCGTCTGGACCTGGCCGCCGAAGCCGATCTGGCGCTGGCTTTCTACAACCCGATATCCCGTTCTCGGCCGTGGCAGTTGGGCCGTGCTCTGGAAATCGTCGCACAGCATCGCACGCCTGAAACTCCGGTAGTTCTGGGCCGTGATATCGGCCGGCCCGGTCAGACGCTGCGGGTTACCACACTCGGCGCGCTCACGCCGGAGCAAGTGGACATGCGCACCATGGTGCTGATCGGCTCGTCCACCACCTGCGTGTTCCCCCGTGCCGAGGGTGGCGACTGGGTGTACACACCGCGCTGGTATGGCAGCAAACCCCTCTGCTGAACCCAGGCGGCCCGCTCGGGCCGCCTCCTTCACTGAATCCCGTTATTTTCCCGATTGTTTCGGCATTTGTGCGCGTAAGCCTGTTCGGTTGTTTGAGTGGGACTGGGTCGTCTGTCCAGGAAGAACTTTGATCTTGCATTGTAGGAAGTTCTACTTTGATGCGGGTGTTTTTCAAGGTGTGACGATTCATGGTTTAAGACGACTGTTATAAGGTCGGGCTTATACAGGCCTTTTTCGGGGCTCTAATGTGTATGTCATCAGTAAATGAAGCGGTGTGAGTTAAGTCTGTAACAGTGGGTGTGGTATTGGCTTTGTAATTAATTGAATTCCTTGTGGGTTGAGCTGTGTTTGGGTGGTGGGTTAGTTTTGTTTTGCACTTTGTTGGTGTTAATTGGGTGTGGAAGGTTGATGTAGTATTTTTTCGGTCTTAAGCGTATTGATATTTCGAGGTTTGCTCAGAAGGGGTGGCACTTTTTTATTGAGAATAAGTGTGAGTGTCTGAGTTGGAATCATCATTGTCCAGAGTCGATCCCGGCTATTTATATACGATAAATGGAAGTGTTGTTTATGAGTGAGTCTAAGTTTTCTGTTGCGGATGGCTATGTCAATTTTGTGGATCTGTTTAATCGTGGGGACCTTGAACAGGCCTTGATATCGTACAAGGGTACCGATCAATACGATGCGGTGCTCCGATATTACTTCGGGTGTTTCGGCTTGCTGGACTCTCCACAAATGTTGGAGCCATTGGGTCTGCTCAAGCAGGCTTTGGGTGCCTTGGAAGGAAGTAGCCGGCGCCGCCGCGCGGCAGAATCGGAACTGCCCATGAGTCCTGGTGTTGCCGGGACTTCTGATTTGGCGGACCTCTACAACAGAGTCGAGGGTTTTGAGACGCGCCTGCACAACAGCCTCGAACAGCTGAAGTTACCCGCCACCGAAGTGCCGAAAAATCTGCACTTTGTCTGGCTGGGGGGCGGTGTCGGGGCGATTCAGCGCGACTACATCAATATCTGGAAGCGGGTGATGGCCAAGGACGGCTACCAGCTGAATGTCTGGTATGACAGCGATGGGCTACTGGTTCACGAAACCAACCGAATCATTGTCGAGGCGGCCAAGGCTGATGTGTTGTCCGGCGATGGGCTAAAGGTTACTACCGGTCATGATTTGGCAGATCGGTATGAAGAGCGAGCCACTGCGTTGAAGCGCCAGATGTATATGCACATCAATAAGGCAACCGAACTCGGTCAGAGTGCTGATCAGGCGCGAATAGACTTGCTGGTTCGCGGCTACGGGCAAGACGAGGTAACCCTGCGCACGTTAAGGGATAAAAATGCTCAAGTCATGGGCAGTCTCAATGACGAACACATCCGGTTGCGCGATGTTCATGAACTCCAGGCATTCTCTCGACTGAGTGATTTCTATAACCGTGAAATGTCCTTGCGCGGCAATCTCGCGGCAGCCTCGGACATTGTGCGGGTGCTGGTAGAACAGGGTGAGGGCGGGATCTACAGCGACGTGGATTTCTTGCCGCCGCTTGCTCAGAACATGGCTGGCATTGACATTAGCCAGCTAGAGTTCGACGCAAGGCTGGGTATTCTGCAATTGTTGCTGGACCACAATCCTCAATGGATGCCGGGTCGCCAGACGCTGCGCAGTCGCTATACCGACTACTCCAAACGAATCCCTGAGGCACATCGCGAAGCGCTGGAAAAGTTTGCCAAAAGCGCACCTTCGTTAGAGCAGGTATTTGTTTCGTTCGATGAACGTTATGTTCGGCCCGATAGTTTACGGTTGGCGATGATCGACAATGGCGAGTCCAACGCGCTGATTATTAGCCATCCCGGATCAGCTGCGCTGGAAGCCATCATCGAACGCTTCGAGATCCACCGGCGTGTACTGCTCGCGGTTGCGCTCGAGGCCGACAAGCGCAAAATCAAAAACTACGATGGCGATGGCATGTATGGGCTAACGGAGGAAGTGCTCAGGAACGAATTCGATATCGTCGACGAAAAAGCCGGCAGAGAGGATTTTCGCGCCAGTGACTTGTGTAGGGGGATCGCCGATTACTTCAGTGACGGCATCCGTCCCAACGCCCAGGGGTCGATATTCTTGACGGGACCGGGGGCTGTGCGTGCCGGTCTGTTGGACTTCGAAAGCAAGTTCTTGACGCCGGGGGGCGCTGACGCATTTCGGGATGCCATGCGGTTGCACTCCGGGTTCAACAACGCTACGGAGGAGGATAGGGACCACTCGTGGAAAGAAAATGCTGAGAATACGGAGGCCTGGTTCGAAGCGGAAAAAAAGCGTTGGACCGATGGCGAACTGAAAGCCCGCTACACAGGACACATGGCAGAACTGCTCAAGCACCAGAGCATTGAGTTTGAGGAAGGCTGGCCGGTAATCGAGGGGCGCCATGTACTGTCCACTGACCTGTTGCAGCATCTGGCTGACGAGCTGGGCGAGCCGTTCATGCGCATGATGAATCGTAGCCATAACGGTGCGGTGATCTTCGACAAGGCTGTGCCACTGAGCTTCGATGATCGCCAGTCGATCCTTGCCCAACGTACCGATGCACGGCCGCCTGCATCATTGAGTGATCCGCAGACGCAACAGCTGCCTATCGATGAACTTCTGAGCGGACTTGCCAAGGGCACGGTTGAAGTCGTCCAGTTGAGTCCCTTGCAGCGTCTGCTGCTCGGCGCCTTGACCGGTGCGCAGGCATTGGATAATCGCAGCTTTGACGCGGTTCGCCCGCAACTGGAAAACCTCGCCAACAGCTTCGGTGAACTGGGGACGGCGGGCCGCTACGCGGCGATCGAACACATGCTTTACCAACATCAGGCTCCGGCGTTTCTGGCCGGGCTTGCCAGCCCTGCCGATCATCCGCCGGTGCATTCGGAAACTGCTCTGGGGCTGAAGAAAAATGCGCTGGAACAACCGTTGACTTTGCGCCAGTGGGGCAAGCACATCGCCAGAATCCAGCAGGTGGCGAAACTTGAATATCGTGACCAGGTTGTCGAGCGCGTCGGTGTTGTTCTGGACGGTTTTGAAGCGGGCACCATCAAGCTTGTGCCGCAGGATTTACTCTTGCAGGGCGTCGGTGACTCGGTGGGCGGACGTTGTTATCCACTGGCCCTGGTGATGGCGGCAGCGTTATCGGAGGGGAAGGCCGCGGCCAACACCTTGCGTGAGCGATTCTATCTGGGGGTTATCGAGCCGCAAGGGAGCGATTCAGCGATCTTTCTGCAGAGCCTGGAGGCGTTGCGGGATGTACAGCTCAATGAGGTGGGCAACGCGCTGGCGCGCTCGGATCTGAATCAGGTCGTGGACATTCTAGAAGCCAGAACAGCCACCAGTACGCTGATGCTCAACTCCGATAATCACGCCATGCTGGTGGCTAAAACCATTGAGGGCGAGCGCAGCACTTATCACTTTTACGATCCGAATTTTGGCGTATTCGAGTTCGAGGACCCGACGCTGTTCAGGCAGGCGCTGGTGCAGTTCTTCCTTGAACAGAAGATGGCCAGGCATTACGCGGCCTATGGCAATGAGTCCCGTCCGACTTTCGATCTGATCGAACTGGAAGGCGCGCGGGTGTCGGGAGTGGCATTGCCGGGCGCAATTAGGGTCTCGGAACTGCTGCAACCCGGCACGTTGCCGGGACAGTCGCAACGCCCAGTCAGGCAGCGTCTGGCCAGTGCCCGCGGACAATCATTGATGAGCAACGATCGTCTGGGCAGTTGTCTGTTGGCGCTGGACAGTCATTGGTGGGGGCAACAAATCGAGCAAGTGACAACTCGCCTCCGGCAGCAGAATCAGTTGGCACCACAGCTTGTGCCGTTGTTCGAAACCCTGGAGATCACGCCGGACGGGACATACCGGATGAGCCTGATCGACCCTGCAAACCCTGAGCGCGTGGTACGAGTCATCACCGACGACCATCGACTCTTGCGCATTAAAAGCTACCTCTCGGAACGTTTTGCAGCCTTGGCCAATAAGTCGTCCGTCCCGGGCGATCCCGTCGACCCCACCGATGTGGGTAGCGTCCATACCTTGAATGCCGGCTTCGCCATACAAGCGCTGATGAACGCGTTGAAGGGGAGGGAAGGACCTGATCGATCTCTGACCCTGGCTGTCCGGTTGCACGCTTATGTCAACTACGCACAGTTGGTGCATGGCAACGTTGTCGACATAGCGGGCCTGGTGGGTCTGGCCCGGCAGGCACTGGCTGAAGAGAAATTGATCGCCCATACCGTCGCGCCAGTGGTCAAAGCGGCTGTGGGGCCTGCCGTGGGTGAAGCGACCGGAGGACTGTTGCAGTTGGCGAATGTCGGTTTCGACATTTATCAATTGGCGACTGCGAAAAACGATGTCGAGCGCGCCCAGTTCGGGACGCAACTGGCTTTCGACTCGGCCAGTCTGGTGTTGGCGGTGGGCGCTTACGCTGCCGGCGCCACCATCGCCGGGGCGTTTCTGGGCGGGGCAGCCGTGATTCTGGCGGGGTTGGCAGTGGGGGTGGCGGCGCTGGTTCAGGGCTTTGCCACCATTGCCGAAGAAGCCAAACAGGTCGGGCTGTTTTTCGATGAAATCGAGAAGGCTCATCGTCAAGGCTATCGATTCGACAGCGCTTTGGCCGCATGGGTACCCCGTTCATCGCTGATCGTCCAGACGCTGGATCTGGCCGCCGGCAAGCTGCTGCTCGACAGCCCCAAGCTGTACCCGCTACGCGATCATTTCGGAGTGCCGACCTTTGACAACGATTACGAACGGGCGATCAATATACGTCGGGAGCTGGACCTTCCTAGCCAGATAAAATTCACTCCGCCCACCGGGCAAGTCATTGTGCTGCCCTGTACACCACAAACCTGTTACAGCTATGAGTACAAGGCGCTGCCCTTCGCAACGCTGCGCCATGACAGCGGGTTCGATACGGCCCGGCGTCTGGAGAAAAAGAAAGCGGACGGCGGATGGCTGTTCCTGTTTTCCTTCTATTCGTTTCCGAGTGAGTACATCCTTTATCGCCTGTTCCCGGCCTATCGACCAACAGTGATCGATGTGCTGCTCGATGCCGTCGAGCGCTCGCTGGTGGTACCGGTTCTGCCCCCGGCATGGCATGGGAAAGTCGCCTATCGGATTCAGGGCGCCGGCAAGCAATGTGCATTGGTGCTCAATCCCGGGGTGAGTCTGACACTTGAGTCACCCAGCGTTACTACCTCCCGATGGGTGCTGGAGGCGGCGTGGGCCAGCGAGAGCGACGTTGTTCTGGACGGGTCTACGGGTCTGCAGATCGGCACCGTCAAGGTGGCGTTCACGGGCCGAGGTCTTCATGACGTTCTGATCCGGATCAGCAACAATCAGCTGTTCCAGCTCGATCGCGGAAAACGGCAGATGAACCTCGTCGAGCAGGATGTGCCCCCGGGCATGGATCGGCGGACGTTGCAGGAACATCTCAAGACCCTGGCTCAAGAGCATCATTTGGTGATGCCGTATACGCCGGTGCATAACTATCTGATTCCATTCGAGAGGCCGGATGAGCCCCGGTACACAACCGCCTGGTACGACGCCAAGGAGGATCGCTTCCTGTACATCCGCAACGACGAGGTAGTGGGCGCCGATGAAGCATTGCTGGGGACGGTGGCTGGTGGCTACGCCTATTACTACGAACCGCAGAATTTCTTGATATGGCAAGTCGACGCGGTCACCGGGCTGCTCAGTCATCGTTATCGGTTGCTGCCTAAATACACGGGAGCCACCATCAAGAGCGTAGAGGCGGACGCGCAGGGGGTGATTCACGTCGTACAGGAAATCGCTCACGAGGATAAGGCCAACGATGTACTGATCTACGTGATCCATGACGGACAACTGCTGCTGAGCTCGGTCACCCGCGACATGGATCCGGCGCTGGAATCAGTCTTCAGTGCCAGCAACACACTGGCCGACTGGTCGCAGGTACTTGGCAGCTATTACACCTTTAAGCCTGTCGACAATGATGCCTTTGTTACCGTCGACTGGCAGCCGGCCCCCTTTGTTTCGGTCTGCTGGAAATTCGAAGCAAAGGCGCGGGACATGGCCTGGGTTCGTCACAGTGACCACCTGATCATCCGTCCCACTCCACGGCTCCATCGCGGGCGCGGCTGGGCAGATTCGATCAAGAACATGACTGATCTGACGTTGCTCGCACCGGCTGACGGCAGCGATGTGTTTGTCATCTACGACAGGCTCAAGCAGCAGCTGTGCCGCAAGCAACGTACCCTGGTGGATGGCAAAGGGCATTGGTCCCATACATGGGAACAGCCCGCGAAGCTGGTAAATGTCGTGGCAGTCGAAGGTGGGTACCTGGCGCTGACGTCGGAGGGCCTGTTCTTCAACCTGACCCCCCAGGGGTACCTGACGCTGGGAGGCCTTGGCGAGTCGTGGTTCAAGGATCGGATGCACTGGTGGTCCGCTTTGGAACCGCTTGCCCGGCAACACGTGGCCGAGCATTTTGCCCTTGTTGGCCTGAGCAACTTCAACGGCGACGCCAGGTTGTGCGCCTGGTACGTTGGCAATCGATTGTTGCTGGCTGATCTGGGCCATGGAAAAGAAGTGCGCCTGCTCAGCGTTACCCCTGATAGCGAGGCGGCCTGGTTGTTCGATGTTTCGAGTGGCGAAGTCTATCGTCAGGCGTTCATCGACCCGCAGCGACTGGAACCTGCATTCGGCCAAGGCTCGCGATTGCTACTGGCTGACGCGCTACCCGCCGCCGAGCGTGAATGGGCGCCTTGGCAATTTGCCGAGGTGACGGTTGAGGGCGGCGGACTGCGCGGTATGACACGTGAAGGCGTGGTGCTCGAGCTGCCTTATCAAGAACCGGCGTTGATCACCGGCGTCACCCATGAGTGGGTCATGACTCAGAAGGGGCGAGCGTACGAAGCCCTTAATCAACTGGCGGACAGCCAACCTCATGCCGCGCTGCTTTCGGTGGAGGAGCCCGGGAGCTTGACGTGGTTCGTGGCCGATACCGAACGTTTTATTCGGGTGCCAAAGGCCGCGATTCCAGAGGCCTTCGAGCTGCTGGGAACGCAACGGCAAACCAGTGTATTGCTTCATGAAGACAAGGAGGGACTGCTGCTGACGTACCCGGGCATGGGGCATGCGGGACCACTCAGTTATGTCCAGCGTAATGCCGACGTACTGGTCATTGAAGGTCAGATGAAGATCGGCGATGTACTGCCGCTGATGCCCGACGATGTCACGAGCCTGATCCTGCGCATGGGGCAAGGTGCGGTAAGTTACCGGTTGTCGAAGGCTGCCTGGCGGAGGCTCGAGTTGGTCATTCTCGACTGCCGGCACTCGCTGGGTAGTGTGGAAACGATTCCCGGCAAGTTGATCTGGGAGCTGGATACTCCTGAAAAGCTGTTGCTGAGTATCGTCCAGGAACACTTGGTGATCATTGACCCGGACAGCGGGCACAGTGTGATCTTTCGTGAAGTGTATGCGACGGATGTCAACTTGCGCGGCGAAGTCTTGCTCGGGTTCGAAGGGCATCGACCCTATGCCGTTTCGACACTGGTGCAGAGGCTGGTCGCTTGGCAGAGCCTGCATGCCAGTGCAACGCTGGGTGAACTTCTCACCATAGCGCCTGCTGAGTTGGAAAGCAGTCTGGCGGGATAGCCTTGAGCTGAGATTTGGAAGTTTTTCCAGGTTGACGGTTCTTGAGTATGCAAATCCTGATGTGAGTTTTTAAAAAGATATCAGCCGATTTAAAAGGATATTAAGTTGAGCAGTGAGAAAGAAATACGGATGGGGCGCGACTGGGCGCAGGCGCTTGAGTGGGTTGAGTTAGAGGCCGTAATAAAACGTTTCCTCAATGTAGAGTCTCAGGGCAATGCCTTGCGTTACTACGAAGGTGCTGTCCAGGCCTCCAGCCTTGCCGAACAACTGACAGCGGTCAGTTTGCTCAAGGAAACTATCGGCTCCATTCCGAACGCCTCGAATAGCGCAGTGCAGCAAGTTCAAGGCAAACTGGCCGATTACCATCTTCGCTTGTCCACTACTGTGGGAATGCTAAGTTCTGCCAGACCCGTTCCCAAGAAATTGCATTTTGTCTGGTTGGGTGGAGGTATTGGTGCTATCCAGGGCGATTACATCAACGTCTGGAAACAGATGGTGGGGCCTGATGGGTATAGCCTCAATCTCTGGTACGACAGCGACGGACTGTTAGCCCATGAAACCAATCGAGTCATTGTTGAGTCGGCCAAGGCCTCGGGCGCCATGTCCGCACCTCAAGATATGGCAGATACACCCAATGCATTGGCCAATCGTTATATCGAACGAGCACGCGCACTTCGTCAACAGATGTTTGAACATATCCAGCGGGTCCTCGGTGAAGGCGGAAGTGCCGATCAGGCACGAATTGATCTGTTGGTGAGTGCCTATGGCCAGGATGAAAGTACGCTCAAGGCACTCAAGGCACGGAACCTGCAATCGCTGGAGGCTTTAGGGCACAAGGGGATTTTGCTGCGCGACATTCGCACGCAGCTATCCGATCAACCGTTGTTCGATATTTATGAGCGCGAAATATCCTTTCGCACCAATTTGGCGGCGGCATCGGATATCACACGTCTGCAGGCTCTGAAGATTGAGGGCGGCACCTACCTTGATGCCGATCTGCTGCCATCCCTGCATGAAAAAATCGGTGGGGTGGATCTCACCGGTTTTGATGCCGAAGCGCGAATAGGTGTGATGCAGTTATTGCTTGATCACAATCCGCAACTGCTGCCGAATCGGGGCTCGCAGTATGCTGACAAGCGCCGCTTTGTCCCGGCGGACAACAACGATGCATTAACCGGGTTTGCAAAAAACGTATCGTCATTGGGGGACATTTTTGCGCCGTTCAATGATGTGCTGGTCTCTGCGGACGGGGTGCGTGCCGGCAACAAGAACAGTCCTCACCAGTTTACAAACCACACACCCTTCAATGGTCTTTCCAACGCATTGTTGAGCGCTCATGCAGGGTCTGCGGCACTTGCCGCGATCATGAATAAAATCCGCAATAACTATGCCTTCAGAGACCGGGTGGTAGAGCAGTCTAAAAAAGGCCACATCTCGCTTGAGGATCGCAATGCGTTCCCCGAACTGATTATCCGTGAGATGGAGAAGCTGTACGGCCCGATATCAGATTGGGGCGACGCTTTGCGCGCTCACGACCAGTTCTCGCAGGCTGTTATGAACTACGACGCCGATGGCATCAAATTCGGTGCCCAATCGGCCATCGTCATGAGCGGGCCATCAGCGGTATCGAATGGATTGAGCGATTTCGTCAATGAGCAGCTGATGGCCAGTGCCCGTCAGCCAATCAGTGACCGGGTCGATCTTTTTGACGGCTTCAATCTGGCGACCGAAGAGGAGACCCACCATAGCTGGAAGGACAACGCCAAGACAGAACCGGATTGGTTTGAACTGGAAACGAAGAGAATTAAGGAAGGCTTCTACAACAACCATTACAAGGGCAACGTAAATGAGCTGCTCAACAGCCGGACGTTGACGTTTAAGCAGGGCTGGCCGGTGATCGAAGGCAAACCCGTGTTGCTGACATCGGTGCTGCAACAGCTGCTTGATGATCTGGGCGAACCCTTCAGGCGCGCGATGAATGACAAGTTGAGCGGCGACATCACGTTCAACGATCGCATTGCCCTCGACTTTGAGACACGACAGAAAATCCTGGCGCAACCGGCCAGCGAGCTTCCTATATCGATAGGCGCCGAGTCGCTTGGCAGTATGAACGAGGCGTTGGCGCGTATCGCTGGCGGCAAGTTGCCTGCGGAGCAGTTGAGCCCGCTGCACCGTGTCGTATTTGGCGGCCTGTTCGGTGCACCCACTCTGGATCAGGAGGGGTTCGCACCTGCCTGGAAGGAGACGGTCGCCCTCGCCGAAAGCACTCAGGATCGCGGGTTATTCGCACGTTACGACTTGATCGAGCAGACCCTGTTCAACCGGCGTCCGGCGATGTTCGAAGCCGGCCACAATGCCTCATCCCTGTCCGGGCAGGTTTCAGAAAACTCGCGGGTACTGAAGGCCCAGGCCCTTGCCGAACCATTGAGCGTGCGGCAGTGGGGGGAGCACGTCCACAGAATCGAAACGGCCACCAGAAACGAATACCGGGCGTCGATTCTGCGCCGAGGGCATTCAGTCCGTGAACGGTTTTTCCAGGCCGGGGCCGACTCTGTCAAACAGGCGCCACAGGAGCTGCTGGTACGCGGCAGTGGAGATCCGGGTCGGCGTTGTTATCCGCTGGCGCTGGTCATGGCCGCAGCGCTTGAAAGTGGCCACACGACAGAGCGGGCCTTGATCGGCAAACTGGCGATTGCCAACCTCACGCCTGATGCCGCTGAAACCCATGCGCTGCTTCATGTTCTGGATGAGTTGCGCGGCCTTCCCATGTCGCAGTTCGGCGAAAAAACGGCGGCTGTGAATCTGGGCGTGGCCATGCAGGCACTGGAAGCGAAAAGCTCCACCGGTAGCTTGATGCTCAACACTGACAATCACTCGATGCTGGTGAGCAAGGTCGTGGAGCACGGAGAGACATCCTATCGATTTTATGACCCCAATTTCGGCCTGTTTGCTTTCATGCGGGCAGAGGATCTGCAGCAAGGCATCAACAACTTTTTGCAGGATGACGTGATTGCCAGGCTCTATGGCCTCGGCGAGATGTCGAATGCGTCTTTCGATGTGATAGATCTCAACGGTTCGAGCATTGCCGAAAAGCCTTTGCCTTCGCGAGTGACTGTCGGCGATTTGCTGAGTCGCGAGCAGATGGTCGGTGGACGGTCAGTTGAGCCTTGGCAGCATCACGCGGCATTACGTGTCCGTTCATTGTCGGAAAATGCCCGGCTGGGTGATGGCCTGGCGCGGCTGGACGCCCAGGGTTGGGCGCGGCAGATCGAAAGCGCCACCACTCGCTTGCAGGCAGAGCATCAGTTGAGTCGTGACTTTGTGCCGGTCTTCGAGTCATTGAAGACCAGTGCGACAGGCCAGCGTGAAATTACCCTGGTCAATGCCAGGGACGCCGGTCAGACCCGCAGAGTCGTGACCGATGACCTGCATCTGGACACGATCAAATCTCACCTGACAGACATTTACCAGGCGCTGTCGGTCAAGGCGCCCCGCCCCGGTGTGGTTGATCCGACCGATGCGGGTGCCGTTCATACGCTCAATGCCGGATTCGCCATTCAGGCCTTGTTGTTCGCTCTGAAGGATCGGGAGTCCTCCAGAAACGGGACGACGGCATTAACGTCTGCGGTGCGCCTGCATGGCTACCTGTCTTATGCACAACTGACCCACGGCATCGTGGTGGATGTTGTGGAGCTGATCAATCTGGTGCGTATCGCGTTCACTAACAGCCTATTGGTCGCCAAAACCACCTCGTCGGTGGTGATCAATGCCTTGGGGCACGTGGCCAATGAAGGGGTAGGCAATATTCTTCAATTGGCTGCGGTCGGATTCGATATTTATCTGCTGGCCAATGCCGAGAATGAAGCTCAGATTGCCCAGTTCGCTACCCAACTGGCGTTCGATTCCGCAGGCCTGGTGGCAGGGCTGGGCGGGCTTGGCGCATCCCTGGTCGGAGCCGGCACCGCGGCTGCGTTTCTGGGTGGGGCGAGTGTCATTCTGGGGGGGCTGGCGGTCGGCATCGGTGCGTTGGTCGAAGGTTTCAGCGGAATACTGGAGCGGGCCCGACAGGTCGGCAAGTATTTGAATCTGATTGATCAGGGTTATCGCAGCGGCGGGTTTTCGCGGATCGACGATGCGCTGTGTATCAGCCCCTATGTCGTCGTCACACACTTGGACCTCGGTGCACGGCTACTGCGTTACGGCGGCGTCCTGGATATATACGCGGCCATTCCCCATGAGTTGCATCCGCCGAAGGGCAATCCGGATCGGTTATTGTCGATCAGCATCCGTGAGTCGCTCGGCTATGCCTACGAAAGCACGCTTCCCGATGCCGCAGACTTTGATGTTGTCGTGCTCCCGTGCATGCCGCATTGCTACTTCGGATTCGACTATAAGGCACTGCCAGGCTCGACCTCCCGCAGGGAGCATTTTGAAACGGCGCTGAAACTCGAGTACGACAGTGCAGGGGAGCGCCAGTTCTGGTTCAGTTTCTACAGGTTCCCGAGCGAATACGTGCTGCATCAACTGATACCCAATTACGCGGAGACGTTGATCAACGTAGTACTGGATCGCAGGAACCGCTTTCTCCACGTGCCGAAATTGCCAAGAGAGCTGCACAATTACCTGTCCTACGAAATTCTGGGGAGGGGTGGGCAATGCACGATGGTGCTGGCCGAGGGTGTCCGGGCGATCACGCTTATAAAGACCACGGATGCGCCGTCAATGGCCTGGGCATTGAGTGCAACCTGGCTGGCTGAGAGCGACGTGAAAATTGAAGGGGCTCGTGTGCAGTTGGGCGCGATCCAGGTCCATGTCCCTGACCAGTCGCCTTTGCTTTTGCAACTGGACAAGCAGTCGTATCAAGTGGACTGGGAGCAGGGAAGCTTGCTCATCTCCGAGATCGCGATCGGCTCGGGCGGTAATGCTTCCGCTGCACAGGCGTCTATCCGCGAGCTCGCGCGTTCCATGCGTCTGGCCGGTCGCTACACGACTGTGCGGGATTTTCCTGTTCCCTACAGCGATCCCCTCAAACCGGTTTACACCACGGCCCAATACGACCGCAACGAAGACCGTTTCCTGTTTGTCCGTGGCCTGGATCCGGCCTATCAGAAAGTCGCTTGCCTGGGCGCCATTGTCGACAAGTACGCGTACTACTATGTCCCCGATGATGTTCTGATCTGGCGGACGGATGTGACCACCGGGCAGGTCAACCGGATTTACCGGTTGATGGATCCAGTGCCGGGCTCAAGGATTTCGGCCTTCCAGGAACTGGAGGGAGGGCTGATGCGGATCGTTCAGAAAGTCGTGCTGCGTAACGGTCGTGACATGAAGATGACTTACCTGCTCGGCGCAAATGACCTCTCGCTGTTTTCTGTCATCGGCGCTCTGACCGAGGGCCAGAAGGCATTGCTGCAACGCAGGAACACGGTCTCCCTTGCGTATTTCTTTTGGGATTACGAATTGATGGTGCGCAATTCGAAGCTCGCGCCTTTCGATGCCGTGAGTGTCGTGGATTATCAATGCGCTCCCCTGACCTCAATCACCTATTGGCATGAGGATTCTCGCAACCCCATCAGCCTCTGGTTGCGACGGGATGACGGGCTCGTGATTCGGCCAAACCTGGAGGCGGACTCTGGCAGTCTGATTTTGCTGAACACCCAGGACGCCGACGGCGATACGTTCCTGTTCTATGATCAGCGCCATCGCAGTCTCTACCGACAGCGAGTGACGGCGCAGAATGACGAGCCGTCCGCGTCTGCTACAAAGATTCTGCCTCACGAGGTGGTCGAGGTGTTTTACCAGGAGCAGCGCCACATTGCGCTCACTCAGGACGGCATGCTGTTTCAACTGAGCAGGACTGATGAATCGCAGCTTGTCGCGCTGAGCGGGGACTGGCTGGCACAGGCCGCAGCGGCTGCAGGTGATGGTTTCGAATGGCACGCGAGCGTTCTGGCACTTGCCGAAGCGTTGGCCGCCGACGGTTTTGAAGTGTCGGGTGTGCAGAATGTCCCGGGCAATGCGTTCCTGCGTGTCTGGTGCCTGGGGCGGCGCATGCTGATTGCCGACATGAGGCCGAATCAATCCGTACAGCTATTGGCGCAGACCCCGGACAAAAAGGCTGCATGGTTATGGGATTCGGCCTCGGGGCAGGTCTATCGTCAGCCCTTCATGGAGCCCGAAGCATTTGCGGCGGCCTTTGCCAACGGCACGCGCCTGTTGCATCGAGATCGGCTGCCGGCAATGCAGCGGGTAGCTGCGCAATGGTCTTTCACCCGGATCGCACCCGAAGGCGCGGGATTGCGTGGCCTGACCCGAGAGCATGTATGGATCGAGCTGTTTGAAGGTGAAGCACCTCGTATCGTCGGTGTCGAAAGCGATTTCTTCTTTGGTCTTGGCACCCGGCAGGCGCGGGAAAACAAGCTGCTCCAGTTGATTGCCGGCCGCTCCCACGCACCTGTTTTAACGGCGGGCAGATTCGATGATCTCTTTGCCTGGTATGACACAAGTGCCAGGCGCGTGTACTACTCGACCGTACAAACCAACGGGCATTGGCCTGCTTATCTGGGTGTGCGCAATGGCGAAATTGCGCTGCTGTACAACACCATCACCCATGAGGTGTTCAGTAACAGAAACGGTGCATGGCTGGTGCCGGACCATGATGTCTGGATGTATGCAGACACGGTGAGTCGAACGGCCCAGGTAATGACGATCCAGACCCGGGACAATATCGAGGACTTGCTGATGCTGATTCCGGACGGTGTCACCACACTGGTGTTGGGTCTCAATGGCGGGATGACATGCCTGATCTCAGAAGCCGCCTGGTTACGGCTCGACTGCCTGATCATCGACTTTCATCAGCCAGCACCCCGAAAGCGCCAATTGATCGTGCAACTGCCGCCTATGGATCACTGGCGGATCACGCTGGCCGAGGGGCATTTGTTGCTGACCGATCCAGATGACGGGCGTAGCCTGGTTTTTCGAAGTGTCGAGTCCGCCGGAGCGGAATCGCGGGACACGTTTGAACTGCTGATCAATGTTTCCGGCGATCCGCTGTTCGTCACCCTTGAGGATCTGATGCAGGACCTGGAGGAGGGTGTCAGTCTTGAGCTGGTGAAACTGCTGGCGAAGGCCGTCGAGGCGTAGACCCGGAAGCGGGCAATCTGTCTCTGGGGGTTACGCGAGGCTGCGGGGTTGACTCCACGCAGCCTTTTTCATGAGGCACCGGCGCCAGGCACGAGATAGCCCTTCACCCCGGTAAAAATAATCTGCGCCGCCAGCGCGCAGACAAACAACCCCATCAGTCGGCTGACAATCTGCAAGCCCTGATCGCCGAGAATCCGTTCTATCCGGTTGGACAAATAAAGCACCACGCCGACCGTGAAACTGGCCAGGGCAATACTGAGGATCGCGGTGAGTTTGTCGTCCCAGTGCGGCTGGCTCACGCCCATCACCAACAGCGCACCGATGGTGCCGGGGCCGACGGTCAGCGGAATGGTCAGCGGAACGATGGTCACATCCTGCTGCACGTTATCGGTCTGCACTGCCGACTTGCCTTGGGCCATGCCCAGCGCCGAGATGAACAGCACACTGCCAGCGCCGATGCGGAAGGCGTCCACGGTGATGCCGAAGACATTGAAAATCACCCGCCCGAACAGGTACAGCAAGACGCTGGAAACCAGCGTGGCGGTCGCCACTTTCCAGGCCAGGCGTCGTTGCTCCTTGCGCGAATAGCCGCGGGTCAGGCTGATGAAGCAAGACAACACGAAGAACGGGCTGTAGAGCACCAGCATCTTCAGGTAAACGCTGAACAACACATGGAGCATGGCAAGCTCACTGGCGAGGGACGTCGTGGGGAGTCTATCAGGCGCTGCGGGGTCTGTCGGCTCAGGAGGTCTGAACCGCTGCACGGTTCTGCTGATCACGCTGGGCAACCCAGTGTTCGATCAGGTCGCGCAACTGCGACAGCTCGACCGGTTTGGCCATGTGCCCGTCCATGCCGGCCTGGCGCGCGCGCTCTTTGTGCTCGGCGAGGATGTGTGCGGTCAGCGCTACCACGGGGGTGCGTATCCGCTGATTGCCGACTTCCCAGGCACGCAGCTGCTGGGTGGCGGAGAAGCCGTCGAGGATCGGCATTTCGCAGTCCATCAGCACCAGGTCGTAGCGCTGGGCCTTCATCGCCATCAGGGCTTCTTCGCCATTGCTGGCGGTGTCCGGTTGCAGGTTGAGCTTGCCCAGCATGCCGCGTATGACCTTGGTCGAAATGCTGTTGTCTTCGGCCACCAGAATGCGGAAATCGCTGGGCACCTTGACCGGAAGGGTTGGGCCGGTGGGCAGCTGCTGGGAGACGGACAGGCCTTTGTTGCGCTGGTTCAGCTCGTCCGCCAGAGTGGTCTTGAGTGTATAGCCGGCCACCGGTTTGGCGAGAATGCGCTTGATCCCGGAGTTGCGCGCGATGATCTTGCTCGGGGCGTTGCTGATGCCGGTGAGCATGATCAGCAGAATGTCATGGTTCAGGCTCGGGTCTTCCTTGATCTTGGCGGCCAGTTGCATGCCGGTCATGCCGGGCATGTTCTGGTCCAGCAGGACCACGTCGAAGTAATCGCGCAGATGGGCCTTGGTGCGCAGCAGCGCCAGGGCCTCCTTGCCGGATGGCACGGCGCTGACATTCAAGCCCCAGGCGCTGCACTGCTGCACCAGCACCTTGCGGCAGGTGTCGTTGTCGTCCACGACCAGTACGCGTGCGCCTTGCAACGGGCTGTCCAGGTCCGACGTCGGATGTTCGAGACGGTCCGGGTCCAGCGGCAGGGTCAGCCACAAAGTGCTGCCCTGGTTGGCGCCGCTCTTGATGCCGAACTCGCCTTGCATCAAACGGATCAGTTGACGGGCGATGACCAGCCCAAGATTGCCCCCCAGACTGGTGGCCGAGAGGAAGTGCTTGCTGTGCAGTTCGGCATGCATCAGCGCGTCGCGTTCTTCCGCCTCCATGGGCTGGCCGCTGTCCTGCACGGCGATGCGCAGTCGCGGTTTGGTGCTACGTTCGTCGAGGGCGACGACGATCAGGATCTCGCCTTCGTCGGTTTTCTTCAGGGCGTTTTCCAGCAGGCTCAGCAAGGTCTGGCGCAGACGCGTCGGATCTCCGCTGATGACGCGTGGTACTTGCGGCTGGATAAAGCTGATCAGCTCGACGTTCTGCTGTTCAGCCTTGGCGCGGAAGATGCTCAGGCAGTCTTCGATCAGGGCGTTGAGGTCGAACTGCACGTCGTCCAGTTCGATCTGCCCGGACTCGAGTTTGGAGATGTCGAGAATTTCGTTGATCAGTGTCAGCAGCTCGTTGCCAGCGCTATGGATGGTCTGCACATAGTCACGTTGCTTGACCGACAGCGGTGTGCCCAGAAGTAGTTCGGTCATGCCCAGCACGCCATTCATCGGGGTGCGGATTTCGTGGCTGATCTTCGCCAGGAATTCGGCTTTGGCGTTGATCTCTGCATTGCTGGCGGCCAGATCGCGACTGACGCTGAAACGGTCTTCGGTGATGCTGCGCTGTCGCTCGCCCAAGGCAATACTCATCAACAGGCCACTGATACAGATAAACACCAGCAGAATAATGATCAGCCCTTGCGGCGCGACAAGGGTCAGCCCCTGCAGCGCGGGCAGAATAATCAATGTGCCGAGGTTGAATACCACCATGGCCGCCACGAACAGGCGCGCCGGGCGATAACCTTTTTGCCAGTGATGGGCGCTGACGAACAACATGCTCAGGCCGGCCAGGGCAACCAGCCCATAGGTGATGAGGTTCAGCGGCAGTGTGTTGACGAACAGCAACAGCAGACCGCAGACCACGATGAGCAGGATGTCGCCCAGCAGCAGCTTGTTCAGTGGGTGTGGGCCGAGAGGGGCGAAGAAACGGTAGGCGAACATCAGGCCGCAAGGTGCGGTCAGCAACAAGGCGAGGTAGGCACCAGGTGTCTGCAAGGAGGGCCAGTTCGGTAACCATGGGCCGGCCAGATTCAGCAGCAACACCAGACTGAGCAGCAACAATACTTCGCACGCCGCCAGCCAGAGGCTACTGCGTGAGCGTGTATAGGCATAACGGGTCAGGTTATGCAGGATCAGCATTGCGATGCAGCCAAAGAGCAGCCCGTAGATCAGCGTCAGGTTCTGAGTGGCCGCGGTCATGACCGCCGATTGCAGGGTGATGTAAGGCCGCAACTGGTGTTCGGAGACCAGCCGTAAGTAAACGTCGAGGGTTTTGTCGCTTTGTGGCAGCGGCAACATGAAGTCGCTGCTGGGGAGGGGGCGCGTAGCCTGGAGCTGCCCGCCACCGGTATTCAATTGATCGATCAACTGGTCGCCGTCGAGCACATACAGATTGAGGTGCGACAGGTCCGGTGCGAACACTCGCAGCAACTGTTCATGCTTGCCGGGCGCGAGCCTGAAACGCAGCCATAGCGCACCCTCGGGCGCGGCCGCGGTGAGGCGCTCGAGTTCGATGGGGCTGAATTGATTGGTGTAGCGGCTGGAACGGATGTCGCTCAGCTGCAGGTCGCCCTGTTCGTCGAGCAATACCGCCCAGCCACTGCCTTGCGCGGCTTGGGCCGGGAGCATGCAGAGCAAGGTCAGCAGAGTGACGGTGAAGCCTATGGCAATCCTGAGCCAGCGCACGGCGAAATCCCTTCGTAGGTTAATGCCAGAGTATAACTATGCGCGGCGCCGGAATAGTCAGGCAAGGGCCGCAAGCCCTTGCCTGGCCGAATGGATGGCTTATTCCTGATTTTCGCCACGCTCGCGGGCAATGGCGCGGTAGCCAATGTCCTTGCGGTAGAAGCAGCCTTCCCAGTCGATTTTAGCTGCCAGTTTGTAAGCTTGCTGCTGGGCTGCGTCGACGCTGGTGCCCATGGCGGTTGCGCACAGCACCCGACCACCGGCGGTCACCACCTGACCGTCCTTGAGCGCAGTACCAGCATGGAAGACTTTGCCTTCCAGTGCCGCGGCTGCATCCAGGCCGTTGATGGCAACGCCTTTGGCGTAGTCACCCGGGTATCCGCCGGCGGCCAATACGATGCCGACGCTCGGACGTGGATCCCATTGCGCTTCGACCTTGTCCAGCGCTTGCGCCAGGGCGGCCTCGACCAGCAACACCAGGCTCGACTGCAAACGCAGCATCACCGGTTGGGTCTCAGGATCGCCGAAACGGCAGTTGAACTCGATAACTTTTGGGTTGCCCGCCTTGTCGATCATCAGGCCGGCATAGAGGAAGCCGGTGTAGACGTTACCTTCCTCGGCCATGCCACGCACGGTCGGCCAGATCACCAGGTCCATGACCCGCTGGTGGACTTCGGCCGTGACGACCGGGGCCGGGGAGTAAGCGCCCATGCCACCGGTGTTCGGGCCGGTGTCGCCGTCGCCGACGCGTTTGTGGTCCTGGCTGGTGGCCATCGGCAATACGTTCTTGCCGTCGACCATGACAATGAAGCTGGCTTCTTCGCCGTCCAGGAACTCTTCGATCACCACGCGGGAGCCGGCATCGCCAAACGCGTTGCCTGCGAGCATGTCGCGTACGGCGTCTTCGGCTTCGCCCAGGGTCATGGCGACGATCACGCCCTTACCGGCGGCCAGGCCATCGGCCTTGATCACGATCGGTGCGCCTTTTTCACGCAGATAAGCCAGGGCCGGCTCGATCTCGGTGAAGTTCTGGTAGTCGGCGGTCGGGATCTTGTGGCGAGCCAGGAAGTCCTTGGTGAAGGCTTTCGAACCTTCCAGCTGAGCAGCGCCAGCGGTCGGGCCGAAGCAATCCAGGCCACGGGAGCGGAACAGATCGACGACACCGGCGACCAGCGGTACTTCCGGGCCGACGATGGTCAGGGAAACGTTTTTCTCCGCGAAATCTGCAAGCTGCTCGAGGGCGAGCACGTCGATAGCGACGTTCTCGCACTTGGCTTCAATGGCGGTGCCGGCGTTGCCCGGGGCAACGAAAACTTTCTGCACGCGCGGATCCTGAGCCACTTTCCAGGCCAGGGCGTGTTCACGGCCACCGCTGCCAATGATCAAAACATTCATTTCAAAAACCTCGGATGACGCTAATTCTGGATAGCACCGCTGGTGCTTTGTGTGGGAGCGGGCTTGCTCGCGAAAGCGGTTTGTCAGTCACATCGATGCTGGATGTGCCACCGTCTTCGCGAGCAAGCCCGCTCCCACATTCGATCGTCTTATCAGTGACGGAAGTGGCGCATGCCCGTAAAGACCATGGCGATGCCGGCTTCATCAGCTGCAGCAATCACTTCGTTATCACGCATCGAGCCGCCCGGCTGGATCACCGCAGTGATGCCGACCTTGGCCGCATTGTCCAGACCATCGCGGAACGGGAAAAAGGCGTCGGAGGCCATCACCGAGCCTGCTACCTGCAACCCGGCGTGCTCAGCCTTGATCGCCGCAATACGCGCGGAGTTCACGCGGCTCATCTGGCCGGCGCCAACACCGATGGTCTGACGGTTCTTGGCGTAGACGATGGCGTTGGATTTAACGTACTTGGCGACTTTCCAGGCAAAGATCAGGTCGTTGATTTCCTGTTCGGTCGGGGCGCGCTTGGTCACGACTTTCAGGTCTTCGCTGCCAATCATGCCGATGTCGCGGCTCTGTACCAACAAACCGCCATTGACACGTTTGTAGTCCCAGGCCGGAGCGCGATCAGCCGACCACTCGCCGCAGGCCAGCAGGCGTACGTTGGCTTTGGCCGCAACGATGGCGCGAGCTTCTTCGCTGACGCTAGGGGCGATGATCACTTCGACGAACTGACGCTCGACGATGGCCTTTGCAGTTTCAGCATCCAGCTCACGGTTGAACGCGATGATGCCGCCGAACGCCGACTCGGTGTCGGTGGCGTAGGCCAGTTCGTAGGCCTGACGGATGCCGCCTTCAGCGTCCGGGCTAACGGCCACGCCGCACGGGTTGGCGTGCTTGACGATCACGCAGGCCGGCTTGACGAAGCTCTTCACACATTCCAGCGCGGCGTCGGTGTCGGCCACGTTGTTGAACGACAGCTCTTTGCCTTGCAGTTGGGTCGCGGTGGCGATGCCGACTTCGGCAGGCTTGGCTTCAACGTAGAACGCCGCACTCTGGTGCGGGTTCTCGCCGTAGCGCATTTCCTGCGCCTTGATGAACTGGCTGTTGAAGGTGCGCGGGAATTCGCTGCGACCTTCGGTGCTGAGGGTTTCAGCCGCCTGATTCACGGTGCCCATGTAATTGGCGATCATGCCGTCATAGGCGGCGGTGTGTTCGAAGGCCTTGAGCATCAGGTCGAAACGCTGAGCGTAGGTCAGGCCGCCGGCCTTGAGGCTTTCCAGGACGTTGGCGTAATCGCTGGCATTCACCACGATAGCCACGTCTTTGTGGTTCTTGGCTGCCGAACGGACCATGGTCGGGCCGCCGATGTCGATGTTTTCGATAGCGGTCGGCAGGTCGCAGCCTGGCTTGTTGATGGTGGCTTCGAACGGGTACAGGTTGACCGCAACCAGATCGATCGGCTTGATGCCGTGCTCGTTCATGATGGCGTCGTCGATACCGCGACGACCGAGGATCCCGCCGTGGATTTTCGGGTGCAGGGTTTTCACCCGACCGTCCATCATTTCTGCGAAACCGGTGTAATCCGCGACTTCCACTGCGGCAACGCCGTTGTCACGCAGCAGCTTGAACGTCCCGCCGGTGGAGAGGATCTCGACGCCCAGGGCTTCGAGCTCCTTAGCGAATTCGAGGATCCCGGTCTTGTCGGAAACGCTGATCAAGGCGCGGCGGATCGGCAGGCGGGTAGTCTGGTCGGTCATTTCAATTTCCATCAAAAGCAAAGGAGTCAGCAAAAAAGGCGACCGGTTTTAAGCGGGCGCCTTTCTGGTTTGATTGAATGCTTACAGCAAATCGTACTGCTTGAGTTTCTTGCGCAGGGTGCCCCGGTTCAGCCCGAGCAGCTCACTGGCCTTGGTCTGGTTGCCCTTGACGTAGTTCATCACGCATTCGAGCAGGGGAGCCTCGACTTCGGAGAGCACCAGGTTGTACACATCCGTGACGGCAGCGCCCTCAAGGTGGGCGAAATAATTGTGCAGCGCCTTCTCGACACTCCCGCGAAGGGTCTGACCTTCTTCGCTCGGCGTATTGAGGTGCTGTTTCAAATTCACGTTGTCGCTCACGGGTGTTGTTCCACTCACTAAAGTCTCGGTCATCATCGTCATGCAGCCACCCCTTCTCCGTCCCCTGTCAGGCTCTTGTAGCGTTCGGCGAAGAAGGCCCGAACGTAGGCGCATTGTGCTTCCGTATCTTCCAAACGATTGAAGTGGGCGCGGAACTCCCTGGCGCCCGGCAAGGTTGCGAGATACCAGCCCACATGCTTGCGAGCTATGCGCACGCCCATGACGTCGCCATAGAAGGCATGCAGCGCAGCCAGATGCTCAAGCAGAATACGTTCCACCTCGATCAGTTCCGGTGCCGGGAGTTTTTCGCCGGTACGCAGATAATGGTCGATTTCACGAAAAATCCATGGCTGCCCCTGGGCAGCCCGACCCACCAACAGGCCATCGGCACCGGTCGCGTCGAGCACGTACCGGGCTTTCTCGGGCGAATCGATATCGCCATTGGCAAAGACCGGAATCGACACCGCCTGCTTGATCGCGGCAATGGTGTCGTACTCGGCTTCACCGGTGTACAGATCTGCACGGGTGCGGCCATGCACCGCCAGCGCCGTAATGCCTGCCTGTTCGGCGATCTTCGCCACGGTCAGGCCGTTCTTGTTCGCCCGGTCCCAGCCGGTGCGGATCTTCAGGGTGACCGGCACATCGACTGCGGCCACCACGGCCTGCAGGATCTCGGTCACCAATGCTTCATCTTTCAACAGGGCGGAGCCGGCGGCCTTGTTGCAGACCTTCTTGGCCGGACAGCCCATGTTGATGTCAATAATCTGTGCGCCCAGTTCAACGTTGGCCCGGGCCGCATCCGCCAGCATCTGCGCATCTCCGCCAGCGATCTGTACCGAGCGGGGCTCGGGATCGCCTTCGTGGATCATGCGCATCCGCGATTTGCGGGTGTTCCACAAGCTCATGTCGCTGGTGACCATTTCCGAGACTACAAGGCCCGCGCCCAGTCGTTTGCACAGCTGACGAAAGGGCTGGTCGGTGACACCCGCCATGGGGGCGAGGATCAAGCCGTTGTGCAATGTATATGGACCGATGCGTACCGCCGACATAGGACTTCCCTGTTGTGGGGCCGGATCATGAGAGTTCGAAAAAGGGTTGGCATGATACCCGCTCTCGATGACTGGATAAAGGCTGAATTGAACAAAATCTGAACAGTTATTCTGTTATCGCCAGCGGTTTGGTTTGAACGGGCACAGTCAGAAATCTGCCGTCAAGCCTGTAACGGTGAACCGTTTCACTCGGGCGAGTGGAAGCTCAGGCTGTAGTTCACCGCCTTGGAGCCTGGATCGAGAATGTCCAGCGCGATATGGATCGGCGTTTGCGGCGGCATTTCCGCCAGCCCCTCGAGATCGCCGCTGAGGTACTCGCCGGGCTTGAAGCGACGGCTGGCGATCAGGTGGCCGTTGAGGTCGGCAAAGCGCAGCTCCAGCAGCGGGAAGGGCTGGGAGAAGGGCGCACGGTTGTAGATGATGGCATCGACCACCAGGGCGCCGTTGAAGTCCGGGTGGCTGCGGACTACCAGATTGCTGCTTTTGACTTTCGCGATGTCGACTTTGGATGGCACGGTGCAGCCGATCTGCGGACACAGTTGCTGGAACCATGGACGGTATTGGTCCTGGCGTGCCAGTTCGTCGAAGTGGTAGGCGACGTATTGGCCGGCGAGGCCGGCGGCGCCGAGCAGGATCAGCAGCAGCCAGAAAAAGCGCCGACCCCAGGGTGAACGACGTTTTTGCCAGTCCAGTTGCAACGGATCGTCGGTCAGGTCCTCCAGCTCTTCCGCGCGCAGGGTCGGTGCGCTGCGTTCGCGTCGCTTGCGCAGGGGCTCGACCGAGGGCAGATCGTCGTCGATCTCCTCGGTGGTCGCCGACAGGCCCCCAAAGGGGATCGGGGCGTCGAGCGGGTCGTGCAGGCGCAGCTGTTGTATTTCGGGCTCGTCGCCCAGTTCCACGGGCTCCAGCGACAGCGAAGGCTCGGTGCGCGAGTGTTTGCTCGGCTCGATCGTCGGTTCTGGTGTGGGCGCGTCGAGGGTTTGTGCGCGATCGGCGGCCGATTCACTGAAGAGACTGTCGGACCAGGGCTCCTGGTCGTGCTCGGTGATATCTCGGCGAGCGCTGAGGCTGTCTTCGCGGGGCCGAGTGAATTCCGTTGTTGGCTGGATTTCCCGCTGTTCGAGCCGGGCGAGCTCTTCGTCCAGATCCAGGCTGTCCAGATCCATTTCGGCAGCGGTCCATTGCTTTTGGCTGATGGCTCGCTGCACGGTCGGTTCGACGGGCGCCGGTGCAACCGGTTTGACCGTCTCCTTGCCGGCCCGCTGCTCGAGTAACTGCTTGGCGGCGTTGAACACCTGCAAGCACGAGCCGCAACGAACCACTCCACGGGCCACGCTCAACTGAGCATGGCTGACGCGGAAGCTGGTTTGGCAATGCGGGCACTGGGTGACGAAGCTGTCGGTCATGCGGCAATCCGGTTTATGCAGGCGTTCATTCTAGCGCCGACGGCCAGTAATGCGTACCCAGCCGTCGCGATTGGCGATCGGGTCCAGATCGAAGTCCTGAGCGTAGGCGGCGGCGACTTCTTCACCTTGTTCGGCGAGGATGCCCGACAGCGCCAAACGACCGCCCGGCTTGACCAGGCTGGACAGTTGCGGCGCCAGCGAAACCAGCGGGCCGGCAAGAATGTTGGCGACCAGAACGTCGGCCTGAACCTGTGGCAGGTCTTGCGGCAGATACAGCGGGAAGAGTTCGTCGGCAATGTTGTTGCGACCGGCATTGTCGCGGGAGGCTTCCAGTGCCTGCACGTCGATGTCGGTACCGACGGCTTGCTTGGCGCCCAGTAGCAGGGCGGCAATCGCCAGAATCCCCGAGCCGCAACCGAAGTCGAGCACGTTGTAATCTTTCAGGTCCTGACCGTCGAGCCATTCCAGGCATAGCGCGGTGGTCGGGTGAGTACCGGTGCCGAACGCCAAGCCTGGGTCCAGCAGCAGGTTCACCGCGTCAGGCTCGGGCGCGGCATGCCAGCTCGGGACGATCCACAGGCGCTGACCGAAGCGCATCGGCTGGAAACCGTCCATCCAGCTGCGTTCCCAATCCTGGTCTTCGATCACTTCGCTGTGATGCTCGGGCAACGGGCTGCCGGTCAGCAGTTCTAGGTGGGCCAGTACGCTGGCGGCTTCGGTGCCACCTTCGAACAGCGCCAGCAGGTGCGTGTGCGACCACAGTGGGGTGGTATTGAGTTCCGGCTCGAAAATCGGCTGATCTTCGGCGTCCATGAAGGTCACCGACACGGCGCCCACTTCAAGGAACGCGTCTTCGTAGGTTTCGGCTTGTTCTGGGCTGATGGCGAGACGGACTTGCAGCCAAGGCATGGCGGGCACCTTTGAAAAATATAGATTGCAGCCTAGCGGGCTGCGAGAAGCGCGCAAGTTTACGCGAGCGCGAGGCAGAAGACGACCATGGTTGAAAAGCAAAGGATCGCAGCCTGCGGCAGCTCCTACAGGGGAATGCGTTCAAAATGTAGGAGCTGCCGCAGGCTGCGATCTTTTGATCTTTCTTTTCCGCCAGAAACAACAAAGCCGCTCGAAAGCGGCTTTGTTGGTATGGATCACAGCTTAATGCTTTTCGCCAGCCAGCTTGTGTTCCAGGTAGTGGATGTTGACTCCGCCTTCGCAGAAGCCAGCATCACGGACCAGATCGCGGTGCAGCGGGATGTTGGTCTTGATCCCGTCGACAACGATTTCGTCCAGCGCATTGCGCATGCGCGCCATGGCTTCGTCACGGGTTGCGCCGTAGGTGATCAGCTTGCCGATCAACGAATCGTAGTTCGGCGGAACGGCATAACCACTGTACAGGTGCGAATCGACGCGAACGCCGTTGCCGCCTGGAGCATGGAAATGCTTGACCGTGCCAGGGCTAGGCATGAAGGTTTTCGGGTCTTCGGCGTTGATCCGGCATTCCAGCGCGTGACCGCGGATAACGACGTCATCCTGGGTGTACGACAACTTATTGCCAGCGGCGATGCTGAGCATCTCCTTGACGATGTCGATGCCGGTGACCATTTCCGATACCGGGTGTTCTACCTGGACACGAGTGTTCATCTCGATGAAGTAGAAGTGGCCGTTTTCGTACAGGAACTCGAAGGTGCCAGCGCCACGGTAGCCAATGTCGATGCAAGCCCGGACGCAGCGTGCGAGAACTTCCTCGCGCGCGTTCTCGTCGATGCCCGGTGCCGGCGCTTCTTCGAGAACCTTCTGGTGACGACGTTGCAGCGAGCAATCGCGGTCGCCCAGATGGATGGCGTGGCCCTGACCGTCGGAAAGTACCTGAACTTCCACGTGACGTGGGTTGGTCAGGAATTTTTCCAGATAGACCATCGGGTTGCCGAACGCTGCGCCCGCTTCGGAGCGGGTCAGTTTCGCCGAAGAGATCAGGTCTTCTTCTTTGTGCACCACGCGCATGCCACGACCACCGCCGCCGCCAGCGGCTTTGATGATCACCGGGTAACCGACTTCGCGACCGATGCGCAGAGCGGTTTCTTCGTCTTCAGGCAGTGGGCCGTCGGAACCCGGAACGGTTGGAACGCCAGCAGCGATCATGGCGTGCTTGGCCGATACCTTGTCGCCCATCAGGCGAATGGTGTCGGCTTTCGGGCCAATGAACGCGAAGCCGGAGTTCTCGACCTGTTCGGCAAAGTCGGCGTTTTCCGCAAGGAAGCCGTAGCCCGGGTGGATGGCGGTGGCGCCAGTCACTTCAGCAGCGGCGATGATGGCCGGAATGTGCAGGTAAGAGTGCGCGGCCGAGGCCGGACCGATGCAGACGGATTCGTCTGCCAGGCCCAGGTGCATCAGCTCTTTGTCGGCCTTGGAATAAACGGCGACAGTCTTGATGCCCATCTCTTTACAGGCACGCAGAATCCGCAGGGCGATCTCACCGCGGTTGGCGATCAGAACTTTTTCCAACTTCGCAGTCATCAAAGTTTCTCCGCGGTTCAAACGATGGTGAACAGCGGTTGGTCGTACTCAACCGGCTGGCCGTCTTCGACGAGGATGGATTCGATCACACCGCTGGCTTCAGCTTCGATGTGGTTCATCATCTTCATGGCTTCGACGATGCACAGAGTGTCGCCTTTCTTCACGGTCTGGCCGACTTCAACGAAGGACGGCGAGGACGGCGAAGATTTGCGATAGAAAGTACCGACCATCGGCGAACGGGCAACGTTGCCGTTCAGCACAGGCGCAGCCGGAGCTGCAGGAGCAGCGGCGGCAACCGGGGCAGCAGCGACAGGCGCAGGTGCCGGAGCATGCATAGGAGCGGGAGCGTAGTACTGCTGAGCCGGCGTCTTGCTGTGACGGCTGATGCGTACGGACTCTTCGCCTTCCTTGATCTCGAGCTCGTCGATACCGGACTCTTCCAGCAATTCGATCAGTTTCTTAACTTTACGGATATCCATGAATCATCAACTCCCAAGGGTCGGTCAGGGGCGTTACGCTTGTTGTTCAAGCTGTTGCCGGTCTTTCAAGCTGCTCTAGGGCGGCCTCCAGGGCCAGTCGATAACCGCTGGCGCCAAGGCCGCAGATCACTCCCACCGCAACGTCGGAGAAGTAAGAGTGATGGCGGAAAGGTTCGCGTTTGTGCACGTTAGACAAATGCACTTCGATGAATGGGATGCTCACTGCCAGCAGCGCGTCACGTAATGCGACACTTGTATGCGTAAAAGCTGCTGGATTGATCAGAATGAAGTCCACACCTTCGTCGCGAGCCGCGTGGATGCGATCGATCAATTCGTACTCGGCATTGCTTTGCAGGTAGAGCAAATGGTGGCCGGCATTGCGCGCCCGCTGTTCCAGATCCTGATTGATCTGCGCCAGCGTCGTTGCACCGTAGACGCCCGGTTCCCGGGTGCCGAGCAGGTTCAGGTTGGGGCCGTGTAAAACCAATAGGGTCGCCATCTGCTGCTCCTTTGTCATCTGTGTGCAATTTGTCAGCACCCGGCGACTATGCCGCAAAGCCTTTGTGACTGTCCAGTTCTATGCAATAGCCAGCACGATGGCCGATGTTTACGCGAAATATGTGACCGGCTATTTAAATCCGGTCATTTGCTTTCGCAACACGTTCGGCGAAGTTTTTCGCGCTGATCTCGCCGATCACCCGCACATCGGCACGTTCGACGCCATCTTTGCCAAAAAACATCAGCGCCGGAGGACCGAATAGCGCGTAGCGGTCGAGCAGGGCGCGTTGTTCGGCGTTGCTGGCGGTGATGTCGAAACGGATCAATCGATAGCCTTTGAGGCGTTCGACGACATTGGCATCGTTGAGGACTTCGTGTTCGATGACTTTGCAGCTGATGCACCAGTCGGCGTACCAGTCGAGCAGCAGCGGCGTGCCGGAGGATTTGGCTTCGGCGAGGACGCGGTCCAGTTCGGCTGGCGTGGTAATGGTTTGCCAGTTGCCGACGATTTGCGGTTGACCGTTGCCGGCGACATTGCGCGGTTGACCAATGGGGTTGAACGGATCGGTCTGGCCGCTGAAGGCGCCATACCAACAGGCCAGGGCATAAAACAGCAGGAACATCCCGAGCAATTGCCCCAGGCGTTTTCTTGGCGGTTTATAGACGAATTCCAGTGCGCCCATAAACAACCCGACGCCCCCGGCGAGCAAGCCGATTAACAGCAAAGTGATCTGGCCCGGCAATACCCGGCTGAGCAAAGCGATCGCCAGCCCCAGCAGCAGCACTCCAATCGCGTTTTTCACGTAGATCAGCCACGGACCACTTTTCGGCAGCCAAGCCGCGCCGCCGGTTGCCACCAACAACAGCGGAGCACCCATGCCCAGGCCGAGCATGAACAGTTTCAATCCGCCGCCCAGAGCATCACCGCTGGCGCTGATGTACAGCAGCGCGCCGGCCAGTGGTGCCGATACACAAGGCGAAACCAGCAGGCTCGACACCACGCCCAGCACCGCCGCGCCCCACAACGAACCACCCTCGGTACGCCCGGCAATCCGGTCCAGGCGGCTGCTGATGGCATGGGGGAGTTTCAGTTCGAATACGCCAAACATGGCCAGGGCAAACACTGCGAAAAACATCGCGAACGGCACCAGCACCCAGGCCGACTGCAAGCGCGCCTGAAGATTGAGCTGTGCGCCGAACATTCCCATCAATGCACCGAGCAGGGCGAAACAGACGGCCATTGGCAGCACATAAGCCAGCGACAAGTTGAAACCGCGTAAACCACCGACCTGCCCGCGCAGGACCACCCCGGAAAGGATCGGCAGCATCGGCAGCACGCAGGGGGTGAAGGTCAGGCCAACACCTGCAAGAAAAAACAGCGCCAGTTCGCGCCAGCTCCAGGATGTGGTCGCGGCGCCACTGCCATCAATACTCAGCCGCTCGGTCTCGGGCGGGTAACACAGGCCTTTGTCGGCACAGCCCTGATAGGTCACGACCAGCGTAAAGGCGCGGGAATCAGTGCGTGGCAGGTCTATATCGAGAATGCCGTGGTAAACCTCGACATCGCCGAAGAACTCATCGTGCTTTTGTTCGCCCTTGGGCAGTTGCGCTGCGCCGAGGCCAATGTCGGCCGGTTCGGCGCGAAACTGGAAGCGATGGCGATAGAGGTAGTAACCCTCGGTGGCGACGAAGCGTAGCTTGATCGATTGCGGCGTGCTTTCTACCAGGCTCAATTTAAAGGCTACGCGCACCGGCAGGAAGTCTGCGCTGTTATTGATCGCACCCAGGGTGGAACTGGGCCGACTGTCCAGCAACCCGGCGGCATAGGCCGGCAGGGCGAGCACTAAAAACAGCAGGCAGAGCAAACGGCGCATGACAATCTCGCATATCGAAAGTGTGGGCATGATAGCGGACAGTGACGGGGTGTGCAGGGCGGGGCATTTTGCGGTGGTTGTTCTGACGCCATCGCGGGCAAGCCCGCTCCCACAAGGACAGCGCATACCCTGTGGGAGCGGGCTTGCCCGCGATGGCGGATTATCAGGCGCGGAAGGCCTGAACGGTTGTATATAGACCGCCATCTTGACGGTTTTTCTGGTCGCTCCGGTGGGCAGCGTCGAGCTTACTTTGTTGATTGATCGCTGGAGTGGTTGCACAAATTGATTGTTACAGGGGTGTAGTGGGTGCTGTTGGTATGCCGAAACAGCGTGCTGCTGTGATACTCGTAGACTTCCTGGTTGGTCGATACATTGATGACCGAGCCTTGGACATTGACCTTTATGGCTGGATCTCGGGTGACGAGAAACGGACCGGCAGTCTTGAGTTCAGACGCTATTTGTTCGTCGGATGTCAGTTCGCGATAGACATAGTATCGATAGCTGAATGGCACTGTTGCTCCACCTCGATCATCCTTGACACCGTAGATGAAGCCATTTTCGCCAAGGGGTAGTTTGAGTACTACATCGGTCAGCACCGGGGTGCTGGAAGACATAAGCCATGTCCAGCCGATGTAAACCAGGCATACCGCCAGCAGGCAGGAGGTGACGATTGTGTATGCGGTTTTATGGAGGCCAACTGCTATGTTTTCCTCCACAGATACGCTTGGGGGCGAAGGTGGAACTATCACGGGGCACTCCTGTGCTCGCACGATTAATTGAAGCGCTAAACCCTAGCATCAAAACGACGACTAAAAACCACCGCATAGCTAAATAGACGTTTCATACAATAGTCCAGCTCGTTAGTTGCGTTCGGGCCCGCAGCCCTTAGACTCGAAAGGCCTGAACGGCTGTATGCAACCGCCCGCCCAACACCAACAAATTCTCCCCCTGTTCACGCCCCTCGCCGATGCGCAGCAAGTTATCCCCACCCCATTGGTGAATCCGTTCACTGTGATCGCGGATCTCGCTGACAGCGCCGCTCTGCTGGGCAGTGACATCGGCGATGCGCACGGCGGTGTCGGAAATGGTCTGGATCGCCCCGACGATTTTATCCAGCGCACCGTCAGCCGCCTGAGCCTGATTGGCCGTGGCTTCGGCGTGTTCGACCTGAGCGCGCATGCCTTCGACCGATTGCCGCGCGGCGGTTTGCAGGCCGGCGATCAGCGTCTGGATCTCGGCCGTGGCCCCGGCGGTGCGTTGCGCCAGTGAGCGAACCTCTTCGGCAACTACCGCAAACCCTCGGCCCATTTCTCCGGCGCGGGCCGCTTCGATGGCGGCGTTCAGGGCCAGCAGGTTGGTCTGGTCGGCAATCGAGCGAATCACCGTTAGCACGCCGCCGATGGTCGCCGACTCCTCGGCCAGATGTTCGATCATCTGCGCGTTGCCTTGCACTTCCCCCACCAACGCATGCAGACCGGTGAGGCTCAGCCCGATCACTTTCTGACCGTGTTCTACCGCAAGCCCTGCATGGCGGCTGGCGTCGGCAGCCTGGCTGGCGTCGCCGGCAACTTGTTGAATCGTCGCCTCGAGTTCACCCAGAGAGTCGCGGATCAACGCGGTGTCGCCGGCCTGATGTTCGGCGCCGCTGTGCAGGTCATTGCTTAATTCGGCCAAGGTTCGGCTGCTGCCGGCGACTTGCTCGGCGTTGAGGCGAATGGTGCCGACCAGGTCGACCAGATAGGCGCGCAAGCGATTGAGCGAGGCTTGAATATCATGCAATTCGCGATTGGTCGCGCCCAGTTGAATGTCGCGGCTGAAGTCACCTTCGGCCCAGGTCGACAGCGCCGGGGCGAGGTTGGTCAGCGTTCGGGCCAGGCGTCGCTGCAAGGTATCGATGAGCAATGCGATCAGCAGAATCAGCCCGATCATCACCCCTTGCATCAACCGCACTTCGCTCTGAATCTGCCCGTGCTGGGCACGCACCACCGGCTCCAGCTCGGCGATGGACTGCTGCACGGCGGCGATTTTCAAGTGCGTCGCGGTGCTGAGGTCGGCGCGTTTCTGGATCTGTTCGCGAGTGCGCGCCAGTTCCGAAGGGTAGCGGGTGAGCAAGCTATTGAGTTCACGCTTGAGGCCGACGCCGGCATCTTCGGCGACGGTTTTCTCGGTGTTCTCCAGCCCCATCATCGCGGCGAAATCATCGGTGTTCGATTCAGTGCCGGCAGTCACACCAAGCAGCGGTAAAGCGTCCAGTTGCTCGGCTTGAGTGCGGATGTTGGCGACTTCGCGTTCGACATCGGCGGCCAGCTCGCTACGACCACTGCTGACCAGTTTGTCTCGGGCCAGTGACAGTTTGCCCAGATGCTGGGAGGCAACGAGCAAGGGCGTCAGATACGTCGCATTGCCGCTGGCGTATTGGCTGAGCTGATCGAGGCTGGCACCGAGTTCGCGCTCGGCTTGCAGCAGCAGTGCTTGCGGGTCGCCCGCGAGTTTGCCAGCGGCCAGCAGGTCGGTTTTGCTGAATTCAGCCAGGTTCGACAGGCTCGGACGCAAGGTGTCAGCCAATGCCGGTGGCAACTCACCGAGTTCCTTTTGCAAGGTGTCGAGGGCCTGACTGGCGCTGCTCAGGCGCAGGGCATTGCCGCTGGCCAGGTAATCCTCGACGTTGCGCGCCACTTCATTTTGGAACTGCTGAGACAGGCCCAAGTAACGCTCCATCAACAGATAGGGGCGCTCCAGGGCTTTTTGCGACCACCAGAGTGTGGCGCCAAGGGCCACGCACACGGCGACCAGAAGGAGGGTATTGAGATTGGTCAACAGCTTCAGGCGCATCATGGTCTACCAACGGCAGAATGGTAAGTGCCTGAAGTTATTGCGTTTCTGTTACAGAGTTATGACCGAATGGGTCGATTCCGATGAAAAAGTGGCACTTTGCTTTGACTCCCGCGCGGCTTGTACGCGGTTACGTCCGGCGTTCTTCGCACGGTACAGCGCCTCGTCCGCCTGGCTGGCCATCAGCAGGCTGTCAGAGTCTTCGCGCAATTCGACGACGCCGGCGCTGAAGGTGCACCAGAGGTCCTGGGGCTGAGCCGGGTAGTGAATTTCGGCAAAGCGCTGACGGATTTCATCGAGCACCTTGTAGGCCGATTCGATATCAGTGTCCGGCATGACGATGGCGAACTCTTCACCGCCGTAACGGCCGATGAAGTCGGTCTTGCGTAACCGTTGCTTGAGGAACAGCGCCAGGCTCTTGATCACCCGGTCGCCCATGGGATGGCCGTGGCCGTCGTTGACCCGTTTGAAGTGGTCGATGTCGAGCATCGCAAAGCTCAGCGGCTTGTTTTCGCGGCGGGCGCGGAATGAACAGTCTTCGAGCAATTGCAGAATGTGGGTGTGGTTGTACAAACCGGTCAGGCTGTCGCGCACCATCCGCGCCTTCAGATTGCGTGCTCGCGCCGCGCGGTTGCGCACGGTGGTGATCAGGTGCCGTGGCTTGATCGGTTTGGTGAGGAAATCGTCGCCGCCCTCGCTCATGGCGTCGAGTTGCTTGTCCAGGTCGTCTTCGGCCGACAGATAAATGATCGGCACGCTGACATAGCGGTCGTTATGCCGGATCACCTTGGCCAGTTCCGTGCCGGTGCAGGCCGGCATGTACATGTCGAGGATGATCAGGTCCGGCTGGAAGTCCGCCAGTTCGGCCATGGCCTGGATCGGTTCGATCAAGGTCCGCGTGACGATCCCGGCGCTGTTGAGCAGGCGTTCGGTGTGCAAGGCCTGGGCGCGAGAGTCGTCGATGATCAGCACTTTATAAGGTTCGTACTGGGCGACGCAGGTCAGGACTTCGATCTTTTCCAGCAGGCTCGAGGCTTCGAGGGTGCCGGTGAGAAATTCCTGGCCACCGGCGCGCACGGCGGCGAGGCGGGTCGGGGTATCGGTTTCGTGCAGGCTGAAAAACAACAGCGGCAAGGGCTGATCGAGGCCTTCCTGAGCTTCGGCCGCCAGTTTCAGACCGATGCCGGCGCCGCTGAAATCGACGTCCATGACAATCGCCGCCGGCAACCGCTCGACCATCGAGGAGCGGAACGCGGCGACACTGTCGAGGGATTGAGCGCTGAGCCCGAAGAATTCAAGTTGCTTGGCCAGCCGCTCGGCCCGGTCGTGATCCTGCAACATCACGTAGATCGGTTTGCGCAGCGGCGGCAGAAAAGTGTGTTCGAGCTGGTCGCCATGACGCAGGCCGGTGCGGGACAGGCGCTGCATCAGGCGATTGAGGTCAGTGATCAGTCCGCTGCTCAGACGTCCGCGATTGGCGTCGACCGCTTCCAGCGACTGGCCGATGTGGCGCGCCAGCTGGGTGTGTTCCGGCTGTTCGAAACGTTCGGCAAAGCGCAGCAAGCGCAGATTGGCCTCACTCAGCTCCGACAAGTCGGTGGTGGACCATTCGTTGCGTTGCAGGCGTTGCCATATCTCAAGAATTTGACGTGCCTGATGAATTACCCGCTGGGCAAAGTGGTGCTTGAGGCGCTCACGGCTGGGGTCTTCTGGCTCGGTCATATCCTGACTACTAGTTAGGGTGCATGCTGAGATCGACTGGTGGCTCTATGCTAGCACCTCTTTTCGATTGCATGAGTGTCGTACGTCAATAATCTGCAAAGCGACTTCATTCAGTTTCTGACCGGTCGGTTTTGTTTTTCCGGTCGATGTCCACATGAGCCAGCGTATAGGCTGTTTCTGGACGTTTCCCGCTTGTTTCAGAGGAACTTCCGAGCGTCCGGCATACGTCGTCTGTCAGGGATTTCTGATTTTTCATTGGCATGATTCGGGCGGCGTTTACGACTGTTAGGGTTCAGGGATTCCCTTAGACGCTCGTCCGCAAACCATGACCCAGTGTTTCAAAGAACACCCCATCGATGATCAGCGCCTGAATCACAACAGCACGCCCGTTGCTGACTGTGAGTGTAAGGAGGTGCGGCTTTATGGCAGCAAGACCCTGGTTACGGACGTGCCGATTCTTACTTGCTCATGCCTCTGGCGTACCTATCAGCGTGAGGCAGAAAAAATCGTCGCACCGGATGGTGAATTGATTGCTGACCCGGTAGAGCGTAACCGTGCGATCAATGCCGCTTACGCCCGATTGTGGCTGCATGACCGGCGCTTCCAGTGGGCAGGGTTAGCGGCCTTCGCCTCGAAGCAGGTTGGTTGCGGACTGCTCCATGCGGCGGACAGCATTGATCTTATTCGCGATGAGTATGAAGCGCGGCAGCGTTTGCGGGACAGTCGCCGTGAGTCAGGGATTTTGACTCCGGACAGGATGTCCGAACAGGCAGGCGCGTTGCGTGACTATAAAGAAGCCGATGCTCGCAATCCTGTGCCCTCTGTGGATTTCCGTTCCGCAGAAGAGGACTTGTCATTGGTGCAGCAACAATTCCGACATGTGTACGACATGATGGCGTTGGGGAATACCACGTTGTTTCTGGATGTTTATCCGCTGCATGAGTTTTATGCGAAGCGGGGATTGAAGGAGTTGAAGCAGTGCCTGGACGCTCGGGTCGAAATCTATGGGCATCCAAAGTTTCCGGTGCTATGGCCGGTTGGGCAGGAAAAGCTCCAGTTCGGACGGGATTATCCCGAAGTTTTGCTGGCTTTTGAGGCGATAGAAGCAGGGGACATTGCCAGGAGCGTGGAGTATTTGGCGTTGCATGAACAAAAAAATATTCTGCAGCCGACAATTTATAAAGACCGCCAACTGACAGCTTTGCTGCGAGGCAACCACGCTTCCTACGTCACAGGTTTTCCTTCAGGTGTTGCCCAGGCAATTGAGTTGACACTCACCAGTCAATGCCAGCGCGTCACGGATGGTCGCACCATCGGCTTTGGCAGCAACCCACTGGCGGACTTGTCAGAGATCAATCAGCGAATGGAGTTCGTACTTCAGGCAGCAGCACGCTTTGATCAGATGCTCAACGACCACAACCGTAATGCATTAGAACAGTCGATTAACGAGATCGTATCGAGCGGTAGCAAGCTATGAATCTGCGACCACGGCTGTTCGATTGGCGCTACGCGGCGAACCTTTTACTGCTGGCTGTCTTGACATGGGCCGCCATACATCAGCTGACGCAAACTCTCTGGGATGAACCCGAAATCGTCTTGGAAATGGGGGGGACGTATGAAGATCTGCGCAGAAACTCTTCAGCCCCCTTTAGTCCGGAGATACGCGGGCACATCTGGTTCGGTATTCCCATGACCGATGCAAGATTGCGATTCGTCGATCCGCAGTTTGGGTTCACCACGCCTGCGGCGCGCTTTTTTACTGTCGACTTTGATGACAATGTCATTTACGGCATCCGCATGTCCCCGCAGGTCGAGCCGCTACTAATCGATGATGCCCTCAAGGTGGTTCTCGACCTGCAAGACCAATGGCGTGAAAAAGGCTGGGTGGCGAAGGGGCTGCGAAGAAATCCCACGATCGCCGATACCCCTGAATGGCGAGCCTGGCTTCGGAAAGGGATTCTGCACGGGCAATCCAATTGGCAAGCCGGCGACAAGTATCAGGTCATGCTGGTCCTGGGTCGCTTCGAGGATTACCGAAATCCGACCGAAGAACGCTACCTCATCACCCTCGCACTCGCCAAACCCTGGACGCCCTTCGACGAAATCGAAGACATGTACGACGAACCCAGTCACTTCCCCGCCCCGCAACCCAACTAAAAAGGAGCCGCACCATGCCAACCCCCGCTTTCATGACCCTCAAAGGTGAACGACAAGGCTTGATCAGCGCCGGGGCCTTCACCGAGGCATCGGTGGGCAACGTCTACCAATTGGGTCGTGAAGACCAGATCATGATTCAGGCCCTCAGCCACGGCATCTTCGTACCGAAAGGGTCGGGAGCCGGGCGTCGGATGCACAAACCCCTGGTCGTCACCAAAGCCATCGACAAGGCATCACCGCTGATCAACATCGCTCTGTGCTCCGGGGAGTTGCTCAGCAAGTGCCGCGTCGAGTGGTATCGCACCTCGGCTCACGGAACGCAGGAGCATTTCTACACGATGGAGCTTGAAGACGCGGTGATCATCGGCGCCGAAGTGCTGATGCCGCATTGCCAGGATCCCGCTACTGCTTACCTCACTCAGCTGGAAAAGGTCCACTTCAGTTACCGACGGATCTATTGGCGGCATGAGATCAGCCGAACCATGGGCTCTGACGAATGGAGCGCCGAGACTCAAGTATGAGGCTGGTCAATGAAATGCATCTGTCCGCGTGGGAGCGCCAGCATGCATATTCCAGTGAGCAAGCGCTGGATCACGTGCGCCAGGCGTTGCTTGATCGGCAACCCGTCGAAGGCCTCGACGAGTTGCGTGCGGACCTGCTGATTGATATCGACAGCGAGGTGCTGGAGCAGGTCGAGCGTGGCGAATGGTGGCTGATCCGGGCGGAGGCTGACTTTGGCGACTGGCCGATACCGGTCCGGATCTTCGATCAGAAGATCATCGAATTGATGAAGAATCCGCCAGTCCAGGCCTCACGATCGCCAAGAATCTTCCGCCTCGTCGACAGCGTAACGGCCGAGCCGCTGGCGCAGCAGCATTACATCGCGACCGTGGACGGGCAGGCTGCCCAGAGAAAAACCGACGGCGAAGGCATCGCCCATCTTTTTGCGCCGGCCGAGGTGCGGCAGATTTCAATGGAGGTCATCGGCGTTTAGCGCGGGCATGGATGCTTGAGTTCATTGGCAACGGTTTCCACAGGTTCGGGCGGTAATTTTCGGGATAAGCCCAACGGCAGGTGCCGGTCAAAGGCACGTTGTTGTATGGTTGTGGTCGAACCGATGAACTCAAGTGATTGAAAGGATACCGCCATGCTGGACTGGAAGAACCGCACAGGCAGCGCGCCTGAGCGTGCCGCTGAACCGAAATCGGCCACCCGCAGTTATTTTGGCGGCCTGTTGTTCAGCCGGGCGCTGGCCACTCTGATTGTTCTTTACCTGTTGGTGGCGATCGCGCTGGGCTGGTACTGGAGCCAGGAGCCGGCGCTGTTCCCGGTTCAGCAGAATGCCCAGGTGGCGGCCGAGAAAGAAGGCAAGCAGATGGTTGTCGGGTACACCACGGTGGAAACCCTCAAGACCGTCGCCGGTACTTTGCTGACCAAACCGGGGGGCTATATTTCCAACGACCGTTTCCCGCCGGGCCTGTGGATGGACAACATGCCGAGCTGGGAATATGGCGTGCTGGTCCAGGTCCGCGACCTGAGTCGTGCGTTGCGTAAAGACTTCGCCCGCTCGCAGTCGCAGTCCGCCGAAGACGCCGACCTGGCCAAGGCCGAGCCGCGTTTCAACTTCGACAACAAAAGCTGGGTGCTGCCATCCAGTGAGTCCGAGTATCAGGAAGGCATCAACTCCCTGAGCCGTTATCAGGCACGTCTGTCGGGGCCTGACCAGAAAAGTGCGCTGTTCTATGCCCGCGCCGACAACCTGAACAACTGGTTGGGTGATGTGGGAACCCGTTTGGGTTCGCTGTCACAACGGCTGTCGGCCAGTGTTGGCCGGGTCAAGCTCAACACCGCACTGAAAACCGAAGTCCCGGCGCTCGGTCAGGTGCCGCAGGTTGACGAAGAAGTCGTCGAAACCCCGTGGCTGCAGATCGATAACGTGTTCTACGAAGCCCGCGGTCAGGCCTGGGCGTTGTCCCACCTGTTGCGTGCCATCGAAGTCGACTTCGCCGATGTACTGGCGAAGAAGAACGCCACGGTCAGCGTGCGCCAGATCATTCGTGAACTGGAAGCCTCGCAAGAACCGGTCTGGAGCCCGATGATCCTCAACGGCAGCGGCTTCGGTGTGCTGGCCAACCACTCGCTGGTCATGGCCAATTACATCTCCCGGGCCAACGCTGCGGTGATCGATTTGCGTCAGTTGCTCAATCAGGGCTGAGTCATGGTTGATAACTCCGTCGATGACATGCGTGAGGCCGCCCATCGCGCGGCCTCCGATGCCGAACAGATCGCCTGGGTCGACGAGCAGGACAACCTGCTTGGCGCGCTGGTTCGCTCCGAGCTGCGCGAACGCGAACTGATCGGGCGCGGCACCTACATCATGCTGTTCAATTCCGCCGGTGAACTGTGCGTACACAGGCGCACCCTGAGCAAAGCGATATACCCCGGTTACTGGGACGTAGCGGCCGGCGGCATGGTGCTGGCCACTGAGACTTACGCCGAATCGGCGGCCCGTGAGCTGGAAGAAGAGTTGGGCGTGAGCGGTGTGGAACTGACCGCCCATGATCACTTTTTCTTCGAGGACACCGGCAACCGACTCTGGTGTTCGGCGTTTTCGGCGGTGTGGGACGGTCCGTTGATCCTGCAGCCGGAAGAAGTGCTGGAAGCGCGCTTCATCCCGATCGATCAGGTCCTGCTGGAAATCACGCAGAAGCCTTATTGCCCGGACTCTCTGGCGGCCTTGCAGCGCTATCTTCGCGCCCAAGGGAATAACGTCGCAAAAGAGCTATAAATTGGCGCCGATTGGCTCTTAGCAATCGGCGTTTTTGCCGTTACACTGCGCGACCTTTTCAAACTGAACCGGTAATGCTTGTTGTAGGAGCTGACGAGTGCAACGAGGCTGCGATCTTTTGATCTTGATTTAACGGCAAAATCAAAAGATCGCAGCCTCGTTGCACTCGTCAGCTCCTACGCTCATACACAGAGCTGTACCGTTTCAGTAGCGCTGCCCCTGCCTGAGTGGGGCTTCGCGGTCGATGGCCTTGCCACGACCAGTCTTTGTCCTCCCAAGAGGATTGCCGGTGGCCAAAAAAGCCGCATCCTTCGCCGCCCTTGGTGGCTTGGTATTTTCCACCGACGCAGGTCGTCATTGCCCGGATTGCAGTCAACCGGTGGATGCCTGCATCTGCAAACAAACCGTTATCCCGGCCGGCGACGGCATCGCTCGCGTGCGTCGCGAAAGCAAGGGCCGTGGCGGCAAGACGGTGACCACCATCACCGGTGTGCCGTTGGCCGAAGACGCGCTCAAGGATCTGGCCACTACGTTGAAGAAACGTTGCGGGACCGGTGGGGCGTTGAAAGACGGGATCATCGAAATCCAGGGCGATCATGTCGAGCTACTCTTGGCCGAGCTGATCAAACACGGTTTCAAGGCGAAGAAGTCCGGCGGCTAGCAGCCTCTGTGAAAACCACCCGCGGCTTGATCCAGTCCCGATTTCATTCTGGTCTGGCGTCGTCTTCATGGTTTTCACAGAGCCTGTTCATGACCGGTTTCTAAACTCACCGCGGTCAGCGAGGTCTACCCCCTCGTTGACGAACCGTCATTTTCATTCTTTAGACTGCGCCGGCCTGAACCCAGGCGACGCTCTATGACTTCTTTATAGGGGACTTCGATGTCCGTACGACGCACACGCAAAGACGATGGCAGCCAATGGACAGTTGCGGACAGCCGCAGTGTTTACGGGATTCGCCATTGGGGGGCCGGGTATTTCGCGATCAATGACGCCGGTCGCGTCGAAGTTCGTCCGAACGGTCCGACCAGTTCGCCTATCGACCTCTTCGAGCAAGTCGACCAACTGCGCAAAAGCGGTTTGTCCTTGCCGTTGCTGGTGCGTTTCCCTGACATCCTGCAAGACCGCGTACGTCAGTTGACCGGCGCGTTCGACGCCAACATCGAGCGCCTGGAATACCAGAGCAAGTACACCGCGCTGTACCCGATCAAGGTCAACCAGCAGGAAGCGGTGATCGAAAACATCATCGCCACCCAGGACGTTTCCATCGGTCTGGAAGCCGGCTCCAAGCCGGAACTGCTGGCGGTACTGGCGCTGGCACCGAAGGGCGGCACCATCGTCTGCAACGGTTACAAGGACCGCGAGTTCATCCGTCTGGCGCTGATGGGCCAGAAGCTCGGCCACAACGTGTTCATCGTGATCGAGAAAGAATCTGAAGTCGGTCTGGTGATCGAAGAAGCGGCGTCGCTCAAGGTCAAGCCGCAGGTCGGCTTGCGCGTGCGTCTGTCGTCCCTGGCGTCAAGCAAGTGGGCAGACACCGGTGGTGAAAAATCCAAGTTCGGCCTGTCGGCGGCGCAACTGCTGTCGGTGGTCGAGCGTTTCCGCGCTGCAGGCCTGGACCAAGGCATTCGCCTGCTGCACTTCCACATGGGTTCGCAGATCGCCAACCTGGCGGACTACCAGCACGGCTTCAAGGAAGCGATCCGTTATTACGGCGAGCTGCGCAACCTTGGCCTGCCGGTGGATCACATCGACGTCGGCGGCGGTTTGGGTGTGGACTACGACGGTACTCACTCGCGTAACGCCAGTTCGATCAACTACGACATGGACGATTACGCCGGTGTCGTGGTCGGGATGCTCAAGGAGTTCTGCGACGCGCAGAGCCTGCCGCACCCGAACATCTTCTCTGAAAGCGGCCGCTCCCTGACCGCTCACCACGCCATGCTGGTGGTTCAGGTAACCGACGTCGAGAAACACAACGACGACGTGCCGAAGATCGATAACAAGGAAGAGCTGCCGGAAACCGTGCAGTGGCTGGTTGACCTGCTCGGCCCGACCGATATTGAAATGGTCACCGAAACCTACTGGCGCGCCACGCACTACATGAGCGACGTGGCCACTCAGTACGCCGATGGCAAGCTGACCCTGGCGCAAAAAGCCCTGGCCGAGCAATGCTACTTCGCCGTTTGCCGCCGCCTGCACAACTCGTTGAAGGCCCGTCAGCGTTCCCACCGTCAGGTGCTCGACGAACTCAACGACAAGCTGGCCGACAAGTACATCTGCAACTTCTCGGTATTCCAGAGCCTGCCGGACACCTGGGCCATTGGACAGGTCCTGCCGATCCTGCCGCTGCACCGTCTCGACGAAGAGCCGCTGCGCCGTGCGGTGCTGCAAGACCTGACCTGCGACTCCGACGGCAAGATCAAGCAGTACGTCGACGAGCAGAGCATCGAGACCAGTTTGCCGGTGCACGGTTTGAACGAAGGCGAAGACTATCTGCTGGGGATCTTCCTGGTGGGTGCCTACCAGGAAATTCTCGGCGACATGCACAACCTGTTCGGTGACACCGACTCGGTGAACATCTACCAGAACGCCGACGGCAGCGTGTACCACGCCGGTATCGAAACCCACGACACCATCGAAGACATGCTGCGTTACGTGCACTTGTCGCCGGAGGAGCTGATGACCCACTACCGCGACAAGTGCGCCAGTGCCCGCATCAGCGCCGCCGAGCGCACCCAGTTCCTCGATGCCTTGCGTTTGGGCCTGACCCGTTCGTCTTACCTGTCTTCTTGAGGTAAGGCTCCGTTCTCATCGGGTTGTCTGAAAATTCTCCATACGTTGGGGAAATTTCAGATGACCCGGTGCGACACTTCTCTCTTTTTAAGCGAAATGACCCACGGACCGGGCTATCCAAGCGATGTGGTCTTCTTTTCACGTAGGCCATTTCCTAAGTTGTACTTCGGCACTCTACTCGGCCATGTCTCTCAGCGAGAATCCCCGGCCGCCCCTCCTGTAGAGAATCGCCGATGTTCGATCCAGTCAACGAGCCGTCATTTCGTCTGGATATAGCGGGTCTTCCTGACCCCTTTGAGGTCTTGGCCTTTACCGGTAGTGAAGCCATCAGCGAGCCTTTTGTGTTCGACGTGGATCTGCTGAACATTGAACCAACGTTGGACCTCGCAAGCCTGCTGTATCGCTCGGCCTTTTTGCACTTCGGGCCCTTGGGGCAGGGTATTCACGGGCAGTTGCTGGGCCTCGTTCAGCTCGGCAATGGAGGTGAACCCAGGTTATGTCGTGTGCGTCTTGGGCCCAGGCTGGCGTGTCTGGCCCAGCGCTTCAATCAGCGGATATTCAGCCAGCGCTCGGTGCCGGAGATTCTCGCTCAGGTGCTCAAGGAACACGGTATTGCCGACAAGAGTCGGCGCTTCGACCTGAGCGGCGATTACCCGTCCCGTGATTTCTGCACGCAGTACCGGGAATCAGACCTGCAATTTCTCCAGCGTCTGTGCGCCCAGGAACGGCTTCATTACTACTTCGAACACGGCTCACGTGGACACTGTCTGGTTTTCGGTGATGGCCTGGGGCAGTTTATCCGTGGCGAAGAGAGCGTCTTCAAGGGTGAGATCGAACGGCCAGGTGTGCATCAGTTCAAGCTTCACGGTTGCGGGCAGATCGCCGAAGGCCAGACGAATCTGGCGACGTTGCGCAGCGGCCAACTGATGCCGCTGTCCGGCCATCCGTGTGTGGACTGGAATCGACTCTGGCTACTGACCCATGTCGAGCATCAAGGGGGCCAGGAACCGGGGCTTCCCTATAGCAATCAACTGCGCGCCGTTGGGCAGGAAATGCCTTTGGTGGCACCTCATTCGGGCGTGAAACCCAGGATGCATAGCCTGCAGCGGGCGTGGGTGGTCGAGGTCGATGAGTCTCAACCGGATCTGTCCAGATCGGTTGCCGTGCAGTTTGACTGGCTTTACCAGGGGGAGGGCGCAGCGCCCAGCCACTGCTGGTTGCCGTTGGCTCCCGAGCTGGAAGGCGCGGGCACCCTGCCGTTGAGTGAAGGGGCGCAGGTGCTGGTGAGCTTTATCGAAGGCGATCCGGATCAACCCTTGATCAGCGGATTTCTACCCGGCGCAGATCCAGTCATACCCGACCTGCAACCCTCCTTGACGACCGATGCCGGCCCGGCGTTCGACGGCTTGTTGGGCATGCTGCAATCCAGCGAACCCTTGGTCCTCCTGTGCCTGCTGCCCGGCGGCGGCAGTTTCAGTCATTGCGCGCAGTCCTTTTGCACCTGCCGGGCGGCGATGCAGCTCGGCCAGAGCGGTGCGGCATGATCGCCGCTCAAGCGGTCGATCCGACCCCGCAATGGCTGTTGCTCGATGTTCCGGGCGTGCCTCAGGCCGGCGCGAGTTTGCGGCAACAGTTTGTTCATGCCCGATGGTTCAGCCTGTTCGAAGGCACCGAATTTCACCCCTTGCGTGAGCGCGGGCCGGTGTTGGTCGACCTTCGCGAATGCCCGGCATTGGCCGAGCTGTGCCAAAGTGCGCCACATACCTGGAGCGGGTTGCTGCTGGTCAGTGAAGCATCGTCATCGCAGCTGCTGGAGCATTTGCGACGCATGCTCGCGGTCACCTTGGGTCTGCATCACCGGGCCTTGTTGAGTTACTACAACCCACACACGGCGAGTTATTTTTTCGATGCTTGCGATGCGCAGGAGCTGAGTCGCTGGCTCGGTCCGATCGATCAGTTGCGCTGGTTCGGCGGCACCTGGGCCGACCGGGCCATAGGCTGTCAGGGCTGGCAGCAGTTGTTCAATCCGCGGCTTGCCGTCCGGCCGCTGGCCATCGAAGAAAACCTCAGCCTGCGTCAGCGAGAGACCTTGCAAACCTGCCTGCTGGAACAACACACCTGGCGCTGGAGCCGATCCACCAACACCGACTACAACAGCTTGTGGGCTTACTTGCAGGAAGGACTGGCGCTGGGTTTCAGCGAACGTGCGGTGCTCGATGGCTGGTTATGGTTGCGCTTGCAGCATCCCTACGCAGTGGCCGGGCAGCCGTTGTCGGGAGCCACCCAGCAGGAGCGTCTCGATAGATTGCGCAACCTGTGGCAGAACGATCAACCCTGAAGCAGACCCTCGTCATCCATTGAGCCAGCTGTCGTGCTTGCGCAAGTACCAGGCAAACGCGCCAAGGGTCAGGCTGCGCAGCAACATGAACAACAGGAAGGTTATCCACAATCCATGGTTGCCCAAGCCTTGCAGCGCCCAGGCGAAGGGCAGCAGCAGGATCAACGTCAGCAGCATGCCGTTGCGCATTTCCCGAGCGCGGGTGGCGCCGATGAACAGGCCGTCGAGCAGGTAACTCCAGACAGCAATCAGCGGCAGCACCGCGAGGTAAGGCAGGTAAAGGAAGGCGGTGTCGCGCACGCTCTGGATGTCGGTCTGCATCTCGATGAACAGGTGCCCGGCGAGCAGAAACAGCAAGGCAAACCCCACACTCGCCAGCAACGACCAACCGCACGCCACCACCAATGAGCGGCGCAGGGCCTCTCGGTCGCGAGCACCGATGGCGTGTCCGCACAGTGCTTCGACTGCGTGGGCCAAACCGTCCAGCGCGTGGGCGGTCAGCAGCAGACCGTTAAGCAGCAACGCATTGGCGGCAACTGTGGCATCGCCGAGCCGTGCGCCCTGCACAGTGATCAGGAAAAACACCGACTGCAACGCCAGGCTGCGGATGAAGATGTCGCGATTGACCGCCAGTAATGGGCGCCAACTCTGCCACAACGCCAGCGCGGCCCAGGCGATATGGCCGGGGTAGGCGCGCAGGGCTTTGCGGGTCATGAACAGGCCGATCAGTGCGCCGGTCCACTCGGCGATCACCGAGGCCCGGGCCGCGCCGACCACACCCCACTCCAGGCCGAGCACGAACCACAGGTTCAGCGCGATATTGACCAGGTTGGTGCTCAGCAGAATCGCCAGCGGAGCTCGAGCGTTCTGGGTGCCGAGGAACCAGCCCACCAGCGCGTAACTGGCCAGCGCCGCCGGCAAGCCGAACAGCCGTGTGTGGAAGAATTCGCGGGTGAGCTGATCCAGCTCCGCCGACGGTTGCATGAAGTGCAACGCGACCCCGCTCAACGGCACGCCCAGCGTCCCTAAAAGAATGGCCAGGCCCATGGCCAACAGCAGACCCTGGAGCAAAATCTGCCGCAACGCTGCGCCATCCCCACGCCCGGCAGCCTGGGCGGCGAACCCGGTGGAGCCCATGCGCAGAAAGCCCATGGCCCAGGCAAGAAAGGTATACAGACTGGCACCCACTGCGACAGCACCGAGCTGATGAGCATGGGGCAGGTGGCCGACGACGGTACTGTCGACCAGCGCCACCAGCGGTACGGAAATGTTCGAGAGAATCATCGGGGCGGCGAGCGCCCAGACTCGACGATGGGTCGGACGGTCGCGCCAGTCGGCAATCAGGTTGGGCATGCAGGCTCCTTGGGGGCGCCTGCATTGTAGCGGCAGATTGTGTTCAGTTAAGCGAACGCAATCTACAAAACATCAGAGATCTAATGTGGGAGCGGGCTTGCTCGCGAAGGCTTTCTTACATTCAACATGTCAGTCGACTGACACACCGCTTTCGCGAGCAAGCCCGCTCCCACATTAATTGGGCGCAGCTTTAGTGAACAATCCAGCTCAGCAACCACAATCCCAGCAACAACCAGATAATCCCCATGATGATCGATGCGTTCATGAAGGCGCGGATCGCGGCCCATAGCAGCATCAGCCCGATGATCAGCGTGATGATGCTGACGATCGAAGTGTCCATGCCCAGCGCCTGGGCCAACCCTTCGACAAAATTGCTGCCGGCGTTGCTCAACAGGTTGAACAGACCACTGAGGGCGTCGATGATGAACCGGATGGCCGAACCGATTATCTGGCCGAGCCATTCGAAAAAGCTTTCTACCTGCATGTGTACGTCCCGATGGAGTGGTGGCGTGGTTGCCGGATCCGAGCGTTGGGCTATGGATCGTGCTGCGTAGGAGCTGCCGAAGGCTGCGATCTTTTTTAGTATGGCGCAAAGTGCGAGGCAATAATGTTGTCACTTGCCTTCACCCGCCATCCCCCTGAAGCTATACGTCTTCAGGAGAGCCCGATGAACCTTGTTGAACTGACCGAACGCCTGCACGCCATTCGCGACCGCAATGACTGGCGGCAATTTCACAGCCCGAAAAACCTGGCCATGGCCGCAAGCGTGGAAATGTCCGAGCTGGTGGAGATTTTCCAGTGGCTGACCGAAGACCAGTCGCGTCAATTGCCGGCAGACAAGCTCGCCCATGCCGGGCAGGAAATCGGCGACATCGTGCTGTATCTACTGCTGCTGTGCAGCGAGTTGGGGTTGGACATGAATGAAGTGGTGCGCAGCAAACTCGCGGACAGCGAACGGCGGTTCAGCTGATGAGCGACCGTCATTTCGATCAGCTGGCGACTCGCTTCGCCGAAAAAATCTACGGTGGCGCCAAAGGTGCGATCCGGCTCGCCGTGCTGCAAGCCGACCTGGCCGAAACCCTGCCGGACCGCCCGTTGCGCGTCCTGGACATCGGCGCAGGCCTGGGCCACATGTCGTTGTGGCTGGCCGAGCGGGGTCATCAGGTGACCCTCGCCGAACCCGCCGAACCGATGCTTGAAGGTGCCCGCCAGCGCTTCGCCGAAGCGGGGCAGACGGCGACGTTCATCCAGGCACCGTGGCAGGACCTGCTCGGTCAGCTCACCGAACCTTACGATCTGGTGCTGTGCCACGCCGTGCTGGAATGGCTGGCCGAACCCCATGCAATTCTGCCGGTGCTGCATCAGTTGACGAAGCCGGACGGCTGGTTGTCCCTGGCGTTCTACAACCGCGATGCGTTGATCTACCGCAACCTGCTCAAGGGCCATTTCCGCAAGATGCGCAAGAATGACATGGCCGGCGAGAAGCAGAGCCTGACTCCGCAGCAGCCACTGGATCCACGGGAACTGGCGGCGCAACTTGAGAGCATGTGGCAGGTCGAAACCCAGAGTGGGGTGCGGGTTTTTTACGACTATATGCCGGTGGAATTCCAGGCCCGCGTCGAGCTACCGGACTTGCTGGAAATGGAACTGGCCCACCGCCGTCACCCAAGCTTCGCCGGGCTTGGGCGCTATTTGCACTGGATCTGTCGGCCGATCTGACCGGAGCGCGAAATGAAAAGTCGTTCAGGGTTGCTGGTGATCTGTCTCGGGTTGGCGGCCTGTCAGGGCAGCAACCCTTATGTCGCGACGTCCAATCCCCTGCCACCGGCACCGCCCCAGGCCGCCACCACCTTCGACCGCAGCGCCTACCCGGCGCCGCCACGGGATTACGGCCGCTACCGCAGTTGGGCCTGGCTCAACGGACGCCTGCCACCGGGCACGGCCTGGGCCGACTCGGCGCAGGTGGCCGAAGCGGTCAGCAATGCCCTCGATCAACGCGGCTTGCGCCCGCTGCACGACAACCGCCCGGCGGACCTGTTGGTCAGCGCTGATTTGCATCTGGAAACCCGCTTGCGTCAGGTGCAGGACGACTATGGTTACGGCGGGGGTTACTACGGCGGTGGTTATGGCGGTTACAACCGCTACGGCAGCGGTTACGGCATGTACAACACGGTGCCGGTCATCCGCACTTATCAGGTACAAGTGGTGGTGGTGGTGCGAGTCGATCTGTTCGACGCGAGCACCGGTCAGCCGGTATGGAGCGCCAGTGCCGAAACCAGCAGTCAGGGAAGCCAGAGCGAGCGTGCCGATGCCATTCGCGAAGCTGTCGAAAAGGCCATGTCGGCGTATCCTCCTAGTTAGCTTCCTTTACCAGAAGCCTCCCGCAGGTGCATGTCTTCTATCGGAGAAAAATCATGTTCCGCCGTCTCGCTTTACTGGCCATGGCCGCGCTGCTCACTGCCTGCGCCGCCAACCAGGTCAATCATGACTTCGATGCCAGCCGCGACTTTGCCGCCTACCGTAGCTGGAGCTGGAAAGAGCCCGCCGTGCAATACCGTCCCGATGACCCACGGATCAAAAGTGACCTGACCGAACAACGCATCCGCCAATCCGTTGCCGATCAGCTGGATCAGCGTGGCTTGCGACCAGCCGCCGGTGGTGCTGGCTCGGATCTGAAGGTACAGGCCTATCTGATTGTCGAAGATCGCCAGCAACAGGTGAGTACTAACTATGGCGGCGGTTATGGTGGCCCATGGTACGGCTACTGGGGCGGGCCGATGTACACCGAAACCCGCAACGTCAGCTACAAGGTAGCGACCATCCAGGTCGACCTGCTTGATGGCAAGGACGGCAAACTGGTGTGGCGCGGCAGCGACGAGCAGACGCTCAGCCGCACACCGAACCCGCAGGACCGTAGCAATAAAATCCGCGAGACGGTCGGGCGGATATTGGCTAACTATCCACCGAGATAAGTAGCAGGAAGATCAAAAGATCGCAGCCTGCGGCAGCTCCTACAGGGGATTGATGTACACCTGTAGGAGCTGCCGCAGGCTGCGATCTTTTGAGTTTGATCTGCGGCAACCTGTGAAAGCGCCTACTACACTGCTCCACACCAATGGAAGTAGCCCTCGGCGGTGCGCCGGCAAAGGAGTGCGCCATGTCTCTCCGCTTGCAGTTTCGTAGCCCGGCCCGGCAACGGGGAGCGATCGGTTTGATGGCGGTGCTGGCCTTGGGCATGGCCTTGGTGTTTCTGCTGGTCATGATCGACAGCGGCCGCCTGTACCTGGAAAAGCGCAGTTTGCAGCGGGTGGCGGATATGGCCGCGCTGGAGGCTGCCACGCGCAACGGTGATTGCGCCGTGGGGGCAACCGCTACCGCCTATGCCACCTCTAGCGCAAACCGCAACAACTTCACCCTTCCTGATCCCACGCGCAGTCTGGCGGTAGCCTGTGGCACCTTGACCCTGGACGCCAACAATCTTCGGGTTTTTACGGTTAATGCGAGCAGCAGCGAAGCCATTCGGGTGATCGCCAGCCATTCGGTCCCGCAGAGTTTTGCCGGCGGCATCGGCGCCCTGTTCGGCGGCGCTCCAGCCGGGGCGACCCTCAACCTGACCGCGACCGCCGTCGCGGCGTTGCCACCTCCGCTGGCATCGCTGACCATTCGCAGTACGGTGCTGACTATCGATACCAGCAAGTCGACCACCCTCAATGGACTGTTCGGTGGTTTGCTGGGCAGCAATCTGAACCTCTCCGTGGCGGGCTGGCAGGGTCTGGTGAACACCAACATCAGCCTGCTCGGTTACCTCGATCGATTGAAGGTCGACCTCGGCCTCAGCGCCGCCGGGTATGACCAAGTGTTGGGTACTTCGGTGGCCGTCAGTCAGCTGATCCAGACTGCCGTCAATGTGCTGGACCCCGGCGGCACACTCGGCGCGACGGCGACCATCGTCGGTCTGCAAGCACTCAAGGTTGCCGCTGGCTCAACGACCGTGGTGCTGGGCAATATGCTGCACGTCGAGAACGGCAGCAATATCTCGGCGTTGGCGACGAACGTGAGTGTGTTCAACCTGATTGAAGGCATCGTGCAACTGGCCAACAAGAAAAATGGCCTGGTGGCGACGCTGCCGATCAATCTGGCGGGGCTGGCGCAAATCACGGCCCGGGTGCAGGTGCTGGAGCCGCCGCAACTCTCGGCAATCGGCAACCCGAAAAACGCGGCGCTGGATCCACTGGGGCCCAATCGGATCTACGTGAGAACCGCGCAGGTGCGCACATTGCTGTCGATCGACCTGCCGGCACTCGACGCCATTGTGGCGCTGGTCAATGCAGTGGCGGACCTTGCAGGGCCGCTGACCAACACCCTCAATGCCTTGCTCAATCTCAACCTGGTGGCGGTGCTCAATTCACTGACCTGTGCCTTGGGCGTGCCCTGCCAGACACCCGACATCAAGCTGTTGCCGGGGCCGATACGGCTCGACGTGGCGCTGGAGGTCGCCAGCGCCAGCAGTTACGTCACGGCCTACAGCTGCGTCAGTAATACCAACAAAACCCTGACCACCAGCACCAGTACATCGCTGGTGAACCTGAAAATCGGCCGGATCGATGCGGCCAGCATGTTCGGCAGCAACACCACGCCGCCTGCGGTCACGGTGCAGCCGTTGAAGGTGATCGATATCGGGATCAAAACCTGTCGCAGGATTCTGTTCTTGCCTATCACCTGCGATCCGCGTGTGCCCGGCGTCGGTGGCGGTATCGATATCGTTGCCGACACCAGCGTGGCGGCGAACGCCAACATATCCCACGTCTATTCCGCACCACCCGCTACCAGCCTGCCGGAAATCAACCAGCCACCGTTCTACTACTCGTTTACCACCAGCAGCATCGTTAGCAGTCTGCTCAACACGCCGCTTAACATTCACGTGGACATGTATGGCCCGTCGGGCAGTCTTGTCAGTGGTCTGGGGACGATCCTGAGCAGCGTCACCACCTTGCTGGTCAGCGCGATCAACAGCGTGCTCAGCCCGTTGCTCGACAGTTTGATCAACACCTTGCTGTTGAGCCTTGGGATCGATTTGAACAAGGTCGACGTCGGTGCCAACCTCAGCTGTCATTCGGGACGCGCGACGCTGGTGATCTGATCGTCTGCGACAATCGGCAACTCGATACAAAACCGCGCGCCCTCGGTCGAATTTCTTACACTCAACTTACCGCCCATGTTTTCGACGATGCCGTAACTCACCGACAACCCGAGCCCGGTGCCGACACCCACCGGTTTGGTGGTGAAGAACGGTTCAAAAATCCGCTCCAGCAGCCGTGGATCGATGCCGCCGCCGTTGTCCTCGACCCACAGTCGCACCGAGTATTCATCACGTTCGGCGTACACCGAAATCCACGGTTTGAACTCCCGGTCGGCCTCGCGTTTGCTCAGCAGCGCATCCCGCGCGTTGACCATCAGATTGATCAGCACCTGTTCCAGCTGATCGACGTAACCGCGCACCTGCACTTCAAATCCAGTCTCGCTGACCCGCAGCTCGACGCCTTTGCCGCGCATGCCTTCGGACAGCAGTGACAGCGTGCCCTCGATGGCTTGAGCCGGATTGAACGGGTGCTGCTCGATCTCCGAACGCCGACCGAATACCCGCATGTGATCCACCACCCGCGCCGCGCGCTGGACTTGCGCGTCGATGCGGTTGAGTTTGTCTGTCAGGTAATCGATTTGCGCATCGCCATTGCTCAGACGCTTGAGCACATTGACGATGGCCATGCGCATCACGTTCAGCGGTTGGTTGATTTCATGGGCCAGCCCGGTGGCCATTTCGCCGAGGGTGGCCATTTTCGCGCTTTGGGTGAGCTGCTGTTGGGCACGCCGGACTTCGGTGTTGTCGCGGCCCACGGCCTGAATCTCAAGCAAACGACCTTGCTCGTCGAACACCCCGCGATCCGACCAGACCCACCACGCGTGTTCCCGTCCCGGCAGTTGCAGGTTGATTTCCGCAGTGCTGACCGGGAACTCCGGGCTCAGGTGACTGAGGCGCTGGAGGAACGCTTCACGCTGTTCCGGCGACATCCAGCTGCCCAGGTTGACCCCCGGCAGTTGCTCGGGCTGACATTCCAGATAGGTCGCCAGCGGGCGGTTGCCGAAGGTCAGCGTCAGGTCTGGAAGGTAGCGGCAGATCATCGCCGGGGAATCTTCCACCAGGATCCGATAGCGCTCTTCACTCTGTTTTACTTTCTCGGCAGCCAAGGTCGCTTCGGTGACATCCAGCCACAGCCCCACGGCTTCCACTGGCAGCCCGAGATCGTCGCGCAGCAGTTTGGCTTCGTCGAGCAGCCAGTGGTAATCGCCGCGACTGTCGCGCAGCCGATAACGGGCACGCACTGAACCTTCGCGCAGCAGTTGCCGGGTGCGCTCGAAATAGCCGTCGCGGTCCTCGGGGTGAACCCGTTCCACCAGCGCGCCGGCGGCACAATCGGCGAGCGACCAACCGAGCAGCGGCAACAAGCTGTCGCTGAAAAATGTCGGTTGCAGCGCACCTTCGACATAGCGCTGCACGTAGATCACCGCCGGTGAACTGGCGATCAGGTTGTCCAGCCGGGCATGGGCGGCAGCGGCGTTCTGCTCTTGATTTTTGATGTCGCTGATGTCGAGCATGAAACCCACCAGCCGCCGGTTTCTGCCGATGCCCAAGGCCTGACCTTGTAGTCGATACCAGATTGGCGTTTGCGCTGCGTCGGGGCGATGCAGGCGCACGCACAGCAGCAACGGCGCGCCTTCGTCCTGCAAGGTTTGCAGGCGAATCGTCAGCTCTTCACGGTCGGCGGGATGGATCTGTTCGAGCCAGTCGTGCAGCGGCAAACGAGTACTCGCAAGGTTCAACGTATCGGCGAGCGACGGCGCCAATTGCACCTCGGCGGTGTCGCTGAAGACCTCCCACCAGCCAGTGCCGAGCAAGGCTTGCAGAGACTCCAGCCGCTCCAGTTGCAGATGGTGCTGATGCTCGCGCAAGCGCTCAAGCAGCGGGCCGGCCAAGGCTGCGGTGAGTTGCAACCAGTCGCGCTCGCTAAGGTCGGGAGCACGCTGTTGCGCCGGGTAGAAACCACAGAGCAACCAGGCCACCACGCCCAGGGCATTGTGGTACGGCACCGCGAACCCTTCGGCATTGCCGAAGATGCCTTGCAGGCGCGGGTGTTCGCTGGGAATCAGTTGCTGAGGTGCAGAGCCATTCAAACTGTCGAGACCGGTGCCCAGGCGTTGGTCGATTTCCCACAAACCGGGGGCATCGAAGGCCGTGTAATGCTGGTGGATCAGCCAACCCTCGGCCTGTTCGTCGAGCAAGGCCATGGCGATGCAAGGGATCTGAAAGCGCTGGGCCAGACCTTGCAGTTGCTCCGCCAGCACCTCGGGCAAGCGCGTCAGGCTGCACAGGCGCAACTGTTCGCTGATCTGCGCCGCAAGTAATTGGCATTGTTCGCGGCTGCGCGCTTGTCGACGTTCGAGCAGCAGGTCGCCGATGTCGATCAACTGCAACAGCCAGCTTTCGCCCAACGGCTGCACCCAGCCACGCAGATGCAAGGGTTGTTCGCCGAGGCTGAAAAAATCCAGGTCCAGGCTCTGTCCCTGCCACTCGGCAGGCGCGCCTTCGACCGACAGGCCGCTATGGGGCATCAGATAATCGAGCAGGTGCGGTGCCTGTGCGCCGGGGATTTGTTGCGCCAGCAGATGCCGCAGCGGGCCGCTCAGCTGAATCACTCGGCCCTCGTCATTCAGATGCAACTGCAAACCGACACGTTGCACGCTCGCAGTGTCCGCACTGTTCGAAGGCTGCGGCGGTTGGCGATTGAGCAGGCGCCCGAAGAGCTTGTCCCCGGAACTCAAAATTGCAGGCTCGATCGGGCAGTAAGGGTTGCCGGCAGATTGGGCACCGAGCCGATCCCCGGCAGCACCAAAAACGGCAGGACCTGATTCAGTTTACTGGTGGGGTAGTTGATGGTGACCGTCAGCACGCCACCGATATAAGTGGCACTGGCGTCAGTGGCCACATTGAAGTTCAGCGCGGCGGGAATCCAGGCCAGCTGCCGGGTCAATTCGGTGGTCGCTATGTTTCTGACGGCGGTGTCGTAATTGGCGGTGCTCGGGTCCAGCGCCACACTGCGGCGCACCGCTTCGGCCGTCGATTGATTGAACGATTGCATCAGTAACAGCGGCAGGCTGTAACTGACCAGCCCATAAAACACGGCGAAAAAGATGATGAACACCAAAGCGAACTCAATCGCCACGGCACCTTTTTGTTTGCGGGGGAGGCCTGTTTTCATGAGTGCGTCTACCCTGACCATCACGACGTAGTATCAGCATAGAATCATTCAGCCAAAACGGACGTTTTTTACCGGATGCAGAACTTTGTCCTACTTATCTGGCTGACGCTTTGCGCAGCACAGGATGTCCGAGAGCGGCACATCGCCAATGCCCTGACCCTCGGCGTGGGTGTATTGGCGCTGACGTATCTGTTGTGGACAGGCACCACATGGTTGGGGGCCGAGGCGGTGCAGGGCGGCTGGGCTTTGTTGTTGGCTCTGGCCTTCACCTTGCCTGGTTATGCGTTGAGACGCCTGGGGGCGGGCGACGTGAAACTGATGGCGACGCTGGGCCTTGCGACGGACGGTATGCACCTGCTCGGCGGTTTCATCGGTGCCGGATTGGCCAGTGCGTTCTGGCTGCTGCTGGCGCCAAGACTCTGGCTGTATATGGGGCAGGGGCTTAGGGATCGTCTTCGTTATCTGGGCCCAGGAACGTCAAAAAAACAGCCCTTTGCGCCGTTCGTATTGGTGGGCATGTTGCTCACGCTGGTCTGGATGCATTAGTCGCCGGGCGCCCCCGTTCTATGTACATAGTTGGAAAGTGCGTCTACTTTCAAAACAGTTGTTGTACACCTGTGGGCAGTGGGTACAGGAACGGTCAAGCCAGACTTGGCATGGAGTGACACGTGAACAAGCTAATCTCCGCAATAAAAGTCCTTGTGGTCGATGACGAACCATTGATTGTCGAAGAACTGTGCGAGTTCATCGAGCGCAATGGTTATCGCTGTGTTCCTTGTCAGTCCGGCAAGCAGGCGATCGAGCGTTTCAATGAATATGAGGATATCGGTCTGGTGCTCTGTGATTTGCAGATGCCTGACATGGATGGCATTCAACTCGTCCAGGCCTTGCAACGGTTGTCCGGCAAGCACCGGGCGTTCGAGGCGATCATGCTCACCGGTCGCGCAGACAAGCAGGATGTGATCAAGGCCTTGCGCGCCGGGTTCGCTGACTACTATCAGAAGCCGATTGATCTGGATGAGTTGCTCGAAGGCTTGCAGCGCCAGGAAGTGGTGTTGCAGGAGCGGCAGAAAAACCTGCAGTTGGGGCATTTGAGTCAGAAGCTGCAGTACCTTTGTGAGTCGATCGACGAGTTGTATCAGGATCTGGACAAGGTTCGTCGGGGGCCGTCCTCTGCACCTTTGTCGGATTCGGCTGATGGTGCATTCAGTGAGGTTGAGCGGGTGGAGATGCCGGCGGTTTTCAATCAGCTGTCGCCGCGGCAGTTGGAGGTGGCGCGGTTGGTGGGCAAGGGGCAGACCAATTATCAGATTGCCTGTGAGTTGGGGATTACCGAGAACACGGTGAAGCTTTATGTGTCGCAGGTGTTGCGGTTGACGCATATGCATAATCGCACGCAGGTGGCGTTGGCGTTGTCGCCTGGTAATGCTGGTGTGCGGCGGCTTACTGCACACTGAGTTTTTTGAAGGCTTCTGATCTTGGCGGCCTTATAGCCGACCTGTATTTTGTTGACTGAGTACATATCCATTTCTGCGGTAACGGCGGCTTACGGTTTCGCCCTTACGGCGAGTCCCTTTTGGCAAACGCCCCAAAAGGAACCAAAAGGTCTCGCCCCAAGCGTACGGCCCCTCGCTAAGGCTCGGCGTTCCTTCGTTCCGGTATCCATCTGGGGGCATCGCCCTACGGTCTGCTTCGCTACGACCTACATGCGATGGGTTCGACTGCGTCGAACGGCGCTGCGCGCCAATCCCCAGATGAACACCTCCACTCAGCCTCCCGAAGGGGCGGGTGGATCAAGATCAAAAGCTAGATCAAAAGCTGCAGGCGAGCTAACGCTCGGCCTGTTGAGTGGTGAAGGGCGGGTGCACGCCGCTCCACTGTGGGAGCGGGCTTGCTCGCGAAGGCGGCCTGACAGCCGACCAATCTCTCGCAGATGCACACGACTCAATTGTAGGAGCGAGGCTTGCCCGCGAAGACGGCCTCACAACCAACCAATCTCCCTCAGACATACGCCAACCCACTGTGGGAGCGAGCCTGCTCGCGATGGCGGCCTTACAGACAATGATGTTTATCGATCGGTAAAAACATCAGAACCTTCCCACATGTTTTTCAGGTTGCCCGTCGGAAGCTGCATCTCTAGCCTTGGTCCGTCGCTGACAATTCAGCGTCCGGGCGTCGCAGTCTGTTCAGTTCATTTGGTGCATAATCGCCAGCCCCAACCGAAGCACTTCAGTGCTTGTCGTTTGGTTTGATGGTGGCTGTGCGTGGGATACCTTCGGGTATGCCGGGTTTCCAAATGGCTCGGTCTGCGACCCCGCGTACAGCTGCCTCCCTCCATCGCGTCGCAGCGATCAGTGGTAGCTCAATTTCACATTTGGAGTATCACCATGTTCAAAGCCACACCGAATCCCCCTGAAACCGACGATGTTTCGCCCTACGAATCTCTCGATTCCAAAAAATTCCACGAAGCCGCGGACCGCGCGCTCGACCACTACCTCAATCCCATCCCGAAAAAAACCGAAGGCCGCAAGCCAAGCAAGATGTTTATGGTTGCGCCGGATATGGATAACGAAAGCCTGCTGGCCCATGTCTGCGAGTCGCTGGCTTCTGCGAGCGTCATGACCAGCGACATTGCCGCGTATGTCGAAGCCCCGCAGCGGCATACGATCCTGGCGATTCAGCAGGTCATCATGCTGGCCGAGCTGGCGGTGAATCGGATGCTGGATAACGTCGACGTACCAAAACCCGCGCCACACAGCTGATCCCTGTAGGAGCGAGGCTTGCCCGCGAAGACGGTCTGAACATTCAATATTGATGTCGACTGACACACCGCTTTCGCGAGCAAGCCCGCTCCCACAGTTTAACCGTGTATATCCGCAAGAGATTGGTTGGCTGTCAGGCCGCCTTCGCGGGCAAGCCTCGCTCCTTGGTCAATGATGAAAGGCCCGGGCCAATGCGGTGAAGCTGGGTCCGGCCAGTACGATCAGCAATGCCGGGAAGAGAAACAACATCATCACGACAGACATTTTTGCGGACATCTTGGAGATGTATTCCTGCAAGCGTGTCAGGCGTCGGTCATCGAGCAGCAGTTTGAGCCCCAGCAGTGATTTCATGGCGCCGCCGCCCTGGTGGATCAATTGCTGAAGAATCACGCAGGTGTCGGTGAACTCGTCCACCGCCAGCAACTGGGTGGCCTTGTTCAGTTCTTCGCCAAGCTCCAGGCCGGAGTCGACCCGGGTCAGTATCAGGCGCAGTTCATGGGTCAGGGCTGGCAGTAATTGTTTGCCTTCGATGCTCAGCACTCGCAGCGACTGCTCCACCGCCATGCCGGATTCGAACAGGATGCGCAGCAGTGGAATGAAGGTCGAAATCTCGATCGCCAGTTGTCTTTGCCGACGGTGTGCGGCAGCGGCCAGCAAGCGTTTGGGCAACAAATAACCGAGGGCGGTGGCGAAGGCTGGGGTGATCCAGGAATTGTTCACCTGCGGGAAGAACACGCTCTGGATCAATAGACTCAGGACCAACGCAAGCACCGGTATGCCGATCTGACAGGCAGCGAACAGCGAGCGTTGCCGGGCGCTGCGCCAGCCGAGGCGGTTGAGCAGCATTTGAGTTTCGTTGTCCAGTTTGACCGAGCGCTGACCGATGCGGCTGTCGCCCAGCACTTGCAACCAGTGACGGACGCGATGGTCGCTCAGTGGTTTGCCGTCCAGTCGTTGAGCCACCTGGCGAGCACGTCGATGTTGGTCCAACAGCCCACTGAGCAGCAACAGCGTGGCCGCCAGAAACAACAGTGCGCTGATCAGCAGGGCTATTTTCATACGCTACGCAACATGCGCCAGAGCGCCAGGCAACCCACGACCTGCAGGCCGAACGCGGTCGCGAGCATCATTTGCCCCGAGCTGCTGTTCCACATGGCGAGCAGGTATTTCGGATTGGACAGCAAGAAGTAGGCGGCAAGCCCCACGGGCATCAGGGCCAGCACCACCGCCGTGATGCGGGTTTCGCCCGTCATGGCGCGCAGTTGGCGCGCAGCCTGGTCTCGTTCGCGGATCATTTTGATCAGGTTCTCAAACAGCTCACTGGCATTACCGCCGTAGCGGTGATTGACCTTCAGGCCCAGCGCGAACAAGCGAAACTCGTCTTTCTCGTACAGCTCGGCGAAGTCCGTGACGGCGTCAGGCAGGCTGACGCCCAGGTGCACGTTGCGCTGAACCCGGCCCATGGCGTTTTTCAGTGGGTCTTCGGCGGCGTCGATGGCGACCAGCACCGCATCGGCCAGGGTGCGCCCGGACTTCAGACTGCGCACCGTGTGATCGAGCAACGACGGCAGTTGTTCGATCATGCGCTTGAGCCGGCGCTGGTAGCACCAACTGATGTACAGCCGCAGAGCCAGGGGCGGCATCAGCAACAACGCCAGCAAACCGATCCAGCTCGCGAGGGCAAATCCCAGCAAGATGCCCAAGGCCCAGAGCAACAGCCACAACCCCAAGCGCTCGGTAGGACGACCGAGACCGGCGCGTAGAAAGGCCCGTTCCAGGCCAGCCCAGGAAGATTTCGCCACCGCCAATTGCGGTTGCCCCTGCATCAAGCGACCGAGGGTTCGATCGATGCCGGTCTGGCGCAGACCGTTGTAAAACAAACGGATCGACAGGCCCAGCAACGTCAGGCAAATCAGGATGAGCAGCGCCGGTTTGAGCATGCCGTGCCCCTTCAGTGCGATAAGGGAGAGAGCGCCGACTCGCGGCGTAGTTTATCGCCGGCGGGGTTGACCGCCTCGCGCAGAAAACCGAAACCGGTGCGTCGGTCGAAGCGGAACAGCGTATTGGTCACATAGATGTCATCACGAATACCCACGACCTCCACCACTTCGCTGACGCAGCGGCGGCCATCGGGCAGGCGCGTCAGTTGAATCACCACGTCCAGCGCCGCACAGATCATTTGCCGCAGGGTGCGTTCAGCGATGGAGCGTCCGGTCAGGCCCACCAGGGTCTCCAGGCGCAACAGCGCATCCTGGGCATTGTTGGCGTGCACGGTGCTCATGGAACCGTCGTGCCCGGTGTTCATTGCGGTGAGCACGTCGACCACTTCGACGCCGCGAATCTCGCCGAGGATGATCCGGTCCGGGCGCATCCGCAGCGCGTTGCGAATCAGATCGCTGGCCTTCACTTCGCCGTGGCCTTCGGCATTCGGCGGTCGGGTTTCCAGGCGCACCACGTGAGGGTGGCCGAGTTGCAATTCGGCGACGTCTTCGATGGTGACCAGGCGTTCGTGAGGGGCGATCAACTGGCTGAGAATGTTCAGCAGCGTGGTCTTGCCGGTGCCGGTACCGCCGCTGACAAGGATGTTGCAACGCTTGCCCACGGCCTCCTGAATAAATTCAAAAATCGCCTGATCGATGGTTTGCATCGCCATCAGATCGGAGCTTTTGAGCATGTCCTTGCGGAATTTTCGAATCGACAGGCACGGGCCATCGAGAGCAATGGGTGGGATGATCGCGTTGACCCGGCTGCCGTCGGGCAGGCGCGCATCGACCATCGGTGAAGACTCGTCGAGCCGTCGCCCCAGAGGCGCGAGAATTCGTTGCATCACCCGCTCGACGTGATGGTCGTCGATGAATCGCAGGTCACTCAGGTGCAACACACCCTCGCGTTCGACGAACACCCGGTGTGGGCCGTTGACCAGAATCTCGGTCACCGAGGAGTCGCGCAGCAACACCTCCAGCGGGCCGAAACCGGTGAGCTCGTCGACGATTTCTTCAGCCAGCCGTTCCATCTCATAACGGGAAATCGCCAGGTGCAAACGGGCGATGTATTCGGCGACTTTGTCGATGACGAACTGCGACAGCATTGGCCGCGAACCTTCCAGCAGGTTTTTTCCGGACTCTTCGATGGCGTCGATGATGTAGCGGTGCAGCACCAGTTTCAGGCCTTCGTGGTCGGTATTGCCGGCCGGCCCGTGCGGGGGAGCGCCGAAGAGTTTTTCCCCGCTCATTGCGCGCCCCTCAATCGGTCAAACCAGCCAGCCTTGGGTTTGTCCAGGTCTTCGGAGCGTTTAGCCAGTCGTTCGCCGAGGGCGCGCAGGCTTTGGGTCAGGTTTTCGCGCGGGGCCAGCTCGAACAGGCTCACCCCCTGATTCTTGGCGTTGAGCCGTACTTCCGGGCTGTAGACAAGGACCGCCATCACCTCCATGCCGAAGCTTTTGCTCAAGGTGTCGGAGTCTGGCGCGACGTTGCGCAGATAGCGGTCCACCAGCAACCGGGCGTGGTCGAGCTTGAGGCCTTTTTCGCGCCAGCGGCCGAGCACCTCAAGGTTGCGTCGGCAGTCGAGCACATTCTGATCGGTGTACCACAGCAACTTGTCGCAATGGCTGACGAAGGTGCGCAACGCTTCGCTGTCCGACTGGCCGGTGAGGTTCACCACGATGTGCTGGAAATGTTGACGCAAGGCGCTGAGCAGCATGTACAGTTCGGCGGCACTGGTCTGTTCCAGCGGTTCGTCGTTGCTGGCGTAGGCGAGAATCCGCAGCCCGGCGTCACAGGTGGTGAAGGCACTGTCGATCAGTGTCGCGTCGAGGCGCCTCAGATGTCGCAACGCATCGCCAAAATGGAACGAGCTCTCCAGCCCCAGCAACGCAAGGCTGTCGCCACGCGGCAGGCCCAGATCCAGCAACAGTGTCTGCTGGCCGCTCTTTTGCACCACGTGCGCCAGGTGGTTGGCGAGTAGCGCTCCGTCGGCATTGCTCTGCGCGCCGTAAAGCACGGTCAGGCCACCCTGTTGACTCTGTTGCAGGTTCGGCGCCACGGTCGGCAGGCGTTTGCTCAGGCGTCGCACCAGGCCGGCCACTTCACTGGAGCGCGAGCCGTAAGAGACGAAATCCCGCGCGCCGGCACGCATGGCATTGAGCACGAGTTGGTTGTCCATGCCATCGCCCAAGGCAACGATCGCCAACATCGGTTTGGCTTCCAGGGCACCCTCGATCAACGCGCTCTGGGCCACCACATGCTCACGGTCCAGCCCCACGAACACCAGGCTGGCGAAGGTCACGTCCACCAGCGTCAAGAGTTCATCGAGGTTGCCGCCACCGGCGCTGATCACTCGGCCCAAAGGGGCAAGGGCACCTTGCAGCCACTCGAAGTCGGTGCTGTTACGCGTGATCGCGAGGAAGGTCTGACTCAGGTTCTGGGGCTGGCTCATTGCGATAACCCACCGCATTTATCGAAGCAGCCGTTGTCGAGCAAGTACTGCGTGAAACGTCTGCGCATGGAGAAGCGTCCTCGCTCGATTCAGGGCGTTTGTTGGGTGACTTCATTGCCGCGGATGACTTCCACGCTCGTCTTGCGCGGTGCTGCGCCGCCGGTGGCGGGTTTGGGTGTGCCGTCCAGGGCCAGTTGACTGAACTGCACCAGTTCGCGATTGGCACTGGCCAGGCTCGCCTTTGAATCGCGGTTGCCGGCCCAGTATTGGTTCAGGCGTTTTTCCTCGGCGCTGCGCACGGCCAGGCGCAAAACCCCGACCTGAGCCGCGAGCATCAGGCGGCTCAAGAGGGGTTCGGGGACGGCAAGCAAAACGGTGCGGGCGCTGGCGCGCTGCTGTTCCTGCTTGAGTCTTTCTTCGGTGCTGCGCGCCGGGTTGGCAGGCTGGCCATCGTTCATCAGCCCCAACTGGTCGCCGACACCGAGCACCCGCAACGCCGGGACCACGACTTGGGCCGATTGCTGGAGGTTGTTGGTATCCATGCGCAGAAACAGCAGGACGTCGACATAGTCACCGGGGCTCAGTTGACCGCCGACATTGACCACGTCATCCGCCGCCACGGCCAAGGCGCGCTCATCGGGGCGGATCATTCGCGCCAGCGCCCCGCCGGTTTCGAAACTTTCATCATTGAGCCAACTGCCGGCAGTCAGCGTGCGCCAGGGCATACGGCCAATGGCTTGATCGAGACGGGACAGGCTGCCGGCCGGGGCGGTCCGGAGTTTTTCCAGGGTCACGTCGGCGGCGGTAATTTGCTCGAACGGTGCTATGTCACGCAGCAGCACAACCACCGGCTGGCGTGTCGGGTCGTCCACCGACGCCAGTATCGGGGCCGATGATGTGCCGGGTTGCGCGATGGATTCGGGTGCCGGTTGGCGACTCAGCGCCAGCCCCCAGTAACCGGCAATGATGGCGCCTACCAGAAACAGCCCGGCCAGGCCCATGGTGACGCGACTGTTCATGAAGGCTCTCCCTTTCCTGCTGCGTAACGCCCCCCAAGAGTTCTAACGAGATGACTTCGCAATCAGGCAGCTATGAACATCGAACTATTTCGCTATTTGACGGTAGCGCAGGTAGAGCAAAACGCCATTACAGGGCGGGAAATATCTGACAAAAGTAACGGTTTGAAGCCAAAAGTGCTGTTTCGTGACGTCAACGAACCGGTTACTACTTAAGTATTAATAGGTTCTTACAGTTGTTGGTCTTGGGTTTGCCGACAATGCTGATGCTGGCATAGGGGAATCATGTTGCGGCCGTGCAACATCCGCTGTCATAGGAGACACGTCATGTCCTTTATTAAAGTTGTTCAGAAGATCAAATCCGAATTCGTTTTTTACAGAGGTCTGGTCAAAGATACTGAAGGTGCGTCGGGTATCGAGTACGCGATTATTGCGGGTATGGTGGCTGTCGCGCTCGCAGCATTTGCGGGACCCATCGCGACGAGTGTTACCGCAATGTTCACCACGATCGCAGCTGCGCTTTGATTTGAAGGTTGTCATTGGGCAGTCATTTGCCAATCCCGCAAAGGGCTTCTAACGTCAAGGCTTAGTCCATTGCAGGTGTTACCCATGAACGCTCCAGCGCTCCCTCGCCAACAGCTTCTTCTGGTCGACGATGAGGAGGATGCGTTGCTGGAACTGGCGGAGTTGCTGGAGGGCGAGGGCTTTACTTGCTTTACGGCAACGTCGGTCAAACTCGCCCTGCATCATTTGACTTGTCACCCTGATATTGCGTTGGTGATTACTGATTTGCGGATGCCGGAGGAGAGTGGCATGTCGTTGATCAAGCGGTTGCGTGAGCATACGGCGCGTCAGCATTTGCCGGTGATTGTGACGTCGGGGCATGCGGATATGGATGATGTGAGTGATATGTTGCGGTTGCAGGTGCTGGATTTGTTCCGCAAGCCGATTTATCACGTGCGGTTGTTGGAGACGTTGAATAATTTGTTTCCGCAGCCTCGGGATTTGGTTAGTTCCTGATCTACGATCAAGATCAAAAGATCGCAGCCTTCGGCAGCTCACACGGAATTGATCGTTCCCACGCTCTGCGTGGTAACGCCTCTACGGACGCTCTGCGTTCGGCTCTTGGGACGCAGAGCGTCCCGGCTGTATTCCCACGCAGAGCGTGGGAACGATCAGACCGAACAATCAGGCAACAGGCCGCCACTGCCCAACCATATGCTCCAAATCCCCCACCCCCATCAACTGAAAATCCCCGCTGGACCCCGCCGCACTGGACATCAGCGTCACTTCACTGGGAAGGCGCACCGGCTTCCTGAACTGCACCGCAATCTCGACGTTTGCCGTCGGCAAATGTTCGCTCAGGGCTGCCAGCGTACGGGCCTTGTTCCACAGTCCATGGGCGATGGCACTGGGAAAACCAAAGAGCTTCGCGCTGATCGCACTCAGGTGGATCGGGTTGTAGTCCCCGGACACCTTGGCGTACCGCCGGCCAATGTCCGCGGGCGCTTTCCAGTGGGCGACTTCGGTCAGCAGTAATGTCGATGCAAAAGCTTCTTCGGCCGGCTCACCTTCCAGTTTGACGCCGCGACAAAGCATCTGGCTTTCAGCCTCCCACAGCGGCCCCAACTGATCGTCGAGTGTCGTCACCAAATTGAACGTCGCCCCCTTGGCATGAGGTTGCAGGTTCTGCACTTTCACGCTGACCCGCACCCGGTGCACGCCGCCCATGGGGCGCAAGATGCGGATGCGATTGTTCAAGTGAATCAGCCCCAGCAGTGGGAACGGAAACGCTTTGGCGGTGAGCAATTGCATCTGCAAGGCAAACGCCAGGATGTGTGGATACGTCGGTGGTAGCAGCCCGTTGTCGGCGAAACCACAGACCTTGCGATAAGCCTCCAGGTGTTTCGGATCGACATTGACCCAGCAGTGATAACCCAGGTCGGGCAGTGTGGTGCCGGTGATTTTGCGGCGCGTTGCCGCCTTCACATACAGCGTTTTCAGGCCCGGTTCGCTATTGAGTGTGTGCCAGTCGGTGGTCATGTCAGGCTCCCAAAACGCTTTGCCCACAAATGCGCAACGCTTGCCCGGTAAATGCTCCGGTGCCCGGTTGTGCTAGCCAGGCCACGGCTTCGGCGACGTCTTGTGGCAGGCCGCCCTGGCCCAACGAACTCAAGCGTCGCCCGGCTTCGCGTACGCCGAAGGGCAGGTGCGCGGTCATTTGGGTTTCGATGAACCCTGGCGCCACGGCATTGATGCTGATGCCGCGTTCACTCAGCAGCGGTGCCCAGGCCTGGGCCAGGCCGATCAACCCGGCCTTGCTTGCCGCGTAATTGGTTTGCCCGCGATTGCCGGCGATGCCGCTGATGGACGCCAGCAGGATCACTCGGCCGTTGTCGCGCAGAGTGCCGCTGTCGAGCAAAGCCTTGGTTAGCACTTGCGGCGCATTGAGGTTGACCGCCAGCACCGCGTCCCAGAATTCCGGGGTCATGTTGGCCAGGGTTTTGTCCCGTGTGATGCCCGCGTTGTGGACCACGATGTCGACGCCGTCGGGTAAGTGTTCGATCAATTGTGCGGCGGCGTCTTCGGCGCAGATGTCCAGGGTGATGCCGCGCCCGCCGAGGCGTGCGGCCAGGGCTTCGAGATCGGCTTTGGCAGGTGGCACGTCGAGCAGGATTACCTCGGCGCCGTCGCGGGCCAGGGTTTCGGCGATCGAAGCGCCGATACCGCGCGCCGCGCCCGTCACCAATGCCTTACGCCCCGACAAGGGGCGAGTCCAGTCCATCACCTGCGCCTCACACGCCTTCAAGCGAATGACTTGCCCGGAAATGAACGCGCTTTTGGGCGAGAGGAAAAACCGCAATGGGCCTTCCAGTTGATCTTCGGCGCCTTCACCGACATAGATCAGCTGCAAAGTGCCGCCGCTGCGCAGTTCCTTGGCCAGCGAACGGCTGAAACCTTCCAACGCACGCTGTGTGCTGGCGGCGAACGGGTCGCTCAGGGTCTCTGGCGCTCGGCCAAGAATCACCAGGTGCGCATGGTGATCGAGGTTTTTCATCAGCGGCTGGAAGAACTCGCGCAGCTGTTTCAGCTGATCGACCTGCACCAGATCACTGGCGTCGAACACCACGGCTTTGAGTTTCTGGCCGTGGCCGGGAATCCACGCGGTGGCCAGGGTCGGATCGGCGCCGTAGCTGTAAATCGTGTCGGTCAGGCGATTGGCGAGGGTGCTGACTTTTTCCGCCAACGGGCCACCGCCAATCAACAGCGCCCCCTCGATTGGCCGCAGCCGGCCTGCTTGCCAGCGTTCCAGTCGTACCGGCGACGGCAGACCCAGGGCACCGACCACACGATGGCCGATGGACGAATTGGCGAAGTCGATATAACGGTCAGACATGAATCATGCTCCAGCAGCTGGGGTTAAAAGTGTGGACCAGGAATTGCAATTAGTCGTTCGATCCACGAGATACGGCCTACGCTTGATCATTGCAGGTTAGTTTGAGATTGGGTTTAGCAGGACTTTCAGCAAATGGTTTGGTGTTCATAGTTGATTAAAAGGAGCTTTTTCATGACTCAGCTGCGCCGCGTCGCGATTATCGGTGGTAACCGTATCCCCTTTGCCCGGTCCAACGGGCCGTACGCCACTGCCAGTAACCAGGCGATGTTCACCGCAGCGCTGGAAGGCCTGATCGAGCGCTATAACCTGCACGGTGTGCGCATGGGTGAAGTGGCGGCAGGTGCGCTGCTCAAGTATTTGCGCGATTACGGCCTGACCCGCGAATGCGTGCTGGGCTCGCGGTTGTCGCCGACGACGCCGGCCTACGACATCCAGCAAGCCTGCGGCACGGGGCTGGAGGCGACGTTGTTGGTGGCGAACAAAATCGCCCTGGGGCAGATCGAATGTGGCATTGCCGGTGGCGTCGATACAGCCTCGGACGTGCCGATCGGGGTCAACGAAAGTCTGCGCAAGATCCTCTTGCAGGCCAACCGCGCCCGAAGCACCGCCGACAAACTGAAAACCTTCCTGCAACTGCGTCCCCGCCATTTGATGCCCGACTTTCCAAGCATCGGCGAGCCGCGCACCGGCCGGTCGATGGGTGAACACTGTGAAATGATGGCCCAAACCTGGAGCATCCCGCGTGACGAGCAGGATCAGCTGACCCAGGAAAGCCATCAGAAACTGGCCGCGTCCTACGCCGAAGGCTGGCACAACGATTTGATGACGCCGTTCTTGGGCCTGACCCGGGACAACAACCTGCGCCCGGATCTGAGCCTGGAAAAACTCGCCTCACTGAAACCAGCCTTCGAGAAAAGCGCCAAGGGCACCCTGACCGCGGGCAATTCCACACCACTCACCGATGGTGCGTCGGTAGTGCTGCTGGGCAGTGAGGAGTGGGCGAAAGAGCGCGGCTTGCCGATCCTCGCCTATTGGCGTGACGGCGAGGCGGCAGCAGTGGATTTCGTCAACGGTGCCGAAGGACTGCTGATGGCGCCGGCTTATGCCGTGCCGCGGTTACTGGCGCGCAATGGCCTGACCTTGCAGGACTTCGATTACTACGAAATCCACGAAGCGTTCGCAGCGCAAGTGCTGTGCACATTGAAGGCCTGGGAAGATCCTGAGTTCTGCAAAACCCGTCTCGGCCTCGACGCACCGTTGGGCTCCATCGACCGTAGCCGCCTGAACGTCAAGGGCAGCTCACTGGCCGCCGGGCATCCGTTTGCCGCCACCGGTGCGCGCATCGTCGCCAACCTGGCGAAGCTGCTGGACGCGGCGGGCAAGGGCCGAGGGTTGATCTCGATCTGCGCGGCGGGCGGTCAGGGCGTGACGGCGATTATCGAGCGCTGATTGCTGGATTACTGGGGGGTGAGCACGGTCGCTCGTTGCTGCGCGGCCAGTTCCCGGTTGCGGTTGGCGTAACCCTCGGCCATCACCGAGCAGACGATCAGCTGCAACGGGTGATAGATCATGATCGGCAGCAGAATCAGGCCAAGGCCGGGGTTGGCACCGAAGATCAGCGCCGCCATTGGTGCACCGGCCGCCAGGGATTTCTTGCTGGCGCAGAACACTGCGGCAATCTCATCGGCAGGGATGAACTTCAACGCGCGAGCGGTGCGGGTGGTCATCCACAGGATGACTGCCAGCAAAATCGCACTGCCCATCAGCGCAGTCAGAATCACGCTGTTGCCCTGTTGCTGCCACATCCCCGACACCATCGAGTTGCAGAACGCCGAGTACACCAGCAGCAGGATCACCAGCTTGTCGGCGATGTTGGTGTAGCGCTTGTGCCGAGCAAAAAACTTGCCCAGTAACGGCCGCAGCAATTGCCCGAGCACCAGCGGCAACAGCAGCATGGCGCACAAGTCGATCAGAGTTGCACCGAGGTCGATACCGCCCGCGCCGCTACCGACCACGAAACTCACCAGCAGCGGTGTCAGAAAAATCCCCAGCACGCTGGACAGGCTCGCGTTGAGAATCGCCGCCGGTACGTTGCCGCCCGCGCTGCCCGTCAGTGTCACGGACGAGGAAATGGTCGAAGGCAGGGCGCAGAGGTAGAGGAAGCCGAGCATCAGCAGAGAGGGGATGTGCGAGCCCAGCAGTTTGTCACTCAGCAGCCAGATCAACGGAAACACCGCAAAGGTGAAGACTTGAACCATCACGTGCAGCTTCCAGTTTCTCAACCCGTGGCGGATCTGCTCGCTGGAGAGGTTGACCCCATGGAGGAAGAACACCAGAAACACGCCGATGTTGATCACCCACTCTGCGTGCATCCCGCCGCCGGTAGCGCCGAAGGTCGGGAAAAAATACGCCAGTAGCGTGGCGAGCAGCATGCCGCACAAGAACCAGTCGGTGACCACGCGTTTGAGGTGTTTGAAGGCATGCATGATGGGCACCGAATCCGTTTGTAAGAATTGATGACTTAGCCTAACGTCGGCCTCATCAGCCGTCTTGCGACATAAGGCCAATCAATGCCGACTAACGGACAACTTTCCCTCGAGCGAACGATTCCGGCGCTAACGGCGTTGCCGCGCCCGTTGTATGCGCGGGCGGAAAGTCTGAACGCTGGTTCGTGGACGCCGCCGCATCGTCACGATTGGGTGCAGTTTTCCTACGCCATCAGCGGCGTTCTCGGTGTGCACACCGCCGAAGGCAGTTTCTTTGCGCCGCCGCAGTGGGGCATCTGGATTCCGGCGGATCTCGAGCATCAGGTCGTGACCTCGATGCGAGCCGAGATGCGCAGCCTGTACGTGCGCCGCGAGGACTGCCAATGGGCGGACGGGCGCTGCCGGGTGCTGGAAGTCACGCCTTTGGCGCGGGAGCTGATCAAGCGGTTTTGCCTGTTGCCGGTGGAATATCCACAGGGCGATAGCCAGGAGGCGCGGTTGGTGGGCGTGCTGCTGGATCAGTTGGCGAGTCTGCCGGAAGTGGGGTTTTCCCTGCCGCTGCCCCGGCATGAACGTTTGCTGGGTTTGTGCAACGAGCTGATCGACAGCCCTGAGCGCAATGCGACCTTGCGGGAATGGGCCGAGCGTTTGGGCACGTCGGAGAAAACCCTGATGCGCTTGTTTCAGCGTGAGACCGGGTTGAGCTTCCGTGGCTGGCGGCAGCGCATGCGGCTGCTGTCGTCGCTGAGTTTGCTGGAGGAGGGGAACAGCGTGACCCATGCCGCGCTGTCTTGTGGGTATGACTCGACGTCGGCGTTTATTGCGGCGTTCAAGGGGTTGTTCGGGTTTACCCCCGGCGAACTCTTCAGGCAGTAACACCACCGAACCAATGTGGGAGCGGGCTTGCTCGCGAAAGCGGACTGTCAGCCAACAGAGATGTTGAATGTGATGGCCTCTTCGCGAGCAAGCCCGCTCCCACACTGGATCTGCGGGATATTAGGTTCTGAACCGCCGAACCAACCCATCCAGCTCATTCGACAACCCCGCCAGGCTCTGAGAATCCAGGCGCGCCGAGTTCGCCAGTTCTGCCACCAACTGCGCATCGCCATGAATCTGGCTGATGTGGCGATTGATGTCTTCCGCCACTTGATGCTGTTCCTCTGCCGCCGTGGCGATTTGAGTGTTCATGTCGCGAATCACATCCACCGACTCACGAATCTGCCCGAAGCTGCTGCGCGCTTCGCCGATGCGGGTCACCGATTGCTGAGACACTTCCAGGCTCGCATGCATCTGCTGCGTCACCTGGCTGGTGCGCTTGGCAAGATTACCCAGCAGCCCGTCGATTTCCGCCGTGGAGTCGGCAGTCCGTTTGGCCAGGGCGCGAACTTCATCCGCCACCACCGCAAAACCACGACCCTGTTCACCCGCCCGAGCCGCTTCGATGGCGGCGTTCAGTGCCAGCAGGTTGGTCTGTTCAGCGATCGAACGAATGGTCCCGAGGATCGACTGAATATCGTTGCTATCGCGCTCAAGCTGTTGCATCGATTGCGCCGACTGTTCGATTTCCTGGCTCAAGCGATCAACACTGCTCACTGCGGCATCGATCTGCTGCTGACCTTCGCGCGCCTGGCGCTGGCCACTGTCGGCCGACTCGGCAGCCTGGCTGCAAGAGCGTGCGACTTCGTTGGCGGTGGCGACCATTTCGTGGAACGCCGTGGACACCATGTCCACCGCTTCACGCTGGCGCCCGGCGGCTTCGGCCATGTCGCTGGACACCTGGGTCGAACTCTTGGAGGTGGCGAGGATCTTGGTCGCGGCGCCGCCGATGCTTTGAATCAGGTTGCGAATTGCCGCCAGAAACTGGTTGAACCAGTTGGCCAATTGAGCCGTTTCGTCGCTGCCACGGATTTGCAGGTTCTTGGTCAGGTCGCCTTCACCCTGGGCGATGCCTTCCAGGCCGCTGGCCACGCTGCGGATCGGCCGCACGATCAGGCTGGCGAAGCTGGCGCCAACGATGGCGAAGAACACCGCCAGTACCGCCGCGATGATCGCGATCAGCCAGGTCAGTTGAGTGGCCGAACTCATCACGTCGGTCTGCTTGATCAGTCCGATAAAGGTCCAGCCCAGTTGCTCCGAAGGCCAGACGTTGGCCATGTAGCGCTCGCCATTGAGCTCGACTTCCACCAGCCCTTTGCCGGCCTTGGCCAGTTGCGCGTAGCCATCGCCGAGGCTGTTGAGGGCCTTGAAGTTATGTTCCGGTTGCTTCGGATCGACCAGCACTTTGCCGGTGTTTTCCACCAGCATCAGGTAGCCGGTTTCGCCGAGCTTGATCTGTTTGACGATTTCGGTGAGCTGCTTGAGCGTCACGTCGATACTGACCACGCCGCCGTTGGTGCCCAGTTTGTTATCGATGGTGCGCACGGTGCTGACATAAGTCGCGTCATCCTGGGCCCAGTAATAGGCCTCGGTGCGAAACGGCTTACCCGGTTTGGCCTGCGCGGCTTTATACCAAGGGCGTTGGCGCGGGTCGTAATTGTTCAGCTTGGCATCGTCTGGCCAGGACACGTAACCGCCCGCCGCGGTGCCGAGGATGGCATAGGCGTAGGCCGGGTGGCTGTTGCCCAGGTCCTGGAGAAGGGCGAAGACCTTTTTGTCCGACTCACCTTGGGGAATGCTCTCGGCGTTGGCGCTCATGTAGGTCTTGAGGCTATCGTCGGAGTTCTTGATCAGCGGTTGGGTGGCCAGGTAATCGACGTTCTGGCTGATGCCGTCAAAAAACAGCTGCATGGCATTGCTGACCTGACGAATCTCACGGCCGCTGCCATCGACAAAATTATCCTTGGCATCGCTGCGCAAGTTCAGCACCACGAGGGTGGCGACCAGCACCACGGGCAAGCAGGCGATAATTGCAAACGCCCAGGTCAACTTCTGTTTGATGTTCATCCGCGCTCCATTTCTTCTTGTAGACCCACGCAGTGCAGATGACTCGCGGATTATTTGGTAGCTGTAAATGTTTTCGATTGTCGGACAAATCCTTTGCTCTCTAATACCTTCGGCTGATGGACAGGGAAATTGAGGCCTGTTAAGAAAAATCCGGCAAAGGGTAGGGCTACATGTCAGATTCTGTCGCAAATGCCCCTGTAGCCCTTCGTCAACAAGTGGCGCAGGCTCAGCTATGATCCTGAGCGGTCAATGAGTTGTGCTCGATTAATCCGGCACATTGTGTGCTTCTTGATGTTCATGGGAACGTTCATAGGTCGGCAACCCCTCCCGCGAATGAGAGGATTGCCGTATAACGAATGACTTTCGCGTGTTTGGTAATAAAGGACCCACAATAAAAGCTGATGAAGACTCCAAAACGCATTGAACCCCTGATCGAGGACGGTCTGGTCGACGAGGTGCTGCGCCCACTCATGAGTGGTAAAGAAGCAGCTGTTTATGTGGTGCGCTGCGGCAACGAGCTGCGTTGTGCCAAGGTCTACAAGGAGGCGAATAAACGCAGTTTTCGTCAGGCGGCCGAGTATCAGGAAGGCCGTAAGGTGCGCAACAGCCGGCAGGCTCGAGCGATGGCCAAGGGCTCCAAGTTCGGCAAGAAAGAAACCGAAGATGCCTGGCAGAATGCCGAAGTGGCGGCGTTGTTCCGGCTGGCCGGTGCCGGTGTGCGAGTACCCAAGCCGTATGACTTCCTCGAAGGCGTGCTGCTGATGGAACTGGTGGCCGACGAGTACGGCGATGCCGCGCCGCGTCTGAACGATGTGGTGTTGGAGCCGGACCAGGCGCGCGAATATCACGCGTTTCTGATTTCGCAGATCGTGCTGATGTTGTGTACCGGTTTGGTGCACGGTGACCTGTCCGAGTTCAACGTGCTGCTGACGCCAACCGGCCCGGTCATCATCGACCTGCCGCAAGCGGTGGATGCGGCGGGCAACAACCATGCGTTCAACATGCTGGAACGGGACGTGGGCAACATGGCGTCATACTTCGGTCGCTTTGCACCGGAGTTGAAACGTACCAAGTACGCCAAGGAAATGTGGGCGTTGTACGAAGCCGGCACTTTGCACCCGGCCAGTGTGTTGACCGGCGAGTTCGACGAGCCGGAAGAGCTGGCGGACGTCGGCGGGATCATGCGCGAGATCGAGGCGGCCCGTCTCGATGAAGAGCGCAAGCAAGCGATCCGCGCTGCGGACGACGCGCCACCGAGCAAAGCCGAAGAACCGCCTCCGCCGTGGATGCAGTAATCGGTTGACCCAAAACCCGGCTTCGGCCGGGTTTTTTGTAGATGCTTTTTTGGGACCGCGTCGTCTGCATCGCGGGCAAGCCCGCTCCCACAGGTTTTGTGTCGCTCCTAGATTCCATGATCGACACAAAACCTGTGGGAGCGTGGCTTGCCCGCGATGGCGTCAGACCAGACAATCCACAACGGCGATACTCACCACACTCAAGGACTGAATGTGAATTCCACCCGCAATGCCCAACTGATCATCGCCGCCCGATTGATTTCGGACTTCGGCGCTTTCCTCAACATGGTTGCCCTGGCCACCTACGTCTACCTGCTCAGCAACAGCGCCATGAGTGTCGGGATCTTCCTCGCCAGCCGTGTAGCCGGGGGGATCTTTGCCAGTCTAATTGGCACCCGGTTCTATCGCCGTTGGGCCGGGCGCCTGCCGCTGATTGCCTTCGACCTGCTGCGCGCCGGTTTGCTGGGCCTGCTGCTGGTGTTGCCGGTCAGCCAACAAGCGCTGCTGTTACCGCTGATCGCCTTCGGCCTGGGGGTTGGCAATTCGATGTTCGCCATTGGCCTCAACAGCCAACTACCGCACATGATCGATAAGGCGCAGCTGCTCAAGACCAACGCCTGGATTACCTCGGCGTCGTCCGCGGCGATGGTCGGCGGGAGTCTGGTGGCGGGGTTGTTGGTGGCGGGGTTTGGCTTTGAAACGGTGTTTGCCCTGAACGTAGTCACTTACCTGCTGGCGGCATTGTTGATTGTGCCGCTGCGGTTTCCCAGACCTGCACCCAGTGATGAACCCCTTCACCAACAAGGCGAATGGGCGGCCCTGCGCCAAGGGCTGCGCAGCGCGCCGGTGGTGGCCGCGATGCTTGCCGTCGCGATGGCCGATACGCTTGGCAGCGCCGCACACAACGTCGGCCTCCCGATCATTTCAAAACTGCTGACACCCGAGTCGGCCAGCACCACCCTGGGCCTGATGCTGGCGGTCTGGGCCAGCGGGAAATTCATTGGCGCGCGAATCGCCAGTCGTCTGAAAGGTACGGACAACGCGCACCTTGAACGGCGATTTTTCTTCGGTGTGTTGCTGATGTCCTGTGGTTTCATCCTGATGTTCCAACAGCAAACCCTTTACGGCTTGCTGCTGTTTTCATTGCCCGCAGGCTTGGGCGATGGCTTCTCGGAAGTCGGCCTGATGTCGCGCCTGCAACGTGAACCGGACAACCTGCGCCTGCCGATTTTCAGCTTTCTGACGCTGCTGCAAATGACCGGGTTCGGCATCGGCATGTTGATCGCCGCGCCGTTCTATTCCTGGTGGACGCCCGGCTCGGTGGTGTTGTTGTTCCACGGTATTCCCCTCACCACGTTGCTGGTGGCGAAGGGGGTGGCGCTCAGGAGTGAGCGGGTTCGGCGCAGCAGCCCGACGCCAGCTCCTTGAGGATCGGGCAGTCCGGGCGGTGGTCGCCGTGGCAATGTTCTACCAGGTCTTGCAGGGTGTCGCGCAGTTGGCCGAGTTCGCGAATCTTCTGGTTCAACTCATCAATGTGCTGACGGGCCAGCGCCTTCACATCGGCACTGGCTCGCTGACGGTCTTGCCAGAGGGTCAGCAGTTTGCCGACCTCTTCCAGCGAGAAGCCCAAATCCCGAGAGCGCTTGATGAACGCCAGAGTGTGCAGATCGTCGTCGCCATAGACCCGGTAGCCACTGTCGGTGCGATGGGCTGCTTTGAGCAGGCCGATGGACTCGTAATAACGAATCATCTTCGCGCTCAGACCGCTCTGGCGGGCCGCTTGGCCAATGTTCATCGGTTGTCCTCCAGGTCTTTGGGTTTCCAGGTTTTCAACAGTAACGCATTGCTCACCACGCTGACGCTCGACAGCGCCATGGCCGCGCCGGCCAGCACCGGGTTGAGGAAGCCGAACGCCGCCAGTGGCAGGCCGATCAGGTTATAGACGAAGGCCCAGAACAGGTTTTGGCGAATCTTCGCGTAGGTCTTGCGGCTGATTTCCAGCGCCGCCGGCACCAGCCGTGGATCGCCGCGCATCAAGGTGATCCCGGCAGCGTGCATGGCGACGTCGGTGCCGCCACCCATGGCGATGCCGATGTCTGCCGCGGCAAGGGCTGGTGCGTCGTTGATGCCGTCGCCAACCATTGCCACCACACCGGTTTTTTTCAGTGCGGCGACGGTGGCGGCTTTGTCCGCCGGCAGTACTTCGGCGTGGACATCGCTGATGCCCAGCGCCTCGGCGACCACTTTGGCGCTGCCGCGGTTATCGCCGGTCAGCAGATGGCTGCTGATGTTCCGTGCACTCAGCTGTTGCACCGCTTGCAGGGCGCCGTGTTTGAGCGTGTCACCAAAGGCAAACAGACCGAGCACCCGTGGTTCAGGGCTTTGTTCAATAAGCCAGGACAGGGTCCGGCCTTCGGTTTCCCAAGCGGTTGCGGAATCGGCCAATGGCCCGGCGCTCAGGCCACTTTCTTCCAGCAGACGCCGATTGCCCAAAGCCAATCGCCGACCATCGAGACTGCCGGCAATGCCGCGCCCGGTCAGCGATTGACTGTCGCTGACATCAGCCACGGTCAAGCCGCGCTCGGCGCAGGCATCCAGCACAGCCTTGGCCAGCGGGTGCTCGCTACCGCGTTGCAGTGCACCAGCCATTTGCAGCAAGGCAGCTTCGTCACCTTCGATGGCACTCAAATGCGCGATGCGCGGCGTACCCGAAGTCAGCGTGCCGGTCTTGTCGAATACCACGGCGCTGACTTCATGGGCGCGCTCCAAAGCTTCGGCATCCTTGATCAGAATCCCGTAGCGCGCCGCCACACCGGTGCCAGCCATGATTGCCGTCGGCGTGGCCAGCCCGAGTGCACAAGGGCAGGCGATTACCAATACCGCGACGGCGTTGATCAACGCGGTTTCCAGTGGCGCGCCATACAGCCACCAACCGATCAACGTCGCCAGGGCGATCAGCAGCACCGCCGGCACGAACACCTGGCTGACTTTATCCACCAGTTTCTGGATCGGCGCTTTTGCCGCCTGCGCGTCTTCGACCAGGCGGATGATCCGCGCCAGCACGGTTTCTGCGCCAAGCGCCAAGGTCCGAACCAGCAGCCGACCTTCGCCATTGATGGCCCCGCCGGTGACCTTGTCACCCGGTTGTTTCGGTACTGGCAGGCTTTCGCCGCTGATCAGTGCTTCATCCGCGTGGCTCTGGCCTTCCACCACTTCGCCATCCACCGGGAAGCGTTCACCGGGTTTGACCATGACCAGATCGTTGAGGCGCAAAGCGCTGATCGCAACGTCCTGCTCGCGGCCATCGATCACCTGAATGGCTCGCTCCGGACGCAAGGCTTCAAGGGCGCGGATGGCGCTGGCGGTCTGGCGCTTGGCGCGGCTTTCCAGGTATTTGCCCAGCAGCACCAGAGCGATTACCACCGCCGAGGCTTCGAAATACAGGTGCGGCAGGCGGCCGGCGGCGGTGGCCCACTCGTAAACGCTCAAGCCGTACCCGGCGCTGGTGCCCAGAGCTACCAGCAAATCCATGTTGCCGGCGCCGGCGCGCACGGCTTTCCACGCAGCGACATAGAAGCGCGCGCCGAAGATGAACTGCACCGGCGTCGCCAACGCGAACTGCACCCACGCCGGGAGCATCCAGTGCACGCCGAAAGGTTGCAGCACCATTGGCAGCACCAGCGGCAAGGCGAGGGCGATAGCCGCCAGCAAAGCCCAGCGTTCACGGTGCAGTCGTTGTTGTTGATTGTCGGTTTGCGGGTGTTCGACTTCCCAGACACTGGCGGAGTAACCGGCCTTGGTCACGGCGCCGATCAGGGCTTGCGGGTCGACCTGGCCGAGCAATTCGAGGTGGGCACGCTCGTTGGCTAGGTTGACGCTGACACTTTTGACCCCCGGCACCTTGGCCAGTGCCCGTTCGACGCGGCCAACGCAGGATGCGCAGGTCATGCCGTCGATGCTCAATTCCAGGGTCTGCTGCGGCACGCTGTAACCAGCCTGCTGCACGGCCTCCATCAAGGCCGGCAGGCTGTCACTGGGCGCTTGAACCCGGGCCTGTTCGGTGGCCAGGTTGACGCTGACTGCCGTGGCGCCGAGAACTTTGCTCAAGGCACGCTCGACACGCCCGGCGCAACTGGCGCAGGTCATGCCGGCAATCGGCAGATCGAAGGTGGTGGATTCGGACATCGGTCACGCTCCCTGTAGAAATTACCTACAGGATCAACCTTGCCATGCGGGCAAGGTCAAGCGCCACTCTGCAAATCGTCTCGCGACTCTGCACTTCGTAGGAGCGAGGCTTGCCCGCGAAGGGTCCATAACATTCAACATCAATGCTGACTGTTATGGCCTCTTCGCGGGCAAGCCTCGCTCCTACAGGTAGGTGGTGATCAATACTCGAGGGCTGCAGGCTTGAGGTACATCCCTTCCTGCGTCATCGCAATCCGGAACTTCAACACATCCCCGGCCTTGAGCGTGATGTTCTGCGAACCCGGCGCGAGCATGCCCGGGTTGCAACCCGGCGCCTGGCCCGGCAGCAGTTTGAGGCGCAGGGACACATTGCCCGGCGGCAGGTTGAACGAGGTGCTCTGTTCCTGGAACAGTCGCGCCGATAGCTGATCCTGGATGTACACGCCGATTTCGCAGGAAGTCGAAACCTCCAGACGCTCGCGGGAAATGATCAGCACGCCGTAGTCCTCCCCGGCGGCTTGGACCGAAGGTGTCGCGGCAAATAGGCTGAGGAAGCCAAACAGGCTGAGAGCTGACCAGCGCATGGCTGAATCTCCTGATGTCGAGTCATAGATGGACGCAGCTTGGCCGAGCACGACGCCGATTGCCAGCCCGGCAGCTTGCTTCAGAACTTGACCTTGCCATGGTGGCAAGCTCGAGACTGCCCTCAACCCGTATTGAAGGGCCCCATTTGAGGAGACGTCCCATGCAAGTGTTCAACGTTGAAGGCATGTCCTGCGGTCATTGCGTCAAGGCCATCACTCAGGCGCTGCAAGCCAAGGATCCCGCGGCCAGCGTGCGCATTGATCTGGCAGCAAAAGAAGTCGGCGTTGAAAGTGCGTTGACAGCCGATCAGGTGATCGCCGCGATCAGCGAAGAGGGTTATGGCGTCAAATTGGCCTGAGTTTTTTAATAGTTAGCGACCTAACGGAATGTTCAAGGCGTCCACGCCCGGCTAGACTGTTGGCCTGCCGATCCATGGCCAACCTGCATGCCTAACCTGGACGCCTGATGAACCTCCGTACAATCCTGATTCTCGGCGCCTTGAGCGCTTTCGGTCCGCTGGCGATCGATTTCTATCTGCCGGCATTCCCGGCGATGGCGCTCGCTTTCGGCACCGACGAAAAACACGTTCAACTGACCCTGGCGGCCTATTTTCTCGGCCTGTCCATTGGCCAACTGGCCTACGGCCCGGTGGCGGATCGCTTTGGACGGCGGATTCCCTTGCTGACAGGGCTCGGCTTGTTCACCGCCGCTTCATTGGCCTGTGCTTATGCGCCGACTCTGGAGTGGCTGATTGGCGCACGTTTCGTTCAGGCGCTGGGTGGTTGCGCAGGCATGGTGATTTCGCGGGCGGTGGTCAGCGATAAATGCGATGCGGTGGGTTCGGCGAAGGTCTTTTCGCAGTTGATGCTGGTGATGGGCCTGGCGCCGATTCTTGCGCCGATGCTGGGCGGGTTGCTGGTCAACACGACTGGCTGGCAATCGATCTTTCTCGTGTTGACTGGTTTCAGTGCGCTGGCAGGGTTGGCAGTGGCCCTCGGGCTGCCGGAAAGTCTGCCGGCCCATGTGCCGCGCCAACCGTTGTCGGGCGCGCTGCGTCAGTACGGTCGGTTACTGGCGGACCCGATCTTCCTCGGCCATGCCCTGACTGGCGGTGTCGCCATCGCCGGGATGTTTGCCTACATCGCCGGATCACCGTTTGTCTTCATCAAACTCTATGGCGTGCCGGCCGAGCATTTCGGCTGGCTGTTCGGCATTAACGCGGCGGGGTTCATTCTGGTGGCCCAGGTCAATGCCCGGATGCTGGCCAAGCGCGGTCCGGCCTTTTTACTGGCGCGTACCGTCTGGCTCTATCTGGCGGGCGGTCTGGCTCTGTTGGCGGTCAGCGCGTTGCACACCGCGCAGTTGTGGCCGTTGCTGATTCCGCTTTTCCTCTGCATCGCCAGCCTGGGTTGTATTGTGCCCAACGCCTCGGCCTGCGCCATGAACGGGCAGGGCGCGCGGGCGGGCAGTGCCTCGGCGATGCTCGGTTGCCTGCAGTTCAGCGTTGCCGCCGGGGCCGCAGCATTGGTGGGGGTTTTGCATGATGGCAGCGCCATGCCGATGGCCATGGTCATCAGCCTGTGCGGGATTCTGGTGGTGAGCGCAGCAACGCTCACCCGACGTTTGCAAAATGCCCGGGCGCTGACACAAGCCCAGGTCTGAGGACGGACTCAGCCAGCAGCGCGCTGCTGACGGTCGGGAAACTGATGGGGCGCGTGCAAGCGCGCTTCAAGCGTTTTAGTGAAGGCCAAGGCTTCGGCTTCACTGCGGAACGTCACAGCGTGTTGATCCAGGCGGACCTGCCAGCGGGATGTTGCCACTTCTTTTATCAGGATCTTCATTGCTGATCTCCTCTTGTAAAAGACGTCTCGTAAAAGACATCACATAAAAGATTGTTCGCAGAGCTTTCGATTGTAGACCTGAATACGATCGCAATTGTGACAACGGTCAATTCTCTGACTGACGGCAAAAGATCACCCGCCCCTGTAGGAGCTGCCGAAGGCTGCGATCTTTTGGTCTTGTGTTTTTAAAAGCAAAATCAAAAGATCGCAGCCTCCGGCAGCTCCTACTCTTCAGAACCCTTCAAGCACAATCTTGCCCTTGGACTTGCCGCTCTCCAACAGCTCATGGGCACGCCGCAGGTTGGCAGCGTTGATGGTCCCGAAGTGCTCGCCGACCGTGGTTTTCAGCGTGCCCGCATCGATCAGCCCGGCGACGCGGTTGAGCAGTTTGTGCTGCTCGATCATGTCTGCGGTTTCGAACAGTGAGCGGGTGTACATGAACTCCCAGTGCAGCGACAGGCTCTTGCGCTTGAGCTTGGTCACGTCCAGCGACTTCGGATCGTCGATCAGCGCCAGTTTGCCTTGCGGCGCCAACGCCTCCACCAATTGATCCAGGTGTTGATCGGTCTGAGTCAGGCTGGCGACATGGGTCACCTGCTCGAACCCCGCACGTTTGAGCTCTTCACTCAGCGGCTGGCTATGATCGATCACCTGATCGGCGCCCAGGTCACGCACCCAGCTCTGGGTTTGTGCACGGGAGGCGGTGCCGATAACCTTCAGCCCGGTGAGCTGGCTGGCCAATTGCGTGAGGATCGAACCCACACCGCCAGCGGCACCGACGATCAGCAGACTCTGGCCCTCATCGGTTTTGCCTTCGCGCACTTGCAGGCGCTCGAACAACAGTTCCCACGCGGTAATGGCGGTCAGCGGCAGGGCGGCGGCTTCGGCGAAACCGAGGGTTTTCGGCATGTGACCGACGATTCGCTCGTCCACCACATGCAACTCGCTATTGCCGCCGGCACGGGCGATGGAGCCAGCGTAGTACACCTTGTCGCCAGCCTTGAACGAGGTCACTTCGCTGCCGACGGCCTTGACCACACCGGCCACGTCCCAACCCAGTACCTTTGCCGCGCCAGCTTCAGGCTGGACGTTCTGGCGAACCTTGGTGTCCACCGGGTTAACCGAGATGGCTTTGACCTCCACCAACAGGTCGCGCGGGCCGGCGACCGGTTCTGGCAGCTCGATGTCTTGCAGGGATTTTTCGTCGCTGATGGGCAGGGAGGCGTAGTAGGCAATGGCTTTCATGGTGGGTTCCTCAGAGGGAATGATTTCGATGGGACAGATGATTGGTTATTTCCCGGCAAGATAAAACCCGCTAAAAGAGCAGTCTCTTTCAATATTTTTTTGATAATCGGGGCTGGCGATGTTGCGTTTCGATGACTTGCAGTTGTTCGTTCGGGCTGCGGACCTGGGCAGTCTGTCTGCGGCGGCGCGAGGGATGGATATGTCGGCGGCGGTGGCCAGTGCGGCGTTGAAGCGCATCGAACAACAACTGGGCGCGCGCTTGCTCGCCCGTTCTACCCGCAGTCTGCGTCTCACCGCTGAAGGCGAGGGCTTTCTGGAATACGCCCGGGCAGCCTTGAGCAATCTCGATGAGGGCCGCCGCTTGCTGGCCAGCGGGCAGGATCAGGTCAGCGGGATTTTGCAGCTGTCGGCGCCTTCGGATTTCGGTCGCAACCTGCTGTTGCCATGGCTCGACGAGTTTCAGCGCGAGCATCCGAAACTCACGGTCCGGTTGCTGCTGGGCGACCGCATTGCCGACCTGTTCCGCCAACCAGTGGACATTGCCCTGCGTTATGGCGAGCCGGAAGACTCGAGCCTGGTTGCGTTGCCCATCGCCCCGCAAAACCGTCGCGTGCTCTGCGCGGCGCCGAGTTACCTGGCCCGGCATGGCGAACCTCGGCATCTGGAGCAACTGGCTCAGCACAATTGCCTGTTGTTCATGCTCGGCAGCCGGGTCCACGATCACTGGAGTTTCCACGATGGCAAACGCGAAGTGAGCCTGACGGTCAGTGGCGATCGATTTAGTGACGACGCCGATGTTGTGCGTCTGTGGGCCATAGCGGGAGCGGGGATTGCGTATAAGTCCTGGCTCGATGTCGCTGCCGATGTGCTGGCCGGTCGATTGAAAGTGCTGATGCCGGAGCTACTCTGCGAGCGCGCACCGCTGAATTTGCTGTGCGCGCATCGCGCACAATTGAGTAAGCCGGTGAACCTTTTGCGGGAAATGCTTGCCAGCCGATGCGCTCATATAAGCAGTCAATTTCCGGCGAAATCGGATGTCGATCATTAGTCGCAGGCAAATAGCGAAATTTCTGTCAGGAACTATCACCACCAATGGAGCCCCGAGGGCAGGAACCGGCGGTTAACCCGCTTATACTAGCGCTCGCCTCATGTACGCACCGTCGACCTCGCAATGGCGAGTTCAGGTTCGATTCGGTCATACCCGATGGTCATCACCGGACCTTCGTTGTACCCGCGAAGCATGGCCTGGGTGAGTGGGTGGCTTTGCCCGGTTTATGGCGGTTTTCGCGTCTTGGCCGACGACACATTACTGGTCAAGATGTCTCTGAGCAGTAGACGAAACGATTCAACAGGGAGTGAATACATGGAACATGCACCTTGCATCAGCCAGATCGCCACATTGCTGGCTGACCCAAAGCGCAGCGCAATGATGTGGGCCTTGATGGACGGCTCGGCGCGGCAAACCGAAGAGCTGGCGTTGCTGGCCGGCCTGTCGCCGTCTTCGGCCAGTGCGCATTTAGGGCGTTTGTCCGCCGGAGGTCTGTTGAAAGTCGAAACCCGTGGCCGCAAACGGTTTTTCCGGCTTGCCGCGCCCGAAGTCGGCGCCGCGATAGAAGCCTTGGCCAGCGCGACCCTGGCCAGCGCGCCTCGGGACATTCCAGAGGTTTTCAAACGCACCAGCCCTATCGCCAAACCGCAGGCGGCGCCTTCGTCTTTGCTGCGGGCCAGGCTCTGCGACGACCATCTGGGTGGCACCCTGGCCGCCGACCTCTACCAGCGTCTGCTGGATGCGGGCTGGATCGAGCAACTCGATCAGCGGGTCATGATCACTCACAAGGGCGCCACACAATTGGCAACACGCGGTGTATTCATCCAGGCGCTGGCTCATCGCAACAGCAGAGTCGCTTGCGCTTGCCCGGACTGGAGCGAAAGACGCCCGCACATGGGCGGTTCACTGGGCGCAGCGTTGTTGCAGTTGTTCATGCAGTCTGGCTGGTTGAGCCTGCCCAACGATTCGCGAGCGTTGCAGATCACCGCTGCGGGGCAACGGGAAATCCATCGCTTCGCCAAGGAAACCGAGCTGGAAATGGCGCTTTAGACCATTGAGGTGCGACGTCCGGGATTTGTTTCAGGCGTCGTTCAGAGCTGTGGACAGGTCGCATCCAGCAATAATCCCCAGCCGCTATCGCGCACACTCGATCCGGGGACTTTCAGGATTGGGGGAATGTGGCATGGAAACACGAAGCTTCAGCGCGGCAGAACGATTGGAACGGCTGCCCATCAGCGGTTATCACCGCATCATTTTCATCATCATTGCCCTGGCGTTTTTCTTCGACTCCATGGACCTGGCGATGATGACCTTCCTACTCGGCTCGATCAAAACCGAGTTCGGCCTGAGCACGGCACAGGCCGGATTGCTGGCCAGTTCGAGTTTCTTCGGCATGGTTCTGGGGGCATCGCTGTCCGGTATGTTGGCCGACCGCTTCGGGCGCAAACCAGTGTTCCAGTGGAGCATTGTGCTGTGGGGCATCGCTAGCTACCTGTGCTCCACGGCGCAGAACGTCGAAACGCTGACGCTGTTCCGAGTCTTGCTGGGGATCGGCATGGGCATGGAATTTCCGATTGCGCAGTCGATGCTGTCGGAGCTGATTCCAGCTAAGCGACGTGGGCGTTACATCGCGTTGATGGATGGTTTTTGGCCGCTCGGTTTCGTCGCAGCGGGGGTGCTGTCGTACTTCCTGCTGCCGGTGATTGGCTGGCGCGACATTTTTCTGGTGTTGGCGGTGCCGGCGGTGTTCGTCCTGGCGATTCGTTTTTTCATTCCCGAGTCACCGCGCTGGCTGGAGCAGGCCGGGCATCATGACGTGGCGGATAAAGTCTTGTGCGGCATCGAAGACCGGGTTCGGGCTTCACTGGGCCGTACGGATTTGCCTGAACCGATTCGTTTGCCCCGGGTGGCGAGTCAACCGGGCACTTTCTTCTCTGCGCTACGAGAGATCTGGTCGGCGCAGTATCGCCAGCGCACGATGATGATCTGGAGCGTGTGGTTCTTCGCCTTGCTGGGTTTCTATGGCCTGACGTCCTGGCTCAGCGCACTGTTGCAACAATCGGGTTTTGCCGTGACCCAATCGGTGTATTACACGGTGGTGATTTCCCTCGGCGGAATTCCCGGTTTCCTCATGGCTGCCTGGCTGGTAGAGCGTTGGGGGCGTAAACCGGTGTGCGTCGTGACATTGCTCGGCGGCGGGGTCATGGCGTTTCTTTATGGCCAGAGTGCGGTGTTCGGCGGCAATGTCAGTCTGTTGATTACCTCGGGGCTGTTGATGCAGTTCTTTCTGTTCGGCATGTGGGCGGTGCTCTACACCTACACCCCTGAGTTGTACCCAACGTCGGCACGCGCCACGGGTTCGGGGTTCGCTTCGGCTATCGGCCGCGTGGGGTCGTTGCTCGGGCCGTTGGTGACCGGGCTGGTGTTCCCGATGACCGGGCAGGGCGGGGTGTTTGCGCTGGGGGCGATGTGTTTTGCGATTGCGGCGGGGGTGGTGTGGATGTTCGGGATGGAGACCCGGGGCAAGACGTTGGAAGAGTTGAGCGAAGTAGAGATCGTCGGCTGAACACAGTCCCTGTGGGAGCGGGCTTGCCCGCGATGAGGCCAACGGCCTCAACATTGAGTTGGCTGACAGTCCGCTATCGCGGGCAAGCCCGCTCCCACAGGTTATTCGGTGGCTTTTAAGGTTTGACCAATCTGGCATCCAGGCTGTTCTGCGCCAGGCGCTTGGCCTGATCCTGGGTCATGCCCAGATCGGTGTACAGCGCGTGGAAGTTCTCGGTGACATACCCGCCGAAGTAGGCCGGGTCATCGGAGTTCACCGTGACCTTCACACCGCGCTCGAGCATGTCGAGGATGTTGTGTTGGGACATGTGATCGAACACGCAGAGTTTGGTGTTCGACAACGGGCACACGGTCAGCGGGATCTGCTCGTCGATGATCCGCTGCATCAAGCGCTCGTCTTCGATGGCGCGCACGCCATGGTCGATGCGCTGGATTTTCAGCAGGTCGAGGGCTTCCCAGATGTACTCGGGCGGGCCTTCTTCACCGGCGTGGGCCACGGTCAGGAAGCCTTCGTTGCGCGCACGATCGAACACCCGCTGGAACTTGCTCGGCGGGTGGCCCATCTCCGAACTGTCCAGGCCCACGGCGACAAACGCATCGCGGAACGGCAATGCCTGGTCGAGGGTTTTCTGCGCTTCGTCTTCGCTCAAGTGACGCAGGAAACTGAGGATCAAACCACTGGTGATGCCCAGCTGCTGCTCGCCATCCTTCAGTGCGGCGGCGATGCCGTTGAGCACCACTTCGAACGGGATGCCACGGTCGGTGTGGGTTTGCGGGTCGAAGAACGGTTCGGTGTGAATCACGTTCTGCGCCTTGCAGCGCAACAGGTAGGCCCAGGTCAGGTCGTAGAAATCCTGAGACGTGCGCAACACATCGGCGCCCTGGTAATACAGGTCGAGAAACTCTTGCAGGTTATTGAAGGCGTAAGCCTTGCGCAGGGTTTCAACGTCGCTCCACGGCAGGGCGATCTTGTTGCGTTCGGCCAGGGCGAACAGCAGCTCAGGTTCCAGCGAACCTTCCAGGTGCAAGTGCAATTCTGCCTTGGGCAGGGCGTTCAGCCAGTCGTACATTTTTGAATTCTCATCAGGTGCAATGAGGGCATTCTACAGATGCCCGCAGAAACAATGAGCAAAACCTGACCAGCCGGTTCATTACACGGCTTCCTGTTCCCGTCGATAGGCGTAGGTATCGGCGAAACGCGACAGCAGGAATTCGGCGCAGGTGGTGGCCGGATACTTCGCCGGATGCCGTTCGTCCTGGCAACCGGGCAGGCATTCGATGGGCGTGTCGGGGTGCGGTTCAGCAAAGAACGGCATCGAGTACCGATCCACCCCCAGCGGGCTGATCACCCGGTGCGGCGTCGACAGGTAACGGTCGTTGCTCCAGCGCGCCATCATGTCGCCGAGGTTGACCACGAACGTGCCTTCGATCGGCGGCGCATCGATCCACTCGCCCCGCACGTTGCGCACTTGCAGACCGCCAGCGGCATCCTGGTAGAGCAGGGTGATGCAGCCGTAATCGGTGTGAGCTCCGGCACCTTGCTGATCTTCGGTGCTGGCAGTGTGGCGCGGCGGGTAATGAATCATCCGCAGTACGCTGACCGGTTCTTTGAAACGGCTATCGAAGAAATCGCGCTCAATGCCCAGCGCCAGAGTCATGGCCCGCAGCAGGGTTTGAGCGAGCGCCTGCATGTCGACGTAGTGTTGCTCCATCAGCGATTCCCAACCGGGCATAGACGGATGACGGTTGGGGCCGCGCAAGGGTTTTTCCGCAATAACCTCTGGATGATCGGCCGGCAGGTGCAGGCCCATGTCGAAGGTTTCTTTCAGATCGCAGGGCTTGCTCGGGTCGAGTTGCTCGGTGGCGATGGCGCCATAGCCGCGGTGGTGGCGGGTCTGGGTGATGTCGATCTTGAGTTTTTCAGCGGCGGGCAGGGCGAAGAAACGTTGGGCATGGTCGAGCACTGCGGCGATACGCGACGGGGCGATCGGGTGGCCCTTGATATAGAAAAAGCCCCATTCGCGGCAGGCATGGTCGATTTGGGTGGCGATCGATTGCCAGGCGGTTTGATCAGCGCTGTAGAGCGGGCTGATGTCGATGATTGGGAGGCTGTTCATGCGATTGTCCTGAAGAGTACGCAGAATGACAAAATACTGCAGAGCCCTGTGGGAGCGGGCTTGCCCGCGATAGCGAATTGACAGTCAACAATGATGCTGAATGTGATGGCCTCATCGCGGGCAAGCCCGCTCCCACAGGGTTTAGTGTCTGACTAAGTTACTTCGGTATCTCGGCCTTCATGCCTTCGACGTAGTAGTTCATCGACGCCAATTCCGCATTGGTTGCTGTCGCGCCCGCCGGGATTTTCTCCACGCCGGCCTGATCCTTGATCGGCCCGGTGAACGGATGCAGGGCACCGCTCTTGATGTCGGCAATGATCTGCTCGGCTTCGGTTTTCACCGCAACCGGTACCAGGTCGCTGATCGGCAGCTCAACCGTACCTTCCTTCAGACCGCCCCAGTAATCCTGGGATTTCCATGTGTGGTCGAGCACGCTTTGGGTCGCCTGAATGTAGTGCGGCCCCCAGTCGTTGACGATAGACGTCAGCACCGCTTTCGGCCCGAAGTGCGCCATGTCCGACGCATAACCGACGGCGTACACGCCACGACGTTCGGCCGCCTGGATCGGTGCCGGACTGTCGGTATGCTGGAACACCACGTCCACGCCCTGGTCGATCAGCGCATTGGCGGCATCAGCTTCCTTGCCCGGATCGAACCAGGAGTTGACCCACACCACTTTGATCTCGGTGCCCGGGTTGTACTTGTTCAGGGCCAGTTGAATGGCGTTGATGTCGCGGATGACTTCCGGGATCGGGAACGAGGCGACGTAACCGATTTTCTTGGTCTTGGTCATCTTCGCCGCGAGGAAACCGCCGACGTAGCGGCCCTCGTAAGTACGCGCCAGGTAAGTGCCAAGGTTCTTGTCTTGTTTATAGCCGGTGGCGTGTTCGAAGGTCACCTTGGGAAATTGCTTGGCGACTTTCAGGGTCGGGTTCATGTAGCCAAAGGATGTGGTGAAAATCAGGTCGTACTTGTCCTTGGCCATGTTGCGGATCACCCGCTCGGCATCGGCGCCCTCGGCGACGTTCTCCACGTAGTTGGTGGTGATTTGCTCACCGAACTTCTCAGCCAGCGCCTTGCGTCCCTGTTCATGCTGATACGTCCAGCCGTGGTCACCGATCGGACCGATATAGACGAAGCCGACTTTCAGCGGGTCGGCAGCACTGGCGGTCAGGCTGGCGCTCAGACCGATGGCTGCGGCGACAACGCAAAGCAGCTGCTTCAACGGACGTTTATGCATGAACTGGAACTCCATTTTGTTGTGAGATGGAGGAGGGCAATGCAAATTGCTGACCAACAGGACAACAAAATCAAAAGATCGCAGCCTGCGGCAGCTCCTACATGATTTCGCGTACCCCTGTAGGAGCTGCCGCAGGCTGCGATCTTTTGATGTTGAATTCCTTACTAGAGCCAACCCGGTGCAACAGGTCCAACTCACGCCATGCACTGGTGCGGACGCCTTACACAAAACCGTGGGAGCGAGCCTGCTCGCGATAGCGGACTCACATTCAACATCAATGTTGACTGACACGTCGTCATCGCGAGCAGGCTCGCTCCCACAATAGATTTATGTCGACTCAGACGCCGCTGATCAACCGCCGAGCCGCCTGGCTATGATCGGCAATCAACCCTTTCAGATCCAGCCCTTCAACCTGTCCATCGATCACCCGCCACTTTCCGCCGATCATCACCCGGTCCGCCCGATCCGCGCCGCACAGCAGCAGCGCAGACACCGGATCATGGCTGCCGGAGAAGCGCAGCTCATCCAGTTTGAACAGCGCCAGATCCGCCTGCTTGCCCACCGCCAGTTCGCCGATATCGCTGCGCCCGAGCAAACTCGCCGAGCCCTTGGTCGCCCAGCCCAGCACCAATTCCGGCGTAATCTTTTCGGCGCCATAACGCAGCCGCTGGATGTACAGCGCCTGACGGGTTTCGAGGATCATGTTCGACGCATCGTTGGACGCCGAACCGTCCACGCCCAGACCCAGCAGCGCACCCGCAGCGGTCAGGTCCAGCGTCGGGCAAATGCCGGAGGCCAGGCGCATGTTCGAACTCGGGCAATGGCAAATGCCCGTGCCGGCCGCGCCGAGACGGGCGATTTCGTCGGGGTTGAAATGAATGCCGTGGGCCAGCCAGGTGCGCGGGCCGAGCCAGCCGACGCTGTCCAGATAATCCACGGTACGCAGGCCGAAACGTTGCAGGCAGAAGTCTTCTTCGTCGAGGGTTTCTGCCAAGTGCGTGTGCAGGCGCACGTCGAGGGAGTTCGCCAGTTCGGCGCTGGCGGACATGATTTCCGGGGTCACCGAGAACGGCGAGCACGGTGCCAGGGCTATCTGAATCTGTGCCCCATCGCCGCGCTCGTGGTACGCGGCAATCAAGCGTTGGCTATCGTCGAGGATCACTTCGCCTTCCTGGACGGTTTGCTGCGGTGGCAGGCCGCCGTCTTTTTCGCCAAGGCTCATGGAACCGCGAGTGAGCATGGCGCGCATGCCCAATTCGCGGACGCTTTCGACCTGCACATCGATCGCGTTTTCCAGGCCTTCCGGAAACAGATAATGGTGGTCGGCGGCGGTGGTGCAACCGGACAGCAGCAACTCGGCCAACGCGACTTTGGTGGCGAGGGCAAGTTTTTCAGGGGTGAGACGAGCCCAGACCGGATAGAGGGTTTTCAACCACGGGAACAACGGCTGATTAACCACCGGCGCCCAGGCACGGGTCAGGGTTTGATAGAAGTGGTGATGGGTGTTGATCAGCCCCGGCAGGATCACGTGTTCGCGTGCATCGAAAACGTGGTCACAAGGCGCGGAGGGTTGCTGACCGGCGGCGAGCACTTCGACGATCAAACCGTCTTGCAGCACCAGACCGCCACGGGCATCGAGCGCGTTGGCCGTGAAAATGGCGAGGGGATTTTTTAACCAGGTACGGGTCGCAGGCATGGTGGCCGGCTCCTCTGAAAGTTGGGTTCAGGGTTGCCAGCTCAGTGTTGCCCTGTCTGCTGATCCAGGGTCGCCGCGAGGGCGAGGTGCGGAGTTTCGAACAAAAAAGCTTCGCGGGCAAGCCTCACTCGTCCAGACGATGCCAAACCCTGTGGGAGCCGGGCTTGCCCGCGATGCAGGCACCTCGGTCTTTCAGCTAGACCGAGGTGATGCAATCGCAGGCAAGCCAGCTCCCACAGGGAACAGTGGGGTTACCAGGGAATGTTTTCACCCCTGTAGTTCACAAAATGATGCCCGCCCTTGCCGGCATACGCATTCACCTGATCGATCAGCCCGCGCGTACTGGTTTGCACATCAATGTCCGCGCCTTCACCGCCCATATCAGTCTTCACCCAACCCGGATGCAGCGACAGCACGGTGAGTTTCTGTTCGCCCAATTGCGTGAAGAAGCTGTTGGTCATGGAGTTCAGCGCCGCTTTGCTGGCTTTGTACAGCGCCAGCTCTGGCGCGTCGGGCATGGTCACGCTGCCCAGCACCGAACTCATGAACGCCAATACGCCGCTGTCTTCACGAATCTGCCCGACAAAACGCTGGGCCAGATTGATCGGCGCCACGGCGTTGGTGAAGAACAATTGACCGACCTCGGCCAACGTCGCTCCGCCCGGCGTCTGGACCTCCGGGCCCTTGACCCCGGCATTCACGAACAACAGGTCGAACACTTCACCTTTGAGTTGTTGGCTCAGGGCGATGACCGCTTGCTGATCGTCCATGTCGAGTTTTTCGATCCGCACCTTGCCCAACGCTTGCAAGGCTTCGGCGCTCTGCGGGTTGCGCACGGTGGCGGTGACTTGCCAGCCGTCGGCCAGCAGGGTTTTCACCAGACCGAGGCCCAAGCCTCGGGAGGCACCGATGATGAGTGCGGTTTTTGCCGTAGACATGAATGGCTTCCTTGATGGATGAGAATCACGGATTTAAAGGGTGCTGACTCAAAGGACACTGTTGACCGAGCCGATGTTGCAGTTCCTGACGCAAGACATCGAGTTCGGCGATGCGGGTTTCGATCAGGTTCAGTTTGTCTTGCAGCAGTTGGGTCACGGCATTGGCTGGGTCGGGTGCCTGCCACAGCGCGGCGACGCTGCTGCCGATCTCGCCGAGGGTAAAGCCCAGTCGCTGAGCCGTCTTGATGTACAGCACCAGTTGCACCATCTCCGCCGGATAGTCGCGATAACCATTGGCGCCGCGTTGCGCGGCGATCAATCCGCGTTGCTCGTAAAAGCGCAACGTGTCGCGACTGACGGCGCTGGCCTGGGCTAATTCACCGATGCGCATCTTGATGTCTCGAGATGGCTTGACCCTGGAGCATACTCCAGGCTTTAGCCTTGTTGCTCCCTGAATTTATGGAGCAATGCCAATGTGGACTTCAACGCAATATCGTCAAGTGGTGCGTGGCAGTGCGTGGTACGACCTGATCGTGACCGCTGCTTTTGTAACACCGTGGAGTTTTGCGGCGTTGCATGGCGTGTTGTTGAGCGTGAGCCAGACTTTCAATTTGCCTGGCGAGCTACCGCCGTTCGAGCCGATGCACATGCTGATGGCGAATTTGTTGGGCTCGATTGTGTGCGTGTGGGCGGTGCTGCGGATTCGTGATCCGCAGCAGGTGTTTGGGCGGTATGACGCGGTGGGGAGGTTTCTGTTTTCGGCTTGGCAGCTGTATGCCTTGCTCCACGGCGCGAGTTCATTGCTGGTTGTTTTCTTGGTCTTTGAATTGGCGTGGGGCGCTGCTCAGGTGTTGCCTGTTAGGGCGCCATCGCGGGCAAGCCCGCTCCCACAGTGATCTTGGGTGAACACAGATTTTTTGATCGATACAGAAACCTGTGGGAGCGGGCTTGCCCGCGATGAGGCCCTTGAAGTCTCCGCTAATGCCCGGCCTGCCACGGCTGTCCCAACGAAACCGGCGCATACAACCGTGTGCGCACGGCATCCCGGGACAGCAGCACCAACACCACAATGGTCGCGACATACGGCAGCATCGCCAGCAGGCTCGACGGCATCGCCAGCCCCAACCCCTGCGCCACCAAATGCAGGATGCTGGCGAGCCCGAACAGATACGCCCCGAGCAGCAATCGCCACACTCGCCAACTGGCAAACACCACCAGCGCCAAGGCAATCCAGCCACGACCGGCGCTCATGTTTTCCGCCCACATCGGCGTGTAGGCCAAGGACAAATAAGCCC
>NZ_VYKC01000008.1:0-10296 GCF_032424305.1 Pseudomonas sp. JV414 | reverse complement strand
GGTTTCGTTGGGACAGCAGCACCAACACCACAATGGTCGCGACATACGGCAGCATCGCCAGCAGGCTCGACGGCATCGCCAGCCCCAACCCCTGCGCCACCAAATGCAGGATGCTGGCGAGCCCGAACAGATACGCCCCGAGCAGCAATCGCCACACTCGCCAACTGGCAAACACCACCAGCGCCAAGGCAATCCAGCCACGACCGGCGCTCATGTTTTCCGCCCACATCGGCGTGTAGGCCAAGGACAAATAAGCCCCGGCCAACCCCGCCATCGCCCCGCCAAACAGCACCGCCAGCGTACGCACGCGCAACACCGGCAAGCCCATGGCACTGGCCGCATCCGGGTTTTCGCCAACCGCCTGAATAATCAACCCGACGCGACTTTTCAGAATCACCCAGGCCACTAACGTGAACAGCGCGAACGACAGATACACCAGCAAGTCCTGAGCAAACAGCATCCGCCCGATCAGCGGGATTTCACTCAACAACGGAATCGCCACTGGCTCAAAACCCGCCAACGGTTTGCCAACCCACGCTGCGCCGACAAAGGTCGACAGGCCTACGCCGAAGATCGTCAACGCCAACCCGGTCGCCACCTGATTGGCGTTGAACACCAGTGCTACCAAGGCAAACAGCGACGACAACAGCATCCCGGCGAGCATCGCCAGCAACACGCCAAGCCAGAGGTTGCCGCTGTTCAGCGCGACGATGAAACCGATCACCGCCCCGAACAGCATCATGCCTTCCTGCCCCAGATTGAGGACGCCACTCTTCTCGCAAATCAGCTCGCCCAGCGCCACCAGCAACAACGGCGTACCGCAACGGACCATGGCGTAGAAAATATTGCTCAGCAGATCGATATCCATCACAAGGCTCCTGCTTGTACGGCGGTGGTTGGTGCACGGCGCGCCCAGCGCAGGTTCAAACGCGGTCGGTAGAGAATCAGTACGTCACTGGCCAGCAGGAAAAACAGCATCATCCCCTGGAACAATTGAGTGATCGCTTGCGGTAGGTTCATGCTCATCTGCGCGCTCTCGCCACCGATGTACAGCAGCGCCATCAACAGGCTGGAAAACAGAATACCGATGGGATTCAGTCGCCCGAGAAACGCTACGGTGATCGCCGCATAGCCGTAACCCGGCGAGACCTGCGGCACCAGCTGGCCGATCGGCCCGGTGACTTCGCACACGCCGGCCAACCCCGCCAAACCACCGCTGATCAACAGCGCCAGCCAGATCAGCCGCTTCTCGCGAAAGCCGACGAAACCTGCGGCGCGCTTGTCCAGCCCGAGCACTTTGATCTGGAAACCGACAAAGCTTTTCTGCAGTAACACCCACACCGCCACCAGCGCGAGCAGGGCGAAATAGACCCCGGCGTGCACCCGACCGTCCTCCATCAACAGCGGCAAACGACTGGCATCGCCGAACATCGCCGACTCTGGAAAGTTGAAGCCCGCCGGGTCCTTCAAAGGCCCGTGGACGCAGAACAGCAGCAAGTTCAGGGCGATGTAATTGAGCATGATGCTGGTGAGGATTTCATTGGCGTTGAAGCGTGTGCGCAACCATGCTGTCAACCCGGCCCACGCGGCGCCGGCCAAGGTGCCGACCACCAGGATTAGCACCAGCGCCCAGCGACTTTGCAAGCCAACGATGTTCACCGCCAACGCACTGCCGGCGAGGGCGCCGAGCAGCAACTGACCTTCGGCGCCGATGTTCCAGATCCGCGCTTGATACGCCACCGCCAAGCCCAATGCGCAGAGCAGAATCGGCAGCGATTTGACCAGCAGTTCGGAGACGCCGTACAGGTCGCTGATCGGTGCAATCAGCAACGTGTGCAAGGTCAGCACTGGATCGTGGCCCAGCGCGATAAATAGCAATGAGCCGCAGCCCAGCGTCAACACGGCCGCCAGCAAGGGCGAGCACCACAACATCAGGCGTGATTGCTGGCCACGCGGTTCGAGAGAAAGCAGCATGTGAAACTCCGTTAAAGCGCTACGGGGGCAGGTGATTGAGGCGCGTCGAACTGGCCGGCCATCCAGCCGCCGACGTCGCTCAGATGGGTGTCGACGGTGGCCTGCAATGGCGACAGCCGACCGCCGCACAGGGCGCCGAGGCGGTCGCTGATCTGGAACAGTTCGTCGAGGTCTTCGGAGATCACCAAGATCGCCGCGCCAGCATCGCGCAAGGCAATCAACGCCCGGTGAATGGTCGCGGCCGCACCGACGTCCACCCCCCAGGTCGGGTGCGCGGCCACCAGTAATTTAGGCTGCTGAAGGATCTCCCGACCGAGGATGAATTTTTGCAAGTTGCCGCCGGACAGACTGCGAGCAGGCGCCTGGGCATCGGGTGTCTTGACCCCGAAGCGGCGAATGATGTCTTCGGCCAGCGCTTCGACCTTGCTGCGCTGGATCAGCCCGTTGCTGACCAGCCCCTGTTGAAACGCGGTGAGCAGGGCGTTATCTGCCAGGCTCAGCTCCGGCACCGCGCCATGGCCCAGACGCTCGGCGGGGACGAATGCCAGGCCAAGTTTGCGTCGAGCATCCGGCCGCAAATGGGCCACCGGTTGCCCGCCGAAACTGATCGTTGCGCTGTCATCGCGGGGTAACCGTTCTTCGCCACTGAGCAAGGCCAGCAACTCATCCTGACCATTGCCGGCCACTCCGGCGACTCCCACGATTTCGCCGCTGCGCACGTCGAAATCAATATTCTTCAGAGAGCAGCCGAACGGGTCTGGGTTGTGCCAGGACAATCCCGTCACGTTCAAAAACGCATCAGCGCCAGTGACCTTTGGATAGTCGGTGATCAGCTCGGCGGCTTCACCGACCATCAATTGCGCCAGTTGCCGATCCGAGCACTCCGCCGGCACGCAATGCCCGGCTACCCGACCGCCGCGTAACACCGTGGCGCTGTGGCACAACGCGCGTACTTCGCCGAGCTTGTGGCTGATAAACAGAATGCTGCAGCCCTCGGCGGCCAGTCGGCGCAAAGTGACGAACAATTCGTCGGCCTCTTGCGGAGTCAGTACCGACGTCGGTTCATCGAGAATCAACAGGCGGATGTCTTGCATCAGGCATCGAATGATTTCCACACGCTGACGCTCGCCGATGGACAGGCTGTGGACAAGTCGCTCCGGTTCCAGCGCCATGCCGTAGCGTTGTGACACTTCGCGAATCTTCGGCTCAAGCTGCTTCGGTGCTCCTGCCGCAGCGCCCATTGCCAGCGCGATGTTCTGCGCCACGCTCAGGGTTTCGAACAGCGAGAAATGCTGGAACACCATGCCAATCCCGAGGCCGCGAGCCTGGGCCGGATTGCGCATGGTTACGCGCTGGCCCTGCCAGATCATTTCCCCTGAGTCGGCGTGAGTGACGCCGTAGATGATCTTCATCAGGGTACTTTTGCCCGCACCGTTTTCGCCGAGCAGGGCGTGGATTTCACCGGGCGCAATGCTCAAGTCGATGGCATCGTTGGCCAGGCAACCGGGATAACGTTTGCTGATTCTGCGCAATTGCAGGCGGGGTATTTGATCGGGGATCGGCACGGGGTTGGACATGACAGGCTCAGGTCGACAGAAGTTATGCCTGGGGATAAAGCAATTTCCTGGCCATTGAGTCAGGAAATCGGCAAGGCCTTGCTGGCATAGGGGTTGTGGACGGTGCCTCGTCTTATTCCAACTCCGAATCAGGCACCACTTGAGGGCACGTTCTTTGATCAGGCTCCGGTTTTGCGCGCGGTGTATTGATCAAAAAACGAGCAATACCCTGCAAGCTATGTCGGACATGGGGCTGCGCCAGCCATGAACGGGTTATCCACAGGTTGTTCCACAGTATCTGTGCGCAAGCCGAGTGCATGGGTATAAGCACTGAGGGGCTTTCTTCTAATGGCGATAAACCGCTCTAACTAATTGTTTTTACATGGAATAAACATGGTTGATGGCGATTTGGACGAAAAATGAGCAAAGCCCGCAAAGCCGCATGACAGAAGGGTTACAGCGGAATGTGCTCAGGTTATCCACAGCCGGGTGCACAGTAGATGTGGGCAACTATCGAATGCAGGGTAAATCGGGGCGCCCCAAAAGATCGCAGCGCCCACAGGCGCATAGGAGCTGCCGCAGGCTGCGATCTTTTGATCTTTTATCGCTGCAACAAAATGCGCCCGCGACTCAAATCCGCCAGTTGCATCTGCAAGGTCTCTATTTGCCCCTCGCCGATCGCCAATTGCAGTTCCACGCCATTGGCCGTGAAGGTTTCTTCTACGACCAAACCGCCCAGTTCCGCTAACCGAAGCTTCACCAGCGCCAACTCGCCAAACGCACAGGCACAACTGACCGGCACCCGGCTGATCAGCTCGACCTTCGGCGCCCCTTGCAGGCATTTGTTGGCGCCGCCGCCATAGGCCCGGGCGAGGCCGCCGGTGCCCAGTTGAATGCCGCCATACCAGCGGATCACCAGCACCGCGACCTGATCGCAATCCTGCGCTTCGATCGCTGCCAGAATTGGCCGGCCAGCGGTGCCGCCGGGTTCGCCATCGTCATTGCTGCGGTATTGATCGCCGAGTTTCCATGCCCAGCAATTGTGCGAGGCGTTCAAATCACTGTGCTGCTCGATGAACGCCTGGGCGTCGACTGCGCTAGTGATTGGTCCGGCGAGGGCGATGAAGCGGCTTTTGCGAATCTCTTCGCGGTATTCGCAAAAGCCGCTGAGGGTAAAAGGCATAAGTGTCTTAGATAGCAGGCGTCAGGCCGCAGCCTTTGAGAATGATGCGGATCAGGTTGTTGCCGGCGTCTTCCATGTCTTGCTTGGTCAACTTGGTGCGCCCGGTGACACGGCAGATCTGCGTGGCAAAATCGGCGTAATGCTGGGTGCTGCCCCACAGCAGGAAGATCAGGTGCACCGGGTCGACCGGGTCCATTTTGCCGGCGTCGATCCACGCCTGAAACACCGCGGCCCGGCCCTGAAACCAGATGCGATAGTCCTGGTTGAAATGCGCGCTCAGGCATTCGCCGCCGCTGATGACCTCCATGGCGAAGACCCGCGAAGCTTGTGGCTGGCGCCGGGAGAATTCCATTTTTGCGCGGATGTATCGGGTCAATGCTTCTGCCGGATCATCCTCGACGGTCAGGGTATTGAAGGTGCTGTCCCACAATTCAAGGATGTTACTTAGCACCGCCACGTACAAACCGAGTTTGTTGGTGAAGTAGTAATGCAGATTCGCTTTGGGCAATCCGGCATTCTGCGCGATGGTGTTCATGCTGGTGCCTTTGAACCCGTGACGGGCGAACTCGTCTTCGGCGGCTTTGATGATGGTCTCTTCGTTCTTCTGACGAATGCGGCTGGCGGGTTTGCCGCCGTGGGCTGGGACTTCAAAGGTCATAGGCACTTCCGAACAGGTAAATGGGTGCAACCAGATGCGTTGATAGCGCACCCGCAGGTCTCAGACAAGTCCTGTTGCGATAAAACCTTGACCACCGCGATCCCACAGGGAATTTCTTGTTCAACGCGTCGCCGCCAGGCTCTCCAGAAAACTCTCCAGCACCAAGTGGGGGCGACGGCCCTTGCGGGTGACCGATGCCAGACTCAGGTCATAAAAACGCGCCTTGGGTTTCAGCGCACGCAATCGGCCCTGCTGCACCCAGAGGCTGGCGTAATGATCCGGCAGGTATCCGATGTAGCGCCCGGTCAGAATCAGAAATGCCATGCCTTCGCGATCCGACGCACTGGCGGTGCAGTTGAGCGCTTGATAGTGGGCCTGGATCTCGGCGGGCAAGCGGAAGGTCGGGGCGATGGCGTCCTGGCTATTGAGGCGTTCATCGTCCAGTTGTTTGTCGTCGACATAAAACAGCGGATGGCCGACCGCGCAATACAGCAGCGAGCGTTCGCTGTAGAGCGGCTGATATTCCAGGCCCGATAGCGCACTGGCTTGCGGCACCACGCCGACATGCAAGCGACCGTCGAGCACGCCTTGTTCAACTTCATTGGGCGCGATCATGCGGATCTGGATCTGCACGTCCGGACCACGCTCCTTCAGCTGCGCCAAGGCGTGAGTAATGCGCATGTGGGGCAGGGTGACCAGGTTGTCGGTCAGGCCGATGGTCAACTCACCGCGCAAGTGCTGGTGCAGGCCATTGACCTCGGTGCGGAAACTTTCCAGCGCACTTAATAACTGCAGCGCTGATTGGTAGACCTCGCGGCCTTCTTCGGTCAGGGAAAAACCGGCGCGACCGCGTTGGCACAGACGCAGGCCGAGGCGTTGCTCCAGATCGCTCATCTGCTGGCTGATCGCCGAGCGACCGATACCCAGCACCGACTCTGCCGCGGAGAAGCCGCCGCATTCCACGACGCTGCGAAAAATCCGCAACAGCCGGATATCAAAGTCACTGACTTGCGCCAGCGGATCGGGACGACGGCTGCTCATGCTTTGGTTACTCAAAGTTTAGTAGCGGGCTGACTGAAGGTTAGAAAAGTTGGATTTCACCGACTTTATCTCCGTGGCAATTTAGCTGCAAGAAAGCTTTTCATCTCCACGCCGCTTATTGCCCTGCGAGGTTTTGCCCATGAACGTGCCTGAAAACGCCCCGACTTCCCTGGCCAGCCAGCTCAAGCTCGATGCTCACTGGATGCCCTACACCGCGAACCGCAATTTCCAGCGCGACCCGCGACTGATCGTGGCTGCCGAGGGCAGTTGGCTGACAGACGACAAGGGCCGCAAGGTCTACGATTCGCTCTCGGGTCTGTGGACCTGCGGCGCCGGACACACCCGCAAGGAAATCCAGGAAGCGGTGGCCAAGCAATTGGGCACCCTCGATTACTCGCCGGGCTTCCAGTACGGTCATCCGCTGTCGTTCCAGTTGGCCGAGAAAATCACCGACCTGACGCCGGGCAATCTGAATCACGTGTTCTTCACCGACTCGGGTTCCGAGTGTGCAGACACAGCGGTGAAAATGGTGCGTGCTTACTGGCGCCTGAAAGGCCAGGCCACCAAAACCAAAATGATCGGTCGCGCTCGTGGTTATCACGGCGTGAACATCGCTGGCACTAGCCTGGGCGGCGTGAACGGCAACCGCAAACTGTTCGGTCAGGCGATGATGGACGTCGATCACCTGCCGCACACTTTGCTGGCGAGCAATGCGTTTTCCCGTGGGATGCCGGAGCAAGGTGGTATCGCCCTGGCCGATGAACTGCTGAAGCTGATCGAGCTGCACGATGCCTCGAACATTGCTGCGGTATTCGTCGAGCCAATGGCCGGTTCCGCTGGTGTACTGGTTCCGCCGCAGGGTTACCTCAAGCGTCTGCGCGAAATCTGCGATCAGCACAATATCCTGCTGGTGTTCGACGAAGTGATCACCGGTTTCGGCCGTACCGGTTCGATGTTCGGCGCCGACAGCTTCGGCGTGACTCCGGACCTGATGTGCATTGCCAAGCAAGTCACCAACGGCGCGATCCCGATGGGCGCGGTGATTGCCAGCTCCGAGATTTACCAGACCTTCATGAACCAGGCGACGCCTGAGTACGCGGTGGAATTCCCGCACGGCTACACCTATTCCGCCCACCCGGTGGCTTGTGCTGCGGGCCTGGCAGCACTCGACCTGCTGCAAAAGGAAAACCTGGTGCAGAGCGTGGCGGAAGTGGCACCGCATTTCGAAAATGTGTTGCATGGTTTGAAGGGCTCGAAAAACGTCATCGACATTCGTAACTACGGGTTGGCCGGTGCCATCCAGATTGCGCCTCGCGACGGCGATGCCATCGTGCGTCCGTTCGAAGCCGGCATGGCTCTGTGGAAAGCCGGGTTCTACGTGCGCTTCGGCGGCGACACCCTGCAGTTCGGCCCAACCTTCAACAGCAAGCCGCAAGACCTCGATCGCTTGTTCGATGCGGTCGGCGAAGTGCTGAACAAAATCGACTGATTTTTCCCTCTATATATAGGCGTCCTCTCGCGGGCGCCTGTGGACAACTTTTCAGGAGCCCCGCATGAGCCTTATCCCGCATTTGATCAATGGCGAACTGGTGACCGAAGACGGTCGTACGGCCGACGTGTTCAACCCGTCCACCGGTCAGGCGATCCACAAGCTGCCATTGGCCAGCCGTGAAACCATTCAAAAAGCCATCGACTCGGCCAAGGCTGCGTTCCCGGCCTGGCGTAACACTCCGCCGGCCAAGCGTGCTCAGGTGATGTTCCGCTTTAAGCAATTGCTGGAACAGAACGAAGCCCGCATTGCACAACTGATCAGCGAAGAGCACGGCAAGACCCTGGAAGATGCGGCCGGTGAATTGAAGCGCGGGATCGAGAACGTCGAGTTCGCCTGTGCTGCACCGGAAATTCTCAAGGGCGAGTACAGCCGTAACGTCGGGCCGAACATCGATGCCTGGTCGGATTTCCAGCCATTGGGCGTGGTGGCCGGTATTACCCCGTTCAACTTCCCGGCCATGGTGCCGCTGTGGATGTATCCGCTGGCGATCGTCTGTGGCAACTGCTTTATTCTGAAACCGTCCGAGCGTGATCCAAGCTCGACGCTGCTGATTGCTCAGCTGCTGTTGGAAGCCGGCCTGCCGAAAGGCGTGCTGAGTGTGGTGCATGGCGACAAGGCTGCGGTGGATGCCTTGATCGAAGCGCCGGAAGTCAAAGCGTTGAGCTTTGTCGGTTCGACGCCAATTGCCGAATACATTTACGCCGAAGGCACCAAGCGCGGCAAACGCGTCCAGGCGCTGGGCGGGGCGAAGAACCACGCGGTATTAATGCCGGATGCGGATCTGGATAACGCAGTCAGCGCACTGATGGGCGCGGCGTACGGTTCGTGCGGTGAGCGCTGCATGGCAATCTCGGTAGCCGTGTGCGTCGGTGATCAGGTGGCCGATGCGCTGGTGGCCAAACTGGTTCCACAGGTCAAAGCGCTGAAAATCGGTGCGGGTACGACCTGCGGCCTGGATATGGGGCCGCTGGTTTCCGGTCAGGCTCGCGATAAAGTCAGTGGCTATATAGAAGACGGCGTTTCGGCAGGTGCGAAGTTGGTGGTAGATGGTCGTGGTCTGAGCGTGGCCGGTCATGAAGAAGGTTTCTTCCTGGGCGGTTGCCTGTTCGATAACGTCACGCCAGAAATGCGCATCTATAAAGAAGAGATCTTTGGACCGGTGCTGTGCGTCGTTCGGGTCAACAGCCTGGAAGAGGCGATGCAACTGATCAACGATCACGAGTATGGCAACGGCACATGCATCTTCACGCGGGATGGTGAAGCGGCGCGGTTGTTCTGCGATGAGATTGAAGTGGGGATGGTCGGCGTCAACGTGCCATTGCCAGTGCCAGTGGCTTATCACAGCTTTGGCGGCTGGAAGCGTTCGCTGTTCGGCGATCTGCATGCGTATGGTCCGGATGGCGTGCGTTTCTACACTCGTCGCAAGGCGATTACCCAGCGCTGGCCGCAACGAGCGAGCCATGAGGCTTCGCAGTTCGCATTTCCTAGCTTGTAAGTAGAAGGGCAGAAGGCCGACCTCTTGAGGTTGGCCTTCGTGTTTTCGGGCTTTTTGGGTCTATATGACAGAAATGTGAAAATTGGTGTTGACGGCAGATTCTGGAAGTCTATAATTCGCCCCACTTCCGGCGCAGTCGAAACGGAAAACTCCTTGGTAAACAAAGAGTTAAGCAGTTTTCGGCAGCGGTTACGCTTCAGTTCATCGAAGCCAGAAGGAGTTGGTAAGGCAGTGTGTTTTTGCCTTATTGACGGTTCGATCATCTCGGTCGAAAGCGGAGAAAAAGAGGTGTTGACAGCAGCGTGTAACGCTGTAGAATTCGCCTCCCGCTAACGAGAGATCGAAAGCGCAAGTGGTTGAAGTTGTTGAAGAATTCTTCGAAAACTTCTGAAAATAACCGCTTGACAGCAACAGAGGCTGCTGTAGAATGCGCGCCTCGGTTGAGACGAAAGATCTTAACCAACCGCTCTTTAACAACTGAATCAAGCAATTCGTGTGGGTGCTTGTGGAGTCAGACTGATAGTCAACAAGATTATCAGCATCACAAGTTACTCCGCGAGAAATCAAAGATGTAACCAACGATTGCTGAGCCAAGTTTAGGTTTTCTTAAAAACCCAAAGATGTTTGAACTGAAGAGTTTGATCATGGCTCAGATTGAACGCTGGCGGCAGGCCTAACACATGCAAGTCGAGCGGTAGAGAGGTGCTTGCACCTCTTGAGAGCGGCGGACGGGTGAGTAATGCCTAGGAATCTGCCTGGTAGTGGGGGATAACGCTCGGAAACGGACGCTAATACCGCATACGTCCTACGGGAGAAAGCAGGGGACCTTCGGGCCTT
>NZ_VYKC01000007.1:0-294478 GCF_032424305.1 Pseudomonas sp. JV414 | reverse complement strand
TAACGACAATGGGTGTGAAAAACACCCACGCCGAAAGACCAAGGTTTCCTGCGCAACGTTAATCGACGCAGGGTTAGTCGGTCCCTAAGGCGAGGCTGAAAAGCGTAGTCGATGGAAAACAGGTTAATATTCCTGTACTTCTGGTTATTGCGATGGAGGGACGGAGAAGGCTAGGCCAGCTTGGCGTTGGTTGTCCAAGTTTAAGGTGGTAGGCTGGAATCTTAGGTAAATCCGGGATTCTAAGGCCGAGAGCTGATGACGAGTGTTCTTTTAGAACACGAAGTGGTTGATGCCATGCTTCCAAGAAAAGCTTCTAAGCTTCAGGTAACCAGGAACCGTACCCCAAACCGACACAGGTGGTTGGGTAGAGAATACCAAGGCGCTTGAGAGAACTCGGGTGAAGGAACTAGGCAAAATGGCACCGTAACTTCGGGAGAAGGTGCGCCGGTGAGGGTGAAGCATTTACTGCGTAAGCCCACGCCGGTCGAAGATACCAGGCCGCTGCGACTGTTTATTAAAAACACAGCACTCTGCAAACACGAAAGTGGACGTATAGGGTGTGACGCCTGCCCGGTGCCGGAAGGTTAATTGATGGGGTTAGCTAACGCGAAGCTCTTGATCGAAGCCCCGGTAAACGGCGGCCGTAACTATAACGGTCCTAAGGTAGCGAAATTCCTTGTCGGGTAAGTTCCGACCTGCACGAATGGCGTAACGATGGCGGCGCTGTCTCCACCCGAGACTCAGTGAAATTGAAATCGCTGTGAAGATGCAGTGTATCCGCGGCTAGACGGAAAGACCCCGTGAACCTTTACTATAGCTTTGCACTGGACTTTGAATTTGCTTGTGTAGGATAGGTGGGAGGCTTTGAAGCGTGGACGCCAGTTCGCGTGGAGCCAACCTTGAAATACCACCCTGGCAACTTTGAGGTTCTAACTCAGGTCCGTTATCCGGATCGAGGACAGTGTATGGTGGGTAGTTTGACTGGGGCGGTCTCCTCCTAAAGAGTAACGGAGGAGTACGAAGGTGCGCTCAGACCGGTCGGAAATCGGTCGTAGAGTATAAAGGCAAAAGCGCGCTTGACTGCGAGACAGACACGTCGAGCAGGTACGAAAGTAGGTCTTAGTGATCCGGTGGTTCTGTATGGAAGGGCCATCGCTCAACGGATAAAAGGTACTCCGGGGATAACAGGCTGATACCGCCCAAGAGTTCATATCGACGGCGGTGTTTGGCACCTCGATGTCGGCTCATCACATCCTGGGGCTGAAGCCGGTCCCAAGGGTATGGCTGTTCGCCATTTAAAGTGGTACGCGAGCTGGGTTTAGAACGTCGTGAGACAGTTCGGTCCCTATCTGCCGTGGACGTTTGAGATTTGAGAGGGGCTGCTCCTAGTACGAGAGGACCGGAGTGGACGAACCTCTGGTGTTCCGGTTGTCACGCCAGTGGCATTGCCGGGTAGCTATGTTCGGAATAGATAACCGCTGAAAGCATCTAAGCGGGAAACTAGCCTCAAGATGAGATCTCACTGGGACCTTGAGTCCCCTGAAGGGCCGTCGAAGACTACGACGTTGATAGGTTGGGTGTGTAAGCGCTGTGAGGCGTTGAGCTAACCAATACTAATTGCCCGTGAGGCTTGACCATATAACACCCAAGCAATTTGCTGACCCTTCTTTATAAATAAAAAGGGACGCCAGATTGCGGTGTGTGAAGACGAAACGAACCGAAAGTTTGTGACACTCACGAAACACCAGATCTATCACATACCCATTCGCTGGAGCGTGAGCCGTAAGGCAAACGAGCTGGCTACCGAATTTCTTGACGACCATAGAGCATTGGAACCACCTGATCCCATCCCGAACTCAGCAGTGAAACGATGCATCGCCGATGGTAGTGTGGGGTTTCCCCATGTGAGAGTAGGTCATCGTCAAGATTAAATTCCGAAACCCCTATCTGCGTATGCAGGTAGGGGTTTTGTTTTGTCCGCAGGAAAGTTCGTACAGCAACATCGGACCGCCCCCGGCTGTCACAGTCTGCCGACAGTGCTAAGGTTCGGCCCTAGCTTTTGTATTTTCCAAGGAAGCCTTTATGCCGGACGCTACGTCCCTCAGTGCTGGTTTTATGGTGGTTCACGGCAACCGCCTGGACGAGTTGCGCAGCCTGGTGGTCAGCTGGATGCGACGCTACCCGCTGGCTCCCTTGGAAAATGAAATCGCCCTGGTACAGAGCAATGGCATCGCCCAATGGCTGAAGCTGGCACTGGCCGAAGACCCCGAAGATGACGACATGGGCGGCTGCGGAATCGCCGCTGCCATTGACGTGCAGTTACCGGGCAGCTTCATGTGGCAGCTCTATCGCATGGTGCTGGGACGTGACGAGATCCCGGTCAAATCCCTGCTCGATAAAGCCCCGCTGACCTGGCGTCTGATGCGTCTGCTACCACAGTTGATTAACCAGCCACACTTCGAACCCCTGCAGCGCTTTCTTACCCAAGACACCGACTTACGTAAACGCTATCAATTGGCGGAGCGACTGGCGGATCTGTTTGACCAATATCAGGTCTACCGTGCCGACTGGCTCGAAGACTGGGCAGAAGGTCGCCATCAGCTACGAAATGGCAGAGGCGAAGCCAAAGCCCTGACCCCGGCCAACTGCTGGCAGGCGGAGCTGTGGCGTGCGCTGTTGCTGGATGTCGGTGAACAAGGCATGGCGCAAAGCCGCGCAGGCGTGCACCAACGCTTTATCGAGCGCATCAATAGCCTCGACGTAGCGCCCACTGGTTTGCCGTCACGGGTGATCGTTTTCGGGATTTCTTCACTACCTGCTCAAGCCCTGGAAGCGCTTGCCGGGCTTGCTCGATTCAGCCAGGTCTTGCTGTGCGTACACAACCCATGTCGTCACCATTGGGCGGACATCGTCGCCGATAAAGATCTGTTGCGACATCAGTACAAGCGTCAGGCTCGCAAGAGCGGCATGCCGATTGTGCTCGACTCGCAAACGCTCCATCAGCATGCCCATCCGCTACTGGCAGCGTGGGGCAAGCAGGGGCGGGATTACATTAATCTGCTCGACAGCTACGACGATCCTAATAGCTATCGCTCAGCATTTCGCGACGGTCGCATCGACCTGTTTAGCGAAAGCCAGCCACAGAGCATGCTCAATCAGTTGCAGGACGACATCCTGGAATTGCGTCCCCTGAACGAGACTCGAGAGCGTTGGCCTGCTGTCGATTTGAAAAAGGACGAATCGATCCGTTTTCACATCGCCCATAGCGCTCAACGCGAAGTGGAAATACTCCACGATCAGTTGCTCGCACGATTCAGTGCTGACCCAGACCTAAGGCCTCGCGACGTAATCGTGATGGTCCCGGACATCGACAGTTATGCCCCGCACATCCGTGCCGTCTTTGGTCAGCTTGATCGCTTTGATCCGCGCTTCATTCCTTTCACACTTGCGGATCAAGGCCAGCGCGGCCGGGATCCGCTATTGATCGCTGTCGAGCACCTGCTCAAACTGCCCGACAGTCGCTTCCCCGTCAGCGAAATCCTTGATCTGCTCGACGTTCCGGCATTACGCGCCCGGTTTGGGGTAGAGGAGCGTGACCTGCCGACCTTGCATCGCTGGATTGAAGGCGCAGGTATCCGCTGGGGGATGAACGCCGAGCAGCGCGCGGGTCTGGGCCTGCCTGAAGAACTGGAGCAAAACAGTTGGCGTTTCGGTCTGCGACGGATGCTGCTGGGTTATGCCGTGGGCAGCGCCAGCGCCTGTGAGGGGATCGAACCCTACGATGAAATCGGTGGTCTGGATGCCGCGCTCATAGGTCCTTTGGTCGCACTGCTGGATGCGCTGGAAATTGCCCACCAGGAACTCACTCAACCTGCAGCGCCCAAACAATGGGGCTCGCGGTTGCAAGCTTTGGTGCAGTTATTCTTCCTGGCCAGTAACGAGCATGACGACTATTTGTTGGCCCGACTCGAAGAGCTGCGCGAGACCTGGCTTGAAACCTGCGAATCCGTAGGTTTGCAGGACGAGTTACCGCTGACCGTAGTCCGGGAAGCCTGGCTGGCGGGTCTCGACCAAGGTCGCCTGTCTCAGCGTTTCCTCGCCGGGGCCGTTAACTTCTGTACCTTGATGCCCATGCGGGCGATCCCATTCAAACTGGTCTGCCTGCTGGGCATGAATGACGGTGATTACCCTCGCGCGCAGCCGCCGCTGGACTTCGACCTGATGGGCAGTGACTACCGCCCCGGCGATCGTTCCCGACGCGAAGATGATCGCTATCTGTTGCTGGAAGCATTGTTGTCGGCACGCGATCAACTCTATATCAGCTGGGTCGGCCGCAGTATTCGGGACAACAGCGAGCGCCCTGCTTCGGTGTTGATAGGGCAGTTGCGTGACCATCTCGGCAGCGGCTGGCGATTGCACGATGACAATGATGACCTGCTTGAATCCATGACCCAGGAACACCCGCTGCAACCTTTTAGCGCTCGCTACTTTCATGAGGGCGATGAACTATTCAGCTACGCCAGCGAGTGGCAGGTTCTTCATCAAGCCAGTGATCTGGCGACTGATATCGAAGTGCTTGAACCCTACGTCCAGGACGAACCGCTGAGCCTGGGTCAGCTGCAGGATTTTCTGCGCAACCCTGTACGACATTTCTTCAGTCAGCGGCTCAAAGTGTTCTTTGAGGCTGCCGAAGTGCCTTTGGCAGATGAAGAGCCATTCGTCCTCGATGCGCTGCAACGCTACAGCCTCAGCGATAGCTTGCTCGAAGCGGCACTGGGGCAATTGGACCAAACCGATCAGGTACTGGAGGCGCAGGCAAAACGCCTGCAAAACAGCGGGCTTTTGCCCATGGCCGGTTTTGGTGAATGTCTTCAGCGAGAGTTGATCGAGCCGCTGCCGGATCTGCTGCTGCGCTATCAGCAACTTCTGGCGTTATGGCCGACCCCGCTCACCAGCGCGTTACCGGTGAGTCTGGAACTACAAGGATTGCATCTGGAGGGCTGGCTCAGTGGCCTGCATCAACGCGCAGATGGCGGGTTGTTGTCGGTGACTACGATTCCCAACAGCATCGGTTCGATCAAGGCCCGCAAATGGCATCGCCTCACGCGACCTTGGGTCAATCACCTGGTGGCCTGTGCCAGCGGCATGCCGATGACAACTGCGTTGGTGGCCAGCGACGACAGTTTGCTGCTCGGTCCGATGGAGGAGGCGACAGCATCCCGGATTCTGGGCGATCTGTTGTTGGCCTGGCAAACGGGCATGCGCCAGCCGCTGCCGATTGCAGTAAAAACAGCCTTCGCCTGGCTCGCTCAAACCGACCCGAGCAAAGCTGACGCCGCTGCCCGCAAGGCCTATGAAGGCGACGGCCAGACCACTGACGGCGAGCGCCGCGAAAGCCCTGCGCTCGCTCGGCAATTTGCCGATTACGATGCGCTGATTGCCGACGAGACCTTCCCCGATTGGTGCAACGCTTTGTATCGGCCGCTGTTTGAGGCCTCGTGGCGTTCATCGACCAGCGAGGAGGCGCGCTCATGACCACGAAAACACCGCTGGCCCTGGCATTCCCGCTACGTGGCAGCCAGCTGATTGAGGCCAGTGCCGGGACTGGCAAGACCTTCACTATTTCTGCGCTGTACTTGCGTCTGGTCCTTGGCCACGGCGGCGAATCGAGTGGTTTTGGCCGTGAATTGCTGCCGCCGCAAATCCTCGTGGTGACCTTCACCGATGCCGCGACCAAAGAGCTGCGCGAACGTATTCGCACACGGCTGGCTGAAGCCGCACGGTTTTTCCGCGATGAGACACCGGCTCCGGATGGCCTCATTGCCGAGTTGCGCGAGCAGTACCTCCCCGAACAGTGGTCCGGCTGTGCAAACCGCCTGGACATCGCCGCCCAGTGGATGGATGAAGCGGCGGTATCGACCATCCACAGTTGGTGCCAGCGTATGTTGCGCGAACATGCGTTCGACAGTGGCAGCCTGTTCACCCAGACTCTGGAAACCGATCACAGCGATTTGCTCGGCGAAGTCCTGCGCGACTACTGGCGACTGTTCTGCTATCCAATGCAAGGCGATGCGTTGAACTGGGTTCGCGGCAATTGGGGGGGACCGGCGGCGTTGCTGCCGCGAGTGCGTGGGTTGTTCGCCAGCGAGCGTGACAGCGTTGCAGGTAAAGAGCCTGCCGAGTTGATTGCCGAGTGCCTGCAGGAGCGACGGGCCGCTTTGCTCGAACTCAAGATGCCCTGGCGCCAATGGGCGGATGAGTTGCTTGCCATCTGTCACCAGGGCGTCGCGAGCAAGAGCGTCGATGGCCGCAAGATGCAGCCGCGCTACTTCGAACCCTGGTTCGAAAAGCTCCGGGCCTGGGCCGAAGACGAATCTCTTGAGCAGTTGGATATTGGCACCGGCTTCACTCGCCTGACTCCCGATGGCATGGCTGAAGCCTGGAAGGGTGAAGCCCCCCGTCATCCCGGTCTCGATGCGATGCCCGGTCTCAAGACCAGTCTCGATGGTTTGCCGACCCCCGATGCCGCCGTGCTGCAACACGCCGCTCACTGGGTCGGTGCACGGTTCGAGGAGGAAAAGCGGCGCCGCGCGGAAATGGGCTTCGATGACATGCTGCTGCGCCTCGATGCAGCTTTGCAGTCCGAAGGCGGTGAGCGCCTGGCAACACTGATTCGCGAGCAGTTCCCGGTCGCGTTGATCGACGAATTCCAGGACACCGACCCGGTGCAGTATCGAATCTTCGAGAGCATTTATCGCATCGAAGACAACAATCCTGAAACCGGTCTGTTTCTGATCGGTGACCCGAAGCAGGCGATCTATGCCTTCCGCGGAGCCGACATCTATACCTACCTGCGCGCTCGCCAGGCCACCACTGGCCGACTGCATACCCTGGGCACCAACTTCCGCTCCAGTCATGGCATGGTCAGTGCGGTGAACCATGTGTTCGAGCGCGCCGAATCTCGTGAGCAGGGGCGCGGAGCATTCCTGTTTCGTGAGAAAAATGGCGAGAATCCAGTACCTTTCCTGCCCGTAGAATCCCAAGGGCGCAAAGAAGTCCTGCAGATTGATGGTCAGGTTGTACCTGCCCTGAACATTTGGCATCTGTCCGCCGATCAGCCACTGTCTGGCGCGGTGTATCGACAACAATTGGCCGCCGCCTGCGCCAGTGAAATCACCGCGCTGCTCAATGGTGGTCAACAAGGCTGTGCGGGTTTCATCCAGGACGGTAAGGACTTCAGAGGTTTGCTGCCGGCGGATATCGCGATTCTGGTGCGCGACGGCAAAGAGGCACAGGCCGTGCGTGGCGAACTTTCGGCCCGCGGCGTGCGCAGTGTTTACCTGTCAGACAAGGACTCCGTGTTCGCCGCCCAGGAAGCCCATGACCTGCTGACCTGGCTCAAAGCGTGTGCCGAGCCGGATGTCGAGCGTCCCCTCCGTGCCGCTCTTGCCTGCATCACACTGAACCTTTCGCTGGCTGAGCTGGAGCGGCTGAATCAGGACGAACTGGCTTGGGAAGCACGGGTCATGCAGTTCCGCGGTTATCGCGAGCTCTGGCGCAAGCAGGGTGTGCTGCCAATGCTGCGACGTTTGCTGCACGACTTCCAACTGCCCCAAGCGTTGATCGCGCGCAACGATGGTGAGCGGGTGCTGACCAACCTGCTGCACCTGTCCGAGCTGCTGCAGCAAGCAGCCGCTGAGCTTGATGGCGAGCAAGCCTTGATCCGTCACTTGTCCGAGCATCTGGCATTGTCCGGTCAGGCAGGCGAAGAACAAATCCTGCGCCTGGAAAGCGACGAGCAACTGGTCAAGGTTGTGACTATCCACAAATCCAAAGGGCTTGAATATCCGTTGGTGTTTCTGCCGTTCATTTGCTCGGCAAAACCGGTGGATGGCAGCCGTTTACCGTTGTATTACCACGACGCAACGGGCAAGGCTCAAGTGAGTTTGAAGCCGACGCCGGAGTTGGTCGCCCAGGCCGATGATGAGCGCTTGGCCGAGGATCTTCGTCTGCTTTATGTCGCCCTGACCCGGGCACAACATGCCTGCTGGCTCGGTGTGACTGACCTCAAGCGCGGCAATAACAACGGCTCGACGTTGCACCTTTCAGCGTTGGGTTATCTGCTGGGCGGCGGTGCGCCATTGGCCGAGTCGGCAGGGTTGCGGCGTTGGCTGGAAGATTTGCAACAGGACTGCCCGGCCCTGAACTACGGTGAGATGCCTGAAGCGAGCGCCGAGCATTACCATCCGCCGCGCAATGAAGCGACCTTGCTTGCGTCGCTGATACCCAAGCGCAAGGCCAGCGAAAACTGGTGGATTGCCTCTTACAGCGCCTTGCGCATTGGCGACAGTCTGAGCGTGGGCAGTGACGAAGCGCCGGAGAGCCCGCAAGCACAAAAGCTTTTTGACGACGAACGTCTCGATCCGCAAGCGCCGCGAGAAGTGAATGCTGGCGGGGCTGATATCCATCGATTCCCTCGCGGGCCGAACCCCGGCACTTTTCTCCATGGATTGCTTGAGTGGGCCGGTGACGAAGGTTTTGCCGCTGCACCACAAGCTGTGGAAGACGCCATCGCCCGTCGCTGCAATCGCCGAGGCTGGGAAGGCTGGATCACGACGTTGAGCGACTGGCTACAGCACTTGCTCAAATCCCCGCTGCACATCGGCGGCGGGCAGGCACCGGTGGTGTTCGAGCAACTGACCCAATACCGGGTCGAGATGGAATTCTGGTTCGCCAGTCACAAAGTCGATGTGCTCAAACTCGATGAACTGGTGCGCCAATACACCCACAACGGCGTGGCCAGGGTGGCTGCCGAACCGGTGCTGCTCAATGGCATGTTCAAAGGCTTCATCGACCTGACGTTCGAGCACGACGGTCGTTATTACGTCGCCGACTACAAATCCAACTGGCTGGGCATCGATGATGCGGCCTATACCGAGCCGGCCATGGAGCAGTCGATTCTGGATAACCGTTACGACCTGCAATATGTGTTGTACCTGCTCGCCTTGCATCGCCAGCTCAAGGCGCGGCTGGTCGATTACGATTACGACCAGCATGTCGGAGGAGCGTTGTACCTGTTCCTTCGCGGTACTCGCGCGGCCAGCCAGGGCGTGTATTTCGCCCGTCCGCCACGGGAGCTGATCGAGCGTCTGGACCGGTTGTTCCAGGGCAAGCCAGAGCCCAAGGTCGAACCTGCCTGGGAACAGGGAGTACTGCTATGAGTCGCACCTTCGCCGATTTGCTGCCCACACCGTTGGCGGCCGAAAGTCTGGTGAATCTGGCCCCCCTGAGTCGCGCAGATGACTTGTTGCTGCTGCTCACCCGCTGGGTCGAACGCGGTTGGCTGCGAGCGCTGGACAAGGCCTTCGTCGCCTTTCTCCACGAACTCGCCCCCGACGACGATCCATTGGTGTTGCTGGCCGCCGCGTTGACCAGTCACCAGTTGGGTCACGGCCATGTTTGCCTGGATCTGTTCGAAACGCTGAAAGAGCCGGACTTCGCTTTGTCGCTGCCGCCGGAAGGTGATCTGCAAAGTGGCGCGATGTTGCTGCCGTCACAACTGCTTGAGGCGCTGGACGGTGCTCATTGGTGCAAGGTCCTGGCGTCCAGCCGCTTGGTGGCTCTGGCCGTCGACGGGCGTCAGGCCGCGCAGCACCGGCCGTTGGTGCTGTCGGGTAAACGCCTGTACTTGCGCCGCTACTGGGCTTACGAACGGCGCATCGATAACGCCCTGCGTCAGCGCCTGGCTGCACACGAAACAACACCGAGTGATTTGCCCCAGCGCCTGACTGGCCTGTTCGGTCCAGCCAGGCCTGATGAAGTGATCGACTGGCAGAAGCTCGCTTGCGCCCTGGCCACCCGCAGCGCATTCAGCATCGTCACCGGCGGCCCGGGCACTGGCAAAACCACCACGGTCGTGCGCTTGCTCGCATTGCTCCAGGCACCCGCGATTGAGGCTGGCAAACCGCTGCGCATTCGTCTCGCGGCACCCACTGGCAAAGCTGCCGCACGATTGACCGAGTCCATCAGCCAACAGGTTCAAACCCTGGAAGTTGCTGAAACGGTGCGGGAGAAGATCCCGTCGGATGTGACCACCGTGCACCGTTTGCTCGGCAGTCGTCCCGGCACCCGGCATTTCCGGCACCACGCCGGCAATCGCTTGCCGCTGGATGTATTGGTGGTGGACGAAGCCTCGATGATCGACCTGGAAATGATGGCCAATCTGCTCGACGCATTGCCGGCCCATGCCCGTCTGGTGCTGCTCGGTGACAAGGATCAACTGGCGTCGGTAGAGGCTGGTGCCGTCCTGGGCGATCTGTGCCGCGATGCCGAAGCCGGTTGGTACAGCCCGCAGACACGCCAGTGGCTGGAGGCAGTCAGCGGTGAAAACCTCCGTAGCAGCGGCTTGCACGAAGACATCAACGGAGCGCATCCCCTGGCTCAGCAAGTCGTGATGCTGCGTCACTCACGGCGCTTCGGCGAGGGCAGCGGCATTGGCCAGTTGGCCCGTTGGGTCAACCAGCAGCAACCTGAGGAAGCCCGCAAGTTACTGGCGGCAGGAAGCCATGGCGACGTATTTTCCCTGCCCCTCAAGGGTGAGCAGGACCGGGCGCTGGAGCGGTTGTTGCTCGAAGGGCATGGCGAGGGGCCGCAAGGTTATCGGCATTACCTGAGTCTTTTGCGCAGTCAGCGGCCACCGCTCAACAGCCCGCTCGACGATTCACGCTGGGCCGATTGGGCTCGTGTGGTGCTGCAAGCGTTCGACGCCTTCCAGCTATTGTGCGCGGTACGCAAAGGGCCTTGGGGGGTGGAAGGCTTGAATCAGCGAGTGACCGACGCGCTGCTCAAGGCTCGGCTGATCGACAGCGACCACCAGTGGTACGAAGGTCGGCCCGTGCTGATGACCCGCAACGACTATGGCCTGGGTTTGATGAACGGCGATATTGGCATCGCCCTCAAACTGCCGGAGCGTGAGGGTCCCGATGCTGGACGGCAAGTGTTGCGTGTGGCCTTCCCGCGCAACGATGGTCAGGGCGGTGTGCGCTTTGTCCTGCCAAGTCGACTCAACGATGTCGACACCGTGTACGCCATGACCGTACACAAATCCCAGGGCTCGGAATTTGCCCATACGGCATTGATTCTGCCGGATGCCCTGAACCCTGTGCTCACCAAGGAACTGATCTATACCGGAATAACCCGGGCCAAACACTGGTTCACCCTGATTGAGCCTCGCGCCGGCGTATTCGAAGAGGCCGTGCGGCGCAAGGTCAAGCGCTTGAGCGGGTTGATGCTGGAGCTGGAAGAGGGTATCGAGCCGGGTCACTGAACGGCGGAATCTGTCCGAAGTGCCGTGGTACGTGGCCTCGCTGGTGTTTCGGTGCTGTGCTATCGTTGCGGCATCATTTCGTTGCGATCGAAGAGAATCCCTGCATGAAGGTGGCTGTCTGGGCGACAGAACGCGTTGTTGGCTGCAAGCAAGTGCTGCTTGTCGGTCTTCTCTGTTTGTTGACGGGCGTTGCCTTCGCTCAGCCGGAATCCGACGTGAACAAGGCCGACCAGCGCGCGAGATCGGTCACTCAGGTTGTGCTCGGGATTCTCAGTTATGCGCGGTGGCCTGTTGAGCCTCAACAGTTGCGTCTGTGCGTGGTCGGCCCTACCGAGTACACCGACGACCTGGTCAAGGGCACTACCCAGGCCACTGGTCGGCCGGTTACCGTGCGACGGCTTTTGGCCGACAACCCGGCCATTGCCGGTGAATGCGACGCGGCGTACATCGGCAAGCTGACCAGCGACGAACGCAGTCGATTGTTCGCCTCGCTGACAGGACGCCCGGTGGTGAGCATCAGCGAAGGCGGCGATCAATGCACCGTCGGCAGTCTGTTCTGTCTGCGGGTCGGCGATGAACAGGTGTCCTTCGAGGTCAACCTCGACTCGGTCGCCCGCAGCGGTGTGCGCATTCATCCCAGTGTGCTGCAACTGTCGCGTCGCAAGCCGGCGGCACCATGAATCTATTCAAATCAGGTACCCGTCCGACCCTGGGTTCGGTTATCGGCCGTGGACATTTGATCGTCGCCCTGGTGGGCGTGGCCATGGCCAGTGTTTCGTTGACCCTGCTGGGGGTTCTGGCCTTGCGGGTTTATGCTGATCACAACCTGCATCTGATCGCCCGTTCAATCAATTACACCGTGGAAGCCGCGGTGGTGTTCAACGATAAGGCCGCCGCCACTGAGGCGCTGGCATTGATCGCGTCCACCGAAGAAGTGGCCGATGCACAGGTGATGGACGAGCAAGGCGAGTTACTTGCACGTTGGCAGCGACCGGAAACGGGGCTGCTCTCCGATCTTGAAGTGCAGATCGCCCGGGCGATTCTGGAAAAACCCATCAGCATGCCGATCGTCCATCAAGGTCAGGTAATCGGCAGCATCTTGCTCACCGGTCACGGTGGCAGCTTGATGCGCTTTTTGCTCAGCGGTCTGATGGGGATCGTCTTGTGTACCGCCGTCAGTGCCTGGGTTGCGCTTTATCTGGCGCGGCGGCAATTGCAGGGGATCACCGGCCCTTTGCGCAGCCTGGCTGCCGTGGCTCACGCCGCCCGCAGCGAGCGAGCCTTCGACCAGCGCGTGCCGCCCGCCGATATTGCCGAACTCGACAACCTGGGCAACGACTTCAATGCCTTGCTCGATGAACTCGAATCCTGGCAGACCCACCTGCAAAACGAAAACGAAACCCTGGCCCACCAAGCCAGCCATGACAGCCTGACTGGACTGCCGAATCGAGCGTTTTTCGAAGGCCGCCTGATGCGTGCCTTGCGCAATGCCAGCAAGTTGAATGAGCGAGTGGCGGTGCTGTTTCTTGATAGCGACCGGTTCAAGGAGATCAACGACAACTTCGGCCACGCCGCCGGCGATGCGGTGCTGATGACCGTGGCAACCCGGGTTCGTGCACAGCTTCGTGAAGAGGACCTGGTCGCGCGTCTGGGCGGCGACGAGTTTGCAATCCTGCTGACACCGCTGCACAGGACCGAAGACGCCGAGCGGATTGCCGACAAAATCATCGCCAGCATGGAAATACCCATCCAGTTGCCGGGCAGTACCCAGGTGTTGACTTCACTCAGTATCGGCATCGCCGTGTACCCCGATCATGGGGTCACACCGGGTGAGTTGCTCCATGCTGCCGACGCCGCGATGTACCAGGCCAAACGCCTTTCTCGAGGCGCGCAGCAAACGGCAGGAGCGGGGCTCCCTGTCGCCCATGTTCAAACCAGGAACTAATTTCTGTGTTCACCTTCAATCAGCGTTCTCTACGACTTTTCACCATCACCCTGTTCCTGGCCTTGCTGGCATTGACCGGTTGCCAGACGGCACCGCAAAAAGGCCTGACCCCGGCGCAGATCGCCGTACTCAAACAGCAAGGTTTCGAAATGACTGACGACGGTTGGGCCTATGGTCTGTCGGACAAAGTGCTGTTCAGCAGTGACGTCGAGAGCTTAAACCCAGCCAGTACCGAGATCGTCGAGCGCATTGGCAAGGCGTTATTGAGTGTGGAAATCGAACGGGTGAGGGTCGACGGCCACACCGATGCTTCGGGCCAAGAGTCCTATAACGAACAGCTTTCCCTGCGTCGCGCGAAAAGCGTTGGCAAGGTTTTGGCCGCCGTCGGCATGAAAGAAGAAAACATCCAATTGCGCGGCCTGGGCAGCAGCAAGCCCGTCGCTTCCAACGACACCACGGTCGGACGCACCGAGAACCGTCGGGTGTCGATCGTGGTGAGCGCGGATTAGTCGGCGAACAACATCTCCCGATTTTCCCCCATCAACAGCGCTTGATTCTGCTCGGTGACGCTACGGATGTAATCCCACAGCAATGTGATCCGCTTGAGCTTGCGCAGGTCCTCCCGACAGTACATCCAGAACTGCCGGGTAATGGTGATCTCTTGCGGCAACACCGGCAGCAATCGCGGGTCCTGAGCCGCCAGGAAGCACGGCAGAATCGCCAGTGACCGTCCCTGCTGAGCCGCCACGAACTGCGCGATCACACTGGTGCTGCGCAGATTGGCACTGGCGCCGGGCAACACATTCGCCAGGTACAGCAGCTCCGAGCTGAACGCCAGATCGTCCACATAACTGATGAATTGATGCTTGCCCAAGTCTGCCGGGCGGCGGATCGGTGGGTGCTTGTCCAGATAATCCTGGGTCGCATACAGCTGCAGTCGGTAGTCGCAGAGTTTGCAGCAGACATACGGGCCGTGTTCCGGCCGCTCCAGCGCGATGACGATGTCTGCCTCGCGCTTGGACAGGCTGATGAAGTGCGGCAGCGGCAGGATGTCCACCGAGATCGCCGGGTAGGCGTCGACGAAATGGCTCAGCTGTGGGGTGATGAAAAAGCTGCCGAACCCTTCGGTGCAACCCATGCGCACATGCCCGGACAACGCCACGCCGGAGCCTGAAACTTGTTCGCAGGCCATGTGCAGAGTGCTTTCGATCGATTCGGCGTAACCCAGCAGCCGCTGGCCCTCGGCAGTCAGGACGAAGCCGCTGGTCCGGGATTTCTCGAACAGCAAAGTGCCCAGCGCCGCTTCCAGCGAACTGATGCGTCGCGACACGGTGGTGTAGTCCACCGCCAGGCGCTTGGCTGCGGTGCTGGCCTTGCGGGTGCGGGCAACCTCGAGGAAAAACTTGAGGTCATCCCAGTTCAATGAGCCTAAAGATGTGATGTTTTTTTGCATGATGGACCGGCTTTTATGTGCGTTCTTATTAGAAGTTTGCACATCTATACTCCAAAAACAGTCCGACAACCAATTCGCGACACACGCCTCATCGCAAGGCGACTTTCTCGCCTTGGCTCCAAAGATAGCTCTCTACATAAGAACAACGTCCGGAGACCAATATGAACGCATCGCTAGAAACCACCGTGCAAAAGGTCAAGTTGTTGATCGATGGCGAGTGGGTCGAATCCCAGACCACCGAATGGCACGACATCGTCAACCCGGCGACCCAACAAGTATTGGCTAAAGTCCCATTCGCCACGGCCGCCGAAGTGGATGCCGCCATTAGCGCCGCCCATCGCGCCTTCCAGACCTGGAAGCTGACGCCGATCGGCGCGCGGATGCGCATCATGCTCAAGCTTCAGGCGCTGATTCGCGAACACTCCAAGCGTATTGCCGTGGTGCTCAGCAACGAGCAGGGCAAAACCATCGCCGACGCTGAAGGCGATATCTTCCGGGGCCTGGAAGTGGTCGAACACGCTTGCTCCATTGGCAGCCTGCAAATGGGCGAGTTCGCCGAGAACGTCGCTGGCGGTGTCGACACCTATACCCTGCGTCAGCCAATCGGCGTCTGTGCCGGCATTACCCCATTCAACTTCCCGGCGATGATTCCGCTGTGGATGTTCCCGATGGCCATCGCCTGCGGCAACACCTTCGTGCTCAAGCCCTCCGAGCAGGACCCGATGTCGACCATGCTGCTGGTGGAACTGGCCATCGAAGCCGGCATTCCGCCGGGTGTGCTCAACGTCGTTCATGGCGGCAAGGATGTGGTGGATGCGCTTTGCACCCACAAGGACATCAAGGCTGTTTCGTTCGTCGGTTCGACCGCAGTCGGTACTCACGTCTACGACCTGGCCGGCAAACACGGCAAGCGTGTGCAATCGATGATGGGCGCCAAGAACCACGCCGTGGTGCTGCCGGATGCCAATCGCGTACAAGCGCTCAATGCGCTGGTGGGGGCTGGTTTCGGTGCCGCCGGGCAACGCTGCATGGCCACGTCCGTGGTGGTGCTGGTGGGCGCGGCCAAGCAATGGCTGCCAGACCTGAAAGCACTGGCACAGAAACTTAAAGTGAATGCCGGCAGCGAGCCGGGCACTGATGTTGGTCCGGTGATTTCCAAACGTGCCAAGGCACGGATTCTCGATCTGATCGAAAGCGGCATCAAGGAAGGCGCCAAGCTTGAACTGGATGGTCGCGACGTTACCGTTCCAGGCTTCGAAAAAGGCAACTTTGTCGGCCCGACCCTGTTCTCCGGTGTGAAACCCGATATGCAGATCTACACCCAGGAAATCTTCGGCCCCGTGCTGGTGGTGCTGGAAGTCGATACCCTCGATGAAGCCATCGCACTGGTCAACGCCAACCCATTCGGCAACGGCACGGGTTTGTTCACCCAGAGCGGTGCGGCGGCGCGCAAATTCCAGACGGAAATCGACGTCGGTCAGGTCGGCATCAACATCCCGATTCCGGTGCCAGTACCGTTCTTCAGCTTCACCGGTTCCCGCGGTTCGAAGCTCGGCGACCTCGGTCCGTATGGCAAGCAAGTGGTGCAGTTCTACACTCAAACCAAGACCGTCACTGCGCGCTGGTTCGACGATGACAGCGTCAACGACGGTGTGAACACCACCATCCACTTGCGTTAAGGAGCCGGACATGAAAATCGCTTTTATCGGTCTCGGCAACATGGGTGCGCCAATGGCGCGCAACCTGATCAAGGCCGGCCATTCACTGCGCCTGGTCGACCTGAACAAAGCTGTGCTGGCAGAGCTCGAGCAACTGGGCGGCAGCATCAGCGCTTCGGCACGTGAAGCGGCTCAAGATGCAGAGCTGGTGATCACCATGCTGCCAGCCGCTGTGCATGTGCGCAGCGTCTGGCTGGGCGAAGACGGCGTGCTGGCGGGGATCGCCAAGGGCGTGCCCGCAGTGGATTGCAGCACCATCGATCCGCAGACGGCGCGCGATGTTGCCGCGGCGGCTGCCAAACAAGGCGTGACGATGGCCGATGCACCGGTCTCCGGCGGTACTGGCGGTGCAGCGGCCGGGACGCTGACTTTCATGGTCGGCGCCACGCCTGAGTTGTTCGCAACCCTGCAACCGGTGCTGGCGCAGATGGGCCGTAACATCGTCCACTGTGGCGAAGTCGGCACCGGGCAAATCGCCAAAATCTGCAATAACCTGCTGCTGGCGATTTCCATGGTCGGCGTCAGCGAGGCCATGGCTTTGGGCGATGCGCTGGGAATCGACACGACGGTGCTGGCGGGAATCATCAACAGTTCCACCGGGCGCTGCTGGAGTTCGGAGATGTACAACCCATGGCCGGGCATCGTCGAAACGGCGCCAGCTTCACGCGGATACACCGGCGGTTTCGGTGCCGAACTGATGCTCAAGGATCTGGGGCTGGCCACTGAGGCGGCACGTCAGGCGCACCAACCGGTGGTGCTCGGCGCGGTGGCGCAACAGTTGTATCAGGCGATGAGTCAGCGTGGGGAAGGGGGTAAGGACTTCTCGGCGATTATCAACAGCTATCGCAAACCGCAGTAAGAGGTTTTTCCGCGGATCTGCGTCGGGCAGATCCCCGGTTTTTTATTGGCTGAAAAAAGATCGCAGCCTTCGGCAGCTCCTACATGGGAATGTGTACACCCTGTAGGAGCTGCCGAAGGCTGCGATCTTTTGCTTTATCAGGCAAATACGAAATACTTACGCACGGTCTCAACCACTTCCCACGTGCCTTTCATCCCTGGCTCGATGACGAAAATGTCACCGGCGCGCAGGTGGATTGGCGCCATGCCTTCCGGGGTGATGATGCAGTAGCCTTCCTGGAAGTGGCAGTATTCCCACTTCACGTATTCCACGTACCACTTGCCCGGCGTGCAGATCCAGGTGCCCATGATCTTGCTGCCATCTTCGCTGGTGTACGCGTTGAGGTTGACGGTGTGCGGGTCGCCTTCGAGTTTTTCCCATTTGCAGGCGTCGAGTACTGGCAGCGGATGGGTATCGCGAAGGACGGTAATCGGTGCGGTCATGATGACTCCGGGCAGTGGGTTCAAGAACTGAAGTCGCACCCTATAGCGCCCATACACCGTTCAGTTGTCTGTATTCGACATTGAGCTGTCCAGAAACGCGCAGAGGCTCAAAGACTTTCCAGCGGGCAATCGGCTCTGGCCTGTGTGAGGCTGGCTTCAAACTCGACCAATTGCTCGTGTTGATGCGTGAGTGCGGCAATCCTCTCGCTGATTTCGCACTTCTTGGCATCGATGGCTTGCTGCGCCAATGACCAGGGCATCGCCAGGCCTTGATGCCCGGTAAAGATCGCCTGCAACTCCTTGAGCCTGAAACCTAAGTGTTGAGCGCACTTGATGAAGATCAGCAGATCGATGCTGTGCTGATCATAGACACGGTATTTTCCTTGTCGCCGAGCGGCAGGCAGCAAGCCGATCGACTCGTAATGGCGAATACTCTTGATCGTCGTGCCCGAGCGATGCGCGGCTTGGCCGATGTACATGAAAAGTCCTTTTTTGCCGAGGGTAAGCCAGCCCCATTATCGGCAGACTCATCGGCTGGCGATAGCCTGGGCTTGCAGCAGCCAGGTTTCGCGTTGACCGGCGCTGGACCCCAGGACCGGCCCGAAGGTGAGCGTGCGCTGAGGTTGGATGCCGCAAAACGCCAAGGTAGTTTTGCGCATTTGATGCAGGCCGGGCATGCGGTAGATCCAGCGGTAGTACCAGGGTGGCGTGTCCATGGTCACGAGCAGATGCGCACTGCGGCCATGCAGCAATTTGTCGGGAAAGGCTTTGCCTTCGCGATACTTGAAGGCGAAGCCCGGAAGCAACACCCGATCAAGAAAACCCTTGAGTAAGGCCGGTACGCCGCCCCACCAGATCGGGTAGATCAGGGTCAGGTGTTCGGCCCACAAAATGTCTGCCTGAGCACGGCGCAAGTCGGCTTCCAGCGGCTGCACCTGTTGATAGCCTTCGCGCAGCACCGGGTCGAAGTCCATTCTTCCTAGAAACAACTGGCGCACCTCATGCCCAGCACGCAACGCCGATTGTGCGTAGCGTTCGGCAAGTGCGCCGCAAAAACTGTTGCTCGAAGGATGACCGAGAATCACCAGTATTCGTTTGCTCATCGTAACGGTCCCTGAAGATGAAACCTCAAGGGTAAAGTCTGCCCCTCAGGGGAGAGTCAAGACGTTCAGCAAGGCCTGGGCATAACCGGGCAGCACGGCGAAGTCCCGGGCGCAAAGCAACAGTTTGCGTCGGGCCCATGGCTCTTTCAGTGCGATGCTTTTGAACGGCGTTTCAGCTGACCAGCGTTCGACCGCCGCCAAGGGCACGATCGCCAGCCCGGCACCTCGGGCGACCATGCGCATCACGCCATCGAAGCCATCGGCACGGATGCGGATCTGCATCCGTAAGCCGCTGTGCAGGGCTTGTTCTTCCAGGTACACGGCCAAGGCGCTGTTGGCGTTCAGGCCGACGTAATCATGATGCAAGGTGGCGCTGAAATTTAACGGTCCGGTGTCGGCCAAGGGGTGATCGCGCGGAAGGATCAGTACCAGCGGGTCGTCGCGGAAATAGCGAGTCTCAAGGCCGTCGGTATCCACAGCGTCAGACACGATGCCCAGGTCCGCCGCACCTTGGCGCAAGGCATGGGTAATGCGCGCGCTGGGCAGCTCTTGCAGGTCGATGTCGAGGTTCGGATGGTCGCGCAGAAAGTCTGCCAACAACTCTGGCAAGTACTCGGTGATCGCTGTGGTGTTGCACAACAACCGCACCTGGCCTTTGACCCCTTTGGCGTATTCGGCCAGGTCTTGCTGCATACGCTCGGCCTGTTGCAAAAGAACTCGGGCGTGCTGCGCCAAGGCTTTGCCGGCGGGCGTTGGCGTTATGCCGCGACGGCCGCGCTCCAGAAAATCAGTGCCGAGTGAAGATTCCATCGCGCGGATTCGTGCGCTCGCCGCTGCCAGGGACAGATGACTGCGAGCGGCGCCGGCGGTGATGTTGCCGGTGTCGAGGATGTGCAGGTAGAGGCGCAGGTCGGTCAGGTCGAAGTGCATGGTGACAGCCTCAGGAGGTTTGTTGGCTGGGCGGACGTCTTCGCGGGCAAGCCTCGCTCCTACAGGATTCATGTCGTTCTGGAGATCACAGATCCCCTGTAGGAGCGAGGCTTGCCCGCGAAAGCGTCAGCAGCCGCAACGAAAATTCTAGCCTCCACCAAATCAAGAGGCAGCCTCAGTATATGGCAGATTTTAAAGGCAACCATCAGCGCTCACCATAGCCCCATGAATACACTCGCCGCGTTCTACCAGCATCTGGGTTTCACCCTTTCCTTATTGGTCATTGCCACCTTCCTGCTGGCCGGGATGATCAAAGGCGTGATCGGTCTCGGACTGCCAACCATTGCCATGGGCTTGCTCGGTCTGGCTATGGCACCGTCGCAGGCTGCGGCGCTGCTAATCATTCCCGCCACCCTGACCAACGTCTGGCAACTGGCATTCGGTGGTCATTTGCGCGGGCTGATGAACCGCTTGTGGCCGATGCTGCTGGCGATTTTCATCGGCACGGGTGCCGGTACTTTGTGGATCGGCATGGCCGGTGGGCAGTGGGTCGTGCGGGGGCTGGGGGCGGCGTTGTTGATATACGCCTTGAGCGGGTTGCTCCTGCCGACCTTGCGCGTCGCAGGTCGCACAGAGCGTTGGCTCGGTCCGCTGTGCGGTGTGCTGACAGGCATCATCACCTCGGCCACCGGTGTCTTCGTGATTCCGGCGGTGCCTTATCTGCAAGCGCTGGGCTTGAGCAAGGATGAACTGGTGCAGGCGCTGGGCCTGTCGTTCACCGTCTCGACCCTCGCGTTGGCCGCCGGCCTGTTATGGCGCGGCGCCCTCGGCGGTGGCGAGTTGAGCGCGTCGCTGTTGACGCTGATTCCGGCGGTACTCGGCATGCTGTTGGGGCAATGGCTGCGCCAGCGGATCAGCGCCGTGTTGTTCAAGCGTGTGTTCTTCATCGGCCTCGGCGTGCTCGGCGGCCACTTGCTGATCAGCGGCTAGCGGACGAAGCGCTGAGCATCTCGATCGGGCGGATATCGAAATCCCGTTCCAGATACTCCATGCGCATGTCGAGGAACTGCTTCATGTGCGGCAGGTTCGAGTGCTCGTCCAAGTGGGCCTGGGATTGCCAGATCTCGTAGAAAATAAACAGCGTCGGGTCCTGTTTATCTCGCAGCATGTGGTACTCGATGCAACCGGGTTCGGCGCGACTCGGTTCGACATAGGCATGGAAGAACGCTTCGAAGGCCTCGGCTTTTTCCGGGCGGGTCTTGGCGTGCAGGATGAAGCCTTGCAGTTCGCTCATCAGGTTGTCCTTGAAAGTCAGAATCGGCGCAAGTTTATGGCAACAATCCCCTATCGATTCGTGCGTATTGGTCAAATGAATTTTGCTGATTAAGCGCTTATTCCGCGCGAGTCGACTCGCTACTCTGCCGCCATCGAATTTCAACCTTGCGAGACTTCTCATGAAAAAAGTCCTGTTGCTCAATGGCGGCAAAAAGTTTGCCCACTCCGATGGTCGCTACAACACGACGCTGCACGAAGCCGCGTTGAGCGTGCTGGATCGCGGCGGTGTGGATGTGAAAGCCACGTTCATCGACGAGGGCTACGACGTCGCGGAGGAAGTCGCCAAATTCCTCTGGGCCGATGTGATCATTTATCAGATGCCCGGTTGGTGGATGGGCGCGCCCTGGACCGTCAAGAAGTACGTCGATGAAGTCTTCACCGAAGGCCACGGCAGCCTCTACGCCAGCGATGGCCGCACGCGCTCCGACGCGTCGCAGAAGTACGGCAGCGGCGGTTTGCTGCACGGTAAAAAATACATGCTGTCGCTGACCTGGAACGCACCGCAACAAGCCTTCGACGACCCGACCGATTTCTTCGAAGCCAAAGGCGTGGACGCGGTGTACTTCCCGTTCCACAAGGCCAACACCTTCCTCGGCATGACCGGTTTGCCGACCTTTCTGTGCGTGGATGTGATGAAACGCCCGAACGTCGACGCCGATGTGGCGCGGTATGAGCAGCACTTGAGCGAGGTGTTTGGCTTACCGGCCTGAATTTCCGGCTAGTATCCGTCGCAAAGGCGGGAAAGATCGCAGCCTGCGGCAGCTCCTACAGATGGCGTACGCCCGAAGGTTCGGGGTGCTCGCAGTCCTTGTAGGAGCTGCCGAAGGCTGCGATCTTGGCGATTCATGCAACGCCGATTCGCAAACGAGGACACCCGTGAAAGCCAGATCCGATGAGTTGCAGATTTTTGTCTGCGTGATTGAATGCGGGTCGATTTCAGCTGCCGCCGAACAGGTCGGGCAAACGCCGTCGGCGGTCAGCCGCACGCTGTCGCGACTGGAGGCCAAGCTCGACACCACGCTGATCAACCGCACCACGCGGCGCATGGACCTGACCGAGGAGGGCAAGTACTTCTTCGAGCACGCCAAGCTGATTCTCGATCAGATGGACGAACTCGAAGAACGCTTGTCCTCACGCCAGCAAACCCCCTCCGGGCGTCTGCGAATCAACGCCGCCTCGCCGTTCATGCTGCACGCCATCGTGCCGTACATCGATGAGTTCCGCCGTCTCTACCCGGACATCCAGCTCGAACTCAACAGTAATGACCTGATCATCGACCTGCTCGAACAAAGCACTGACATCGCCATCCGCATCGGCACGCTGACCGACTCGACCCTGCACGCCCGCTCACTGGGTTGCAGCCCGCTGCACATCGTCGCCAGTCCAGCGTATCTGGAACAACACGGCGTACCGGCCGCCGTTGCCGATCTGGCCGAACATACGCTGCTTGGGTTTACTCAGAACGAGGGCCTCAACCAATGGCCATTGCGCTATGTCCATGGTGATCGCTGGCCGATCCAGGCGTCGATCAGTGCGTCCAGCGGCGAGACAATCAGGCACCTGGCACTGGCAGGGCAGGGCATCGCCTGCCTGTCGCACTTCATGACCATCGACGACATCCGCGCCGGTCGCTTGCAGGTGCTGCTGGCGGAGTTCAACAGCGGATATCGCCAACCGATCAACGCGGTGTACTACCGCAACTCGCAACTTGCCCTACGGATTCAGTGCTTTTTGGACTTCATCCAGGGCAAATTGGCGGCTTATGCGATTGCGGATTTCAAGGGCTGATTCGTAGACCGCGTCATCGTTCTTCGCGAGCAAGCCCGCTCCCACAGTGGACTTGCGTCGATTCACGATGATGGGAACGACACAGGACCAATGTGGGAGCGGGCTTGCTCGCGAAAGCGTTTCTGCGGCCCATTCACTGGCCTGCCCGCCCTCAATTCCGTAACATCCGCCCTCTCTTCTCCCGCCTGTATTTTTAGGTAAGCCATGAAACCCAAACGTCTGCGCGCCGATGTCCTGGCCGGACTCACGACCTCTTTCGCCCTGCTGCCCGAATGCATTGCCTTCGCGCTGGTGGCCCACCTCAATCCATTGATGGGGCTTTACGGCGCTTTCATCATCTGCACCCTGACTGCGCTGTTTGGTGGGCGGCCGGGGATGGTGTCCGGTGCCGCCGGATCGATGGCCGTGGTGATCGTCGCGCTGGTGGTGCAGCACGGCGTGCAGTACTTGCTGGCGACTGTGTTGCTGGGTGGGTTGATCATGCTGGCGTTCGGTCTGTTGAGGCTGGGCAAACTGGTGCGCATGGTGCCGCACCCGGTGATGCTCGGCTTCGTCAACGGCCTGGCAATCGTCATCGCCCTGTCCCAACTCGAGCACTTCAAAAGTGGTGAAGGGTGGTTGAGTGGCTCGCCGCTGTACCTGATGATCGGGCTGGTGGCGCTGACGATGGCCATCGTCTACCTGATGCCGCGCCTGACACGTACCGTACCGCCGGCATTGGTGGCGATTCTGGGCGTTGGGTTGGCGGTTTACCTGCTCGGCCTGCCGACCCGCACCTTGGGCGACATGGCGAACATTGCCGGCGGTTTGCCGAGCTTCGCGCTGCCAGATATCCCATGGAGCCTGGAAACCCTGAGTATTGTTGCCCCTTACGCGATATTGATGGCGTTGGTCGGCCTGCTGGAAACCCTGTTGACCCTGAATCTCACCGACGAGATCACCGAGAGCCGCGGCTACCCGGATCGCGAGTGCGTGGCGCTCGGAGCCGCCAACATAGTTTCTGGCGTGTTCGGTGGCATGGGCGGCTGCGCAATGATCGGGCAAACCGTGATCAACCTCAGCTCCGGTGGTCGCGGTCGGCTTTCCGGCGCCGTGGCCGGAGTAATGATTCTGCTGTTCATCCTGTTTCTGTCGCCGCTTATCGAGCGTATTCCACTGGCCGCATTGGTCGGGGTGATGTTCGTGGTGGCGCAGCAAACCTTTGCCTGGGCCTCGCTGCGGGTGCTGAACAAGGTGCCGTTCAACGATGTTTTGGTGATTATCGCGGTGACGGTAATTACGGTGTTCACCGATTTGGCCTTCGCCGTGTTGTGCGGGATCATCATTGCGGCGCTCAACTTTGCCTGGCAACAGGCTCGCGAGTTGTATGCCGACAGTTATCAGGAAAGCGACGGCAGCAAACTCTACCGTCTGCACGGCACACTGTTTTTCGCCTCTACCACGCCATTCCTCAATCAGTTCGACCCCGCCAATGATCCGGCCCAGGTGACCCTTGATTGTCGCCACCTGAGCTTCGTCGACTACTCGGCCATTGCCGCGCTGAAGACATTGCGCGAGCGCTACGCCAAGGCTGGCAAGCAGCTACGCGTGCTGCATTTGTCCGAACGCTGCAAGAAACTGCTCAAACGCGCCAGCGAGCATCACGACTGAAATCCTTGAGTTATCGTTCCCATGCTCTGCGTGGGAATGCCTCACTGGACGCTCTGCGTCCGCTTCGGCATCTGACGCGGAGCGTCACGGGCTGCATTCCCACGCAGAGCGTGGGAACGATCGTAGGCGGATGAAAATTCCACTATCGAATTTTCATAACTCACGACCTCTCATACCTCTGCACGACATCCCTTATCCCTCCACGAAAATTACTTTCACTTCGTTTGAAAGTAGCTCGTCGAAATGATTTATGAGTTTCACAACCCATTCGACGTGACCCTTTCGAGGAGTACCGCATGACGCTTTCCTTCGGCTATTGGCTGCTGGTTTACGCCGCCATCGCCATCATTGCGCTGATCGTTCTGATCGCCCGTTACCGGATCAATCCCTTCATCGTCATCACGCTGGTATCCATTGGTTTGGCACTGCTGGCCGGGATGCCGCCATCGGGTGTGGTGGGCGCGTATGAGGCCGGGGTTGGCAAGACGCTGGGGCACATTGCGCTGGTGGTGGCGCTGGGCACGATGCTCGGCAAGATGATGGCCGAGTCTGGCGGCGCCGAGCAGGTGGCGCGCACGTTGATCGACCGTTTCGGTGAGAGAAACGCGCATTGGGCGATGGTCTGTATCGCTTTTCTTGTAGGACTGCCGCTGTTCTTCGAGGTCGGTTTTGTCTTGCTGGTACCCATCGCGTTCACCGTGGCGCGGCGGGTGGGCGTGTCGATTCTGATGGTCGGCTTGCCGATGGTCGCGGGGCTCTCGGTGGTCCATGCGCTGGTACCGCCGCACCCGGCGGCGATGCTGGCGGTGCAGGTCTATCAGGCGTCGGTGGGGCAGACGTTGCTTTACGCGATTCTGATCGGCATTCCGACCGCGATCATCGCAGGTCCCCTGTACGCCAAATTCATCGTGCCGCGCATTCAGCTACCGGCGGAAAACCCGCTGGAGCGCCAGTTTATTGAGCGCGAACCACGCGATAGCCTGCCGGGTTTTGGCATCACCATGGCGACCATTCTATTGCCGGTGGTGTTGATGCTGATCGGTGGCTGGGCCAATCTGATTTCTACCCCGGGTAGTGGTTTCAATCAGTTTCTATTGTTCATCGGCAACTCGGTGATCGCCTTGCTGCTGGCGACCTTGCTGAGCTTCTGGACTCTCGGCCTGGCCCAGGGCTTCAACCGCGAATCGATCCTCAAGTTCACCAATGAATGCCTGGCACCGACCGCCAGCATCACTTTGCTGGTTGGCGCCGGCGGTGGCTTGAACCGGATTCTGGTGGACGCTGGCGTCACTGATCAGATCGTCAGCCTGGCCGATGAATTTCAGCTGTCGCCGCTGTTGATGGGCTGGCTGTTCGCCGCGTTGATGCGCATCGCCACCGGTTCCGCCACGGTGGCCATGACCACTGCTTCAGGGATTGTTGCGCCGGTGGCCGTTGGTCTGGGTTATCCCCACCCGGAGTTGTTGGTGCTGGCGACGGGGGCGGGGTCGGTTATCTTTTCCCACGTCAACGACGGCGGCTTCTGGTTGATCAAGGAATACTTCAACATGACCGTCACCCAGACCTTCAAGACCTGGACGGTGCTCGAGACCATCATCTCGGTGGTCGCCTTCGGTTTAACCGTAGGTCTTTCTTACCTGCTTTAGTCGGAGCCATCCGCCATGGACATCCTCTATCAGATCCGCGCCCGTCAGGATTCCTTCAGCGCCGGCGAAGGACGCATCGCCCGGCTGATGCTCGACGATGTAGGATTTTCCGCCTCCGCCAGCCTCGACGAACTGGCGCAGCGGGCGGAAGTCAGCACCGCCACCCTGTCGCGTTTTGCGCGCACCGTCGGTTGCCGTGATCTGCGCGATTTACGCCTGCAACTGGCCCAGGCCAGCGGCGTCGGCAGTCGCTTTCTCGACCCGGCGGGGACGCCTGAACAGTCGGCGTTCTATGGGCAGATCGTCGGCGATATCGAGTCGACCTTGCGTCAGCACCTGTCGGCGTTCGATGAGTCGCGTTTCGCCGATGCAGTGAAACTGCTCGGCAAGGCGCGGATGATTCACGCCTTCGGCATGGGTGGCTGCTCGACCTTGTGCAGTGATGAACTGCAAGTGCGTCTGGTGCGCCTCGGCTACCCGATTGCGGTGTGTCACGACCCGGTGATGATGCGCGTCACCGCCGCCAGTCTTGGTGCCGAACACGCGGTTATCGCCTGCTCGCTGACCGGCATCACGCCCGAGCTGCTCGAAGCAGTGGACCTGGCTCGCAGCTACGGCGCACGAATTCTCGCGATCACCCGGGCTGACTCGCCGCTGGCGCAACTGGCCGATGTGCTGTTGCCGCTGCAAAGCGCCGAGACGTCCTTCATCTACAAACCCACGGCGGCGCGCTACGGCATGCTGCTGGGCATCGACGTACTCGCTACCGAGTTGGCGCTGGCCAGTCCTGAAGACAATCAAGAGCGTCTGCGGCGGATCAAACTGGCCCTGGACGACTACCGCGGCGGCGACGATCACTTGCCGCTGGGAGACTGACATGACGTACGACACGCTGATCCGCAACGCGTTGATTATCGATGGCAGCAACGCCCCCGGTTACCCCGCTGATGTGGCGATTCTGGACGGCCGCATCGAGCGTATCGGCGACTTGCACGACGCTCGCGCCACCGAAGAAATCGACGCGGCCGGGAGGGTGTTGGCCCCAGGTTTCATCGACGTGCACACCCATGACGACACAGTGGTGATCCGTCAGCCGCAGATGCTGCCCAAGCTCAGCCAAGGCGTGACCACGGTGATCGTCGGCAACTGCGGGATCAGCGCATCGCCAGTGAGTTTACGTGACGAGCCGCCGGACCCGATGAACCTCCTCGGCACAGCAGCGGCGTTCGTTTATCCGCGCTTCAGCGACTATCGCGCGGCTGTGGAAGCGGCGAATACCACGCTGAACGTGGCCGCATTGGTAGGGCACACCGCATTGCGCAGCAATCACCTGGACGACCTGTTTCGCACGGCCACAGCCGATGAAATCAGCGCAATGCGCGATCAACTGCGCGAAAGCCTTGAAGCCGGTGCCTTGGGTTTATCCACAGGCCTGGCGTATGCCAACGCCTTCTGCGCTTCCACCGACGAAGTGATGCAACTGACCGAAGAGCTGAGCGCATTCGGCGCGGTCTACACCACCCATTTGCGCAGTGAGTTCGAACCGGTGCTGGAGGCCATGGACGAGGCGTTCCAGATCGGTCGCCACGCGAAAACACCCGTGATCATTTCCCACCTCAAATGTGCCGGCGCCGGTAACTGGGGGCGCAGTCCGCAACTGCTGGCGTCCCTCGAACACGCCGCGAAGACCCACCCGGTGGGCTGCGATTGTTATCCCTATGCGGCGAGTTCTTCGACGCTGGACCTCAAGCAAGTCACCGACGCCCATCGCATCACCATCACATGGTCCACGCCGCATCCACAAATGGGTGGCCGGGATTTGATCGACATCGCCGCCGAGTGGGACGTGCCGATACTCGAGGCCGCCCGCCGACTGCAACCGGCCGGGGCGGTGTATTACGGCATGGACGAAGCCGACGTACGAAGAATCCTCGCGCATCCGTTGTCGATGGTCGGCTCTGACGGTTTGCCGGAAGACCCGTTTCCCCATCCACGGTTGTGGGGCGCGTTCCCACGAGTGCTCGGACATTTCAGTCGCGACGTGGGGCTGTTTCCGTTGCACACCGCCGTGCACAAAATGACCGGGCTGTCGGCGGCGCGATTCGGTTTGAAGGAACGCGGCGAGATTCGCGAAGGGTATTGGGCGGATCTGGTGTTGTTCGATCCTGCGACGATTCGCGATGTGGCGGACTTCAATGACCCGCAACGGGCGGCGGAAGGGATTGATGGGGTTTGGGTAAATGGAGTCTTGAGTTACAGCGAAGGACAGGCGAATGGAAGAAGGGAAGGACGGTTTCTGGCGCGGGAAGGGGATTTGCGGAAAGGATTTCATTGATCGGTGATATCGAAAGGATCACAGCCCCTGTAGGAGCTGCCGAAGGCAGCGATCTTTTGATCTACGTCTCATAGTGGCACATCGCGTTTAAAGAAAGCCGTCACCAAGCCGAAGCGCTGACATCCAGCCCAGCTACACTCTGGGTCTTTTCAGTCTGGGAGCAACTCCATGAGCTTCGGCAAAACCACCCCGATCCTGCGGATTTTCGATGAAACCAAGGCATTGGAGTTCTACGTCGACTTCCTGGGGTTCAAGATCGACTGGCAGCATCGCTTCGAAACAAACTTCCCGCTGTACCTGCAGATCTCCCGTGGCGAATGCGTGCTGCACCTGTCCGAACACCACGGCGACAGCACACCGGGCTCGGCGTTGCGGATCGAGACCGATGAACTGGAGGTGTTCCAGCAGCAACTATTGGCCAAGGAGTATCAGTTCTCCCTCCCGCAAATTCAGGCCATGCCCTGGGGGAGCCAGGACATGACCATCAGTGATCCGTTCGGCAATCGGTTGGTGTTTACCAATGCGATTAGTGTTTGAACCGAGCAACGTCTGGAGCGAACAAGTTAGTCATGGCAATCCCGTCATCTTCTGTTTCGTCCCGTTGTCCGACGCGAAAGTGGCGCCTGGTTTATTTGCTGTACCCGAGCGTTGTACCCCGCATAGTCGGGGGCATTTCGTCCGGTCGGAATACTGATTCCTTCCGGAAGAATGCCACTACAGTTAATACAGGCAGGGAACGGCTGAGGGGCGTCTCCCCGAGACAATGTGTCTGTGAATACAGTGGTTTCTGAAAGTATCCTTTCCGCTCTATCCGGATAGAGCGCAACAATTGAATTCACCAGTCGGACCTCTGCATGAGTCCCGGGTCCACCAGCGAGCATCGGCATGATCCCCCCCATTTTATCGATATGGGTCTCGATCCAATCCCGGGTTGGTTGTTGCAGTTCATGGGCGCTATCGGCCAGCCTGCTTAATGTAGGTGAATCTTTTAATACGTCTTCATCTGTAATTACATTATGGAACATGTTATTGCGTGCCGCGGCGTACCGATGGGACACATCGGTCAAATATTCAGCCGTGTTACTGATCTTGTAGGTTCCGAATTGCAAGTAGTGCTCGGCAGTCTGGGCGTCGCCTGGGTAACGAGTATCTACCCCTCGATACCCCCTCATGCTGCCTTGAGGTTTCGGGATGTTAAAAAAGTCGCTGAGCCCAATTTCGCTAGACTTGATGTGGCCATACGAGTGAGCAAGGAATTCCTTTTTCAACAAATTTTCATCTAAAAAATAATCTGATCTTTTATCGAAGTCATCGGGCATCAAGCGATAGGTAAAGTCACCTTTAGCCTTATCCATGATTTCCTGAGAGCGGGCTCTACCCCAATCTTCGAACTCTTTAAGATCTTCATCTCTCATCAGGCCCTTATGGTCGACGAATCTCAACGGGTTGTTCCCCACCATGCAATACAGGTTCAGCCCGTCGACCGTCCCCGCCGGATCAGGGCTGATCCAACGTTGCAACCACGGTGCGTAATACCGGTGCCCGTAGTAGTAGAGGCCACTGGCATCGCGTTCTTTTCCGGAATATCGAATGGTCCGGTAATCGGCTTCCACCTTCGAGCGAGACGCTGTCCATGCCGTTCCGCCAAATGGGAAGTAGCTCTCCTGACTGATCAAGTCGGCCTTGCCATCAAGTTCCAGTGAGCTGGAACCCAAATGGTCATCAAGGCTATAGCGCAGTTGATCTGCGGGAATACCTTTGGGCTGGCCTTCGGTCCAGTGCAGGCAACGAACGCTGCCACGACCGGCCTGCACCGTTATGACTTCCAGCCGTTCCTTCCCTCGAGTACGGATTTCGATGCCCGGTAAATAACGGACCTCTCGGGTGTGAGTGATCGATGCACCCTGGGTGGTTGTAGTTTTGCGAAGACGCTGACCACTGCCGTCATAGTCGTAACGTTCATGGTCGTCAGGGCCATCCTCACGCTTGAGCAACATCACGCGGGTAAGTTGATTGAGTGCATTCCATTGCAGCGACTGACCGGATTGCAAGTCTTGCAGATTGCCGTTGTCATCAAAGGTCGTAGCAGTGCCTGGCAATTCAGAGCCCTGGCGCCAGGACACCAGACGATTATTGAGATTTGCCACGTTAAAAGTTCGGGTGTAATTGTTGCGATCCCGCACATGGCGCAGCTCGGTCAGGTTACCGCCAGCGTCGTATGTGTAGTGTTGGGTGAAATTGAACAGTTGCCGGGTATCGATGGGTGTAATACCGAGCGCGGGAACATATGGCGCAGTGGTTGTTCCTGCCGTTTCTCGTCCCGTTGCACTGGTCAATTGATAGAGGCTGTCATAGGTGAATGTGCTGACGGCTTCGACCTTTTGATTGCTACCAAATTGAACTGGTTGGGCCTTGTCCTCGATGTGCGTCACATTGCCCACCGCGTCATGGCTGTAGTGCAGCGACTGCAAGGTGCGGTCCGATTCGGAGGCAGTCAGCGAGGTCAATCGACCGCTGGCCGGATCGAATACCGCGCGGCTGATGACGTTGTTGCCGGCCGTCTGCGATTCAACCTGGCCAAAGGCGTTGTAAACGAGATCCTTCACCAGGGTATTTTCGATTTCGGCATCTTTGAGTTTCAGGCTCACGGTGTTGAGTCGGCCTGCAACATCAAAGGAAAATCGCTGCAGGTGTTGACCGGCATCCACCTGCCGGATGACCTCTCCCGTTGCGTCGTAGTGCCATTGCGTTTTGTAGCCATCGCCCGTTTCTCGCAAGAGGTTTCGGCTGTGTTCCTCTGCCGGCCAGTCTAAAGATTCGGCATTCAACAGAAAGTGGCGTGTCTGACGCGAGGGTTTACCGCCAGGGGAGTATTCGTCGATGAGCAGGGTGCCTGCTTCGTCGTCGTGGCGAATCAACACGCCACATCGATTGAGTGCGGCCGAATCTTTCGAGCTGTCGCCGTAACTGAAGCGTTCGATGATACGTGCCGGCTGCCCCGGTGACTCTTCCTTGATAGTGATCGGCCGCAATTGATTATCGAAGGTCGTTTGCCAATGATTGCCTCGCTGGTCCCAGTTGCGAAGTGTCTGTCCGGCGTCCCCCGGCAGGTTCAGTCGCCACCCGGCGTCAACGCTGTCTACCAGCAGTGGTTTGCCGGACAGGCTGTAGAGGGTCGTCAGATTGGCCTTCGCAAATTTTCCAAACAGTCGCGGATCCCGCTGCGCTATTACGCGTCCGGCAAGGTCATGGTCCTGGCTGGTAATGCGTGCCTGGGCGCTGTCATCTGCGTTGCATCGCCAGTAAGCGACTTGCCGTACAGGTAGCCCGCGGCTGTCGAGGGCGTTGATCGTCGGTGTCTTGTTGTGCAGACGTGCGTTCATGCTTCACCTCCGGTAGTGGCGGTGGGTTTGGGCAAGACCTCTTCCAGCGTGTCGTTTTCGTCTTCGTACACGGTGTACCAAGGGTGGCGGGTATACCTTCGCATGCAGGAAACGCCGTTTTGTTCGGCTTGACGCGTACAAGCAAGGCGGCCCAACGGATCGTAAAACTGTTTGTCGTGGTGGCTGGAAGTGCGCAGGGACGCATCATCGATATAACGGTGCTTATCGGAGAACCAGGGGCGGTAAATGCGGATCGGCAATCCCTTGTTGTTGTATTCGACCCGTTCACTGACACGCCAGCGCTGTTCGGCAACCTTTTGTTTGTATTGGAGCGTGCGACCGAAACCGTCGAGGTCAGTGACGGTGATGCGAATTTGCTTCTGATCGTCATCTGGAAAACGATCGGCGATCAGGACGGCCATGTGCACCGGTTCACGTGTCGAGGCGGTTAGTTCGCTTTTCAGTTTTACGTCGTCGACAGAAAGGGGGGCAGGGTCCGACAACCTGGTTCGAGCAGACGCACGGATATGTCCGGTCGGTAGCAAGTCATGATGGGTCACGCAACGGTTTAGCCAGTCTTTGTCCGCCAACGCTACGTCCGATATGCAGCCCATCCAGCTGAATGGCGCGTAAAAGAGGGTGCTGGCAGCGTCCTGTAGCGCGTCTTTTTCCCACTTGATGGCGTCTGTCGGATTGTCGAATGCTGGCCGTTTGTATTCGGCGACAGGTTTGAAACCGACGTGTTTGTTGCCGGAGTTGCGGTGGAAGCTGCTGGCCAACACTTGCCCGAAACCGTTGTAGAGGCCCTCTTGTACGTTGCCGTTGGGATCACTGATGCTCAGGGGCTGGAATGATCGGTAATCATGGGTGGCCTTGGTGATGCAGCCATCTGGCTGTTCGAACTCGGTGATGAGACAGTGATAGTTGTCGTAGCGGACCTTGGTCACACCCAAACTTGGGTTCGCTTGCAAGTTCAGTGGCCGGTAGAAACCTTCCAGCCTGGCATAAGTCACGAACCCGTGTTTGACGGACCAGAGTTTTGCTACAGCGGTAGAAAGCGGGAGAAATTCGGTCATGCGCTGATAGCCGCTGCGTTCGAACAGTCTTCCTTTTGGTCGAGAGGCTTTTGGCAAAACATCGAAGGCCTTTAAGGCCATCTCGTCCAGTTCGGCTGTTTCTACATGATCGGGCAGTGCCTCGAAATGAGTGACGCCGTCCGGCAGGGTTTGGGCATCTGTAGAGTGCCGGTAGCGTTGCACGCTCAATGCAGTCAGAAGGCATTGGGTCGTCCACACGGTTCCCTTGACGAACTCGACGAACTTTTCGTAAGTAATGTCCTTTATGGTCAAGCCCAAGGCTTCGGGGGCTTTGGGAAATTTCAAGGCATTGACGCGCTGACGGTAAGGCAGCCCCAACCGCCATTCCTGATCGCGGTCAAGATGAATGAATTCGGCACGGGTTTCGTTCAGGTAGTAGAACTGTTGCGCCGGGTCATGAGCGTCGCGCCACCATTGTTGTTGGTCAGTATCACTGAACGGTGCTGCGTCACCGACGGTTTTGCGTCGGGCGTAATGGACGTTCACACTATGAGTAAGGGTGCCATAAGCATCGTGCTGCAAATTCAGTGTGTGCTGGCATTGAGGATCATCAGTGATGTTTTCGTACTGGTAGCTGATGGACTCCAATGGCAGTGGCAACATCCTTGCGTAGCGCTGATTTTTCCCGGGGGGGTGTAGTTGCCGAACCAGGAAACGGTTTTCTTGAATCGAATACAGTGTTCTGGTTTTCTGGCGCTTATCGACTCCGAAGAGCTCGGTACGTAGTGGGCGTCCGCAAAGGGCGCGGGCCATTTCACGGCTAGTCAGTTCATCCCGTGGCAGGATGAGCGTGTCGTTGCCCGTGTCAGGGGAGTACTGACACAGCAGTGTCTTGCCCAGTTTTACTGCTTGCTTGTCTGCGCGGTGATAACGGCCACGTGACGCGTCAACGGCTTGCCCGGTATGGAACCAGCGCTTTTGCAGGCATGGCAGGGTGAAACCTGGGGACTCGGTATCGCCCCCGGTCGTTTCGCTATCGGTTTGCAAGAGCAGACCGAAACCGCGGAATTCGCGTTCAATGCCATCGTAATAGCCTCTGCTATAGGAAAAACTCTGGCTCTGCCGGTTGCCGGTAATCTCATCGAGCCGGGTCAGCTTCGAGACCAGATGCAGGGCAAATGGCACATGGCAGACGGGCGCACGGTCGGCGTTGACCTCGTTCTTTTTTTCATCCAGCCACTCCTGCGCTGAGCTGCGGTAGCTGATGCTGCCGGCAGCCCCCATATTGTTGTTGGTGCCGGTGAGCAAATAGGGTTTTGCACTGACGAAGTCGTAACGCCAATGCCGGGGTGTCCTGTGCGGCACGGTCAGAATCAGGCTGGAACAGCCGAGCCCCTGTAGATCGGCGATGCTGACCTGACATAAACGGTCATAGCTCACACCCGCCGGCCAGGGGAGGGTAACGGGCGCGTCGAAGCTATTGCCGCCACGGTTCATGAAGATCAATGCGTGGCCCGCGTTCAGGTAGATCAAATCGGTTGCACCGGAGCCGTCCAGATCTGCCAGGCGAACACGTGAAGCGTCAAATGCCTCGTAGGCAATATTCGGCGAGCCCAACACGACTCCTTTGCCGAAGCGTCCACGACCCAGGTTTGGCCAGCACTTCACTTCGTTGTGACGAATGCGCACCAGATGCTGTTGGCCACTGCCCAAAACATCACTGAACGCTACCAGCTCGGTGGATGACGGCCTGAGCACTGGCAGGGAGTCGTCATGCGTGTCGTGGGGCACTTCGCGAGCCGCCGTAAACCCTTTTTCTCGATGATTGGCGTACAGGCGCACGCTGCGAGGGCCGATTAGCGTCAGATCACTGAGTCCCTGGCCCATCAGATCGGCCAGTTGCCCTTCAGGGCTGAAAAACTCCAGGGGGAATTGGCTGAACGTGGCGAAATCCGACCAGTTGCGATCAGGCTTGAGGGAGAAGAAACCGTACAATCCGGGTCGAGTAATCACCCAGTCCAGACGTCCGTTGCCGGTGAGGTCGCTCAGTGACTGATGCATCGGTTTTGCAGCATTGGCAGCAGGGATAGCGGGTAATGCGCTCCACTGATCATAAGCCACGCTATCTTTTTTGCCCTCGGCTCGCATGGGCTCGCGGTAGTACCAGGCATTTCCACTGGAATAAAGCACTCCCGGCAGTCCTTCGCCGTACAGGTCAACGAGCTGGTAATGCTGCCCGTCATTGAGGCCTGGCATGTTTTCAAACCGCTTCCATTGGCTGACGGAAGGTAGATTGAACTCGCTGTAGTTGAATTCGAGTGGGGGACGATTTTCGGCGGTTGCCAAATCGGTAAACGCCTGATCATGAGCTGCGCTCAAGTGGCAGTACCCCAAAGGCGTTTGGCGGTAATCCAGCAAAAGGCGACGAACCAGAGCCGGGTCGGCACCCAATTCGTCAGGGAAACGGTGAAACATCAGAACCTGGCGGCACAGGCGTTCGGTACGTAGTTCAAAGCCATAAGCGAAACTGGAAAAGCGGTCGTCGCGGGTTAGCCATTGTTGCTCAGTGTAGGACGGTTTCTGATCGTAGCCGGTACTGCGCTCGCCGTAGTCAAACAGCAATTCGAAGTGCCATTTCACCGTAGCGAGGCGGTCTGCTGTCCATAGGTAAAGGTGAGCATCCGCCGCGAAGTTGCCGTAGCAGACATGACTCAAATAGCGCTGGGCAGTGGTGCCCTGTTCGTTTGTTTCGGCTTTGTACCGGTAGAGGATGTGTTCGCCGTGCGCGTTCATACTCTCCTCCAGCAACCACTCGCCGACCCGGCTCGCATTGAGTGGATCGGAGCGCCGCGATAACTGACGTTTTCCGTACAAATGAAGGCTGCCATCCGCACCGTGCACCAGCCAGAAACCCGGCTTGTCGCTCTCCGAGGACCAATGTTCAATGCGCTCGAAAGAGCTTTCGACTCTGGGAAAGTGACGTACTACCGCGTAGATCGTATCCAGTTGCAGGTCGTTGTATTTGCTGATGCGCGATTGAATGATGGTGCCGTCTGCATCGCGCTCCGGCATCCACACCACCCCGCCCGGACCGATAATCTCATCCTCTTCGGTATAGGCCGGCACCCCCGTGCTGGTGCGTCGTGCCACAACTGGCAATGAGATTCCCCAGCCGATGCCAAATACGCCGTTGCCCGCAGAGCTTGAATAGCTGAGAGAGAGGGACGGGGCGAAGCCGCGTCCCGGTGAAATCGGCAAGGCAATCTCATAGGACGCCGCGCCATGGGCACCGACGGTGCCCAATCCTTTGCCAATGCTCTGAATGGCCCCCCCTCCTTTGGGCAATGACGGGGCGTGGACAGGTAATGCTGTCTGCTCACTCATTGCGCCCCCCCGCCTGCCCGGGCCGTATAACAAACGTGCACGATGACATCGGTGAGCGACTCAAGCGTGGTCTTCTGGGCGGCATGATTGGGAAACGACAGCTTCCATTTAGAAATCGCGCCGGTGTATTCAAACGGCAGGTAGCGCTCGTCCTGAAAACTCAGGGTGAAAAGACCGTTATCGTCGATACCTGTCGACAGGGCGATGTGTTGATTGGCCCGCAGACCTTTCATAACCGTCTTGTCGGGGCCGGGCATGACCACTTCGCTGCCGGTCTGGGTCAGCGTGGCACGGATATCTTCATAAGGGCCAAGGACAGCCGGCAGGGAAATACTGATGCTTTTGATCCGGCGCAAACGGTGCCCCGGATAGTCGTTTTCAAACAGGGACTCCATCAATTCGAACTCGCACGAGCCTGTATCGACCAGGGTGGACTTAATACCTTTGATCGACGTTTTGTCTGCTGCGAGCGTATCGTCCCAGGGTTTGTTGATCGATGGCGCAGACTTGTCCTCGGTCTTTTCCTTCGCGTGAAGTTGGCGTAACGACACGGTCTTGCGAATTTCCAGCTCGCGCTCGTTGCCCAGCAGATAAGCGTTCTGCATCTTCACCAAGCCTAACTTCATACGCTCGCCGGGGCCGAGCCCACGGTAGGTGCTGTTCCATGTCTGGTGCTGGAAGAACGTTTGAGTGGTGTTGTCGGCTGTCTCGTAGCGCCAACTCCGTTCGGTGAATTGGCACAGAGAGAACGTTGAGTCATACACCTGATAGTAGAAACTGGAGAGTTGGTGGGTGAACCACTGGTAAAGCTGAGAGTTGGTAAAGCGCTGACTGAGAAAGTCGTAGGAGCTCCGGGCTTGAGCCAAAGAGGTTTGAGTTTGTCGTAACAGCAGTTGTGAGGCGGTCTCTCGTTCGGCTTCCAGCGCCAGTTGTGCATCAATCTGGGCAATTTCGAGCGTTGCCTGGTCACGTGCGAGCGTCCAATCCTGATGGCGGCGTCGATACTGCGCGGCGCGTTCCAGGGCCTCTCCAGCGCCATAGGCTGCGGTTGCCACACCTTGAGCCATGGCCATCATGGCGTGCGGGCCACCCTCCAGGCGGGTCCCGCCATCTGCCAGGCCAAATATGTTGGGCAACACTTTCAGACCCTGGCCGACTGCATTAGCCACATGGGCGCCGACTTCAGCGATGCGCCCCGACAAATGGAGTTCCGCAGCCGTTACTTCTTCTTGATTGACGATCTCGTTGACCAGCTGACTGTAGTAATCCTGGCGGCATTCGACGATGGCTTTACTGGCCAGTAGTGCTTCCCGGGATTTCTGGTTGATTTTCAGGGCCTGGGTCTGCAGGTCTACCGCATAGTTGGCCATATCCCAGATGTGCTGTTGCTGAAGCTCTTGATAACTGGCCTGTTCGCTGCGTTCGATGAACGACAGTAGTGTTGTGCCGAACTGAATCACTGTGTCTACCGCACTCATGGCTTGGGCGTGCAGAGCATTGAAACGGTAAGGCGGGATCTCTGTGCCAAGACGCGGGGCCATACCGGGCTCCGCAGCGCGTGGGGTATTGGCGCCGAGGCGATTGTCTGAAACGGCTGGAGCCGCGAAGAGCGCAAGCCTCAATGGGCGACCCACAATGTCGAGATTATGCCGGAGGTTGTGCAGGCGGCTTTCGAGCTTCTCCCAGCGAGGGAGCAGCATGGGATTGAAGGGTAAGCGCGAATGCGGGGCGTCAATCGCATGCGCGGAATGTGAATGGACGTATGGGCGAATACACACTTCAGGGGCCAACCCTGGTTCGGCAGTTGTCGGTTGGTGTTTACCGTCTTTACCCAGTTTTTTTTCAAATTCACGCAGCTTTTTATTGGGCTCCTCGCTGAATTCTTTCAACGTGAGCGCTGCCCATGGATCGGTTTGCCTGATATCCGGTCGTGGGCCCAAAAGGTTCTGTGCGCGCAGATACCAGAGCTTCGCGTCTGTCAGGCTGTCGGGGGTCAATTCGCGGTAAGCGGTGTCGCCGCGGTTGAGCAGAATATCGATATAGAGCATGTACAAGGCTTTGCGAAAGTGCACGGGATGACTCAGTGCAATCTGGTGCGGATCCTGTGGCCCCTGGATGGCGTAGCTGGATTGACCGGGCTTCGGAGCAGTGCCGGTAATCAGTGGCACCGCGTTCCAGTAGTCAGGGTTATTGTCACTGACTGCTTTTCGGGCGGGATTGAACAGGTACTGCAACCAACGCTCGGCTTCGCCGTATTGGCGCTCCTGAATGAAGCGGTGTGCCACCAGCCAGGGAAGGTAGAGAAACAGCTCGACGAAGTAGCGGCCGTAGGCACCGTAGAAATCCAGTTTTTCAAGCGGTTTGCCACTTTCGAATGGTGGTTCTTCCAAGTGCTGAGAGGACCAGGTCAGCAACTTGTCCATGCTTTGTTCCGCGCGCGCGATCAGGTGCCTGGCGAAGGTAATGTTCATTCGGATGGGGTGGCGAGGCTGGTTTGTCCGGGCATCGCCGTTTTCTATTTTTGAGCCTTGGAAGTTGATGAATTCTGTCGTACCTGATTTATCGTCCTGATAGGAATCGATCCGGGGGGCGACGTTCTCAAGCGACTTAGAGGAAGAAATGTTGAACTGGAGCGATCTTTTACTGGTCGATGGCCACGTTTCGGCGAACGCTGTTAGCAAAATGTCCTTTTCACTATTCAATCCATCGAGTTTTAGTGTCGGGGCGATAACGCAATCCTTGTCAATGCTGACCGAAATCCAGAACTGGTGAGAAGCCCCTGTCTTAACGTGTGCAGGACTATTGATAAACAGGGCAAGAAGCAATGACGCCACATCAGATGATTGATCGTGGATGGCAATGGTCTGTGTGCTTTCCAGCAACACTGTCAAATCCCGTTCATTAAGAACTTCCTTGGACGCGTAACCTTGCACGCATGTTTGCGGCGTACTCCAGCTCCCGTCATATTTCTTGAAACACATGTTCAGACGAAACAAAGGCTTGGTGTTGTCCTTGTTTTCTTCGTTGGCCGCCTGATCCTGAAAGATGCATTCAGCCCAGATCACATATAAGCGATTGTTGAACATGACCGGACGGATAGTGTGTTCGAGGGTGCTGTCGCAAACAGGTAGATTGATGCGGTGCCAGTCAGACCACGCTTGTGGTTCCGGTGCATCATATTTGGCCGACCGGGAGCCGGGCACAAAGGGGCGACAAGCCATGTCCAGCGAACGCCAGTACCAGGTATTGGCTGCACGGGACTTGGCAATGAAGTAATAAGTGCTGTTGGCGAAATCGCTTCCGTCAATGTAACCGTTGACGATTTCCAGGTTGGCCACTTCTTCCAGCCTGGTCAGATAGGCCAGCACAGCCGTTTGCACGGACTCGGCAGTGAGCTGGTTGCGGTTGAGGTCGTTTTCCAGTTGTTCGAAGCTTTCGGTTCTGGTTTTGCGAAGCGTCGGATCAAGGTATGTCGCAGGGAAATAGTACAGGCGCTGATTGGCCGCCCAGGCCTGGTAGTGATGTATGACGCTGCGCCAGGTGTCGACGTGATCGGTTGGAATCTGTGCGGTGTGATACCCCGGTTCCATGTTGGCCAGAATACTGTTGATGTATTGCTGAAGACTGGCAATGGCACAGGCAACCGGGCTGGTTGGCACGTCTTGACTGACCAGCACATCAAGTAACCAATACTGGTAAAGGTCATTGGCCGTTTTGAGGTGCTCTGCGATTTTCAGGGATTTCAGGGTTTCGTCTTTCGGGGCGATCGCTGACAGATAGAGCCCGAGCTGCGCATCACGCAGGCTTTCATTCAGCTGTTTTTCAATAGCGACAGACATGTTCATTCCTTGAGCATGTAGTGGGATTAGCGACTGGCCACCATGACGGCTTCACCGACGGTTTTCCATTGAACGACTGGACTGTTGTTGTCGAGGGATGCTGCATTTAGCAGGGCGGTCGCGTTAAGCCCGGTGGCTTTGCAAGCGTTGTGGCAGCGCATGACCCAATCGATGTCTCTCATGGTTCTGGCCTGCTTGAACATCAGCTTCGAGGTGAGCATGGTGACTTCAGCCGTGGTCCATTTCATTAATTGGGCCAGACGGTCGTTGACGACACTTCCCTCGCTACCGGAAGCGTTCGCGAACTCCAGGTAACTCAGCAGGCTTTCTTCCGGCTGCTGGTAAGTATTCATGAAGTGGTTGAAGCGATCGAACAGATACAAGGTTTTGAACGACAGCCTCAGCTGTCCATCCGGTGTGTCCAGCCAGTGGGCAGTGTTCAGGAGCGCGCGCAAGGCCTTGTTGCTCAGCTGCAACCGAACTGCGGCTTCGGTGTGACGCAGAAGCGGGTGCAGTTTGTGCGCAAGTTTGTATGGGTCTTCAATGTCCAGGGCTTTGGTGAGAACTTTATGGACCGAGGTTCTCGCCCATATCACTACATCCTTTGCACAATTCATGGGCAGCAGAAAGGTTTCCTGCAGAAACGCTTCGATCAGGTGCTGCTGACGATCATGGGCGAGCAGCAGAAGGTTTTTAAGTTTTTGTGTGCAGTCGTTCTTGAGCCTGAGGTCTTTGTCGGGATCCGCATCCAGCGTCAACTCAACAAAGATTTTATCCAGCGCATTTGTCAGCTTCTGCGGTACATCGTCTTTGATCGAGGGGGCGAAATTTTTTACCAGACCTTTATCATCGAGTAGGGTACTCGCCAGCTTCGCCTGCCAATCAATGTTTTCCGGCAGTGCCAACGTCGCCAATTCTTGAGCGGTTACCGCGCACTGGCGCGTTTCGGCGACAAGTTTGGTGAGGTGATGCTGCAAATCCCCCAAGAGATAGTCGTCATTGGGATGCAGTTCAAGAACACGTTGCAGCATGGGGATGTCATAGGCGGACTCTTTGATCCAGCGGGTTATCCAGTCCAACTGCATCAGGATATCGAGAATGTTGAGTGCAGAAGCTTCCTGAGGGGGGACACTCAGAACGACTTTATCGATCTCGCCAGAAAAGGTGCCAATCGAAGTTAAAGACCCTTCTCCACGGATTGATTGCAGGATCATGTTCGTACATTTGCGGTGGGTAAGCTCATCGAAACCGGCACCATGCCACTTGATGTTTTGGCCCTCCAGTGATGTGGCACTGGTCGAGTCGGTGGTTTGAATCTGGTCAATGGTGATCCACGGTCGTTCCTCGTCGCCTGACTCAGGGATTAAACTGACATCAAGTTTTTTGATTGTCGTGGTGTCGGCAAACCATGAAGTATTGGTTCGCAGGGTTGACCCGGCAAGCAGGGTAGCTTCACCCGGATCGCCGCCCTCCGGTAGCTGAAAATGCGCGACCAGCTCGAAATACTGATCTGCTTTTTGGCCCCTGATCTGAAAGGTCCGTCTGCCGGTGTTACCGGTTACCAGACACCTTGAAATACTTTCCCCTCCCAGAAAATTTTCCAGCGTCGACAGTTCGGCAATCGAAAGGCCGAACATCCGCGCGGTCCGTGCCTGGCGATAAATGGACGACAGCGTGAGCAAGTCACACTTGAGCGAACCCAGGTATTTCTGCGTGTTTTTGACGACCCGAAAAAGTGAGTCCTCTGTCAGAGGCAGGCCCAGGCTGACGCTCAAGTGCTGGAGAATGGTGTGAGAGACCGGGTCCGAATCGTTCGCCTGGAAGGCTCGACCATCGAGCTTCAGTGGCTTTTCGAACAGCCGGGCTTTATTGAATACCTTATCGAATAGGGACGTATTGTCGCCGGTAGCGCATGGGGATATCTGGTGTAGCAGCGCTGCAAAGTCTTCAGCCGTGATCGAGTACCGCCGGTTAAAAAAACGATAAACACCGAGAGCTCGAATGACATAGCTGTCGAGTTGCATCTTTGCATTGGCTCGCAACTGAGATTCCAATGCGCTGCACATCAGGGTGTCCAGCTCGTTGAACGGAATTGTGAGCCAGCGCTGGAGGCGGATCATTCGATGCAGGCGTTCGAGTTTATCCTCGGTCGCATTGGCTATTTCGCCGGGCCTGTTTTCGTTGTCCAACGTCATGCTTTTATCATCGGCAGCGACAGGGCCGTTTACATAACGGGCGCCATAGGGCCGGGAAAAAGGTGCCCCCAAGGAGTAATGAGGAGATGTGCGAGGCGCAGATTTACCTTGTGCCAGCAATGCTTCCATTTGCTCGGCTTCAAGTTCGGTTCGCTCCAGAAAGGTCGGTATTTTTTTCAGGTCGGAAATCGACGTGAAGCCATAGATTTTTTCCCAGTAGCTGTCTTTGCGCTTGCGTTCCTCGGGGGTGGGCCGTTCGTGTACCTCATCTGTCAGGATTTTTTCGGCCCAAGCTGTCAGCAGCGCTTGCTGTTTCGGACCAAGCCCGGACATCAGCATCTGAGCTTCATGAGACGCAGTCTCCAGCACCTTGCCGTACGAAGAATTTCTGGAAGGCGTGATAGGGAGGGAATCGCTGATGAGATAGTTCAGCTCTCCGAGCGTCGGTTTGTTCGCGCTCAGCCCCAGTAGGCACTGATGGTGGAAAAACTCATACGGAAGGGCAAAGGGGTAATACCTATGCGCTAGAACCTCATAGGTCGACTTGCCTTCGTCATCGGTGGTCTGCAGCGCCTTCTGAATGTTTTTGTCCAGAATCGCATTGACGATTCCGAGCATCGGTTGCGCAGTGAAGGTGCTTTGCTGATCAATCGACAGATCGGCGAGATCCGGGCGACGTTTTGCCAATGGGATTCGGTTGGTTTTTTCATCCGGTAATTGCGAGACGCTGGATTCCAGTTGCAGGGCAAACCGGTACAGCGCTCTAAGGTAGGCGACCGGTGAATCGATGGCGGCGATCGAATCATTTTTACAGGCGTCGTCCCAATTCTCTTTGAACAGATGAGTATAGGTGGGGCCCTGTTTCTCGATCGCACGAATGCCCAGGGGATGCCATTGATGCTGTGCTGTTCCGTCTGACGTCCGCTGCTCTCGATAGAGGTGGCTGATCTGGGCCGCGTAACATCTGGCGTCGTTGTAGAGCGAACCGGCGATGCTGCCAGCATGGACCTTGAACATCTCGTCGTTATCGAACGCGCTAACTAAATGATCCTTGAAACCGGCTTCGGTCATCCCGGTGATATCGAACACCGAGGTAAGCCCGAGCTTTTCTTTAAAGCGCTTTTCAAATTCTGCTGTTTTGTCTTCGGGGGCGTAGGCCTTGATCAATGTATCGAGTAAGGATTTTGCGTTGCTCTCGGTTGAGGGGGTGTCGACCATGCCGATGCGTCTCTGAGGAGGTGGAGAGATCGACATTACGGTGTGGCAGGCGGGAGCGCTGTCAGCTTCTTCGTTCAGTGGGAACGGGAAACTTCGCTACTTGGCGGGAGGAATGGGGTGGGAAGGTTGTAGGATTTTGAACGGCGAATAGTCGGGAGGTTTGCCAGTAAACCCCAGACTCACCAGTAACGATACTGGCGGGTCTGGGGCACGCTGTTACACCCGGAAGTGACTCACCATCATCTGCAACTGATTACCCAACCGCGCCAGTTCAACACTGGACGCAGCGGTTTCGTCGCTGGCGGCGGCGGTCTGTTCGGACACGTCGCGTACGTTGATGATGCTGCGGCTGATCTCTTCGGCCACGGCGCTTTGTTGCTCGGCGGCGGCAGCGATCTGCTGGTTCATCGACTGGATGTTGGACACCGTTCGGGTGATGTTTTCCAGTGACACGCCAGCCTTGCGGGTCAGCGCCACGCTGCTGTCGGTCAGGGCGCGGCTGTTGTTCATCACGGCCGACACTTGTTGGGTGCCGTTCTGCAGACCGGCCACCAGGCCTTCGATTTCCTCGGTGGATTTCTGCGTGCGCTGGGCCAGGCCGCGAACTTCGTCGGCCACCACGGCAAAACCACGACCGGCTTCACCGGCACGGGCCGCTTCGATGGCGGCGTTGAGGGCCAGCAGGTTGGTCTGTTCGGCCACGGCCTTGATTACGTCCATGACGCTGCCGATCTTGTCGCTTTCCTGCTGCAGCACGCTCATGGCTTCGGTGGAGCGCGCCACTTCGCTGGCCAGGCGCTCGATCTGGGCGATGGCTTCGTTGACCACTTTATCGCCTTCTCGCGCTTGGCCATCAGCGGCGGCTGCGGCCTGGGACGCTTCTTCAGCGTTGCGCGCGACTTCCTGCACCGTGGCAGTCATCTCGTGCATGGCGGTGGCCACTTGATCGGTCTCGATCTTCTGGCTGTTGACCCCGGCGCTGGTTTGCTCGGTCACGGCCGACAGTTCTTCAGCGGCGCTGGCGATCTGGGTGACGCCATCGCGGATACCGCTGATCAAATCGCGCAGGGTCACGCCCATGCGTGCGATGCCTTGTTGCAACACGCCGAGTTCGTCGCGGCGAGTCACTTTGACGTCTTGGGACAGATCGCCGCTGGCGATGCGCTCGACCACGGCCAGGGTCTCGCGCAACGGGCCGGTGATCTGACGGGTGATGATCACGGCGGCAATGACGCCCACCAGCAATGCCAGCAAGGTGCTGATCAGTTGCAGTGTGCGGGCCTGGGCGCTTTCGGCGTCGCGGCGGTCGAGTTGGATCTGATACAGGTGGTCGCTCAGGGTCACGATGGTGGCGCCCTGTTCGGTCATTTCCTTGCGCGCCTGCACCGCATCGGTGTTGGCGGCTTTATACGCTTGCAAGGCGCTGCGGTAATTGCTCAGCGCGGCTTCCAGCTGACGCAGAGCGTCTTGCTGGGTCTCGGCGAAATGTACGTTGAGCGGTTTCAGGCTGGCGATGGCCGTGTCCAGTTGGGCGACGGCTTTTTGCTCTGTCTCGGCGTTGGTGCTGGCCGTGTAACCACGCACTTCGTAGCGAGCCAGGATGAACGCTTCCTTGGCGGCGGTGATGGCCTGGAACTGTTCGAAGCGTTGGTCGCTCAGGGGCATTTGCTGCACGCGGGTGCTGATTGCTTCGATCAACTTGCTGGCGGTTTCAGCATTGGCGCCCATGGCGTCGCGGGCGCTGTTACCGGTGCGGTAGGCGCTGCGCATTTTGTTCAGGGATATCTGGTAAGCGCTGATGGTCGCGCTCTGCTCTTTGAGCAGCTTGACGTTTTCCGGGCTTTTGAATGTCGACAGCAACGATTGTTGCTGAGCGATGAAACCGTCGAGGGTGGTCTGCACATTCTGTGCGGCGGTTTCGTCGCCGTTGGTCAGCATGTATTGCAGGCGAACCACGCGCAGTTTGGTCAGGCCGGCGTTGAGCTGAGTGATATCGCTCATCCAGTTGCTGCGGTCAATCAACCCGCCCAGGCTCTTCCAGCCGGTCAGGGCGAGGACGCAGGTCAGTGCCAGGACCAGGCCGAATCCCAAGCCCAGTTTCAGGTTCACGCTGATATTACCGAACCAGCTATTCATCAATATTCCTCCAGGAACGTTGTGCTTCTTGATCGTCGGTTGGCTGGAAGATTGTTGTTTTAAGAGCCAGCAAGGGGGTAGCAGGTGTGTATCGGCAGCAATTCCGAGATCTGAAAGGTTTTGCTGCATCGATTCTGTAACAAGGTTTTTGGGGGCTTAAGCTTTTTTTCACATGAGTTTCACTGGCTGCCGACGTGCGCCTCTTTACCCTCGCGCATCAAATGAAAGTGGTGCATGCCGGCGAGGCGGCCTGATGTGGAATTGAGACTGAGTCTGTTCGGGATAAAACGCTCGATCGATCTGAGCCCTTTGGCTCGTTATCGAAACGCCGCAGTCGTGCTGGCATCTGCCTTGTTGGTTATTCCGCTGACGGTTTGGCTGTTGCGGCCCGCCGCCGTCCCTGACCTGGCCCATGGCAACGTGGCGGGTGCCCGTGCGTTGGCGACCGGTTGGGCCAAGGGCGACATGATCGTGCTGATGCGTCACGTCGAGCGCTGCGATCACTCCACGGCTGCCTGCCTGAGCGGCAATGATGGCATCACCGATCGCTCCCGTAGCGTGGCGGTGAGTGTCGGCGCGCAGTTCGAGCATTTGGGTCTGGATCAAGCCGACATCTATAACAGCCCGATGATGCGTACGGCGCAAACCGCCGGTTACATGTTCAACAAGGTCGGCGTCGGTGAAGACTGGTTGATCCGTTGCAGGGGCAGCATGCTGCGCGATGCCCTGGCGCACAAGGTGGCCGGGCGCAACCTGATTCTGGTGACCCACAGTGAATGCATGGCGCAACTCGAAAAAGACCTCAAGTTACCGACCGCGACCCTTGGTTACGGCGCTTCTCTGTTTATCTCCGCCAAAAAGTCTCAGCCGCCGCGCATGCTCGGTTTCATCGAAGCCTCTGACTGGCGCTCGGTGACCACTGAATGAGCTTCACCATCATTCCTCATTCCTCATCCCGAACTGGAGCGGTGAGGTTGCGATCCAGTTGAACTCCTGAGTAGCAGCGTCCTTCCTGGCGCTGTTATTGTCTGACGTCAGGGAGTTTGTATTTAAGGACGATGCAATGGAGCTTGCGCTGACGGTTGGCGCTCACAGATTGAGATTGAGTGCCCCCGACCCCGAATGGTGTAAAGCGTTGCAGCATGCGCTGAACGCCAGTTTTACGACCCATTCCGAATTTCTGCCCTGGGCAAAACCCTATACCACTGAGGACGAAGCCCGATCGTTCCTCGCGCGTGCGGTCGATGAATTCAAGAGCGAAACAGGTGAGCGGCGGTTGTTTATCGTCGACGATGCAGCGCACGCGATCATCGGCTGCATTGGCTTGAAGCCCCGGCGGCGCAACCGATATGTCGTCGGTTACTGGGTCAACTCCGAGTATTCGGGCCAAGGTTATATGCGCACGGCGCTCGAAGCACTGATCAAAAGCATGCCTGGTTTCACGTTTTATCTGACCACGGCCTCGGCCAACAGGGCGAGTCAGCGCCTGGCTGAAGCGGCTGGTTTTGGTTTGATCAGGATGTGTTATCGGGCGCGGTATTCGGAGCCGCATGGGGAGCAGGATACGTATTTGTACCGGTTGAAATGCCTGTAGGAATTGCCAGAGGTTGTTGGTGCACCGGTCACTTGAGTTGACCGCTAACAAAACGGCAGGCAAAAAAAAGCCCGCGGGAGAGCGGGCAAACCGTAGTTTCTTGAATGAGCGAGGGGAATGTACAGGTTGGAGAGAGGTGGTTGGGTGAAGAAAAATTCATGTGGATGGAAGCCTTCTCGGTATTGCCACGAAGAGACACGAAAATCATTGCTTTGCTGAGGCGCTAAAAAACAAGCAGGATCTGGCGCCATTGCGGGTCGTGGTAGAAAAGGAATTGCTGCACCACGACATCATGTTGGCGCTGAGTTCTGCTGGCATGCTCGCCAAACTGACCTTTATTGGCGATACCTGTTTGCGTGCTTGCTACGGTTCTAACCGTTTAAGTGAGGACCTGGATTTTACCGGTGGTGCAGATTTCAATCGCGAGAGCCTGACCGAGCTTGCCCATGTATTGGTCACCACACTGAAAACCAAATATGGCCTTGAAGTTTTGAAGTCGGTGAGCCTGTTCGTGAGGAAGGGAATGTCGACACCTGGAAACTGAAGGTTCAAACCAGACCAGGGCGCAAAGATCTGCCGGCACGGCGCATTAACATCGACGTGTGCTCCATCCCGAGCTATCAGCCACAGCCAATGCAGTTGCTTAATCCTTATGGCGTCGAAATGGGCACAAGCGGTCTGATCTTGCAGGCTGAAACCCACGAAGAAATCTATGCGGACAAAATCGTAGCTTTCGCTCTGCGGCCTGGGGTGGTTCCTGCCGGGAGAGTTGGTAAATCAAACCGTTAATGAACCGGCGTTCTGGACGTTTTTGGTTGGGCATATACGTGATTTGTATGTGGCTACAGATAAAGCGCTGAGCGGCCATGAGAGTGTTCAGAGTTTTGGCTTCAAGATGTGGAACCGAAGGATACGCGGTAGCAGTCGCAAAAATGGGCGACCTCAATGAGGTCGCCCATTTTGTTTTTCTACGCCGAAACCTGTGTCTGTGACCGTCGCATGTATCGATCCATGACAAAATCTTCATTTGATCAACGAGCGCGATCACTCAGTGAAAAACGGGAGGCTTGCCCACGGCCACCGACCCGTTCGGATCGATGTTATCCCGCGCTCGGTTGACCAAAAGTTCGGTCAACACCGTCAACTGATGAAGAGCCAGCGCCACATTGTGCTGCGAGCCTTCGAGTTGGTTGGCAAAGTCCAAAGTCATGACGTTGAGGGACGCCAGGGTTTCGCTGGCATGAGCGAGCAGGGTGGTCGTGTCGACGTCGGGGCGGACGCTGAAGATGTTCCTGTTCAGGTTGCGCCGGCGGGCGCTGACGGCGCGTTCGGTGGCTTGGGGAACTTGGGTTGGGTCGAGGGCTTCAGGCTCTGAAGTGGCCGGATTTTCAACTAAATGCAGGGTGATTTTTTTCATAAGGGCGTTCCATGGGGTTAGGGATCCTTACGCTGTTTCGGCTTGTCAAAACCGTCCGCAGGGTTTGTAGCGAAGAATGAAGACTATCTTCCGGAAACCTTGTTCGCCAGTTCATGGAAGTCGCTACGGGTTGCGGGAAATTTCCCAGGATGACGTGGCTCTAATCTGTCAGAGAAATCCTTTTCACACTTGGGCGAAGCGTGGCTGCTCTGCGTTCATTGAGGTGCTCCCGCATACGTAACATTCAGCTCCCGATGTCACGTATTCGGAATATCCCTACCCGCTCAAATCCAAAAAAGGCACCTGCGATATGCTCGTCAGGTGCCTTTTTGTGTTGGGGAGCGGCAACGATTTCCTATGCCGGGTTCGTTACGACGCCGAAACCTGCATCTGTAACCTTCGCCCAACCACATCCAGCAAATCGCAGCCATCGCGCAACGAAGTCACCAACACCCGCGCAAGTTCACTGTAAACGCCTTCGTTCGCGGCGAAGCTCTCCAGCAATTGAGTCGCGGTGCGGATGCGGTAGGCCGCCGTTTCATGCAGCACATCCAGCGGTGCTTCGGTGTCGATCAGCAGCGACGCAATGGTGCAGTCGATGCCGGTGACCGGCATGTATCGATCCATGACAAAACCTCCATTTCGATCAACGAGCGTGATCACTCAGTGGCAGACGGGCGTGACCGCCGGCGTGGGCGAATCGAGGTTATCCAGCGCTCGATAGATCAACATCTCGGCCAACACGGCCAGTTGCTGGGTCGCCAACGCCACGTTGCGATGCGAGCCTTCGAGCTGGTCGGCCAAGTCGGTGGTCATGACATTCATGGAGGCAAGGGTTTCACTGGCGTGAGCGAGCAGGGTGGGTGTGTCGACGTCGGGGAGAATGGTGAAAACATGGCTCACGGGATCGGGCTGTTTCGGGTCGCGCAAGCGGGCGCTGACGGCGCGTTGGGTGGCTTTGGAGAGTTGGGTCAGGTCGAGGGTTTCGGGTTCCGAAGAGGTATCGGTTTCTGGAGGGTTGGGGGTGATCTTCTTCATGTTGATGCTCCTACACTAGTTTTGGAGGCGGCCACCCCTCTGCTGTCAAACAGAATTGGGTGGCAGCTGTGCGCGGGTTGACAGACCGGTAGTGTAGGAACCCGGTGCACCCGAAGATGCCCCACGCACAGCCGCCATAAACGAGACTGCATGCGCGTGAGCATGCTGCCTGATCAGGAGGAGTGAAAGGTTACACTTTTCGGCCTGTCAAAGCCCAATCGCTGATTTGCAGCGACACTTGAAGGCTATCCTCGATGAGCGGCGCCCGCCAGTTCATGGAAGTCGATGCGTTTTGCGGGAAATTTCCTAGGACGGTGAGTACGCGCTTATCAAGAGATTAATGGATTCGGCTTTGCCGAGAGCGGCACACGGAAAATCGATCTCTCGGAACCGAGCTACAGTTACCGGGATGTAATTCCTACGCATTTTGTCGGTTGACGGTTAGGAAGGGTGGGGACCAAAGTTTGTCCATCAGCCCTGTATAGCGTGCAGTCAATGGTTAGATTTCCCAGCTATTCAATGGCTAGCAACAAATTTTCAAAATGTTCATTAAGGGCACCAAGACGTCAGGGCCGTTCACTAAAAACAATTATCAGAGAGCTAGGAATGACAGCTGAGATCGCAATTATGAGCCGTACGGCCGTTGTGTTGGCTGCCGATAGCGCCGTTACCGTCACATCTTGGAAGGACGGGAATCAAGAGCGTAGGTATTTCAAAGGCGCTAACAAACTGTACGAGCTTTCCCGAGGAGGCCCGGTAGGACTGATGATTTATGGATCGGCCGGGTTGCAAGGTGTTCCTTGGGAGCTACCTATAAAAGCATTTCGAGAAACCCTTAACCACGATCAGTTTGACCGCTTGGAAACGTACCCGGAGCGTTTTTTTGAGTTTCTGCAGCACAACGACAAGCTCTTTTCAGAAGAAACCAAAAATAAAGCGCTTTTAAATCTGGTAGGTGCGGCTCTATTCCGTCTTCAGATGCTAATCGCCGGACAGGCAGAAGTGGATACGCTTGAAGCGCTTGCGGATAAATCTGATGAAGAAATCGAGGCTGCGCTGACGCTGGCAGAGGCGCAGGTTGAAGCAATGGAGCTTCCTCAACTGCTCACAGAAGCAGACATTGCAAATGCGACGGCTAAGACGACAGAGGAGCTAACGAAGGAAGCGCCTACCGCCATTTCTCTATTTATACAGTCAGAGTCGCGCGTGTTCCTAATACCGCGATTCATCGGCACCCTAGTCAAACTCGCAGTGAAACAATTCATCCAATATGCAGATCAAACCGGTGTGGTGATTGCTGGTTACGGGAAGGAGGATTATTTTCCGGCGCTCGAGGTCTACGATTGCTACGGGTTTCTCGGTGACAGGCTGATTCTTTCTCGCAATGAGCCAAGGGTGATGGATGCCAATTCGCCTGCAGTGATCCAACCCTTCGCTACTACCCACATGATCGACACATTTCGCATGGGGGTGGCGCCGGATGTACTCGGCTCCATCTACGGTTCGACCAATCAAGCGTTGACGGACCTAGGCGCAAGAGTGATGGCTGAATGTGGTGCTCAAGAGCCGCTAACCGAGGAGCGTTTGGGTACCCTTGTGCAGGAGGCGCATATCGAGCACACCGACCGATGGTACCAGCAGATACGAAACCAGCATGTATTTCCACTATCCAATATTATACATTCGCTTCCGCTGCCAGATATGGCAGGCTTGGCAAAGAGCTTAATTGAGCTAGAGTCACTGAAAGAAAGGGTGACTCGGCCAAGCGAGTCGGTTTCCGGTCCGATTGACGTCGCTGTCATTAGCAAACATGACGGATTTGTATGGATCGACAGGAAGCACTATTTCAAACCCGAATTGAACCCTCGATTCTTTAAGCGAGCAGAATAATGGAGCCAGATATGATTTTCTCATTGCCACAACCATCGAAACCTTCAGCATCTGCTGTCGCAAGAGATGCGTTGAGCTTTGAGAATCAACAGATCCGTCCCGCTCGTCAGCTAAAGGATGCAAGCCAGTACGATCTGATGTTGCGTAAGCTGGATAGTAAGCCCAGCGTGCATGAGATCTTGGTCGCCTTCTCTCAAAAGTAACCTGAGAAATTTTCTAAACCCGCGCTCAGCGCGGGTTTTTTATGCTTTGGAGCCCGTGGAAAAAAGGGGCCAGACCATGATTAATTCAGTACCGGCATAGTCATCCAATCGTGTCCTCCTCCTCCTCCTCCTCCTCCTCCTGATCACTCTACGGCAGTTCCCGTCACACCTCACTCATCTCCACCGTGCGATTGAAGTGATGCTGCCAAAGCCTAATTCCCAACCCTCCCGTCCGATCCAGCGACGAACCCACCGTTAGATCGGTATCAACGTCGGCTGCATCCCGCATCAAACAGCGCAAACTCAGCCGCCAGGCAGCAGGTCTCCGTCTGACAGCTGCACACCACGATCCACCTTCAGGGTATTTCAAATAATCGATGGTTTCCGGGGAAGGCGCATAAACGTGCTTGATGAAGATACGGTCGGTCTGGATGAGGTTGTCATCGTCCGGGGCAGGGTGCCGATCCATCGTTAAGCCATTGGGGCGAAACCTGGCTGCACGTCGATGATCAGGAGGGCTTGGCGCGGGGCATTTCCGAGGGCGGTCGCGGCGACGGTTGCATCTTTGGCCGCGGGCGATTTGTGCTGGTCTGGTTGGCCTCTTCGCGGGCAAGCTTCGCTCCTACAGGGGATGCGGGGTGGGCGGCAATTTACCAAACCCCAGATGCAACAAAGCCCGCACTTGGCGGGCTTTGTTGTTTTCGGATTGGTGGAGCCGGGGGGATTTGAACCCCCGTCCGCCAGTACTCCGCTGTCGGTACTACATGCGTAGCCGTGTCTATTAAGTTAACCCTCAGCGACCCGACGGGCAGGGTGCTTTGGGCGAGTTGTGTAAGTTTTAGCCGCTTCGTCCACAACGTACTGCACGGCGATTCTGTTCTATATGACAATCACTTTGGGTTTACAGACATCCCCTGATGATTGCTGGACCCGAAGGTACCAGGAGGGAAGGGCTAAGGCTGCTTACGCAGCGAGAGCGTATTCCCCGTAGGTTTCGTCATTGGCAACTATAGAAAGTTGCAACAGTGGATTTACGAGTTCTGTTACCAACTCGGCATGCACCTAAAGTTTCGCAACCGGCGTCGAATCCTAAACGGCCCCGAACCTGCTGTGTGTAACCAGCAGGCAAGCGCAGTGTACGCCAATGCGCGCGGCGAGTCGACCTTCTGTCCTTACCTGCGTGTTATCTGGCCCGGCGCTAATGGCTATTCAAGTGGCTTTGAATGTCCTGAAGCGCCTGCTGCGTCAGGGAAACACACTCTTTGTCATTGTTGGCAGCGTGGGCGGCCTTGGCTTGTTCGACTTTGGTGATGACGACACCTTTGGTGGCGGCGTCCAGCGTGGCTGCGCTGGACAGCTTGCTGTTGACTTCCTGGAGCTTCATTACGCATTGATCGCTATCGTTTGAGGCGTATGCGGAGGAGGCCAGCATTGTTGCAGCGATGAGCAGTCCAGCCAGGGCGGAACGCTTCATGGGTATCTCCTGGAACGGGGGTAGGGATGGGCCACGCTGATTGGGGCTTAACAAATGGACTGTGGGGGTGGGCAAGGGTTCTGTTTTTGCTGGCGATGGGGTGAAAGATTTTTCCGGGATGCGGGTGTGAAAAAGGGACAAGAAACGCCTGATGCCAGTCAGTTAAGACGAAATGCAATCTGTTGCAGCTGCCGAGCTCGCGAGGCTGCGTTCGGCCGCGAAGCAGTCGTGAGTCTGCCTGATGCTCCGCAAGCTTAGGGTTTACATGGCTCAGAAGGCCAACCCGAAGGTTGGCCTTGTGCTGGATTACTTCCCGCCTTTGTTCGCGTTCTTGAGTTGCTGGATAGTTTGTTCGGTCTCGGCTATGCAATCATCGGTCCCTTCCTTGGTGCCTTTTGCCTGATCGGCTTTGGCTTTCGTGACGCTTTCCATTACCTGATCAGTCATCTCTGGGGGAGTCTGTGACTTGGCATTTTCGATGGTTTTCAAGTTGACCGCACAGAGGTCTTCGGCGGCAAACGAGGGAGACGCCAGCATTGAGGCAGTAACGAACAGACCTAACAGTACAGAGCGTTTCATGTGTATCTCCTTGAACTGAGGGTCCAGGCATCGCTGGCCATCAGGACGGGCTGCCAATTTTGGGAAAGGTCCCACGTTTGCGGGACTTGATCGGTGGACTGCGACGATGCGTCAGGGTTCTATTTTTCTTCAGGTCGCCCTGGCCTGTGTCACTCGATCCACCAGATAGACCAGCCCGTGGTAGTCAATTCCGCCGTGTTGCGTCAGACCAATCTCACAGGTACGGCTGGTGGAAATCCCCTCACTGCATTGCTGTACCGCGTCCTTGAGCGTGCGTAACGAATGGGCATTCAATTGCGGGGTGGTGAAGCCCTTGTCACCGGCAAAACCGCAGCAATGAATGCCTTCCGGGATGACTACGTTTTTACTGCATTTGCGCGCAAGATCGATCAGCGCCTGGCTCTCACCGAGATGCTGAGTGCTACACGTGACATGCACCGCGATCGGCGCTTCCTGGGGGGTGAAATCGAGACGATCCATCAAGTGAGTGCGGATGAAACGCACCGGGTCGTACAGGTCCAGCCGCACCTCGCCCAAGTCCTGAACCAGCCGCAAGGTACAAGGGCTGGTGTCGCAGTAGATCGGGTCGAGCCCGCCGCGACTGGCGTGTAGCAGTGCGCCGATCAGTTCCTGGCGTTTGTGTTCAGCCTGTTCGGCGTAACCCTTGGAGGCGAACGGTTGCCCGCAGCAGAGGTTGTCCAGGTTGTTCGGAAAAACTACCTGGTAACCGGCTTTTTCCAACAGGCCACGGGTTTTTTCGTACAGCGACATTTGCTCTTTATCGCCCGCTGCCGGGCCCATGACTCGCGACACGCAGGCCGCCAGGTACACCACCCGAGGCCGCTCGTCCGACACGGTCGGGCTGAAACGGATGGCTCTTTCCGGCTGTGGCATGGCGTTGGTCCATTGTGGGACCTGGCCTTTGGATAAGCGCGTCAACGTTGCTGACAGCTTTGCCAAGCGTGGCGCTCCCAACAGCATCCGCGCACCGTTGGCGACATGCAGGGTGAAGCGTGCGCCTTGCAATGTGGTGGCGAAATTTCCTTCAATCCAGTTGGCGGTTTTCGTATGCGTTGCTTTGCGGCCGCGGAGCTTTTTCACCAGCTCGCCGGTGTTGATGCCTACAGGGCAACGTTGTGCACACAGGCCTGTGGCGGCGCACGTATCGATGCCTTGGTATTCGTAGGCCTGTTCCAGTTCGGCGGTGTCTGTGCCGGTGCGTTTCTTCGCCTGGATGTCACGCCAGATCACGATGCGTTGGCGCGGGGTCAGCGTCAGGCCTTTCGATGGGCACACCGGTTCGCAGAAGCCGCACTCGATGCACTTATCCACAATCTCATCGGCGGCCGGCAACGGTTTCAGATGCTTGAGGTGGATCTGCGGATCGTCGCTGAGCACCACGTCCGGGTTGAGAATGCCGTTAGGGTCGAGCAGGCGTTTGAGCTGCCACATCAACTGGTAAGCGTCGCTGCCCCATTCCAGCTCGACGAAAGGCGCCATGTTGCGACCGGTACCGTGTTCAGCCTTCAGCGAGCCGCCGAATTCAACGGCCACCAACTGCGCGACGTCGTCCATGAACGCCTGGTAGCGTGCGACTTCTTCCGCGCTATTGAAGCCTTGGGTGAAGACGAAGTGCAGATTACCTTCCAGGGCGTGTCCGAAAAGGATCGCTTCGTCGTAGTGATGTTTGTCGAACAGCTCGATCAAGCGGTTGACGCCGCTGGCCAGCTGTTCCACTGGGAAAGTTACGTCTTCAATAATCACCGTGGTGCCGGTTTTGCGCACCGCACCGACGGCAGGGAAGGTGTCCTTGCGGATCGCCCAGAGCCGGGCGTTTTCCACCGGGTCTTCGGTGAAGTCGACTTGCTTCTCCACCGGGAAGCCCGTCAGTGACGCCATGATTTGCGTCAGTTGTTCCTGGAGCAAAGTGGAAGAGGCGGCGCGGGATTCGATCAGCAGGGCGCAGGCATTGGTCGACAGTTGTTGTACGAAAGCCGGCATGCCGGGCTTGTTCTGCACCGAGCGCAGGCTGCGACGGTCCAGCAGTTCCACCGCCGATACGGGTTGGCTTTTCAGCACAGTGACGGCGTTGCAGCAGGTTTCTACATCCGGGAACACGATCAGCGCCGACGCCTTGTTCGGGTGGTCGATCACCGTGTCGTAAGTCACCGCGCTGATAAACCCGAGTGTGCCTTCGGAGCCCACCAGCAAGTGGCTCAAGATAACCACTGGCTCGTCGAAATCCACCAGCGCATTGAGTGACAGCCCGGTGGTATTTTTCAGACGATATTTGTGGCGAATTTTCGCAGCCAGTTCTGCATTGGCGCGGGTCTCGCGGCCCAATGTCGCCAGACGTTCCAGCAGCTCGGCGTGGCTTTTACGGAAGGCCGCCACACTGGCGGCGTCTTCAGTATCGAGACGGCTGCCATCGGCCAGCACCAGACGAATTCCGGCCAATGTGTGATAGGTGTTCTGCGCCGTGCCGCAGCACATTCCACTCGCATTGTTGGCGACAATGCCGCCGATTTTGCAGGCGTTGATCGACGCCGGGTCTGGGCCGATCTTGCGTCCGAACGGTGCCAGCCAGGCGTTGGCCTGGGCGCCAATCACGCCCGGTTGCAGACGGATCTGCATACCTTGGCCACGAATCTCGCGACCGTTCCAGTTATCCCCCAGCACGATCAGCACTGAATCGCTGATGGCCTGGCCAGACAGACTGGTACCGGCGGCGCGGAAAGTCACTGGGACCTGATTCCGTTGCGCCAGTTTGAGCAGTGCCACCACTTCGTCTTCGGACTCGACGCGGATCACCAGTTTCGGAATCAGCCGGTAGAAACTGGCGTCGGTGCCGAAGGCCAAGGTCGACAGCGGATCGTCGAAACGTCGTGCCTGAGGAATCAGTTGCTGCACATCTCGCAGGAAAGCCGCCGGTAGACTCATTGGTCCTCCAGGATCAGAACCACCAGGTCTTTCGGCCCGTGGGCGCCGTAGGCCAGAATTTGTTCGATGTCGGCAGTCTTCGACGGGCCGGACACCAACAAGGCGTTGGTCGGCATGCCTTGGGCCCATTCGAACTCCTGTTGCACCTGATAGAAGTTGTCGCGGATTTCACTGGCCTTGAGCAGGGCGAAATGCACCGGAGGCACCAGGCTCATCAGGCGCGGTTCTTCCCGCGTCGGCCAGAGAATCAGGCTGCCTGTTGCGGCGATTGCGCCGAGGGTAGTGGTCAGGCTAGCCGGGGTGTCGTTGAACAACTCGGCTTTCCATTCCTCGACTGGACGGTCGTAGGCTTTGAGCGCTGGCAGGCCAGGATTTTTCGCCCAATGCTGAGTGATGCATTGACCGTGAGGTGTCGTCGGCGCAATCAATAGGCTCGGCAACTGGCGATCTTGCAGCAGTTGCGCCAGCAATTCGGGCCAGCCTTCTCCGGACGTCAGATGAATTTCGGTGTGCACCGCTTCCATCAGTTTGCGCAGTTGCGGGATGCGTTGCTCTGGCGTGTAGGTGTAGGGCTCGGTCACCAGGTCGACATCGAAGTTGTCAGGCACCGGCGTGGTACCCGTCAGACTGTTGCGCAATTTGGCGAGGATATTTTGCTTGGCGCTCATCAGCGGTCTCCCTGTTTGGCCAGATGCTCGCGGGCCATGTCATGCAGTGAGCGGGCGGCGGGTTTCGGTGCGCTGTGGTTCTGGGTCCACGGGCCGACATTGCTCGGCGTCAGCGCCCGCAGGCGGGTAGCGAAAAAGCCGAACAAGCGATAGAGCGTTGGCGAGCTGTTGAGCTTCGCCCAGGCATTCCAGATAAACCGTTCTTTGCGCGAGTACTTGCTGCCCTGGCCGCGCATGACTTGATGCGGGCTGTCCGGCGCTTTGACGTTCTCTTCCCGTAGGCGACGCAGCAAGGCGGGGATCGGAATTTTTACCGGGCAGACTTCACCGCAAGCGCCGCATAACGAAGATGCGCTTGGGTGGTCGGGGACTTTCGCCAGGCCGACCATGTGCGGGGTGATGATTTTTCCGATAGGCCCAGGGTAAACCTCCCCATAGGCATGGCCGCCGATTCGGGTGTAGACCGGGCAATGATTCATACAGGCGCCGCAGCGGATGCAGTTCAGGGTCTGGCGCAGTTCACTGTCGGCAAAGGCTTGGCTGCGACCGTTGTCGAGCAATACCAGGTGCACTTCCTGCGGGCCGTCGAGCTCATGTTCCTTGCGCGGGCCGGAAATCATGTTGACGTAGGTGGTGATCGGCTGGCCGAGGGCCGATCGGGTCAGCAGCGACAACAGCGGTACAACGTCGCGCAGGTTTTCGACGACTTTCTCGATGCCCGTGACGGCAATGTGTACGGGCGGCACGGTGGTCGACATGCGCCCGTTGCCTTCGTTTTCCACCAGTAGCAGGGTACCGGTTTCGGCCACGGCGAAGTTGACGCCGGAGACGCCGATGTCTGCTTCGAAGAATTTCTGTCGCAAGACTTTGCGACCGATCTGAATGAGTTGGTCTACGTCCTTGGTGTACTCCACGCCAAGTTTGTCGTGGAACAAGGACGCGACCTGACCGGCATTCTTGTGGATCGCCGGCATAATGATGTGTGAAGGTTTCTCGTGGTCGAGCTGGACGATAAATTCGCCCATGTCCGACTCCAGGCATTCAATGCCTTGAGCCGCGAGGACATGGTTCATCTCCATCTCTTCGCTGACCATCGATTTGCCCTTGATCACTTGCCGCGCCTCGTGAGCGCGGATGATCGATAAGACGATGCCATTGGCTTCGTCCACCGTTTCCGCCCAGTGCACTGTCACACCGTTGCGGGTCAGGTTCTGTTCAAGCTGCTCGAGCAGGTCGGGCAACTTGGATAAAGCACGGGCGCGGACAGCATTGCCCAGCACTCGCAAATGTTCTCGCTCAAAGGCATCGCTGAAGGACGCTGCCCGTTTGCTCATCAGTGAATCCATCGCGCTACGAAAGTTGTTTCGCAGTTGCGTGTCAGCCAAAGCCTTGTGAGCCCGGGCGCGAAAATCTTCTTCTACGGCAACCGTAGGAATAATCGTGGAAGTGCTCATCGGGCACCTCCGGTACGCTGCCACAGGAAACTGGCCAGATGCTGACCGCGTAACGCTTCCTGCTGTTTCTCCAACGAGCCATTGATGTTCATCAGGCAACCGCAGTCGGCACTGAGGACCTTGTGCGCGCCGGATTCCTTCAGCGCGCGGGTCTTGTCAGCCACCATCGCGCCGGAAATATCTGGCATACGGACGCTGAAAGTCCCACCAAAGCCACAGCATTCACTTTCGTGGCTGTGGTCGACTCGCTCCACGTTGCTCAGCTGCGCCAACAACTCACGGCCGTGCAGGTGGGTGTTCATTTCTCGACGTGCCGAGCACGACGTGTGCAACGCCACTTTAAGCGGCTCGCCGCTGTCCTTGAGCTGCACCTTGCAGACAAACAGCAGAAACTCCGCCAGTTCATAAGTCCGTGCCGCGAGGGCCTGAACCTGTATCAGCGTTTGCGGCTCATCCTTGAACAAGTCGGCGTAATGTTCGCGCAACATGCCCGCGCAAGACCCCGATGGCACCACCACCGGATAGTCGCCGGCAAACAGCGCCAGTTGCGAGCGCGCCACGGTCCGGGCCTGTTCGGTGTAACCCGAGGTGTAGGCCGGTTGCCCGCAGCAGCTTTGCCCTTGCGGGTATTCGACACGAATGCCTTCGCGTTCCAGCAGGTGTATCGCGTCCATCCCGGCTTCCGGGTAGAACAGATCCACCACGCAAGTCCCGAACAGGTAGACCCGTGACGGTTTCTCGCTGGGGTATTGCCGAGGCTCGGGCAGTGGCGGGGCGACACGGGTCGCGTTCGGCACAGCGTTGTAAAAAAGCTCGCTCATCAGGCGTGTCTCCGGGTGGTCCCGGTTATCCGTCCGCTGAGGCTGCTGAATATAGAGAGGGAAGCTTTCAGCAGCCTTGCAGACCCGGTTGTGAATAGCTGACGCCGGGAGCGTAACCCAGCGTCGGTTTTTTCCGTGTCGCGTGTAGTTCTTAGTGCACCAGCATGCCGGTGAACCAGTAGGCCTGAGCCAAAGTGATCAGGCCGACGATCGTTGCAAAGAATAGGCTGTGCTTGAGGGTGAAGCGGAACAGATCCGATTCTTTGCCCACCAGCCCGGTCGCGGCGCAGGCCACGGCGATCGATTGCGGCGAAATCATCTTGCCGGTCACTCCGCCGCTGGTATTCGCCGCCACCAGCAAGGTGTCATTGACGCCGATCTGGTGCGCAGTGGTTGCTTGCAGCGAACTGAACAGTGCGTTGGACGAAGTATCGGAACCGGTCAGGAACACGCCGAGCCAGCCGAGGAACGGCGAGAAGAACGGGAATGCCGCCCCCGTGCCTGCCAGGACCAGAGCCATGGTCGACGACATGCCCGAATAGTTGGTGACGAAGGCGAAGGCCAGCACCATGCCGATGGACAGAATCGGCCAGCGCAGTTCGTAGACAGTCTCTTTGAAAGTGGTAAGACCAGTTTTTAAATTGATCTTCAGCACCAGCATTGAGATCAGTGCAGAGAAGAAAATCGCCGTGCCGGTTGCAGAAATCGGATCGAGTTTGAACACCGCCGGGATTGCCGTCGGGGCGGTCACGATCGGGGCGACCTTGATCACCATTTGATCCAGGTGCGGAATCGCGAAGTTGAACACCCAGCTATACATCGAGCCGCCCGCAGCGAACATCGCCTTGAACGGTTTCAGCGTCCAGATAGTGACCAGTACGGTGAGGATCAGGAACGGCGACCAGGCTTTGAAAATTTCCCCCAAGCTGTAGGGCGAAGCCACGGTGGTGCGCGGTTGGCCGAAACCACCGGTGCTGGCCACCACGGAAGCCGAGACTGCGCCGACGATGTGGGCGCCAGCGGCGCGTTTTGGCTGCCAGATTTTCAGGAATAGCGTCAGGGAAACCAGGCTGGCCAGCGCCGAGGTGATGTCCGGCAGTTCCGGGCCGATGAAGTTCGAGGTGAAGTATTGGGTGACGGCGAAACTCAAACCGGCCACCAGTGCCGCCGGCCAGGTTTCCCGAACGCCGCGCAAGCCATCCATCATGAACACCAGCCAGAACGGCACGAACAGCGACAGCAATGGCAGCTGGCGGCCGGTCATGGCGCCGATCTTGAATGCGTCGATGCCGGTGACTTGCCCGGCGACGATGATCGGAATCCCCAAGGCGCCGAACGCGACTGGTGCGGTGTTGGCGATCAGGCACAGGCCGGCGGCATACAGCGGGTTGAAGCCCAGTCCTACCAGCAGCGCGGCGGTAATCGCTACCGGTGCGCCGAAACCGGCGGCACCTTCCAGGAACGCGCCGAAGCAGAATCCGATCAGCAACACTTGCAGGCGTTGGTCGTCGGTGATCGACAACACTGAGCTGCGGATCACTTCGAACTGGCCGCTTTTCACCGTCAGTTTGTACAGGAACACCGCTGCCACGATGATCCACGCAATCGGCCACAAGCCGTAGGCGAAGCCATATCCGGCCGCCGCAAAGGCCATGTCCACCGGCATCTGGAACGCGAAGATTGCCACGGCAATCGACAGCGCGAGGGTAATGCTGCCGGCCACGTGGCCTTTGAGGCGGAATACGGCCAAAGCCAGGAAGAAAAATACGATGGGGATGACGGCCGCGAGTGCGGACACGCCGAGACTGCCGAGCGGGCTGTAGAGCTGTTGCCAGGTTTGCATATGGGGTGGCCCCTAATTGTTGTTGGTCAGGCACTGGTCAGCGTTCTTGGATAATTGGTAATACCAATTTACAATCGCTGTTGGCTAGGGTAAAAGCCTTGTATGCGGTGTGTCAATTTGCCGCCCTAAAACTTTTGTCGAATGAGCAGTGCAGAACGCATCTGATCTGTTCGATCAAACGTCGTCTGGTAGGTGCTGGCGCAGCGCCGATAGGCCAGAATAGAGAGCCCGGCGAGCCGCCGGGATCGTGGAGAATTGAGTGATGGGGTTTGATCAGATTCGGCAGCGCCGTTTGTCTGACGATATTGTCGAGCAACTCGAAGGGATGATTCTCGAGGGCACGTTAAAGGCCGGCGAGCGTCTGCCAGCCGAGCGTGCGTTGGCCGAGCAGTTCGGCGTGTCGCGCCCTTCGTTGCGCGAAGCGATCCAGAAACTGGCGGCCAAAGGTTTGCTGGTCAGCCGTCAGGGCGGCGGTAACTACGTGGTGGAATCCCTGGGCTCGACGTTCAGCGATCCACTGTTGCATCTGCTGGAAAGCAACCCCGAGGCCCAGCGTGATTTACTGGAGTTTCGTCATACGCTGGAAGCATCCTGTGCTTACTACGCGGCATTGCGCGCCACGGACGTGGATCGCGAACGGCTGACTGCAGCCTTCGATGAGTTGCAGGACTGCTATTCGCGTCATGACGAAGTAGGTCGGGCGGAAGAGGGCGCGGCAGATGCAAAATTTCATTTGGCGATCGCCGAGGCCAGTCATAACGCGGTGTTGCTACACACCATTCGAGGTCTGTTCGACCTGCTCAAGCGCAACGTGGTGACCAACATTGGCGGCATGTACAAACAGCGCGCTGAAACCCGCGACATGTTGATCGCGCAGCACAGAGAATTGTATCTGGCGATTATCGAAGGTCGGGCAGAGCAGGCGCGGGAGGTTTCCAGTCGGCACATTTTGTATGTGCAGGAAGTGCTGGAAGAGGTGCGTCAGGAAGTGCAGCGCGTGGCTCGGGCGGAGCGGCGCAAGGGGATGTAGTCATGATCGTTCCCACGCTCCGCGTGGGAATGCATCCCGTGACGCTCCGCGGCACAAAGCGGACGCAGAGCGTCCATTGCTGCATTCCCACGCAGAGCGTGGGAACGATCACGATCAGGGTGGAAAATTAATCTTCCTTACCCTTGTTGCGCACCGCGCGCTGCAATTCACGACCGGCGTCGCGCTCGCGTTCGGTATCACGCTTGTCGTATTCCTTCTTGCCCTTGCCCAGAGCGATCTCGCACTTGACCATGTGCTTGCTCCAGTACCAGGAAAGGCATACGCAGGCGTAGCCTTTCTGCTGTACGGCAGCGGCCAGCTTTTCCAGCTCGCGCCGGTTGAGCAGCAATTTCCGGGTGCGGGTCGGATCAGCGATGACGTGGGTGCTGGCAGTCATCAGCGGCGTAATGTGGCTACCGAGCAGCCAGGCTTCGCCATCCTTGAGCAGTACGTAACTGTCAACCAGTTGCAGCTTGCTTGCCCGCAAACTTTTTACTTCCCAGCCGGCCAGGACCAGACCAGCCTCGAACTTATGCTCGATGAAGTAATCGTGTCGCGCCTTTTTGTTCTGCGCGATGGTCCCTGTTGGGTGTTTCTTCTGTTTAGCCATAGGGGCGGCATTATAGGGAGTTGCAAGCGAGTCGGCTACGGTATCGCTACGTGCTTGAGCAGGTTGATTGAATCCCGGACAATGCGGCCTCTTTTTTGAACGCTTGGGCGTGATAACGATGTCGACAGACAAGGTTTCTGTCCACGGCAGTTGGGCTAGCCGCTGGGTCTTCATACTCGCCGCGACCGGTTCGGCCGTGGGGCTGGGTAGTATCTGGAAATTCCCGTACATGGTCGGCGTCTACGGTGGTGGAGCCTTCGTGCTGATGTTCCTCGCCTGTATCGCGCTGATCGGTATGCCCGTCATGCTGGCCGAAACCCTGATCGGTCGCCGCGCGCGGCAGAGCCCGGCGAATGCCTTGAAGGTTTTGGCGCTGGAGGCGGGGCATTCGGCGAAATGGTCCTGGGGCGCATTTGCCGGGATGATCACGGCGCTGCTGATCCTCTCCTTCTATAGCGTGGTCGGCGGTTGGTCGCTGGATTACATCATCGACATGGGGCGTGGCGACTTCCAGGGGGCGACGCCTGATCAGGTCGGCGCTTACTTTGGCAGTGTGATCGCCGATCCCTGGCGTCTGACACTTTGGCATACGATTTTCATGCTCCTCTCCGCCGTGGTGATCGCCAAGGGCGTGGTCGCCGGGCTGGAGCGCAGCCTGCGGATTATGATGCCGCTGCTGTTCGTGATGATCCTTGTATTGCTGGGCTACAGCATGACCACGGGCCATTTCATGGAGGGCGTGCATTTCATGTTCGACTTCCATCCGGAAAAAGTCCTCGACGGCTTGCTGCCAGCGATGGGGCACGCTTTCTTTTCCCTGAGCGTGGGCGTCGGCTCGATCATGATCTACGGCGCTTATATGCCGAAGAGTTCGTCGATTTCCGGGACTGTGGTCGGCGTGGCGCTGCTCGATACCTTCGTTTCCCTGGTGGCGGGTCTGGCATTGTTTCCGATTGTGTTCGCCGCGGGCCTGAACCCGAGCGAAGGTCCTGGCCTGATGTTCGTCAGCCTGCCATTTGCCTTTGGCAACGTAGCGTTCGGCCAGTTGATGGGCGTAGTGTTCTTCGTGCTGGTAGCGATTGCGGCCTGGAGTTCGGCGATCTCCCTGCTCGAGCCGATGGTGGCTTACCTGGTTGAGCGCACGAAGATCAGTCGCGCCTGGGTCACCTTCTGGTTGGCGTTCATCTGCTGGTTCGTCGGTCTGGGCACCGTGTTTTCCTTCAATATCTGGAAGCAAGCCAAGTTTTTCGTGAACGAAGGCGGGATGTTCCACCTCTATCAATGGGGAGCAGCCGGTGGTCTGGATTTCTTTGGTGTGATCGATTTCTTCACCTCGCGGATCATGTTGCCACTCGGTGGTTTGTGTTTCGTGGTGTTTGCGGGCTGGGTGATGGGGCGTGAAGCGGTGCGCGACGAATTGTCGATCCGCCGTCCGGTGCTGTTCGCCCTGTCCCTGTTCTTGATGCGCTATGTGGCGCCCATCGGCATTCTTGTAGTGTTTGCCGCCCAGCTGTGGAAGTAACGCTGACATGACGACACACATTCAACGTTCGGCCCTGCTGCCGTATCCGGCACAAGCGCTTTATGACCTGGTCAACGACGTGGCCCGCTATCCGGAATTCCTGCCGTGGTGCTCGTCGGCGGAAGTCCTGGAAAGCACTCCTGAGCTTATGCGTGCCAGCGTCGGCGTGGCCAAGGGTGGCCTTAGTCAGCACTTCGTGACGCGTAACACCCTGGTGCCAGGACGTTCGATCGAGATGAACCTCGAGGAAGGTCCATTCAGCCAGTTGCACGGCGTCTGGGTATTCAAGCCATTGGGCGAGAAGGCCTGCAAGATCAGTCTGGACTTGTCATTCGACTATTCGGGACCGCTGGTGCGTGCGACGTTGGGGCCTTTGTTCAATCAGGCAGCGAATACGCTGATGGACGCTTTTTGCCAGCGCGCGAAACAGATGCATGGTTGAGGCAATGATCAAGGTCGAAGTGGTGTATGCCGCTGTTGATCGCCAGGTACTGCTGACCGTAACGGTGCCGGTGGGCGCAACGGTGCGAGATGCGTTGCTCAGATCTGGCCTGAACAGCGAATTCCCTGAGTTGGATCTGACCAGTTGTCCGGTTGGAATCTTTGGCAAAGTGATCGCTGAGCCGGCCAATCGTCCGGTTCAGGCAGGGGATCGCCTCGAGATTTACCGACCGTTGCTCGCCGATCCGAAAGAAGTTCGCCGGTTGCGCGCCGCCAAAGCGGCCGAGGCCAAAGCCCGGAATCAGTGATCCGGTTAAATGGCAGGCAATAAAAAACCCGGACATGCCGGGTTTTTTATTGCGTCGCAAATTATTGCGGCGAGGTTTCCAACGGTTCTGGCGTCGGGACTGGAACGGTTTCCACGTTGTCCACGTCCTTCTGGATCTGGTCCAGCAACGACCCTGGCTTGACCGGTTTTTCCGGCTTCGGCTTCTCGGCGTTTTCGGCAGGCGTGGTCACGGTAGTGTCACTGTCCTTGCCGAGAATGGCTTCGTCGCGGCTCACGCCTGGCATGAAATCGCCAGAGAGGCTGACAAGTTGATCATTTGGGTTGAAGATAACGCTAATGCGTTCCTGTTGGCGTTCACCGCCACCCGGTTGCAGGCTGTACAGATAATCCCAGCGATCGGCATGGAACGTGTCGGTCAGCAGAGGGTTACCCATGATAAACCGTACTTGCCGGCGGGTCATTCCCGGGCGTAACTGGTCTATCATGTCCTGCGTGACGACATTGCCCTGCTGGATGTCGATTTTGTAAACCCCGGGGAATGAACAACCGGCGAGTGCGAGCAGTCCCACAAAGGTGAAACTGGTTAGCAAGAGCTTGGTGTTTTGCATCGGTGGGCGACTTCCACTATCTTGGCTGGGACAACGTAAACGCCGATCATACCCGCATTAAGAGAAGCTGCGAAGCAGCATCGCGAGAAAGCTGACCATGGTTGAAAATAGCGAACTACGCAAAGCCGGCCTCAAAGTGACCCTTCCACGGGTCAAAATTCTGCAAATGCTCGATTCCGCCGAGCAACGCCACATGAGCGCCGAGGATGTCTACAAGGCGCTGATGGAGGCTGGTGAGGACGTCGGTCTGGCCACGGTTTACCGTGTTCTGACCCAGTTCGAGGCAGCTGGCCTTGTGGTGCGGCACAACTTCGACGGAGGCCATGCGGTCTTCGAGCTGGACGACGGCAAGCATCACGACCATATGGTCAACGTCGAGACCAGTGAAGTGATCGAATTCTTCGACGAAGAAATCGAGCGGCTGCAGAAAGCAATCGTCGACAAGTATGGCTTCGAGATGGTTGATCACAATCTTGTGCTGTACGTGCGCAAGAAAAAGTAAGCATGTCGCGCGAACTTCTGGTTCGCGAAACGAACGAAGGCGACCCCAGGGTCGCCTTCGTGCTTTCTGCCGTTCTTAAATTTTCGCGGTAACGACCATTTTTTTCGCGTGAGCCAGGGATTCCTTGGTGAGATCGATGCCGCCCAGCATCCGTGCCACTTCTTCGACACGATCGGTCTTGCTCAGTTTGGAGACGGCTGTATGCGTGGCGTCTTCACCGCGGACCTTGTGTACAAATAGATGTTGATGCCCCTGCGCCGCCACTTGCGGCAAGTGAGTCACGGTCAGAACCTGCCCACGCTCCCCGAGGCGTCGCAGCAACTGGCCGACAATCTCGGCGGTCGGGCCGCCGATACCCACGTCCACTTCATCGAACACCAGGGTCGGCACGCGCGAGGTCTGTGCAGTGATCACCTGAATCGCCAGGCTGATACGCGACAGTTCGCCACCCGACGCCACTTTCGCCAGGGCTTTCAATGGTTGCCCGGGGTTGGCGCTCACCAGCAGTTCTACCTGTTCGAGCCCGTTGGGCAGCAGTTCGTCGCCGCTGTTGGGACGAAGTTCGATGGTGAATCGGCCGCCGGGCATGCCCAAGCGCTGGATTTCCTGTTCCACGGCACAGGCCAGGCTGCTCGAGGCTTGGTGCCGCAGGTCGCTCAGATCCCGAGCTTTCTCCTGATAATGGCGGGCGTAGGAGGCCAGCTCATCGCTCAGTCGTTCGATGGATTCGTCGTTGGCATTCAGGGTTTCGATTTCATCGAGTAGCTTCTGCTGCATCTCGGCGACTTCGGTCGGCTGGATGCGGTGTTTGCGCGCCAGGGTGTAGATGGCATCGAGGCGCTCTTCCAGGTATTGAAGGCGGGCCGGATCGGCGTCGAAATTGTCGAGAAAACGGTTCAACTCGCCTACGGCTTCTTCAACCTGAATCTGCGCGCTGGTCAGCAGGCTGCTGGCTTCGCCCAAGGCGCCGATCGAATTGTTCACGCTCGATAGGCGGTTAAGGCTGGCGGTCAGCGCGTTCAGTACGTTGCCGGAATCACTTTCGCTGCATTGTTCGACCACTTGCCGGCAAATGCCCAGCAGGGTTTCGGCGTTGGTCAGGTTCTTGTGTTCCTGTTCCAGCTGCTCCAGCTCGTTTTCGCCGAGGCCGAGGTTTTCCAGTTCTTCGAGTTGATAGCTGAGCAACTGATGACGCGCACGCTGTTCGTCGCCGGAGTTGGAAAGGCGTTCCAGTTCCTGGCGGGTCTGGCGCCAGCGTTGGGCAGCCAATTGCACCTGGCGGGCCAGGTCCGTGGCACCGGCGTATTCGTCGAGCAGGCGTCGGTGAGTATCGGTTTTCAGCAGGGACTGGTGTTCGTGCTGGCTGTGGATATCGATCAGCAATTCGCCCAGGGCTTTCAAGTCACCGAGGGGGCAGGGGGTGCCGTTGATATAGCCGCGGGATCGCCCTTCAGCGGTGATCACTCGGCGCAAAATGCACGGGCCGTCGTTTTCGAGGTCGCGTTCGGCCAGCCAGGCGCTGGCTTCCGGGATGTCGACCAGATCGAAGGTGGCCAGGATATCGGCCTTGTCCGCACCCGGGCGGACCACGCCGCTGTCGGCGCGATCGCCCAGGGTCAGGCCCAGGGCATCGAGCATGATCGACTTGCCGGCGCCGGTTTCCCCTGTGATCACGCTCATCCCGCGATCGAGTTCGAGATCGAGATGTTCAACGATGGCGTAGTTATGTACGGACAGGTGCACCAGCATAAAGGCCGCTCCCAGGCTTTAGGTCTGGTTATTTATACAGTGTTTTGTTTCGAGCTGACAATGCCCCCTCTTAGGTCGATTTGCTTGATTGAAGGAAATCCTTAGTGCGATGAGGAATGACAATGCAGCTGTTTTTTGTAGGGTTAATGATCAAATAGCCCTTGAAGCTGAATTTTGCGGCCCCATATACCGGGGCAGAAGCGCGAGTTGAGCTCGCGGACGATATTGGAAGGAGAAATCTATGGCTGACGAACAGACAGTGGATACGCAAAATCTAGACGCCAACCAGGGCCCCGAGGCTTCGGGTGAAGACCTGGCGGCTCGTGTACAAGTGCTCGAAGAGCAATTGGCTGGTGCGCAGGATCAGGCTTTGCGTGTAGCCGCCGATCTGCAGAACGTCCGCCGCCGTGCCGAGCAGGACGTTGAAAAGGCTCACAAATTCGCCCTGGAAAAGTTCGCTGGCGATCTGCTGCCGATCATCGACAGCCTGGAGCGCGGTCTGGAGCTATCCAGCCCTGACGACGAAAACATTCGTCCGATGCGCGAAGGGATCGAGCTGACCCTGAAAATGTTCCAGGACACCCTGAAGCGCTATCACCTGGAAGCGATCGATCCTGAAGGCGAACCCTTCAACGCCTCGCATCACCAGGCAATGGCCATGCAGGAAAGCGCCGACGTCGAGCCAAACAGCGTGCTCAAGGTGTTTCAGAAGGGCTACCAGCTTCACGGTCGCCTGCTGCGCCCGGCCATGGTCGTGGTCAGCAAGGCACCTGCACCGGTTTCGCCTTCGATTGACGAGCAGGCTTGAAATTAGCCGCAAGGCCCCCATTTAGAAGTCAAGCGTTTAAGTGCTACCGCAGTCAGCCACCACTACTGCGGCATCCAAATCCAAAGTTTCGGGAGAGTGAACATGGGCAAAATTATCGGTATCGACCTGGGGACTACCAACTCCTGCGTCTCCGTGCTGGAAAACGGCAAAGCCAAAGTTATTGAAAACGCTGAAGGCGCGCGTACCACGCCGTCGATCGTCGCTTATGCCAATGATGGCGAAATTCTGGTTGGCCAGTCGGCCAAGCGTCAGGCAGTGACCAATCCGCATAACACCCTGTACGCGGTGAAGCGTCTGATTGGTCGTCGTTTTGACGAAGAAGTCGTACAGAAAGACATCCAGATGGTCCCTTACAAGATCGTCAAGGCTGACAACAACGACGCCTGGGTTGAAGTGAACGGCCAGAAAATGGCGCCGCCACAAATTTCGGCTGAAATTCTGAAGAAAATGAAGAAGACCGCCGAAGACTACCTCGGCGAGCCAGTGACCGAAGCGGTGATCACCGTTCCGGCCTACTTCAACGACAGCCAGCGTCAAGCCACCAAAGACGCCGGCCGCATCGCGGGTCTGGACGTTAAACGTATCATCAACGAACCAACCGCAGCCGCACTGGCCTACGGTATGGACAAGGCGAAAGGCGATCACACCGTGATCGTTTACGACTTGGGCGGCGGTACTTTCGACGTTTCCGTGATCGAAATCGCTGAAGTCGATGGCGAGCACCAGTTCGAAGTGTTGGCCACCAACGGTGACACTTTCCTGGGCGGTGAAGACTTTGACATTCGTCTGATCGACTACCTCGTTGACGAGTTCAAGAAAGAAAGCGGCATGAACCTCAAGGGTGACCCGCTGGCCATGCAGCGCCTGAAAGAAGCCGCTGAGAAAGCCAAGATCGAACTGTCCTCGAGCCAGTCGACCGACGTGAACCTGCCGTACATCACTGCAGACGCTACCGGTCCTAAGCACTTGAACGTGAAAATCTCCCGCGCCAAGCTCGAAGCGCTGGTTGAAGACCTGGTTCAGCGCACCATCGAACCTTGCCGCATTGCGATGAAAGACGCCGGTATCGAAATTGGCGCGATCAACGACGTGATCCTGGTCGGTGGTCAGACCCGTATGCCACTGGTTCAGAAGCTGGTGACCGATTTCTTCGGTAAAGAAGCTCGTAAAGACGTCAACCCTGACGAAGCTGTTGCCATGGGTGCTGCTATCCAGGGCGCGGTATTGGCTGGTGACGTGAAAGACGTTCTGCTGCTCGACGTCAGCCCGCTGACCCTGGGTATCGAAACCATGGGCGGCGTAATGACCGCGCTGATCGAGAAAAACACCACGATTCCTACCAAGAAATCGCAAGTGTTCTCGACTGCCGACGACAACCAGGGCGCAGTGACCATTCACGTGCTGCAAGGTGAGCGTAAGCAAGCCGCACAGAACAAGTCCCTGGGCAAGTTCGACCTGGCCGAGATTCCACCAGCGCCACGTGGCGTGCCACAAATCGAAGTGACCTTCGACATCGACGCCAACGGCATCCTGCATGTCGGCGCGAAAGACAAGGCTACCGGCAAGACTCAGTCGATCGTGATCAAGGCCAACTCCGGTCTGTCCGAGGAAGAAATTCAGCAGATGGTTCGCGATGCTGAAGTGAATGCTGAAGAAGACCGCAAGTTCGAAGAGCTGGCCAGCGCCCGTAACCAAGGCGATGCCCTGGTTCACTCGACGCGCAAAATGGTCGCTGATGCTGGCGACAAAGTGAGCGCTGAAGAGAAGACTGCAATCGAAGCAGCTGTAGTTGCCCTGGAAACCGCCATCAAAGGCGATGACAAGGCCGCTATCGAAGCCAAGGTTGAAGAGCTGTCCAAGGTTTCCGCGCCAGTGGCTCAGAAAATGTACGCCGACCAGGCTCAGCCAGCTGAAGGCGCGGCGCCGAAAGACGAATCGGCTGAAAAGGCTGACGACGTTGTCGATGCCGAGTTCGAAGAAGTCAAAGACCACAAGTAAGTTGTTGGTCGCCCGGTTGACTGCCTTCAGGCGGTGACTGGTAGGATGTCGCCGCGCGGGAGCTTGCTCCCGCGTTGGCGTGTCTGGAGTAAGCGAATTTTTACAGCATGCGACAACGCTCGGATGTTGGCGGTATGACCGGAAATGCTCCTGCTTTTCGAGTCGAAAGTACCGCATCGAATCAAAGACCAGGATCGTTGAATTGACGTGAGTTGGGTCCGGGCCTGTATTGGGGCTCAACGAGTTTGGCGAGGCTCAGGAGAGGTTTGCCGAACGTCCTTAAGAGTGCAAAGACTTATGGCAAAGCGTGACTATTACGAAGTATTGGGTGTTGAGCGTGGTTCAAGCGAAGCGGACCTGAAAAAGGCCTACCGTCGCCTGGCGATGAAGCACCACCCGGACCGTAATCCCGATGACAAAGCGTCGGAAGATATGTTCAAGGAGGCCAACGAGGCCTACGAAGTGCTGTCCGATTCCAGCAAGCGCGCGGCCTATGACCAATACGGTCATGCCGGTGTCGACCCGAGCATGGGTGGCGGCGGTGCCGGGTTTGGCGGTCAGAACTTCTCCGACATCTTTGGCGATGTCTTCAGTGACTTCTTCGGTGGCGGTCGCGGCGGTGCTCGTGGCGGCGCTCAGCGCGGCAGCGACCTGCGTTACACCCTGGAGCTGAACCTGGAAGAAGCGGTGCGCGGCACGACCGTGAATATCCGCGTTCCGACACTGGTCAACTGCAAGCCGTGCGATGGCTCGGGTGCCAAGAAAGGCTCCTCGCCGATCACTTGCCCGACGTGCGGCGGTATCGGTCAGGTCCGCATGCAGCAGGGCTTCTTCTCGGTGCAGCAGACCTGCCCGCGCTGCCATGGCCAGGGCAAGATCATTTCCGATCCGTGCGATTCCTGCCACGGCGAAGGTCGCGTCGAAGAGTACAAGACCCTGTCGGTGAAAGTGCCGGCCGGTGTTGATACCGGTGACCGTATTCGTCTGTCTGGCGAAGGCGAGGCGGGTGCGCAGGGTGGTCCGACGGGCGACCTGTACGTGGTGATCAATGTGCGCGAGCACGCGATCTTCCAGCGTGACGGCAAGCACCTGTTCTGCGAAGTGCCAATCAGCTTCGTCGACGCAGCGCTGGGCGGCGAGCTTGAGATTCCGACCCTTGATGGTCGGGTCAAGCTGAAGATCCCTGAGGGGACTCAGACCGGTAAGCAGTTCCGTGTTCGCGGTAAAGGCGTCGCGCCGGTTCGTGGTGGCGGTGCTGGTGACCTGATGTGCCGTGTGGCAGTCGAAACCCCGGTCAACCTGGGCCGTCGTCAGCGCGAATTGCTGGAGGAGTTGCGCAGCTCCCTGGCGGGTGACAACAGTCATTCGCCGAAAACCACCGGTTGGTTCGAAGGCGTGAAGCGCTTCTTCGGCGATTTGTAAGGAGTCGGCATGCGACGTATAGCTGTGATGGGCGCTGCCGGGCGCATGGGCAAGATTCTGGTCGAGGCAGTGCAGCAACGCGCGCCGCTGACCGGCCTGACGGCAGCCATTGTGCGCCCTGGCAGCACGCTGATTGGCGTGGATGCCGGTGAGCTGGCATCGCTGGGGCGAATCGGTGTGCCGCTGTCCGGTAAGCTGGATGCGGTGGCTGATGAGTTCGATGTGTTGATCGACTTCACGCTCCCGGAAGTCATGCTGAAAAACCTGGCGTTCTGCCGTAAGGCGGGCAAGGCCATGGTGATCGGCACGACGGGGTTGGACGCCGCGCAGAAGCAGTTGCTGGTCGAGGCGAGCGAAGATATTGCGATTGTGTTCGCGGCCAATTTCAGTGTCGGGGTAAACCTGTCGCTGAAGCTGCTCGATATGGCAGCTCGTGTGCTGGGTGATGACGCGGATATCGAAATCATCGAAGCCCATCATCGGCACAAGATCGATGCGCCTTCAGGCACGGCTCTGCGCATGGGCGAAGTGATCGCCAATGCGCTGGATCGTGATCTGCAGAAGGTTGCGGTTTATGGCCGTGAAGGTCACACCGGAGTGCGCGAGCGTGAAACGATCGGCTTCGCGACTGTTCGCGGTGGGGATGTGGTCGGTGATCATACGGTGCTGTTCGCCTGTGAAGGCGAGCGACTGGAAATCACTCACAAGGCATCCAGTCGCATGACCTTCGCCAAGGGCGCGGTACGTGCAGCTTTGTGGCTGGACGGTCGTGAGCCAGGCCTTTACGACATGCAAGACGTGCTCGACCTGCGGTAAGATGTGCCCGAAATCGGGTTCAAACTCAGCGTTTGGACCCGGTTTTACTCCGCCAAGCGACGTCCTGTCGCATTCTCCGGCCTTTAGGGCTCATTGGCGGTAGACCAAAAATGCCTTTTTCTGTAAGCTACAGCTTTAGTGTGTCCACTAAAAGCGCGCAGAATAATTCGGTGAAGAAGCGGGGTGACGTGTCCATACGTCACTCCGCTTTTTTACAACCTGCGATCGCCCTTTCAGGCTTTATTTACGGGAGGTCTTCTTGACTAAGCCAGCCATACTCGCCCTTGCTGATGGCAGCATTTTTCGCGGCGAAGCCATTGGAGCCGACGGTCAAACCGTTGGTGAGGTGGTGTTCAACACCGCAATGACCGGCTATCAGGAAATCCTTACCGATCCTTCCTACGCCCAACAGATCGTTACCCTGACTTACCCGCACATCGGCAATACCGGCACCACGCCGGAAGACGCCGAGTCCGATCGCGTCTGGTCCGCTGGCCTGGTCATCCGTGACCTGCCACTGGTTGCGAGCAACTGGCGCAACACGATGTCACTGTCCGATTACTTGAAAGCCAACAATGTGGTGGCAATCGCCGGTATCGACACTCGCCGCCTGACACGCCTCCTGCGTGAGAAAGGCGCACAGAACGGCTGCATCATGGCCGGTGACAACATTTCCGAAGAAGCCGCCATCGCCGCCGCTCAGGGTTTCCCTGGCCTTAAAGGCATGGACCTGGCAAAAGTCGTCAGCACCAAAGAGAAGTACGAGTGGCGCTCGACTGTCTGGGATCTGAAAACCGACAGCCACGCGACTCTGGAAGCCTCCGAGCTGCCATACCACGTGGTGGCTTACGACTACGGCGTCAAGCTGAACATCCTGCGCATGCTGGTCGAGCGCGGTTGCCGCGTGACCGTGGTGCCTGCACAGACTCCGGCCGCCGAAGCTCTGGCACTGAAACCTGATGGCGTGTTCCTGTCCAATGGCCCGGGCGACCCTGAGCCATGCGACTACGCGATCCAGGCAATCAAGGACGTGCTGGAAACCGAGATTCCGGTGTTCGGCATCTGCCTTGGTCACCAATTGCTGGCCCTGGCCTCCGGTGCCAAGACCCTGAAAATGGGTCACGGCCACCACGGTGCCAACCACCCGGTCCAGGATCTGGACAGCGGTGTGGTGATGATCACCAGCCAGAACCACGGTTTTGCGGTAGACGAAGCGACCCTGCCAGGCAACGTTCGGGCGATCCACAAATCGCTGTTCGACGGCACCCTGCAAGGCATCGAGCGTACCGACAAGAGCGCCTTCAGCTTCCAGGGTCACCCTGAAGCCAGCCCTGGCCCGAACGACGTAGCGCCACTGTTTGATCGCTTCATCAACGAAATGGCCAAGCGACGCTAATCGCTCGCCCTGATGTAGCGAAGCCTGAGGGCGGTCCCGAAACCGGTGGCCCCCTCAAGGCTTCAGAGATTGAACAAGACGGCTTGCCGACTGACCTGCGGATTTGAGTGACAACCCATGCCAAAACGTACAGACATTAAAAGCATCCTGATTCTCGGCGCTGGCCCGATCGTGATCGGCCAGGCCTGCGAATTCGACTACTCCGGCGCCCAGGCCTGCAAAGCCCTGCGCGAGGAGGGTTACCGCGTCATCCTGGTGAACTCCAACCCGGCGACCATCATGACCGACCCGGACATGGCCGACGCCACGTACATCGAGCCGATCAAGTGGCAGACCGTTGCCAAGATCATCGAGAAAGAGCGTCCGGACGCGCTGCTGCCAACCATGGGTGGCCAGACCGCTCTGAACTGTGCACTGGACCTGGAGCGCGAAGGCGTTCTGGAGAAGTTCGGCGTAGAGATGATCGGCGCCAACGCGGACACCATCGACAAGGCCGAAGACCGTTCGCGCTTCGACAAGGCGATGAAATCCATCGGTCTGGACTGCCCGCGTTCGGGTATCGCCCACAGCATGGAAGAAGCCAACGCAGTTCTTGAACGCCTGGGCTTCCCGTGCATCATTCGTCCGTCCTTCACCATGGGTGGCACCGGTGGCGGTATCGCTTACAACCGTGAAGAGTTCGAAGAAATCTGCGCCCGCGGTCTGGACCTGTCGCCGACCAAAGAGCTGCTGATCGACGAATCGCTGATCGGCTGGAAAGAGTACGAGATGGAGGTTGTCCGCGATAAGAAGGACAACTGCATCATCGTCTGCTCGATCGAAAACTTTGACCCGATGGGCGTGCACACCGGTGACTCGATCACCGTTGCTCCGGCACAAACCCTGACGGACAAGGAATACCAGATCATGCGTAACGCCTCGTTGGCGGTACTGCGTGAGATCGGCGTGGAAACCGGCGGCTCCAACGTTCAGTTCGGTATCTGCCCGGACACCGGCCGCATGGTCGTGATCGAGATGAACCCGCGTGTATCCCGCTCTTCGGCACTGGCCTCGAAAGCCACTGGTTTCCCGATTGCGCGTATCGCTGCCAAACTGGCGATCGGCTACACCCTGGACGAGCTGCAGAACGAAATCACCGGTGGCGCTACTCCTGCATCCTTCGAGCCGTCCATCGACTACGTCGTGACCAAGCTGCCACGCTTCGCCTTCGAGAAATTCCCGAAAGCCGACGCGCGTCTGACCACGCAAATGAAGTCGGTCGGTGAAGTCATGGCCATCGGCCGGACCTTCCAGGAGTCCCTGCAGAAAGCCCTGCGCGGTCTGGAAGTGGGCGTTTGCGGCCTGGACGAGAAGCTCGATCTGAGCAACCCGGAAAGCATGAGCATCCTCAAGCGCGAACTGACCGTGCCGGGCGCCGAGCGTATCTGGTACGTCGCTGACGCGTTCCGCGCCGGGCTGTCGGTCGAAGATATTTTCGGCATGAACATGATCGACCCGTGGTTCCTGGTGCAGATCGAAGATCTGATCAAGGAAGAAGAGAAGGTCAAGACCCTGGGTCTGGCCAGCATCGACCACGACTTGATGTTCCGCCTCAAGCGCAAAGGCTTCTCCGACATGCGTCTGGCCAAGCTGCTGGGCGTGACCGAGAAGGCTCTGCGTCGCCACCGTCACAAGCTGGAAATCTTCCCGGTCTACAAGCGCGTTGACACCTGCGCGGCCGAGTTCGCCACCGACACCGCTTACCTCTACTCGACCTACGAGGAAGAATGTGAAGCCGCGCCGTCGGGCCGCGACAAGATCATGATCCTCGGCGGCGGTCCAAACCGTATCGGCCAGGGCATCGAGTTCGACTATTGCTGCGTACACGCGGCACTGGCCCTGCGCGAAGATGGTTACGAGACCATCATGGTCAACTGCAACCCGGAAACCGTTTCCACCGACTACGACACCTCTGATCGCCTGTACTTCGAACCAGTCACCCTGGAAGACGTACTGGAAATCGTCCGCGTCGAGAAGCCGAAAGGCGTGATCGTCCAGTACGGCGGCCAAACCCCGCTGAAACTGGCGCGTGCCCTGGAAGAAGCCGGCGTGCCAATCATCGGCACCAGCCCTGACGCCATCGACCGTGCCGAAGACCGTGAGCGCTTCCAGCAAATGGTTGAGCGTCTGAACCTGCGTCAGCCGCCAAACGCCACCGTGCGCAGCGAAGACGAAGCAATTCGTGCCGCGGCCAAGATCGGTTACCCGCTGGTGGTTCGTCCGTCCTACGTACTGGGCGGCCGCGCGATGGAAATCGTCTACGAAGAAGAAGAACTCAAGCGCTACCTGCGTGATGCGGTGAAAGTGTCCAACGACAGCCCGGTGCTGCTCGATCACTTCCTCAACTGCGCCATCGAAATGGATGTGGATGCAGTCTGCGACGGCACTGACGTGGTGATCGGCGCGATCATGCAGCACATCGAGCAGGCCGGCGTTCACTCCGGTGACTCCGCGTGCTCCCTGCCGCCGTACTCGCTGCCTGCTCACATCCAGGACGAGATGCGCGAACAGGTCAAGAAAATGGCCCTGGAACTGGGCGTTGTCGGCCTGATGAACGTTCAGTTGGCGCTGCAAGGCGAAGACATCTACGTCATCGAAGTCAACCCGCGCGCTTCCCGTACCGTTCCGTTCGTGTCCAAGTGCATCGGTGTTTCCCTGGCAATGATCGCGGCTCGCGTGATGGCCGGTAAAACCCTGAAGGAAATCGGCTTCACCAAAGAAATCATTCCGAACTTCTACAGCGTGAAAGAGGCGGTGTTCCCATTCGCCAAATTCCCTGGCGTGGACCCGATCCTGGGCCCAGAGATGAAGTCCACCGGTGAAGTGATGGGCGTGGGCGACACCTTCGGCGAAGCCTTTGCCAAAGCCCAGATGGGTGCCAGCGAAGTGCTGCCGACTGGCGGCACCGCGTTCATCAGCGTGCGTGACGATGACAAGCCACTGGTTGCAGGCGTGGCCCGTGATCTGATCAACTTGGGCTTCGAAGTGGTCGCCACTGCCGGTACTGCCAAGCTGATCGAAGCCGCAGGCCTGAAAGTGCGTCGTGTGAACAAGGTGACCGAGGGTCGTCCGCACGTGGTCGACATGATCAAGAATGACGAAGTCACCCTGATCATCAACACCACCGAAGGTCGCCAGTCGATCGCCGATTCCTACTCCATTCGTCGTAATGCCTTGCAGCACAAGATCTACTGCACCACTACCATTGCTGCTGGCGAAGCTATCTGCGAAGCGCTGAAGTTCGGTCCCGAGAAGACCGTGCGCCGCTTGCAGGATCTACACGCAGGATTGAAGGCATGATCAAATACCCAATGACCGTCCAGGGCGCGAAAGCCCTGGAAGAAGAACACGCTCATCTGACCAAGGTCGTCCGTCCGAAGCTCAGCCAGGACATCGGTACGGCTCGCGAGTTGGGTGACTTGAAGGAAAACGCCGAATACCACGCTGCTCGTGAGCAGCAGGGTATGGTCGAGGCGCGGATTCGTGACATCGAAGGCCGGATTCAGAATCAGGTCATCATCGATGTCACGACCATTCCTCATACCGGCAAAGTGATTTTCGGCACCACCGTTGAAATCGCCAACGTCGAGACTGATGAAAGCGTCACTTACCACATCGTGGGTGAGGATGAGGCTGACTTCAAACTCGGCAAGATTTCGGTGGGTTCGCCACTGGCCCGCGCCTTGATTGCCAAGGAAGAGGGTGACGTGGTCGCCGTGAAAACGCCCGGTGGCGTTATCGAGTATGAGATTGTCGAAGTTCGCCACATCTGAAAGAAGGCGCCCGCTACGTGCGGGCGCCATGCTTTGGCAGCTGACCCAAATGTTGTGGGTTGGCGGCTTGTGGCTGTTGCACATCGGTCTGCTGCCGGTGCTGGGTCGAATAGGCCTGGCACCGCTGCTGATCGACGAAATCGCAGGCATGCTGAGTACGCTGATGGTGGGATTTGCCACGGCGTGTGTGGGTTTTCAGGCTTTGGTGCTGGTTCAGGCCAAGGGCCTTGCCAGTCTATGGCGCGATATTCGTGGGCAACTGCTGATGATGGCGCTGTATGGGGGTGCGATGTATTTCGCGGTCCACGTCGGCTGGCCGCACGCGGCGCATTGGCAGCTTTTCAGCTATCTTGTTCTGGGATTTTCCGGGCTGGTGCTGGTGATGCAACCGGTGCCGGGATGGAGTGTGAGGGTGCGCGAAGCACACCCTTGACCCTTGTCATCACTTGAAGCGATGGACGTTCGACAGCTGCTTGTTGACGCTGAAGTTCTTGCGGTAAATCAGTGCCATCTTGCCGATGACCTGAACCAGATCGGCTTTGCCGGCCTTGCAGAGTTCTGCAATGGCTGCCAGGCGCGATTCGCGATCGAGGATGTTGAGCTTGATTTTGATCAGCTCGTGATCCGCCAAAGCGCGTTCAAGTTCGGCTAACACACCTTCAGTCAAACCGTTGTCAGCCACAATCAAAACTGGTTTCAGATGGTGGCCAATGGATTTGTACTGTTTCTTCTGCTCTTGAGTGAGCGGCATAATCTGACCCTTTAGTCTGGATTCTGTAAAATGGCGGCCATTTTACCCGAGGGTTCGTGGATCCGCCCAATTAATCACGACCCTTATCATCGAGGTGCCCAATGGCGCGTTCCAAGACAAGCCTTGGTTGGCTGAAAAGACATGTCAATGATCCATATGTGAAGCAGGCGCAGAAGGATGGTTACCGCTCGCGTGCGAGTTACAAGCTTCTGGAGGTCCAGGAGAAATACAAGCTGATCCGTCCGGGTATGAGCGTTGTCGACCTGGGTGCGGCGCCCGGCGGCTGGTCGCAGGTCACTAGTCGGCTGATCGGTGGTCAGGGGCGTCTGATCGCCTCGGATATCCTGGAAATGGACAGCATTCCGGACGTGACTTTCATCCAGGGTGACTTCACCCAGGACGAAGTGCTCGCTCAGATCCTTGAAGCCGTGGGTAATTCGCAGGTGGACCTTGTGATTTCCGATATGGCCCCCAATATGAGTGGTACGCCTGAGGTGGACATGCCAAAAGCCATGTTTCTATGTGAGCTGGCTCTTGATCTGGCGGCTCGGATACTCAAGCCGGGTGGTAATTTCGTGATCAAGGTGTTTCAGGGCGAAGGGTTTGATGCTTACGTGAAGGACGCTCGTCAGAAGTTCGACAAGGTCCAGATGATCAAGCCGGACTCTTCCCGTGGCAGTTCCCGCGAGCAATACATGCTGGCTTGGGGCTACCGCGGCCGTAGTGAGTAAATCGAGGTTTTTTTGCGGGTCGATAGGTTTTTCGTATTTCGTCCCGTGAGCATTAGCGAATATTGTGTAGAAAGTGTTTCACAAAGGGTTACAGACGGCGCCTGCCAGAGCCGTAGGTAATGTAGTAAGTTAGGCCGGTGAATATCATGCGAAGCACGCGCCATTAGCGGAGCTTGCTTCAGAGGGTAGTTAATTGAACGATATGGCAAAGAATCTGATCCTGTGGTTGATCATCGCGGCTGTCCTGGTGACGGTGATGAACAACTTCTCCAGCCCTAACGAGCCGCAGACCCTCAACTATTCCGACTTCATCCAGCAGGTCAAGGATGGCAAGGTCGAGCGCGTAGCGGTTGATGGCTACGTGATTACCGGCAAGCGCAACGATGGCGACAGCTTCAAGACCATTCGTCCGGCAATCCAGGACAATGGCCTGATCGGCGATCTCGTGGATAACCATGTGGTAGTTGAAGGCAAACAGCCTGAGCAGCAAAGCATCTGGACTCAACTCCTGGTCGCAAGCTTCCCGATCCTGGTGATCATCGCCGTCTTCATGTTCTTCATGCGGCAGATGCAGGGCGGTGCCGGTGGCAAGGGCGGGCCGATGAGCTTCGGCAAGAGCAAGGCGCGCCTGCTCTCCGAAGATCAGGTGAAAACCACTTTGGCTGACGTTGCCGGTTGCGACGAAGCCAAGGAAGAAGTTGGCGAGCTGGTCGAATTCCTGCGTGATCCGGGCAAGTTCCAGCGTCTGGGCGGTCGCATTCCTCGTGGCGTGCTGATGGTCGGTCCTCCTGGTACGGGTAAAACGTTGATCGCCAAGGCGATTGCCGGCGAAGCCAAAGTGCCGTTCTTCACCATTTCCGGTTCCGATTTCGTCGAAATGTTCGTCGGTGTCGGTGCCAGTCGTGTTCGTGACATGTTCGAGCAGGCGAAGAAGCACGCGCCATGCATCATCTTCATCGATGAAATCGACGCCGTCGGTCGCCACCGTGGTGCCGGCATGGGCGGCGGTCACGACGAGCGCGAACAGACACTCAACCAGTTGCTGGTGGAGATGGACGGCTTCGAAATGAATGACGGCATCATCGTCATTGCAGCAACCAACCGTCCCGACGTGCTGGACCCTGCATTGCTGCGTCCGGGCCGTTTCGACCGTCAGGTCGTGGTCGGTCTGCCGGATATCCGTGGTCGCGAGCAGATTCTCAAAGTCCACATGCGCAAAGTGCCAATGGGTGACGACGTCGCTCCGGCCGTGATCGCACGTGGTACTCCTGGTTTCTCCGGTGCCGACCTGGCCAACCTGGTGAACGAGGCGTCGTTGTTCGCAGCCCGTGCCGGCAAGCGCATCGTCGAGATGAAAGAGTTCGAACTGGCCAAAGACAAGATCATGATGGGTGCCGAGCGCAAATCCATGGTCATGTCCGAGAAAGAGAAGCAGAACACTGCTTATCACGAAGCTGGCCACGCTATCGTCGGTCGTGTCGTTCCTGAGCATGATCCGGTCTACAAAGTGTCGATCATCCCGCGCGGTCGCGCGCTCGGTGTGACCATGTTCCTGCCGGAAGAAGATCGCTACAGCCTGTCCAAGCGTGCGCTGATCAGTCAGATCTGCTCGCTGTACGGCGGTCGTATCGCTGAAGAAATGACCCTGGGTTTCGACGGTGTCACCACTGGTGCATCCAACGACATCATGCGTGCCAGCCAGATCGCACGGAATATGGTGACCAAGTGGGGCTTGTCGGAAAAGCTCGGTCCGTTGATGTACGCCGAAGAAGAGGGCGAAGTGTTCCTCGGTCGTGGCGGCGGTGGTCAACATGCCAGCTTCTCCGGCGAGACAGCCAAACTGATCGATTCCGAAGTGCGCAGCATCATTGATCAGTGCTACGGCACGGCCAAGCAGATCCTCACGGATAACCGCGACAAGCTCGACGCCATGGCAGATGCCTTGATGAAGTACGAGACGATTGATGCTGATCAGATCGATGACATCATGGCGGGTCGTGCGCCTCGCGAGCCTCGCGACTGGTCTGGCGGCAGCGATACTTCCGGTACGCCTCCGGCGGTGCAGGATGGGCGTCCGGAAACGCCAATCGGTGGCCCGGCTGCTGATGTATAAGGTTTGAAATGACTTCTGTTCGGTCTTCGACCCGGTTGCCTTGCGGCAACCGGGTTCTTGATTTGGCCCAGACGCATGTCATGGGCATTCTCAATGTCACTCCCGACTCCTTTTCCGATGGCGGCCAATACAGTCAGCTGGATGCAGCCCTGCGTCACGCCGAGGCGATGGTGGCGGCTGGCGCGACGCTGATCGACGTTGGTGGCGAATCGACCCGGCCCGGTGCCGGGGCGGTTTCACCGCTTGAAGAGCTCGAGCGTGTAGCGCCTATCGTTGAGCGCATCAGTCGTGAACTCGATGTGATCATCTCGGTCGATACCTCCACACCGGCGGTCATGCGTGAAACCGCAAGGCTGGGGGCGGGTTTGATCAATGATGTGCGTTCGTTACGCCGGGACGGAGCTCTGGATGCGGCTGCAGCCACCGGTTTGCCGGTGTGTCTGATGCATATGCTCGGTGAGCCGGGCGACATGCAGGACAATCCGCAGTACCAGGATGTGACGAAAGAGGTTGGCGAGTTTCTCGCCGAGCGGATGCTCCAGTGTGCGTCGGTAGGCATTCCCGCCGAGCGGATCATCCTCGATCCGGGCTTCGGCTTCGCGAAAACCTTGCAGCACAACTTGAGCTTGTTTAAGCATATGGAGGCCTTGCATGCCTTGGGGCGGCCCCTGTTGGTCGGGGTTTCGCGAAAGAGCATGATCGGGCATGCCTTGAATCGGCCGGTGGGAGAGCGCCTGCATGGCGGTTTAGCGCTCGCGGCACTGGCTTCAATCAAGGGGGCGCGTATATTGCGCGTCCATGATGTGGCTGAAACGGTCGACGTAGTGCGAATGATTGCCGCAGTAGAATCAGCCGAATAAGAATGATGGAGTACTTATGAGCAAAAAATACTTTGGCACCGACGGCATTCGTGGTCGGGTCGGTGAATACCCGATTACTCCTGATTTCATGCTCAAGCTTGGCTGGGCGGCAGGCATGGCATTTCGCAGCATGGGTGCCTGCAAGGTGCTCGTGGGCAAGGACACCCGGATCTCCGGTTACATGTTCGAATCGGCGCTTGAGGCCGGGCTGACCTCGGCAGGTGCTGATGTGATGCTCCTGGGGCCGATGCCGACGCCGGCCATCGCCTATCTGACACGTACCTTTCATGCCGAAGCCGGCATCGTGATCAGCGCTTCGCACAACCCTCATGACGACAACGGCATCAAGTTTTTCTCCGGGAAGGGCACCAAGCTTCCGGATGAAGTCGAATTGATGATTGAAGAGTTGCTCGACACCCCGATGACCGTGGTTGAGTCGAGCAAGATCGGCAAAGTATCGCGAATCAACGATGCCTCGGGCCGTTATATCGAATTCTGCAAGAGCAGCGTTCCGACCGGCACCAGTTTCGCAGGGCTGAAGATCGTGATCGACTGTGCCCATGGTGCGACCTATAAAGTGGCGCCTAGTGTGTTCCGTGAGCTGGGGGCCGATGTCGTTGTGCTTTCTGCTCATCCTAATGGCCTGAACATCAATGAGAATTGCGGTTCGACCCATATGGAGCCATTGCAAGCTGCCGTATTGGCCGAGCACGCCGATTTGGGTATTGCCTTTGACGGTGATGGTGACCGGGTCCAGATGGTTGATCACACTGGCACTGTCGTCGACGGCGATGAGTTGTTGTTTATCATTGCTCGCGATCTGCAAGAGCGTGGCAAGTTGCAGGGCGGTGTGGTCGGTACGCTGATGAGTAACCTGGGGCTGGAATTGGCCCTGGCGGATCTGGCAATTCCTTTTGTGCGCGCCAACGTTGGCGACCGTTACGTGATCTCCGAGTTACTGGAGCGCGATTGGCAGGTGGGTGGGGAGAATTCGGGGCACATTGTCTGCTTCAGTCACACCACCACTGGTGATGCGATCATTGCTGCGCTGCAGGTGTTGATGGCGCTGAAGAGACGCACAGAAGGCCTGGCTCAATCCCGTCAGGCGCTGCGCAAGTGTCCTCAGGTGCTGATCAATGTCCGGTTTGGTGGTGGTGCGAGTCCGCTCGAGCATCCGAAAGTCAAGGAAGCGAGTGACCGTGTTACCCAGGCGATGGCCGGTCGTGGGCGCGTGCTGTTGCGCAAGTCCGGGACAGAGCCGCTGGTGCGGGTCATGGTCGAAGGCGAGGACGAAATGCAGGTTCGCGGTTACGCCGAAGAGCTGGCAAAACTGGTAACTGAAGTTTCTGCCTGATTTCGGCTTGCCAGCCATGATTGTGTTGGGTAACATCTGCGCCCACTTTGACCGACGAGGTACAGCATGCGTCGCCCTATGGTAGCTGGTAACTGGAAGATGCACGGTACCCGCGCCAGCGTCGCTGAGCTGATCAATGGCCTTAGTCATCTGGCCTTGCCAAGCGGTGTTGATGTCGCGGTATTCCCGCCTTGCTTGCATATCAATCAAGTGATTGATGGCTTGAAAGGCAAGTCGATTTCGGTCGGCGCGCAGAATTCTGCAGTGGAATCCATGCAAGGTGCATTGACCGGTGAAATTGCGCCGAGTCAGTTGGTGGATGCAGGTTGTTCCCTGGTGCTTGTCGGGCACTCTGAACGCCGTCAGATAATGGGCGAGCGGGATGGAATGCTGATTCGCAAGTTCGCAGCGGCGCAGGCATGTGGCTTGATTCCGGTGTTGTGCGTAGGGGAGACCCTCGAAGAGCGCGAAGCTGGAAAAACTCTTGAGGTTGTCGGGCGTCAGCTTGGCAGTATCATTGAGGAGCTGGGTGTGGGTGTCTTTGCAAAGGCAGTAATCGCTTACGAGCCGGTCTGGGCCATAGGCACCGGGCTGACTGCTTCGCCGCAGCAGGCGCAGGATGTGCATGCAGCCATTCGCGCTCAGTTGGCGGCAGAGAATTCTGAAGTCGCGCAAGGTGTGCGGCTTCTATACGGCGGCAGCGTGAAGGCGGCCAATGCGGTCGAACTGTTCGGCATGCCGGATATCGATGGGGGGCTCATTGGTGGAGCTTCCCTGAATGCAGATGAGTTCGGTGCGATTTGTCGCGCCGCGGGAAACTGAAAAAATGCTGGAAACAGTCGTAGTCGTTTTTCATCTGCTGGGTGCATTGGGCGTAGTTGCTCTGGTTTTGCTGCAGCAGGGTAAAGGTGCGGATGCTGGCGCGTCTTTCGGAGCAGGTGCTTCAAATACTGTGTTCGGAAGCCAAGGTTCCTCTACCTTTCTTAGTAAGTTTACTGCTATACTTGCCGCCGGTTTCTTCATAACCAGCTTGGGGTTAGGTTACTTTGCTAAAGAGAAGGCTCATGAGCTGACTCAAGTAGGTTTGCCAAATCCAGCAGTGTTGGAAGTTCCAAAGCAACAACCGGCTTCTGATGATGTCCCGGTGCTTCAAGAGCAAAAGTCGGCTACTCCAGCGACTGACGTGCCTCCAGCTCAAGAGCAAAAGTAAGAAGGGTTTCAAACGTAGTATTGCCGAGGTGGTGGAATTGGTAGACACGCAACCTTGAGGTGGTTGTGCCCATAGGGTGTAGGGGTTCGAGTCCCCTTCTCGGTACCAATTATCAGGAGAGCCCGCTGTTGCGGGCTTTCTTGTAGGTGGAAGGTTACATTGACCCTGTCAGGGATCGGTCGTATACTTCCGCCCCAGCTTTGTCGCGGGGTGGAGCAGTCTGGTAGCTCGTCGGGCTCATAACCCGAAGGTCGTCGGTTCAAATCCGGCCCCCGCAACCAGTTTAAGGAGCCCCTTTTCAGGGGCTTTTTGTTAGCTGGACACTTTCAACGCCGCTGTTCAACGGCGTTTCAAGGATGGGCGTTTCGCCCATTTTTTTATTTTGCACAGCATGCACATACATGCACGAGGGGGTTCAGGTGTCGAGCAAGCTAGAAGAGTTGCAGGCCTTGCTGGCCCCGGTGGTCGTGGCCCTAGGCTATGAATGCTGGGGTATTGAGTTTTCGGCTCAAGGTCGCCACTCAATGTTGCGCGTTTATATTGATAAAGAGGGCGGCGTGCTGGTGGACGATTGTGCCATCGTCAGCCGTCAGATCAGCGGTGTACTGGATGTTGAAGATCCGATCGCCGTTGAATACACCCTTGAAGTTTCCTCGCCTGGCATGGAACGCCCACTGTTCACTATTGAGCAGTTTGCAAAATTTGCCGGTGAACAAGTGAAGATCAAGCTGCGCTCGCCTTTTGAAGGTCGGCGCAACTTTCAGGGCCTTCTGCGCGGTGTAGAAGAGCAGGACGTCGTGGTGCAGGTTGAAGACCATGAGTTCCTGTTGCCGATCGATATGATCGACAAGGCCAACATTATTCCCAGTTTTGACTGAGACGCGGATCCCGCGGATCCAATGGCTTGCGAAAGGCGAGGCGTACGATGAGCAAAGAAGTACTGCTGGTTGTTGAGTCGGTATCCAATGAAAAGGGCGTACCGGCAAACGTAATTTTTGAAGCGCTGGAGCTGGCCCTGGCCACTGCTACCAAAAAGCGTTTTGAGGACGAAGTCGATCTGCGTGTGGAAATCAATCGCCACACCGGTGCTTACGAGACATTCCGTCGCTGGACGGTCGTCGAAGAAGCAGACCTGGACGATCCGGCCATCGAAACCTGGCCGAGCAAGGTTGCAGAAACGCATCCTGGTGCCAAGGTCGGCGATGTTGTCGAAGAAAAGATCGAATCCATCGAGTTCGGCCGCATTGCTGCACAGACCGCCAAGCAGGTCATCGTGCAGAAAGTTCGCGAAGCCGAGCGTGCTCAAGTCGTTGACGCCTATCGCGAGCGCCTGGGAGAAATCATCTCCGGCACCGTGAAGAAAGTCACCCGCGACAACGTGATCGTCGATCTGGGCAATAACGCTGAAGCGTTGCTGGCCCGTGAAGACATCATTTCTCGCGAAACCTTCCGGGTTGGCGTGCGTCTGCGTGCGCTGCTCAAGGAAATCCGCACCGAGAACCGCGGCCCTCAGTTGATCCTGTCGCGTACCGCGCCGGAAATGCTGATCGAGTTGTTCCGCATCGAAGTGCCGGAAATCGCTGAAGGCCTGATCGAAGTAATGGCTGCGTCCCGCGACCCGGGTTCGCGCGCCAAGATCGCGGTCCGCTCCAAGGACAAACGCATTGATCCGCAAGGCGCTTGCATCGGTATGCGCGGTTCGCGCGTCCAGGCAGTGTCGGGCGAATTGGGCGGTGAGCGTGTGGATATCGTTCTGTGGGACGATAACCCGGCTCAGTTCGTGATCAATGCAATGTCGCCGGCTGAAGTGGCGGCAATTATCGTCGACGAAGATGCCCATGCAATGGACATCGCCGTTGGCGCAGACAATCTTGCTCAGGCCATCGGTCGCGGTGGTCAGAACGTGCGTCTGGCTAGCCAGTTGACTGGCTGGACCCTGAACGTGATGACCGAATCGGACATCCAGGCTAAGCAGCAAGCAGAAACCGGCGACATCCTGCGCAACTTCATCGACGAGCTGGAAGTCGACGAAGACCTGGCACAGGTGCTGGTAGATGAAGGCTTTACCAGCCTGGAAGAGATTGCCTACGTACCGTTGGAAGAAATGCTCAACATCGACGGCTTTGACGAAGAAACCGTCAACGAGCTTCGCGCTCGCGCCAAGGATCGTTTGTTGACTAAAGCCATCGCTACTGAGGAAAAGCTGGCAGACGCCCATCCGGCCGAAGACCTGCTCTCGCTTGAGGGTATGGACAAGGATTTGGCGATGGAACTGGCGGTGCGCGGCGTAATTACCCGCGAAGACCTGGCCGAGCAGTCTATTGACGACCTGCTCGACATCGACGGCATTGACGATGATCGTGCCGGCAAGTTGATCATGGCCGCCCGAGCCCATTGGTTCGAGTAATTAGGCGCGGCCTGAGGAGAGAAGTGCATGACGCAAGTCACGGTGAAACAACTGGCCGATGAGGTCAAAACACCGGTAGAGCGCCTGTTGCAGCAGATGCGTGAGGCAGGTCTGCCGCACACCGCCGCCGATGAAGGTGTGAGCGATAGTGAGAAGCAGTCTTTGCTGACTCACTTGAAGAGCAGCCACAAGGCGAAAGTGGAAGAACCGCGCAAGATTACATTGCAGCGCAAAACCACCAGCACCCTGCGTGTTGCTGGTAGCAAGAGCATCAGCGTTGAAGTACGGAAGAAGAAAGTCTTCGTACAACGCAGCCCGGAAGAAATCGAAGCCGAGCGCAAACGCGAACTGGAAGAACGCCGCGCAGTAGAAAATGCTGCACGTCAGAAGGCTGAAGAAGAAGCCAAGCGTCGCGCCGAAGAAGAAGCGCGTCGCCAGCCTGCTGCTGCGCAAAACGGTACTACCGACGCTGTTGCAGCGCCTGCTGCCGTTGCCGAGCCAGTGCGTGAAAGCGCGCCGGTTGTGGCTGCTGCACCAGCACCGTCTGCTGATGTTCGCAACAAGCAGAACGAACAACGCCGTCCGGACAAACCACGTGCCGACGATAACAATCGTCGCAGCGGCGGTGGCGATGGCGAGCGCAAAAACGCTCCGCATCGTGCTTCGGTCAAAGAGAAAGCGCCTGCGCCACGTGTTGCGCCACGTACTACCGACGAAGAAAGCGATGGCTTCCGTCGTGGTGGTCGCGGCAAGGCCAAGCTGAAGAAACGCAACGCCCACGGTTTCCAGAGCCCAACCGGCCCTGTCGTGCGTGATGTGCAGATTGGCGAGACCATCACCGTTGGCGATCTCGCCAATCAGATGTCGGTCAAGGCTGCTGAAATCATCAAGTTCATGTTCAAACTGGGTACTCCAGCGACCATCAACCAGGTGCTTGATCAGGAAACTGCTCAGCTGGTAGCCGAAGAACTGGGCCACAAAGTGACCCTGGTCAGCGACACCGCCCTGGAAGATTCCCTGGCTGAGTCCCTGAAGTTTGAAGGTGAGACGTTCTCCCGTGCACCGGTTGTGACCGTAATGGGCCACGTTGACCACGGTAAAACCTCGCTGCTCGACTACATCCGTCGTGCCAAGGTAGCTGCTGGCGAAGCCGGCGGTATCACCCAGCACATCGGTGCGTACCACGTTGAAACTGATCGCGGCATGGTCACTTTCCTCGACACCCCGGGTCACGCCGCGTTTACCGCCATGCGTGCTCGTGGTGCCAAGGCAACTGACATCGTGATCCTGGTAGTTGCAGCGGACGACGGCGTAATGCCGCAGACCATTGAAGCTGTCCAGCACGCCAAGGCTGCCGGTGTTCCACTGGTCGTTGCTGTGAACAAAATCGACAAGCCGGGCGCCGATCTCGATCGCATCCGTAGCGAACTGTCGGTTCACGGCGTGACTTCGGAAGAGTGGGGCGGCGACACCCCGTTCGTATCGGTTTCGGCGAAAGTCGGTACTGGCGTGGACGAGTTGCTCGAAGCTGTTCTGCTGCAAGCTGAAGTTCTCGAACTGAAAGCGACCCCTTCGGCTCCTGGCCGTGGCGTCGTGGTTGAATCGCGTCTCGACAAAGGTCGTGGCCCGGTTGCAACCGTTCTGGTTCAAGACGGTACCCTGCGCCAAGGCGACATGGTGCTGGTCGGTTCGAACTATGGCCGCGTTCGCGCCATGCTCGACGAGAACGGCAAGCCGATCAAAGAAGCCGGTCCTTCCATCCCTGTCGAGATCCTCGGCCTGGACGGTACCCCGGACGCTGGCGATGAGATGAGCGTGCTGTCCGACGAGAAGAAAGCCCGTGAAGTGGCTCTGTTCCGTCAAGGCAAGTTCCGCGAAGTCAAGCTGGCCCGTGCTCACGCCGGCAAGCTGGAAAACATCTTCGAAAACATGGGCCAGGCAGAGAAGAAGACGCTCAACATCGTCCTCAAATCCGACGTCCGTGGTTCGCTGGAAGCGTTGAACGGTGCCTTGAACGGCCTGGGTAACGACGAAGTGCAAGTGCGTGTAGTGGGTGGCGGTGTCGGTGGTATCACCGAATCCGACGCCAACCTGGCATTGGCCTCCAACGCTGTACTGTTCGGCTTCAACGTGCGTGCCGATGCTGGCGCTCGCAAGATCGTCGAGCAGGAAGGTCTGGATATGCGTTACTACAACGTGATCTACGACATCATCGAAGACGTCAAGAAAGCCCTCACCGGTATGCTGGGCAGCGATGTTCGCGAGAACATCCTGGGTACCGCTGAAGTGCGTGACGTGTTCCGTTCGCCGAAGTTTGGCGCGATCGCCGGTTGCATGGTTATCGAAGGTGTTGTTCACCGTAACCGTCCAATCCGTGTACTGCGTGAAGACATCGTTATCTTCGAAGGCGAGCTGGAATCCCTGCGCCGCTTCAAGGATGACGCTTCCGAAGTACGTGCCGGCATGGAGTGCGGTATCGGCGTGAAGAGCTACAACGACGTCAAAGTCGGCGACAAGATCGAAGTCTTCGAGAAGGTTCAGGTTGCTCGCAGCCTCTAACTCGCGCACTTCAAGGGCCACGATGAGCCGCCGCATGCAGATGCGCGGCGCAACGTCCGGACTCTAAACGCAACGCCCGGTCTGGCTTTTGTCAGGCCGGGCGTTTGCCGCTTTCAGACCCCTCGGGTTTCACCGTGGGGCAGTAACAGGTAACAAGACATGGCAAAAGAATACAGCCGTACCCAACGTATCGGCGATCAGATGCAGCGTGAGCTGGCACAGCTGATCCGTCGTGAAGTCAAAGACCCGCGCGTCGGCCTGGTCACCATTACCGCTGTTGAAGTCAGCCGTGACGTCGGTCACGCCAAGATCTTCATCACCGTGATGGGCCAGGACAGCGCTGAAGACATCGCGCAAAGCATCAAGGTGCTCAACTCCGCCGCCGGTTTCCTGCGCATGCAGTTGGCTCGCGAAATGAAGTTGCGCAGCGTTCCGCAGTTGCACTTCCATTACGACGAAAGCGTCGTGCGTGGCGCGCATCTGTCGGCCCTGATCGAGCGTGCGGTGGCTGAAGACAATCAGCACCCGGTTGCGGCTGAACCCGAAGACGCCAAGGAGTAATCGGTGGCTCAGGTCAAACGTATCCGTCGTAACGTCAGCGGCATCATCCTGCTCGACAAGCCGCTGGGGTTCACCTCCAACGCGGCATTGCAGAAGGTCCGCTGGTTGCTCAACGCCGAGAAGGCCGGGCACACCGGCAGTCTTGACCCGCTGGCCACCGGCGTGCTGCCGTTGTGCTTCGGCGAGGCCACCAAGTTCTCGCAATACCTGCTCGATTCCGACAAGGCTTATGAAACCCTGGCGCAACTGGGCAAGACCACCACCACGGCCGATGCCGAAGGTGAAGTTTTGCTGGAACGCCCGGTGACCGTTGGTCGCGCCGATATCGAAGCTGTGCTGCCGAAATTTCGTGGGCAAATCAGTCAGATACCGCCGATGTACTCGGCGCTCAAGCGTGATGGCCAGCCGCTGTACAAGCTGGCCCGTGCGGGCGAAGTAGTGGAGCGCGAACCGCGTTCTGTTACTATTGCGCGCTTGGAATTGCTGGCCTTTGAGGGTGATACTGCGCGGCTTGCGGTGGATTGCAGCAAAGGCACCTATATCCGCACCCTGGTGGAGGATATCGGTGAGCAACTCGGTTGTGGCGCTTACGTTGCAGAATTGCGACGTACCCAGGCCGGGCCTTTCACGCTGGCGCAGACTGTCACGCTTGAAGAGTTGGAAGCGGTACATGCCGAAGGCGGCAACGAGGCGGTCGACCGCTTCCTGATGCCATCGGACAGCGGCCTGCTGGACTGGCCACTGTTGCATTTTTCGGAGCACAGCGCGTTCTACTGGCTTAACGGCCAACCGGTACGCGCCCCGGATGCACCGAAGTTCGGCATGGTACGGGTACAGGATCACAACGGTCGCTTCATCGGTATCGGTGAAGTGAGCGAAGACGGGCGCATCGCGCCGCGTCGACTGATTCGGTCAGAATGACCGAAACCGGCCTGTGTAACAGCAGGCCGGCGAGTGTGGCTGTTAACAGGCATGGTCACTACTCATTTATAGATACAGGGATTTGTCCCTGGCCTGTTGAAGCTGTTTCTTTGAAACAGTTTCCTGATAAAAGGATTGCCTCATGGCTCTCGACGTTCAAGAAAAAGCTCAAATCGTAGCTGACTACCAGCAAGCTGTTGGTGACACTGGTTCGCCAGAAGTGCAAGTTGCACTGCTGACCCACAACATCAACAAGCTGCAAGGTCACTTCAAGGCCAACGGTAAAGATCACCACTCCCGTCGTGGTCTGATCCGCATGGTAAACCAGCGCCGTAAGCTGCTGGACTACCTGAAAGGCAAGGATCTGGGTCGTTATCAGACTCTGATCGGTCGCCTGGGTCTGCGTCGCTAATAAGCGATTGCGCTAGAGGTTGGTTGTCTGTCGTGCGTCAGTGGGTTTCCCGCTGGCGCATGGCAGGCTCCCAGCCTCAAGTTTTATCTGGATACACGTTTTACCCTGGACAGGTGTTGGGCCGATTCCCGACATTGCCCAAGAATTTCGCAAGAAGACAAGTTCCCCAAGAGCCACAAAAGAAGGTAGGACACCGTGAACCCGGTAATCAAAAAATTCCAGTTCGGTCAGTCGACCGTTACCCTCGAGACTGGCCGTATCGCCCGTCAGGCCTCCGGCGCAGTATTGGTCACCGTTGACGACGACGTCAGCGTATTGGTGACCGTCGTTGGTGCCAAACAAGCCGATCCAGGCAAGGGCTTCTTCCCTCTGTCCGTTCACTACCAGGAAAAGACTTACGCTGCCGGTAAGATCCCTGGCGGTTTCTTCAAGCGTGAAGGCCGTCCTTCCGAGAAAGAAACCCTGACTTCCCGACTGATCGACCGTCCGATCCGTCCGCTGTTCCCAGAAGGCTTCATGAACGAAGTGCAGGTTGTCTGCACCGTCGTTTCCACCAGCAAGAAGACCGATCCGGACATCGCTGCGATGATCGGTACCTCGGCTGCCCTGGCCATCTCCGGCATTCCTTTCGATGGCCCGATCGGCGCTGCCCGCGTTGCGTTCCATGAAAGCACCGGTTACCTGCTGAACCCGACTTACGAGCAACTGAAAGCTTCGAGCCTGGACATGGTCGTTGCCGGTACTTCGGATGCCGTTCTGATGGTTGAATCGGAAGCTAAAGAGCTGACTGAAGACCAGATGCTGGGCGCGGTACTGTTTGCTCAAGACGAATTCCAGGTTGTGATCAACGCTGTTAAAGAACTGGCTGCCGAAGCTGCCAAGCCGACTTGGGCCTGGGCTCCACAACCAGAAGCTACCGCTCTGCTGGGCGCTATCCGTGCCGAGTTCGGCGACGCGATCTCCCAGGCTTACACCATCACCATCAAGGCCGACCGTTACGCTCGTCTGGGCGAACTGAAAGACCAGGTGGTTGCCAACCTGTCCGGTGAAGAAGGTCAGCCGACTTCCGCTGAAGTCAAAGCTGCTTTCGGCGAAATCGAATACCGCACCGTTCGCGAAAACATCGTAAACGGCAAGCCGCGTATCGATGGTCGCGACACCAAGACTGTACGTCCGCTGAACATCGAAGTCGGTGTCCTGCCAAAGACTCACGGTTCGGCTCTGTTCACCCGTGGCGAAACCCAGGCTCTTGTTGTTGCCACTCTGGGCACCGCCCGTGACGCACAACTGCTGGACACCCTGGAAGGCGAGAAAAAAGACCCGTTCATGCTGCACTACAACTTCCCTCCGTTCTCGGTAGGTGAGTGTGGTCGCATGGGTGGCGCTGGTCGTCGTGAAATCGGTCACGGCCGTCTGGCCCGTCGTTCGATTCAGGCCATGCTGCCTGCTGCCGACGTGTTCCCGTACACCATCCGTGTTGTGTCGGAAATCACCGAGTCCAACGGTTCGAGCTCCATGGCTTCGGTCTGCGGCGCTTCCCTGGCGCTGATGGATGCCGGCGTTCCGATGAAGGCACCGGTTGCCGGCATCGCCATGGGTCTGGTTAAAGAAGGCGAGAAATTCGCCGTCCTGACCGACATCCTGGGTGACGAAGACCACCTCGGCGACATGGACTTCAAAGTAGCGGGTACTGCCAAAGGCGTTACCGCGCTGCAGATGGACATCAAGATCAAAGGCATCACCGAAGAAATCATGGAAATCGCTCTGGGCCAAGCCCTGGAAGCGCGCCAGAACATCCTCGGTCAGATGAACCAGATCATTGCTCAGTCCCGTACCGAGCTGTCGGAAAACGCTCCGACCATGATCGCGATGAAAATCGACACCGACAAAATCCGTGATGTCATCGGTAAAGGCGGCGCGACCATTCGTGCGATCTGTGAAGAAACCAAGGCTTCGATCGACATCGAAGACGACGGTTCGATCAAGATCTTCGGCGAAACCAAGGAAGCGGCTGAAGCGGCACGTCAGCGCGTTCTGGGCATCACCGCAGAAGCTGAAATCGGCAAGATCTACGTTGGTAAGGTTGAGCGCATCGTCGACTTCGGCGCATTCGTCAACATCCTGCCGGGCAAGGACGGTCTGGTTCACATCTCGATGCTGAGCGATGCTCGCGTTGAGAAAGTGACCGACATCCTGAAAGAAGGCCAGGAAGTGGAAGTACTGGTACTGGACGTGGACAACCGCGGCCGTATCAAGCTGTCCATCAAAGACGTAGCAGCAGCCAAGGCTTCGGGCGTTTAATCACCCCCTTCGCCTGACCGCTTCAACGTTATAAAAATGCCCCGCCGTGAAAACGGCGGGGCATTTTTTTATGTGCAGAAAGATCAAAAGATCGCAGCCTTCGGCAGCTCCTACACAAGCCCAATGTAGGAGCTGCCGAAGGCTGCGATCTTTTGATTTTGCGGTGCGCCAAGTTGCCGGACCCCGAAGCCAGTGCTAGGTTTAGCCCACAGCCCGTGTAGCTCAGCCGGTAGAGCAGCGCACTCGTAACGCGAAGGTCGCAGGTTCGATTCCTGTCTCGGGCACCATTCTCTTCTTCATTTCACCTTTCTGCTCAGATCCTCGACGGTGCGCTTGAGTTGATCCATCGCGCGATCCTGATCGCTGATCTCCCGTTTGAGACTGGAGATTTCGCTGCTGTTCGAGCTTGAGCTGGAGCCGTTGTTGCGCTTTAGCTCTTCCACTTGCTTGCCAAGGTTGTTCAGATCGCGCTCCTGCTCATTGACCGTGCGCTTGAGATCGTCAATCTCTTTGCTGCTGGAGTTTGAGCTGGAACCGCTGTTGCGTTTGAGTTCTTCGATCTGACGGGCCTGCTCGCTGATGATGCGCTTCTGGCTTTCCAGTTCGCTGGCGTTGGCCTTCACGGTTTTTTGCAGGTTTTCCAGGTCATCGATGCTGACGCTGGTTCTGACGAGTGTGTCCTTGCCGAATGAATTGTGGAGGGCGGAGATTTTGTCGGAGTACAGCGAAGGGTCAGAGGTGACTTCGACAGCCGCTTGAGCCGCGCTGGCCAATGTCAGACTGCCAAGCAGGAGGGTAGCGGTGGCAAGCTGGGTAGACAAAAGCTTCGAAAAAATGCGCATCACTGGGGTTCCTTGTGAAGTGCCGATGTGGCACATCGCTATGACTTGGGATTTCGACTTATGTTCCCACGGCTTCTTTCAGGTGGTTTTTTATGTAAAGACCCGTGTAATTCATCGACAAAACGTCCTATATTCGTTGTCTGCATGAGCATCGCCCAGCAGTTTTCAGATGATCCCGAATGGTTCTGAAGGCCAGACAAACCGGGCTTCAAACGGTTTTTTGCGTCAGAGAGATCCTTGATGATCCAGATCCATCTTCCATTCCCCAGATCAGCGAGAACGCCATGACCGTTAAAGAATTGACCCAAGAAGCCAGACACGAAGAAGCCCTGAAAAAATACGTGCTGGACGCGCCCCAGTTGCTGGAAGAGATCAAGGACTTGCCCGCCGACGATCAGAAAGACCAGATCCAGTGGGCGTTCGAGGATGAGGCGGAAGCTCAGGGCTTGCAGCCGTGGGAACTGACGCTCAAATACACCACAACCCCCGAAGAGTTCGAGGCCGCGCGCCTGGCGCTGCACAAGGAGGCGGCCGAGGTATTGGGCGTCGAGTGGGAAGAGTACTGCGAGATGAACAATCTGGTGGTCTAAAAAAAATGCCAGCCTTCATCAGGCTGGCATTTTTTATATCAAAGGCGTGATCAGAGACTCAGTCGCATCGACAGATCCACAGCCTTCACATCCTTGGTCATCGCACCAATCGAAATATAATCCACCCCGGTTTCGGCGATTGGCAGCAACGTACTTTCGTTGATACCACCGCTGGCCTCCAGTTTTGCCTTGCCGGCGTTCAGGCGCACGGCTTCACGCATGTCATCCAGGCTCAGTTCATCGAGCATGATGATGTCGGCACCCGCCGCCAGTGCTTCCTTCAGCTCCTCCAGACTCTCCACTTCAATCTCCACCGGTTTGCCCGGGGCGATCTTGTGCGCGGCCGCGATAGCCTCAGGAATGCCACCGCAGGCGGCGATATGGTTTTCCTTGATCAGGAAGGCGTCATACAGGCCGATGCGGTGGTTATGGCAACCGCCGCAAGTCACGGCGTATTTCTGGGCCAGGCGCAGCCCCGGCAGGGTTTTGCGGGTGTCGAGCAACTTCACCTGAGTCTCGGCGACGAAATCGGCCAGGTACTGCGCGCGAGTGGCCACGCCGGACAGCAATTGCAGGAAATTAAGAGCGCTGCGTTCACCCGTCAGCAGCGAGCGTGCCGGGCCTTCGAGATGGAATAGCACCTGATTGGGTTTCACCCGTTCACCATCGGCTACCTGCCAGTGCACCGCAACCCGCGGATCCAGCTGCCGAAACACGGCATCGACCCAAGCGGTGCCGCTAATGACGGCGGCATCGCGAGTGATGATGGTGGCTTTGGCCAGGCGTTCAGCCGGGATCAGTTGCGCGGTGATGTCGCCGCTGCCGATGTCCTCGAGCAACGCACGGCGCACGTTGGCTTCGATTTCGGCGGTCAAATCGGCGAGACGTAGATTCGGCATAACGGGCTCCACAAACAAAGTGGTCCGATTATAGGGCCATGCTGCGAGGCAACCCAAGGCATCAACGGCTATTCCATCGCTTGCCAACCTGCATTTGGTCGATTGGCGCGAGCAACCGTCGCTAAGCAAGGGGCCCTCATAAACGTCTATTTCTTGGGGAAGGGCAGAGTCTGCTGGCACAAGGAGAGTCTTTTGCAGATAATTCGCCTTGCATTTGACGTCATAGCTTTGACGTAACTCTGGATTCCTTATTATTGAATGACAACGGGTGGCGACTGTCCCCGTTGAGCGCCGGCTGTGTGGCCTGCGTGCTCGATCTTTCTCACCGAACCGAACCGAAGAATCACCGTTTCAGGAGGCTTGGATGCACAACGACGGGAATGTAGTGCCTTTGCACAAGGCCGCTACCGACCAGGCGACTCACTCGCCGCTCGCCCGCCTGCCCGTGATTCTGCTTCAGGTTCGCGACAAGGCTGCTCAACAGCTCAAGCAAGGTTTGCAGGAGCTGTTCGATAACGCCGACGACACCCTGTTCGAAATGGCCGACCGAGCCCGAAACAATGTCGAGCAAAACATCTTCTTCGAGGCCATGCGCGATTTGCGCCTCAAGCGCAAAAGCATCGAACGCGGATTTCTCGAGCAATTCTTCGAGGCCTTCGTCAGCCTCGCGCAGTACGACATTTCTCAAACTGCCTTGCCCCGGACATTGGTTTTCGATGCCTCGACGTCGGTGCCCAGCGACGACATGGAACGCAACGTGGCGGTGGAGGCCATGGTCGGCAAAGTGCTGAATCGCGACGGTTTCGCCCTCGACCAGCTCACCGCCCGGCTCAGCACACTGCTGAGCAAGACGCTGGTCGAGCAGCACAACCCCTTGGGGCCGACGCTGCTCTGCGAGTATTTCTTGCAGGCCGGGCGCAACCTGGGCATGGAGATCAAGGTCAAGCTGATCATCCTCAAGCTGTTCGAGCGCTATGTGCTCAGCAATGCTGATCAGCTTTACGCCGAAGCCAATCAACTGCTGATCGCCACCGGCGTGCTGCCGGACCTCAAGCCCGCCCCGGCGCGGCGTGCCACCGATCGGGCGGCTGCGAGTGTTCGTGCTGACCCCGCTGAGACAGGCGTGCGGGCTGGCAATACGCAGATCGACGAGGACGTGCAGGAAGTCTTCGCCGCATTGCAGGAGTTGCTGTTCCATGTGCGTGGCAGCGTTGCGCCGACCCTGGAAGTCAGTGCCCAGACCCAGCCCATTTCAACCCGCGACCTGCTGCGCCTGCTCTCGCACTTGCAGCAATACGTGCCGGCGCTGGCGGCTCAGGACGATTTCGATCTGCGTAACCAGCTCGAACAACTGCTGACCCGCGTTAGCGTCAAAAGCGGCAAGTCGCGCGTGGTGGGGGTGGCCGACGAAGACGTGATCAACCTGATCGCCATGCTCTTCGAATGCATCCTCGATGACCGTAACCTGCCGGACTCCCTGAAGGCGCTGATCGGCCGTTTGCAGATTCCGATGCTGAAAGTCGCGGTGCTCGACAAAAGTTTTTTCAGCCGCAGCAGCCATCCCGCCCGGCGTTTGCTCAACGAAATCGCCGCTGCGGCCATGGGCTGGGGCGAGTGCGATGACCATGAGCGCGACAGCCTGTACCTGCGCATCGAGCAAGTGGTGCAGCGTTTGCTGAACGACTTTGTCGATGACCCGGCGATCTTTTCCGAATTGCTGGCGGATTTTCTTGCCTTCACCAGTGACGAACGCCGTCGCAGCGAATTACTCGAGCAACGCACCCGTGACGCCGAAGAAGGCCGCGCCAGGACCGAACTGGCGCGTCAGCGCGTCGAGCAGGCGCTGAACCAGGCGTTGGTGGGCAAGGTGCTGCCGCACAGCGTGGTGGCGTTTGTCCAGGGAGCCTGGAGCAAGGTGTTGTTGCTGACCTGCCTCAAGCACGGTGATCAATCCGCCGAATGGCACGCCGATGTGCAGACCATGGCGCAATTGATCTGGAGCGTGCAGCACCATGACGAACCTGACGCGAGCCTGCGCTTGTTGTCGCTGGTGCCGGGGTTGCTCAAGTCGTTGCGCGATGGGTTGAGCAGCTCGGCATTCGACCCATTCGCCACCAGTGAGTTTTTCAGTGAGCTGGAAGCCTTGCACGTTCAGCTGTTCGAACGGCCAGGCCGGAAAAACACGGTCGTTGACGCACTGATGATGGTCGACGTGCAGCAGCAAGTCGTGCTTCGCACCGCTGACGAAGGTCCGGTCGAAACGGCATCGATGCGTTTGCCGGAGGACGATGTTGCTCTGCTTCAGGTCGATCAGTTGCACCTGGGCTGCTGGGTCGAGTTTCAAGAAGACGAGGAAAACACCCTGCGCTGCAAGCTGGCGGCGATCATCGAAGCCACCGACAAATACATCTTCGTCAACCGTACCGGGATGAAAGTGCTGGAGCACAGCCGTAGCGGTCTGGCCCTGGAGTTCCGGCGTGGCGCGGTGCGAACGCTGGACGACACCTTGCTGTTCGACCGGGCGCTGGAGTCGGTGCTGGGCAACCTGCGGCGTCTCAATCACGGCAAGTGATCGCGCGCCGAGGGTCTATCGCGGCATACTGGGCACCAACACAGTCGTCGTTGAAGGAACCTGTATGCAGTTGGACCCCGCGAGCGGTTGGTGTCAGGGCGTGCGCATATGCCCCTCGCCCAACTTCAATGCGCGCCCCGAGGGCGAAATTTCCCTGCTGGTGATCCACAACATCAGTTTGCCGCCAGCGCAGTTTCTGACCGGCAAGGTGCAGGAGTTTTTCCAGAATCGTCTGGATGTCACGGAACATCCCTACTTTGCAGGAATAGCCGACCTGCGGGTGTCTGCGCATTTTCTGATTGAACGTGACGGCACCGTCACTCAGTTTGTCTCTTGTCTTGAGCGTGCCTGGCACGCTGGCGTCTCGTGTTTCGAAGGACGGGAAACCTGTAACGATTTTTCCGTGGGCATCGAGCTTGAAGGCACGGATGATCTGCCGTTCACCGACGCCCAATATCAAGTGTTGACGGACCTGACGCGACAGCTGCAAAGCGCCTTCACGGGTATCACCGCGCAACGCATCTGCGGGCATAGCGACATCGCACCCGGGCGCAAGACTGATCCGGGACCGGCGTTTGACTGGGCACGCTATCGCGTGGCTCTGGCAAAAGCTGCTCTGGAAAAAAAGGAGTAACAATGAGTTTTCTGGTGCTGCTGTTGGCGGTGTGGATCGAGAAATTCTCGGCCCTTCGCCATCGGGTTCAACGTGATGGCGGTTGGGTGCGTGAGCTGCACAAGCTTGAAGCCAACCCACGCATGACAAACCGTCCGTGGCTGATACTGGTGGTGCTGGTGTTGTTGCCGGTGGCGCTGTTGGGTTTGCTGTTGGTGGTGCTGGAGCCGGTAGCCTACGGTTTGCTGGCGTTACCGGTGCACCTCCTGGTGGTGATTTACAGTCTGGGCCGTGGTGATCTGCTGGCCGACCTCGGGCCGTTCCGCGATGCCTGGCGCCGGGAAGACCTGCAAGCCGCCGCCCATGTGGCCAAGCGCGACCTGAATATTTGCGCGGACAGCGGCGAGCAACTGCTGGAGCGAGTTGAAGGGCATCTGCTGTGGCAGGCCTATCAGAGCTTTTTCGCGGTGATCTTCTGGTACTTCCTGCTGGGCCCGGTTGCTGCGTTGAGTTATCGACTGCTGGCGCTGGCCGAGGAGCACGGGCAGAACCCGGCCGTGGTCGAGCGAGCAGCACAGCTGCGTCATGCGTTCGATTGGGTACCGGTGCGACTGCTGGCGGCAAGTTTTGCGCTGGTCGGCAACTTTGTCGCAGTCGGCCGGGTGATGCTGCACGAGCTACTGAACTGGAACATCAGCGCCGCCCAACTGATCGAGAAGGTCGGGTTGGTGGCCGGTGAAATTCCAGCGCCGGTGGTCGGGCCGGACGGCATCAACAGCCTCGACCGGATCTGGGAACTGCTGCTGCGCGCGGCAGTGCTTTGGTATGCCGGGTTCGCGTTGTGGACTGTTTTGTCCTGATTTCTGCTTTGAATCAAAAAGATCGCAGCCTTCGGCAGCTCCACAGGAATCGTGTGAATCTGTAGGAGCTGCCGAAGGCTGCGATCTTTTTCGTTAACCTTAAGTTACAAAACCTTCCTCCGATTTAAGCTATACAGAGATAGCGCCAATAGTGGCTATCTGCTGTCTCTGCGCGCCTGCCATAAAAATAAGAATTCAAAGGGAGACTTCACAGTGATGAGCTTGCTCTATCCCGCCGTCGCGCTGATGAACCGCCTGAGTTTCGGCATGAAGTTCAGCCTGATCAGCGTGCTGTTCCTCGTGCCGATGCTGGTGACCAACTTCTATCTGGTGCGCGATTCCTATCGCGAATTCCAGGGCACGCGGGTCGAGCTGCAGAGCCTCGACCTGTTGGGCAGCGGCCTGAGCCTGCGCCGGGATCTGGAAACCCTGAACAATCTGGTGCAGATCAACGTTACCCTTGGCCAGTCCGGCAAGGCAGGCAATGTCGAATCGAATATCAGCGCCCTGGAGCAAAGCGTTCTGACCCGTTTGCAAGGGCTGGCGGCGATGACCACTGACCCGGAGCAAATCACCTTTTTCGATGGCAAGCGCGATGAAATGATCGCCGCGTTCAAGGCTCAGCAGGCGGAAACTTCCCTGCAAAGCAAAAGTGCGCTGATCGGTAAGTTGCTCGGCAACACGCAGATTTTCAGCCAGATCATCGCCAGTCAGGCTGGCCTGAGCCGCGACAGCCAGAGCGACATGCGTCAGTTGAGCGAGCTCATTACCAACGTCACGCCAGCCGTCACCCAGACGCTCGGCGAAGGCCGGGCGATGGGTTCTTACACGTTGGGGCAGGGCTTTCTCAATTCGGCCTCGAGCACCCGTTTCGATGAATTGCTGGTGCAGATCGAAAAGCTGCAGGCCGAATACGGTCTGAAATTGCAGGATGCTCTGGGCTCCAGTAAAGCAGCGCACGAAACCTTGGCCGCTCAGGCCGAAAGCAGCAAGGCCTCCCTGAAAAAGGCCAGTGAACTGTTCGAAGAACAGGTGGTGATGGCTGACACACTCGATGCACCGTGGCAGGCCTTTTACGATCAGGTCACGGGCCTGATCGACCAGACTTACCAACTCAATGAAGCCACCCTGAAGTTTCTCGGTACCCAGTTGCAGCAGCGGCTGGAGCAGCACCGCACCCACATGATCCTGCAGGCAGTGGCGCTGGCGCTGGTGTTTGTGTTGATTTTTTACCTCTATGGCGGTTTCTACGCCTCGACCCGCACCACCCTCAAGCGTCTTGGCGCGGTGATGGACAAGGTGGCGGCCGGGGATATGACCGTGACCTTCAGCGCCAACAGTCGCGATGAACTGGGCGAGTTGGGCGAGGTATTCACCGGCACCGTGAAGAAAATCCATGACCTGATCGAACGGGTGGGCCAAACCGTCAGTGAGGTCGAGCGTCAGGCCGGCCAGGTCGAGAACGTGTCCGCCCAGAGCAATCAGGCATGCGCGGGGCAGCGTACGCAGATCGAGCAAGTCGCCACGGCGATGAATCAGATGTCAGCCACGTCTCTGGAAGTGGCGCGCAGTGCCGCGGCGGCCGTCAGCAGCGCCCACAGCGTCAACGACGAAACCATCAGCGGGCGCGGGTTGGTGGAGTCCCAGCAGGGCAGCATCGCTGCACTGGCCAGTGAAATCGATCAGTCGGTGCGGGTGATCAACCAACTGGCCAGTGACAGCCAGTCCATCAGTCGTGTGCTGGAAGTGATCAAAAGCATCGCCGAACAGACCAACCTGCTGGCGCTCAACGCGGCCATCGAAGCCGCGCGCGCGGGCGAGCAGGGTCGTGGTTTTGCGGTGGTGGCGGACGAGGTCCGGACCCTGGCCAAACGCACCCAGCAATCGACCGAAGAAATCGAGCAGATGATTGCCAAACTGCACAGCGGTGTCGGGGCGGCGGTCAAGGCGATGGGCACCAGCCATCAGATGGCCAACGGCACGGTCGGGCAGTCGGAAAAGGTTCAGCAGGCGCTAGAAAACATCCTCGGCGCCGTCGGCATGATCGTCGACCAGAACCAGCAGATCGCCGCTGCGGTAGAGCAGCAGACCGCCGTGGCTCACGATATTGACCAGAACATCGTCGAGATCAACCGAGCCGGTGAGCGCACCGCCGAGGGCGCGCACCAGACTGAAGATGCCAGTCGTGCGTTGTCGGCGCAGGTGGTGGAGCTCAAACAATTGATCAGCGCCTTCCGGGTTTAAAAAGCACCGCGAAACAAATGTGGGAGCGAGCCTTTGTGGCGAGGGGGCTTACCTGTGGCGAGGGGGCTTGCCCCCGTTCGGCTGCGAAGCAGTCGTAAACCAGACAACTTGGTTTGACTGGACGGGCGCCGGGGGCCGCTTCGCGACCCAACGGGGGCAAGCCCCCTCGCCACAGAGCCCGCTCCCACAGGGAATGTGTGTGGCGACTGATCACCAGTTAAACAACTCACACGCATTGGCCGTGCTGGTGGCAGCCAGTTGTTCGGGGCTGATCGCCATGAGGGCGGCCAGTGCCTCGCAGATCGCCGGCAAATGCGCCGGGCTATTGCGTTGGCCGGGGAACATGGCGGGGGCCATGTCCGGTGAGTCGGTTTCCAGTACCACCGATTCAACGGGTAAACCGGCGAGCACGCGGTGCATGCGCAGGGCCTGCGGCCAGGTCGCGGCGCCGCCGAGGCCGAGTTTGAAACCCAGCTTGATGTATTCGCGGGCCTCTTCCTGGCTACCGGCGAAGGCATGAATGATCCCCGCGCGTTTCAAGCGAAACCGTTTGAGCGTGGCAATCACCGCTGCATGGCTGCGTCGCACGTGAATCAGCGCCGGCAGATTGAAGTCCGCCGCCAATTGCAGTTGGGCGTCGAACAGCGCTTGCTGGCGTTCACGATCCAAAGTTTCGATGAAGTAATCCAGACCGATCTCACCCACCGCGCATAACTGTCGATGGCCCGCCAGACGCGTCAACCAGTCACCGAGTTCGGTCAAATCCTCAGGGCGATGGTCATCCAGATACACCGGGTGCAAACCGAACGCCGCATGCAGATCGGGATCGCTTTGCACCAGATCCCAGACCCGCTGCCAATTGGCCTGATAAACCCCCAGCACCACCATCCGTCGCACGCCGAGGGCGCGGCTCTCGGCCAGCAGCGCCTGACGATCCACGTCGAAATCCGGGAAATCCAGATGAGTGTGGGTGTCGATCAGTTCCACGGCTCAGTCCTGATGAATACGCTGCTTGAAGGTCCGCGCGATGGCCTGCACGCCGGGTTGGTAATCGGCCTGTTCAATGGCCGCCAACGCCAGTTGCAAAGCCTTGTCGGCGATCAGCTGATGCTGCTGGGACATGGCGTTGACCGGCAGTGGCAGGAAGTCCAGCAACTGCGTATCACCGAAGGTGCCCAAGCGTAGCGGGCGGGTCTTCAGCGGGAAGTCGTGCAAGGCATCGAACACGCCCTGAAGCAGCACGTAGGATGTAGTCACCAACGCATCCGGCAAATGGCCCAGGCGCTGAAGCAACTCTTCCATCAATTGTTTGCCGCACTCTCGACTGAACGACTCGCCGTGTTCGATCAGCGCCTCGCCTTTGAAGCCGTTCAGCGCTTGCTTGAAACCTGCCGCCCGTTCCTGGCTGATACTCAATTCGGGACGGGCACCGATCAGCGCGATCTGCTTGGGCAACGGGTCCAGCAGGCTGCGGGTAAGCTGCAGACTGGCTTCGCGGTCGTCACTGATCACCGAGCAAAAGTGCTCAGGCTCCATCACCCGGTCGATTGCGATGATCGGAATGCCTTTGGCCTGCAACTGACGGTAGCTGTCATCGCCGGCCGGCAGGCAACTGGCGACGATCAGCGCATCGCAGCGGCGGGCGCGGAACAGTTGCAGCAATTGCCGTTCGCTGTCCGGCGCATCGTCGGAGCTGGCGATCAGCAATTGATAGCCGCGAGCCCGGGCGCCTTGTTCCAGCAGTTTGGCGATTCGCGCGTAACTGGGGTTTTCCAGGTCCGGCAGAATGAAGCCCAAGGTGCGGGTGTGCCGACTGCGCAACCCGGCGGCCTGAGGGTTGGGTGTGAAGCCATGTTGTTCGACCACTGCGCGCACACGCTCGACGGTGGCGCTGCTGATCCGTTGCTGTTCAGCCTTGCCATTGATGACATAACTGGCGGTAGTCACGGAGACGCCGGCCAACTGTGCAATATCACTGAGTTTCAACCCGGGTTTTCCTTATTTGTTCGAGCTTGCCCGACATTTTCGCCAATCCTACCCGATTCGGGCAGGCGACCATTGTCGCAGCACATCCGACAATTGGACTTCAAGGATGAGACATTATCGAGTAACGTGCCTAACATTCTAGATTAAACGTTTCAGCAGGCGTATTTTCTACGTTACAGGTCGCTTTGGACGGTTCTGCCGCGAAACCGCCAAAACTGCCCCTGAAAAGGCGCTCCCAAGGGCCTAAGCTGAATCAATCAAAACAATACCTGGCGTCACACGGCGCCAAAAAGGAGAAAGCATGCTCGAGCTCACCATAGAGCAGATATCCATGGGCCAGTCGGCTGTGGATAAAGCCACCGCCCTGCAATTACTCGCTGACCGACTCGTGACCGATGGCCTGGTGGCCGATGGTTACCTCGCGGGCTTGCAGGCCCGGGAAGTCCAGGGCTCGACCTTTCTCGGCCAAGGTATTGCCATCCCACACGGCACCCCGGAAACCCGCGATCTGGTGTTTTCCACCGGCGTGCGGTTGATGCAGTTTCCTGACGGCGTGGACTGGGGCGATGGCCAGATCGTTTATCTGGCGATTGGTATCGCCGCCAAATCCGATGAACACCTGCGCCTGTTGCAACTGCTGACCCGCGCCCTCGGTGAAACCGATCTGGGCCAGGCCCTGCGCCGCGCCAGTTCCGCCGAAGCCTTGTTGAAACTGCTGCAAGGCGCGCCGCAAGAATTGGCGTTGGACGCACAGATGATCGGCCTCGGTGTTTCCGCTGATGACTTCGAAGAACTGGTCTGGCGCGGTGCCCGCTTGCTGCGTCAGGCCGATTGCGTGAGCAATGGTTTTGCCGGCGTCTTGCAGCAGGTCGACGCGCTGCCGCTGGGCGATGGCCTGTGGTGGTTGCACAGCGAACAAACGGTGAAGCGTCCGGGCCTGGCGTTCGTTACCCCGGACAAACCCATGCGCTACCTCGGTCAGCCGTTGAGCGGGCTGTTCTGTTTGGCCAGCCTCGGTGAAGCCCATCAGGCGCTGCTCGAACGCCTTTGCGCGTTGCTGATCGAAGGCCGTGGTCATGAACTGGGCCGTGCCACCAGCAGCCGCGCGGTGCTGGAAGTCCTCGGCGGTGAAGTGCCGGCGGATTGGCCAAGCGCACGCATTGCCCTGGCCAACGCCCACGGTCTGCATGCGCGCCCGGCGAAGATTCTCGCGCAGCTGGCGAAAAGTTTTGAAGGCGAAATCCGCGTGCGTATCGTCGATGGCCACGACAGCGCGGTGTCGGTGAAGAGTTTGAGCAAACTGCTCAGTCTCGGCGCCCGTCGCGGTCAGGTGCTGGAATTCATCGCCGAACCAACCATCGCCGCCGACGCCTTGCCGGCCTTGCTGGCGGCCATCGAAGAAGGCCTCGGTGAAGAAGTCGAGCCGCTGCCGGCAGTGAGCCAACAGCGCGAAGTGATCGCCGATGTTGCCGAAGTGCTGCTCGCACCGGTCTCCGGCAGTTTGATTCAGGCGATTGCTGCCGCGCCAGGGATCGCCATCGGCCCGGCGCATATCCAAGTGCTGCAAGTCATTGATTACCCGCTGCGCGGTGAGTCTGCCGCCATCGAGCGCGAACGTCTCAAGCATGCGTTGGCGGATGTGCGTCGCGACATCGAAGGCCTGATCGAGCGCAGCAAGGCCAAAGCGATTCGCGAGATTTTCATCACCCACCAGGAAATGCTCGACGACCCGGAACTGACCGACGAAGTCGACACCCGCCTCAAGCAAGGCGAAAGCGCCGAAGCGGCGTGGATGGCGGTGATTGAAGCGGCCGCCAAACAACAGGAATCGCTGCAGGACGCCTTGCTCGCCGAACGTGCCGCCGACTTGCGCGACATTGGCCGACGGGTGCTGGCGCAATTGAGTGGCGTCGAAACGCCAGCCGAGCCAGAGCAGCCGTACATTCTGGTGATGGACGAAGTCGGCCCATCCGACGTGGCACGTCTCGATCCGACGCGCGTCGCCGGCATCCTCACCGCTCGCGGTGGCGCCACGGCCCACAGCGCCATCGTCGCCCGGGCCTTGGGTATTCCGGCGCTAGTGGGCGCAGGTGCCGCGGTGTTGCTGTTGAAACCGGGCACGCCGTTGTTGATCGATGGCCAACGCGGTCGCCTGCACGTGGACGCCGATGCCGCGACCTTGCAGCGCGCCACCGAAGAACGCGACACCCGCGAACTGCGCTTGAAAGCCGCCGCCGAACAACGCCATCAACCGGCGCTGACCACCGATGGCCACGCGGTGGAAGTGTTCGCCAATATCGGTGAAAGCGCCGGCGTCACCAGTGCGGTGGAGCAGGGCGCCGAAGGCATTGGCCTGCTGCGCACCGAACTGATCTTCATGGCTCACTCCCAAGCGCCGGACGAGGCGACTCAGGAAGTCGAATACCGTCGTGTGCTCGATGGCCTGGCCGGTCGACCGCTGGTGGTGCGCACCCTTGATGTAGGTGGTGACAAACCGCTGCCGTACTGGCCGATCGCGAAAGAAGAAAACCCGTTCCTCGGCGTACGTGGCATTCGCCTGACCCTGCAACGTCCGCAGGTCATGGAAGCGCAGTTGCGCGCCTTGCTGCGTGCGGCTGACAGCCGTCCATTGCGGATCATGTTCCCGATGGTCGGCAGCGTCGATGAGTGGCGTCAGGCTCGGGACATGACCGAACGTCTGCGCCTGGAAATCCCGGTCGCGGACCTGCAACTGGGGATCATGATCGAAGTGCCGTCGGCCGCTTTGCTGGCGCCGGTGCTGGCCAAGGAAGTGGACTTTTTCAGTGTCGGCACCAACGACCTGACGCAATACACCCTGGCCATCGACCGTGGTCATCCGACCTTGTCGGCCCAGGCTGACGGCTTGCATCCGGCGGTGCTGCAACTGATCGACATCACCGTGCGTGCGGCTCATGCTCATGGCAAGTGGGTCGGCGTGTGCGGTGAGCTGGCGGCCGATCCGCTGGCGGTACCGGTGCTGGTGGGCCTGGGTGTGGATGAGTTGAGCGTGTCGGGCCGCAGCATTGCCGAGGTCAAGGCGCGCATTCGTGAACTCAGCCTGACCCAGACTCAAACCCTTGCCCAACAGGCCCTGGCCGTGGGCAGCGCGAACGAAGTTCGTGCATTAGTGGAGGCCCTGTAATGGCCAAGATCTTAACCCTGACCCTTAACCCGGCGCTGGACCTCACCGTTCAATTGCCGCTACTTACCCCCGGTCAGGTCAATCGCAGCGACGAAATGCACACCCACGCCGCCGGCAAAGGGGTGAACGTGGCGCAGGTGCTGGCCGACCTCGGGCATCAGCTGACCGTCAGCGGTTTTCTCGGGGAAGACAACCTTCAGGCGTTCGAAACCCTGTTTGCCAAACGCGGTTTTACCGACGCGTTTGTCCGTGTCCCCGGCGAGACCCGCAGCAACATCAAACTGGCGGAAAGCGATGGGCGTATCACTGATATCAACGGTCCAGGGCCGAGGGTCAGTGAAGCGGCGCAGCAGGCCTTGCTCGATCGACTCGATCAGATTGCTCCAGGGCATGACGCGGTCGTCGTGGCCGGCAGTTTGCCCCGTGGCGTGAATCCTCAGTGGTTGCGGGAGTTGATCCAGCGCTTGAAAAAACGCGGTTTGAAAGTGGCGCTCGACACCAGCGGTGAAGCCTTGCGCGCTGGCTTGGCTGCCGGCCCGTGGCTGATCAAACCCAACACCGAAGAACTGGCGCAAGCGCTGGATTGCGAGGTGGTTTCCGTGGGCGCCCAAGCGGAGGCAGCGAGCCGCTTGCATGCGCATGGCATCGAGCACGTGGTGATTTCCGACGGTGCCGACGGGGTGAACTGGTTCAGTGTCGGCTCGGCCATGCACGCCACGCCGCCCAAGGTCAGCGTGATCAGTACCGTGGGTGCGGGTGATTCATTGCTGGCGGGAATGCTCCACGGTTTGCTCAGCGCCGACACGCCCGAACAAACCTTGCGCACCGCCACCGCGATTGCCGCCATGGCCGTCACCCAGATCGGTTTTGGTATCGGTGACGCCGCGCAACTGGCGCACCTCGAACAGGGCGTGCGCCTGCGCCCCCTGACAGAACAATAAGAGGGTTTGCAATGAAGTTAGCCATTGTTACGGCCTGCCCGAACGGCATGGTCACCAGTGTGCTGTGCGCTCGTCTGCTTGATGCAGCGGCCCAGCGTCAGGGTTGGAGCACCAGTGTCGAAGTCGTTGATGCGGCCCATCCGGAACGTCAGCTGTCGGCCGCGACCATTGAAGCCGCCGAGTGGGTGTTGCTGGTCACCAGCGCGCCGGTGGATATGTCGCGGTTCGTCGGTAAACGAGTGTTCCAGAGCACTCCGGCCCAGGCCCTGCAAGATGTCGAAGCGGTGCTGCGTCGCGGGGTGGAAGAGGCTGAGGTTTACGTCGCGCCTGAAGCCATCGCCGAGCCGGTTGCCGTGGTTAAAAACGCGCCACGCCTGGTGGCTGTCACCGCGTGCCCGACCGGCGTCGCCCATACCTTCATGGCCGCCGAAGCCTTGCAGCAAGCGGCCAAGCGTCTGGGCTACGATCTGCAAGTGGAAACCCAGGGCTCGGTCGGCGCGCGCAATCCACTCAGCGCAGAGGCGATTGCCGATGCCGACGTGGTGCTGTTGGCGGCAGACATCGAAGTCGCCACCGAGCGGTTCGCCGGCAAGAAAATCTACCGCTGCGGCACCGGCATTGCGCTGAAACAAGCCGAAGCGACGCTGAACAAAGCCCTGGCCGAAGGCAAGCAGGAAAGCGCTTCGACCGGCGCCAAAGGCCCGGCCAAGCAAGAGAAGACCGGCATCTACAAACACCTGCTGACCGGTGTGTCGTACATGTTGCCGATGGTGGTGGCGGGCGGTCTGATGATCGCCTTGTCCTTCGTGTTCGGCATCACCGCGTTCAAGGAGGAAGGCACGCTGGCGGCTGCGCTGATGCAGATCGGCGGCGACACCGCGTTCAAACTGATGGTGCCGCTGCTGGCGGGGTACATCGCCTACTCGATCGCTGACCGCCCGGGTCTGGCGCCGGGGATGATCGGTGGTTTGCTGGCGAGCACCCTGGGCGCCGGTTTCATCGGCGGGATCATTGCCGGTTTCATCGCCGGTTATGCGGCCCAGGCGATCAACCGTTATGCGCGTTTGCCGCAGAGCCTCGAGGCGCTGAAACCGATCCTGATCATCCCGTTGCTGGCGAGCCTGTTCACCGGTCTGGTGATGATCTACGTGGTCGGCAAACCGGTGGCCGGGATGCTCGCGGGGCTCACGCACTTCCTCGACAGCATGGGCACCACCAACGCCATTCTGCTCGGTGTGCTGTTGGGCGGCATGATGTGCGTCGACCTCGGCGGGCCGATCAACAAAGCGGCTTATGCGTTTTCGGTGGGGCTGCTGGCGTCGCAAAGTTATGCACCGATGGCCGCGACCATGGCCGCCGGTATGGTGCCGCCGATTGGCTTGGGCATCGCTACGTTCATTGCCCGACGCAAGTTCGCCCAGACTGAACGCGAGGCCGGTAAAGCGGCGCTGGTGTTGGGGCTGTGCTTTATCTCCGAAGGGGCGATTCCGTTCGCGGCCAAAGACCCGCTGCGGGTGATTCCGGCGAGCATCGCCGGCGGCGCGCTGACCGGCGCGATGTCGATGTACTTCGGCTGCAAACTCATGGCGCCGCACGGTGGGTTGTTCGTGATGCTGATCCCGAATGCGATCAACCATGCGCTGTTGTATCTGCTGGCGATCGTGGCCGGGAGTTTGCTGACGGCGGTGACGTATTCGGTGCTCAAACGGCCTGAGACGGTGGAGTTGGCGCTGGAGCCGGCCAAGGCTTAAAAGCAAAAGATCGCAGCCTTCGGCAGCTCCTACATTGGGTTATGTGTACACCTGTAGGAGCGGCCGAAGGCTGCGATCTTTTTGTGTCATACCTGATTCATACAGCCATGCTTAAGTTTTCCTTTTTCAGGGAGAACACCATGAGCGAATTCGACCTCAGCCGTCGTCGTGTCATGCAGGTCGTTGGCGCTGGGCTGTTGATGCCTGGCCTGGCGCCGGCGGTGATTGCTTCGGTCAAGGATCGGCCACAACTCACCGATGGCGTGCAGTCCGGCGACCTGTTGGGCGACCGGGCGATGATCTGGAGCCGTAGCGATCGTGCGGCGCGGATGGTGGTGGAATGGGACACGCGCAGCCTGTTCAGTAACCCTCGTCGATTCGTCTCTCCATTGGCCGATGCCCGCACCGACTTCACCGCCCGGGTCGAGCTCACTGGCCTGCCCGCCGATCAGGCGATTTTCTACCGTGTGACTTTCGAAGACGCCCAAAGCGGCGTTGCCAGTGAACCCTGGTTCGGTCATCTGCGCAGTGTGCCAACCGCTCGGCGGGATATTCGGTTCGTCTGGAGTGGCGACACGGTCGGCCAGGGCTTCGGCATCAATCCGGACATCGGCGGCATGCGCATCTACGAAGCCATGCGTTTGCGCCTGCCGGATTTTTTTATCCACAGTGGCGACACCATCTACGCCGACGGTCCCGTACCTGCGCAGCTCACAACAGAGAGCGGCCGGGTGTGGCGCAACCTCACCAGCGAAGCCAAGAGCAAAGTCGCCGAAACCCTCGACGACTATCGCGGCAATTATCGCTACAACCTGATGGACGAAAACATCCGCCGCTTCAACGCCGAAGTCCCACAGATCTGGCAATGGGATGACCACGAAGTGGTGAACAACTGGTCGCCGGGCAAACAACTGGATGAGCGCTACAAGAGCAAAGATATCCACAGCCTGGTGGGCCGTGCGCGCCAGGCCTGGCTGGAATATGCGCCGATGCGCTTGCAGAGTGCCGATGACGGCGGGAGGATTTATCGCAAGCTGAGTTATGGGCCGATGCTTGATGTGTTCGTGCTCGACATGCGCAGCTATCGCGAAGCCAATGACGACAACCTGGGTGCCGCCAAACCGTTTCTCGGTCGCGAACAATTGGACTGGCTCAAACGCGAATTGAAAGGCTCCCAGGCCCAATGGAAAGTTATCGCCGCCGACATGCCCATCGGCCTCGGCGTACCCGACGGTGAAGTCCGCCCCGGTGTGGCGCGGTGGGAAGCGGTGGCCAATGGTGACCCTGGTCCGGCTCAGGGCCGTGAAGTGGAAATCGCTGAATTGCTCGGTTTTCTGCGGGCGCAGCAGGTGCGTAATTTCGTATTTCTCACGGCGGATGTGCATTACTGCGCGGCGCACCATTACCACCCGGATCGCGCGGCGTTTCAGGACTTTGAACCGTTCTGGGAATTTGTCGCCGGGCCGCTGAATGCGGGGAGCTTCGGGCCGAATGCGCTGGATAAAACCTTCGGCCCCGAAGTGGTGTTCGAGAAAGCCCCAGCGGCGCAGAACACCTCGCCGTTTGCCGGGTTTCAGTTTTTTGGCGAGGTGAATATCGACGGGCAGACTGGGGAGATGAGCGTGGTGTTGAGGGATCTGGATGGGGTGGGGGTGTTTGAGCGCAAGTTGCAGCCGGTTTGAGGGGCTGATCGATACCAACCCTGTGGGAGCGGGCTTTTGTGGCGAGGGGGCTTGCCCCCGTTGGGCTGCGAAGCGGCCCCAAAATCTCAGATGTACCAAAGATCTTGTGAGTGCTACGCACTCAAACGGGGGAAAGCCCCCTCGCCACAAAAGTCCGCTCCCACAGGGATCAAGGGTGTCAGTAGACGTCGCGGCGGTAGCGGCCTTGTTCGATCAGGCGGTCGACTTCTTCAATGCCAAGCAATTCGTTAAGCGCGTGATCCACCCCTGAAGCCATCCCCTGCAAACTGCCGCAGATGTAAATCACGGCGCCATCGGCCAGCCATTTTTTCAACTCATCGGCCGACTCGCGCAGCCGATCTTGCACATAGATCTTCTCGGCCTGATCTCGGGAGAACGCCAGGTCCAGTCGTTCCAGATCCCCGGCAGTCAACCATTCCTCAAGCTCATTGCGGCACAGGTAATCGTGTTCTCGATTACGCTCACCGAACAGCAGCCAGTGACGCTGCTGCCCATCGGCAATCCGCGCCTTGAGCAAACTGCGCAACCCGGCCAGCCCGGTGCCGTTGCCTAGCAGGATCATCGGCACCGGTTCGTTCGGTAGATGGAAACCACTGTTACGTCGTACCCGCAAACTGATGCTGCTACCCACGGGAGCGTGTTCGGTCAACCAGCCGGAACCGACGCCAAGGCTGCCGTCGGCGTGCAATTCCTGACGCACGATCAATTCCAGCACGCCGTCGGCGGCGATCGAGGCGATGGAGTATTCGCGCATGGCCAACGGCACCAGGGCGTCCGCCAGCGCTTGCGCGTGCAGGCCGACCAGATGGGCGCGGCTCTCGGGCAGTTGGCGGCTGGCCAGGGCTTGCTCCAGCGTTTGCGACAGGCCATCGAACTCAACCGTGGCCCGACCGTCGATCCCCAGGCCGTCGAGGAAATGCTCGATGGCCCACGGGCAATTGCGCGGCAGTACTTCCACCAGATCACCGGCCAGCCAGCTGCTGGTGGTGGGGGCGCTGAGGCCCAGCAAATACACAGGCGAACCGCTGCTGTCCGGGTTCATCAATTCGCGGCGGGTCAGGGTCCAGTTGTCGTAGCTTGGCGCTTGCCAGGTATCTACCGGCGCCTGTCCGGTCAGCAGGCCGAGTTGCTGTTGCCAGTGGCGCAGGGCGTAGGGGTCGCCGCTGTCGACTTCCACCGGGGCGAACAAGGTCTTGCCGCCGTGCTCGCCCAGCCAGGTGTGCAAGCGGCGGGCGAAGCCGCAGAAGTGTTGATACTGACGGTCACCGAGGCCGAGCACGGCATAGTTAAGGCTGTCGAAGCTCAGTGCACGACCCAGTACTTTGCGTTCGAATCCTCGGGCGCTGTCCGGCGCTTCACCGTCGCCGAAGGTGCTGACCACAAACAGCGCGTTGCTGGAATCCTGCAGATCCTGTTCGCTGACATTGGCCAACGGTTGGACCTTCACCGGCAACCCGGCGGCCTGCAATTGCCCGGCGGTCTGCCAAGCCAGTTGTTCGGCGAACCCGCTCTGGCTGGCGAAGCCGATCAGCCATGCCGGCGCGTCGCTGCCCGGTTGCGCGAGGCCTTTGCGGGCGTCCTTGATCTGACGTTTCTTGCGTCGACGGTCCAGGTACAGCAACCAGCCGGTGATGAAAAACAGCGGCATGGCCAGTGCGGCGATCGTCACGATAATCCGCCCGATAATCCCGAAATAACTGCCGACGTGCAGCGCGTAGACACTGGTCAGCAACTGCGCCTTGAGGCTCTTGTCGCTGTAGCGGTCATGACGGCTGACGATGCCGGTCGCCGGATCGAGGGTGAGCTGGTTCCGTGCCATGTCGTGGGGTGAGTTCTTCAGCAGGTAGAACACCGTTGCCGGTTGTCCGGCCACGGGCGGCATACGCACGTTGTAGGACGAAAGCCCGGGGCCCGCGGCGCTGTAGATGCTGCTCCATATCGCCGCGTAGTCGGCAGTGGGGGCTGGGCCGCTTGGCGCAGGCCCACGACCACTGCGTACTCGTTCGTTCTGTGGCGAATCGGAAAGCAGCCGCGTCAGGCCCTTGTTGTACCACTCGTACGACCAGGTCAGCCCGGTCAGCGCCGCCAAAAGATAGAACATCAGGCACCAGGTACCGGCCACCGAGTGCAAATCCCAGTTGAAGCTGCGGCCCTTTTTGTTCCAGTCGAGGGTCAGCCAGGCGCGCCAGTTTTTCCACTGACGCGGCCAGCGCATATACAGGCCGGACAAACAGAAGAACACCAGAATCAGCGTACAGGCGCCGGTGATCTGCCGGCCGATATCGCCCATGGCCAGGATCCGGTGCAGTTGCAGCATCAGGCCAAAGAAATCCTGGCCCGTGACGTCACCCATGAACTCGCCGGTGTACGGGTCGAAGTAACGCATCGGCCCGCGACGTTCACCGGGTGGCGCCGTGAAGATCACCCGCGCGGCGTTGCCGCTGTCGGTCTCGACCCAGAGCATCGAGACTTTTTTACCCGAAGCGCCTTCGATTTTTTCCACCAGCTCGACAGGCGGCAGTACGCCGGCAATCTGCTTCTCGACGTGCAGCACAGAAGGGTTCAACGCTCGCAGGATTTCATCCTGGAACGATACCGCCGCCCCGGTGATGCCCATCAGGGCCAGGACCAGTCCGGCGCTGATGCCGAAAAACCAGTGCAACTGGAACAGGGATTTCTTCAACACGTCGCTCGCCTTGTTCGTTCAAAAGTCATCATCACGGTGCGCATTATGCCGTGAGTTGTCGAGAAGCATTCTTTTTTACACACAAAAACCCGATGGAGCGACAGCGTGGAGCGTCAGACACAAAAAAGCCCATGACACGTCATGGGCTTTTTGATTTCTGCGTGTGGTTTTTACACGTAGAACGACTTCAGCGGCGGGAAGCCATTGAACTCAACGGCGCTGTAGCTGGTGGTGTACGCACCGGTCGACAACCAGTACAAACGGTCACCGATCGCCAGGTTCAGCGGCAGGCCGTACTTGTAATTTTCGTACATGATGTCAGCGCTATCGCAGGTTGGACCGGCGATAACCACTTCTTCCATCTCGCCTTTCTTCTCGGTCCAGATCGGGAACTTGATGGCTTCGTCCATGGTTTCGATCAGGCCAGAGAATTTGCCCACATCCGTGTACACCCATCGCTCTACGGCAGTACGGGATTTACGGGCGACCAGCACCACTTCGCTGACCAGAATACCGGCGTTGGCGATCAGCGAACGGCCTGGTTCCAGAATGATTTCCGGCAGGTCGTCACCGAAGTCTTCCTTGAGGAAACGGATGATTTCTTCAGCGTAGGTTTCCAGGCTGTTGGTGCGGGTGATGTAGTTGGCCGGGAAGCCACCGCCCATGTTGATCAGCTTGAGGACGATGCCGTCTTCTTCTTTCAGGCGTTCGAAGATCACTTTGACCTTGGCGATCGCTGCGTCCCAGACGCTGATGTCGCGCTGCTGCGAGCCGACGTGGAACGAGATGCCGTAAGGCACCAGGCCCAGGTCGCGAGCGAGGATCAGCAGGTCCATGGCCATGTCGGTCTGGCAGCCGAATTTACGCGACAGTGGCCAGTCGGCGGTGGTCGAGCCTTCAGTCAGGATGCGCACGTAGACTTTCGAGCCTGGAGCTGCCTTGGCGATGTTGCGCAGGTCGGCTTCGGAGTCGGTGGCATACAGACGCACGCCCTTCTCGTAGAAGTAGCGAATGTCTTTGGATTTCTTGATGGTGTTGCCGTAGCTGATGCGATCCGGACCGACGCCCTGGTTCATCACTTTGTCGAGCTCGTAGATCGAGGCGATGTCGAAGTTCGAGCCTTTCTCTTTGAGCAGGTCGATGATTTCAACGGCCGGGTTGGCCTTGACTGCGTAGTAGACCTTGGCGAATTCGAAACCGGCGCGCAGGTCGTCATAGGCCTGGCTGATCATCGCGGTGTCGATCACCACGAACGGGGTTTCTTGTTTGTCGGCGAAGGCCTTCATTTTCTGGAAGGTATCGCGCGCGAAATAGTCTTCGACGTTGATCGACATGCTGGGAACTCCTACTGGCAAACTGAAATTAACAATGGGTGCAAATGAACGTCCTCCGTATCCCCACTTTGGTTCGCCTACTTCCCAAGGCATGTCGCCGAAAGCAAAAAGGCCATGGGAAGCGGTGCTTTCCCTTGGCCTTGCTGTCTCGTCGTCAGTACTTGAGCCGGATGGATCGTTTCCAGCATGGACGTTCGGCGCGAACTTTAGGGCGTGAGGAGCTTGAGATCAACAAAAAATGTCGCGTTTTTGCACGCTTCCGTCGTGCGGTGCTGGGTAGCTACTGATGTAACCGACCTGCATGACAGTGTGATGTTCCCTGTGGAGGGATATTTGAGGGGATTCGGCGGGTATTTGTGGTGCCCCATTCGCGGGCAAGTCTCGCTCCTACAGGTTTGGCGTCGTGCAAAAAATTAATGCACGCCACCAATCCTGTAGGAGCGAGGCTTGCCCGCGAAGCCGTCAGATTAGGCGACAGCAGTCTCAGCTGGCGAAACAATACTGGTCTTGCCCCCACGAGATTTACCGGAGCTCAAGTACTCGGCAATCGACTCCTGAGTCACTTCACCCAGGAACACCCGCTCGGCATCCATCACCGGCAGCCACGAGCGGTTGAACTCGTACATGCGCGACAGCAGGATGCGCAAATGCTCGTCGTAGGCCGCGGTGGCGTTGAACTCGCGCAGGTATTGCACGCAGGTGCCGGTCTGGCGGTGCAGGTCGCGACGGCGCACGTAGCCCAAGGCCTTGTTCTCGGCGCAGGTAACCACCACGTAGCGACGGTCGTGTTCGTCCATCAATTCCAGCGCTTCGGCCACCGGAGTTCCCGGGCTCACCGAGGGTGCGTTGTCCGCCGCGTCTTCGGCTTTCACCAGCAACAGACGTTTGAGGGTGCTGTCCTGGCCGACGAAATTGCTGACAAAGTCATCCGCCGGGTGCGCAAGAAGCGTGTCCGGATGGTCGATCTGCAGCAGTTTGCCCGCGCGGAAAATCGCGATCTTGTCGCCGAGCTTGATTGCTTCGTCGATGTCGTGGCTGACCATGATCACGGTCTTGTTCAGCGCCCGTTGCATCTCGAAGAACTCGTTCTGAATCATCTCGCGGTTGATCGGGTCGACCGCGCCGAACGGTTCGTCCATCAACAACAGCGGCGCATCCGCCGCCAGTGCGCGAATCACACCGATCCGCTGCTGCTGGCCACCGGACAACTCACGGGGATAGCGAGTCAGATACTGCTTGGGTTCGAGCTTGATCATGCTCATCAACTCGCGGGCGCGGTCGTGGCATTTCTGTTTGTCCCAGCCGAGCAGACGCGGAACGATGGTGATGTTTTCCTCGATGGTCATGTTCGGGAACAGACCGATCTGCTGGATCACATAACCGATGTTGCGACGCAGGGTCACGGCGTCGAGGTCAGTGGTGTCTTCGCCGTTGATCAGGATCTTGCCCGAGGTTGGCTTGATCAGGCGGTTGATCATCTTCAGCGTGGTGCTTTTACCGCAGCCCGATGGCCCCAGGAACACACAGATTTCGCCTTCATTGACGGTCAGGCTTACCGAGTCCACGGCTTTCACATCTTTGCCGTTGCTTTGGAAGGTCTTGCTGAGGTTTTGAAGTTCGATCATTTGAGCAATCCTTTTGGAGTCAGCGTGCGTTGCAGCCATTGCAGAAGCAGGTCGGCGAAGATGGCCAGGAGACTGACCAGCACGGCGCCGACGATCAGCATCGACATGTCGCTGCGGCTGATGGAAGCGAGAATGAGCACACCGAGGCCACCGGCGCCGATGGTCGCGGCGATGGTCATCACACCAATGTTCATGACCACGGCGGTGCGTACGCCGGCGAGGATCACCGGCACGGCGATAGGCAGCTCGACCATGCGCAGGCGCTGGCCGAAGGTCATGCCGATGCCGCGCGCTGCTTCGCGAATGCCCGGTTCGACGCCGGTCAGCGCCAAATAGGTGTTACGCATGATCGGCAGCAGCGAGTACAGAAACACCGCGGTGATCGCCGGCATCGGGCCGAGGCCCTGGCCGAATTTCGAGTAGAACGGCAGCAGCAGGCCGAACAGCGCAATCGACGGCACGGTCAGCAACACCGTAGCGCTGGCTTGCAACGGGCCGGCCAGTGTCGGGAAACGGGTCATCAGGATGCCCAGCGGCACGCCGACCAGAATCGCCAGGGTCACGGCGATGCCGACCAGAGTGATGTGCTGCCCGGTCAGGTGCAAAACCTGCGGCCAATCGAGATGGGAAAAGGCGTTCAGAAATTCCATGTCTTTTCCTCCTCAGTTGATGGGGTGTTGGCGCAGGAAATCAGCGGCAACGGATGAAGGGCTTTCGTGATCGACATCGACCCGCGCGTTGAGCTGGCGCATGGTTGCGTCGTCGAACAGTTCGGCCAGTGGCTTGAGCTCTTCGGCGAGTTTCGGGTGGGCGTCGAGGTAAACCTGACGCACCACTGGGGCGGCGGTGTAGTCGGGGAAGTAATGCTTGTCGTCTTCCAGCAACTTGAGTTTGAAGGCGTTCAAACGACCGTCGGTGGTGTAGACCAGACCGGCAAACACCTGGCCATTACGCAGCGCGGTGTAGACCAACCCGGCATCCATCTGACGGATGTTTTTACGCGTCAGGTTCATGCCGTAGAGATCGACCATGCCATCGAGACCGTCGGAACGATTGGCGAACTCGGTGTCCAGGGCGACGAGGTGATGGGTCTTCGCCTCAGCCTGCAGCACCGTGTTCAGCTCGCTGATGGTGTTGATCTGCGGATAGGCTTTTGCGGTGTTTTCCGGCAGGGCCAGGGCGTAGGTGTTGCTGAACTTCGACGGGGTGAGCCAGACCAGGCCTTTTTTCGCGTCGAGTTCTTTCACTCGGGCGTAGGACTGAGCGCTGTCGAGCTTGTCGGTGACGTGGTTGTAAGCCACCAGTGACACGCCGGTGTATTCCCACATCAAATCCAGCTGACCACTTTCGTGGGCGCTGCGAGCCAGGTTGCTGCCCAGACCGCCGGTCACCTGGGTTTCGTACCCCTTGGTGCGCAGGTATTGGGAAGTGATTTCTGCCAGCAGGGTTTGTTCGGTGAACACCCGGGCGCCAATGCGAATCACGGGTTTTTCAGCGGCTTGGGCAAATCCTGCGAACAGCAGGGCGCAGCCTAGTAAAAAGCTAAATGTCTTCATGTTTATTCCTTTGCCGAGGCTTAAGACGGGCGCAAGCCGCGTTCGAGCCAGAGGCGGCTGGCGAGTGTCACCAGTCCGTCGAGCAGCAAGGCCAGCAGGGCGGTGCAGGCCGCGCCGAGCAGCAGTTGCGGCTGATTGTTCAGGGCGATGCCGGGGAAAATCAGGCTACCCAGACTGTTAGCGCCGATCAGGAACGCCAGCGGTGCGGTACCGACGTTGATCGCCAGCGCCACGCGCACGCCGCCAATGATGATCGGCACGGCGTTCGGCAGCTCGACCCGCCACAGCACCTGAGTCGGTGTCATGCCGATGCCAACGGCCGCTTCCTTGAGCGAACCCTGAACGTTTTTCAGCCCTTCATAGGTGTTGCGCACAATCGGCAACAGTGAGGCGAGGAACAAAGCGAAGATCGCAGGGCCGCTGCCGATGCCGAGGATACCCAGGGCGATGGCCAGTACGGCAAGAGGCGGCACGGTGTTGCCGATGTTGAAGATCTGCATGAAGCGTTCAGCGCGGCCCACCATGGTCGGGCGGCTGAGGAAGATGCCGGCGGGTATGCCCACTACAAGGGCGGCCAGCATGGAAACGAGGACGAGAATCAGATGAGCTTGCAGGTAAAACAACAAATCGTCGCGGTACTGTTCGATCGTGTTGATGCCAATCCAGTGGACCAGCAGGGCCAGAAGGGCGACGACAACCGCACCTCCTATCAGCCCTTTGCCATAGCGAATAGCCACAGGCGGACTCCTTTTTTCAGTCGGCGGACACCGCTTCGTGTGGCAATGCCATTCCTGGCTGCCGAAGTCGGTGTTCGCGAAAAGCAGCTCTATCAGTGCCGGTAAAACGGCATGAAATCGAGCCATAAGCGCAGCCTCGTCAGGCTAACTTGCTGATTTTTCAGCCCCTGGTACGAGTGCCGTAACAGGGGAGTGGACGTCTGCACCTTTTAAAAGGTTCCATAATTAACAGCATTTAGCCACCGTAGGAGCTGCCGAAGGCTGCGATCTTTTGATCTTGATCTTCGGTGGTCTTGAAAAAAAACAAGATCAAAAGATCGCAGCCTTCGGCAGCTCCTACAGGGAATGCGGTGGTAGGGAAGCCCTACGGACGGTGGTCCGTAGGGCACGGTTTGCGCTATACTCGCCGCCCTTTTTTGAATCACCTGCCAGGCGATTTCCCATGACCAAACAGGCCGCCGAAGTCGCGAAACGCCGCACTTTCGCCATTATTTCCCACCCCGATGCCGGTAAAACCACCATCACCGAGAAGCTCTTGCTGATGGGCAAGGCGATTGCGATTGCTGGCACGGTGAAATCTCGAAAATCCGACCGCCATGCCACCTCCGACTGGATGGAAATGGAAAAGCAGCGTGGTATCTCGATTACCACGTCGGTCATGCAATTCCCGTATCGCGAACACATGATCAACCTGCTCGACACCCCGGGCCACGAAGACTTCTCCGAAGATACCTACCGCACTCTGACGGCAGTGGACTCGGCATTGATGGTCCTCGACGGCGGTAAGGGTGTAGAGCCACGGACCATCGCGCTGATGGACGTCTGCCGTCTGCGTGACACGCCGATCGTCAGCTTCATCAACAAACTCGACCGTGACATTCGTGACCCGATCGAACTGCTCGACGAAATCGAAGCGGTCCTGAAGATCAAGGCTGCGCCGATCACCTGGCCGATCGGTTGCTACCGCGATTTCAAGGGTGTTTACCACCTCGCCGACGATTACATCATCGTCTACACCGCTGGCCACGGCCACGAGCGCACCGATGTGAAAATCATCGAGAAGCTCGACTCCGATGAAGCCCGCGCGCACTTGGGCGACGAGTACGATCGCTTCGTTGATCAGTTGGAACTGGTGCAGGGCGCCTGCCACGAATTCAATCAACAGGAATTCCTCGACGGCCAACTGACCCCGGTATTCTTCGGTACCGCACTGGGTAACTTCGGTGTCGATCACGTGCTCGACGCCGTGGTCAACTGGGCGCCGAAACCGCTGGCCCGTGTCGCCAACGAACGCACCGTGGAACCGGTTGAAGAGAAATTCGCCGGCTTCGTGTTCAAGATTCAGGCGAACATGGACCCGAAACACCGCGACCGCATCGCCTTCATGCGGATCTGCTCCGGCAAGTACGAAAAAGGCATGAAAATGCGCCACGTGCGCACCGGCAAAGACGTGCGGATCGGCGATGCGCTGACGTTCTTCTCTTCCGAGCGTGAGCAACTGGAAGAAGCGTTTGCCGGCGACATTATCGGCCTGCACAACCACGGCACCATCCAGATCGGCGACACCTTCACCGAAGGCGAAGTCCTGGGCTTCACCGGCATTCCGCACTTCGCCCCGGAACTGTTCCGTCGCGTGCGTCTGCGTGATCCGCTGAAATCCAAGCAACTGCGTCAGGGCTTGCAGCAACTGGCCGAAGAAGGCGCCACTCAGGTGTTCTTCCCCGAGCGCAGCAACGACATCATCCTCGGCGCCGTTGGTGTGCTGCAGTTCGATGTGGTCGCCAGCCGTTTGAAAGAGGAATACAAGGTCGAGTGCTCGTATGAGCCGATCACTGTTTATTCCGCGCGCTGGATTGATTGCGACGATAAGAAGAAGCTTGAGGAATTCCGGGTCAAGGCCGTGGAAAACCTTGCGGTCGATGGCGGTGGTCACCTGACCTACCTGGCTCCGACGCGGGTCAACCTGGCGCTGATGGAAGAGCGTTGGCCGGATGTGAAATTCCGTGCGACGCGTGAGCATCACTAAGCGGTAAAGGTGGTTGGTACATAAAAGGCGAAGCTTTCGGGCTTCGCCTTTTTTATGGAAAAGATCAAAAGATCGCAGCCTTCGGCAGCTCCTACAGGTGTACTCGATTCCGTGTGGAGCTGCCGAAGGCCGCGATCTTTTGATTTGGTGTTTGATCTTTTCGGCATAACTCCTATTCCAAACCAATCTCTTCGCCAGCGGGATTTTCTGCTACCCGGTAGCGTCCTGTCTGGAGAACCCGGTCAATCGGAACTAAATTTCACTCAGTACCTTTCAGGCATCCACGCGTCACTCAAGAAAGGATGGAATCGACTATGAGTATTTATCAACGAATTGTGTTGTTGCTTAAGGTTTTGGTGATGCTGTCCCTCGGCACGTCGGCGGTGGCGTGGGCGGAATGTGAGAACCATGAAAAACAGGCCTTGAACGGGCAAGGCGTGCACAGCGAGCTGATGATCGCTGCGACCGAAGCAGATGAGGACGACCCAGACGTCGATGAGGAAGAGGATGAGGAAGACACGCAAACGTAAATGACGGACAAAAGAAAAACCCCTCTCCCCGACTGATGCGCAATCGGAATAAAAGGGGTTGGTGAACAGGTCAAGTATCTCTGTGGGAGCGGGCTTGCTCGCGAAGGCGTCATGCCAGTCAATATCAATGTCGACTGACAGACCGCTTTCGCGAGCAAGCCCGCTCCCACATTTTATGCCGCGCCGTCGAGGAATTGCTCGGCGTAGTGACAAGCCACCTGGCGGGTGTCGAGCAGGCGCAGGGCCGGCTCTTCGACGCTGCAGCGCTCGGTCGCGTACGGGCAGCGCTTGTGGAAGGCGCAGCCGGACGGCGGGTTCAGCGGGTTGGGCAATTCACCGACGATCTTGATTTTCGGCTTGTCCGGATCCGGGTGGATGGTCGGAGTGGCCGACAACAGCGCCTGGGTGTACGGGTGCAGAGGGCGGGTGTAGATATCCTCTTTCGGGCCCATTTCCACCGGGCGACCGAGGTACATCACCATCACGTGATCGGCGACGTGACGCACCACGGCCAGGTTGTGGGAGATGAACACGTAGGCGGTGTTGAACTCTTGCTGCAAATCCATGAACAGGTTGAGTACCTGCGCCTGAATTGATACGTCCAGCGCCGAGGTTGGTTCGTCCGCCACCAGCACTTTCGGTTGCAGCATCATTGCGCGGGCCAGGGCGATCCGCTGGCGCTGACCGCCGGAAAACATGTGCGGATAGCGCTGGTAGTGCTCGGGACGCAAGCCCACCTGTTTCATCATTGCCTGGACTTTCTCGCGACGTTCCGAGGCGCTGAGGTTGGTGTTGATCAATAAAGGCTCTGCAAGCTGATCACCGATCTTCTGCCGTGGGTTCAGCGACGCGTACGGGCTCTGGAACACCATCTGCACGTCTTTGCGCAGTTGCTTGCGTTGAGCCTTGTCGGCGCCGGCGACTTCCTGCCCGGCGATTTTCAAGGAACCGGAGGACGGTTCTTCGATCAGCGTCAGGGCACGGGCCAGGGTGGATTTGCCGCAACCCGATTCGCCCACGACGGCGAGGGTCTTGCCGGCTTCCAGTTCGAACGACACACCGTTGAGGGCGCGCACGGTCGCATGCCCCTTGAACAGGCCACGGGACACTTCGTAGTGACGGGTCAGGTCGCGGGCGGTAAGTACGACGGCCATTACGCCACCTCCTGATTCAACGGGTAGAAGCAGCGGGCGAGGCTGTTGCTTTTCTGGTCAAGGGCCGGACGCTGGGTGCGGCAGTTGTCCTGCACGTAGGGGCAGCGCGGTGACAACAGGCAGCCTTGCGGGCGGTCGTAGCGACCGGGAACGATGCCCGGCAGTGTCGACAGGCGCGCGGCACCCAGGCTGTGTTCCGGAATGGCCTTGAGCAGTGCTTCGCTGTACGGGTGCGCCGGAATGTCGAACAGTTGTGGCACCTGACCGACTTCCACCGCTTGGCCGGCGTACATCACGCACACGCGCTGGGCGGTTTCGGCCACGACCGCGAGGTCGTGGGTGATCAGCACCAGGCCCATGTCCTGCTCTTTTTGCAGGGCCAGCAGCAGGTCCATGATCTGTGCCTGAATCGTTACGTCCAGCGCGGTGGTCGGTTCGTCGGCGATCAGCAGTTTCGGTTCGCCGGCAATCGCCATAGCGATAGCAACACGCTGGCTCATGCCGCCGGAGAGTTGATGCGGGTAGGCGTCCATACGGCTGGCGGCGCCCGGGATTTCCACTTTTTCCAGCAGTTCGATGGCACGCTTGCGGGCTTGTTTACTGGACATTTTCAGGTGCAGGCGCAGCACTTCTTCGATCTGGAAACCGACGGTGTAGCTCGGGTTCAGCGCGGTCATCGGGTCCTGAAACACCATGGCCAGGTCTTTGCCGACGATTTGCCGACGTTGACGGTTGCTGAGCTTGAGCATGTTCTTGCCGTCGAAATTCAGGGCGTCGGCAGTGACGATCCCTGGATGCTCGATCAGGCCCATCAGCGCCATCATGGTCACGGACTTGCCGGAACCCGATTCGCCAACGATGGCCAGCACTTCGCCTTTCTCCACGGTAATGTCGAGACCGTCGACCACCGGAACGGCGTTGGCGTCGCCGAAGCGAACGTTGAGATTCTTGATTTCTAACAGTGACATTTTAATCTCCTCAGGCGGCGTTCTTGAGTTTCGGGTCTAGCGCATCGCGCAGGCCGTCGCCCATCAAGTTGATTGCCAGCACGCTGAGCAAAATGGTCAAGCCAGGCAAGCTCACCACCCACCAGGCACGTTCGATGTAGTCACGAGCCGAAGCCAGCATGGTGCCCCATTCAGGCGTTGGCGGTTGTACGCCAAGGCCGAGGAAGCCCAGTGCCGCGGCATCGAGAATCGCCGAGGAGAAACTCAGCGTGGCCTGAACGATCAGCGGCGCCATGCAGTTGGGCAGCACGGTGACGAACATCAGGCGTGGCAGACCGGCACCGGCCAGGCGCGCGGCGGTCACGTAGTCGCGGTTCAATTCGCCCATGACCGCGGCGCGGGTCAGACGAACATAGGACGGCAACGAAACCACGGCGATGGCAATAATGGTGTTGATCAGGCCAGGGCCGAGGATGGCGACAATCGCCACGGCCAGCAGCAGGGACGGCAGGGCCAGCATGATGTCCATCAGACGCATGATGGTCGGGCCGAGCACGCGCGGAAAGAACCCGGCGAACAGACCCAAAAGGATGCCCGGAATCAGCGACATCACCACCGACGACAAGCCGATCAGCAGGGACAGGCGCGAACCGTGGATCAGTCGCGACAGCAGGTCGCGACCCAGTTCATCGGTGCCGAGCAGGAACTGGATTTGCCCACCTTCCAGCCAGGACGGCGGGGTCAGCAGGAAGTCGCGGTACTGCTCGCTCGGGTTATGCGGTGCGACCCATGGAGCGAAGATCGCGCAGAAAATCACCAGCAGCATGAACATCAGGCCGGCGACGGCGCCTTTGTTCTTGGAGAACGCTTGCCAGAATTCTTTGTACGGAGACGGGTACAGCAGGCTTTGATCGACTGCTACCGGTGTAGTGAGAGTGGTCATGGTCTTGATCTCAGCGCTGATGACGGATGCGTGGGTTGGCAAAGCCGTAGAGGACGTCCACTACGAAGTTGACCAGAATCACCAGGCAGGCGATTAACAGGATGCCGTTCTGCACCACGGGATAGTCCCGTGCGCCAATGGCTTCGATCAGCCATTTGCCGATGCCGGGCCAAGAGAAAATAGTTTCGGTCAAGACCGCACCGGCCAGCAGTGTGCCGACTTGCAGGCCGACGACGGTCAGCACCGGAATCAGTGCGTTACGCAGGCCGTGAACGAACACCACGCGCGAGGGCGACAGGCCTTTGGCGCGTGCGGTACGGATGTAGTCTTCACGCAGCACTTCGAGCATCGACGAACGGGTCATCCGCGCGATCACCGCCAGCGGGATGGTGCCGAGCACGATGGCCGGCAGGATCAGGTGATGCAGGGCATCGAAGAACGCCCCGACGTCATCGGCCAGCAGCGTATCGATCAGCATGAAGCCAGTGCGCGGCTCGATGTCGTAGAGCAGGTCGATCCGCCCGGACACCGGGGTCCAGCCCAGGCTCACCGAGAAGAACATGATCAGGATCAGGCCCCACCAGAAGATCGGCATCGAGTATCCCGCCAGGGAGATGCCCATCACCCCATGGTCGAACAGGGATCCTCGCTTGAGTGCCGCGATCACCCCGGCCAGAAGGCCCAGGATGCCGGCGAACAACAGGGCGGCCATGGACAGCTCCAGGGTCGCGGGGAATAGAGAGCTGAACTCGGTCCAGACGCTTTCACGGGTACGCAGGGATTCGCCGAGATCGCCGTGGGCCAACTTGCCGATGTAATCCAGATATTGGGCATACAGGGGTTTGTTCAGACCTAGGCGTTCCATTGCCTGAGCATGCATTTCGGGGTCGACTCTGCGTTCGCCCATCATTACCTCCACGGGGTCGCCTGGAATCATGCGAATCAACGCGAAAGTCAGCAAGGTGATGCCGAAGAACGTGGGGATCAGTAACCCCAATCGGCGGGCAATAAAACTAAACATCTTGTGTGGTACCTCATCAGCCGGTTAGGCGTGCCCGGCAGTGCTGGGGTCAGCGATGCCGGGCGTTTCTTATCTACTTCACCTGGGTGGTGGCGAAGTTATTGGTTGTGAGAGGACTCTGGTGGTAGCCCTCGACGTTTTTGCGCATTGCCGTGAACATTTTCGGATAGGCCATGGGAATCCATGGCTGGTCCTTGTCGAAAACTTCCTGCGCTTGTTCGTAGAGCGCCGCCCTGGCAGCCGGGTCAGTGCCGCCGCGAGCCTTGTCGATCAAGTCCTGGAATTCCTTGTTGCACCACCGGGCGTAGTTTTCGCCGTTTTTCGCTGCGTCGCAACTCAGGTTCGGCGTAAGAAAGTTATCCGGGTCGCCGTTATCGCCGGCCCAGCCTGCCGATACCAAGTCGTGCTCGCCATTCTTGGCACGCTTGAGCATCTCTCCCCATTCCATGACCCGGATGTCGAGCTTGAGCCCGATCTGTGCCAGATCCGACTGCATCATTTGCGCGCCCAGAAGTGGATTCGGGTTGGTGGGGCCGCCGCCGTTGCGGGTAAACAGCGTCAGCACGGTACCTTCCGGTACACCCGCTTCCTTGAGAAGTTCACGGGCCTTATCAAGGTCGCGCGGTGGGTTTTTCAGTTTGTCGTTGAAGCCTAGCAGGGTCGGAGGATAGGGAACGGTACCAATGACGGCGTTGCCCTTGCCGTACAAACTAGTGACGTAAGTCGGCTTGTCGAATGCAATGTTTATCGCCTTGCGTACGCGTACATCGCTCATGTATTTGCGAGTGGTATTCATCGCGGTGTAGCTGGTGGTCATTGCGGCCAGTTCGTCGACCTTCAGGTTCTGGTCGGCTTTGATACTAGGGACATCATCGGGTTTGGGATACAACGCGATCTGGCATTCGTCGGCCTTCAGTTTTTGCAGGCGCACGTTGTTGTCGATGGTGATCGCGAATATGAGCGGATCAGCCGGGGGCTTGCCACCGAAGTAATCCGGGTTGGCCTTGAAGCGGACCTGAGCGTCCTTGGCGTAACGCTGGAAGACGAACGGGCCGGTGCCGATTGGCTTGCTGTTCAGGTCGCCGGCCTTGTTGGCTTTGAGCAACTGATCGGCGTACTCGGCGGAGTAGATCGAGGAGAAGGCCATGGCGATGTCGGCCAGGAACGGCGCTTCACGGCGGGTCAGGGTGAATTTGACCGTGTTGTCGTCGACCTTCTCGACGCTTTTGAGCAGCTCTTTGAAGCCCATGCTTTCAAAGTACGGGAAGCCCACGCTCGACAGTTTGTGCCATGGGTGTTTCGGGTCCAGTTGACGCTGGAAGCTCCAGACCACGTCGTCGGAGTTCATGTCGCGGGTCGGCTTGAAATAATCGGTGGTGTGAAACTTGACGCCTTTGCGCAGGTGGAACGTGTAGGTCAGACCGTCCTCGCTGATGTCCCACGAGTCGGCCAATGCCGGAATTACTTCAGTGGTGCCTGGCTTGAAGCCCACCAGACGATTGAAAATGGTTTCGGACACCGCATCGCCGGTGACTGCAGTCGTGTACTGGACCATATCGAAGCCTTCCGGACTGGCTTCGGTACAGACCACCAAGGGTTTGGCCGAGGCGCCGACGGCGACACTCAGCAACGCGGCAGCGATGGCCGCTCGTAGGGGAAGCATTTTCATCTAGAGCCCTCTGCAATCGGTTGAACAGAAAAGCCAGACGGCCGACTCATCATGAGTCAGCCGCAGGCGTGCGTTTTACAAAATGTTGAACGGAATGGTGGTCACGAGACGGAACTCGTTGATGCTGCCATCAGACTGGTTTTCGCTGGCGCGGTGAGCGGTGTAGGTGGCGCGAATAGCGGTGGCCTTGAGTGGACCGCTCTGCACGGCGTACGAAGCGCCGATGCCGTATTCGTAATGGTGTTCGCCATCTTGAATCTGGATGCCGTCGTAACCTTTGTCGGCCACGCCTTTGTTGCCATTGTAGTGAGTACCGTCGATACCCCAGCCGCGAGCCTGGTAGATGTTGAATTTCAGGCCTGGAACGCCGTATTCAGCCATGTTCAGACCGTAAGCGATCTGGAAGGACTTCTCGTTCGGGCCGTTGAAGTCCGACAGCAGGGAGTTGGCCAGGTAGATGCCGTTGGTTTCGTGCAGGTAGTCGAAGTACTCGTTACCGTTCACTTCCTGGTACGAGAAGGTCAGGCTGTGGGCCTGGTGGGTCAGGCCGAGCGACAGGGAGTAAGTGTCGTTGTCGATTTCACCCAGTTTGGCCGAACCCGAATCGACCGTTTTGTAGTAGTTCAAGCCGGTGGTCAGGCTCAGTACCGAACTGTCACCCAACACATGGCTGGCGCCGAAGTAGTACTGGTCCCACAGGTCTTCAGCCTGGGTGCCCCAGAGGCTGGTGGTCAGGCTGGCGAATGGCTGATAAGTGAGACCCGCAGTGTAGATGTGGTCGGCTTCGGCCTCGCCGTTACCGTATTCGGAGCGGAACTTGCGCTGGCTTTGTTCCGTACGAGGAGAGTTGCGGTCGAAGGTGCCGATGTCAAAAGACAGGTTTTCCAGCTCTTCGCTGTGCAGGCTCACACCTTCGAAGCTCGACGGCAGAGGACGGTTACCGATGACGTCGACCTGTGGGCTGCTGAAGTTCTGGCGGCCGGCGGTCAGGGTGGTGTTGGAGACACGGGCCTTGACGTTGGCCAGGCCCAGTTTGCTCCACTGGCCTACTGCGTCGCCGCCATTTTTGGTCAGCGTACGGTTGTTGCCGCGGCCACCACGACCTGGTTCTGGAGCACCGCCGTTTGCGGACGCCAGGTCTTTGCGATCACGGTCCAGGGCAATAGCATTGTAGGCAGCTACTTCGGTGCTGAAACCAACAGTGCCTTCAGTGAACCCCGAGTTGTACTTGATGATGGTGCCCTGGACCCAGTTGATACGACGATCAGTTGGGGTCGGTGAACCGTTTTTTTGGTAGCTGAACTTGGAACCACGTTTCAGTTGCTCGTTGGCATACCAGTTACGCGTGCTCCCTGTGATCGATTGGCCTTCGACAAAGCCTGTGGCTTCACTCTGAGCACTTTTCTCTTTCACGGTAACCGGGGTGAAAGCCTGACTCTGGGATTCAGCGTACGCCGTAGCGGTCACGCTGCTGATGGCCAAGGCCAATAACGCGGTGCTGCTCAGTTTCATGGGTGAAGCTCCTTACTTTCTTTTTTTTAATGCCGGTCTTTTTTGGTGATCCGGCTATTTGGTTTTGCAACTCATACAGGCATCGCAAACGTTTGCTATAGACCAGATTGGCGAATTACGGCAATACGCTTGCGTGAGGGCGGAATCCGCCCCCAGCGTTCTGGCTAATCGGTTATTGGTCGATACTGACGCCCGAGAACACATTGCGACCGAAAGGACTCACCTTGAATCCTTCGACTTTGGCGCTCAACGGCTGGTTGACCGTCGAGTGGGCGACCGGCGTGATCGGCACCTGCTGCTTGAGGTACTGCTGCGCCTGTTTGTAGAGCACGGTGCGCTGGTCGCGGTCGGTCACGACCTTGGCCTGCTTGATCAGCTTGTCGTAAGCCGGATCACACCACATGGAGTAGTTGTTGCCGCCAATGGCATCGCAGCTGTAAAGCGTGCCGAGCCAGTTGTCCGGATCACCATTGTCACCGGTCCAGCCGATCAGGCTGATGTCGTGCTCGCCGTTCTTGGTGCGCTTGATGTACTCGCCCCATTCGTAGCTGACGATCTTGACCTTGAGGCCGATCTTCGCCCAATCCGCCTGGAGCATTTCGGCCATCAGCTTGGCGTTGGGGTTATACGGACGCTGGACCGGCATGGCCCAGAGGGTGATTTCGGTGCCTTCCTTCACACCGGCAGCCTTGAGCAGTTCCTTGGCTTTTTCCGGGTTGTAGGCGGCGTCTTTAATCGTCTCGTCGTAGGACCATTGGGTCGGTGGCATGGCGTTTTGCGCCAGTTGACCGGCGCCTTGATAGACGGCGTTGAGAATGCCTTGCTTGTTCACCGCCATGTCCAGCGCCTGGCGCACTTCGAGCTGATCGAACGGTTTGTGCCGCACGTTATAGGCGATGTAACCGAGGTTGAAGCCGGGCTTCTCGATCAGTTGCAGTTTCGGATCGTTTTTCAGCGCGGTCACGTCGGCCGGGCGCGGGTGCAGGGTGATCTGGCATTCGTTGGCCTTGAGCTTCTGCACGCGCACCGAGGCGTCGGTGTTGATGGCGAAAACCAGGTTGTCGAGCTTGACCCGGCTCGGGTCCCAGTACTGCTTGTTGCCGCTGTAACGGATGTTGGAATCTTTCTGGTAGCTCTTGAACACGAACGGGCCAGTGCCGATCGGCTTCTGGTTGATGTCGCTCGGCTTGCCGGAGGCCAGCAACTGGTCGGCGTATTCGGCGGAAAGGATCGCGGCGAAACTCATGGCGATGTTCTGGATGAACGCGGCGTCGACGCTGTTGAGCGTCATCACCACGATCAGCGGCCCGGTCTTCTCGACCTTGGCGATGTTCTTGTTCAGGCTCATTCCGTTGAAATACGGGAACTCGGTTGGATAAGCCTTGCGGAAGGGTTGCTGAGGATCGAGCATGCGATTGAAGGTAAACAGCACGTCATCGGCGTTGAAATCGCGAGTCGGTGTGAAGTATTTGGTCGTGTGAAATTTCACCCCTTCGCGCAGGTGAAAAGTGTACTTGAGGCCGTCCTCGGAAATATCCCAGCTAGTGGCCAGGCCAGGTACGACGTTGGTGGCGCCTTTTTCAAACTCTGCCAATCGGTTGTACAGCGGCTCGGCGGCATCGTTATCGGTCGCCGTGGTGTATTGCGCGGTGTCGAAGCCCGCCGGGCTGCCTTCGGAGCAGAACACCAGGCTGTTATTGGCGGCCTGGCTAATGGAAGTGACGGCCAGCAGGCCGGTGCCCAGCAATGCGGATAAAACCAAGGTATGGCGCATGACGCTCCCTCTTTTTAGTGTTGTGCAATGAGCCGTTGTCCCTTCCGGGGACGTGGGGCTTCATTGCTCTCAAACCATTGCATGCAGCAAACCGAGAGCCCACGCATGAACTGGTCAGATCCCGACGGTATGAGCCGTGGGTCTGGCAGTAAATGCGTAAACGCCTGAAAAACTCGTAGGAAAAGGCGACGCGTCCTAAGCCTCTGCTGTGGTGCGCAGTGGATTTGGCTGTCAGTGAATTCCTACTTTCTCGGCAGATAAAGCAACGGCGACGTTAATGACGTCGCCGTTGCCAAACCTTATTTGCTGACGCTGACGCCGTAGAAGGAGTTCAAGCCAAACGGGCTGATCTTGAAGTCCTGCACGTTGTCGCGCATGGGTTGGAACACCGTCGAGTGAGCGATAGGTGTCATTGGAACGGCGTCTTTGAGGACGTGTTGCGCCTGTTTGTACAGTTCGGTGCGCTTGGCCTGATCGGTAGTGCGCTTGGCTTCTTTAACGATGCCGTCGAATTTCTTGTCGCACCACTTGGAGAAGTTGTTGCCCTGCAACGAGTCGCAACCGAACAGCACGTTGAGCCAGTTATCCGGGTCACCATTGTCGCCGCTCCAGCCGATGATCATCGCCTGGTTCTCGCCGCCTTTGGAGCGTTTGATGTACTCGCCCCATTCGTAGCTGGTGATCTTGACGTTCAGGCCGATCTTCTTCCAATCGGACTGCAGCATTTCAGCCATCAGTTTGGCGTTCGGGTTGTACGGACGCTGTACCGGCATCGCCCACAGAACGATTTCGGTGCCTTCCTTGACGCCGGCTTCCTTGAGCAGCTCCTTGGCTTTCTCAGGGTTGTACGGCGCATCCTTGATAGTGGTGTCGTAAGACCACTGGGTTGGTGGCATGGCGTTGACGGCCAGTTGGCCCGCGCCCTGATAAACCGAGTCGATGATCTGCGGCTTGTTGACTGCCATGTCCAGCGCCTGACGAACTCGCAGGTCGGCCAGCGGGTTTGGCTCGTTGCTGCCCTTGACCTTGTCCATCACGTTGTAAGCGATGTAGCCCAGGTTGAAACCGGCCTGGTCAGGCACCTTCAGAGTCTTGTCTTCCTTCAGCGCCTTCAGGTCGGCCGGACGTGGGAACAGAGTGATCTGACACTCGTTCTTCTTCAGCTTCTGAATACGCACCGACGGGTCGGTGGTGATGGCGAAGATCAAGTTGTCGATCTTCACGTCGTCAGGCTTCCAGTAGTCCTTGTTCCCGGTGTAACGGATGTTGGAGTCTTTCTGGTAGCTCTTGAACACGAACGGGCCAGTGCCGACCGGCTTCTGGTTGATGTCGGCAGGTTTGCCTTCCTTGAGCAGCTGGGCAGCGTACTCGGCGGACTGGACCGAGGCGAAACTCATGGCCATGTTCTGAATGAACGCGGCATCAACCTCTTTGAGGGTGAACTTGACGGTGTGGTCGTCGACTTTATCGATCTTGGTGATGTTGGTGTCCATCCCCATGTCGGTGAAGTACGGGAATTCAGTCGGGTACGCCTTACGGAACGGGTCATCCTTGTTGACCATGCGATTAAAGGTGAACAGCACGTCGTCGGCGTTGAACTCACGAGTTGGCTTGAAGTACGGAGTGGTGTGGAACTTGACGCCTTCACGCAGGTGGAAGGTGTAAGTCAGGCCGTCATCGGAAATGTCCCACTTGGTCGCCAGGCCAGGAATAACGGCGGTGCCGCCGCGCTCGAACTGGGTCAGGCGGTTGAACATGGTTTCTGCAGAGGCGTCGAAGTCGGTTCCGGTGGTGTACTGACCAGGATCGAAACCGGCCGGGCTCCCTTCGGAGCAAAACACCAGGTTAGTCGCAGCGACGGCGAAAGGTGCGCTGGCTAATAAGCTTGCGCCGACTAAAAACGGAATGACCGCGTGTTTAAGCATGGTGGCCTCATGATTTGTTGTCATTTTTGGAATTAGAGGACGACCTCGTGAGTCGACCTGCGGATACTTATGCAGGGGCCATACCCAATGCAAGATCCTGAATGGCTACAAACCTTAAACAGTGGAACGAACGTACCTTAATGTCGCATATGTATAAATACTGGTGTATTTGACCGTTTGCGCAGGTTTTTTACGGTGCAAATCGCGCACCGACAAGGGGCGGCCGGGGTGTTTGGCGCACCCGGTTGGAGCTTGGTGTTACTTATTTATACCCACCCCATAGAAGGGTGTGAGGCCGAACGGGCTGATCTTGAAGTCGGTCACTTCCTTGCGCAGTGGCTGGAACACTGTCGAATTCGCAATCGGTGTAATTGGCACCTGTTGCTTAAGGATTTGCTGTGCCTGTTGGTACAGGTTGACCCGCTGCTGTTTGTCCGTGGACACCTTGGCTTGCAACGAGTGGCGAGGGGCGGGGCACACCGCTCCACTGTAGGAACGAGGCTTGCCCGCGAAGACGGCCTGACAGCCGAACAATCTATCGCGGGTGTACACAACCCCATGTAGGAGCTGCCGAAGGCTGCGATCTTTTGACGTTGTTTTTTAAGATCAAAAGATCGCAGCCTCGTTTCACTCGACAGCTCCTACAAGTAATCCGTGTCAGACGATAATTCGGTGTCAGACGTGGGATTTATCGCTCCCACTCTCCCGCGTGGGAATGCCGCCAGGCACGCTCCGGGTTCCGCTTTTGAATGTTTAATGGATGTGTCAAAACATGGAACTTTCCCACGCGATTTTCAGGTTGTCGGTCGGACGTGGGCCTTCTAATCTTTGGCTGTCGCTGCAAAACCAGCGAGCAGGTGTGGAAACCTGACCCTTAAGTAGTTGCATTGCATCACCACCGTAATCGTTGCCGATGTCTTCTTTCGTCTGCAAACTGCGTTATGGCGGCTGTGCGTGGGCAGACTTCGGTCTGGCCGGGTGCCTACTTACCGGTTTTCCACCCTGCGTACAGCTGCCACCTTTTTGTCGTGTGGAAACGACAAATGGATGGCTCCCACTCGCAAGTAGGAGTTTTTATATGGATAAGTTAATCCCGGATCCACCCTTCAACACCACCACCCCCAACGCTTCGCGCACCGAAGAATTACTCAAAGACCGCGAAGCCATAAAACGCGCCCTCGACTACTACCTCGATCCCCCCACGCAATACACAGAAAAACCGCGCCGCCCCAGCACCATGTTCATGGTCGCCCCGGGTGCCGGCACCGAAAGCCTGCTGGCCCACGCCTACGAATCGTTGGCCTCAGCGAGTGTCCTGGCCACCGATTTCGCCAACAATCTGATCGGTCCGCAGCGTCATACGGCGTTGGCAATTCAACAGATCATCATGTTGGCGGAATTGGCGGTGAACCGAGCGTTGGATAACGTCGATCCGGCGTAGACCGCGTTATCGTTCTTCGCGGGCAAGCCTCGCTCCTACGGGATTTGGTTGTACGCAGCATTTGTGTTCATCCCGTTCCCCGTAGGAGCGAGGCTTGCCCGCGAAGGCGGCAGATCAGCCAGCACAAATCCTTAGGCAGGAACTTGAAATCCCACATGGAAAATTTGGAATGACTCGAATTGTTGAAATCCTGATGTACACCTTGAAACCGGGATCAGGATTGGATTTCCATCGAATAATGCGGGAAGTAAGCGTTCCGCTTCACTTGAAGGCTGGCATGGATGTCGTTTCTTATGGCGGCTCTTTGCATGACGATGACAGCTATCACTTGATTCGCTCCTATGAGAGCGAGAGCCATCGGCACGCCTCTCAAGATCTTTTTTACTCAAGCACTGACTGGAAGCAAGGTCCGAGAGCAGACATCATCAGTCGGATTGAAGTAAGTACAACGACAGTTATGGCGCTCACTCAAGACGCGATTGATGCCATCAGAGCTTCCCGTAAATCTATCCAGGGTTGATGCTCAATCAGGGTCGCCATTCACTGACATTCACCAGGTTGTCGGTTAATCGTGCGTTGAGCAAGGTCGATTCGCAGGGCTGACTGCAGGAGCTGCCGAAGGCTCGGGCCGCGTTCGGACGATCTTTTGATCTTCCTTCGCGCAATGACTTCGGTGCCAGAGATAATGCCAAGATCGCAGCCTTCGGCAGCTCCTACAGGGGCGTGGTTTCGGGCAGGCAATAAAAAACGGCGATCACTTCGGTGATCGCCGTTTTTTTGTACAGACTTATCGAATCACTGCATCAACACTTCAATCGCCCCATCCGCCGTCATGCTGACCTGGCTGGTGCCCGCTTCAACCTCGGGCGTCACCGGCGCGGAATCCATGCCGGCAGCTTTCATCATCATCGGCCCGCGCATGTACGGTTGTGGATAACCGTTGCTGTTGAGGTTCAGGTTGACGATTTTGTAGCTTTTGCCGCCCAGGGCGTCGGTGGCCAGTTGGGCGCGGGACTTGAAGGCGGTCACGGCTTCTTTGAGCAGGGCGTCTTCGCTGGCCTTGCGGGTTGGGGTGGCAATGGCGAAGTCCATGCCGCCCATTTTCAGGTCGGTGAGCAGTTCGCCGGTGAGTTTGGAGAGGGCGGCGAAGTCCGAGCTTTCCAGGCGCAGTTCAGCGCGTTCACGCCAGCCGGTGATTTTCTGGCCTTTGGTGTCGTAGATCGGGTAGCTGTTGCGGCTGCCCTGGCGCAGGGTGATGTCTTTGACTTCTTTCGCCTGGGCCAGTGCTTTGTTCATGGTGGTGCTGACGTCGGCGGCGAGTTTGGCCGGGTCGGTGTTTTGCTCTTCAGTGTAGAGGGTCACGATCATCAGGTCGCGGGCCACTTCCTGGCTGACTTCGGCGCGCAGGGAGATCTGGTTGTAATGCAGTTCGTCGACGGCCAGGGCCGGGAGGCTGACGACGGTGCCAACGCTTAAGGCAAGAAGGGCGGCGCTGCGGCGCAATGTGTGCATGAAAAGCTCCTTGGACGATGCGCAGGGGTTAAGGTCCGAACCTGCGTGAAACCATCAGACTCTAGCTTCAATGATCCGGTTCGCACAGTTACAACTTCTATACAGATGGAATGCTGGTGACCCTGTGGCGAGGGGGCTTGCCCCCGTTGGACTGCGAAGCAGTCCCAAAACCTGCCACCGTGTTTTATAAGACAAACCGCGTCAGCCGATCTGCGACTGCTGCGCAGCCGAACGGGGGCAAGCCCCCTCGCCACAGGGTTACTTCTTCACAGATACATTGCTTGGTGGCTGTGGTCGTTTGCCGCACTTTCGCCTCTCAGGCCCGTGGCTTGGTTATACTCCGTGCGATCCGCCTGGAGCGCTCATCAGGAGAGCTCATGCTCGCCCCCGTTCAAATCACTTCCGCCACTCGCCAGAACCTCTGGCGGCTCACGTTCATCCGCACGTTGGTGCTGGCCGCTCAGGCCGGTTCCGTAGGTTTGGCCTACTGGTTCGACCTGCTGCCGTTGCCGTGGGTGCAACTGGCAATGACCCTCGGTTGCTCGATTCTGCTCTGCGTGTTCACCGCCGTACGCTTGCGTACCTCCTGGCCAGTCACCGAGCTTGAATATGCACTGCAACTGGCCTGCGACCTGTTTATCCACAGTGCCTTGCTGTACTTCTCCGGCGGTTCGACCAACCCGTTCGTTTCTTATTACCTGGTGCCGCTGACTATCGCTGCCGTGACACTGCCGTGGCGCTATTCGGTGATTCTGTCGGGTATCGCATTGGCGCTTTATACGTTGCTGCTGGCGCGGTTCTACCCGCTGGAAACGTTCCCGATCGCCCGGGAGAACCTTCAGATCTACGGCATGTGGCTGAGCTTCGCCCTGGCGGCGGCGGTCATCACATTCTTCGCCGCCCGCATGGCCGAAGAGCTGCGTCGTCAGGAAGAATTGCGCGCCATTCGTCGCGAAGAAGGCCTGCGCGATCAGCAATTGCTGGCCGTCGCGACCCAGGCTGCCGGCGCCGCCCATGAATTGGGCACACCGCTGGCGACCATGAGCGTGTTGCTCAAGGAAATGCGTCAGGACCATCCCGACCCGCTGTTGCAGGACGATTTGAGCGTGCTGCAGGATCAGGTCAAACTCTGCAAAGAGACCTTGCAGCAGTTGGTTCGGGCGGCGGAAGCCAATCGTCGTCTGGCGGTGGAGATGCAGGACGTCACCGACTGGCTCGACGAAGCCCTGAACCGCTGGCACCTGATGCGCCCGGAAGCCAGTTACCGCTTCCAGCGCCTGGGCCAGGGGACCGTGCCGCGCATGGCGCCGCCGCCGGACCTGACCCAAGCCCTGCTGAATTTGCTGAACAATGCCGCCGATGCGTGCCCCGAAGGCTTGCAAGTAACCCTGGACTGGAATGCCGAGGACTTGACCATCAGCATTCGTGACCATGGCGCCGGCGTACCACTGGCCATTGCCGAGCAGATTGGCAAACCGTTTTTTACCACCAAGGGCAAAGGTTTCGGCCTGGGCCTGTTTTTGAGCAAGGCCAGCGTGACACGCGCCGGCGGCTCAGTGAAACTCTACAGTCATGAGGAAGGTGGCACGCTGACCGAGCTGCGCCTGCCCCGTGTCGCCCGAGGAGACGAACATGAGTGACGAGATCCAAGTCGAAGGCGAAGAACTGCCGCATTTGCTGCTGGTAGATGACGACGCAACCTTCACCCGGGTGATGGCCCGCGCCATGGCCCGCCGCGGTTTTCGCGTCAGCACAGCAGGTTCCGCCGAAGAAGGCCTGACCATCGCCCAGGCTGACATTCCGGATTACGCCGCCCTTGATCTGAAAATGGACGGCGATTCGGGCTTGGTGTTGCTGCCCAAGTTGCTCGAACTCGACCCGGAAATGCGCGTGGTGATCCTTACCGGCTACTCGAGCATTGCCACCGCCGTCGAGGCAATCAAGCGCGGCGCCTGCAATTACCTGTGCAAACCGGCGGACGCCGATGACGTGTTGGCCGCGTTGCTCTCCGAGCACGCCGACCTCGACACGCTGGTGCCGGAAAACCCGATGTCCGTGGACCGCCTGCAGTGGGAGCACATTCAGCGTGTACTGACCGAGCACGAAGGCAACATCTCCGCTACTGCCCGCGCCTTGGGCATGCACCGCCGCACGCTGCAGCGCAAACTGCAGAAGCGCCCGGTCCGTCGCTGAACGGATGCTGAACGATTATCGCCAGCCCTCGCGATAACACGAACCGATCATTTATGATCGGCTCGTGTGTGTTCTTTTCTTTATCGAGCCTTATCCATGAATCAGAACGCTGAATATTCCGCGGTCAACGATGCTGTGCGCGGGCAGTTTTTTCGCAAAGTCTGGGCGATGATTACGCCTTACTGGCGCAGTGAAGAGAAGGGCAAGGCCTGGACGTTGCTGATCGCGGTCATTGCGCTGTCACTGGTCAGCGTAGGAATTTCGGTGTGGTTCAACACCTGGTACAAGGATTTTTACAACGCCCTGCAACAAAAGGACGAAGCGGCGTTCTGGCGGTTGATTCTGTATTTCTGCGGGATCGCAGCCGTCGCGATTGTCGGTGCGGTGTACCGGCTCTACCTGACCCAGATGCTGACCATTCGCTGGCGTGCCTGGCTGACGGAAAAACATTTCGCCCGCTGGCTCGGCAACAAGAATTACTACCAGATGGAGCAGGGCGGTTATACCGATAACCCGGACCAGCGGATCTCCGAAGACCTCAACAACTTCACCTCGAACACGCTGGAGCTGGGCATTGGTTTGCTTCGCAACATTGTCAGCCTGGTATCGTTTTCGATCATTCTGTGGGGTGTGTCGGGCAGTATCGAAGTGTACGGCTTTACCATTCCCGGCTACATGTTCTGGTGTGTGCTGGTCTATGCCGTGATCGGTAGCTGGTTGACGCATCTGATAGGCCGCCGTTTGATCGGTCTGAATAACCAGCAACAACGTTTCGAAGCCGACCTGCGTTTCTCGATGGTGCGGATTCGCGAGAATGCCGAAAGCATTGCGCTGTACAACGGCGAACCCAATGAAAATCGTCGCTTGAACAGTCGCTTCGGGATGGTCTGGCATAACTTCTGGGACATCATGAAGGTGTCCAAACGACTGACTTTCTTCACCGCCGGTTACAATCAGGCTGCCATCATCTTTCCGTTCATCGTCGCTTCGCCGCGTTACTTGTCCGGCAAGATCGAACTCGGTGAACTGATGCAAATCAGTTCGGCGTTCGGCAACGTGCAGGAAAGTTTCAGTTGGTTTATCAGTGCGTACCAGAGCCTTGCCTCCTGGCGCGCCACCTGTGATCGACTGTTGAGTTTCCGCCAGGCCATGACCGACAACGAAGACCGCGCACCGGCCATCGACGTGCAGAATCAGGGCACGGCGTTGAAGGTGCATAACCTTGGCCTCGACCTCGCTGACGGTCGTCATCTGCTGACCAACGCCGACATGACGGTGGAGGAGGGCGAGCGCGTCATGCTCAGCGGTCGTTCCGGCAGCGGTAAATCGACGTTGCTGCGGGCGATGGGGCATCTTTGGCCGGCTGGCCACGGCAGCATCCGTCTGCCGACGGGGCGTTACCTGTTCCTGCCGCAAAAACCCTATCTGCCGATTGGCAGCCTGCGCGAGGCGCTGAGTTATCCACAGCCGGGCGATACCTACCCGCACGAGCGCTACGTCCACGTGCTGGAAACCTGCCGCTTGCCGCACCTGGTTTCGCGTCTGGATGAAGCCAATCACTGGCAGCGCATGCTCTCGCCGGGTGAGCAGCAACGACTGGCCTTCGCCCGAGCGCTGCTCTATGCACCGCAATGGCTGTACATGGACGAAGCCACTTCGGCGATGGACGAAGAGGATGAAGCGTCGCTGTATCAGGCATTGATCGATGAGTTGCCGGGGCTGAGCATCGTCAGCGTCGGGCATCGCAGCAGCCTGAAGCGTTTCCATCCACGGCATGTGCGTATCGAGAATGGCCATCTGGTGGACCAAACAGTGACCGCCTGAACCTGTGGGAGCGTGGCTTGCCCGCGATGGCCTTCACGCGGTTTCTGACTGAGGACCGCGTTATCGTTCATCGCGGGCAAGCCACGCTCCCACAGGGAGTGGTGGTGATCGTACAACCGCGTTGAGCTATGATGCGGTTTCAGCCGTAACTTTCGAGAAAAGACGTTCACCATGGAAAACCCGATCGACGCACCTCGCCTCCCTCGCAAGCGCCGCAGCCTCGCTCAGGAACTGGTGACGGTGCTGTCCGAGCAGATCCGCGACGGTCATCTCAAACGTGGCGACAAATTGCCCACCGAGTCGGCGATCATGGATGCCCATGGCGTCAGCCGCACCGTGGTGCGCGAAGCGATTTCCCGTTTGCAGGCCGCAGGCCAGGTTGAAACCCGTCACGGCATAGGCACCTTCGTGCTCGATACCCCGAGCCCGAGCGGTTTCCGTATCGACCCGGCCACCGTGGTGACCTTGCGCGACGTATTGGCAATTCTGGAATTGCGCATCAGCCTGGAAGTGGAATCCGCCGGCCTTGCCGCGCAACGTCGCAGCGCTGAGCAGTTGGCGTTGATGCGAGCGGCGCTGGACGCGCTGAATGAAAGCGCCTCCCACGCCAGCGATGCGGTGGCTTCGGACTTCCAGTTCCACCTGCAAATTGCCCTGGCCACCGGCAACCGCTACTTCACCGACATCATGACCCACCTGGGCACCAGCATCATTCCGCGCACGCGCCTGAACTCCGCGCGCCTGGCCCATGATGATCAGCAGCACTACATGAGTCGCCTGAGCCGCGAGCACGAAGAGATTTACGACGCGATTGCCCGCCAGGATTCCGATGCGGCGCGGGCGGCCATGCGGTTGCACCTGACGAATAGCCGCGAGCGGCTGCGCCAGGCGCATGAAGAGGCGCAGGCACAGCGGGGCTGAGCGTCGCCAGAAAGGACGCCATCGCGGGCAAGCCCGGCTCCCACAGGTTTTGTGTCGATCACAATAGTGTGAACACATACAGAACCTGTGGGAGCCGGGCTTGCCCGCGATGGGGCCAGTAGCCTTCAATTAATCTTTCAGATTGTCTTCAAAATTCCCCGATCCACCCTCACCGCCAACTCAGCAGCCCCTGGTTTGGCATCGAAAACCGCATGCCCGCGTTCATCCACAAGCGCCCGGGCAATCGGCACGCCTTTGGACAGCAACTCCAGCGGCGCACCTTTCAGCGATTGGCCAGAAGCCAGTTCCAGTTTCAATTTGATAGTCATCAGTGATCTCCTTATCAGGCATTGGCCGCTGAATTCAGCACGCCGGTCGGTTGGTAGTCCTTGAGCAGCAAATAAGTGCTCCAACCCCACCAGTCGTCCACGGTGGCAGTGTCGTTCAAGTTGTTGACGTCCTTGCGCCGCAACACCTTGTTGCCCTCGACCTTGAACAGTGGCGAAAAATTGCCGGCCGGGTTCAGTACCGCTTGCAGGTCGGGCAGCCTTTTCAAAGCAGCGAAGCTGCCGGCCGACGGGGTGATGCCACTGAGGTACGCCGCGAACACTTCATCCGCAGACACCTGAACCGCTTGATTGACTTGGGTGCGATTGGCGCTGTCGATGGCGTCGAAGTAGCGCTTGTCGCCGTAGGCGTGCCAGCGATCGCCGTTGCCGTTGCTCACATTGAGGCCGAACTTGCTGTCTTCATCGTGCATGAAGCGGGTGATCAGCGAACCGAGATCGCTGGGCGTAACCACCGCCGCCAATTGTTTGCGCGGTACTCGCAGGTGGCCGGCGGAATACAGGTCGGTCAGGTAGTGATCGGCAAAAGCGTTCATCGCATAGGCCAGCTCCAACTGCTTTTCATCGCCGCTGTTGTGGGCCAGCACTGCTTGTTGCAGCGCCGCCGTGTGCCCGGCGATGTAGGCCAGCAACGCCCATTCGGCAAAGTGGTCGGCATTGTTGGCGGCCAGCTTCAGATAACGCCCCAAAGGGAACAGTGCCGAGACGAAACTGCCGCCGCCGGTGATCTTGTTCCACTCTTCCGACAACGTATCACCGAGGGCGTCATAAGCTTCGTGAGGCTGTTTGCCGTCCCTGATCGCTTGATTGATGGCGGCGATTTCCTTCTGCATGACGCCGAGGATCAACTTCGCCTCGGCGTTTGAGGCTGGCAGTACCGCCAGGGAGTTGAAGGCGTTGGTAAAGCGCTGGATTCGGTCCGCCGCTGTTGCGCCCTCGCAGATCGGTTGGTCGGGAATTCCATAAAAATCCCCTCCCAGTGCAATCACTTGTCCATAGGTCAATGCCAAGCCATTGGGCAGGTGCAACTCCACCTGCGAGGCCGGTATGGCAGGTGCATCCTTGACGAAGCGCAGCAAGGTGCTGTCGCCGATCGCGGTATGTTCTGCACCCTCGAACCTCAGCCGGGGCAAGCCTTGCAGCGATTTTTTCGGTGGCGACTGCAGCAGGCCTTGGCGCTGATGTTTGAGGCCGTGATGGCTGCAGGCGGTGAGTTTAAGCGTGTCGCCGTCGCCAGAAATAGCGATGCCGTGCGTGGTAAAAAGATCATCCAGATCGGCAATGACCTGTCGGGTATTTTCCTTCGGTTGTGCGTGTAGACCTGACATTTCTAGCTCCTTGATATGTCGTAGGTAGAATCCAAATTAACTGTATGTATATACAGTTGTATGGATCATAGATGAGAACTTTCCTACGTCAAGGAATTACTTTTTCCGACGCAAATTTTGCGGCTCGCGATGAAATGCAGTTGACGGTTGTATTTTAAGTTGTACGATGACCTACAACTTCGGCGAAGGCTGAACGGTTTTCTCACACAACGTTGCTACCCAGGGTGTTCGAATAATGAATCCACAAGAACTGAAGTCCATCCTCTCTTCCGGCCTGCTGTCGTTCCCGGTCACCGACTTCAATGCTCAGGGCGATTTCCATCGCGCGGGCTATATCAAACGTCTCGAATGGCTGGCCCCATACGGCGCCTCGGCATTGTTCGCCGCGGGCGGCACCGGTGAGTTCTTCTCTCTGGCGGCCAGCGAATATTCGGAAATCATCAAGACAGCCGTCGACACCTGCGCGACCAGCGTACCGATCCTGGCCGGTGTCGGCGGTTCGACTCGTCAAGCCATCGAATACGCTCAGGAAGCCGAGCGTCTGGGCGCCAAAGGCCTGTTGCTGCTGCCGCACTACCTGACCGAAGCCAGCCAGGACGGTGTTGCCGACCACGTTGAAGCGGTATGCAAATCGGTAAAAATCGGCGTGGTGGTCTACAACCGCAACGTCTGCCGCCTGACCGCTCCTTTGCTGGAACGTTTGGCCGAGCGCTGCCCCAACCTGATCGGTTACAAGGATGGCCTGGGCGATATCGAGTTGATGGTGTCGATCCGTCGCCGCCTCGGTGATCGCTTCAGCTACCTGGGCGGTTTGCCGACCGCTGAAGTCTACGCTGCGGCCTACAAGGCGCTGGGCGTGCCGGTTTACTCCTCGGCGGTGTTCAACTTCATCCCGAAAACCGCGATGGATTTCTACCACGCCATTGCTCGCGAAGATCACGCCACCGTTGGCAAGATCATCGACGACTTCTTCCTGCCGTACCTGGACATCCGTAACCGCAAGGCCGGTTACGCCGTGAGCATCGTCAAGGCCGGGGCAAAAATTGCCGGTTATGACGCAGGTCCTGTGCGTGCGCCGCTGACCGATCTGACGGGCGAAGAGTACGAAATGCTCGCGGCGCTGATCGACAAGCAAGGTGCGCAGTAACACATCCGATTAAACAAGGCCGCTGAGTATTCAGCGGCCTTTTGCGTGAGGAGAACATCCCGTGGCAAATGCCAAGCGTTTTAATAACTACATCAACGGCGAATGGGTGGCGGGCAGTGATTACTGCGCCAACATCAACCCGTCCGAGCTGACCGATACCATCGGCGATTACGCCAAGGCTGATCTGGCTCAGGTCCACGCCGCCATCGACGCCGCTCGCGCCGCGTTTCCGGCCTGGTCCACTTCGGGCATTCAGGCACGTCACGATTCACTGGATAAAGTCGGCAGCGAGATCCTCGCCCGTCGCGAAGAGCTCGGCACTTTACTGGCCCGGGAAGAGGGCAAGACTCTGCCCGAAGCCATCGGCGAAGTGACTCGCGCCGGCAACATCTTCAAGTTCTTCGCCGGTGAATGCCTGCGCCTGTCCGGCGACTATTTGCCGTCGGTGCGTCCGGGCGTCAACGTTGAAGTGACCCGTGAAGCGTTGGGTGTGGTCGGCCTGATCACCCCGTGGAACTTCCCGATTGCGATCCCGGCGTGGAAAATCGCTCCGGCCCTGGCTTACGGCAACTGCGTCGTGCTGAAGCCTGCTGATCTGGTGCCGGGCTGTGCCTGGGCGCTGGCGGAAATCATCTCCCGCGCAGGCTTCCCGGCCGGTGTGTTCAACCTGGTGATGGGCAGCGGTCGCGTGGTTGGCGATGCGCTGGTGCAGAACCCGAAAGTCGACGGCATCAGCTTCACCGGTTCCGTGGGCGTGGGTCGCCAGATCGCTGTCAGTTGCGTCTCGCGCCAAGCCAAGGTTCAGCTGGAAATGGGCGGCAAGAACCCGCAGATCATTCTCGATGACGCCGACCTCAAGCAAGCGGTCGAGCTGTCGGTACAGAGCGCGTTCTACTCCACCGGCCAGCGTTGCACCGCGTCGAGCCGCTTCATCGTCACCGCCGGGATTCACGACAAATTCGTCGAAGCCATGGCCGAGCGCATGAAGTCGATCAAGGTCGGCCACGCGCTGAAAACCGGCACCGATATCGGTCCGGTCGTCTCGCAGGCTCAGCTTGAACAAGACATGAAGTACATCGACATCGGCCAGTCCGAAGGTGCGCGTTTGGTCAGCGGCGGTGGCTTGGTGACCTGCGACACCGAAGGCTACTTCCTCGCCCCGACGCTGTTTGCCGACAGTGAAGCTGCGATGCGTATCAGCCGCGAAGAGATCTTCGGACCGGTGGCCAATATCGTTCGCGTCGCCGATTACGAGGCGGCGCTGGCCATGGCCAACGACACCGAGTTCGGTCTGTCGGCGGGCATCGCTACCACGTCGCTGAAGTACGCCAACCACTTCAAGCGCCACTCCCAGGCCGGGATGGTGATGGTCAACCTGCCGACCGCCGGCGTGGATTACCACGTTCCGTTCGGTGGGCGTAAAGGTTCATCCTATGGATCACGTGAGCAAGGTCGCTATGCGCAAGAGTTTTATACGGTCGTGAAGACCAGCTACATCGGCTCCTGACAGGAAACACCGCGGTATCTGATGCCTCCCCGGTGGTGCCGATACCGCAAACCGGCGTAGGAGCTGCCGAAGGCTGCGATCTTTTGATCTTGATTTTGGTGCCCTCAAGGACGCTAAAGATCAAAAGATCGCAGCCTTCGGCAGCTCCTACGCACGGACAAAAACAGCTTCACCCGCGCATAAAAATAATCAGTGGGAGTACATCTACAATGCAATCGACCAAGCCGACTCACGTCCGCTATTTGATCCTGCTCATGCTGTTTCTGGTGACCACGATCAACTATGCCGACCGGGCCACCATCGCAATCGCCGGCTCCAGCCTGCAAAAAGACCTCGGCATCGACGCGGTCACCCTCGGTTATATCTTCTCCGCATTCGGTTGGGCCTACGTGGCCGGGCAAATTCCCGGTGGCTGGCTGCTGGACCGTTTCGGTTCGAAAAAAATCTACGCGCTGAGCATTTTCACCTGGTCGCTGTTCACTGTGCTGCAGGGCTATGTCGGTGAGTTCGGCATGTCCACGGCCGTGGTTGCGCTGTTCATGCTGCGTTTTTTGGTGGGCCTGGCCGAAGCGCCATCCTTCCCCGGCAACGCACGCATCGTAGCGGCCTGGTTTCCGACTGCTGAACGCGGTACCGCCTCGGCGATCTTCAACTCGGCGCAATACTTTGCCACCGTGTTGTTCGCGCCGCTGATGGGCTGGATCGTCTACAGCTTCGGTTGGCAGCACGTGTTCATCGTCATGGGCGTGATCGGCATCGTCTTCTCGGGCATCTGGCTGAAGGTGATCTACAGCCCTCGCCAACACCCGATGATCAACGATGCCGAGTTCAAGCATATCGCCGACAACGGCGGCATGGTCGACATGGACCAGGACAAAGGCAAAAAGGGCGACGGTCCGAAGTGGGACTACATCCGCCAGCTGCTGACCAACCGCATGATGCTCGGCGTGTACCTGGGCCAGTACTGCATCAACGGCATCACCTACTTCTTCCTGACCTGGTTCCCGGTGTATCTGGTGCAGGAGCGCGGCATGACCATCCTCAAGGCCGGTTTCATTGCCTCGCTGCCGGCGATCTGCGGGTTTATCGGTGGGGTGCTCGGCGGGGTGATTTCCGATTACCTGCTGCGTAAAGGCCATTCGCTGACCTTCGCCCGCAAGGCGCCGATCATCGCTGGCTTGCTGGTTTCCAGTAGCATCGTGGCTTGCAACTATGTAGACGTTGAATGGATGGTCGTCGGCTTCATGGCCTTGGCATTCTTTGGCAAAGGCGTCGGTGCGTTGGGCTGGGCGGTGGTGTCCGACACCTCGCCGAAACAGATCGCCGGTCTCAGCGGTGGCCTGTTCAACACCTTCGGCAACATCGCGTCGATCACCACGCCGATCGTAATCGGTTACATCATCAGCTCCACCGGCTCGTTCAAATGGGCGCTGGTGTTCGTCGGTTGCAACGCGCTGGTAGCCGTCTTCAGCTATCTGGTGATCGTTGGCCCGATCAAGCGTGTGGTGCTCAAAGAGCCGCCAGTCAGCGGTCCTGAAACCAACAATAAGTTATCTGAAGCGCATTTCTGAGGAGCGGCGTCATGCAGTTGATTGAACATTCCGACTCGCCGCGCTACATCCGCCTGCACGAGCGGGACAATGTGGTGATCGTGGTCAACGATCAGGGCGTGCCGGCCGGCACGGAATTCCCCGATGGCCTGGTCACCGTGGATTTCGTGCCGCAGAGCCACAAGGTCACGCTCGAGGACATTCCCGAAGGCGGCCAAGTGATTCGTTACGGCCAGACCATTGGCTACGCGTTGCAGCCGATTCCTCGCGGCAGCTGGGTCAAGGAAGATCAACTGCGCATGCCGACCGCGCCACCGCTGGACAGCCTGCCGCTGTCCACCGAAGTGCCGGCCGCGCAGGCACCGCTGGAAGGCTTCACCTTCGAGGGTTATCGCAACGCCGACGGCACCGTCGGCACGCGCAACATTCTCGGCATCACCACCACCGTGCAGTGCGTTACCGGCGTGCTGGATCATGCGGTGAAGCGCATCAAGGACGAGTTGCTGCCCAAGTACCCGAACGTCGACGACGTGGTGGCGCTGACCCACAGTTACGGTTGCGGCGTGGCGATCACCGCCACCGACGCGTACATCCCGATTCGTACCGTGCGCAACTTGGCGCGCAACCCGAACCTGGGGGGCGAAGCACTGGTGATCAGCCTGGGCTGCGAGAAATTGCAGGCCGGGCAGGTGATGCACGAGAACGACAGCTCGGTGGATTTAAGCGATCCGTGGCTGTACCGCTTGCAGGATTCCAGTCACGGTTTCACCGAGATGATCGAGCAGATCATGGCGCTGGCCGAGACTCGTTTGAAGAAGCTCGATCTGCGTCGTCGGGAAACCGTGCCGGCGTCCGAGCTGATCCTCGGCATGCAGTGCGGCGGCAGCGATGCGTTCTCTGGCATCACTGCCAATCCGGCGCTCGGCTATGCCTCAGACCTGTTGTTGCGGGCGGGGGCGACGGTGATGTTTTCCGAAGTCACCGAAGTGCGTGATGCGATTTACCTGCTGACGTCCCGCGCCGAAACTGAGGAAGTGGCTCAGGAACTGGTGCGGGAAATGGACTGGTACGACCGTTACCTGGCCAAGGGCGAAGCGGATCGCAGTGCCAACACCACTCCGGGGAACAAGAAGGGCGGGTTGTCGAACATTGTCGAGAAGTCTCTGGGCTCGATCGTCAAATCCGGCAGCAGCGCGATCAATGGGGTGCTGGGCCCTGGCGAGCGCTTCAAACGCAAAGGGCTGATTTTCTGCGCAACCCCGGCCAGTGATTTTGTCTGCGGGACGTTGCAGTTGGCGGCGGGGATGAACCTGCATGTGTTCACCACCGGGCGGGGTACGCCTTATGGGTTGGCGATGGCGCCGGTGGTGAAGGTGTCGACCCGCACAGAACTGGCGCAGCGCTGGCCCGACCTGATTGACATCGATGCCGGGCGGATTGCCACCGGGCGGGCGTCGATTGAGGAGCTTGGCTGGGAGTTGTTCCACTACTACCTGGACGTGGCCAGCGGCAAGAAACAGACGTGGGCGGAGCAGCATAAGCTGCATAACGACATTACCTTGTTCAACCCTGCGCCGATAACGTAAGACCGCGTTATCGTTCATCGCGGGCAAGCCCGCTCCCACAGGGGCTTCTTTGTTGCACAAATTGTGTGAACACCGAAGATCACTGTGGGAGCGGGCTTGCCCGCGATGGCGATCTACCAGACGGCAGGGGACTTGGTGGCTTATCATTAGCCCCCTAACGACGCCCACCCAAGGTTCTCCCGGCATGCTGGCTATTTTCCTCGAAACCCTGAACATCACCGCGCCGGTGTTTGCCATGCTGTTTCTGGGGGCGCTGCTCAAGCGCATCGACTGGATCAACGACAATTTCATTCATACCGCGTCGGCCCTGGTGTTCAACGTCACCATGCCGGCGTTGCTGTTTCTGGGCATCTTGCATGCCGACCTGCACGCGGCGTTGCAACCGGCGCTGCTGATCTACTTCTCGATCGCGACGCTGCTGTGTTTTGCGATTGCCTGGGGCTGGGCGATCTGGAAATGTCCGCGGGAAGACCGGGGCATCTACACCCAAGGCGCGTTTCGCGGCAACAACGGCGTAATCGGTCTGGCACTGGCGGCGAGCATGTACGGCGACTACGGGATTTCCCTCGGGGCCATTCTCGCAGCGTTGGTGATCCTGTTCTACAACACGCTTTCGACCATCGTGTTGGCGGTCTACAGCCCGGTGATCAAGTCTGATCCGTGGAGCATCTGCAAAAGCGTGATGGTCAACCCGCTGATCATCAGCGTGTGTGCGGCGGCGCCGTTTGCCTATTTCAAAATCGGTTTGCCGGGGTGGCTGGAAACGTCCGGCCAGTACCTGGCACAAACCACCTTGCCGTTGGCGTTGATCTGCATCGGTGGCACGTTGTCGCTGGCGGCGATGCGCAAAAGCGGCACGATGGCGCTGAGTTCAAGCCTGGTGAAGATGATCGGCTTGCCGGTGCTGGCGACGCTGGGTGCCTGGCTCTGGGGCTTTCGTGGGGCGGAGCTGGGGATTCTGTTTCTGTACTTCGGCAGCCCGACCGCTGCGGCCAGTTTTGTCATGGCCCGGCAGGCCAACGGCAATCATGAACTGGCGGCGGCGATCATCGTGATTACCACGCTGATGGCGGCGGTCACCACCAACGTCGGGATCTTTTTGTTGCAGTGGGGTGGGTGGATGTAGGAGCTGCCGAAGGCTGCGATCTTTTGATCTTTGCCACCTTCGAGCGCGCCGAAAATCAAGATCAAAAGATCGCAGCCTTCGGCAGCTCCTACGGTTTCTGGTAACTGTCGATCACTTCCTGCGCCGCCCGAAACGCATCGATCGCCGCCGGCACGCCGGCATACACCGCGCAATGCAGCAGCGCCTCGCGAATCTCTTCCACGGTGCAGCCGTTGTTCAGCGCGCCACGCACATGGCCTTTCAATTCTTGCGGGCACTTCAACGCGGTCAGCGCGGCGAGGGTGATCAGGCTGCGGGTTTTCAGCGACAGACCTTCGCGATTCCAGACACCGCCCCAGGCGTGTTCATTGACGAAGTCCTGCAGCGGCTGGGTGAACTCGGTGGCGTTGCCCAAGGCGCGGTCGACGAAGGCGTCGCCCATCACTTGGCGGCGGACTTCAACCCCAGCCTTTTTATCAGTGCTCATGGCAGTTCCCTCTTGTGGTGTTGGCGACGCCAGGCGCGCAGCGACGTGAACAGCAAAAACGCCCCCAGCGCCGGCAGGACGAAAAACAGCATCAGGTGTTCAAGCTTGCCGGCCAGCGGCATGCCGGTGGTGAACGACACCACGTGCAGCCCATAGGCCAGGTACAAACCCAAAAACAGCAGGCCTTCGGCGCGCGTCACCCGGTAGCCGGAATAGAACACCGGCAGGCACAGCACCGCGACACCGAGCATCACCGGCAGGTCGAAATCCAGGGCGTTCGGCGAGACCGACAGCGGCGACGGCGCGATCAATGCAGTGAGCCCGAGCACGCCCAAGAGGTTGAGCAGGTTGCTGCCGATCACGTTGCCCACCGCGATGTCCCGCTGACCGCGCAACGCGGCGATCAACGAAGTGGCCAGCTCCGGCAAGGACGTGCTGACAGCGACGATGGTCAGGCCGATGATCCGCTCCGATAACCCCAGGTCGGTCGCGACCGCCACTGCGGCGCCGAGCAGCAAGTGCCCGGCGAACACCAGCATCGCCAGCCCGGCGACGATCATCAGCAAGCTGCTGAACCATGGTGCCTGCGGTGCGTCATGAGCGCTCGATGACGGACGGGCCGAGTGCCGCGACTGGCGCAGCAGCAAGCCCAGATACAGCACCAGCGCGCCTAACAGAATAATGCCGTCTGTGCGGTTCAGTTCTTCATTCCAAGCCAGTACGAACACCAGCAGGCTGGCGCCGATCATCAGCGGAATATCCAGGCGCACCAATTGCCGCGAAACCCGCAGCGGAATAATCAGCGCCGAGAGCCCGAGGGTGACGAGGATGTTGAAGATGCTGCTGCCGATCACGCTGCCGACGGCGATGTCGGCGTTTTGCGCCAGGGTGGCTTGCAGGCTGACCGCCATCTGCGGTGCGCTGCTGCCGAGGGCCACGATGGTCAGGCCGATGATCAGCGGCCGCACATGCAGTCGCGCGGCCAGGCGCACAGCGGCGCGCACCATCAGTTCGGCACCGGCGATCAGTAAAAACAGACCGCTGAACAATTCAATCACGCTGATCAGGGGTAAATCGGCAAGTCCGAAAATAGTCAGCGCTCCGTCTATCAGTCGTCGAGGGCTTGCACGCGAACTTTCGCGGTGCCACTGCGCAGCATGCCCAACTGTTCGGCCGCTTCGCGTGACACGTCGATCAGGCGCCCACGAGAGTATGGCCCGCGGTCGTTGACGCGCACCACGCAGGACCTGTCATTATTCAGGTTGGTAATCTTCACTCGGGTGCCGAACGGCAACTGGCGATGGGCGGCGGTCAGGCCGTGCTGGTTGAAACGCTCGCCACTGGCGGTGCGTTTGCCATGGTGTTTGGCGCCGTAATACGAAGCTACGCCAGTCTTGTCGTAGCCGTGTGGATCAACAATATCCGTGTTGGCGCAACCGGCCAGCAGAGAGAGCAGGGCGCAGGCACTGAGCAGACGCTTCATAAAAGGTATCCCGGAAACAAATGTGGGAGCGGGCTTGCTCGCGAATGCATTCTGACAGTCAACCTTGTATTGAGTGCCGAACAGCATTCGCGAGCAAGCCCGCTCCCACAGGGAATGGAGCCAGGTTTGAATGCTGGCTCCATTCTCATCAGCCTTCGAGCTTGCTTTTAAGCAGTTCGTTGACCTGTTGCGGGTTGGCCTTGCCTTTGGAGGCTTTCATGGCCTGGCCGACGAAGAAGCCGAACATCTTGCCGCGTTTGGCTTCGTCTGCCGCGCGGTATTGTTCGACCTGCTCGGCGTTGGCCGCGAGCATTTCGTCCAGCACCGCCGAGATCGCGCCGGTGTCGGTTACTTGCTTGAGGCCGCGCTTGTCGATGATCTCGTCCGCGCTGCCTTCGCCGTTGGCCATGGCTTCAAAGACCACTTTGGCAATCTTGCCGGAGATGGTGTTGTCCTTGATGCGTAGCAGCATGCCGCCCAGTTGCTCGGCCGAAACCGGCGACTGGTCGATGTCCAGGCCTTGCTTGTTCAACAGGCTGCCCAGTTCAACCATCACCCAGTTGGCCGCCAGTTTGGCGTCGCCGCCGATGCTCGCGACTTTCTCGAAGTAATCGGCTTGCTCGCGGCTGGTGGCCAGGACGCTGGCGTCGTAGACCGATAGACCGAACTGTTCCTGGAAACGCTCGCGCTTCTGCGGTGGCAGTTCCGGCAGGGTGGCGCGCACGTCGTTGAGGAACGAGTCCTCGATGACCACCGGCAGCAGGTCCGGATCGGGGAAGTAACGGTAGTCGTTGGCTTCCTCTTTGCTGCGCATCGGACGGGTTTCGTCTTTGTTCGGATCGTACAGACGGGTCTGCTGGATCACCTTGCCGCCGTCTTCGATCAGCTCGATCTGACGCTGCACTTCGGTGTTGATTGCCTTCTCGATGAAGCGGAACGAGTTGACGTTCTTGATCTCGCAGCGCGTACCGAACTCAACCTGGCCCTTTGGACGGATCGACACGTTGCAGTCGCAACGCAGCGAACCTTCGGCCATGTTGCCGTCGCAGATGCCGAGGTAACGCACCAGCGCATGGATCGTTTTGACGTAGGCCACGGCTTCCTTGGCGCTGCGCATGTCCGGCTCGGAAACGATTTCCAGCAGCGGCGTACCGGCACGGTTCAGGTCGATGCCGGTGGCACCGTTGAACTCTTCGTGCAGGCTTTTGCCGGCGTCTTCTTCCAGGTGCGCACGGGTCACGCCGACACGTTTGATCGTGCCGTCTTCCATGGCGATGTCCAGGTGGCCCTTGCCGACGATCGGCAATTCCATCTGGCTGATCTGGTAGCCCTTGGGCAGGTCCGGGTAGAAATAGTTTTTACGGGCGAACACGTTGTGCTGACCGATCTCGGCATCGATGGCCAGGCCGAACATCACCGCCATGCGCACTGCTTCCTGGTTCAGCACCGGCAATACGCCGGGCATGCCGAGGTCTACCAGGCTGGCCTGGGTGTTCGGCTCGGAACCGAAGGTGGTGGAACTACCGGAAAAGATTTTCGACCGGGTGGTGAGCTGGGTATGAATCTCCAGCCCGATCACGACTTCCCATTGCATGTGTTTCTCCTCAGAAGCCGGTTGGGGTGCGGGTGTGCCAGTCAGTGTTGAGCTGATACTGATGGGCAACGTTCAACAGGCGGCCTTCCTGGAAATACGGGGCGAGCAACTGCACGCCGACCGGCAGGCCATCGACAAAACCTGCAGGCATGGACAAGCCCGGCAGACCGGCGAGGTTGGCGGTAATGGTGTAGACGTCTTCCAGGTACGCAGCGACCGGGTCGCTGTTCTTGGCGCCGAGCTTCCAGGCCGGGTTCGGCGTGGTTGGGCCGAGGATGATGTCGACCTCATTGAAGGCCGCCATGAAGTCGTTCTTGATCAGACGACGAATCTTCTGCGCCTTCAGGTAGTAGGCGTCGTAGTAACCGGCCGACAGCGCGTAGGCACCGACCATGATCCGGCGCTGCACTTCCGGGCCGAAACCTTCGCCACGGGAACGCTTGTACAGGTCTTCCAGGTTTTTCGGGTCTTCGCAGCGATAGCCGAAACGCACGCCGTCGAAACGCGACAGGTTGGAAGACGCTTCCGCCGGGGCGATCACGTAGTACGCAGGGATGGCGTGCTGCATGTTCGGCAGGCTGATTTCCTTGACCACGGCGCCGAGCTTTTTCAGCTCTTCAACGCTGGCCATGACCAGGTCGGCGATACGTGGGTCCAGACCGGCGCTGAAGTATTCCTTTGGCACGCCGATGCGCAGGCCTTGCAGCGAACCGTTGAGGCCGGCGCTGTAATCAGGCACGGGCTCATCGATGCTGGTGGAGTCCTGCGGGTCGAAACCGGCCATGCCTTGCAGCAGGATCGCGCAGTCTTCGGCGGTGCGGGCCAATGGGCCGCCCTGATCGAGACTGGACGCGTAGGCGATCATGCCCCAGCGCGAAACGCGACCGTACGTCGGTTTCAGGCCGGTGAGGTTGGTCAGCGCGGCGGGCTGACGAATCGAACCGCCAGTGTCGGTGCCCGTCGCCGCTGGCAACAGACGAGCGGCAACCGCAGCAGCCGAACCGCCAGACGAGCCGCCCGGAACGTGTTCCAGGTTCCACGGGTTTTTCACCGCGCCGTAGTAGCTCGACTCGTTGGCCGACCCCATGGCGAATTCGTCCATGTTGGTCTTGCCCAGGGTCACGGCCCCGGCAGCAGCCAGTTTGGCGACCACGGTGGCGTCGTACGGTGCTTTAAAGTTGTCGAGCATCTTCGAGCCGCAGCTGGTGCGGATGCCCTGGGTGCAGAACAGGTCTTTGTGGGCGATCGGCGCGCCGAGCAGGGCGCCGCTCTCACCATTGGCCCGACGAGCGTCAGCGGCTTTCGCCTGCTGGAGCGCCAGGTCTTCGGTGAGGCTGATGAAACTGTTGAGCTGCGGGTCGAGCTGGGCGATACGCGCCAGCAGGACTTTGGTCAGCTCTTCGGAAGAAAACTTTTTATCGGCGAGTCCGCGGGCGATCTCGGCCAGAGTCAATTGATGCATTGCAGGCTCTTTCCCTTTAGTCGATGACTTTCGGAACCAGATACAGGCCGTTTTCGACCGCTGGTGCGATGGACTGATAGGCCTCGCGATGATTGGTTTCGGTCACGACGTCTGCACGCAGGCGCTGGCTGGCTTCCAGTGGGTGGGCCAGCGGCTCGATACCGTCGGTATTGACCGCTTGCATTTCGTCGACCAGCCCGAGAATGCTGTTCAGGGCCGAAGTGATGTGTGGAAGATCGGCATCATTGAGGCCAAGGCAGGCCAAATGAGCGATTTTTTCCACGTCGGAGCGTTCAAGCGCCATGGGATTCTCCAGTGGAAAACAAAACGGACCGCGTCCGTGTGTTAGATTGTCGGAACACTACCGCATATCTACGGTCTCAGGGCCGCGATTGTGGTGCTTGGTGCACAGAAAAGCGGCCAATTTAACATATTGGCGCCTTGCCCAAAATCCCTGTCGTTGTTAGAGTTTGCCGCACTTTTTTACCCACGCGTTGCCTAGGGTCCCTTTCCCATGTTCAAGAAACTGCGTGGCATGTTTTCCAGCGATCTTTCCATTGACCTGGGCACTGCCAACACCCTTATTTACGTGCGCGAGCGCGGTATCGTCCTGAATGAGCCCTCCGTTGTGGCTATTCGGACACACGGTAACCAGAAAAGTGTCGTTGCTGTCGGCACCGAGGCCAAGCGCATGCTCGGCCGTACGCCGGGCAACATTGCTGCCATTCGTCCGATGAAGGACGGTGTGATCGCCGACTTCAGCGTCTGCGAAAAAATGCTGCAGTACTTTATCAACAAGGTTCACGAAAACAGCTTTCTGCAGCCTAGCCCTCGTGTGCTGATCTGCGTTCCATGCAAATCGACCCAGGTTGAGCGTCGTGCCATCCGTGAATCGGCCCTTGGTGCCGGTGCCCGTGAAGTATTCCTGATCGAAGAGCCGATGGCTGCTGCGATCGGTGCTGGCCTGCCGGTTGAAGAGGCTCGCGGTTCGATGGTTGTCGATATCGGTGGCGGTACGACTGAAATCGCGCTGATCTCCCTCAACGGTGTGGTTTATGCCGAATCCGTACGGGTTGGCGGCGACCGCTTCGACGAAGCGATCATCACCTATGTGCGTCGCAACTACGGCAGCCTGATCGGCGAATCCACCGCCGAGCGTATCAAACAGGAAATCGGTACGGCCTACCCGGGCGGCGAAGTTCGTGAAGTCGATGTTCGCGGCCGTAACCTGGCCGAAGGCGTTCCACGCGCATTCACCCTGAACTCCAATGAAGTGCTGGAAGCTCTGCAAGAGTCCCTGGCCACCATCGTTCAGGCTGTGAAAAGTGCATTGGAGCAATCGCCTCCGGAGCTGGCGTCGGATATCGCCGAACGTGGCCTGGTACTGACCGGTGGTGGCGCCTTGCTGCGCGACCTCGACAAGTTACTGGCCCAGGAAACCGGTCTGCCGGTGATCGTCGCCGAAGACCCGCTGACCTGCGTTGCTCGCGGCGGTGGTCGTGCATTGGAAATGATGGATAAACACACCATGGATCTGCTTTCCAGCGAATAAGTCGCCGGATCGCCTCTATGCTGTTGAGCGCACAGGCAGCACTTTGCAGTGCTGCCTGTTGGCGTTTATCTTCTGTCAGTCTGCATCCAGGCCGGTTTGATGCCGTATGAATAAAGAGAACATTTGCCTGGGAGGAGCGGCTTATTAAACCGCTTTTCACCAAAGGCCCCTCACTGGGCGTGCGCTTGTTGGTGCTGGCCGTGCTATCGGTCGCGCTGATGGTGGTCGATGCCCGCTTCACACTGCTCAAGCCAGTGCGTAGCCAAATGTCGCTGGTGCTGATGCAGTCTTACTGGATCACCGATCTACCGCAGCGGCTATGGCAAGGTGTGGCCAGCCAATTCGGCAGCCGGACCGAACTGGTCGCCGAAAACGAAAAACTCAAAACCGAAAACCTGCTGTTGCAGGGGCGCATGCAAAAGCTGGCCGCCCTCACCGAGCAGAACGTTCGGCTGCGCGAGTTGCTCAACTCTTCCGCGCTGGTCAACGAAAAGGTCGAAGTGGCCGAGTTGATCGGCATGGACCCCAACCCCTTTACCCATCGCATCATCATCAATAAAGGTGAGCGCGACGGCGTGGTCCTCGGTCAGCCGGTGCTCGATGCCCGCGGCCTGATGGGGCAGGTGGTGGAGTTGATGCCGTACACCTCTCGCGTACTGTTGCTGACTGACACCACCCACAGCATCCCAGTGCAGGTGAACCGTAACGGTCTGCGGGCGATTGCCAGCGGCACCGGCAACCCGGAACGCCTTGAGCTGCGGCATGTGGCTGATACCGCCGACATTAAGGAAGGCGATCTGCTGGTCAGCTCCGGTCTTGGCCAGCGTTTCCCTGCGGGTTACCCGGTGGCGACGGTCAAGGAAGTGATTCACGATTCCGGTCAGCCATTTGCCATCGTTCGTGCGGTGCCGACCGCCGCGTTGAACCGCAGCCGTTATCTGCTGTTGGTGTTCAGTGATGGCCGCACGCCTGAGGAACGCGCCAACGAAGCCGCCCAGGCTCAGGAAGCGCTAGACCAGCACGGCGGTGGGCCGATCATTCCAGCAACCGTGCCCAAACCTGCCGTGTCGGTGATACCGGCTGCGGTCGCTGCTCCGGCTGTTCCGGCCGCTGCGCCTGCTGTCGCACCTGCTGCCGCGACCCCGGCAAAACCGGCCGCTGCCCATGCTGCCAGCAAGCCACCCGCGTCGGCACCAGCCGCCGCCAAACCACCGACGGCTCAGCCCGCTGCCGTGAAGCCTGCTGCCAAACCGCCTGTCTCCGCGCCGGCTACCACTGGGGGAAGAGAATAATGGGCGGTGCAACTTCCTCCCGAAACGGCTGGATGGTCTGGTTGACCTTCGCCATTGGCATGCTGCTCAGCGTTTCGCCATTGCCGCAGTTCATGGAAATCCTGCGTCCTCTGTGGCTGGCCTTGCTGTTGGCCTTCTGGGCGTTGGCCCTGCCGCAGAAAGTCGGCATGGTGACCGCCTGGTGCCTGGGGCTGGCCGAAGACGTGCTGTATGGCACGTTGCTGGGCCAGAACGCGTTGATCCTCACGCTCATTACCTTCCTGGTGCTGTCGCTGCAACAGCGCCTGCGCATGTTCCCGATGTGGCAACAGAGCCTGGTGATCCTGGTGATCTTCGGTCTCGCCCAACTGGTTCAGTTGTGGCTGAGCGCCCTGACCGGCAATCGTCAGCCGACCCTCGCGCTGGTGTTGCCGGCACTGGTCAGCGCGTTGCTCTGGCCATGGATCAGCTACGGTTTGCGCGGTTTGCGTCGACGCTACAAAATCAATTAATTCGGTCAGGCATGTGCTCGCGCCGGTGCCCTGTCTCGCCAAAAAGGAACAGTATTTGTGAGACAGGGCACTAGCAGGGAGATGTCTTGATGAAGCAGCTGTACCTCGCCTCAGGCTCGCCGCGTCGGCGTGAACTGCTCACGCAGATCGGCGTGTCGTTCTCCGTCATCAGCGCGGACATCGATGAAACCCCTTTACCTGAAGAATGCCCATCGGCCTATGTCGAGCGTCTGGCGCGCGGCAAGGCCGAGGCCGGGCACGGGACGGTCGTGTCCGACGCCGATTTCTGCGTGCTGGGTGCCGACACCGCCGTAGTGCTGGACGGGAAAATTCTCGGCAAGCCGGTGGACGAAGCCGACGCATGCGCCATGCTTATGCTGTTGTCCGGGCGCGAACATGAAGTGCTGACAGCGATTGCGGTGCGCGATGGCGAGCGCTGCGAGTCTTTGGTGGTGCGCAGCCTGGTGCGTTTTCGCAATATCGACCGCGACGAAGCGGCGGCCTACTGGGCCAGCGGCGAACCTCGGGACAAGGCTGGCGGCTACGGGATTCAAGGGCTGGGCGCGGTGTTCGTCGCCGGGCTCAACGGCAGTTATTCGGCGGTGGTCGGATTGCCGCTGTGCGAAACCTGCGAGCTGCTCGGCCATTTCGGCATACCCTGTTGGCAAACCCTTAACGCGCGCTGAGCGTCGTACTGACAAGATGCGGCCATTATCGTGAACATGCCTGAACGAGACCCTGCCATGAGTGAAGAGATCCTGATCAACATCACGCCGATGGAATCGCGCGTGGCGGTGGTCGAAAACGGTGTCCTGCAAGAGGTCCACGTCGAGCGCACGCAAAAGCGCGGGATCGTCGGCAACATCTATAAAGGCAAGGTCGTGCGGGTATTGCCGGGCATGCAGGCGGCCTTCGTCGATATCGGGCTGGATCGCGCAGCGTTCATTCATGCCTCGGAGATTTCCCTTCGCGAAGGCCCGACGGTGGAAAGCATCAGCGCGCTGGTTCATGAAGGTCAAAGCCTGGTGGTGCAAGTCACCAAGGACCCGATCGGCTCCAAAGGCGCACGCCTTACCACGCAACTGTCGATTCCGTCGCGCTATCTGGTGTACATGCCGCGCACCGCCCACGTTGGTATTTCCCTGAAGATCGAGGACGAAGCCGAGCGTGAACGCCTCAAGCAAGTGGTCACCGACTGCGTGGCCAAAGAAGGCATCAAGGAAGCCGGCGGTTTTATTCTGCGCACTGCTGCCGAAGGGGCCGGGGCCGATGAAATCCTCATGGACATCCGCTACCTGCGCAGGCTCTGGGACCAGATCAACGAACAGATCAAGACCATCAGCGCGCCGAGTGTGATCTACGAAGACCTCGGCCTCGCGCTGCGTACCTTGCGCGATCTGGTGAGCCCGAAGATCGAGAAGATCCGCATCGATTCGCGGGAAACTTTCCAGAAAACCACGCAGTTCGTCGCCGAACTGATGCCGGAAATCGCCGACCGTCTGGAGCATTACCCAGGTGAACGGCCGATCTTCGACTTATATGGCGTCGAAGACGAAATCCAGAAAGCCCTGGAACGCAAGGTGCCGCTCAAATCCGGCGGTTATCTGGTGGTCGATCCGGCGGAAGCCATGAGCACCATCGACGTCAATACCGGGGCCTTCGTCGGTCATCGCAACCTCGAAGAAACCATCTTCAAGACCAACCTCGAAGCCGCCACCGCCATTGCCCGTCAGCTGCGCCTGCGTAACCTGGGCGGGATCATCATCATCGACTTCATCGATATGGAAGATGAAGAGCATCAGCGTCAGGTGTTGCGCACGCTCGAGAAGCAACTGGAACGCGATCACGCCAAGACCAACATCATCGGCATCACCGAGTTGGGCCTGGTACAGATGACCCGCAAGCGCACCCGCGAAAGTCTTGAGCAAGTGCTGTGCGAACCGTGCAGCAGCTGCCAGGGTCGCGGCAAACTCAAGACTCCGGAAACCGTGTGCTACGAAATCTTCCGCGAAATCCTGCGTGAGGCCCGGGCTTATCAGGCCGAAGGCTACCGGGTGCTGGCGAATCAGAAAGTGGTCGACCGTTTGCTCGACGAAGAGTCGGGCAACGTCGCCGAGCTCGAAGGCTTTATCGGACGCACCATTCGGTTCCAGGTGGAAACCATGTATTCCCAGGAACAATACGACGTGGTGTTGCTCTGAATCGTTGTGTTTCAACTCCACTAGAACGGCTGGCCTCAGCTTTTTGCAGTATTTTTGCCATGGGAGCCAACTGACATGGACCGTCTGACACGCATTTTGGCCGCACTGACCCGCTGGGGTCTGGGCCTGTGTGCGTTGGTTTTGGTGCTGATGGCGCTGTTTGTCAGCCTCGGCCGGGAGCTGACGCCGCTGGTGGCCGAGTACCGTGCCGACGTCGAAGACAACGCCAGCGTTGCCTTGGGCATGCCCCTGCAGATCGGCAAGCTGGAAGGCAACTGGAGCGGCCTCGCTCCGGTTCTGCTGGCCCATGACGTGATGGTCGGCGAGGGTTCCAATGCCTTGCGCCTGGATCAGGTGCGCGCGGTGCCGGATCTCTGGGCCAGCCTGCTGGCGCGCGAAGTGCGCATCGCACACCTGGAACTCAACGGCCTGAAGATCAGCCTCAAGGAAGGTGAAGACGGTCATTGGGCGCTGGAAGGCTTGCCGGTGCAGCAGGACCAGCCGCTAAATCCGGAGCAGTTGCTCAATCGCATGCAGAGGGTCCAGCAGCTGTCGGTACTCGACAGCCAGATCACCTTGCAGCCGCTGGGGGAGTCGCCGCTGACCCTGACGTACGTCGGCCTGAATCTGAAAACCGGTCCATCCCGCCAGCGGCTCGATGCCCGTTTGACCCTGCCCGACGGCCAGCCGGTGGCGATGAGCCTGCGCACCCGTTTGCGCGCTGCTCAATGGAAGGACGGCGAAGCGGACGCTTACCTGAGCCTGCCGCAGAGTGATTGGTCGAAATGGTTGCCCGAGCGTCTGACCCAGCAATGGAACTTCTCCGAGATCAAGGCCGGTGGCGAGCTCTGGGTGAACTGGAGCAAGGGCACCCTGCAACGCGCCGCGATTCGTTTGAACGCGCCGCAACTCAAGGGCGCCTATGCCGAGCGCAATCCGATCCAGATCAACAATCTGGCGCTCAACGGGTATTTCCAGCGCAGTTCCACAGGCGTTCTGGTGACCCTGGATTCTCTGGCGATGAGCCTGGGTGACACCCGCTGGGAATCGAAACTGCAATTTCAACAAACTGCCGCGACAGACAAGGTGCCAGAGCTCTTGCATCTGCAAGCCGACCGTCTCGATCTCACACCGCTCACTCCGCTGCTGAACGCACTGGGCCCACTGCCCGAAGGTGTCGCCACGGCGGTCGAGCGGCTCAAGGTCACCGGAGTTTTGCGCAACGTGCTGATCGACTTCCGCCCAGCCGCTACCGATGACAGCAAATTCAGCTTTGCCGCCAATCTGGAAAAGGTCGGCTTCGACGCTTATCGCGGTGCACCAGCGGTGCGAAATGTCAGTGGCAGCATCAGCGGCGATCTCGGGCAAGGTGAGCTGCGCATGGACAGCAAGGATTTCTCCCTGCACCTGGACCCGATTTTCGCCAAGCCATGGCAATACATTCAGGCCAATGCCCGGTTGACCTGGAAACTCGACAAAGAACGTTTCACCCTGATCTCGCCGTACCTGAAGGTGCTGGGCGAGGAGGGCAAGATTGCCGGCGACTTCCTGATCCGCCTGCATTTCGATCACACCCAGGAAGACTACATGGACCTGCGGGTCGGCCTGGTCGACGGCGACGGTCGCTACACCGCCAAATACCTGCCAACGGTTCTCAGCCCGGGCCTGGACGAATGGCTGCGCACCGCGATTCTCAAAGGCGCGGTGGATGAAGGTTTCTTCCAGTACCAGGGTTCGCTCAACCACGGCGCCGCCGAAACGGCTCGCAGCATCAGCCTGTTTTTCAAGGTCCACGATGCCGAGCTGGCGTTTCAGCCGGGCTGGCCGCATGTCAGCAAGGTCAGCGGCGATGTGTTCATCGAAGACAGCGGTGTGCGGATTCTCGCGAGCAAGGGCCAATTGCTCGACACTCAGGTCCGTGATGTCTACGTCAATATTCCCCGTGTGCCCCCTGGGCAGAGCAGTCATCTGTTCCTCGACGGCGCCTTTGATGGCGGGTTGGGCGATGGCCTGAAGATTTTGCAGGAAGCGCCGATCGGCACTGCCGACACGTTCGCCGGTTGGGAGGGCGAAGGCGAACTGCAAGGCAAGCTCAAGCTCGATATCCCGCTGGTCAAAGGCGAGCAGCCGAAAATCCTCGTCGACTTCAAGACCGCCAAGGCCCGTTTGAAGCTCAGTGAGCCCACCCTGGAACTGACACAACTCAAGGGCGATTTCCGTTTCGACAGCACCAAGGGTCTGAGCGGGCAAAAGATCACGGCGCGAGCCTTCGACAAGCCGGTGACAGCACAGATCTTCGCCGAAGGCAGCCCGGGCAAGCTCAACACTCGGGTTGCCGCATCGGGTGAGGTCGAGGTCAAGAAACTCACCGAATGGCTGAATGTCACTCAGCCATTGCCGGTGACGGGGATGATCCCTTATCAGCTGCAGCTAAACCTTGATGGCGCCGACAGTCAATTGATGGTCAGCTCCAACCTCAAAGGCGTGGCGGTGGATTTGCCGGCGCCGTTCGGCATGGCCGCCGATGTCGGGCGCGATACCGTGTTCCGCATGACCCTGCAAGGAGCCGAGCGGCGTTACTGGGCCACCTATGGTGAACTGGCAAGCTTCACGTTTGCGGCACCGACCGGCGATTTCGCCGACGGTCGCGGCGAGTTGTTTCTCGGTGGCGGCAGTGCGGTGTTGCCTGGCGCCAAAGGTTTGCGCGTGCGTGGCGTACTGTCCGAGCTGGATGTCGCCCCTTGGCAGGATCTGGTGACCAAATATGCTGGCCAGGATCCGGGCGGCAGTGCCAAGCAGTTGCTCAGTGGCGCGGATTTGAAGATTGGCAAGCTCAGCGGTTTTGGCACCACCCTGGATCAGGCGTCGGTGCAGTTGGCGCGCAAACCGGCCGCGTGGGCCCTGCAACTCGATAGTCAGCAGGCCAAGGGCAGCGTCGCAATTCCCGATGCGAAAGCTGCACCGATTGCGGTCAATCTGCAATACGTACGTTTGCCGGCACGAGACCCTACGGCGCTGGCTGACGAGAATTCGCCGGATCCGCTGGCCACGGTGGACCCGACGAAGATCCCGGCGCTGGATGTCACCATCAATCAGCTGTTCCAGGGCCCGGATCTGGTGGGCGCGTGGCACCTGAAAGTTCGACCGACCGCCAAGGGTGTCGCCTTCAATGCCCTTGATCTGGGCCTCAAGGGCATCCTCTTGCGGGGCAGCGGTGGCTGGGAAGGCACGCCGGGTAATTCCGGCAGTTGGTACAAGGGCCGAGTCAGTGGCAGGAACCTTGCCGACGTGCTCAAGGGCTGGGGGTTTGCGCCGAGCGTCACCAGTGAAGAGTTTCATATGGATGTCGACGGTCGCTGGCCTGGGTCACCGGCGTGGCTGGCGACCAAGCGCTTCTCCGGCAGTCTTGATGCGTCACTCAATAAAGGTCAGTTTGTTGAAGTCGAGGGCAGCGCTCAGGCGCTGCGGGTATTTGGTCTGCTCAACTTCAACTCCATCGGCCGCCGCTTGCGCCTGGACTTTTCCGACCTGTTCGGCAAAGGCTTGAGCTATGACCGGGTCAAAGGCCTGCTGGTCGCCAGTAACGGGGTCTACGTGACCCGTGAACCGATTCTGCTGACCGGTCCGTCGAGCAATGTGGAGCTCAACGGCACACTGGACCTGGTGGGTGATCAGGTCGATGCCAAGTTGTTGGTGACTTTACCGGTGACTAACAACCTGCCGATTGCCGCGCTGATCGTCGGTGCACCGGCCGTCGGCGGGGCGTTGTTCCTGATCGATAAGCTGATCGGTGACCGCGTGGCGCGCTTCGCCAGCGTCAAATACACCGTCAAAGGCCCATGGAAAGAACCGAAAATCACCTTCGACAAGCCTTTTTGAAAAGCCATCCTGCGCACCTATGGAGTAGCATGTTTTTATGCGGCGCCGCTTACCCCTGTAGGAGCTGCCGCAGGCTGCGATCTTTTGACTTTAAAGATCAAGGTCAAAAGATCGCAGCCTCGTTTCACTCTGCAGCTCCTACAGGTATGCGTAGATTTCACATAGGGAATAGGCCATGTCTGTAGCGGTGATTCAAATGGTCAGCCAGAGCGACGTGCTGGCCAATCTGGCCCAGGCCCGTCGTCTGCTTGAGCAGGCGGCGACCGGTGGCGCGCGGCTTGCCGTGCTGCCGGAAAATTTCGCTGCCATGGGCCGTCGCGACATTGCCGACATCGGCCGCGCCGAAGCCTTGGGCGAAGGCCCGATCCTGCCATGGTTGAAACACGCCGCCCGCGACCTCAAGTTATGGATAGTGGCCGGCACATTGCCGTTGCCGCCGGTGGATCAACCGACGGCCAAAGTGCATGCATGCTCGTTGCTGGTCGATGACCAGGGTGAAACCGTGGCGCGGTACGACAAGCTGCATCTGTTCGACGTAGACGTGGCGGACAATCGCGGGCGTTATCGCGAATCCGATGACTATGCTTTTGGCAGTGGTGTGGTGGTTGCCGACACGCCCGTCGGTCGAGTCGGTCTGACCGTCTGTTACGACTTAAGATTTCCGGAGCTCTACAGTGAATTGCGTGCGGCCGGCGCGGAGTTGATTACCGCGCCGTCGGCCTTTACCGCGGTGACCGGCGCGGCTCATTGGGACGTGCTGATTCGCGCGCGGGCCATCGAGACTCAGTGTTACATGCTCGCGGCCGCCCAGGGTGGGACGCATCCGGGGCCACGAGAAACCTTTGGTCATGCCGCCATCGTTGACCCATGGGGGCGGGTGCTGGCACAACAGGATCAGGGCGAGGCCGTGCTGCTGGCCGAACGCGACAGCAGCGAACAGGCGTCCATCAGGGCGCGGATGCCGGTGTCCACTCACCGGCGCTTTTTCTCGCAGGGCGCTCAGCGACCTGCATCAGAACGACGAATTTAAGGCGTAAAGCATATGAGCGAGTTGTTGTCCTCCGTCAGTGAACACCTCCTGGCGCCCGGCGGCGTAACGATCGAGAGCCTGCAAGGTGTGCTCGGCGATCTGGCCGGCCCGGGCATCGATGCCGCCGACCTGTATTTCCAGGGGCAGATTTCCGAGTCCTGGGCACTGGAAGACGGGATCGTCAAGGAAGGCAGCTTCAATCTCGACCAGGGTGTCGGCGTGCGTGCGCAATCGGGTGAGAAAACCGGTTTTGCCTACAGCAATGCCATTACCCTCGAAGCCCTCGGCGCCGCAGCCCGTGCGGCACGTTCGATCTCCCGCGCTGGGCAGAACGGCACGGTGCAAGCCTTCACGACTCAGGATGTCGCCCAGTTGTACGGGCCGGATAACCCGCTGGAAGTGATGAGTCGTGCCGAAAAAGTCGAGCTGCTCAAGCGTATCGATGTGGCGACTCGTGCCCTGGACCCGCGTATCCAGCAAGTCACCGTGAGCATGGCCGGAGTCTGGGAACGGATCTTGATTGCTTCCACCGACGGCGGCCTGGCGGCGGATGTGCGGCCGCTGGTGCGTTTTAACGTCAGCGTGATCGTCGAGCAAAATGGCCGTCGTGAGCGCGGTGGTCATGGCGGTGGCGGTCGCACCGATTACCGCTATTTCCTCAGCGATGACCGCGCCATGGGCTATGCCCGCGAAGCGTTGCGTCAGGCGCTGGTGAATCTGGAAGCGATTCCGGCCCCGGCCGGTACGTTGCCGGTGGTGTTGGGCTCGGGTTGGTCCGGCGTGTTGCTGCACGAAGCCGTCGGCCATGGCCTGGAAGGCGATTTCAACCGCAAGGGCAGTTCGGCCTACAGCGGGCGCATGGGCGAGATGGTTGCTTCGAAGCTCTGCACCATCGTCGATGACGGCACCCTTGCCGGGCGTCGTGGTTCGCTGAGCGTCGACGACGAAGGCACGCCGACCGAGTGCACCACACTGATCGAAAACGGCGTGCTCAAAGGTTATATGCAGGACAAGCTCAATGCGCGCCTGATGGGCGTAGCCCGCACCGGCAACGGTCGTCGCGAATCCTACGCGCACTTGCCGATGCCGCGCATGACCAACACCTACATGCTGGCTGGCGAAAGCGACCCGGCGGAAATCATCGCCTCGGTGAAAAAGGGCATCTACTGCGCCAACCTCGGCGGCGGTCAGGTGGACATCACCAGCGGCAAGTTCGTGTTCTCCACCAGCGAGGCGTACCTGATCGAAGACGGCAAGATTACTGCCCCGGTCAAAGGCGCGACGTTGATCGGCAACGGGCCGGAAGCCATGAGCAAGGTGTCGATGGTCGGTAACGATCTGGCGCTGGACAGCGGTGTGGGAACGTGTGGCAAGGATGGGCAGTCGGTGCCGGTGGGTGTCGGCCAGCCAACGCTGAAAATCGATGCGATCACTGTAGGTGGTACAGGATCGTAAGAAGGGATGGAGCTTCGGGTGAGCCGCTTGGCAACTCACCCGATTCGGGACTTAACGCAGACCGCGTTGAGTCTCGTCCAGCTCACGGATGTACTTGAAGATTTTACGGCTCGAGGCCGGTGGCTTGTTGGTCGCCAGTTCGTGCTGGGCCTGACGGATCAGGGAGCGCAATTGCTGACGATCAGCTTCCGGGTAGTCGAGCACGAACTTCTCCAGGACTGCATCGTCGCCCGCGATCAAGCGATCGCGCCAGCGTTCCAGTCCATGGAAACGTTCGTTGTACTGCCGAGTGGAGGCATCCAGTTGATCGAGCAGAGTCAGAATGGCGTCAGTGTCCTGATCGCGCATCAGTTTGCCGATGAACATAAGGTGCCGTTTACGCGCGATATTCGCGGTGTGCTTCGGCGCATCGGCCAGGGCCCGGCGCATAGCGTCGGTCAACGGCAGTTTTGCCAGCAAGTCAGGCTTGAGCGTTGTAAGGCGCTCGCCGAGGTCAACCAGAGCATGAAGCTCGCGTTTAACCTGGGATTTGCTTTTTTCTCCCGTATCGAGGGAGTCGTCGTAAGAATCAACCATGGTGGCCGTCCGCAAAGAAACGCCGCCATGATAACCAGTCGGGGGCCGCTTGTCCGGCCCGGTCGCTCGAAGGCCCTAGCCGAAAGCAGAATTTGAGTGGAGAACAGCATGAGTGCAGTTGAAAGCGTCGGCCCACAAGCGTTGCCGGCACTGCAAGAACAAGTCGAGCAGATCATCGCTGAAGCCAAGCGCCAGGGCGCCAGTGCCTGTGAAGTGGCCGTGTCGCTGGAGCAGGGCCTGTCGACCACGGTGCGTCAGCGGGAAGTCGAAACCGTTGAGTTCAATCGCGATCAGGGCTTTGGCATCACCTTGTATGTGGGGCAGCGCAAAGGCTCGGCTAGCACCTCGGCCAGTGGTCCGGAAGCAATTCGCGAAACCGTCGCCGCCGCGCTGGCCATTGCCAAGCACACCTCCGAAGACGAAGCCTCGGGCTTGGCGGATGCCGCGTTGATGGCCAAGGATCTGCAGGATTTCGACCTGTTCCATCAATGGGACATTACCCCGGAGCAAGCCATCGAGCAGGCGCTGGCCTGTGAAGCGGCGGCGTTTGCCACCGACAGCCGGATCAAGAATGCCGACGGCACCACCCTCAGCACTCACCAGGGCTGCCGGGTTTACGGCAACAGCCACGGTTTTATCGGTGGTTACGCGTCGACTCGTCACAGCCTCAGCTGCGTGATGATCGCCGAAGCCGATGGCCAGATGCAGCGCGATTATTGGTATGACGTGAACCGTCAGGGCAACTTGCTGGCCTCTGCGGAGAGCATCGGCCAACGTGCCGCGCAACGGGCGGCGAGCCGTCTGGGCGCGCGTCCGGTGCCGACCTGTGAAGTGCCGGTGCTGTTTTCCGCGGAATTGGCCGGTGGTTTGTTCGGCAGTTTCCTGTCGGCGATTTCCGGCGGCAGTCTGTACCGCAAATCGTCGTTCCTCGAAGGCACGCTGGGGCAGAAGCTGTTCCCGGAATGGTTGACCATTGATGAACGTCCACATCTGATGCGCGCCTTGGGCAGTTCGGCCTTCGACGGCGATGGCTTGGCGACCTACGCCAAGCCGTTCGTGGAGAAGGGCGAGTTGGTGTCCTACATACTCGGCACCTACTCCGGCCGCAAGCTGGGCATGCCGAGCACCGCCAACGCCGGCGGCGTGCACAACCTGTTCGTTACCCATGGCGATGAAGATCAGGCCGCCTTGCTGCGCCGTATGGGCCGTGGCCTGCTGGTCACCGAACTGATGGGGCAGGGCCTGAACATGGTCACTGGCGATTACTCCCGTGGCGCGGCGGGTTTCTGGGTCGAGAACGGCGAAATCCAGTTCGCGGTCCAGGAAGTGACCATCGCCGGCAACATGCGCGACATGTTCAAGCAGATCATTGCGGTCGGTAATGACCTGGAATTGCGCAGCAACATTCGCACCGGTTCGGTGTTGATTGAACGAATGACAGTGGCGGGTAGCTAACCTCCGACTGCGGCACCAAAAAGGCGCGCCACCCATGAGGTGGTGCGCCTTTTTTGTGGATCAAAAGATCGCAGCCTTCGGCAGCTCCTACAAGATGCACTCCGAGCCCATGTAGGAGCTGCCGAAGGCTGCGATCTTTTGATCTTTATTTACATGCTTGTTTTGGTTCTCATTATCATCTAATAATAAATCTCATTACCGAATGAGCCCGGATCATGAGTTCTGCCTTGCACGAGCAGCCTTACCTCGAAAGCTGGCGCTGGATGAGTCGCCAGATCCGTTGCGCCATGGACCCTGACGAGCCACGCCTGATCGAACATTATCTGGCTGAAGGCCGGTATCTGGGCTGTTGCACGGCCACCTCACCCTGGACCATCGCCGAAACTTCCTTCCGTTTATTGCTCGACACTGCCGCCGACGTCGCGCTGCCCTGGCACTGGCGCAGCCTGTGTCTCGACCAGGCCTGGCGACCGCTACGCGATCTCGAACGGCAATCACTCTGCGACTGCCGCCTCAAACGTTGGCAAAGCTACGCCTGGCAACTGGCGACTTGCGAGTTGCAACCTTCGATTTCTCTCATAGAACTGGTGCAAGGATCTCCCGATGAGTAACACACGTATCGAACGCGACAGCATGGGCGAACTTCAGGTCCCGGTGGACGCCCTTTACGGCGCGCAAACCCAACGCGCGGTGGATAACTTCCCGATCAGCGGCAAGCCGATGCCCGTGCAGTTCATCCGCGCGTTGATTCTGGCCAAGGCTGCTGCCGCCCGAGCCAACGTCGAGCTCAAACAGATCAGCGAATCCCAAGGCAAGGCGATCGTCGATGCGGCTCAAGGCCTGCTCGAAGGCGACTTCATGCAGCACTTCCCGGTGGATATCTTCCAGACCGGTTCCGGCACCAGCTCCAACATGAACGCCAACGAAGTGATCGCCACCCTGGCCAGCCGCTTGCTGGGCGAGCCGGTGAATCCCAACGATCACGTCAATTGCGGCCAAAGCAGCAATGACATCATCCCGACCACCATTCATGTCAGCGCCGCATTGAGCTTGCATGAGCAGTTGCTGCCGGCGCTGGTGCATCTGGTGCAGGTGATCGAGCGCAAGGCCGAGCAGGTTCATCCGTTCGTCAAAACCGGGCGTACTCATTTGATGGACGCCATGCCCGTGCGCATGAGCCAGGTGCTCAATGGTTGGGCGCAACAACTCAAGGCCAATATCGGTCACCTGCAGGATCTGCTGCCTAGCCTGCAATCCCTGGCACAGGGCGGCACGGCGGTGGGCACCGGGATCAATGCCCATCCGGAATTTGCGGCGCGTTTCAGCCAGCAACTCAGCCAACTGACTCAGGTGCAGTTCACACCGGGCAAGGATCTGTTTGCGCTGATCGGCTCGCAGGACACGGCGGTCAGCGTTTCAGGGCAGCTCAAGGCCACGGCGGTTTCCTTGATGAAAATCGCCAACGATCTGCGCTGGATGAATTCCGGCCCGTTGGCCGGTCTCGGTGAAATCGAACTCGAAGCCTTGCAGCCGGGCTCGTCGATCATGCCCGGCAAGGTCAACCCGGTGATCCCGGAAGCTACCGCGATGGTCGCTGCTCAAGTGATCGGCAACGACACGGTGATCACCGTCGCCGGTCAGTCGGGCAACTTCGAGCTAAACGTCATGCTGCCGATCATCGCCCAGAACCTGCTGAGCAGTATCGAGTTGCTGGCCAACGCCAGCCGGCTGCTGGGCGACAAGGCTATCGCCAGCTTCAAGGTCAACGAGGCCCGGCTCAAGGAAGCGTTGTCGCGCAATCCGATTCTGGTCACTGCACTCAACCCGATCATTGGTTACCAAAATGCCGCTGAAATTGCCAAGAAGGCTTATCAGCAGGGCCGGCCGGTGATCGACGTCGCCCTGGAACACACCGACCTGACGCGCAGCCAACTGGAAGAATTGCTCAACCCAGAGAAGCTCACCGCAGGCGGCGTGTAATCATTGCTACCGCTTTGGAGGCTCACCATGGAGCACTGGAAACGCACGATCGAAAGGGCCAACCGCCATTTCATGCTGGGCGAACTCGTTGATGCCCGCGAGGCTTATTTGCAGGCATTGGCCTTGGCTCAGGTGTTGTTCGAGCGCTGGGCGGATGCCGACGAAGCGGTGGCGGCTTGCGTGATTTCCCACCATAACCTGGCGGACCTGCACTTGCGCCTGAACCAGCCGGAGGAGAGCGCCGAGTACCTGTGCGCGATCCATCAACGACTGTTGCGGACCATGCAGGACCCGCGACTGGCGCCGGCCTTGCGTGAAGCCGCGCTGCGCCAGAGCAGCAAAACCTATGTCGAGCTGCTGAATTTCATCAGCGATCACGGCGAGTATCCGCGCACCCATCGTTTGTTGCACACCGACACCGCTTCGCCCTCGCATCAGCCTGCGCCCTTACAACATGGAGTTCATTGAAATGGCTTTTACCTTGCCTGCCTTGCCGTACGCCTACGACGCCCTGGAACCGCACATCGATGCGCAGACCATGGAAATTCACTACACCAAACACCACCAGACCTACATCAACAACCTCAACGCTGCAGTCGAAGGCACTGAATTTGCTGAATGGCCGGTGGAAAAACTGGTGGCGGCTGTCCAGCAATTGCCGGAAAAACTTCGCGCGGCGGTGATCAATCAGGGCGGTGGGCATGCCAACCATTCGTTGTTCTGGGAAGTCATGGTACCCAACGGCGGTGGTCAACCTGAAGGCGTACTGGCCAAGGCAATCGACGAACAGCTGGGTGGTCTCGACAACTTCAAGGAAGCCTTCACCAAAGCTGCGCTGACCCGTTTCGGCAGCGGTTGGGCCTGGTTGAGCGTGACACCGCAAAAGACCTTGATCGTTGAAAGCAGCGGCAATCAGGACAGCCCATTGATGAACGGCAATACGCCGATTCTCGGCCTGGACGTTTGGGAGCACGCTTATTACCTGCGTTATCAGAACCGCCGTCCGGAATACATCAATGCGTTCTACAACGTGATCAATTGGCCCGAAGTTGCCGCGCGTTATCAGGCTGCGCTGGTTTAAGTCTCTATAAAACAATCCAGGGCTGACTATGGGCACTGAAACACTGGCGGTCGGAAGTGGACGGATGTTTCGTTACGCACTGGGATCGCTGTTACTGCTGGCGGGCATGACGTTATTGGCTGCCCAAGGGCTGAGCTGGCTGGACCTCGAACCGAAACTGCAGCGTGCCCTGCAAGGCGGGGCGATTTGTGCCTTGGGTACAGCTTTGGGCGCGGTGCCGGTGCTGGTGATTCGGCAGATACCTCAGATAGTCAGCGATATATTGCTCGGTTTCGGGGCCGGAGTGATGCTCGCGGCGACGGCGTTTTCGCTGATTGTGCCGGGCATTGCCGCGGCCGAAAACCTCGGCCTGACGCCTTGGGCGGCCAGCGGCCTGATCAGCTTCGGTATCCTGTTGGGCGCATTCGGGTTGTTTCTGGTGGATCGCAAGGTGTCCGGCGCTACGCCTGAAATGCTCGTGGGAACGTTGGCGCGACCAGTGATTCCACCGCGAATCTGGTTGTTTGTGTTTGCCATCATCGCCCACAACATCCCCGAAGGCATGGCGGTCGGCGTCTCGGCCGGCGGTGGCATGCCTGACGCCGACAGCCTGGCCATGGGCATCGCCTTGCAGGATGTGCCGGAAGGGCTGGTGATTGCGTTGGTGTTGGCCGGAGCAGGGATGTCGCGGGTCAAGGCGTTCCTGATCGGTGCTGCGTCAGGATTGGTCGAGCCGGTCTTTGCACTGTTGTGCGCCTGGCTGGTGAGTCTGGCCGAACTACTGTTGCCTTTGGGGCTGGCACTGGCAGCCGGTGCGATGCTGCTGGTGGTGACTCACGAAGTCATCCCTGAATCGCGTCGCCATGGTCACGATAAACTGGCCAGTCTAGGGCTGCTGATCGGGTTTTGTCTGATGATGGTGATGGATACGGCGTTGGCTTGAAAAACAAGATCAAAAGATCGCAGCCTCGTTTCACTCGACAGCTCCTACGCCGATCCTGTAGGAGCTGTCGAGTGGAACGAGGCTGCGATCTTTTGGCTTTTATTCGCCTTCGTCGAAGTAGTTGTTGATCAGCGCCACCAGTGCATCCAGCGCTTCCTGCTCCTGCTCGCCTTCGGTACTCAGGTGGATTTTTGTGCCCTTGCCAGCGGCCAGCATCATCATCGCCATGATGCTTTTACCGTCTACCACGGATTCTGGCGTGCGTCCTACCCTGATCGTGCAATCCTTGAACTGACCGGCGACCCCAACGAATTTTGCAGACGCGCGGGCATGCAGGCCCAGCTTGTTGATGATTTCGATTTCCAGAGCAGGCATCGCGATGTGAATCCTTTAGCTGAGGTCGCGGTGGCGGACCTGGACGTTCTTCAGGGTTTTTTGCAGGACCTGACCCAGACGTTCGGTCAGGTAGACAGAGCGGTGATGCCCGCCGGTGCAGCCAATGGCAATGGTGACATAGGCGCGGTTGCTGGCGGCAAAGCGGGGCAGCCACTTGAGCAGGTAGGAGGAAATGTCCTGGAACATCTCTTCGACGTCAGGCTGTGCCGCCAGGTATTCGGCCACCGGTTGATCGAGCCCGGACTGTGCCCGTAGCTCCGGCTTCCAATAAGGGTTGGGCAGGCAGCGCACGTCGAACACCAGATCGGCGTCCACCGGCATGCCACGCTTGAACCCGAAAGATTCCACCAGGAACGCAGTACCGGGCTCCGGCTGATTCAGCAGGCGCAGCTTGATGGTATCGCGTAGCTGATACAGGTTCAGATTGGTGGTATTGACCTTGAGGTCGGCCAGATCGGCGATAGGCCCCAGCAGATTGGTTTCGTCCTCTATCGCTTCCGCCAGCGAGCGATTGGCGCTGCTCAGCGGGTGACGACGGCGGGTTTCCGAAAAGCGTTTGAGCAAGGTTTCTTCGTCGGCGTCCAGGTACAGCACATCGCACTGGATATGCCGGCTGCGGACCTCTTCCAGCAATTCGGGGAACCGTGACAGGTGGCTTGGCAAGTTACGCGCATCGATGGACACGGCCACCAACGGTTGTGCCAACTCGGTGTGAATCAGCGCGCGTTCGGCCAGTTCCGGCAGCAAGCCGGCAGGCAGGTTGTCGATGCAGTAGTAGCCGTTGTCCTCGAGAACATCGAGGGCGGTGCTTTTACCTGAGCCGGAGCGGCCGCTGACGATGATCAGGCGCATGATTAGTGACCGTTCTGCTCGTCCAGGACAACCTGATACAACGCTTCATTGCTCGGGGCGCTGCGCAGTTTTTCACGCACCTCCTTGCGATCAAGCATGCTGGCGATCTGGCGGAGCAATTCCAGATGTGCATCGGTGGCGGCTTCCGGGACCAGCAGCACAAACAGCAGGTCAACCGGTGCGCCATCAATGGCGTCGAAATCGATAGGGGCTTCCAGGTGCAGCAGCGCACTGATTGGCGAGGTGCAGCCTTTGAGCCGGCAGTGGGGGATGGCGATGCCGTTGCCGAAACCGGTAGAACCGAGTTTCTCACGGGCAATCAGGGCCTCGAAGACGTCCTGCATTTCCAGATCCGGTACTTCGCGGTGGATAAGGTTGGCAATTTGCTCGAGGGCTTTCTTTTTACTGCCACCCGGCGCGTTCACTTGAGAACGGCCGGGGGTCAGGATGGTTTCTAGTCGGATCATGGATTGGGGGGGTTAACGACCGGTTGCGCCCTGGAGGAGGCTCTGGGTCTTTTCCTTATGCTTTTTGAGTTGGCGATCCAGCTTGTCGGTCAGCAGGTCGATGGCGGCATACATGTCCGTATGCTCGGCATTGGCGACCACTTCTCCGCCGGGAATATGCAGCGTGGCTTCGATCTTCTGCAGCAGTTTTTCGACGTTCATCGTGACTTGTACATTGGTGATCTTGTCGAAATGCCTCTCTAATCGGTCGAGTTTTTCGCCGATATAGGTGCGCAGGGGTTCGGTCACTTCCAGTTGGTGTCCACTGATGTTGACTTGCATACAGCTTCTCCTTCGTTGCCAGTGCATAAAGCGGCAGGCAGAAATGCCTGCCACTGGAACGCTGTGGCGAGCCCGGCGGCTACATCAACCGCTTCCGTTCGCTGGAAGGCGCGATCCCCAGGGATTCGCGGTACTTGGCGACGGTGCGACGGGCTACCTGAATGCCTTGTGCCTCCAGTAAACCAGCGATCTTGCTGTCACTCAACGGCTTTTTCTGATTTTCCGCGGCAACCAGTTTTTTGATGATCGCGCGGATCGCCGTGGACGAGCATTCACCGCCTTCGGAGGTACTGACGTGGCTGGAAAAAAAGTATTTCAGTTCATAGATGCCCCGTGGGGTATGCATGAATTTTTGCGTGGTCACCCGTGAAATCGTCGATTCGTGCATGCCCACCGCTTCGGCGATGTCATGCAGCACCAACGGTTTCATGGCTTCGTCACCGTATTCAAGAAAGCCGCGCTGATGCTCGACGATCTGGGTGGCGACTTTCATCAGGGTTTCATTGCGGCTTTGCAGGCTCTTGATGAACCAGCGAGCTTCCTGCAACTGATTACGCATGAACGTGTTATCAGCGCTGGTATCGGCGCGACGCACGAAACCGGCGTACTGGGCGTTGACCCGCAGGCGTGGCACCGATTCCTGATTCAGCTCCACCAGCCAGCGCTCGTTGTCCTTGCGCACGATCACGTCGGGAACGACGTATTCGGCTTCGGCGGACTCGATTTGTGAACCCGGGCGCGGGTTGAGGCTCTGGACCAATTCGATGACCTGACGCAGTTCATCTTCCTTGAGCTTCATGCGGCGCATCAGCTGGCTGTAGTCGCGGCTGCCGAGCAGGTCGATGTAATCGGTGACCAGGCGCTTGGCCTCGGCCAGCCAAGGGGTCTTGGCGGGCAGCTGGCGCAGTTGCAGCAGCAGGCATTCGCCGAGGTTGCGGGCGCCGATGCCAGCGGGTTCGAATTGCTGGATGCGGTGCAGGACGGCTTCGATTTCGTCCAGTTCGATGTCCAGTTCCGGGTCGAAGGCTTCGAGGATTTCCTCGAGGGTTTCGTCCAGGTAGCCCTGATTGTTGATGCAGTCGATCAGGGTCACGGCGATCAGGCGATCGGTGTCGGACATCGGTGCCAGGTTCAGTTGCCAGAGCAAATGGCTTTGCAGGCTTTCACCGACCGATGTGCGGGTGGTGAAATCCCACTCGTCGTCATCGTTGCTCGGCAGGCTGCTGGCGCTGGTCTGGTAGACGTCCTCCCAGGCAGTGTCGACGGGCAATTCGTTGGGAATACGCTCGTTCCAGTCGCCTTCCTCGAGGTTATCCACCGTTGGGGCGGTTTCCTGGTAGGAGGGTTCCTGAATGTCGGCGTTGGGTTTCTGTTCGGCGCTATCGGCCAAGGGGTCGGCGTTATCGAAGTCGTCGCCTTCTTCCTGGCGTTCGAGCATCGGATTGGACTCCAGGGCCTCCTGGATTTCCTGTTGCAGGTCCAGGGTCGACAATTGGAGCAGGCGGATGGCCTGTTGCAGCTGCGGTGTCATCGTCAGCTGCTGGCCCATTCTCAAGACTAGCGATGGTTTCATGGCAGGGGCTTAACACCTTATTCGCCGGCGCACATGCGCCATCCACTACAGGGCGCCGAAGCGCCAAACATAAGCAAATTATATGCCTGAAACTGGAGTGTTTGCCTAGAGCGCTGTAACAATAAAAACTTATTGATTTTTTTATTGAAGCGAGCGCTCTCTCGGCGACCCGGGCACCTCAGTGCTTACAGGCGGAACTCATGACCCAGATACACTTCCTTGACCAGTTCATTGGCCAGGATGGTGGCGGAGTCACCTTCAGCGATCAGTTGGCCATCGTTGACGATGTAGGCGGTTTCGCAGATATCCAGGGTTTCGCGGACGTTGTGGTCCGTGATCAGCACACCAATGCCTTTGGCCTTGAGATGATGAATGATCTGCTTGATGTCGCCCACCGAAATCGGGTCTACGCCGGCGAAGGGTTCGTCGAGGAGGATGAATTTCGGATTGGTGGCCAGTGCCCGGGCGATTTCCACGCGGCGGCGTTCACCACCGGACAGGCTCATGCCAAGGTTGTCGCGGATGTGGTGGATGTGAAATTCCTGCAGCAGGCTTTCCAGCTCTTTGCGACGACCGGCCTTGTCGAGTTCCTTGCGAGTCTCGAGGATGGCCATGATGTTGTCGGCCACCGACAGTTTGCGGAAGATCGACGCTTCTTGCGGAAGATAACCGATACCCGCCTTCGCACGACCGTGCATCGGCTGGTGGCTGACGTCCAGGTCATCGATCAGTACGCGGCCCTGATCGGCCTGTACCAGGCCGACAATCATGTAGAAGCAGGTGGTTTTACCGGCACCGTTAGGGCCAAGCAGGCCGACGATCTGACCGCTGTCGATGGACAGGCTGACGTCGCGCACGACCTGACGGCTCTTGTAGCTCTTGGCCAGATGCTGAGCTTTCAGAGTTGCCATTACTGGGCCTTTTGCTCGTCGGTTTTCTTCTTCGGCTGGATCACCATGTCGATGCGAGGGCGCGACTCGGTGACCTTGTTGCCCGTGGCACGACCGGCGCTCGCAAGCTTTTTGACGGTGTCGTAGACGATTTTCTCGCCTTGGGTGACGTTGTTGTCTTTATCGATGACTTTGGCGCGATCGATCAGCACGACGCGGTTCTGCGAGGCGTGGTACTGAATAGTTACGCCGTAGCCCTGAACCGGCTTGGTATCGCCCGCCGTTTGCAGTTGCTCGAAGTAGGCGAGGTTGCCCACCGAGGTCACCACGTCGATGTCGCCGGCCGGGGTGCGGGTGATGGTCACGGTATTGCCGGTGACCTTCATCGAGCCCTGCGTAATGATCACATCGCCTTTATAGGTAGCAACGCCGTTCTTGTCGTCCAGTTGGGCATCGTCGGCCTGAATGCGGATGGGCTGCTCTTGATCGTTCGGCAGAGCCCAGGCGCTCACGCTTCCCAGTGCTGCGCCCAGACTGAGCAAAATAGGGAGGGTTTTAACGAGCCTCATACTGTCCTCTTACGTTCGATAGCAGGTGTATCCTGCTTTCTTTCAAGTACGCTTTCATTCCGTTGCCTGTCGATACACCGCCAGCGCCGTCGATTCTAACGGGTTGATCGGTCTGCGCATATTGCTGCTGCGGGAACACTGTCATACGGGTGGTGGTAATCAGGGTTTTGCGGTTCTTTTCGTCGAAACGCGTGATACGTACCGAATCAATCAGCTCGACCTGAGTGCCGTCCGGGTTGACTTCGCCGCGCTCGCTCTGGACGTGCCAGGGGAATTCGGTGCCACGGAACATGTTCAGGTCGGGGTTGGTCAGCAACGTCACCTCGGTCGCTTTCAGGTGTTCGACCTTGTCCGACGTCATTTCGTATTGCAGTTTGCCGTCGGGCAGGTACTGCACGCTATGGGCGTTGATTGCGTAATAGTCGATCGCGCTTTCATCGACCTTCACCACTGGCTTGTCGAGGAAGCTTTCCGGGCTGATGTTCCAGTAGCCGACCGCTGCAAAAATCGCTGCGATGCAACCGAACACCAGGATGTTGCGAATCTTTTTGCTCAGCATGATGGGCTCACAGGTACGCGGCGTTGGCCGCATCGAGGCGGCCCTGGGCGCGCAGGATCAATTCGCAGAATTCGCGAGCGGCACCCTCGCCACCACGGGCCAGGGTGATGCCGTGGGCGTGTTCGCGCACGAAACTGGCAGCGCTGGCTACCGCCATGCCAAGACCGACACGGCGAATCACCGGCAGGTCTGGCAGGTCGTCGCCAAGATAGGCCACTTGTTCATAGCTCAGGTTTAGCTGGGCAAGAAGTTCGTCGAGTACCACCAGTTTGTCTTCGCGACCCTGGTAAAGGTGTGGAATACCGAGGTTCTTCGCGCGCCGTTCGACCACCGGGGTCTTGCGGCCGCTGATGATAGCGGTCTGCACGCCGGCTGCCATCAACATCTTGATGCCCTGGCCGTCGAGGGTGTTGAAAGTCTTGAATTCGCTGCCGTCTTCGAGGAAGTACAGGCGCCCATCGGTCAGTACGCCGTCGACGTCGAATACCGCCAGTTTGATCTGTTTGCCGCGTTGCAGCAGGTCCGTGCTCATTACATTACTCCCGCACGCAGCAAATCGTGCATGTTCAAGGCGCCGACCGGGCGGTCTTCGCTGTCGACCACTACCAGTGCGTTGATCTTGTGGTCTTCCATGATTTTCAGCGCCTCGGCGGCGAGCATCTCGGCGCGGGCGGTCTTGCCGTGGGCGGTCATCACTTCATCAATGGTCGTGCTGTGGATATCGATGGTGCGGTCCAGCGTGCGGCGCAGATCGCCGTCGGTGAAGATCCCGGCGAGCTTTCCATCTGTGTTCAGTACAACGGTCATGCCCAACCCCTTGCGGGTCATTTCCATCAAGGCATCCTTGAGCAGCGTACCGCACATCACTTGCGGCAATTCGGTGCCGGCATGCATGACATTTTCCACTTTCAGCAACAAACGGCGGCCAAGGGCGCCACCCGGGTGGGAAAAAGCGAAATCTTCAGCGGTAAAACCGCGAGCTTCAAGCAAGGCAACGGCGAGAGCGTCGCCCATGACCAGTGCCGCGGTGGTCGAAGAGGTGGGCGCCAGGTTCAGCGGACAGGCTTCGTGTTCGACGCTTACATTGAGGTTGACTTCCGCAGCCTTGGCCAACGGCGACTCGGGGTTGCCGGTCAGGCTGATCATCTGAATGCCCTGGCGCTTGATCAGCGGCAGCAAGGTGACGATTTCATTGGTGGAGCCGGAGTTCGACAGCGCCAGAATGATGTCATCACGGGTGATCATGCCCATGTCGCCATGGCTGGCCTCGGCCGGGTGCACGAAGAACGCCGTGGTGCCGGTGCTGGCGAGGGTGGCGGCAATCTTGTTGCCGATGTGCCCCGATTTGCCCATGCCGACCACGACCACTCGGCCTTTGCTGGCCAGAATCATCTCGCAAGCACGTACGAAATCTGCATCGATATGGGGCAGCAAGCCTTGTACGGCTTCCAGTTCGAGGCGGATGGTACGTTGTGCTGATTGAATCAGGTCGCTTGATTGGTTCATGTCGGAAATCGAATAGCCTGATGAAAAGGCGGCGATTATAACGGTAATGATCAAAACCCTCACGCAAGTTCGTTGCGGTTTGTAATTCCTTGTTACCGAATCTCTCTAAATAGATGATTTCAGGCGGTCATGTTGCTGAACATGCCCGGCTTGGGCCTTGGGCGCTTGAGCTTTGCAGTGATATAGTTCGCCGCCAGTTCGGCCTGCCCGGGGGAGGTATGTGCTTTCGCCAGAAAGCCAGGCGTCCGAGTGAGAGGCTGCATCGCAAGGAGTTTAGATGAGTGCCGATAACGCCTACGCGGTCGAGCTGAAGGGACTGACCTTCAAGCGCGGTACGCGCAGCATTTTCAATAACGTCGATATCCGCATACCGCGCGGCAAGGTCACCGGCATCATGGGGCCTTCCGGGTGTGGCAAGACCACGCTGTTGCGGCTGATAGGCGCACAATTGCGTCCTACCAGCGGCGAAGTCTGGGTCAACGGCCAGAACCTGCCAACGTTGTCGCGCAGCGATCTGTTCGATGCGCGCAAGCACATGGGTGTGTTGTTTCAGAGCGGCGCGTTGTTTACCGATCTTGATGTGTTCGAGAACGTTGCCTTTCCGCTGCGTGTTCATACCGAGCTGCCGGAAGAAATGATTCGCGACATTGTCTTGCTCAAATTGCAGGCCGTGGGCTTGCGTGGCGCCATCGACCTGATGCCTGACGAATTGTCCGGCGGCATGAAACGTCGCGTCGCGCTGGCCCGGGCAATTGCGCTCGATCCGCGAATCCTCATGTATGACGAGCCCTTTGTCGGCCAGGACCCGATCGCCATGGGCGTACTGGTGCGCCTGATCCGCCTGCTCAACGATGCGCTGGGCATCACCAGCATCGTGGTTTCCCACGACCTGGCCGAGACAGCGAGCATCGCTGACCACCTCATTGTGGTGGGCGACGGGCAAGTGTTGGGCCAGGGCACACCCAAGGATTTGATGAAATCGGATGAGCCACGTATTCGTCAGTTCTTGACTGGCGAACCCGACGGCCCGGTCGCATACCACTTTCCAGCGCCGGATTACCGCGCAGATCTTCTGGGGAAGCGCTGATGCGCAAGATTTCATTAATAGAAAGAGTACGCCGCTTCGGCTTCGCCGGCATCGATGTGCTGGCGGTATTCGGGCGTTCGGCTCTGTTCCTTTATCATGCCTTGCTCGGTCGTGGCGGCATCGGCGGCGGTTTTGGCCTGCTGGTCAAGCAACTGCATTCGGTGGGCGTGATGTCCCTGGTGATCATCGTGGTCTCCGGGGTATTCATCGGCATGGTGCTGGCGCTGCAGGGCTTTAATATTCTGTCCAGCTACGGTTCGGAGCAGGCCGTCGGGCAGATGGTTGCGCTGACGCTGTTGCGTGAACTGGGCCCGGTAGTCACGGCCTTGCTGTTCGCCGGTCGCGCGGGTTCGGCCCTGACCGCTGAAATCGGCAACATGAAGTCCACCGAGCAATTGTCCAGCCTCGAAATGATCGGGGTCGACCCGCTCAAGTACATCATTGCCCCGCGCCTGTGGGCCGGCTTCATTTCCCTGCCGGTGCTGACGATGATTTTCAGCGTGGTGGGTATCTGGGGCGGTTCGTGGGTGGCCGTCGACTGGCTGGGTGTCTATGACGGCTCCTACTGGTCGAACATGCAAAACAGCGTGACGTTTGTCGACGATGTGCTCAACGGCATCATCAAAAGCATCGTTTTTGCCTTCGTCGTGACCTGGATCGCCGTATTCCAAGGCTATGACTGCGAGCCCACTTCCGAGGGGATCAGTCGTGCCACTACCAAGACCGTGGTGTATGCCTCTTTGGCAGTACTCGGCCTGGACTTTATTTTGACCGCCTTGATGTTTGGAGATTTCTGATGCAAAACCGCACCCTGGAAATCGGTGTCGGCCTTTTCTTGCTGGCTGGCATCCTGGCTTTGCTGTTGCTTGCGTTGCGGGTCAGTGGTCTGTCCCCGAGCGCAACCACCGAAACTTATAAACTTTATGCGTATTTCGACAATATCGCCGGTTTGACGGTCAGAGCTAAAGTGACCATGGCCGGTGTGACCATCGGCAAGGTCACGGCGATCGATCTGGACCGCGACAGCTTCACCGGTCGGGTGACCATGCAACTGGAAAAGCGCGTAGATAATCTGCCGACTGACTCCACTGCATCTATCCTGACCGCTGGCCTGTTGGGTGAGAAATACATCGGTATCAGTGTGGGCGGGGAGGAAACCCTGCTCAAGGAGGGTGGAACCATCCACGACACGCAGTCGTCACTGGTACTCGAGGACCTGATCGGTAAATTTCTGCTCAATACCGTTAGCAAAGACGCCAAATGAGGAGCTTTTGAATGATCTCTATCTTGCGACGTGGCCTGTTGGTGATACTTGCGGCCTTGCCGTTGATGGCTAACGCCGTGGCGGGGCCTTCCGCGCACGATCTGGTACAGGACACCACCACCCGGTTGTTGGCGGATCTTGCCGCCAACAAAGAAAAGTACAAGCAGGACCCACAGGACTTTTATACGGCGCTGAATACCATCGTCGGTCCTGTGGTGGATGCCGAAGGTATTTCCAAGAGCATCATGACGGTCAAGTATTCACGCAAGGCCACCCCCGAGCAGATGCAGAAGTTTGTCGAGAACTTCAAAAAAGGCCTGTTCCAGTTCTATGGCAATGCTTTGCTTGAGTACGACAACCAGGGCATCGTCGTCGATCCCGCCAAGGATGAGTCGGGAGACCGTACCAGCGTTGGCATGACGGTCAAAAGCAGCAGCGGCGCGATCTATCCTGTGTCTTACACACTCGAAAAGATCAATGGCGAGTGGAAGCTGCGCAACGTGATCATCAATGGCATCAATATCGGCAAGCTGTTCCGCGATCAGTTCGCTGATGCGATGCAGCGCAATGGCAACGACCTGGACAAAACCATCAACGGTTGGGCCGGGGAAGTCGCCAAAGCCAAGGAAGCCACCGAACAATCTACCGAGAACCAAACCCAATGAGTGAGTCGGCTATTCGCATGAGCGAATCCGGCGAACTGCTGCTCAGTGGCGTGCTGGATTACCGGACAGGCCCGAACCTGCGCAAGCAGGGGCAGGCGCTGATCAAGTCCAGTAACGCGGCTATGCTGGTGATTGATTGCTCCTCGGTGGAGAAGTCCAGCAGCGTCGGCTTGTCGCTGTTGCTGTGCTTCATGCGCGATGCTCAGGCGGCCGGCAAGGCCCTGAGCATTCGTGCGATACCCGAAGATATGCGTGAAATCGCTCAGGTCAGCGAATTGACCGAGCTATTGGCGCATCCCTGAACCGCATCTATAAAGAAGCCCCCCGTCAGAGTCCTGCTTCGCGGGGTTCGCAGGCGCGGGGCTTTTTTGTATGATGTCCGACCCGCGCGCACAGGGCGCCGATTGAGGTTGAGCATGCAGGCCAACGAAGTAAAGAGCTTCCTTGAAGGAAAGCTGTCCGATTCTCTGTCACAAGTGCAGGTAGAAGTTGAGGGCGAAGGCTGCAACTTTCAGCTGAACGTGATTAGCGATGAACTGGCGGCGTTGAGCCCGGTGAAGCGTCAGCAGCAGATCTATGCCCATTTGAACCCATGGATCACCGATGGCAGCATCCATGCGGTCACTATGAAATTTTTCAGCAGCGCGGCCTGGGCCGAGCGCACCTGAGCCCAAGGGCGTCGAGATTCTTATGGATAAATTGATTATTACCGGTGGCGTTCGTCTTGATGGCGAAATCCGCATCTCCGGGGCAAAGAACTCTGCCCTGCCGATCCTGGCTGCAACCCTGCTGTGCGATGGCCCGGTTACCGTTGCCAACCTGCCGCACCTGCACGACATCACCACCATGATCGAGCTGTTCGGTCGCATGGGCATTGAGCCGGTGATCGACGAGAAGCTCAGTGTCGAAATCGACCCGCGCACCATCAAGACCCTGATCGCGCCGTACGAACTGGTGAAAACCATGCGTGCCTCGATCCTGGTGCTGGGCCCGATGGTTGCCCGTTTCGGCGAAGCCGAAGTCGCACTGCCTGGCGGTTGCGCCATCGGTTCGCGGCCGGTCGACCTGCACATCCGTGGCCTCGAAGCCATGGGCGCGGTCATCGACGTCGAAGGCGGCTACATCAAGGCCAAGGCCCCTGAGGGTGGCCTGCGCGGTGCACACTTCTTCTTCGACACCGTCAGCGTGACCGGTACCGAGAACATCATGATGGCGGCCGCTCTGGCCAAGGGCCGCAGCGTGCTGGCAAACGCCGCTCGCGAGCCTGAGGTCATCGACCTGGCGAACTTCCTGAACGCCATGGGCGCCAAGATCACTGGCGCCGGCACCGACACCATCACCATCGATGGCGTCGAGCGTCTGCACCCGACCACTTACAAGGTGATGCCTGACCGTATCGAGACCGGCACCTACCTGGTGGCGGCAGCGGTAACTGGCGGGCGTGTGAAGGTCAAGGACACTGATCCGACCATCCTCGAAGCCGTTCTGGAAAAACTCCGCGAATCGGGTGCTGAAATCACCTGCGGCGAAGACTGGATCGAGCTGAACATGCACGGCAAGCGGCCAAAAGCCGTTAACGTGCGGACCGCTCCATACCCGGCGTTCCCGACCGACATGCAGGCGCAGTTCATCTCCCTCAACGCCATTGCCGAAGGCACGGGTGCGGTGATCGAGACGATCTTCGAAAACCGCTTCATGCACGTATACGAACTGCACCGCATGGGCGCTCATATCCAGGTCGAAGGTAACACCGCCATCGTCACCGGCATCGAGAAGCTCAAGGGCGCGCCAGTAATGGCCACCGACCTGCGTGCTTCGGCCAGCCTGGTGATCTCGGCGCTGATCGCTGAAGGCGATACCCTGATCGACCGCATCTACCACATCGACCGTGGTTACGAGTGCATCGAAGAGAAACTGCAGATGCTCGGCGCCAAGATCCGTCGCGTTCCGGGCTAGTAGTTGCCATATGGGCGCAAGGACGCGCCTACTGAGTTTGTTATGAATCGAGGGTGGTGACACCCTCGATGTGTGTCCGGCGCCATTTGCGACCGGGCATGAGTACCTTGATAAGGACTGACGTTTCCCATGTTGACCATCGCACTGTCCAAGGGCCGCATCCTTGACGACACCCTGCCGCTTCTGGCTGAAGCGGGCATCGTGCCGACCGAGAATCCGGACAAGAGCCGCAAGCTGATCATCCCCACGACCCAGGCCGATGTGCGCCTGCTGATCGTGCGCGCCACCGATGTGCCGACTTATGTCGAGCATGGTGCCGCGGACCTGGGCGTCGCCGGTAAAGATGTGCTGATGGAATATGGCGGCCAGGGTCTGTACGAGCCTCTGGATCTGCGAATTGCCCTCTGCAAGCTGATGACCGCCGGCCGTGTCGGCGATGTCGAGCCCAAGGGCCGTCTGCGGGTGGCGACCAAATTCGTCAACGTCGCCAAGCGTTACTACGCCGAGCAGGGTCGTCAGGTCGACATCATCAAGCTCTACGGCTCGATGGAGCTGGCGCCGCTGATCGGTCTGGCGGACAAGATCATCGACGTGGTCGACACCGGTAACACTCTGCGTGCCAATGGCCTGGAACCCCAGGACTTCATTGCCGACATCAGCTCGCGGCTGATCGTCAACAAAGCGTCGATGAAAATGCAGCACGCCCGTATCCAGGCGTTGATCGACACCCTGCGCAAGGCAGTGGAGTCTCGACACCGCGGCTGATTTACCTGCGCGACCTTGAGTCGCGCCGTCTATCCGCCTCATAGCCAGAATTCTCAGGTGCCCAAGCGGATCGAATGTTAGCTTCGGGCGCCTGAGTTTTTGCCATTCCTATGAGGCTCTCGCTATGACCGCACCGACTGCAATTCGCCGACTCAACGCTGCTGACCCGGATTTCGCACATCATCTGGATCATCTGCTGAGCTGGGAAAGTGTGTCTGACGACTCGGTCAATCAGCGGGTGCTGGACATCATCAAGGCTGTGCGCGAGCGTGGCGACGCGGCGCTGGTGGAATTCACCCAGAAGTTCGACGGCCTGCAAGTCGCCTCCATGGCAGACCTGATTTTGCCGCGCGAACGTCTGGAACTGGCATTGACCCGGATTACCGCGCCTCAGCGTGAAGCCCTGGAAAAAGCCGCAGCCCGCGTGCGCAGCTATCACGAAAAACAGAAACAGGATTCTTGGAGCTACACCGAAGCCGACGGCACGGTGCTGGGCCAGAAGGTCACGCCGCTGGATCGCGCCGGTCTGTATGTGCCAGGCGGCAAGGCGTCGTACCCGTCCTCGGTGCTGATGAACGCAATTCCGGCCAAGGTTGCCGGCGTGACCGAAGTGGTCATGGTCGTGCCGACGCCGCGCGGCGAAATCAACGAACTGGTGCTGGCCGCGGCCTGCATCGCCGGCGTTGACCGGGTGTTCACCATCGGCGGCGCCCAGGCAGTTGCGGCGCTGGCTTACGGTACCGAAAGCGTGCCGAAGGTCGATAAGGTTGTTGGCCCTGGCAACATCTATGTCGCCACCGCCAAGCGCCACGTGTTCGGTCAGGTCGGCATCGACATGATCGCCGGGCCGTCGGAGATCCTCGTCGTGTGTGACGGCCAGACCGATCCGGACTGGATTGCCATGGACCTGTTCTCCCAGGCCGAGCACGACGAAGACGCCCAGGCGATTCTGGTCAGCCCGGACGCCGAGTTCCTCGACAAGGTCGCAGCGAGCATCGCCAAACTGCTGCCGACCATGGAGCGCGCCGAGATCATCGAAACCTCGATTAATGGTCGCGGTGCGCTGATCAAGGTTCGCGACATGGAACAAGCCATCGAAGTCGCCAACCGTATTGCGCCAGAACACCTGGAGTTGTCGGTCGCCGATCCCCAGGCCTGGTTGCCGCAGATCCGCCACGCCGGCGCGATCTTCATGGGCCGTCACACGTCCGAAGCCCTGGGCGACTATTGCGCTGGTCCAAACCACGTGTTGCCGACGTCCGGCACTGCGCGCTTCTCTTCGCCGCTGGGTGTTTACGACTTCCAGAAACGCTCGTCGATCATCTTCTGCTCCGAGCAGGGTGCCTCCGAACTGGGCAAAACCGCTTCCGTGCTGGCCCGTGGCGAGTCGCTGACCGCTCACGCCCGCAGCGCCGAATACCGCATCGTTGACGAGCTCTTTAATGAAGGGCAGGGGAACTAAGCATGAGTAAATTCTGGAGTCCCTTCGTCAAAAGCCTGGTGCCTTACGTGCCGGGCGAGCAGCCGAAGCTGGCGAAACTGGTGAAACTCAACACCAACGAAAACCCGTACGGTCCATCGCCTAAAGCTTTGGCTGCGATGCAAACCGAACTGAACGATAACCTGCGTCTGTACCCGGACCCGAACAGCGACCTGCTCAAGCAGGCTGTTGCCAAGTACTACGGCGTGCAGGGCAATCAGGTGTTCCTCGGCAACGGTTCCGATGAAGTCCTGGCACACATTTTCCACGGTTTGCTGCAACACGATCAGCCGTTGTTGTTCCCGGATATCAGCTACAGCTTCTACCCGGTTTACTGCGGGTTGTATGGCATCGCATTCGACGCGGTGCCGCTGGATGAGCAATTCCAGATCAACCCGGCGGACTACACCAAGCCGAACGGCGGGATTATTTTCCCTAACCCGAACGCACCGACCGGCTGCCTCCTGGCGCTGGACGCGGTTGAGCAAATCCTCAAGGCCAGCCCGGATTCGGTGGTCGTGGTGGATGAGGCTTACATTGATTTTGGCGGTGAAACGGCGATCACGCTGGTGGACCGTTATCCGAACCTGCTGGTGACTCAGACCCTGTCCAAGTCCCGTTCGCTGGCGGGCCTGCGGGTTGGCCTGGCGGTGGGGCATCCGGACCTGATCGAGGCGCTGGAGCGGATCAAGAACAGCTTCAACTCCTATCCGCTGGATCGTCTGGCGATTGTCGGGGCTGCAGCGGCGTTCGAGGATCGCGAGTATTTCGACAAGACCTGCCGGTTGGTCATCGAGAGTCGCGAGAAGGTGGTCGCGCAGCTGGAAGCGAAGGGGTTTGAGGTGTTGCCGTCGGCAGCAAACTTCATTTTCGCCCGTCACCCGCAGCACGATGCGGCGGGGCTGGCGGCGAAGTTGCGCGAACAGGGCGTGATCGTTCGGCACTTCAAGCAAGAGCGGATTGCCCAGTTCCTGCGTATTTCCATCGGCGCGCCGGAGCAGAATCAGGCGCTGATCGACGGCCTCGGCGACCTGTAAGGCTTCCCCGATCCTGTGGGAGCGTGGCTTGCCCGCGATAAACGATAACGCGGTCTACCTGTTGCACCGCGGTGTCCCCATCGCGGGCAAGCCACGCTCCCACAAGGTTCTGTGTGTTACTCGTGATGCGGTTCGCCAAGGAAGGTCAGTGACGTGAACAGTCCGCGAGTGCTCACATCCGGGCTATTTTTCACAGGCACTTCCACCTGCGCCGCAATCACGTTCAACCCTTCATTGCGCACCAGAACCTGCGCCCGGCCGTCTGCATCGGTTTCGGTGCTCATGGTACTCGGCGCGCTGCGATAGTCGCCCACCAACTTCACGCCCGCCGCCGGCTTGCCGTCCAATAGCACCCGTACCGGCAACGACTTGCCAGGCCCGACCGTCAGCGGATCGACTTCCGGCAAAATCACCAGTTTCATCTGATCGAGCTTCGGCAACTTCGCCCCCGGCTGGTAAATGGCCAGGCTGTATTTGAACGTCTCGGTCGACTCGATCGATCCTGGCACCTTACTGCGTCCTTCGTTGATCCACTTTTTGTCGGCGGTCAGCGACCACATGCCATTGTCCAGCGCGACTGCTAGCGCCGCGGGCGGTTTGAGTGGTTGCAGACGCGCATGGTCGGCCAGGCGTTCCACGGTAACCGGGATCATTTTTCCTTCGGTGTCGTAGGCCCAGGCGCCGCTGATTTTCTGCGCCTTGAAAGCATTGTCCTCAGCGCCATCACCGTAAATGGCTTCGATATTGCCGCGACGTTGTTCGGTCCATAGGCCATGGGCCGAAACGTGGGTGGCGAACATCGCGCCGAACAGACCCAGCAGAACCAGTGATTTGCCTTGTTGCATGGAGATTTTTCCTTTTACAGATTGAGTGTCAGGCTGACAGTGAAATTGCGCGGCTCACCGGGATTGACCCAGTAGTTGCTGTAGGAGCGCTCGAAATATTTCTCGTCGAACAGGTTGTTCAGGTTCAGGCCGAGGGTGACGTTTTCGCTGGCTTTATAATGCGCCAGCAGATCGACGGTGTGGTAGGCCGGCAGTTCGAAATCGCTGCCGGCTTCACCCGAGCGATCGCCGACATAGGTGAACGCTGCACCAAGGTCCGAACCGCGTAAATGGCCATCCTGAAATTCATAAACGCCCAACAAACTGCCGCTGCGTTTGGCCACGCCGAGAATTCGGCTGCCGGTGGGAATCACCTTGTCGCCTTGGGTGACTTCGGCGTCGATATAAGCGAAAGCACCGATCACTCGCACGGCATCGGTCACTTGCCCGGTGACTTGCAGGTCGACACCCTGGCTGCGGGCCTTGCCCATGGCGCGGCTGGAATCGGTGCTCGGATCGAGCGCCAGGACGTTTTCCTTTTCGATATGGAAGGCGGCGAGGGTGGTGCTCAAGCGGTCGTCGAACAGCTCGCTCTTGATCCCGACTTCATAACCGACGCCTTCTTCCGGGTCGAAGGATTTGCCGGCGGCGTCCAGCCCGTTGTTCGGTTTGAACGAGGTGGAGGCGTTGGCGAATAACCCCACTTCAGGCGTCAGTTGGTAGAGCAGGCCGGCTCGCTGAGTCAGTGCGTCGTGGCGCTGGCGGCTGGTCGCGTTGCGGCTGTGATCGTCGATGCTTTGTTCGAAATGTTCGAAGCGCGCACCGAGCATGCCGCGCAGTTTGTCGGTGAAGACGATCTGGTCCTGAAGGTTCAGTGCCTGGCTTTCGACGTGCTCGAAGAAGTCGGTCCCGGAGCGTGCGCCATTGGGTTTCGGCTGGCCGTAAATCGGCCGATAGATATCGATGGCGTACGGGCCGCCGGCAATGGTCGTGACCCGTTCGTTCTTACGGAAATTCTCGTATTCGCTGCCGATCAGCAGTTCGTGTTGCCAACTGCCGATGTCGAACAAACCGCGCAGTTCGAGTTGGGTGATGCTGTCGTGCCAGTTGGTATCGCGCTCGCGATAGCGACGGTTGACGGTATGGCCGTCGGCATTCAAGGGACGATTTTCGGAGGCGAAGCCCCAGAGTTTGCCTTCCTTGTAATGACTGGCGAGGCGCAGTTTCCAGCTATCGTTGAGTTGATGTTCGAGGGCGGCTTGCAGCAGATTGTTGTGGTTGTCGATGTTGCCGTCGTTGGGTTCGCCAAGGAAGGTCGAACGGGAGACGCCGCTCCATTTATTGTTCGGCGCGACGACACCGCGATCGAAGGTCGAGCTGTGGCGCACGAACTCGCTCTCCACCAACAGGCTGGTGTCCGGGTTCAGTTGCCAGCTGAACGAAGGCGCAACGAACACTCGCTGACTGTCGACGTGATCGCGGAAGCTGTGGTTGTCCTCGACCGCCAGGTTCACCCGGGACAGAACGTTACCGTCATCATCCAGCGGCGTGTTGACGTCCACGGCGGTGCGGTAGCGATCCCAGCTGCCGGCGCTGGTTTGCAGTGTGGTGAAGGCTTCCGGCTGGGGTTTCTTGGTGACGATGTTCACCGTACCGCCTGGATCGCCACGACCATAAAGGCTGGCGGCTGGGCCTTTGAGCACTTCGATGCGTTCGATGTTGGCCACGTCCGGCGTGCTTGGATAGCCGCGGTTGGCACTGAAGCCGTCCTTGTAGAACTCCGACGTGGTGAAGCCGCGCACGCTGTATTCGTAGAGCGTCAAGCCGCCGAAGTTGTTCTGCTTCGACACGCCACCGGCAAAATCCAGCGCGCGCTCGACGCTGGTGCTGCCCAGATCCTGGAGCACACTGACGGGAATCACACTGATCGATTGCGGGATATCGCGAATGGCCGTGTCGGTCTTGGTTGCGCTGGCAGACCGCGTGGCGCGGTAACCCTTGACCGGGCCGGTGGGGGATTCGTACTCGGAGGTGACGCTGATGGCGTCCAGTTCAACGGTTTGCGATTCTTCGGCGAAGACCGGATCCCCCAACAAACCGAGGGCCAGGCCTGCGAGGGAAGCCATTGTTCGAGACGACATGTTATGTTGTTCCAATAGTGATATTGAAACAATATAACATGCCTAATGAGAATATATACTGTTAACGATTTCGGAGTTGTGGAGCGGCCGAGGGCGTCAAGATCGCAGCCTTCGGCAGCTCCTACTCTTCTTTTTCCTTGATTGGCGCGGGTGGCGGACGCAGACCGATTTCCGCCGTGAGCTTGAGCTCTTTACCGTTGCGCATCACCTGAATGGTGACCTTGTCGGTTGGCTTGATCCGCGCCACCTGGTTCATCGAACGGCGACCGTCGCCGGCCGGTTCACCGTCGATGCTGAGGATCACGTCGCCCAATTGCAGGCCGGCCTTCTGCGCCGGACCGTCACGGAAAATCCCCGCGACCACAATCCCCGGACGTCCGGACAGACCAAACGATTCCGCCAGTTCCTGACTCAACGGTTGTACTTCGATGCCGAGCCAGCCGCGAATCACCTGGCCGTGTTCGATGATCGACTTCATCACTTCCATCGCCAGCTTCACCGGGATCGCGAAACCGATGCCCTGAGAACCGCCGGACTTGGAGAAGATCGCCGTGTTGATGCCGGTCAGGTTGCCGTTGGCGTCGACCAGCGCACCGCCGGAGTTGCCGGGGTTGATCGCAGCGTCGGTCTGGATGAAGTCTTCGTAGTTGTTCAGCCCGAGCTGATTGCGCCCGGTGGCGCTGATGATGCCCATGGTCACGGTCTGGCCGACGCCGAAGGGGTTGCCGATGGCCAGGGCCACGTCGCCGATGCGGATATTGTCGGAACGGCCGACGGTGATCGACGGCAGGTTTTTCAGGTCAATCTTCAATACCGCGAGGTCGGTTTCCGGGTCGCTGCCGATGACTCGGGCCAGGGTTTCACGGCCATCCTTGAGCGCCACCACGATCTGGTCGGCACCGCTGGTCACATGGTTGTTGGTCAGCAGGTAACCTTCCGGGCTCATGATCACGCCCGAACCGAGGCTCGACTCCATGCGCTTCTGCTTGGGCGAGTTGTCGCCGAAGAAGCGGCGGAACTGCGGATCTTCGAACAGCGGATGGCTGGGCTTGTTGACCACTTTGGTGGTGTACAGGTTGACCACCGACGGCGCGGCCGTGGTCACCGCGTCGGCATAGGACACCGGGCCCTGCTGCAGACCGAGGGTTTGCGGGGCTTGCTGCAGATTGACGTCCAGGTTCGGTAGCCCGACCCATTCCGGGTAACGCTGCATAATCAATAGAGCGATAAGCACACCGGCCAACAGCGGCCAGCCGGAAAAACGCAGCGCCTTGAGCATTAAGCAAGTCCTACAGAGGTTGCAGGCGGTGTGAGACCGCCCATAATGTCGCGCATTATACGAGGCCGCGCGTGCCTCTGAACGGGATATTTAGGAGTCTTTTATGGCCGTTGCCCTGAGCACCCTGGTCGAAGAAGCCGACCGCTACCTGGCAAGTGCGAAGATCGCCGATTACTGCCCCAATGGTTTGCAGGTCGAAGGCCGGCCACAAGTGATGCGCATCGTTAGCGGCGTCACCGCCAGCCAGGCGTTGCTGGACGCCGCGGTAGAGGCCCAGGCCGATCTGGTGCTGGTGCATCACGGCTATTTCTGGAAAGGCGAAAACCCGTGCATCACCGGCATGAAGCAGCGCCGGTTGAAAACCCTGCTCAAGCACGATATCAGCCTGCTGTCCTATCACTTGCCGCTGGATCTGCACCCGGAAGTCGGTAACAACGTGCAGCTTGCCCGGCAACTGGATATCACGGTTGAAGGCCCGCTGGATCCGGACAATCTGAAAATCGTTGGTCTGGTCGGTTCGTTGAGCGAACCGATGACCCCGCGCGATTTCGCCCGTCGCGTGCAGGAAGTCATGGGGCGCGAGCCATTGTTGATCGAAGGCAGCGCGATGATTCGTCGGGTCGGCTGGTGCACCGGTGGCGGCCAGGGTTACATTGATCAGGCGGTGTTAGCCGGCGTCGATCTGTACCTCAGCGGCGAAGCCTCCGAGCAGACGTTCCACAGCGCCCGGGAAAACGACATCAGCTTCATCGCCGCCGGTCACCACGCCACCGAGCGTTACGGTGTGCAGGCTTTGGGCGATTACCTGGCGCGACGTTTCGCCCTCGAGCACATCTTCATCGATTGCCCGAACCCCATCTGATTTCGGACTGCAATGCGGTCACCTCTGTAGGAGCTGCCGAAGGCTGCGATCTTTTGATTTTAAAGATCAAGATCAAAAGATCGCAGCCTTCGGCAGCTCCTACACAGGGGTGGGTTTCCAATCTGGAGTGCCCAAACGAGGGGGTATATTCATATACCCTTTCGATCTAGCCAGCGTCCTGATTAGAAGGGGGCGCTGTGCTAGGATTCCCCGCTCGAACACGGCCCGCAGGCCGTCCATAAGATCGTTTTCGTGAGTAGCCATGGTCGACAAACTGACGCATCTGAAACAGCTGGAGGCCGAAAGCATCCACATCATCCGCGAGGTCGCCGCCGAGTTCGATAACCCGGTGATGCTGTACTCCGTCGGTAAAGACTCCGCCGTGATGCTGCACCTCGCGCGCAAAGCATTCTTCCCGGGCAAACTTCCGTTTCCGGTGATGCACGTCGACACCCAGTGGAAGTTCAAGGAAATGTACGCGTTCCGCGACCGCATGGTTGAAGAGCTCGGCCTGGACCTGCTGGTGCACGTGAATCCCGAGGGTGTTGCGCAGGGAATCAACCCGCTCACCCACGGCAGTGCCAAGCACACCGACATCATGAAGACCGAAGGCCTTAAGCAGGCCCTCGACAAGTACGGCTTCGATGCGGCATTCGGTGGTGCCCGTCGTGACGAAGAGAAGTCCCGTGCCAAAGAGCGCGTGTATTCCTTCCGCGATACCAAGCACCGCTGGGACCCGAAAAACCAGCGTCCCGAGTTATGGAACGTCTACAACGGCAAGGTCAACAAGGGCGAATCGATCCGCGTATTCCCGTTGTCGAACTGGACCGAGCTGGACATCTGGCAGTACATCTACCTCGAAGGTATCCCGATCGTGCCGCTGTATTTCGCAGCCGAGCGCGACGTCATCGAGATGAATGGCACCTGGATCATGATCGACGACGAGCGCCTGCTCAATCACCTGAGCGACGAAGACAAGGCGCGCATCGTCAAGAAGAAGGTCCGTTTCCGTACGCTGGGCGACTACCCGTTGACCGGTGCGGTCGAGTCCGAGGCCACCAGCCTGACCGACATCATTCAGGAAATGCTCCTGACGCGAACTTCCGAACGCCAGGGCCGAGTCATCGATCACGATGGCGCAGGTTCGATGGAAGAAAAGAAACGTCAGGGTTATTTCTAAGGGGTTGTCATGTCGCACGCATCTGATTTGATCAGCGAGGACATCCTCGCCTATCTGGGCCAGCACGAACGCAAGGAAATGCTGCGCTTTCTTACCTGTGGCAACGTCGACGACGGCAAGAGCACCCTGATCGGGCGCCTGCTGCACGACTCCAAGATGATCTACGAAGATCACCTGGAAGCCATCACCCGCGACTCGAAAAAAGTCGGCACCACCGGTGAAGACATCGACCTGGCGTTGCTGGTCGACGGCTTGCAGGCCGAGCGTGAGCAGGGCATCACCATTGATGTCGCCTACCGCTATTTCTCCACCGCCAAGCGCAAATTCATCATCGCCGATACCCCCGGCCATGAGCAGTACACCCGCAACATGGCCACCGGTGCATCCACCTGTGACCTGGCGATCATTCTGGTCGACGCCCGTTACGGCGTGCAGACCCAGACCCGTCGCCACAGCTTTATCGCCTCGTTGCTGGGCATCAAGCACATCGTTGTCGCCATCAACAAGATGGACCTCAACGGCTTCGACGAAAGCGTGTTCGAGTCGATCAAGGCCGATTACCTGAAGTTCGCCGAAGGCATCGCGTTCAAGCCGACCACCATGGCGTTCGTGCCGATGTCCGCGCTCAAGGGCGACAACGTAGTGAACAAGTCCGAGCGCTCGCCGTGGTACACCGGCCAGTCGCTGATGGAAATCCTCGAAACCGTCGAAATCGCCAATGACCGCAACTACACCGATTTGCGTTTCCCGGTGCAGTACGTCAACCGTCCGAACCTGAACTTCCGTGGTTTCGCCGGCACCCTGGCCAGCGGCATCGTGCACAAGGGCGACGAAGTCGTTGTGCTGCCGTCGGGCAAGAGCAGCCGCGTGAAATCCATTGTCACCTTCGAAGGTGAGCTGGAGCATGCAGGTCCTGGTCAAGCCGTGACGCTGACCATGGAAGACGAAATCGACATCTCCCGCGGCGACTTGCTGGTGCATGCCGATAACCAGCCGCAAGTGACTGACGCCTTCGACGCCATGCTGGTGTGGATGGCCGAAGAGCCGATGCTGCCGGGCAAGAAATACGACATCAAGCGCGCCACGACTTACGTGCCGGGTTCAATCACCAGCATCGTCAATCGCGTGGACGTGAACACCTTGGCCGAAGGGCCGGCGAGCTCGCTGCAACTGAACGAGATCGGTCGGGTCAAGATCAGCCTCGACGCGGCTATCGCGCTGGACGGTTACGACAGCAACCGCACCACTGGTTCGTTCATCGTCATCGATCGACTGACCAACGGCACGGTCGCGGCCGGCATGATCATCGCCCAGCCGTTGAGCCATGGCACCAGCACCCACCACGGCAAACTGGCTCACGTAGCCACCGAAGAACGCGTCCAGCGCTTTGGTCAGCAACCGGCCACCGTATTGTTCAGCGGGCTGTCGGGCGCTGGCAAAAGCACCCTGGCCTACGCGGTTGAACGCAAGCTGTTCGACCTGGGTCGTGCGGTGTTTGTACTCGATGGCCAGAACTTGCGTCACGACCTCAATAAAGGTCTGCCGCAGGATCGCGCCGGGCGTACCGAGAACTGGCGTCGTGCGGCGCACGTTGCGCGTCAGTTCAACGAAGCTGGTCTGCTGACCCTGGCTGCATTCGTTGCGCCGAGTGCCGAAGGTCGTGAACAGGCCAAGGACCTGATCGGCAAGGAGCGTCTGCTGACGGTCTACGTCCAGGCCTCTCCGACGGTCTGTGCCGAGCGTGATCCGCAAGGTCTGTACGCGGCGGCTGGTGACAACATCCCGGGCGAATCCTTCCCGTACGACGTGCCGCTGAATGCCGATCTGGTGATCGACACCCAGTCGCTGTCGGTGGAAGAAAGCGTCAAGCAAGTGCTGGATCTGCTGCGTAAGCGTGGCGCGATCTAAGCGTTAGCTGCCAATAAAAAACCCGCAGATGAGTGATCGTCTGCGGGTTTTTTTGTGTCCTTGAAATCGCCATCGCGGGCAAGCCCGCTCCCACAGGGATCTCTAGTGAACACAAAATTTGCATTCCACACAGAACCACTGTGGGAGCGGGCTTGCCCGCGATGGCGCCGGTACAAACACCTCAAACCTTGGCGGTGTACTCGCGGTGCATCTGTCCCAACAGCGCATCCTTGTCATTCCACAGCTGATTGATCCAGCCCTGAAACTCCAACCGATACACCCCATCCTGGTCGTAGTTCTTGCCGACGAACTGCGGTGGAATCTTCAGCTCCTGAAAGTGCACCACCACATCCTTCACATTCCCACAGAGCAAATCCCAATAGCCCGGACGCCCGGCCGGATAGTGGATGGTCACGTTGACGATGGCTTCCAGCTGGTCGCCCATGGCATCCAGCACGAAGGCAATACCGCCCGCTTTCGGCTTGAGCAGGTAGCGAAACGGTGAGCTCTGCTGTACGTGTTTGCCCTCGGTGAAGCGCGTGCCTTCGACGAAGTTGAAAATCCCCACCGGGTTATTGCGGAACTTGTCGCAGGTCTTGCGGGTGGTTTCCAGGTCTTTGCCTTTCTTCTCTGGATGCTTTTCCAGATAGGCCTTGGAGTATCGCTTCATGAACGGGAAACCCAGCGCCCACCACGCCAGACCAATCACCGGCACCCAGATCAGTTGCTGTTTGAGGAAGAACTTCAGCGGGCGGATGCGACGGTTGAGCACGTACTGCAACACCATGATGTCGACCCAGCTCTGGTGGTTGCTGGTGATCAGGTACGAGTGTTGATAGTCCAGGCCTTCCAGACCGCTGAGCTGCCAGCGCGTGTGCCCGAGCAGGTCCATCCAGGCCTTGTTGTTGCTGATCCAGGTTTCGTGGATGTGGCCCATCAGCCAGTCGGTGAAACGCTGGGCGGCGGGGAAGGGCAGCAGCAGTTTGAAGATCGCGACTACGAACAGCGGCGTGCAGCAGACAATCGTGTTCAGCGCCAACAACAGCGAGGCGATCACGCCGCGCAGGGGTGCAGGTAGAAAATCCAGCATTTAAACATCCATAGGTCGGTTGGCAGCCTGGATCGCGGTCAACGCGATGGTGTAGACGATGTCGTCAACCTGCGCGCCGCGTGGCAGGTCGTTCACCGGTTTGCGCAGGCCTTGCAGCATCGGCCCGAGGCTGACGCAGTCGGCGCTGCGCTGCACGGCTTTGTGGGTGGTGTTGCCGGTGTTCAGGTCGGGGAACACGAACACCGTGGCACGACCGGCCACCTGACTGTTCGGCGCCAGTTGTCGGGCCACGGTTTCGTTGGCGGCGGCGTCGTACTGCAACGGGCCGTCGATCAACAGCGAGTTTTGCTGTTCGTGGGCGAGCAAAGTGGCCTCGCGAACCTTCTCGACTTCTTCGCCGCTGGCCGATTCACCGCTGGAGTAGCTGATCATCGCCACGCGCGGAATGATGCCGAACGCCGCTGCCGAATCGGCGCTTTGCAAGGCGATCTCGGCCAGCTCGCTGGCGCTCGGGTGCGGGTTCATCACGCAGTCGCCATAGACCAGCACTTCTTCCGGAAACAGCATGAAGAACACCGAAGACACCAAGGTGCAGCCCGGCGCGGTCTTGATCAGTTGAAGGGCCGGACGGATGGTGTTGGCGGTGGAGTGAATGACCCCGGACACCAGTCCGTCGACTTCATCCAGCGCCAGCATCATGGTGCCGATCACCACGGTGTCTTCCAGTTGTTGCTCGGCCATCGGCGCGTTGAGGCTTTTAGTCTTGCGCAGTGCAACCATCGGCTCGACGTAACGCTCGCGAATCAGGTCCGGGTCGAGGATTTCCAGCCCCGGTGGCAACTCGATGCCTTGGGCACGGGCGACCGCTTCGACGTCCGCCGGTTTGGCCAGCAACACGCAACGGGCGATGCCGCGCGCCTGACAGATCGCCGCGGCCTGCACGGTCAACGGCTCGCTGCCTTCGGGCAACACGATGCGCTTGTTGGCGGCCTGGGCGCGCTGGATCAGTTGGTAGCGGAACACCGCTGGCGACAGGCGCATTTCCCGTGGCGTGCCGCAGCGCTGGTGCAGCCAGTTGGCGTCGAGGTGGCTGGCGACGAAGTCGGTGATGATCTCCGCACGCTCGCGGTCGTCGATCGGGATTTCCTTGTTCAAACCGTTCAACTGGTTGGCGGTGTCGTAGGAACCGGTGCTGACCGACAACACCGGCAAGCCGGCCTGCAAGGCGCCACGGCACAAATCCATGATGCGCGGGTCGGGCAGGGTGTCGCTGGTCAGCAACAGGCCGGCCAGAGGCACGCCGTTCATCGCCGCGAGGCTGACGGCGAGGATGATGTCGTCGCGATCGCCGGGGGTTACCACCAGCACACCGGGTTTGAGCAGCTCCACGGTGTTGCGCACGGTGCGCGCGCAGATGATGATGTTGGTCATGCGCCGGGCTTCATAGTCGCCGGCGTTGAGCACCTGAGCGCCCATCAGATCGGCCACATCGCGGGTGCGCGGCGCATTCAGTTCGGGCTGGAACGGGATGCAGCCGAGCAGGCGGAAATCGCCACTGCGCAGTAACGGCGAGTGTTCCTTCAAGCGCGAGGCGAAGGCCTCCATGCTTTCGTCGGTCTTGACCTTGTTGAGGATTACGCCAAGGACTTTCGGGTCTTTCGGCCCGCCGAACAATTGCGCCTGCAACTCCACCCGGCCGGACAGTTCAGTCAGCACTTCGTTTTCCGGTGCCGAGACCAGAATCACATCGGCGTCGAGGCTCTTGGCCAAATGCAGGTTGACCCGCGCCGCGTAACTGGCGCTGCGGGTCGGGACCATGCCTTCGACGATTAGCACGTCCTTGCCGACAGCGGCTTGCTGATAAAGGGTGATGATTTCTTCGAGCAGTTCGTCCAGCTGACCGTCGCCAAGCATCCGCTCGACGTGGGCCAGGCCCAGTGGCTGAGGCGGTTTCAAGCCGTGGGTGCGGGCCACCAGTTCGGTGGAGCGTTCAGGGCCCGTGTCGCCCGGGTGCGGCTGGGCAATCGGTTTGAAAAAGCCGACTTTGAGACCGGCCCGCTCAAGTGTACGTACCAGCCCGAGGCTGATGGAGGTCAGACCCACACCAAAATCGGTGGGTGCGATAAAAAAAGTTTGCATGCGGATTCTCTGGAAGTGCATGTGGGCAGCCGTGGCCACCAGGTGATCATCTATATCTGACGATCTACCGAAATTCAGTCGTCAAGGTTATCGCTAACCGAGCCTTGTGCGCACCATCCGCAATCAAAGGGCTGGCCTATTTTTTCATTACGCAGCGAAGGGTCCAGCACCCAGGCCCGGGATTGCCACGGCGGCTGGTGCCGCAGGTGTTGGGTATGGCCGCAGGAAAGCTCGGCTACCCAGTGGCCATCCTCATCCTGATGAAAGCCTGTGACGGTCGAGGCTTTCGTCGCAACCCGTCTGTCCGGGTTGTGTTCGCTTTCGGGCGATTGCTTCGCTAAACTTGGACATTCATCTTTCTTATGCAAAAGGTCTCGCCCCATGCTGATCGCCGCCAATAAGGCTGTCTCCATCGACTATACCCTGACCAACGACGCTGGTGAGGTCATCGACAGCTCCGCCGGCGGCGCGCCGCTGGTCTACCTGCAAGGCGCAGGTAATATCATCCCGGGCCTGGAAAAGGCACTGGAAGGCAAAGCAGTCGGTGACGAACTGACTGTCGCTGTAGAACCTGAAGATGCCTACGGCGAATACGCTGCCGAACTGGTCAGCACCCTGAGCCGCAGCATGTTCGAAGGCGTCGACGAGCTGGAAGTGGGCATGCAGTTCCACGCTTCCGCTCCGGACGGCCAGATGCAGATCGTCACCATTCGCGATCTGGACGGCGACGATGTCACTGTCGACGGCAACCACCCATTGGCCGGTCAGCGCCTGAATTTCCAGGTCAAGATCATCGACATCCGTGACGCCAGCCAGGAAGAAATCGCTCATGGTCACGTCCATGGCGAAGGTGGCCATCACCACTGATTTTCTGCGCTAAGCTCAGAGAGCTGGAGAGGCGCCCGAGGGCGCCTTTTTAGTCCGCGGCTGTCCTTGATGGCACCGCCAAGTGGCTGTTTTGAGAAGAACACTGGAATTTGGAGTTCGTCATGAGTGCTTTTCACGACCTTAAACTGACAGCCCTGGATGGTCAGGAGCTACCTCTGGCGCCCTTCAAGGGGCGTGTCGTGCTGGTGGTCAACGTCGCCTCCAAATGTGGTTTGACCCCACAGTACGCGGCGCTGGAAAACCTCTACCAGCAATACAAGGAAAAGGGTTTCAGTGTGCTGGGCTTGCCATGCAACCAGTTTGCCGGACAGGAACCGGGCACCGAGCAGGAGATCCAGGCGTTCTGCAGCCTCAACTATGGCGTGACCTTTCCGTTGTCCAGCAAGCTGGAAGTCAACGGCCATGAGCGTCACCAGTTGTATCGCCTGCTGGCGGGCGAAGGCGCGGAATTCCCGGGCGACATCACCTGGAACTTCGAGAAATTCCTGCTGGGCAAGGATGGTCGCGTGCTGGCGCGGTTCTCGCCTCGAACGGCGCCGGATGATCATGCTGTCATCCAGGCGATCGAAAAAGCGCTGAGCTGACATCCCCTCTTGTAGGAGCGAGGCTTGCCCGCGAAGGCGTCATGTCATTCAACATTGATATCGACTGACATGACGCCTTCGCGGGCAAGCCTCGCTCCTACAATGTTTTCTGTCTTTTAATCCTAAATCACCCAAATCAATAGTGCTGTTCAATGCTTGGCACTCTCCATATTATCGCCGTCATAAAGTCTATATCCCGTGGAGCGTCCCATGCCCGTCAAAGCCCTGTTCAAGCCTTTTCACCTAGGCGCTCTCGAGTTGCCGACCCGCGTTGTAATGGCGCCGATGACCCGCTCGTTTTCGCCGGGCGGCGTGCCCAATTCCAAAGTGATCGAGTACTACCGTCGTCGCGCCGCCGCCGGGGTTGGGCTGATCATCACCGAAGGCACCACCGTCGGTCACAAGGCCTCCAACGGCTATCCGAACGTGCCGCACTTCTATGGTGAAGCGGCATTGGCCGGCTGGAAGAAAGTCGTCGATGCGGTGCATGCCGAGGGCGGCAAGATCGTTCCACAGCTGTGGCATGTGGGCAGCGTGCGCCGCATCGGCACCGAGCCGGACGCCAGCGTGCCGGGTTACGGTCCGTCGGAAAAATTGAAGGACGGTCAGGTCGTGGTTCACGGCATGACCAAGGAAGATATCCAGGACGTGATTGCCGCATTCGCCCAAGCCGCCAAGGATGCTCAGAGCATCGGCATGGACGGCGTGGAAATCCACGGTGCCCACGGTTATCTGGTGGACCAGTTTTTCTGGGAAGGCAGCAATCAGCGTACTGACGAATATGGTGGCAGCCTGGCCAATCGTTCGCGCTTCGCCATCGAACTGATTGAGGCGGTGCGTGCAGCGGTCGGTGAGGGTTTCCCGATCATCTTCCGTTTCTCCCAGTGGAAGCAGCAGGACTACACCGCGCGCTTGGTACAAACTCCAGAAGCCTTGGGCGAGTTCCTCAAGCCATTGTCCGACGCCGGCGTGGACATTTTCCACTGCTCGACGCGGCGTTTCTGGGAGCCTGAGTTCGATGGTTCCGAGCTGAACCTGGCCGGCTGGACTCGCAAGCTCACCGGCAAGCCAACCATCACCGTCGGCAGCGTCGGCCTGGACGGCGAGTTCCTGCAATTCATGGTCAACACCGACAAGATCGCCCAACCGGCCAGCCTGGAAAAACTGCTGGAGCGTTTGAACAACGATGAGTTCGATCTGGTGGCCGTGGGTCGTGCATTGCTGGTGGACCCGGACTGGGCGCAGAAAGTGCGGGACGGTCGTGAGGAAGACATCCTGCCGTTCAGCCGTGAGGCGCTGATGACGCTGGTTTAAGTAGCGTCTGGAAGGGCCCCATCGCGGGCAAGCCCGCTCCCACAGTGTTCTGCGTCACACACAAATCCTGTGGGAGCGGGCTTGCCCGCGATGATAGCCTCAAGGTCAGCAAAGATTCAGGGTAATGTCTGTGCATTAGGAACCACCTGCTCCCCAACACAAGCCCCGCGCAGCTGCCCTTCGAACTGCTCGATAATCGCCGCCCACCCCTGACGACTCGCATGCTGGCGCGCATTAAGGCGCACGCAGCGCAAGGTTTCGCGCTCCTCCAGCAGCCAACGTGCCGCATCGCAGAACGCCTCTTCATCCCCAGGCATGGCCAGTACGCCGTTGTAGCCATGGCGAATATGCTGGGCCGCCGCGGCCTGATCGTACGCCACTACCCCCAGCCCCGAGGCTAATGCCTCCAGCACCACATTGCCGAAGGTTTCGGTCAGGCTTGGAAACAGAAACACATCCCCCGACGCATAGTGACTGGCCAAGGCTTCGCCGCGTTGTGAGCCGCAGAAAATCGCTTCGGGCAATTCCTTCTCCAGCATCGATCTTTGCGGACCATCACCGACCACAATCAATTTCATTTTTCGCTGTGGATAAGTCATTTTCAGCGTGTCGAAACTGCGCTTGAGCAAGCCAAGATTCTTCTCTTGGGCCAGGCGTCCTACGTGGATGAAGGCAATATCATCCTCGGCCAGTCCCCATTGCTCGCGCAGCGGCTTCAGCCGTTTGGCCGGATGAAACAACTGACTGTCGACGCCTCGAGAGAGCAACGCCAAGCGCTCGAAACTGCGACGTTCCAGTTCCAGTCGCTGGCTGGCGCTGGGCACCAGGGTCAGGGTCGAGCGATTGTGAAACCAGCGCAGGTAGTGAGTCAGTAAGCGCGTCAGCAGCCCGAGGCCGTATTGGCTGGAGTACTGCTGAAAATTGGTATGAAAGCCGCTGACCACCGAAATCCCCAAGCGCCGTGCCGCGCGCAATGCGGACAACCCCAGCGGTCCTTCAGTGGCGATGTACAACACATCCGGGCGATGCCGTTTCCAGCGCCGCAGCAGCTTGTGCATCGACGACTGACCCCATTGCAGGCCGGGATAACCCGGCAGCGGCCAGCCTCGACATAACAGCAACTCATCGTTGCTGCCCATGAGCGGGTCGCCACCCTGACGTGGTCGCACCAACTCGACCTGATGCCCACGCGCGCGCAAACCGTCGAACAAGCGACCAAGGGTATTGGCAACGCCGTTGATTTCCGGTGGGAAGGTTTCGGTGATCAGGGTGATATGCAGAGTTGTCGTCATGACCTCAGTGTCGGCTGAGGCCATGTCGTCATTGTGACGGTGGGATGATGGATTTGTGACGCGATCAGCGGCGTTCTGCCACCAGATTCTCCGCGCCACGCTCCCTCACCCAGAACAGCGTCGCACCGGCCACTGCCGCCGGCATCATCAGAATGTTGACCACCGGTATCAGCAACACCAGATACACGCTGCCGCCGAAGCCGAGGCTCTGCCAGCGTTTCTGCCGCAGCCAGGCGAGCATTTCGTTCCAGCCGAGTTTGTGGTTGTCCGCCGGGTAGTCGATGTACTGAATCGCCATCATCCACACCCCGAACAGCAGCCACAGTGGCGCGGCGATGATGTTGACCACCGGGATGAACGACAGGATGAACAGCCCGATGGCCCTGGGCAGGAAGTAGCCGAGTTTGCGCATTTCCCGGGACAGGGTGCGTGGGATCATGGCGATCAGTTCGCCCCAGCTGAAGGCCGGGAAGTCATCGGTGCCGCGCACCACCACTTCGACTTTCTCCGCGAGGAAGCCATTGAACGGCGCGGCAATGATGTTGGCGAGCATGGTGAAGGTGAAGAACACCATAAACACCACCAACACGACAAAAATCGGCCAGAGCACGTAGCTGAGGAAGCTCAGCCAATCGGGCAAGGATGGCATCAACGTATCGACCCACATACTGAACTGATGGCCGGCCAGATAGATCAATCCGACGAACAGCACCAGGTTGATCGCCAGCGGCAACAACACGAACAAGCGCAGGCTTGGGCTCAGGACCAGCTTGAGGCCCTCGCGCAGGTATTGCGGGCCAGACAGAACGGGGGCGGGCATAACGTGCTCCGAGCAAAGGGTAAACGCGCCGACCTTACCGGCTTTGCCTTACAGGCGAAAGCGCGGTAGCGGCATCGACATTAACTGTAACAAAGGCGTCTATATATTCGCGGCAACGACATAGAGACCGCCTATGAGCTGGATTGTTAAACCGTATTTCCTTAATCTTCGCCCCCTCGATACGCTGCACCCATTCTTTTACAGGACTGTCGAGCCCAAGCCTTCCCCAAGTGCTTTCAACGGTCCTTTTTTATTCCCGCCGGCAATCCGGCGTTCCGCGCCCAGTGTTTAGGGCCCGGTCAACAGGAGCAGGTCATGTCTGAAGTTCGTCATTCGCGAGTGATTATTCTCGGTTCCGGCCCTGCCGGTTACAGCGCCGCGGTCTATGCCGCCCGTGCCAACCTCAAGCCACTGCTGATCACTGGCATGCAGGCTGGCGGTCAACTGACCACCACCACCGAAGTCGACAACTGGCCGGGCGACGTCCACGGCCTGACCGGCCCGGCGCTGATGGACCGCATGAAAGAGCACGCCGAGCGCTTTGAAACCGAAATCGTCTTCGATCACATCAATGCCGTGGACTTCGCTGCCAAGCCGTACACCCTGACCGGCGACAGCGCGACTTACACCTGCGACGCCTTGATCATCGCCACCGGCGCCAGCGCTCGTTACCTGGGTCTGCCATCGGAAGAAGCGTTCATGGGCAAAGGCGTTTCGGCCTGCGCGACCTGCGACGGTTTCTTCTACCGCAATAAGCCAGTGGCTGTGGTCGGTGGCGGCAACACCGCTGTTGAAGAGGCGCTGTACCTGGCCAACATCGCCAGCAAAGTGACCTTGATCCACCGTCGCGAAACCTTCCGTGCCGAGAAGATCCTGATCGACAAGCTGAATGCCCGGGTTGCCGAAGGCAAAATCGTCTTGAAGCTGAACTCGACTCTGGACGAAGTCCTGGGTGACAACATGGGCGTGACCGGTGCCCGCCTGAAGAACAACGACGACAGCTTCGACGAGCTGACAGTCGACGGCGTGTTCATCGCAATCGGCCACACCCCGAACACTTCGCTGTTCGAAGGTCAGTTGACGTTGAAAGACGGTTACCTTGTTGTGCAGGGCGGCCGTGACGGCAACGCCACTGCCACCAGCCTCGAAGGTATCTTTGCCGCCGGTGACGTGGCTGACCACGTTTACCGTCAGGCCATCACCTCGGCCGGCGCCGGCTGCATGGCGGCACTGGACGCCGAGCGCTACCTCGACGATCTGCAGAACGCGTAACTCTGATTCTGTAGAAAGCAAAAAACCGGCTTCGGCCGGTTTTTTTCTGCCCATAGCAAATGAGTTCACCACATCCCCTGTAGGAGCGAGGCTTGCCCGCGAAGGCATTTAATATTCAGCATTGATGTCGGCTGATACGACGCCTTCGCGGGCAAGCCTCGCTCCTACAAGGATTGTGTTGGCCAATTCATTTAGCTACGAAACCGTTCCTGAACAAAGTCCATGACCTTCAACGACTGATAGATCGCGTTGGCCGCAACCCGCCCGAACGGTCCACCATTCCAATCCAGCAGGTACGGCTTGAACAACTGATACCGCGCACTTTCCTCGCACACGGCTTCGGCGATGACCCTGCCGCCAATCGAGCCGGTATTCAGGCCATGGCCGCCAAACGAGGTACAGGCCCAGACGCCCGGTTCCAACAGCCCCAGGTTAGGCATTTTGTTGGTGGAATAGCCCATCAGGCCCGACCAGGCCAATTCGATTTTTACCGGCGCCAGTTGTGGATACACCGAGACCATGTCCGCCTTGAGCATGTCCGCCAAGGCTTTTTCGTTCTGTTCGTTGCGGGTGGTGATGCGTCCGCCCCACAGCAGGCGGTCGCCTTCGACCACGCGGTAGTAGTCCGAGGCGCGGCGGTCGTCGGAGAAGGCGGCGCCGGAGTCGAGGACGTTTTTGATCGAGTCGCCCAGGTGTTCGGTCAGTACCACGTATGTGGCGATGGGCAGGTAGGCGCGGCTGAGTTTCTGCAACTCCGGGCCGCCGTAACCGCCGGCGCAGAACACCAGGTCCTGGCAACGCACGGAGCCGTGAGCAGTCTGGACAATTTTATCGCTGCCCTCGCGATGCCAGGCCAGCATTTTTGAGTGTTCGAAAATCTGCCCTCCAGCCGCTTCGATGGCGAGGGCCAGGCCCAGGCAATAATTCAGTGGATGAAAGTGCAAGGCGTTCGGATCCTCGACGCCCTGGAAATAGCGCAGGGTATGAGCCCGTTCGCGAACCTGTGTGGTGTCGAGGTAGTTGAGTTCATAGCCGAAGTCGCGGCGCATGGTGTCGATGTGGTTTTTCACGCCTGCGCTGTCGTCGTAACGCTTGACCCTAATCGTGCCGGCAGATGGATCGCAGCCGGTCAGAGCCAGTTCGGCGATGTTGTGGCGCACTATTTCCACGCCTTCGACGGACATTTGAAACAGCGCCCTGGCCTGTTCCAGCCCAAGCTTTTTGCGGATCGCCCCTGACCCTTCAGCCCAGCCCGGCGAGACCACGCCGCCATTGCGGCCGGACGCGCCCCAAGCGACTTGATGGGCTTCGAGAATGACCACGCGTTTACCGCGCCGGGTCAGTTCCAGGGCGGCGGTAAGGCCCGCAATCCCGGCGCCGATGATGCAGACGTCGCAGGTTTCGTGGCTGTTCAGTACGGACCTGGCCGCGCGGGGCAACGAGGTTTGGGAGTACCAGGTGGTGGGGAAGGCCATGCTGAATCCTTGACAAGTTGCCGGTCGATTAAGCGAACGCCTGGACATTGTGGGAGCGGGCTTGCTCGCGAAAGCGGCTTAACATTCAACATTAAGGTCGACTGTCACTACGCTTTCGCGAGCAAGCCCGCTCCCACAGGACGGTGGTGGTTACTTGACCGTCGAGTAGTCCACGCCGTACCACTTGGTCGACAGTTTGGTCAGCGTGCCGTCCTTGTGCATCGCGCCGATGATTTCACCGAGTTTGGCTTTCAACTCCGCGTCACCCTTGTCAGTGGCAATGGCCAGTGGTTCGTAGAACACCACGCCGTTGTCGACGGCCCGCAGCGGGTAATTTTTCTTGATGGCAGCTTCCAGCGTACTGCGCTGAGTGAGGATGCCGTCGAGGCGAACGCCATCGCCCAAGCGCAGGTCATCCAGCGGCCCGAGGGAACCGGCATAGGTCTTCATCTTCTTGGTCTGTACGTCATAGGCGACGGGCGGCATGTCCGTCGCTTCGATGGCCAGCGCCTGGTTCAGATAATCCTCGGAAGTGGTGCCGCCTTCGACACCGATAGTCTTGCCATTGAGGGCTTTGTGGTCGGTGAGTGTGGATTTGTTGTGAACCGCAAACACGTAGGGCACGTAGTAATAAGTCGCGGGAAAGTCGAGGATCCGTGCGCGGCTTTTGGTGGCGGTCATCGAGCCCACAGACATGTCCCAGCGCCCGTTCCACTTGCCCGCGGTGATCACGTCCCAATCGGGGGTGATGAACTTGACCGCGACGCCGAGACGCTTGGCGATCTCCTTGGAAACGTCGATGTCGAACCCGTCGATTTCATTCTTGTCGTTGATAAAACCCTGGGGTGGCCAGGTCGCCGAAGTGGCGACGGTCATGGTTTTGCTGCTTTGGATTTTGTCCAGTACGGCTCCGGCGTTGGCGGCGCCGACGAACAACAGCGACATGGCGGCTGCGAGGGTAAGTACGTGTTTTTTACTGAGCATGTTCATCTCCACTTCTCGTTATTGTTATGCGGGGGTAAAAGCAGTTCTCAGTGACCGATGATTTGCGACAGGAATTGCTGCGCGCGTTCGGTCTGTGGGTTGTTGAAAAATTCGGCAGGGGTGGCTTGTTCGATGACCTGGCCCTGGTCCATGAACAGCACGCGATCGGCGACCTTGCTGGCAAAACCCATTTCGTGGGTCACGCAAATCATGGTCATGCCGTCGGTGGCCAACTCGCCCATCACGTCCAGCACTTCGTGAACCATTTCCGGGTCCAGGGCCGAGGTCGGCTCATCGAACAGCATGACTTTGGGGTTCATGCACAGCGCCCGCGCAATCGCCACTCGCTGCTGCTGACCACCGGATAATTGGGACGGGTACTTGTGCGCATGCTCGGCAATTCGCACTCGCTCCAGATAGACCTGGGCGCGCTTTTTCGCCTCGGCGGACGACACGCCTTGCACCAGTTGCGGGGCCAGGGTCAGGTTGTCCATCACGCTCAAGTGCGGGAACAGGTTGAAGCTTTGGAACACCATGCCGATCTCCCGGCGCACAGCGCTGACACTGTCTGCCTCGCTGGTGAGGGTGATGCCGTTGACTTGGATGTGGCCTTTCTGGAAGTTCTCCAGGTGGTTGATGCAACGAATCATCGTCGACTTGCCCGAGCCCGACGGCCCGCAGACCACCAGGATTTCACCCGTGGCGACGTTCAGATCGACATCGCGCAAGGCGTGAAAATTGCCGTACCACTTGTTCAGGCTAGTGATGGAAATCATTGAGGGGCTGGTCTTCACAGCAGGTGCCAGGTCGAGTTGCTCAGCGGTATTGGTTCGAGTCATCACGCATCAACCCCTTGCAATGGATCGGTTGACCCGTTTTTCGATTCGCGCCTGCACCCGTTCGAGGATGAACGACAGGGCCCAGTAGATCATCGCGGCGGTGATCAGCATTTCCAGGTGGCGGAAATCCGCGCGACCCTGGGTCTTGGCCAGGTACATCAGTTCCCAGACGCCAATCACCGACACCAGCGAACTGTCCTTGAGCATGGCGATGAACTGGTTGCCGGTGGGCGGGATAATCACCCGCAAGGCTTGCGGCATGATCACCCGGCTCAGGGTTTTGAACGGGTTGATGCCCAGCGCTCGTGAAGCTTCCCACTGGCCCACCGGAATACTCTGGATACCCGCTCGGAAGATCTCCGTCATGTAAGCGCCGTAGCACAACGACAACGCCAGAATGCCGGCCGGCACCGCGTCGACCACATAGCCCAGCTGCGGCAGTCCAAGGTAAATCAGGTAGATCTGGATCAGCAGCGGAACACCGCGGAAGAACGAGGTGTAGAACGAGGCGATGGCATTGGCCAGGCCATTGTTCGACAGCTTGGCCACGGCGCCGATCAAGGCCAGCACGAAGGCAATCACAATCGCGATGGCGGAGATGTACAGCGTGGTGGCGGCACCCTGGATGATCAGGAAACCGATCTTGTCGAGAATGAAGCTGTAGGAAAGGTCGAAGGTGTCGAAGAATGCCAGGAACAGGATCAGCAATTCGATCCAGACCACGGTGGTCTGTACCTTGAACTTCAAGCGCCCAAGGACGTGGAAGTTCAGCGTACCCAGTGCGGCAATCGCCAAGCCAATGGCGATGTTGCGAGCGGTCAGGCCGTCCGGGGCGTTGCCCAACAGCGGATGCAGGAAATGACTGAGGGCGCTGTTACCCAGGTTCATCAGGTAGGAACCGAGGAACAGCACCACGGCTACGCCAAGCAGGAATTGAGGATCATTGGACTTTTTCTTATAAATTATATTGTCGTGATACATGACTGCCTCAGGGCTTGTAGGTGGTGAGATCTCGCTTGATGAAAAGGGGCTTTGGTTAATTCGAATTGCTTTTCGTAGGAGCCAGGCTTGCCGGCGAAGGCGGATTTGGGGACGCCTTCGCCGGCAAGCCTGGCTCCTACAGCACGGTATTTGGTCAGTATTGCGACGCAAAATCGGGGACTACAAGCGAACATAATTCGCTACGTCAGTCCCGGATCGCAGTTTGCTGTTCAGGAAAGCTTTGCCAGGCACGCCTCAAGGATATCCAGCCCTTCCTCCAGCACGGTGGCCTCAGTGGTCAATGGCGCCAGCAGCCGAATGATGTGGCGCGACTTGCCGCTGGGCATCAGCAGCAAGCCCGAATCTCGCGCCAGTGCCAGTAGCTGCGTCAGTTGTGCCGAGGCCGGTGTGCCGTCGGCATTGATCAGCTCGATGCCGCGCATTGCACCAACGCCGGTCAAACACCCCAGATACGGTGACAGTTCGCGGGCTCGCCAGGATTCGTAGCGGCTGACAATCGCTTCTTCCTGTTGCGCACCCCAGCCGTGCAGATGCGCGTCAGTCATTTCGTCCAGGGTCGCCAATGCGGCGGCGCAGGCGATGGGGTTGCCCGAATAGGTGCCGCCCAATCCGCCCTTGGGCAAGTTATCGAGCAGTGACTTGCGCCCGACAACCGCCCCCAGCGGTACACCGCCGGCAATGCTTTTGCCCAGCAGGATCAGGTCCGGTTCAATGCCCAATCGCGAGAACGCAAACCGCTGGCCGGTACGGCCGAAGCCAGACTGGATTTCATCGGCGATCAACAGGATGCCTTTGTCATCACAGAAACGTCGCAGCGTCTGGGCGAACTCCACATCCATCGCCAGGAAACCCGCTTCGCCCTGTACCGGTTCGACGATAAAACAGGCCACGTCATCAACGTCGATCTCGACGCTGAATAGCCGCTCCATCGCCTTCACGGCCTCGGCGCAGGTCACGTCATTGTCTTTGCTGGGGAAGGGCAGGTGATACACGGGACCGGGCAACACACCGACTTTCTGTTTGTAGGGCGCGACTTTGCCGTTGAGGTTGAGAGTGGCGAGTGTGCGACCGTGGAAGGCGCCGTCGAAGGCGATGACTGCCGTGCGACCGGTGGCGCCACGGGCGATTTTCAGGGCGTTTTCCGCCGCTTCGGCACCGCTGTTGGTGAGCATGCCGCTGACCGGGTAATCCACCGGGATAAACGCTGTCAGGCGATCCATCAGTTCGAGGTAAGGCACATGCGGTGCTGCGTTGAACGCGTAGTGAGTCAGCCGGGTGGCTTGTTCGCAAATGGCCTGGACGATGCGCGGATGGCAATGGCCGAGGTTCAGCACGCCGATACCACCGACAAAATCGATGTAGCGTTTGCCGTCGGTGTCCCAGACCTCGGCATTTTTGCCGTGGCTGAGCGTGACGGGATGAACGATGTTGATTGACCGACTGATGTTTTCGCTGCTCATGGATACGGACTCAGAAGAAGGGTTTCTTCTTTTTATCTAAGCCGCGAGCAGCGGTGCCCGGCAAACGAAATAAAGTCGTCGGGTCAATATTAAAAGTCGGGATGTGGTGTCGGGATTGAAATATCAAAGATCAAAAGATCAAAAGATCAAAAGATCAAAAGATCAAAAGATCAAAAGATCAAAAGATCAAAAGATCAAAAGATCAAAAGATCAAAAGATCAAAAGATCAAAAGATCGCAGGCTTCGCCAGCTCCTACAGAAGAATGCGATCGGCGTAGGAGCTGCCGCAGGCTGCGATCTTTTGATTTTGATCTTCGCTAATCAGCGGCGAGTCAGTGGCTGCTGAGTGAACTTCACCCCCGCCAAGCCATGGGCGATCAACGCGCGGATATTGCCATGGTCGCTGCCTTCAGGCGTGGCCACCACCGAGCGGTAATGCTCGCCAAATGCCAACAGCGCTTCTTCATCGCTCAGACCTTCCAGCAATGCCAGACCCAGGGTCTTGCACGAACCTTCGTTCTGCCCGGCGGCGTTTTCCACGCCGCCGTTATTGAACGCCTGGGGCTGATAGTCGTAACCGGCGGCGATGAACGCCAAGGTATCGGCGAAAGCGTGTTCGCCGCTCTTGAGGCTGGCGCGCAGGGTGTTCAAATCACTCATTGGGTTTTCCTTTGGCGAACGCCGCTTGCTGGTCGGCGCTGGCTTCTTTCTGGTACTGGGCTTTCCACTCGGCGTACGGCATGCCGTAAACCACTTCGCGGGCTTCATCGAGACTGACGTCGATCTGGCGTTCGTCGGCAGCGGCCTTGTACCACTTGGACAGGCAGTTGCGGCAGAAACCCGAGAGGTTCATCAGGTCGATGTTCTGCACATCCTTGCGACTGTCCAGGTGGGCAACCAACCGGCGAAAGGCGGCGGCTTCAAGTTCCAGGCGTTGTTGATCGTTCATGGTGGGCTCTGTGCAATCAAATCGTGGCGCGGATGATAAAAGCCTGGCGACCGATGCGCCAGACGCAGTCAGCGGCTCGCGGCCAGGGTAATCGATACCGACTCGGCGAAGCGCAAGGCATGGGGCTTGTCGACTTCGACTTCGGCGTACAGCACCGACTCGTTGACCATGATCAGGTCCAGCAATTCCTGGGTCAGGCGTTCGAGCAGGGCAAAGCGATTGCCCTCCACATGGGCGATGATCGCCTTGGTGATGGTGCGGTAATTCAACGCGTGATCGATATCGTTGTCACGCACCGCATCCTGGGCGGCGTACAGAATGGTCAGATTGATCAGCACATCCTGCTTGTTGAGGATTTCGTCCTCGTTGATCCCGATGAACGTTCGCAGACACAGGTCCTTGACCCGGATGCGTGCCATTCCTGGTTGAAGTTGTGGCATTGCTACTTGCTCCGTCCAATCAATTGCAGGAACTCCTGGCGGGTATTACTCGACTCGCGGAAGGCGCCGAGCATCACCGAGGTGTTCATGGTCGAATTCTGTTTTTCGACGCCGCGCATCATCATGCACATGTGCTGGGCTTCGATGACCACCGCGACACCGGCGGCGTCGGTCACTTGCTGCACTGCGTCGGCGATTTGCCGGGTGAGGTTTTCCTGGATTTGCAGTCGGCGGGCGAACATATCCACAAGCCGCGCAATCTTCGACAGGCCCAGCACCTTGCCTGTCGGAATATAAGCCACATGGGCCTTGCCGATGAAGGGCAGCATGTGATGTTCACAGAGCGAGTACAGCTCAATGTTGTCGACGATGATCATTTCATCATTGTCGGAGGCAAACAGCGCGCCGTTGACGATTTCTTCGACACTTTGTTCGTAGCCATGACACAGGTATTGCATCGCCTTGGCGGCGCGAACCGGGGTGTCTTGCAGTCCTTCGCGGTCGGGGTTTTCACCGAGGCCGATCAGGATCTCGCGATAGCTCTCGGACAAGGAGTTGTGTGGCGGGAATAACGTCATGGGACATCCTCGCGGGAGCGGCTTATTTGACGTGCCGTCCGCCGTTGACGGTCAGGGTCGTGCCGGTGACATAAGGGTTGTCGAGCAAATAGCGCAGGCTCTGGTAGATCACTTCGCTGCCGGGCTCGATGCCCAGTGCCGATTTGGCCAGAACCCTGGCGCGGTACGCCGCGTCGTCGTCGGGATTGAACAGTAGCAGGGCTGGCGCGATACCGTTGACCTTGATGCCGGGCGCGTATTTTGCGGCAAAGGACAGGGTCAGGCTGTCGAGCCCGGCTTTGCTGGCGCAGTAGCCGATGTGCTTGCTGCTGCCCCTGCGAGTCACGTCATCGCTGATGTGCACGATGTCGGCAGGACTTGAACGCCGTAGCAAATCGGCACAGTGCAGATTGATCAGGTAAGGCGCCAGCATGTGCACGCTGAACATGCGGGTGAAAGCCGCGGCTGCGGAGCCCGGGGTTTCTGCCTGCCATTCAGAAGCGTTATGGACAATCGCCCGCAAACTGTCGGTGTGGTTTTTCAGTTCGCCGATGAACGCAAGGATTCCGGCCTCGCTGGAAAAGTCCGCAAACACTGCGGTCGCCCCTAGATCGCGCAGGGTTTGCACACCAGGCCGTTCGCTGCGGTAGCTGAAAATGACCGGATGGCCGTCTTCGAGCAAACGCTGCGCACAGTGCAGGCCGACACGCTGGCCGGCACCGGTGATGAGGATTGGGGCTGCGGTAGAGGTCATGAACGGCTCGCGTCGCGGTAAGAGCAAAACTATACCAGCGACGGGAGTCGTTCACCTACGTCCTGCGAGACCTACGTAGGAGCGAGGCTTGCCCGCGAAGGAGACGACTCGGTCTATCTGTCAAACCGCGTCATCGTTCTTCGCGGGCAAGCCTCGCTCCTACAGGGGGTTATTGATTTTGAGTGGTGGGTGCTGCGGACAACGGACGCGCAGAGGGGGGTTGCAGCCACCCGGCCAGCAAACGGGTCGACAGCGGAATGAAGAAATACACCATCAATGGCGTCAGGCACAGGGTGCTGACAAACACGCGGGTCAGCAAACCCGTTTCAGCCAGCAGCGGCCCCAATACAAAGTTGAACAACAGGGACACCGGGAAGAACGCCAGCCAGATCGCCACGGCCTGTTTCCAGCGTGGCGGACGTTGACCGACCGCACCGAACCAGCCATCGATGCCACGGACCCGATGTTCCGAAGGGTTGGCAAACAGATCACTGCCACGTCCCAGCCAGGCAGTGCGCGATGCGGAATGCTCCCAGGCGTGCATTGTCTGCTCGTCGGCGAAGCGAAAGATAATCTGGAATTCGTCATCGTCGGGCGGTGGAGCGAGCACACCAGAGCCGAGGTAACCGGGGAAGTCGGTGGCCAGTTGTTCGCCTTCGCGCAACCAGGCCATCAGGTCCTGATAACGCCCATCGGCGACGCGACGCGCAACCATCAGCGTGACGGGTGAAGTAGACATTGTGTATCTCCATATTACTAACGCGTCGCTCCGGGTAAGAGCTTCGCCAGACACAGCGCCGGGGTGATGGGCTGCGTCTCGGGACAGGCAAGGATTATTCCTGATTCTGACGATAGCGTCAGCGACCTTCGTCGTATATCAACGTCTTGAATGCTAGAGGGGTAGGAGCGTTAAATGTATCGAGATTTTATACATGGACGTAAATCCCAAAATGGCTGTGCTGACTGACTTTGCTCCTGGCTTGCTCCCCAATACCTCGTTGATGCGAGAAGAGCTGTTTCCGATTCGTGAGGTCGCGCGTCTGACAGGGGTCAACCCGGTCACGCTACGCGCATGGGAGCGGCGGTACGGTTTGATACAACCCACGCGCACCGAAAGCGGGCACCGTTTGTATTCGATGACCGATATCGAGCGTGTTCGCAGCATCCTTGGCTGGATCGAACGTGGCGTCGCGGTCAGCAAGGTCGGCAAGATACTGGCCAAGACCGAGCCATTCGAGGTGCTGGCGCAGGTCATTCCCAACGAACTCGTTCAGACCGACTACGGCCAATGGCAGCAGCAGGTCAAGGCGGCGGTGAGCGCTTTTGACGAGGTTCAACTGGAACACGTCTACGGTCAGATTTTTTCCAGTTACCCGCTGACGGTGGTGTTTCAGGACATTCTGATTCCGGTCTGGAAGCTACTACTCCAACGCCATGAAGGGTTCGGTCAGACCAGCGAGTGGCTTTTCCTGGATGGTTTTCTGCGTTCTCGAGTGTTGCAACGCCTGCTGCTGGTACGTGTCATGCAACCGCGACGAGTGATCGTCTGCGCCTTGGCCGACCAATGTCGTGAACTCGATGTGCTGCTCACTGCGCTGTATCTGAGCAGTGTCGATTCGGCTATTCAGTTGTTGGCGATCGGTCAGCCCTTCGACGAGTTGATCCTGATCTGTGAGAAGATCAAGCCCCAAGCATTGGTGCTGGTTTCCAGTCACGCGCCGGCCGGTGAATTGCCTCGACGTTTGAAACGCTTGGCCATGAGCCTGGATTGTCAGGTGTTGCTGGCCGGGGATGCATCGGACCTGGCACAGGAGAGCCTGGCCGGATCATCGATCGGTTGTCTGGGAAACGAGGGGGTGTTGATGCGCCAGCGTCTGAAACAGTTCCTGGCGGGAAACCTGGATACCTGAGATTCAGATATGCAGTGCAGGATGGGTCAGCCGATGTTGCTGAAGGATGTACTGACGCAGGCGTTCGGTTTCGTCCGTGTCGCTCTGGCTCAATTCATAGGCATAGAAACCCTGTTCGGTTTCACGCTCGAAGGTGCCGCGCAACGCAATCCGCTCATAACCTGACGGGCTGAACCACAACGCGAAGTGCTTTGGCGCCTTGGTCTTGTTGCGAACCTCCAGCAATACCCCTTTGAACGATATTTCGTGCACCCACATCGTGCCGGGTTGCCCCTTGGCATTTTCCAGCGCCACGGGCTCTTCGAGTGCCAGGCGCCATGGCCGAATCATCGGCCCGTCTTCATAGATGCTGGGGACGCCGAGGCGTAGATGCATTGCGTGAAATTCATCTTCCACCAAGTGCAGCGGGAAGGTCATTTGCTGGTTTTCGAAATTGGCCTGGATGGTGACTTGTTCATGAGCGGCCAGGCGTGTGAGCAGGTCACGAATCTGCGAACCACCGTTGACGAGCAGGCTCGACGTCGCATCTCGCACATTGAGTTGCGGGTTGTGTTGCATGTTCTGGATAAAATCCAGCTCATCCTGCGTCAGGAGTGCGTCGCGCTGCATGATTTGCTCGAAAGAAATAATTACAAAGTCATCGGTGATTGTAGTAAATGACCACTAATTCGCAGATTGGTTTGAGCCGTTCGTCGTTTTGAGGGCGAGAATTTCTGCCTGTGCCTCGGCCAATTGCGCCTCCAGCTGCGCGACTCGCTGCTGCGCCTTGACCTGAGCCGTGACGTCTTTCTGCACCCCGACAAAATAGGTCTGTCCGTCGTGCGGGTTTTTTACCGTGGAAAGCGACAGTTCGTTCCAGAACGGGGTGCCGTCCTTGCGGTAATTTCTGAGGATTTCCCGGCAGGAACCACCACTGCCCAATGCCTGCCGAATCAAGGCGAGGGCTGGCTGATCCCTGTCTCCTGCCTGCAAAAAACGGCAATCCTGATAGAGGATTTCTTCGCTGGTATAACCCGTCAGGCGCTCGAATGCCGGGTTTACGTAAATCAGGATGTTGTCCTGTTCGCCTTCCTTTTCGGCAATCACGATGCCGTCATTGGAGGCGTCAATCACCATTTGCAGCAGTGAGGCATTGATCATCGCAGAGTCCTTTGCGTATTGATTGATACGCTGCATTCTAAAAGATCAATGAGGGCGGTGCTGTTAATATCTCCTACTTTTATTTAGATTCAGGATCAGATTGATGAAAGTCGCCATCCTTTCCGGCTCGGTGTACGGCACGGCTGAAGAAGTCGCCCGTCACGCAGCAAGCATTTTGAACGCCGCCGGTTTTGAAACCTGGCACAACCCCCGCGCGACACTCGCCGATGTTCAGGCGTTTGGTCCCGAAGCGTTTCTGGCGGTGACCTCAACCACCGGCATGGGCGAGTTGCCGGACAATCTGCAGCCGCTGTATTCGGCGATTCGCGATCAATTGCCCGCCGCCTGGCGTGGTTTGCCGGGTGCTGTGCTCGGATTGGGCGACTCGAGTTATGGCGATACGTTCTGCGGTGGCGGTGAGCAAATGCGTGAATTGTTCGGCGAACTGGGCGTGCGTGAAATCCTGCCGATGCTGCGCCTGGACGCCAGTGAAACCGTGACGCCGGAAACCGACGCCGAGCCTTGGCTGGCGGAACTGGTCAGCGTTTTGCGTGGCTGACTTGTGGGAGCGAGCAGGCTCGCTCCCACAGGTTTGCGTGGCTTAGCCTTTATTGGCGGCAGCGCTTTGACATGGATCCAGACTCACCCGTGCACTGACTCGCTCGGCCATCAAGCTGGCTGCCAATGCAACTACACGAAGCCCGGGGGCTGACTAGACTGCTGTAACGCAGCAAAAAACAATAAAAACCCAGAAAAATAAAAAAGGGAATTCTTGCCGTGAGCGTAGCCCCCGTCCAATCGCCACACAGCATCAAAGACAACGTCAGTGCCGCCGAATGGCAGACCCGCGTCGATCTGGCTGCCTGTTATCGTTTGGTCGCCTTGCACGGCTGGGACGACCTGATCTTCACGCATATTTCCGCCAAGGTGCCGGGCACTGAAGACTTCCTGATCAACCCATTCGGACTGATGTTCCATGAAATGACTGCGTCGAGCCTGGTCAAGGTCGATCAGGCCGGCAACAAGTTGATGGACAGCCCTTACGAGATCAACCCGGCGGGTTACACCATCCACAGCGCCGTGCATGAAGTCCGTCATGACGTTGCATGTGTGCTGCACACCCACACCGCGGCGGGGGTGGCGGTATCGGCGCAGAAGCAGGGCATCTTGCCGATCAGTCAGCAGTCCTTGTTCGTCCTTTCCAGCCTGGCTTATCACGCCTACGAAGGCGTTGCCCTAAATCATGAAGAAAAGGCGCGACTGCAAGCCGACCTTGGCGAAAACAATTTCCTGATGCTGCACAACCACGGTCTGCTGACCTGTGGCGGCACCATCGCCGACACGTTCCTGATGATGTTTACCTTTCAGCGCGCCTGCGAGATTCAGGTGCTGGCACAGAACGGTGGCGCGGAGCTGATCGCCATCGAGCCGCAGATTCTGGCGGGCGCCAAGGCGATGATTGCCGGTGTCACCAAAAGTGCTCAAGGGATGGGCGGCGCGCTGGCCTGGCCGGCGCTGCTGCGCAAACTCGATAAACAAGACCCGGGTTATAAATTCTAAATGCCACTCGCCGAGATTCCTCTGTGTGTCTGGCGCAAGCGCAGCCAGACGTTCGTATTTCGCGGTCAGACCATCCGCTATTGGGCCGCGGGGCAGGGCGAACCGCTCTTGCTGATCCATGGCTTCCCGACGGCCAGTTGGGACTGGCATTACCTGTGGCAACCGCTGGCGCAACGCTATCGGGTGATTGCCTGTGACATGCTCGGTTTCGGCGACTCGGCCAAACCGGTGAATCATGACTACAGCCTGCTGGAACAGGCTGATCTGCAACAGGCCTTGTTGGCGCATCTGAACGTTGAGCAACCCGTTCACGTGTTGGCACATGATTATGGCGACAGCGTGGCTCAGGAATTGTTGGCCCGGCACTATGAAACGCGCGCTGATATTGCCAGTTGCGTCTTCCTCAATGGCGGGCTGTTTCCCGAAACCCATCGCCCGGTGTTGATGCAAAAACTCCTGCTCAGCCCCTTCGGCTGGATGATCGGGCGAGCTTTTTCCCGTGATGCGCTGGTAAAGAGTTTCCAGCAGATCTTCGGTCCGCAGACCCGGCCCACGGAAAGTGAACTGGATGATTTCTGGAGCCTGGTCGACAGTAATCACGGGCAACGGATCATGCACAAATTGATCAGTTATATCCCGCAGCGCCGAGTCCAGCGTGAACGTTGGGTCAGCGCCATGCAGCGGGGAGAGGTGCCGTTGCGGGTCATCGATGGCGAGGTCGATCCGGTTTCCGGCGGGCACATGGTGACGCGCTATCGGCAACTGATTCCCGACCCGGACACGGTCCTGCTGCCTGAGATCGGCCATTACCCGCAGATCGAAGCGCCGGCGCAGGTGCTCAAGCACTATCTGGAGTTTCGCGACCGGCTGGTTTCACCACCGCGCAAGGTGGCGTGTTCCTGACTATCCCGCTGCCTTATTGCGCACCATTCAGCCGCCCCCGTGTTCATTGTGACCGGCAGCCCCGTGGCTGACACTCGCACTCATTGTCCCCTGGCCTGCTGGAATTCCCCATGAATGAGTCTGTGCGCTTCGAAGATAAAGTCGTGATCGTCACTGGTGCGGGCGGCGGTCTGGGCCGGGCGCACGCGCTGCTGTTCGCAAAGCAGGGCGCCAAAGTGCTGGTCAATGATCTTGGCGGCTCGGCTCAAGGTGACGGCGCCAATGCTTCGGCAGCGGACCGAGTGGTGGCGGAAATTCGCGAAGCGGGCGGCACCGCCGAGGCCAACCACGATTCCGTCACCGACGGTGACAAAATCGTCCAGCATGCACTCGACACATTCGGCCGTGTCGATGTCGTGGTGAACAACGCCGGCATCCTGCGGGACAAGACCTTTCACAAAATGGACGACAGCGACTGGGACCTGGTTTACCGCGTCCACGTCGAGGGCGCCTACAAGGTCACCCGCGCCGCCTGGCCGCACCTGCGCGAGCAAAACTACGGCCGCGTGATCTTCACCGCATCGACCTCGGGCATCTATGGCAATTTCGGCCAATCCAACTACGGCATGGCCAAACTCGGCCTCTATGGCCTGACCCGCACATTGGCCATCGAAGGCCGCAAGAACAATATCCTGGTCAACGCCATCGCCCCGACCGGCGGCACCCGCATGACCGAAGGCCTGATCCCGCCACAAGTGTTCGAACAACTCAAACCGGAACTGGTCAGCCCGCTGGTGGTGTACCTGGCCAGTGAGCATTGCCAGGAAACTTCGGGGTTATTCGAAGTGGGTGGCGGCTGGATGGGCAAGGTGCGCTGGGAGCGCAGCCTGGGCGCCGGGTTCGATCCGCGAGTGGGGTTTTCGCCGGAAGATGTGGCGGCGCATTGGGAGCAGATTTGTGATTTTGAGGGGGCGGCGCACCCGAAGGATAATATTGAGGCGTTGAGGGAAATGATGGGGAATTTGCAGAGGTATTCGGTGTGACAGGTCCAACAGGATCAAGAGTAAAGCCTTGATCCTGTTGTTTTTGGTTACTCGGTTTTGAAGCCTGGTTTTCCGTTGGCGGCTCGCCAGACTTTCACTTTTTTAATGATGGCTTCGGGTGTGGAGTCTTCGTCTGAGTCTGCATAGTAAATCAAGTCAGATCCGTCTGGATGTTCCGTCAGCTTTTCAAATAAGAGTACAGCCTCTATTTGATCTTTTTCAGTCAGGTACTCCGACTTGCAAATTTCGGTTAAAAATTCAAGAAATTCCTCTTCGGTATAATCGGAAATACTAGTAGCGCTCATATTAATTACCTCCTTTGTGCAACTCAGAATGGCGTTTTGGTGTGACAATCCGGATGTTATCTATGCCGTAAATATCACCACCTTTAGAAACACGGTTCACATGGTGTAATTCAAATTTTACCTGGCCACCCATCCTGTCGTTTTTTCGCGTAAAAGGGGCTCTTCCGTTTTTCATTTCTTCAATGTTGTTGGCAGTAAACTGTTTGGCTAAATCAGGATCGTCAATTGCAGCTCTCCAGAGAGCCTCTCTAAACGCCCTGAAGCTTGAAAAATCCCGTCCTCGGAGTTTATTCGCGATCTGATTGGGAATCGCTGCGCCATTGTCTTGCGACGCTGATCCCAGCCAAATACCCAATATTGTTTCTCCATAACCGCTTGCCACACCAGGATCATCCCGTCGATCCCTGAACATCGTGTAGATCGGTGGAATACCCGACTCAGCGGGGAACACATTGATGAAACCACCAAAACTGTAGAGATCCAACTCTGGAAACTCATCCAGTCTTCCTTCCCGCGAGGCAGGGGTAGTGCCGTTGTAAATATAGATCCTCGATTCGCGAGCCGGCGAGGTCGTTGATGCGTTTTTTGTCTTGACGATAGGCGTCCAGGTCATACCGATGGATGGGGTATCCGGGTTGTAGGATCTGTAAACATTCAGGCTTGGATCGTGGATGGCGAGCCGCACCGGTACTTTGGAGGGCACCGTCGCTCCATTTGTAGCGGCGACTATGAATTCAATGTTGTCATCGATGGTTCTTGAACCGATAGATACCGGCAGATCAATTTCCCCATTGGCCTCGGCGATGTCGTACAAGCCATCGGGATCAATAAGTGTGAGATCCGAGAGCGGCACGCTCAAGGCGTAGAGGTCGCTATTACCGAGTGGCGAGGGGAACATCAGCACCGCAAACCCGCCAATCACCACACTGGAAGACGTGGCTAAGGCTGAAGTCACTGCTGCTACGGCCGCCCGAAGCGCAGCCTTGATCGCCAGTAGATTGTTCGCAGGTGTAAAGATGCTTCCTGTAGCAACGGTAAACACGGGAACTACCGACGCCGCTGAGCCCGACACGACAAATGGGCGATTAGCTTGATCGGCTTTTAGTGACTCGTTCCACGAATCAAGATATTTCAACCGTGCATCCTGTTCTGCACGCTTCTTTTCATACTCTTCTGCAGCTCTCTGCCGTTGTGCATTACGTGCCTTCTCAGCTGCAACACGTTGTGCTTCTTGTTCCGCGGCGGCCCGCCGGACTTCCTGTTCCGCCGCCATCCGTGCCTGTTCCTCGGCCACGCGTTCGGCTTCTGCCAAGGCGGCTAATCGTGCCTGCAATTGAGCGTGGGCGAGTGCTTCAGCTTCTGCCCTGATGCGTACCTGTTCGGCAGCGACGCGTTGTGCTTCCTGTTCTGCTGCCAATCGCGCTTGTTCCGCAGCCTGCAAGGCTGTGAGGGTTGTCACTAGATTGCCGTATCGCTGCTCAAGCGAATGGATTGTTTGGGATAACAGCCTTGCGTCATACGCTGCCTTGTAGGACTTGGTCCATGCCAGCATTCCAAGACTGTTTGCATGAAACGGTTTCTCCAGGGTCACACCTTTTTTAAGGATCTCCGGAAAGGGCCTGTCAATTGGGTCGTAGCCGTAATAACTATTGGCTATCGCTGTCTTGTTATCGAACTCGGCCTTCTTGCGTATCGCCAGTCTGTTAATTACCTCCAGTTCTCGAGCAATTCCCTCAATAGGGGGAACTGGGTGGGTGGGTCCATTCAGTCTTGTGGCGGTCAGTTCGTTATCAATAATTTGTGGAAGTTGTGTTAGTTTGGCTTGATATTCTTGTTCGGCTGTCGCGATGGTGTGGGTTACTTTGCTTACAACTCGGCTGGCGCCCGGAGGAAATCCGAATGCTCCGCTGTTATAGGTATTAGTAGGAATTTGAGGTGGAGGAGTAAATCCGGGAGGGGCTACGCCTGTTGTCCAGACAGGCTCGGTCAATACAAAAGGTGGAGGTCTTTGCATATTCATATCCTTGTGAATGTGCTGGATGTCAGAGAAGGTTTACGAACTTATAGAAAATATTTCGCAAGCAACCGTTTTGTGCAGTTTCAAGTTACAGTTAAATTAGAAGTTGTGGGTCTGATAAATGTGTGGGCTTTTACATTGAAATTCGACAGAGGTTTCGGATGAATAGGAGTAAGAGCAAAATTATCCACTGTGCATAAAGATGTTTCCTATGCAGGTATGGGAAACTTCTTGTAGGAACTGCTTTAAACATCAAAAAGGCAGGAGATGGCGCCACAAAACCATCGCCCATAAAAAAGGCCGCTGCAAACGCAGCGGCCACGGTAAGACGTTGAATCAAGGAGTCGACCACTTGGTGGCTGAGATGGGCGTGCTTCGGGCGATCTGCCGTGAAAGCCCTCTCAGAATAAGGACTGAGATCGGTCTAAACCAATTTCCTTATTCACGCACTGAAGGAAGTGATGGGGAGTTGCAGGAGTATTCGTTGTAATAGGAAGCAAAAGCGAGCAGGCAAGGAATGCCTGCTCGCTTTTTCATTTTTCAGGTTTAAACCCTGGTTTTCCGTTTGCCGCTCGCCATTCTTTAAAAACTGTTACTACACCAAATGGACTGTCTTCAACGCCATCTTCCGGATGGCACAAAACATCGGAAGCACTAGGATGTTCTGAAGTGCTGATGATAATCTCAAATATGCTGTCGTGCTCATCCTCTGATGAATAGCTTCCATCAAATAGGATGCTTACGAGTTCGATGTATTCGCGCTCGGTATAGTCTTCAAATCTGGTTTTTAAGTTTATATTAATTTTCCGATTCCTTTTTTTTGGGGGCGTTGAAGGAAAAGATCGAAAGAGTCTCAAGTAACTATTAGGCCACTTTCGTGGAAATCCATCGCTCATAAAAAAGGCAGCTGCAAGAGCAGCTGCCTTACGCGAGGCTTTCGGTGTGACTTGACGCGTTATCAACCCTTTTTGGTCACTCGGGTTTGAAGCCTGGTTTGCCGTTGGCGGCTCGCCACTGCTTTATGGTGCTAAGCACGCCTTCCGGACTATCCTCTACGCCCTCTTCGGGGAAGTACAATATGTTTGAGCCGTTGGGGTGCTCCGACGTATTAACGATGGTCTCAACGATTTCCTCAAGCTCTTCTTCCGATGAGTAGTCTCCCTTGAATAAACGAAGTATGAGTCTCTTGTATTCGGATTCCGTGTAATCTTCTAACCTGTTTTTTTGATTCATTTATAGCTCCCTGTTTTTTGAGTGTGTTTTGATATGTTGCTTGGGAGTCAGCACGCGAAGGTTATCAATTTCATAGACTGCTCCGCCTTCACTAATGGGTATTACATGATGAAGATCGAACTTTCTCTTTTTTCCGACGTGATCCGCCTGATCTGCTCTTGCAGCGAGTCCTTTTTCAGTTTCGATTTTGCTGAGTCGGGATAGCTGTGAGCTTAGTTCCGAGTCGGCAGCCACAGCCTTCCAAAACGCCCTGCGAAATGCCTTGAAACTCGAAAACTCCCTCCCTCGAAGTCTATCCGCAATCTGCTCGGGAATCGGTGCGCCTTGCAGTGTCGACGCTGCTCCCAACCAGTTCTCTGAAACCGGCTGACCGTTGCCGGTTGCAATCCCGGGATCCTGGCGTCGATCCCTGAACATCGTGAACGTCGGCGGGATCCCTGACTCAATCGGGAAGACCGTGATGAATCCACCAAAACCATACTGATCCAGCTGCGGAAACGGGTCTATCCGTCCCCCGTCGGGAGTAACATTTGCGCCTTCGTAAATCGGCAACTCAGTGTCGACCAGCGGGAAATCCGTCGAAGGATTCAGTGGGTCTACCAATGGCGTCCAAGTGAGGATGGGGCCGATGGAGTCGGAGGCGGTGGAAACGTAAACGTTTTTCTTTGCGTCGAAGTGAGCCGTTCTCACGGGGACATTGGCGGGTACTGTCACGCCGTCGGTGCTGACAATGACGATCTCTACTCTGTTGCCTATCGTCCTCGAGCCAAGCCTTACCGGCAGATCGACTTCGCCCTCGGTGGCCGCCAGCTCGTGCAGGTCGGCCGTTAAATCAGGCGCAAGGTCTGAAAGAGGAACACTCGCTGAATAAAGATCGCCATTACCCAGACTGGACGGAACCAGCAAGGTGGCGAAACCGACCAGCACTGGAGCTGTAGCTGTCGAGAGGGCTGCAACTGCAAGGGACACCCCGGTGCGAAGTGCGGTTCTGAGTGCCAGAGCGGTTGTCGGATTATTACCAAAACTACCGAGAGTGCCCGTAAACGCTGGGCCAAAGGCTGTCATCGAACCCACGTTGGCAAATGTAGGTCGTTGCCAGCGAGCCTCGGTTTCGGCTTGCCATTGCGCATGCAAGCGCGATTGCTCCGCCTGCCGTTCGGCTTCGGCTCGGGCGTTCTTCCGCGCTTGTTTCCGTTTTCTTCTTTGTGCCCTTTTTAGGGCTTTCTGCTGGCGCTCAAGACGCGTTTTTTCAGCCTGCAGTTTGTTCTCACGTTCAATGCGAGCCTTTTCGGCTTCTTTGCGGCGCTGGAGATCCGCCAGGGCCGCGATACTCGCCTGCTCGGCCGCGAGCTGTCGGGCGGCTGCTTCGGCGGCGAGCCGCGCCTGTTCGACCGCCATCCGTTGGGCTTCAGCCAATGCCACAATCCGTGCCTGTTCGCGGTTGCGGATCTCCTCCTGTTCTTTTTGAAGGCGTGCTGCCTCTGCAACAGCTTCCTGACGGCGCTCTTCTGCGGCGACCCGCTCGCGCTCGGCTGCCAGTCGAGCGGCTCCAGCAAGCGCCGCAAGTCGTGCCTGCTCATTGATTCGCGCCAGTTCGGCAGCTGCCCGGTGTGCCTCCTGTTCTGCCGCGGCTCGAGCTTGATCTTCGGCTTGCACAGCAGCCAGCCAGTTGAGCACGTTGACCTGTTGCTGATTGAGAAGCTGGATGGCTTGGCTCAGAAGCCTCGCTTCATGAGCTGCCCGGTAGGATTGACTCCACAACTCCCGCGTTCCGGCTGACCGGTCCGTTCGCCGGATAGCCGAGGCCTGATTCAGAAAGTCATTGAATTTTTTGCCAAGCGGATCACTTCCATAAAAGCGGTTGGCGATGGCAGTCTGTCTGTGAAGTTCTGCAGTCTTGCGTTGAATCAGCGTGTTTCTAACACCCAGTTCGCGAACCAATGCCGCCGCCGGCGGTAGAGGATGCGTTGGTCCTTCCAGCCGTGTCGCGGCCAGTTCGGCCTCAATTGATTGTGGTAATAATGTGGACTTTGCGCCGAACTCTTGTTCAAGGGCGATCTGAGTGTTGTACATTATTTCGCGGGTTTTATGGTTGGCCCCTGCCGGCCCGAACATACCGCTAAATGAATAGCCCTGCGTGGTGTCCTTAAAGGGGTCCCAGTTATCTGGGGCCTTTGCAGTAATATGTGTTGCATCAAGAATCAATGGTGGTTTCTGCATATTCAATTCCTTTGAATTTGCTGTTCAGGGTTTCTAATTGATCAATGGATATAGGATTCGGAAGATGCTCCGACTTGTTGCAGTAGAGAGTGCTCGTCCATGGATGGATAAGTTATTGCTTTACGTTACAGTGGAATTGGAAGGCATGGGTCCGAGAAGTGCGTAGGGAACTACTCGCGTAATCGAGAGAAGTTTCCTTGGCTGAATAAATAATTAGAAATGTCTTTATCTTGAGGAGGATGTTTCTTACCTGCTACAGCGAAGCATCTTGTAGGAACACTTGTATGAAGCCTGATCGCCAGACAAACCGATCACCCATAAAAAAGGCCGCTGCAAACGCAGCGGCCAAAGCAAGACGTGGATCAAGGAGCAATAAATCAACGTCAGTGAACACGGGCGATGAGTCGAAAAATACGCTTCAAATCATCTGGATTCTGTCGTCAACGGGGTAGGTCTATCATCCCCGTCGGTTCATGCTTTCAGGCCGTTTGCCGTGAAAGCCCGACAAGAATAAGGGCTTGAGTGCAAAGGAAAAATAGCGATTCCAGACATGCACTGTTGCAGTCTGAGCAACAGTCTTTGGCTGAACCCTGTAGCAGCCTTCGGCCGCTGCCACATGCCCGATTCAACCCACGACCATGCGCTGCGCTGATAACCCTCCATCCAGCCCATCCATACCCCGCGCAAACCCCCGTCCGATGCGGGCATTCATCCTTTAGAGGTACAGCGCGAATACCTCCTTGGTGCGCTTATCGCTCCCGGCGTGCGGCAGTAGGGTGGGGCCTTCTGTCACTCACCGGGGAAGACGCATGACAAAAACAACAATGCGCGCCATCTTCAAACCGCAAGCGCTGGCCGTTGCGGTGGCCTTGGGCTGCTGTGCCCAGGCGCAGGCTGTTTCATTCAACATTGGCGAAATCGAGGGGCAGTTCGATTCCTCGTTGTCGGTTGGCGCGAGCTGGGGCATGCGCGATGCCGACAAGTCACTGGCGGGCACCGTCAATGGCGGTACCGGCCAGTCTTCGACCGGTGATGACGGACGGCTGAACTTCAAGAAAGGCGAGACCTTCTCCAAGATCTTCAAAGGTATCCACGACCTCGAGTTGAAGTACGGCGACACGGGTGTGTTTGTCCGTGGCAAGTACTGGTACGACTTCGAGCTGAAGGATGAAGATCGCGAGTTCAAGCAGATCAGCGACAGCGGTCGCAAGGAAGGCGCCAAATCTTCGGGCGCGCAGATCCTCGATGCGTTCGTCTATCACAACTATTCCATCGCCGATCTGCCGGGCACCGTGCGCGCCGGCAAGCAGGTGGTCAGCTGGGGTGAAAGCACCTTCATCGGCAACTCGATCAACAGTATCAACCCGGTCGACGTTTCCGCGTTCCGTCGTCCTGGAGCCGAGATCAAGGAAGGCCTGATTCCGGTGAACATGCTGTTCGCCTCCCAGGGCCTGACCGATCAGCTCACCGTGGAAGGCTTCTACCAACTGGAGTGGGATCAGACCGTTCTCGACAACTGCGGCACCTTCTTTGGCGTCGACGTGGCGGCGGACGGCTGCAACACCGGTTACACCGTCGGCAACCCGGCGATTGCGCCGCTGGCGCCGTTGGCGGCAGCCTTTGGCCAACCTATCCAGGTCTCCCGTGAGGGCGTGATCGTGCCCCGTGGCGGCGACCGCGATGCCCGGGATTCCGGGCAGTGGGGCACTGCCTTGCGCTGGCTCGGTGACGACACCGAATACGGCCTCTACTTCATGAATTACCACAGTCGCACACCAACCGTCGGCACCACCACCGCCGGGCTGTCGACACTGGCCAGGCTGCCGGGCATGATCAGCGCCGCCAACCGTCTGGCACCGGGCAGTGGCTCGGGCCTGGCCCAAAGCGTGATGCTCGGGCGCGGTCAGTATTACCTCGAATACCCGGAAGACATTCGTCTGTACGGTGCGAGCTTCTCCACCACGTTGCCCACCGGCACTGCCTGGACTGGCGAAATCAGCTACCGGCCCAACGCTCCAGTACAGGTCAACACCAACGACTTGACCCTGGCACTGCTTAACCCGATCGCCGGCGGCGCCGCATCGCCTGTCGCGACCCGGCCAGGTGCCGACAACACGGGTTATCGCCGCAAGGAAGTGACCCAGGTCCAAAGCACCCTGACGCATTTCTTCGACCAAGTGCTGGGTGCCCAACGGCTGACTCTGGTCGGTGAAGCAGCGGTGGTACGGGTTGGTGGTCTGGAGTCGCGGAGCAAGCTGCGTTATGGCCGTGATTCGGTCTACGGCCAGTACGGTTTCGGTGGCGATACCGATGGCTTCGTCACCTCCACCTCCTGGGGCTACCGCGCCCGGGCGATCCTCGATTACGCCAACGTGATTGGCGGGATCAACCTCAAACCCAACCTGTCCTGGTCCCATGACGTCGCCGGCTACGGTCCCAACGGGCTGTTCAACGAAGGCGCCAAAGCGGTCAGCGTCGGTGTCGATGCCGATTACCGCAACACCTATACCGCGAGCCTCAGTTACACCGACTTCTTCGGCGGTGACTACAACGTCCTGGAAGACCGTGACTTCCTGGCGCTGAGCTTCGGTGTGAACTTCTGATCTGGCTGAGAAGGATGATGTTAATGCGCAAGATGATTCTGCAATGCGGCGCCCTGGCCCTGAGCCTGCTGGCCGCCAACGTGATGGCGGCGGTCTCGCCGGAAGAAGCCAACAAGCTCGGCACCACACTCACGCCACTGGGCGCCGAGAAGGCCGGCAACGCCGACGGCTCGATCCCGGCCTGGACCGGTGGCATCCCGAAAAACGCCGGCGCGGTCGACAGCAAAGGCTTCCTGGCTGACCCGTTCGCCAGCGAAAAACCGTTGTTCACCATCACTGCTGCAACCGTTGATAAGTACAAGGACAAGCTTTCGGATGGCCAGGTGGCGATGTTCAAGCGCTACCCGGAAACCTACAAGATCCCGGTTTACCCGACCCATCGCACCGTGGGCCTGCCGCCGGAAATCTACGAGTCGGCCAAGCGCAGCGCGCTGAATGTGAACAGCATCAACGACGGTAACGGCCTGGCCAACTTCACCGGCAACCGCTACTACGCGTTCCCGATTCCGAAGAACGGCGTCGAGGTCCTGTGGAACCACATCACCCGTTATCACGGCGGCAACCTGCGACGCATCATCACCCAAGTGACCCCACAGACCAACGGCAGCTACACGCCGATCCGCTTCGAGGAAGAGATCGCCGTACCGCAATTGATGAAGGATCTGGATCCGGAAAAAGGCGCCAACGTACTGACCTTCTTCAAGCAATCGGTGACCGCGCCGGCGCGCTTGGCGGGTAACGTATTGTTGGTGCATGAAACCCTCGACCAGGTAAAAGAGCCGCGTCTGGCGTGGATCTACAACGCCGGTCAACGTCGAGTGCGACGCGCACCTCAAGTGGCCTACGACGGGCCGGGCACCGCCGCCGATGGTCTGCGCACGTCGGATAACTTCGACATGTTCTCCGGCGCGCCTGATCGCTACGACTGGAAACTGATCGGCAAAAAGGAAATGTACATTCCCTACAACAGCTACAAACTCGACTCGCCGAGCCTCAAGTACGATGACGTGGTGAAGGCCGGGCACATCAACCAGGACCTGACCCGTTATGAGCTGCACCGGGTCTGGGAAGTGGTCGGCACGGTCAAGTCGAGCGAGCGGCACATCTACGCCAAGCGCCATATGTACCTCGACGAAGACAGCTGGCAAGTGGCGCTGGCGGATCACTACGACGGTCGCGGCCAACTGTGGCGAGTGGCCGAAGGTCACGCCCAGTATTACTACGATCATCAGACTCCGGCCTACACCCTGGAGGCGCTCTACGACATCATTGCCGGCCGATACATTGCCCTGGGAATGAAGAACGAAGAGAAGCACAGCTTCGAATTCGGCTTCAACGCCAAGTCTGCGGACTACACCCCGTCGGCCCTGCGCGCCGAGGGCGTTCGGTAAGGGTTTTGATACATAGGCATCACCAGAGGCGACCTGCGGGTCGCCTTTTTTATGGGCGCCGATCAGCGTCCTGAATACTTCTCAACAAGCGGGTTATAGAGGGCTAGGGTGGCCGGACAATTATAAAAAGGCACGCCGCAATGACCGCCATGACTCCGTGTCTGGACCGTTCTGGATTCCTGCCCCGCCTGTCCTCTCATCACCTGTCGCGGGCCCGTTTGAGCGAGCCGTTATTGGCTTCGACGGCACGGGTGAAATTGCTCTGCGCACCCGCCGGCAGTGGCAAGAGCGCGCTGCTCGCCGAATGCCTGTTGCAGGCGCCAACCCAGTGTCGAGTGCATTGGCTGCCATTGTCTGGCGTAGCGTGTAGCGCGGCGGATTTTCGTCATCGTCTGGCGCAGATGCTGGGACTGGCCTCATCGGATGAAACCGGGTTGTTGGGCTGTCTGGCGCGATTGCAGACGCCGACCTGGCTGTTTCTCGATGACTACTGCCGTCTGCCGAACCCGGCGCTGGACTCGCTGCTGGATCGCATGCTGGCGATCAGCAGCCCGATGCTGACCTGGTGGCTGGGCGCCCGCCGCCGGCCGCCCTGCAATTGGCCAAGGTTGCTGCTTGATGATGAGTTGTACGAATGCGAGAGCGCTTCGCTGGCTTTTACCTCGGTCGAAGTCGAGCAGATATTGCAGCCCTGGGTACCGGAGCAAGCCAGCAAGGTGGCCAGTCGGATCATCCTGCGCACGGGTGGTTGGTGTGCCGGTGTGCGGATTGCATTGCTGCAGAAGTGCGACTGGTCGCGTCAGGACAAACCCCTGGGACGGGCGGACACCTTGCTCGATTACCTGGAACATGAGTTGTTCAGTTCGCTGACGCCTGAGTTAAGTGAGGCCTGGCGGGTGCTGGCCCACTTGCCCCGTTTCAATGCCCGGTTGTGCGATCACCTGTTCGGGGCCGGGGAGGGCGCTCAGTACTTGCGGACCTTGCAAGCGCTGGGCTGTTTTATCGAACCCTGGCGGGACTCCACCGACTGGCTACAGATTTTCACCCCGTTCAGCCAGTTGTTGCGCGATGAGCAATGGCCGTCGGGACGCTCCTGGCATCGGCGTGCCTGTCAGTGGTTCTGTGCCGAACAGGACTGGAAATCGGCCTTCGAGCAGGCATTGCTCGCCGAGGAATACGAAGTGGCGGTCAGCCTGCTGCAGCACTTCAGTTTCGAGCATTTGTTCGAGGAGCAGACGGTGGTGCTGTTGTTGCGTTTGCATGAGCAGCAAGGCGAGGAACTGACGCTGGGCAGCCCGCAGTTGGTCGGATTGATAACAGCTGCGCTGTTATTCGCCGGACGTTTCGAACAGGCGAATGCCTGCATTGCTCATTTGGCGTACTTCACGCCTCAACCCTCGGCGCTGCTTCAGCGTCAATTGATTGCACGCTGGCAGGCTCTGCAGGGTTGGTTGCTGCATTTACAGGGACGAATGGAGACTTCGCGCGCGCACTTCCTTGAAGCGTTGAGCGCGCTCGATCCCGAATGCTGGACGGCGCGCCTGATGTGTTTGTCCGGTCTGACGCAACAGGCATTGCTAAGAGGCGAACTCGACGTGGCGCAAGCCCATAACCGCGAGGCACTGTGCCTGGCGCGGGCGCGAGGTTCGTTGGTGTTCGAGGGCTTAATGGAACTTGATCATGCGCAATTGCTGGAGCAGCGGGGGGCTCCGGCCCGCGCCGAGAGCCTGTTGCTCAACGTGCACGAACTGCTCTGCCAGCAAGGGGATCGGCCCACGCCTCTGCTCGGGCGCATCGCCCTGCGACGTGGACGACTGGCGTTATGCATGGGGCAGGAGGAACGGGCCACCGAGTTCTTTCAGCACGGTCTCGACGATTGTCTGCGCAGCCACGACAAACGTGTGCTCTACGGTTTTCTCGGTCAGGCGCAATTGGCGGCCAATCAAGGCGATTACGCCCAGGCCTTTGTTCGCTTGCGCGATGCCGAGCGCTTGATGCAGCAGCGGCAGATTCCGGACACGGTCTACCGAGGAGTGCTGTTGCAGGTCAGTAGTCATTTCTGGTTGCAACAGGGACGTCCCGAGCTGGCGCGCGAGGCGTTGAGCCGGGTACTCAAACACTATCGCGGGCCCCGGGCACGACAGGCGCCGCCGGCCACTCTGGAGTTGATTCCACGGATCGAATACCTGCTGATCCTCGCCCGAGTCCGGTTAGCGCCGCAGATGTCTGATGCCACGGCACAGCTTGAGTTTTTGATGACACACGCACAGGCGCGCGGTATGTGGGCGCTCGCCACTGAGTTGCAACTGGCGGTAGCCGAAGCATTGTGGCTCGCCGGCCGTACGGAACAATCCATCGGTATGTTGCAAGAGGGCGTTTGCAGTGTGGAGCGATACCAGGGACAACAGGTGTTGAGAGAGTTGAGACAGCGTCAGGGTGCATTGTTTGAAGCCCGGTCTTCTGTTTTGCCAGACGAACTTATCCTGCGTTCAGGTGAAATAGGTGCATTGAGCCAGCGTGAACGACAAGTACTGGAGTTAATAGCACTCGGTCATTCCAATCAACAGATTGCAGATGCCCTGTTCATTTCTTTGCATACTGTTAAAACCCATGCCCGGCGTATTCACGGAAAGTTAGGAGTGGAGCGCAGGACGCAAGCCGTGGCAAAGGCAAAGTTACTTGGGTTGTGCAGTTGATTTTATGGCTGTTGAGGCTGTATTGAGTTTTGAGTTTTGTGAGGGTGTCGTTACATGCGGTATGGGCTGCGCATATTTGGTATTGGATAGGCGGTTTGTTGTTAGTTTGTTCTGGGGTAGTTTTAAAGAAGCCAACGGTAAAGTTGGTTTTCAGACTATCTATAGGACAGAAATTAATATCATGAATACAATTTACTCCGCGGTAAGCGACAGCCGTCCGCAATGGTTTAAGTACGTGGGCGCCGCCGATCAATTGCATTACGGCGAACTGGAACAACAGTTGATCGGCAGCCGTAACGATCTGGAAAAACAACTCGGGCACTTCACCAGTGTACAAGCTTATGCCCGGAATCTGATGAGTCAGGCGCTGCTAATGGAGTTTGGCGCAACCGCTGACCCCGACAACATCACGACCCACTGCCGTTATGTGTTCGAGCAAGCTGGTCGAATCTATGTTCAGGAGGACAAGCGATCTCTGACCGACTTGCTGCTGCACGGGCTGCATGAAAATGGTCAGCGTAGCCAGATCACTTTCAAGAGCGACGGACTTTTGCCATCGGGCCTAAACCAGCAATGGCTGGAAGAGGTGTTTACCACTGACGTGCGCGCAGCTTTTGGGAATAAAATTCGGAGTGTCTACCAGCAAGCAGGTGTGCTGGCAGCCATGAACAATGTCACTCGTGACCGGCTTTTACTGAGTGCATTTGCCGCGAAGCTCCAGGGACACCTCGACGACGCCAACCTGCAACTGATTCGACGTGCAGTAGCCGGAGATATGAGTCTGACGCTGGCGCCCTTGCAGTTGCGTGAAGACACCCGTCCACTTTGCGATGTGGTCGTCGTCGGCCCTCTTGATAGCTATTCGCACGATTGGTTTTTGTACGCGCCGGGAGCGCCCGGGGGGCAGGAGTGGCACCGCTTTGCAACCTTCAGGGTGCTGGATCTATCTCTCAGCGCCTGGACGGCGACGGAACAAGGTCGTGATTATCTGGTATGGCAGACCCACGCGCTGGAACGGGAAGAGATTGGCGGTTACCTGAAAACAATTCCGCCACGACCCAGCAATTGGCGCGGCTCCAGATTGGCACCTTCTTTCTATCAAGGAGAGGAAGTGCTGAAGAGTATTGTTTTCAATCATCGGGCATGGCTGGTGGCGCAAGAAGAAAGTCTGACACCCTATGGTTATCGTAATGCCTCCGATGAACAGCGTCAGCGCTTCACGCGACTCAATTGCGAACTCAAGGCTCTGAAAACCCTTGAGGTGCGCCAGGGCGGGTTCATTTCCTACGAGCGGTTTTGCTTCGACCTTATCAAGCAACGGGTCGAACAAGTATTACTGCAACGAGGTGAAAGTTTAGCGGTCAACCCTGACCGGATTTATGTGCAAATCAGTCAGGAACAACAGATGACACTGACTGAACTGATTGTTCGTGAAGTGCATTTTGAAGCCAGCGGCGTCGGCCAGCCTCTTTACCCACGCTTCACGTGGGCGACAGACCATCCGGATATCAGAACGCTTGATATCCGCGATATTTCCAGTTGGTCGAAAACGTTGCGCCCCGGTGAGAAGTACATCGATATGTTGCGTTCGGTATATCTCAACCGCTCCAATCCCGAAGGACTGTTAAAGCGAGGGATTTGCATAGGCGGAATGCGTCGGCAGATGACCGTGTCACTCATGCAAGCGGCTTTCACGGGGCGCGTACCACCACAGCATGTCATCGAGATCGAGAAGGTTATCGTGGCGTTCGGTTCGATGCAGCCGGCCAGTCCCGTCGGTGAAGCGCCTGGTGATGTGCGCCACAGTGCCTTGTTCAAGCTCTTTCTCCGGGATCGTCTGGTGGTGGGGGTATTCGTGTTCAGGCTGCTTGTGGCCGGGAAAGTCGAAGAATATCTGTATACCCCGAATGCACCGGATGGCTGCGAACTGCGTCCCTTCAAGGATTTTGTACCCGCCGTGAAAACCCGGGGCATTGGTGACTACCTGTATGATCGGGCGTTCGTGAAGTACCAGCCGCAGGTTGGTACCTATCTGACGGATCTTGAGCAGTTGGCCAACTTCACAGAAGCGCCAGTGCTGGTGCGTAACAGTCGCGTCACCGATCTGAACGACTGCTACAACGACGTGGTATACAAGATCATTTCTGATGTCGATGAGGCCACCCAAAGCCTCGACGAAATCATTGCCGGCCTGGTGTACGACGCTGTCGTGACAGCAGTTAGCGTGATCAGCATCGTCTTTCCGCCTGTAGGTATTGCATTAAGTGCCGCGTTGCTGACCCAGAATTTGGTGCAGGGGGGCGTGGCCTACTCCGAGGGTGACCGGGCAAAAGCCATGGGGCATTTCAAGGAAGCGTTGATTGAACTGGCGTCGCTGGGCAAGGCCGGGATAGGTGGAGCGGGAGCCAGTCAGGTGCAGAAAAATCTCATTGACTTGCTGGGCGATGCGCGAGAAGTCGAAAAACTGTACTGCGCGGCCACAGGCCAACCAGGCTTGGAGGAGCGGGCGCTCGAGGCGATCCAAGAGATCCTGGCCGATCCTGACAGCTCAGTCAGCAAAACCACCCTTGTGTAACAGTCAAGGCTGGCCATTACTTCCGGATCCCGCTCAGCGGTTGAAGTCTTCAGTTTGATACCCCATCCGCCAACTCACGGCCCGGGTCGCCGCCAGCAAACGCTGCGCCGCCGGGCCGTTTTCATCGGCATGGAACAACGAGGTCGGGCCGACGATGGTCATCACCGCCGCCACCTGTCCGACCGCATTGAACACCGGCGCCGACAACGCATCCACGCCGGGCATCAGCAAGCCGTGAACATGGTGCAAGCCGCGTTCACGGATCTGTTCGCACAATGTGGTGTAAGCCTGCTCATCGGCCAACGGATGAACGTCGACGGCGCGAACTTCGAGATCACGTAACTCATCGGTTTCTCGGTGGGGCAAATAGGCACTGAACACCAGCCCTGTCGACGAGCTGAGCAACGGTAAAACCGAGCCCAATTGCGTAACCACTGTCACCGCGCGCACCGCCGGTTCGATGTGCACCACCGTCGCGCCCTGATTGCCCCACACCGCTATAAAGCAGGTCTCATTCAGATCGTCACGCAACTCGGCCAAGGGCAGGGCGGCGACTTTCAGCACGTCCATACTGTTCAAAGCAGCCAGGCCGACCCGAAGCGCTTCACGGCCGAGGCCATAGTGGTTGGTGGCGGGGTTCTGCTCGGCAAAACCGCTGGCGATCAGCGCCTGCAAATAGCGGTGAACCTTGCTCGCCGGCATCTGCACGTGTTCGGCCAGGCGCGACAGAGAGGTGGATGGCGACAGCTCGGCAAGCGCCTTGAGGATGTCGGTGCCGACCTCGGCCGAGCGGACTTTCTGTTTACCGTTGCTTTCGCTGGTCATGGAGGCGGTGTGATCCCGGGACGAATGGGCGTCTTTATAGCTTGACGGTCAATACCAATCAAATTACGTTATGCGTAATCGAATTACGATAAAAATAACCCAGGCGTGCCAAGACCTCTTCAGCAGAGTGACAGGCCATTGCCTACTCCCCGTTCAGGAGGCTCCATGAACCTCGATTCAACGGCGCCAGCGCTGGCTTACCAGTCAGGCTTCGGCAACGAATTCAGCAGCGAAGCGTTGCCGGGCGCACTGCCCGTCGGCCAGAACTCCCCGCAAAAAGCCCCTTACGGCCTGTACTCCGAACTGTTCTCCGGTACGGCCTTTACCATGGCTCGCAGCGAAGCACGACGGACCTGGATGTACCGCATTCAGCCGTCGGCCAACCATCCGGCATTCGTCAAATTGGATCGGCAATTGGCCGGCGGCCCATTGGGTGAAGTAACCCCCAATCGCCTGCGCTGGAATCCGTTGGACATTCCGACCGAACCGACCGATTTCATCGACGGGCTGGTGAGCATGGCCGCCAACTCGGGCGCGGAAAAACCGTCCGGGATCAGTATCTATAACTACCGCGCCAACCGTTCCATGGAACGCGTGTTCTTCAACGCCGACGGCGAACTGCTGCTGGTGCCGGAACTTGGCCGTTTGCGCATCGCCACCGAACTGGGTGTGTTGGAGCTGGAACCGCTGGAAATCGCCGTTCTGCCTCGCGGGCTGAAATTCCGCGTCGAACTGCTCGACCCGCAAGCCCGCGGCTACATCGCGGAAAACCATGGCGCCCCGCTGCGCCTACCGGATCTGGGGCCGATCGGCAGCAACGGTCTGGCTAACCCTCGCGACTTCCTGACGCCGGTGGCCCATTTCGAAAACCTCAAACAACCGACCACCCTGGTACAGAAATTCCTCGGCCAGTTGTGGGGTTGTGAGCTTGATCATTCGCCGCTGAACGTGGTCGCCTGGCACGGCAACAACGTGCCGTACAAATATGACCTGCGCCGTTTCAACACCATCGGCACGGTCAGTTTCGATCATCCGGATCCGTCGATTTTCACTGTACTGACCTCGCCGACCAGCGTGCATGGTTTGGCCAACCTCGACTTCGTGATCTTCCCGCCACGCTGGATGGTGGCCGAGAAGACGTTCCGTCCACCGTGGTTCCACCGCAACCTGATGAACGAATTCATGGGCCTGATCCAGGGCGAATACGATGCCAAGGCCGAAGGTTTCGTGCCTGGCGGTGCGTCGTTGCACAGCTGCATGAGCGCCCACGGCCCCGACGGCGAGACCTGCACCAAGGCGATCAACGCTGAATTGGCGCCGGCTAAAATCGATAACACCATGGCCTTCATGTTCGAGACCAGCCAAGTGTTGCGCCCGAGCCGATTCGCCCTGGATTGCCCGCAACTGCAAAACAATTACGACGCTTGCTGGGCTACGTTGCCCGCCACTTTCGACCCGACCCGGAGATAACCCATGACTCAGACTTCCATCACTCGTAGCTGGGTTGCCTCCGCCAACGGCCACGCGGATTTTCCGCTGCAAAACCTGCCGTTAGGCGTGTTCAGCGTGAAGGGCTCCGCGCCGCGCAGTGGCGTGGCGATCGGCGACCATATCTTTGATCTGGAAGCGGCACTGGATGCCGGCCTGTTCGATGGCATTGCGAAGAAAGCAGTCGAAGCCACCCGTGGCGGCCAGTTGAATGCGTTCTTCGAATTGGGCCGCGAGGCTCGTGTCTCTTTGCGCGAACGTCTGCTGGAACTGTTTGCCGAAGGCAGCACCCTGCACGGCAAGATCGAGGCTCAAGGCGCGAAGCTGCTGCCGCTGGCGGCGGATTGCGAAATGCACCTGCCAGCGAGGATCAACGACTACACCGACTTCTACGTCGGCATCGAGCACGCGCAGAATGTCGGCAAACTGTTCCGCCCGGACAACCCGTTGCTGCCGAACTACAAGTACGTGCCGATTGGTTACCACGGTCGTGCATCGACCATTCGCCCGTCTGGCACTGACGTGCGTCGTCCGAAAGGCCAGACCCTGCCGGCCGGCCAGAGCGAGCCGACGTTTGGCCCGTGCGCACGTCTGGACTACGAACTGGAACTGGGCATCTGGATCGGCCAGGGCAACGCGATGGGCGACTCCATCGCCATCGGTGATGCCGCCGATCACATCGCCGGTTTCTGCCTGCTCAACGACTGGTCGGCGCGGGACATCCAGGCCTGGGAATACCAGCCGCTGGGTCCATTCCTCTCCAAGAGTTTCATCACCAGCATTTCGCCGTGGGTGGTGACGGCCGAAGCGCTGGAGCCGTTCCGCCGTGCCCAGCCTGCGCGCCCGGAAGGCGATCCGCAGCCGTTGCCGTACCTGTTCGACAAACGTGATCAGGCTGCCGGTGCCTTCGACATTGAACTCGAAGTGCTGCTGCTGACCGAATCGATGCGCGAGCAAAATCTGCCAGCCCGTCGCCTGACCCTCAGCAACACCCAACACATGTACTGGACCGTTGCACAACTGGTTGCGCACCACAGCGTCAACGGCTGCCAGTTGCAGGCCGGTGATCTGTTCGGTTCGGGCACGCTGTCCGGTCCTGAAAACGGTCAGTTCGGCAGCCTGCTGGAAATCACCGAGGGCGGTAAAAAACCGATTCAACTGGCGTCGGGCGAGGTGCGTAAATTCCTTGAGGACGGCGACGAAATCATTCTGCGCGCGCGTTGCAGCCGCGAGGGTTTTGCTTCCATCGGTTTCGGCGAATGCCGCGGCAAAGTGCTGCCGGCGCGTTAAGAGGATCGGGTCATGGAACTCTATACCTACTACCGTTCGACCTCGTCTTACCGGGTGCGTATCGCGCTGGCGTTGAAGGGGCTGGATTACCAGGCGCTGCCAATCAACCTGATCGCGCCGCAAGGTGGCGAACATCGGCAGCCGACGTATCTGGGCATCAATCCGCAAGGCCGGGTGCCAGCCTTGCGCACCGACGAAGGCGAGTTGCTGATCCAGTCACCGGCGATCATCGAGTACCTGGAGGAACGTTATCCACAGGTGCCATTGCTGTCCAAAGACTTGGCCGTCCGCGCTCATGAGCGTGGCGTGGCGGCGGTGATCGGGTGTGATGTGCATCCGCTGCACAACGTCAGCGTGCTCAACAAGCTTCGGCAGTTGGGGCACGATGAGCCGCAGGTGGTGGAGTGGATCGGTCACTGGATCAGCCAAGGGTTGGCGACGGTGGAGCAATTGATCGGTGACACCGGTTATTGCTTTGGCGATCAACCGGGGCTGGCGGACGTCTATTTGATCCCGCAGTTGTATGCAGCCGAGCGCTTCAATATTTCATTGGAAGCCTACCCGCGAATTCGTCGAGTGGCGGCGTTGGCAGCGACACACCCAGCCTTCTTCCTGGCCCATCCGGCGAATCAGCCCGATACCCCATAACAAGGTTGTCATAAACAAGATCAAAAGATCGCAGCCTTCGGCAGCTCAGGATGTACGCCATCCCAATGAGGAGCTGCCGAAGGCTGCGATCTTTTGCTTTTAATGCACGACCGAATTGGGCGGTAGGTGCCCGAGTCGTTCAGTCAGGCGAATCCGTTGGATCGGATCGTCACTGAGCAGCAGCGCATGCTCAAGGTCAAAGCGCTCGGCATTCGGGCAGTCCAGGCGTTGATACAGGCTGGCCCGGGCCAGATAGTCGGAGGCGCTGGCGTTGCCCAGTTCAAGCACGCGCTCGGCGTCGATCAGGGCATCGATGTAGTCGTCATTCGTGAGGTACAACTGGCGCAGGTTGCGCGACAGCCGTTGCAGCATCTGCACCGGCTCGGCAGTCAGTAAATGCTCGGCGCCCAGCTTCATGTTCGGGCCGTATTGGCGTTGCAGCAGTTCGCGGCAATCATTGGGGTACAGCCGTCGCCCGCCGCACGGGTCGAGCAGGTGATCGGCGCCTTGCACCCGCAGCAGGAAATGCCCGGGAAAGTTGACCCCGACCATGGGAATCTCCAGCCTTCTGGCCAGTTCCAGCGCAATCAGGCCCAGCACCAGCGGCTGGCCCCGCCGACGTTCCAGCACTTTATTGAGTAACGCCACTTGCGGGCGCAAGGGCGTGGAGTCGTCCTGGGCGAACCCCAGGTCATTCATTCGCCGCAACAACGGTTGGGCCAATTCACTCACCGGCAGCATCGGCAACCCATAGCTGACCCGCTGTTGCAGGTCCTTGAAGTCCGCCAGCACTGTCTCGGGATCCAGCTCTTTATCGTGTTCGACAGCCATCCACAGCGCCGCCTCGAACAGCGCGGGCGGTGATCGTTGCAGACAATCGAAAAAACGTTGGCGCGGGGTCATCAAAATCTCCGGGCAATGCCTCGTTTTAGACCCGTCACACGCTTTCGTCCAGTACTGCACATAGGTAGTAACAGGTTATGTCCGAAAGCGTTCAAAGCGCCGCCGCTTATTCCGGTGCGCTTCTGCAATTTTTGTGCGCAAGCCTATACTGGCGACTACAAGAAGTGATTCGGGAGCCCTACGATGTTCGCTCTCATGCAAAGCACTCGCCTTGAATCGCTGCACCTGAGCGTCGATCCGGTCACCGGGTTGAAGGCGGTGATTGCCATCCACAACAGCCGTCTGGGGCCTGCCCTGGGCGGGTGTCGTTACCTTGCTTACCCCAGCGATGAATCCGCGATCGAGGATGCCGTGCGCCTTGCCCAAGGCATGAGTTACAAGGCGGCCCTGGCCGGCCTGGCTCAGGGCGGTGGCGTTGCGGTGATTCTTCGCCCGGCCCATGTGGAAAACCGCGCCGCGCTATTTGAAGCCTTCGGGCGCTGCATCAACGAACTCGACGGTCGTTACATCACCGCCATCGACGCCGGCACCTCGGTGGCGGACATGGATTGCATCGCCCAACAAACACAATTCGTCACCAGCACCACCGCTGCGGGCGACCCGGCACCGCACGCCGCCATGGGCGTATTTGCCGGCATTCGCAGCACCGCCATGGCCCGCTTGGGCAGCGATAATCTCGAAGGCTTGCGCATCGCCATTCAAGGCCTGGGCAACGTCGGTTATGCCTTGGCCGAACAGCTACACGCGGCCGGTGCCGAGTTGCTGGTCAGCGATATTGATCACGGTAAAGTGCAGTTGGCCATGGAGCAATTGGGCGCTCATCCAATCGCCAACGACGCGCTGCTCAGCACACCGTGCGACATACTCGCGCCCTGCGGCCTGGGCGGTGTGCTTAACAGCAACAGTGTGGCGCAACTGCGCTGCGCGGCGGTCGCCGGTTCGGCAAACAACCAACTGATCCATCTGGAAATCGCCGATCAGCTAGAGCGCCGGGGCATTTTGTATGCGCCCGATTACGTGATCAATGCTGGCGGGCTGATCTACGTGTCGCTCAAACACCGCGGGGAGGAGCTGACGACCATCACCGCGCACCTGTCGAAAATCAGTTCTCGGCTGACCGAAGTCTTCGCTCATGCCCAAGCGGAAAAGCGTTCTCCGGCCCGGGTGGCGGATGAGTTGGCGGAGAAAGTGCTGTACCGGTGATGTTGTACTGATGAAAAGTTTGAACCGATGAAGGAGTGAGGGCCTATCCAGCCGACTTGCTCCTCAAGCCCTGCGTCACAAGCGTCGGGCCTGACAAATGCACGCCGACTCACGCGTGCCAGGAGCCCTGTGATGCCTCACAAGGTTGAGCTGCCGTACACCCGTTTTTTATCCCCTGATGGTCAGCCGCTCGGCAATCTTCCCTCCTGGGCCGACGACTTCAATCTGCTGACTCGTCTGTATCGGCAGATGGTCCTGACCCGCCTTTTCGATCAGAAAGCTGTCGCCCTGCAACGCACCGGGCGCATCGGCACTTATGCGCCGACCTTGGGCCAGGAAGCCATTGGCGTCGCGGTCGGCAGCCTGATGCACACCGAAGACGTACTGATCCCGTATTACCGCGACACCGCCGTGCAATTGATGCGTGGTGTGCGCATGGAAGAAATCCTTTTGTACTGGGGCGGCGATGAGCGTGGCAGCGACTTTGCCGACCCGGCGGTGGCCGAGGATTTTCCGATCTGCGTGCCGATTGCCACCCAGGCCCTGCATGCCTGCGGCGTCGCCAGCGCCTTCAAAATCCGTGGCGAGCATCGGGTCGCCGTCACTACTTGCGGCGACGGCGGAACCAGCAAAGGTGATTTCCTCGAAGCCCTCAACGTTGCTGGCGCCTGGCAGTTGCCGGTGGTGTTTGTGATCAACAACAACCAATGGGCGATCTCGGTGCCGCGACGCATTCAGTGCGGCGCCCCAACCTTGGCGCAGAAAGCCATTGGCGCCGGGTTTCACGGCGAGCAAGTCGACGGCAATGACATGCTCGCCGTTTACGACCGCATACAAGTAGCCCTCGAACGGGCACGCCACGGGAAAGGTCCGGTGTTACTCGAATGCCTGAGCTATCGCCTCGGCGATCACACCACTGCCGACGATGCCACGCGCTACCGGTCGGCGGACGAGGTCAAGCAGGCCTGGCTCGAAGAACCGATCAAACGCCTGCAACGCTTCATGGCCGGGCAGGGCGTGTGGGACGAAGGCCGCGAACAGGCACTGATCAGCGAATGCCAAGGTTTGGTGCTGGGGGCTGTGGATAACTTCGAAGCGGCGGGCCTGCAGCCACCGGAGTCGGTGATCGATCATGTCTACGCGCAGTGGCCACAAGCCCTGGCCGAACAGCGCGAAGAGTTTCTCGAACGGGTGGCGCGCCGGACGGGAGGTTCGGGTCATGAGTAACGGTAAGGTGACGCTGCTGGAAGCGGTGAATCTGGCGTTGCATCGGGCCATGAGCGAAGACGAAAACGTCATCGTCCTCGGTGAAGACGTCGGGGTGAACGGTGGCGTGTTCCGCGCCACGCTGGGGTTGCGCGACAGCTTTGGCTTCAAGCGGGTGATCGACTCGCCGCTGGCCGAAACCATGCTCGGCGGGCTGGTGGTGGGCATGGCGGCCCAAGGCCTGAAACCGGTGGTGGAAATCCAGTTCATGGGTTTCATCTACGCCACCATGGAGCACCTGGTGTCTCACGCCAGCCGCATGCGTAACCGCACGCGCGGGCGGATCACCTGCCCGATGGTGATGCGAACGCCCATGGGCGCCGGGATTCGCGCGCCGGAGCACCACAGCGAAAGCACTGAAGCCCTGTTCGCGCATATTCCGGGGCTGCGGGTGGTGATCCCGTCCTCGCCGGCCCGGACCTATGGCTTGTTGCTCGCGGCCATCGACGACCCGGATCCAGTGATATTTCTCGAACCGACCCGACTCTATCGAATGAACCCGCAACCGCTGCTGGATGACGGCAAGCGCCTGCCGCTTGACAGCTGTTTCACCCTGCGTGAAGGCAGCGACCTTACCTTGATCAGTTGGGGCGCCAGCGTGATGGAAACCCTGCAAGCCGCCACGCAACTGGCCGAGCAGGGCATCTCGGCGGAAGTGATCGATGTCGCCAGTATCAAACCGCTGGACCTCGACACGATGGAAGCCTCGGTGCGCAAGACCGGTCGCTGCGTGATCGTGCATGAAGCGCCACGCTCCTGCGGGGTCGGCGCGGAAATCGCCGCCAGCCTCTACGAACGGGTATTTCTGGAATTGCACGCACCGATCCAGCGAGTCACCGCGCCAGACATTCCGCCGCCGCTGTATCGACTGGAGTCGCTGTATATGCCCGGCGTCGAAGACATCCTTCATGCCTGCGACATCGTGCTGCACCACGCCTGACAGAGGAGGTTGCGATGAAATATTTCAAACTGCCGGATCTGGGCGAAGGCTTGCAGGAAGCGGAAATCGTTCGCTGGCACGTCAAGGTCGGCGATACCGTCAAGGCCGACCAACTGCTGGTGTCGGTGGAAACCGCCAAGGCGCTGGTGGACATTCCCGCGCCCTACGACGGCGTGGTGGCGAAAACCTTTGGTGGCGAGGGCGACATCCTTCACGTTGGCGAACCTCTGCTCGGTTACGAAGGCGAAGCGGATGCGGGCACCGTGGTGGGCCGGCTTGAGGGCGGCGGTACGAATCAGGAGGATGCATTTTTCATCGGCGCTGCGCCTTCGACTCGTGAGCATCTGGCGAACCGTGCCACGCCGGCGGTGCGTCAACTGGCTCGGCAACTCGGTGTTGAACTGAGCGCCTTGGTCGGCTCCGGTCAAGACGGCCAGATCACCCGCAGCGACGTAGAAAACTCGGCCCAGACAGAGCGCGAACGCTTCGGCGGCGAGAAGCTGCGTGGTGTGCGACGCAGCATGGCACTGAACATGGCCAGGTCCCATGCCGAAGTTGTCCCGGTAACAATTTTTGGTGATGCCGATCTGCATCGCTGGGGGCAGGCACGAGAACCGCTGATTCGTCTGGCCAAGGCGATGGCGGCCGCCTGCGCCGTAGAGCCGGTGCTCAACAGCGCCTTCGATGGCAAAACCCTGGCGCTCAAGCAACACGAACGGCTCGATCTGGGCATTGCCGTGGATACGCCGGACGGCTTGTTCGTGCCGGTGCTGCGCGATGTCGGTCAACGCACGGCGGCGGATTTGAAAGAAGGTGTGATGCGTCTGCGCGCCGACGTGCAGGCGCGCTCGATCCCGCCCCAGGAAATGATGGGCGCCACCCTGACCCTGTCGAACTTCGGCACCTTGTTCGGCCGTTATGCCAACCCGGTGGTGGTGCCGCCGCAAGTGGCGATCCTCGCCGCCGGGGCAATCCGTGATGAACCGGTGGCGGTCGAAGGAGCGGTGGTGGTGCATCCGATCCTGCCGTTGTCCCTGACCTTCGATCATCGGGTGGTCACCGGCGGCGAGGCGGCGCGGTTCTTCAAAGCGTTGGTCGAGGCGCTGGAACAACCCTAGATCCAGGTTTCCCGCAGGCATGAAAAAGGCCCTGAGCCATTTGACTCAGGGCCTATTCAATTCGGGCATTGCTTACTTTGGTGTCTTGGCGGCTTTGGCTGGCTTGGTCGGCTCAGCGTCCGTCACTTCAACAGGTGCAGCTGCTTCAACAGGCTCAGCGACTTCGGCGGGTGCATTCAGCAGTTCGGACAGTGCGTCCGGCTGGCTCTTGAATGCCTTGGCGAATACATCACGGTTCTTCGCCATGTAGATCCCGGCTTCTTCCACTTGCTGTTCGGTCAGGGACGGAACGGCTTTTTGCAACACTTCAGCCAGCAATTCGGCCAGTTCGAGCATTTTGTCATGACGGTCAGCTTCGGCTTTATCCATGAACAAGCGCTCCAGATCTCGGCTGCTGCGGTATACCACTTCGACGGCCATTCACCACCTCACATGCCTTCACATTAGTTGTCTGTTTCGACCACTGTATTTATATACAGCGAAAAGGATAAGCGAATCCCTGCGCTTTGGGTAGTGGCTTTTTAATGTAGACCGTAATCGGCGTTTGTCAGGTGAACCGAGTCGCTCCATTCGCGGGCAAGCCCGCTCCCACAAGGATCACCGCCGGACCCTGTGGGAGCGGGCTTGCCCGCGATGGCGTCCGTCCAACCACCGCTAACGTGTCTCATATCACGCGGCCATCATCTCACCCAACAGTATCTGGCCTTTTTTCTGCATGCAGAACAACCGTCACGTCAAACCCGCATCATCCGCTCGAACCGAGCTAAGGAACATTCAAAGTGAAAATCAACTGGGCCGAGAACCTGCGGCAGAACGTGCACCAACTGGCCGAGTCCCTGGGCAACCTGTTCGTCGAGACCTTCCACTACCTGGCGCTGTTCGCCATCGGTGCGGTGACCGCGTGGGCGGCGGTGATGGAGTTCCTCGGAATGCTCGAACAGGGGCATATCAAGATCGATGACATCTTGCTGCTGTTCATCTACCTGGAACTGGGGGCGATGGTCGGGATTTACTTCAAGACCAACCACATGCCGGTGCGCTTCCTGATCTACGTGGCGATCACCGCACTGACGCGGCTGCTGATCTCCAACGTCTCGCACCACAATCCACCGGACTTGGGGATCATCTACCTGTGCGGCGGGATTCTGCTGCTGGCGTTTGCGATTCTGGTGGTGCGTTACGCCTCGTCGCAATTTCCTTCGGTGAAGATCGAACACCCGCAACGCAAGATCGGTGCGGGTTCCGGTGAGCATCCCGAAGTGGAGAAGGGCGAGATTTAAAGCCCCATTGAAGGTCGGGGCCGGGATTTGACCAAGGGCGGCGGCGGGTTGCGATTGTCGCCGTCGGTCATGGCTTCAAGGATGGCCACGGCGCTGTGGCCCTGTTCGATGGCGATGCCGAATTGAATGCTTTGCACCAGGCGTTTGAGGCGCTTGGGGTCATTGCGCTGTTCGGCGCTGATCATCCGTTTGGCCACCACGCGGCCACTTTTGGAGAGGGTCAGCATGATGCGGCCGTCCAGCCCCTGAATGCTCAGGTTGACTTGATAATCCGGTGCAAAGGCATCGGTAATGAGTTGAAAGGGGTTGTCCATGATGCGTCACCGCCTGATTGAACGTGCAGTTGTTGACCAGCCATGATCGGGATTAGTTCGCAACACCAGACCATCGGCCTTCCATGTTCCTGTAACTTTCATCCGTGCAACGCAGGAGACAAAGCAAGGGGCATGCCGGGAAAACGATGGGGTAATGAACACGACAAAAAAACGGCGGGCACTTTGGCCCGCCTTCTTTTTGCCTGCCCGTTTCAGGGCATGAACGAGTAGATGATCGCAGACAGTGCAATCAAGCCGATCAACACCACAAACACGTTCGAGGCCTGATTCGAGTACTGGCGCAAGGCCGGCACGCGGTGGATGGCGTACATCGGCATCAGGAACAACAGGCACGCGATGATCGGCCCGCCGAGGGTTTCGATCATGCCCAGGATGCTCGGATTGAAGGTCGCCACGGCCCAGCAACTGAGGATCATGAACAGCGCAGTGATGCGGTTCAGCCAACTGGCGGACATGACGCGACCACGGCCACGCAGGCTTTTCACGATCAGCCCCTGAAAACCTTCGCTGGCGCCGATGTAATGGCCGAGGAAGGATTTGGTGATCGCCACCAGCGCAATCAACGGCGCGGCGTAAGCGATGACCGGTGTCTGGAAATGGTTAGCCAGGTACGACAGGATCGAAATGTTCTGCGCCTTCGCAGCGGCCAAGTCCGCCGGGGACAACGCCAGCACGCAGCTGAAGCAGAAGAACATCACCGTGACGACCATCATGACGTGAGCGATCGCGAGAATGCCGCTGCTTTTGCGTTCGGCTTGCTCGCCGTAACGCTGTTTCTGATCGACGGCGAAGGCGGAGATGATCGGCGAATGGTTGAACGAGAACACCATCACCGGAATCGCCAGCCACAAGGTCTTGAAGAACAGCGGCAGCGGCATGCCTTCACTGGCGGTGGCAAAGAACGCGCCGTTCCAGTTCGGGATCAGGCTGACGCCGAGCAACAGCAACGCTGCAACGAACGGGTAAACCAGTACGCTCATGCATTTGACGATGACGCCCTGACCGCAACGGACGATCGCCATCAAGCCGAGAATCAGACCCAGCGACAGGATCGCCCGAGGTGGCGGTGTCATGTGCAGCTGGTGCTCCATGAGGCTGCTCAGGGTGTTGGTCAGCGCCACGCTGTACACCAGCAGAATCGGGAAGATCGCGAAAAAATACAGCAGCGTGATCAGCTTGCCGGCGCCGATGCCGAAGTGTTCTTCCACTACTTCGGTAATATCCCCGGAACGGCCGGACAACACGAAGCGCGTCAGGCCACGGTGGGCGAAGAAGGTCATCGGAAACGCCAGCACCGCCAGTATCAGCAGCGGCCAGAAACCACCGACACCGGCGTTGATTGGCAGGAACAACGTGCCAGCGCCAATCGCCGTGCCATAGAGGCCAAGCATCCAGGTGGTGTCGTGTTTACTCCAGCCTTTGTGGGATATTTCGCTATTGCGTGTCAGGTCTACAGCGGGATTATCGGCAGCGGGTGTACGTACATCGGTCATCGTTTTTGCCTCGTTATTATTCTTGCTCGGGCTCACGTGTTGCGGGCTGTCAGGAAATGTTCTTCAACATTCCACCCAGCTAACAGCCAGGCCGCCCCGTGAAGTTTCTTTGTATTTGTCGTGCATGTCGGCGCCGGTATCGCGCATGGTGCGGATGACCCGGTCCAGGGAAATGAAGTGTTTGCCGTCGCCGCGCAGGGCCATTTGCGTGGCGTTGATCGCCTTCACGGCAGCGATTGCGTTGCGCTCGATGCACGGCACCTGCACCAGGCCGCCGACGGGGTCGCAGGTCAGGCCGAGGTTGTGTTCCAGGCCGATTTCGGCGGCGTTTTCCAGTTGCTCGGGAGTGGCGCCGAGTATGTCGGCCAGGCCGGCGGCGGCCATGGCGCACGCCGAACCGACTTCGCCCTGGCAGCCGACTTCGGCGCCAGAGATCGAGGCGTTTTTCTTGCAGAGAATGCCTACAGCGGCAGCGCCCAAAAAGAACGCCACGACGTCATCGTCCGACGCGTCCGGGTTGAATTTCATGTAGTAGTGCAGCACGGCGGGAATGATCCCCGCCGCTCCGTTTGTAGGCGCGGTCACCATGCGTCCGCCAGCCGCGTTTTCTTCGTTCACGGCGAGGGCGAACAGGTTGACCCACTCCATGGCCGACAAGGTGGAGCTGATGACATTCGGTTTGCCGATTTCCAACAGGCTGCGGTGCAATTTCGCGGCGCGGCGCGGAACATTCAGACCGCCGGGCAGGATGCCTTCGTGGCGCAAACCTTGCTCGACGCATTCACGCATCACCGACCAGATATGCAGCAACCCCTGGCGGATCTCGGCGTCACTGCGCCAAGCCCGTTCGTTGGCCATCATCAACTCGGAAACCCGCAGACCGTGCTGGTTGCAGAGCTTGAGCAATTCGGCGGCACTGGAGAAGTCGTAGGGCAGCACCACATCGCTGGCCGGCGCAATGCCAGACACGGCTTCGGCTGCTTCGATGATGAAACCACCGCCCACCGAGTAGTACGTCTGCTCGAACAGCTCGCCGGTTTCGCCGAAGGCTGTCAGGGACATGGCGTTGGGGTGGTAGGGCAGGCTCTCGTCGAGCAGCAGGAGATCGCGCTGCCAGTTGAAGGCAATGGTCGATTTGCCGGCCAGACTCAGTTCGCCGGTTTCACGCAAGGTTTGGATTCGGCTGTCGATTGAGTTCGGATCAATACTGTCTGGCCATTCGCCCATCAGGCCCATGATGCAGGCACGGTCGGTTGCGTGGCCGACGCCAGTGGCCGAAAGGGAGCCGTAGAGTCGGATTACTACCCGCCGTACGTCGGCCAGTAAATGTTGGTCAATCAGCGCTTGGGCGAAGGTTGCGGCGGCGCGCATCGGGCCGACGGTATGGGAGCTGGACGGACCGATGCCGACTTTGAAGAGATCGAAAACACTGATAGCCATGCTAAAGCCTATACAAGCAATGGAAGAGAAATCGCCGCCATTTCTGTAGGACAAGCGCAATGTCGGCGATACTGCCAACCTCGGTCCTACGTGACCAACGAAACTTCCTAAGACAGCCTTTAGCAGGACTAAACAATGAGTCGCCAATTGCACGCCCAGACCTACGTCTGGCTGCACGTGTTTTCGTGTGCCGCGCGGCACTTGTCCTTCACCCGTTGCGCCGAAGAACTGCACATCACGCCGGGGGCGGTCAGTCAGCAAATTCGCCAACTGGAAGAGCGGCTAGGTTTTCGCCTGTTTCATCGTCGCCCCCGGGGCGTGGAATTGAGCGCCGAAGGCCAGCGATTGGCTATCACCGTCAACGAAGCCTACGGCAGCATCGATGCGGAATTGCGACGACTGGATGCGGGAATGATCAGCGGGATTTTGCGGTTGCGCTCGATTCCTTCGTTCCTGAGCAAATGGCTGACCCCGCGCCTGCCGCGTTTGCAACAGCGCTTTCCGGACATTCAGCTGCGACTGGTGGCTGAGGACAGCAGCGTGCCATTGCATGAGGGCGACTTCGATTTGGCCATCGACCTCAATGACGGCAGTTATCCAGGATTGTTATCCACAGCCTTGTTGGATGAGCAGATCTTTCCGGTCTGCGCTCCGAGCTTGTTGCGCGCAAGGCCGCCACTGCACGGCCCGGCGGACCTGGTGCATTTTCCATTGCTGCACGACATCACCGCCTGGCGCGGCAGTTACGAGTACGCGGAATGGGAGTTTTACCTCAACGCTATCGGCTTCGAAGGCGCGGATGTACGGCGTGGGCACACCTTCAATCGCAATCACCTGACCATCGAAGCGGCGATTGCCGGGATGGGCGTGGCGATTGCGCGGCGAACGCTGCTCAACGATGAACTGGAACGCGGGACGTTGATCGTGCCGTTTGGCCTGGCGGTGCCTAATCACAAGCGTTACGTGCTGCTCTATGCGCCGGGCGCGCTGAGCCATCCCGGCGTACGCGCGGTACATGACTGGTTGGTGGAAGAGGCGGGGATATTTCGTGGTCTGCACCCGCTGGCGGAGCAGCAGATGTGAGCAATTGTGACTGAAGAGCGATGCGACCCAACTCCCGACATTAACAGCGCTTTTGCCCGTTGTCCGGCTTTTTTTGCGAATCAATATTTATCTTTTTTTAGGGGTTGAAATGTTCTGCGTACACACCGATTGTGTAACCAAGAGGTCACGGTGATGACGCCCAAGGGCTAGCTGACCGGCCTCTCGCGAGCTAGCTGAAATAAGGGATGAACTATGCAAATCCAAGTCAATAGCGATAACCATATTCAAAGCAGCATCCGACTGGAGGAGTGGGTACGTACTACCATTGAGAGCACGCTCGAACGTTATGAAGAGGACCTGACCCGCGTCGAGGTCCACCTGCGGGACGAGAACGGCGACAAGCCCGGTCCCCACGATATGCGCTGCCAGCTGGAAGCGCGGCCAAAAGGCCATCAACCGATTTCTGTCACTCATAAAGCCGCTAACCTGGAACTGGCGATCGACGGTGCGGCCGAAAAACTCGAACATGCGCTTGAACATCTGTTCGGCAAACTGCGGGGCAAACCACGTGCCGCTGTAGTGCCGTTCGAAAGGCCTACCGCCGATGCGCTGCTGGAAGACGAGTTTCTCGAGAACGAACAGGCTGCACAAAACGGCTGAGGCCTGATTCACTTTTTACCTTCCTACGTTCTCTCCACCTAAAAAACGGGCCTGCTTATGCAGGCCCGTTCTTGTTTCTGGATTTAATGATTTCTGACTGATCGTTCCCACGCTCTGCGTGGGAATGCCTCAATGGACGCTCCGCGTCCGATTCTGGGACGCAGAGCGTCCCGGGCTGCATTCCCACGCAGAGCGTGGGACCGATCAATGGGTGAGGTCAGAACGCTACCGACGTCTGCACATAAACCGTCCTTGGCTCCCCAACATACTTGCCCTTGTTGTTGTCATCGAACGAGCGGGTGAAGTACTGGTGGTTGAAAATGTTCTTCACCCCCACCGCCACATTCAGGTCCGACAACTTCGGCCCGAAGTCATACGCCGCGCGGCTGCTGAACAACATGTACCCCGGAATCTTGCCAGTGCTGCCATCGGCGCTTTCGGCCGAGGTGTTGGCGTTGTCAGCGAACTGATCACTCTGATAGCTGCTATCCAGGTTCAGTTTCCACGCGCCTTCGGTATAACCGACGCCGACCGTGCCTTTGTGCTTGGAGGAGAAAGGCACGCGATTGCCCTTGTTCGGCCCGTCTTCGCGGATGGTTGCGTCCACATAGGCGTAAGTCGCGTACACATCGAAACCGGCCAGCGCCGGGCTCAAGTCGTCGAGGGCGTAATTGATGCTGGTTTCGATGCCTTGATGACGTGTTTCGCCTCGGGCGATCACCGAGTCGTTGGTTTGATTACTTTCATACTGGTTGTCGAAGTTGATCAGGAACGCACCAATCTCTGCCCGCAACGCGCCGTTGTCGTAACGGGTACCCAGTTCCCAGGTGCGCGCCTTCTCCGGTTTGACTTCGCCGCTGGTCACCCGATTAGGCATCTGGCTGTACTGCACGCTGCCGAATGAGCCTTCGGTGTTGGCGTAGAGGTTCCAGCTGTCGGTCAGGTGATAGAGCACGTTCAACGCCGGCAGGGCGGTGTTGTAGTCGCCCTTGTATTTCACGTTGGTCAGGTTGTTGGTCTGCTGCGACTCGATCATTTCGTAGCGGATGCCCGGCGTAATCGTCCACTTGCCGATATCGATCCGGTCATCGACAAAGAACGCATTGGCCTCGGTGCCGCCCCGGGTATCGCGGTCGTTGCGGCTGTTGGTGGTCGGGAGTTCGTTGCTGGCGATTGGCGTGCGGTAACGCAGTTCGTGGCCGGCCTCGTTGATGTAGCGATAGCCGACGCCGACTTCATGGCTGGTCTGACCGAGATCGAAGCCTTGGGCGAAACGGGTTTCCAGGCCGCGTACCCAATACTCGCGTGGCGACAGCGAGAGGAAAGTGCCCTGATCCAGATAACCGCTGCGCAGGGTTTTGGTGAAGAAGGTATTGGCGGTGAACTCGCGGCGATCTTCCTGATAGCGATAGCCGAAGTTGAACATCGTGCGGCGGCCCCAGAACTGGTCTTTCGGGCGGGTCGACTGGTACGGGTCAGCATCGTAATCGGCGACGTTCAGGCCGCCGGGCATGTCGGCTTTGCCTTCGTAGTACTGGGCCATGGCGTTGAAACTGTTGGCATCATCGAGCTGGTATTTGCCCTTGAGGATCAGGTCGTCGATTTCGGTGTCGCTGTGTTCGCGCCAGTCACCACCGCGGGTTCCCGAGTACAGAATCGCGCCGCCCAGACCGTTATCGGCGGTTCCGCCGGCCAGTAAATTGCCGGTGGTTTTGAAACCGTCATGGCTGGACGAGGGACCCGTTTCGGTCTGGAAGCCGCCTTTGACCGTCGGCTCATCGGGAATGGCGCGGGTCACGAAGTTGACCACACCGCCGACGTTCTGCGGCCCGTAGCGCACCGCACCGCCGCCGCGCACCACGTCGACCGCGTCCATGTTGCCCATGCTGATCGGCGCAAACGACAACTGCGGCTGACCATAAGGTGCGAAGGGCACCGGAATGCCGTCCATCAATACCGTGGAGCGTGAAGCCAGCCGAGGGTTGAGCCCGCGAATGCCGAAGTTCAGTGCCATGTCATGGCTGCCGGTGCCGTTGTTGTCCGGCGCATTGACCCCCGGGATGCGGTTGAGCACGTCCCTGGCCTGAGTCGCGCCCTGGCGTTCGAATTCTTCGCGGCGGATTACATCGCGAGCGCCGGGGTGTTCGAAGACGTTGGTTTGAGCCGCATCGCCGAGCCAGTCGCCGACCACTTTAGAGGTGTCCAGCTCCAGCGCCGCATCACCCGCCGGTTGCAGGCTGAAGGCATTGTTGCCCTCGGCGCGGGCTTGCAAGCCGGTGCCTTCGAGCAACGCGTTCAAGCCCTGCGAAGGGGTGTAGTTGCCTTCCAGGCCGCGACTTTGCACACCGCTGGTGACTTGCGAGCCAAAGGAGATCAGCACGCCGGCTTCACGGCCAAACTGGTTGAGGGCGTTCTCCAGCGAGGACGGTGCTATGTGGTAGGGCTTGGCATCAGCGGCATGCACCAGAGGCAGAGCGCCGAAGCTCAGGCTGGCGCCCAGCAAGAGTTGGCGCAAAGTGCGAGCCAGTGGTGTGAGACGGGTGGGTTGCATGGAGGGCGATCCTGAGAAGGTTGAATCAAGGGGGCTTTCCTTCTCTGTCACGCCAGATCTGAAAAACGGCTCACCTTTTTTGATCTTGCTGTTAAACCTTCGCCTCGACGGTCACCCAATACCGGGTGAAACGCCTCACCTTCACCGGCAAACTGATTTCCAGCAGATCAAGAATCCGCTCGCTGTCGTCCAGTGGATAAGTCCCGGAGATCAGCAGATCGGCAACATTCGCCGCGCAATTGAGCTGCCCCCGGCGATAGCGACCGAGTTCATCGAGAAAATCTCCCAGGCGCATATGAGCGGCCACCAGCATGCCATCGGCCCAGGCGCCGCTGTTGGCGTCCAGCGGCAGGGGAGTGTCGATGCCGCGTGCGCCGAAGCTCAACTGCTGGGCGGTTTGCAGCATCCGTGGCGACCCGCCATCGGGCGTCAGTTCGGCGCTGCCCTCAAACACCGCCACGTGAGTGTGATCGGAAAACTGTCGCACGTTCAGCCGCCCACCTTGGGTTTTCAACAGGCCTTGTGTGGTCTGTACTTGAAACGCTTGGGCGGCGGTCAGGAGCATCTCGCCTTCGAGCAAGCGGATCAGCCGCTGCTGACCTTCGACTCGTACATCGACCGCACTGGCGGTATTGAGCTGCACTTGGCTGCCATCGCCGAGCGACACTTTGCGTCGCTGGCCGATCGGGCTGCGGTAGTCGGCCAGCAACGGCGTCAGCGGATTGTGCTCACGCATGCCCCAAGTGACCGCCGAACCCGCGCCGAGAATCAGCAACAGCTTCAACGCCTGACGACGGCCGGCGGATTTCGGTGCGTTGAGGGCGGCATGGGCCAGCGGTGAAGACACACCGCGCAAGCGTTGGTTGACCCGCTGAATATGTTCCCAGGCCCGTCGATGTTCGCCGTGAGCATCGAGCCATTGCTGCCAGGCAATTTCCTGGCGCGGGTTCAAAGGCCCTTGCTGGATTTCCATCCACCAATGCACGGCCTGTTCGGCAACTTGAGAGGAAAAATCCGCAGGGCTATTCATAGTGCGAAGTAGCAGCGCATCGCCGCTTTGTTCAGGTGCCGTTTGACAGTGGCAATGGAAATGCCCAATTCGATAGCGATCTGTGGATAAGTCAAACCATCGAGCTGAGCCAGTAAAAAGGCGCGTTTGACCAGGCGCGGCAAACCGTCGAGCAATTGGTCGAGTTCCATCAGCGTTTGCAGGATGATCGCCCGATCTTCCTCCGACGGCGCGACGATTTGCGGCGTCTGCGCCAGCGCATCGAGGTAGGCGCGCTCCAGATCCTGACGACGATAATGATTGAACAGCACGCGCTTGGCGATGGTGGTGAGGAACGCCCGTGGCTCGATGATCTGGGGCGTTTCCCGTGCCGTCAGCACTCGAATGAACGTGTCCTGGGCCAGATCCGCGGCGCTGTCAGGGCAGCCGAGCTTGCGCCGCAACCAACCGGTGAGCCAGTTGTGATGGGCGTGATAAAGGACTTCGACGGTAGTGGCTGACGACAACGGAACCGCTCCGGACGTATTTTGATACGTTAGAGAACAAGAATTGTTCGCATTGTAGGGGCGAGGCCTGGATCCGGCAATCGCTGGGAAAAAGATCGCAGCCTGCGGTAGCTCCTACAGGAGCACGCGACCGGCGTAGGAGCCGCCGAAGGCTCGGGCCGCGTTCGGACGATCTTTTGATCTTGCTTTACCGCAAAAACGCCTGCCGATATTCCCCAGGCGTTCCACCCAACGCCTGCCGAAACCGGTTGGTGAAATGGCTCGCACTGGCAAAACCACAGGCCAACGCAATATCCCCCAACGGCTGCGACGTTCCGCGCAACAACTCCCGCGCCCGGCTCAGTCGTCGAGCCAACACATACTGATGTGGCGGCAGGCCGAAGCTCACACGAAACATCCGCGCAAAGTGATATTCGGACAGCGCACACAACCCCGCCAATTGCCCGAGGCTGATCGCTTCGGCCATTTGATGGTCGATGAATTCCACCAACTGCCGTCGTTGATGCGCCGCCAATCCACCTTTGAGGCGCAAGCCCTCACGCACGCCGACCTGGCTGAGCAGGGCATGGCTGAGCATTTCGTGGGCCAGGCTGCTGGTGAGCAGACGTTCACCCGGTTCATCCCAGTTGAGGGCGATCAACTGTCGAAAGCGCCGGGCTTGCTGCGGGTCTTCAAGGAACGTGCGCTCGCGTAACTGCAATTCCCGCGGTTCGCGATCCAGCAGCGTGACGCAGCCAAGGGCAAATTGTTCGGGGCTAAAATACAGGTGGGCCAGGCGAATATCGCCATTGATCACCCAGCCTGACTGATGGTCGGCCGGCAGAATGCACAGCTTGTCCGGGCCGCCCTTGGTACCGGGCTGGTCGCGGCGAAAGGTGCCGGTGCCGCCGGCGATGTAGCACGACAGGGTGTGATGGCTCGGCGCTTCGTAGTCCTGGGCGTCGTGGTGGTTGTTCCACAAAGCTGCAGCCATGCCGTCACCGAGCTCGGCGCTGTGCTCCAGGCGAGCATTGGGCGAGCGGTTAAGCGCTTGAAAGACTTGTAGGGTCTCGAGTGACACTTGTGCGGCCATGATCGGTTCTCTCCAACGCTTTGCATCCTACTCCGTAGACGTTGACCTGCCAGCCCGCCGGCCGACAAAAGCGCAAGTTTATGCAAGTGCAAAAGGGTTTCGCGCCGGACACTGAAGGCCTATTCAGGAGTCGTCACCATGAACCTTTCGTTGTACCTACTGACCGTGCTGATCTGGGGCACCACCTGGATTGCCTTGAAATGGCAACTGGGCGTGGTAGCGATTCCGGTGTCGATCGTTTATCGCTTCGGCCTCGCAGCGCTGGTGCTGTTCGTGATGTTGCTGCTTAGCCGGCGCCTGCAAGTGATGAACCGTCGCGGGCATCTGATTTGCCTGGCGCAGGGGCTGTGTCTGTTCTGCATTAATTTCATGTGTTTCCTCACCGCCAGCCAGTGGATCCCCAGCGGTCTGGTCGCCGTGGTATTTTCCACCGCCACACTGTGGAACGCCTTCAATGCACGGGTGTTTTTCGGTCAGAAAATCGCTCGCAATGTATTGATGGGCGGTGCACTGGGTTTGCTCGGATTGGGCCTGCTGTTCTGGCCGGAGCTGGCCGGTCATACCGCCAGCCCCGAAACCTTGCTCGGTTTGGGTCTGGCGTTGCTCGGCACCTTGTGTTTCTCGGCGGGTAACATGCTGTCGAGTCTGCAACAGAAGGCCGGCCTGAAACCCCTGACCACCAATGCCTGGGGCATGGCTTACGGCGCGGCGATGTTGTCGGCGTGGTGCCTGGTCAAAGGCATTCCGTTCGACATGGAATGGAATGCCCGCTACATCGGGTCGTTGCTGTACCTGGTGATTCCGGGATCGGTGATCGGTTTCACCGCCTACCTGACCTTGGTCGGGCGCATGGGGCCGGAGCGGGCGGCGTATTGCACCGTACTCTTTCCGGTGGTGGCGCTGAACGTGTCGGCGTTTGTCGAAGGCTATCAATGGACGGCACCGGCACTGGTGGGGCTGGTGTTGGTGATGTTGGGGAATGCGCTGGTGTTCCGTAAACCCAAGGCGTCGATGGTGCAAGGAAACGGCAAATTGGCGTGAGGTTCCCTGTGGATCGAGTGCTGAACAGCTCAGCGCTCGATCCTGACGGCCACATAAATCAATAACGGTAATATAAAGTCGACAATGTGTCGGGCCCAGTCTTTTGCATTCCAGGTTTGTGATTCATCCATGTTGAACCATTCCACGCCAATGACTTGGAGGCCGACGTAATAGACAAACATGGCAACCAATAGTCCGATGATCGCAAACTTTTTTGCTTCGTGAAAATCTTCGGGAGAAGCATGGATGTTTCGATAAAGATGAAACGTGCCAAGTAGGCAGAAAGCCGTATAAATAACTTCCAGGGTAATGATGATCCAGTAGATCCGATGATGGAGCATGGGTGAGGTAATCGCCCGGTAACTCAGGTTTAAATTCTCTCGGGTGGTGTCCATGCTCAGGACGTGGCCGACATACTCATAATTGGTCGCATAGTCGGTAAAGTTGCTGAACATCACCAGCAAGCCAAAGAAGCTGATATAAGCCATCAATATGACTTTGCTGTACCTGATGAGTTGATCGGTTGTTGGCGGGTTCAAAATTTATGCTCTCCATGGCTAAGTCCCGTAAAGGGCGGGTAAGTAATGGAGAGTCTATCGTGTGTGTCTGCTTTACGACGGTGGACTGAATTGCAAAGTATGTAGTGAGCGGGCAGGCGTTTGAAACGTCTGCCCTTATTAGTCAGCCTTTCCACACTTGTGGGTTCACCAGGTCTTGCGGCCGCTCACCCAACAAAGCACTACGCAAGTTGGCCAATGCACGGTTGGCCATGGCTTCACGGGTTTCGTGCGTGGCCGAGCCAATGTGCGGCAAGGTCACGGCGTTTTTCAGTTGGAACAATGGCGATTCGGCCAGCGGTTCTTTCTCATAGACGTCCAGCCCTGCGCCGCGAATCCGGTTGTTTTGCAGCGCTTCGATCAACGCCTGTTCGTCCACTACGGGGCCGCGGGCGATATTCACCAGAATGGCGCTCGGTTTCATCAGCGCCAGTTCACGGTGGCTGATCAGGTGCCTGGTTTTTTCGCTGAGCGGCACCACCAGGCAGACGAAATCGGCTTCAGCCAGCAACTGGTCGAGGCTGCGGAACTGCGCACCGAGCTCCTGCTCCAGCTCGGTCTTGCGGCTGTTGCCGCTGTAGATAATCGGCATGTTGAAGCCCAGTCGACCGCGACGAGCGATGGCCGCGCCGATGTTGCCCATGCCGACAATCCCTAAGGTTTTGCCATGCACATCGCTGCCGAACAACGGCGCGCCGACGGTGGCTTGCCATTGGCCGGCCTTGGTCCATGCGTCTAGCTCGGCGACGCGGCGGGCGCTGCTCATGAGCAAGGCGAAGGCCAGGTCGGCGGTGCTTTCAGTGAGGACGTCGGGGGTGTTGGTGAGCATGATCCCGCGTTCGTTGAAGTAGGCGAGGTCGTAGTTGTCGTAGCCGACCGAGACGCTGGAGACCACTTCCAGTTTGCTGGCGTTTTCCAGTTGCGCGCGACCGAGTTTGCGGCCGACGCCGATCAGACCGTGGACGTGGGGCAGGGCTTCATTGAACTGGGCGTTGATGTCGCCGTTTTTCGGGTTCGGCACGATCACGTCGAAGTCTTGTTGCAGACGTTCGATCATCGGTGGGGTGATGCGGCTGAAGGCGAGGACGGTTTTTTTCATTGGAGGCGGCTCGTCGGGCTTGGAGAATGCCAAGCACGCTAACATTCTTCCCGGACATTTTGCGAGTCTCGGACCGCCGGGTGTACGCCATTCAAAACTGTAGGAGCTGAGCTTGCTCGCGAAAGCGGTGTGTCAGGTGACATAGATGTTGAATGTTAGAAAGTCTTCGCGGGCAAGCCTCGCTCCTACAAGGGATCAGCTGTGTGGCGCAGGCTTAGGTATGTCGACGTTATCCAGCACCCGGTTCACCGCCAGTTCGGCCAGCATGATGACCTGCTGGATGCCGAGCATGGTGTTGCGATGAGTGCCTTCGAGAAACCCGGCGAAGTCACTGGCCATGACGCTGGCCGAGGCGAGGGATTCGCTGGCGTAGGCCAACAGGTTTTCGGTATTGGCGTTGGGGGCGACGATGAACAGATGGCTGGGAGTGTGGGGCGGATTCGGTGTTGGCTTAAACATGAGGGCTATTCCTATGGAAGGTGTATTAGGGTCGCCACCTTCCGTTTTCCAGACGAAAAGGTGGCAACTGCGCGCGGACTGGAAAAACCGGACACCTTCCAAACCGGCAGACCCGAAGGTCTCCCGCGCACAGCTGCCATAACAAGGAACTGCGTGCACAAAAAAGCGCCGCAGTATGCCATGAGGCGTGTGTAAAGGATGTCAGGTTTTCCAGACCTGATCGCTGATGCGTCAGCGACCCCCAAAGCCTACCCATCTCCCGTCCCACACACCAACCGTCAAAACACGTGGGAAGCATCCCCGAACATTGGCGATTTGTAGGACCGTCTGTAGCTCAATTCGCCACCCCAACCCCGCCCAAACTCCCACTCAATTCATACGCCGCCAATTCAGCCTGATGCGCCGCCAATATCTCCGGCAACGACCCGCGCAAGTACTCGACCCACGTCTTGATCTTCGCATCCAGATACTGCCGCGACGGATAAATCGCATACAGATTCAATTCCTGTGAGCGGTAATTCGGCATCACCCGCACCAGCGTGCCGTTGCGCAGCCCTTCAATCGCCGCATACACCGGCAACACCCCAACTCCCATGCCGCTGGTGATTGCAGTCTTCATCGCATCAGCGGAGTTCACCAAAAACGGCGAGCTGTTGATGGTGACCATTTCCTGGCCTTCAGGGCCGTCGAAGGTCCATTTTTCCAGTGGGATGACCGGGCTCACCAGGCGCAGGCAGGCGTGGTTGAGCAGGTCGCTGGGCTTGTGCGCGCAGCCGTTGGCTTTCACATAGGCGGGCGATGCGCAAACGATGCTGTAGGTGATGCCTAAACGCTGGGAAACGAAGCCTGAGTCGGGCAGTTCGCTGGCGAGCACGATGGACACGTCGTAGCCCTCGTCGAGCAGATCTGGCACGCGGTTGGCCATGGTCAGGTCGAAGGTCACGTCCGGGTGGGTTTTGCGGTAGCGGGCGATGGCGTCGATCACGAAGTGCTGACCGATGCCGGTCATGGTGTGCACCTTGAGTTGCCCGGCCGGGCGCGCGTGGGCGTCGCTGGCTTCGGCTTCGGCTTCTTCGATGTAGGCCAGGATCTGCTCGCAACGCAATAGATAGCGCTTGCCGGCCTCGGTCAGGGCGATGCGGCGGGTGGTGCGGTTGAGCAGGCGGGTTTGCAGGTGGGCTTCCAGGTTGGAGACCGCGCGCGAGACGTTGGCCGTGGTGGTGTCGAGTTGCACGGCGGCGGCGGTGAAGCTGCCGGCCTCGGCCACGTAACTGAAGGCGCGCATGTTTTGCAAAGTGTCCATGGGGTGCTCTCGAATGCGATGGCAAATTGTGACACGAAGTTACAGGGGCGGTGCCCCTACAAAGGGATTATCTCTTCAACGGTAACAAAGATTCACAGGAATCCCAGCTTATCGCCATCCAGGCCCACCCCTAGAATTGCGCCCACCTCTGTAGGAGCTGTCGAGTGAAACGAGGCTGCGATCTTTTGATCTTTGCTTTTAAAGGGCAGTATCAAAAGATCGCAGCCTCGTTTCACTCGACAGCTCCTACAGGGGATCTCCCCCTATTTCAGGAATTTGCAGCAGTGCCGCGTCGCATCAACAGAGCGCTCAAGACGCTCAGTGTTTTGGCTTTAACCCTGGCAATCAGCGGCTGCATCGGCACCGCAGGTATTGCCCCACAGGGCAAGGCACTGGAGGCTGATTCACTGGCCACCGATGAAGCCATTCGGAGCGCCGCGCAAGACGCTCACTGGCCGACCGCCCAATGGTGGCAAGCCTACGGCGACCCGCAACTGAACCACTGGATCGATCTCGCCCTGCAAGGCAGCCCGAGCATGGCCATGGCCGCAGCGCGAGTGCGTCAGGCGCGGTCCATGGCCGGCATTGCCGAGTCCGCCGAGTCGCTGCAGATCAATGGCCAATCCACCCTCAAGCGACACAACTGGCCCACCGATCAGTTCTACGGTCCCGGCGAGTTGGCCAACACCACCACTTGGGACAACAACGCCGCGCTGGGCTTCAGCTATGCCCTCGACCTCTGGGGACGCGAAAGCAACGCCAGCGAACGCGCCGTGGACATGGCCCACATGAGCGCCGCCGAAGCACGGCAGGCCCAGCTCGAATTGCAGAGCAACATCGTCCGCGCCTACATCGAGCTCTCTTTGCATTACGCGCAACGGGACATCGTTGCGGCAACGTTGAAGCAGCAACAGCAAATCCTCGACCTGGCACAGAGACGTCTGGACGGCGGCATCGGCACCCATTTCGAAGTCAGCCAAGCCGAAACCCCATTGCCGGAAACCCATCGGCAAATCGATGCGCTGGACGAGGAAATTGCTCTAAGCCGCAACCAACTCGCCGCGCTGGCCGGTAAGGGGCCGGGGGAGGGCGCGCAGTTGCAACGGCCGACGCTGTCGTTGGGCGCGGCGCTGAAGTTACCGTCGTCTTTGCCGGCGCAACTGCTCGGCCAACGCCCGGACGTGGTCGCCAGTCGCTGGCAAGTGGCGGCGCAGGCTCGGGGTATCGATGTTGCCCACGCCGGCTTCTACCCCAACGTCGATCTGGTCGGCAGCCTCGGCTACATGGCCACCGGCGGTGGAGCGCTGGAGTTTTTGACCGGCAAGAAGCTCAACTACAGCGTCGGCCCGGCGATTTCGTTGCCGATCTTCGATGGCGGCCGCTTGCGCTCGGAGCTGGGTGAAGCCGCGGCCGGTTATGACATAGCCGTGGCCAGGTACAACCAGACGCTGGTCAACGCGCTGAAGAACATCTCCGACCAACTGATCCGCCGCGAGTCGATGGACAAGCAACAGGCCTTCGCCGCCGAGTCGGTGGCCACGGCGCAGAAGACCTACGACATCGCGATGATCGCGTATCAGCGCGGGCTGACCGATTACCTCAACGTGCTCAATGCGCAGACCTTGTTGTTCAAGCAGCAACAAGTGCAGCAGCAGGTTCAGGCTGCACGCTTGAGTGCTCATGCGCAATTGGTGACTGCTTTGGGCGGAGGCCTCGGCGCTGGCAATGACGTGCCGAATGCCGAGAAAACCCAACCCCCGAACACCCCGGTTCTTTTGCGTTGAACACTAACCCTGTGGGAGCGGGCTTGCCCGCGATGGCGTCATCACATCCGACATTGATGGCGCCTGACACACCACCATCGCGGGCAAGTCGGATCGCCGCACCGCCGCTCCCACAGGTTCTGCGTCTTAACCGAATCTCAATGAGCAAAATTCCATGACTCCCTTGCCCGCACCTTTGCGCTGGCTGTATTCCCTTGAATGGCGCCGGGGCTTCTTCGACTGGGCACGCAGCGATGGCGTGACCTGGGTGTACATTTTCAAGGTGCTGTTCGCGGCGTTCCTGACCCTGTGGCTGGCCATGCGTCTGGAGTTGCCGCAACCACGCACCGCGATGATCACCGTATTCATCGTCATGCAACCGCAAAGCGGCCAAGTGTTCGCCAAGAGTTTCTATCGCTTCCTCGGCACGTTGGCCGGGTCGGCGGTGATGGTCGCGTTGATTGCCTTGTTTGCGCAGAACACCGAACTGTTCCTCGGCTCGCTGGCGATCTGGGTCGGCCTCTGCTCGGCCGGCGCGGCGCGTTATCGCAACTTCCGCGCCTACGGGTTTGTGCTCGCCGGTTATACGGCGGCGATGGTCGGGCTGCCTGCATTGGCTCATCCCGACGGGGCGTTCATGGCGGCAGTCTGGCGTGTGCTGGAAATTTCCTTGGGGATTCTCTGCTCGACACTGGTGAGCGCCGCGATCCTGCCGCAAACCGCCAGCGCCGCGATGCGCAATGCCTTGTATCAGCGCTTCGGTGTGTTTGCCCTGTTCGTCACCGATGACTTGCGCGGTCGCAGCCGACGCGAGGCGTTCGAAGCGAACAACGTGCGGTTTATCGCCGAGGCGGTAGGCCTGGAAGGGCTGCGCAGCGTCACGGTGTTCGAAGACCCGCACATGCGTCGGCGCAACGGGCGGCTCAGTCGTTTGAACAGCGAATTCATGGGCATCACCACGCGCTTCAATGCGCTGCATCAGTTGCTTGAACGCCTACGCAGCAGCGGCACCGATCACGTTGTCGCAGCGATCAAACCGGGGTTACAGGACTTGGCCGAAGTGCTCGACGGTTTCAGCGGTCGCGCTTTGACCAGCCCCGACGCTGCACGCCTGGCCACCGCTTTGGCGACCTATAAGGAAAACTTGCCGGCGCGGGTCCGCAGTCTGCGGGCGACCTTTCAGGAGAGTGATCCGAGCGACGCCGAGCAGCTGGATTTTCACACCGCCTACGAGCTGCTTTATCGCTTCGTCGACGACCTGCACAGTTATGCACAGACCCACGCATCCCTGGCCGATCACAGCCACGAACGGGAACGTTGGGACGAGCCCTTCACTCTGCAAACCAACTGGCTGGCCTCGGCGGCATCGGGCATTCGCGCAGCATTCATCCTCGTGGTGCTCGGCAGTTATTGGGTGGCCACCGCGTGGCCGAGCGGGGCGACCATGACCCTGATCGCTGCTGCCACCGTCGGCCTTTCAGCGGCAACACCGAACCCCAAGCGCATGGCATTTCAGATGGCCTGCGGGACGTTGCTCGGGGCGCTGATCGGCTTCGTCGAGATGTTCTTCATCTTCCCCTGGATCGACGGTTTTCCATTGCTGTGCGTGATGCTCGCGCCGGTGATCGTGGTCGGGGCGTTCCTGACTTCACGGCCGCAATACGCCGGGGTTGGCCTGGGATTGCTGATCTTCTTCACCACCGGTTCGGTGCCGGACAACCTCACGGTTTACAACCCTTACGCCTTCATCAACGACTACATCGCGATGATCATGGGCATGCTGGTGTGCGCGGCGGCCGGGGCGATCATTCTGCCGCCCAACAGTCGCTGGTTATGGCGAAGGTTGGAGCAGGATTTGCGCGGACAAGTGGTGTACGCCATCAGCGGAAAACTCAAGGGTTTGGCATCGAGTTTCGAAAGCCGCACACGTGATCTTTTGCATCAGGCCTACGGCCTCGCAGCGGGACAGCCGCAGGTGCAACGGGACTTGCTGCGCTGGATGTTCGTGGTGCTGGAAGTCGGCCACGCGATCATCGAGTTGCGCAAGGAACAGGCAATTCTGCCGGTGCACCCGGCCTACGCCGAATCCCAGCCGTGGCGCCAGTCAATCCGGGTGATGGGGCGGTCGCTGGTGCGACTGTTTCTGCAACCGAACCGGAGCAATCTGGAGCGTGCTCTGGTCGCGGTCGACCACGCAATCAGTTGCGTGCAGGCCACCGACGAACCCTTCGCGCCGCACTTCGATACCTCTGCCTTGCGCCGGGTGAAAAGCTACCTGCACTTCATCCGCACCTCGCTGCTCGATCCGCAATCGCCGCTCGCGGACTACATAAATGTCATCGCCACTGCCAAGCCCCAAGGACTTGAACATGCCTCGTGAAATCGCCTTCCACGGCGTGTACATGCCGACCATGACCCTGATGTTTTTCATTGCGGCGGCGCTGGCCTGGGCGCTGGACCGGTTCCTCTCCGGGTTTGATTTGTACCGCTTTTTCTGGCACCCGGCGCTGCTGCGCCTGAGTCTATTTACCTGTCTGTTCGGCGCCTTGGCGCTGACTGTTTACCGTTGAGAACACCGTGATGAAAAAGCTTTTCAGCCTGCTCGCGACCCTGCTGGTGTTGGCCCTTGCCCTGTGGATCGGCCGGACCTTGTGGGTGCAGTACATGAACACCCCCTGGACCCGCGACGGCCGGGTGCGCGCCGACATCATCAACGTTGCCGCCGACGTTACCGGTGAAGTGGTGGACGTGCCGGTGCGCGACAACCAGCGAGTGAAGAAGGGCGATTTGCTGATGCGCATCGACCCCGAGCATTACCGCATCGCGGTGAAACAGGCGCAGTCGCTGGTGGCCTCGCGCAAAGCCACATGGGAGATGCGCAAGGTCAACGCCCATCGCCGCGCCGACCTCGACAACCTGGTGATCTCGAGGGAAAACCGCGACGACGCCAGCAACATCGCCGACTCGGCTCTGGCCGATTACCAGCACGCCCAGGCGCAATTGGAAGCTGCCGAACTCAACCTCAAGCGCACCGAAGTACGCGCTGCGGTGGACGGCTATGTCACTAACCTCAACGTTCATCGTGGCGACTACGCGCGCATCGGCGAAGCGAAAATGGCCGTGGTCGATATGAACTCATTCTGGGTTTATGGCTTCTTCGAAGAAACCAAATTGCCCCACGTGCGCGTGGGCGATAAAGCCGACATGCAATTGATGAGCGGCGAAGTACTCAAGGGCCATGTGGAAAGCATTTCTCGCGGCATCTATGACCGCGACAACCCGCAAAGCCGCGAGCTGATCGCCGACGTGAACCCGACCTTCAACTGGGTGCGCCTGGCGCAGCGGGTGCCGGTGCGGATACACATTGATGAAGTGCCAGAGGGCGTGCTGTTGGCGGCGGGGATTACTTGTACCGTTGTGGTGAAACAGGCTGTCGAGGGGTAACTGACAGACCGAGTCGTCTGCTTCGCGAGCAAGCCCGCTCCCACACTTGATCTACTTTGTGCACATATTCTGTGTTCACTGAAGATCAAATGTGGGAGCGGGCTTGCTCGCGAATGGAGCGACTCGGTCTCTCAGGCAGATGGCGACAGTTCATTCCTTGCAAAACGTCTCATGCAAATGCCGCCAAACCACCTTGCCATCTGCCTGCTTCTCAAACACCACCGAGGATCGCCGATCAGAATGCAGCCCCGTCGCATCGGTCTGCTGCTCGCGGTAACTCACCACTGCACCACCGTCATACAGCGCGACCCCTCGCAACTCGCTGAGCTCAATCCTGAACCCGAGTTTCTTCCCGCCCGCCAGAAGAAACAATTCATTCAACGCCTCGAAGTCCAGCACCCGGCCCAATGGCGAGATCATGGAAAACTGCGGCGAAAAACGCGTCAGCAATTGCTCAAGCTCGGACGCGTCTCGCTCCTCGGCCAACCATTGTTCGATGGCTATGTGGGCCTGGATTACTTCGTCAAAGTATTCGGTGTAGTCGCTCATGTTTAATTCCTGAAATTCTTAAGCGTCTGGTCAGACGTCTTCGCGGGCAAGCCCGCTCCCACAGAGAGCACCGCGCAACCTGTGGGAGCGGGCTTGCCCGCGATGGCGTCAACCCGGTCTCAAAGTTGCCCGCGCAACCCGAACCGCTTCATCAACCCCGACTCCAACAGCCCCTTGGGCAACAACCCCGCCATCAACGGCAACGCTCGGCTGCCATTACCCAAACGCACCAGACGCGGCGGTTTATTCTGCTGCACGGCCTTCAACAAACCGGCGGCAAATTCACTGGCCGGCGTCGGCTTGTCCTGAGACGCCTTGGCCCGTGCACGAATACCCTCACGCAGCGGCCACCATGGCGACTGCTCGGTGATCAGTTGCTCAGCCTCATGGCCGGCATTTTTCGCAAAGCTGGAGGCGATGGCACCCGGCTGAACTTCCATCACCCGCACGCCGAACGGCGCCAATTCCATACGCAACGCATCACTCAAGGCATGCACCGCGGCTTTCGAGGCGCAGTAGGCGCCCGCAAACGGCGTGACCAGAACTCCGGACACGCTGCCGATGTTCACCACCAGGCCCTTGGCGCGGCGCAGCACCGGGAACATCGCGCGAGTCACGCCGACGATGGCAAATACGTTGGTTTCGAATTGCCGCTGCATGGCCGGCACACCGCCATCGAGCAGCGGTCCCATGGCGCCATAACCGGCATTGTTGATCAGCACATCAAGACCGCCGCACTGCTGATTGATCCGCTCACTCAATTGCTCCAGTGCCGGACCATCGTTCACGTCCAATTGCACGGCGGTGAAACCGGCAGCGGTTAGAGCGGCTACATCTTCAGCCTTGCGGGCGCTGGCCCAGACTTCGTATCCGGCCCCTTTGAAGGCGTCGGCGAGGGCGCGGCCAATGCCGCTGGAGCAACCGGTAATCAACGCAACGGGCATGGCGCGGTCCTTGTGCAAAAAGAAGAAAGGGAGGATCAGTCGGAGAAACTACCCTGCAAACGCTCGGCGCGAAACTCCAGGGTTTGCGGGCGATAACCGGGGCGCAGGGGCGGCATTGGCAAGCAGTCTTCCCAATTGCCGCCGGCCTGCAGTTCGCCGGGGCCGCGATAGCGCGGTGCGGCGTATTGATTGTCAGCCAGATTGACCGTATCGCCCGGTGCATAAGCGGCGATGCGCCAGCGCAGTTCGGTCAACGGCACGTCATTGCCGTTGTTCATCGTCAGCTTCAAGGGGCGATCCGCCGGGCAGTGTTCGGGCGCGTAGGTGATGCGCAGCTCAAGGCGCGCCAGTTGCTTGACCTCGCGGGTGTCCAGCCAGAACACCCACACCGCCACCAGGCCCAATCCGACAGCGGCGGCCATGGAAACCGGCACGGCCTTGGACGGGTAGCGCAGCAGCAGGATCAGCCAGGTGATGACCAGCAGGACGCCGATGAACATGTGTGAATGCTCCTTGAACTCATAAACACCATCCTACCGAAGGGGCGCCGGAATGGACATTCGTGGAGTAAGATCGATGGCCGTTGGTCGGTACTGTCATTTCTGATAGTAGCCAGGCATGTCCACGAACGGTTAGATGTCGATTGGCAAACAGGACATACAGGCATGCAGGTCTTGACGATGGGAATGCACCACAAAACACCAAAATTGTCCGTCGTCGACCCGCGTGGCTTGTTGATCCGTTCGGTGGACTATTGGCGCGCCGTCGTAAACCTGCCCAGCGAAGCACGCATCAATCGCACAGCCCATGATGCTGCGGGCCATTCGATAAAACAGTGGGATCCGCGGCTTTGGGCATTGCAGGATGAAGATCCTCTGGCACCCGCCAATTCAACGACCGTGCATTCGCTGTCTGGCAATGCGCTTTGTACCATTAGCGTCGATGCTGGATTGCAACTGAGCCTGCCCGGTCTGGGTGACGAGATTTTGCTGGCGTGGGACAGCCGAGGTACACGACGCGAAGTTGAATATGACGACCTGCTCCGTCCCGTGGCAGTGTTCGAGCAGGGAGCAACCGAGCCGCGAAGGTTTGTTGAACGCATGGCCTATGGCGGTCCCGACCATAGTGACCAGAATCGATGCGGGCAGTTGATCCGTCATGATGATCCCGCCGGGACGGTGCTGTTCGAGGCATTTTCGATCACCGGCCAATGCGTGAAGCAAGTTCGTCACTTTACCCAAAACCCTGTTACGCCTGACTGGCCGGAGTTGGAAGCCGATCGTCAAAAGCTGCTTGAGCCGGGGGAGGGGGCTGTTTCAAAGTGGAATTTCGGTCCGTTGGGCGATGTTCTGCAACAGATCGACGCCAAGGAAAACCGCCAGGCCTTCAGCTTGACCCTTGACGGTTCCTTGCGTGAGGCGCGCTTGCAACTTCAGGGGCTGACTTGGCAGACACTGGTCAGGGATGTCCAGTACAACGCCCAAGGGCAAGTTGCATACGAAACTGCCGGCAATGCTGTGCAAACCGCTCTGGTTTACCGAGCTGAAGACGGATTATTGATGGAGCGGCGGACGCAGGATGCGAGTGCGCGATGGTTGCAGCATCTGATCTACGAATATGACCGAATGGGCAACGTCCTCAGCATCGAAGACAAGGCACTGCCGGTGCGTTACTTTGCCAATCAGCGTATCGAGCCGCTCAGTCGTTTTCGCTACGACAGCCTCTACCAGTTGATCGAGGCCTTTGGCTGGGAGGCGGGCAGTGCCAATCAGGGCCCAGCATCGATGGGACGGGTCGATCCGGCGGCGGTCAGCAATTACCGGCAGACCTACCGCTATGACGAAGGCGGCAATCTGTTGAAGCTGACCCATGTTGGCGCACAAGGCCCGGGGCATGAACTGAAGGCCGCTCGCTACAGCAATCGCTGTCGGCCCTGGTGCAACGGGGTGCCACCCACCGAAGAAGAAATCGCTGCCGCGTTCGATGCCAGGGGCAATTTACTGGAGCTGGATCAGGGCCGGTTTCTGACGTGGGATTTACGTAACCAATTGCACTCGGTCAGCCCAGTGGAACGCGCTTCCGGGTTCAATGATTGGGAGTGCTATGTCTACGATGGCGGTGGCCAGCGAGTGCGTAAAATCCGCTCACTCAATACCAATGCCCGCACCGTGGTGGCTGAAGTACGTTACTTGCCGGGGCTGGAGCTTCGTACCGACAGTTGCACCGGGGAAGTACTGCAAGTCATCACCGCTCAGGCGGGCCTCAACAACGTTCGGGTATGGCACTGGGAGACGGATCCACCGTCCGGCGTGCCCAAAAAACAATACTGTTACAACCTCGTTGATCACCTGAAGTCTTGCACCCTGGAACTCGCCGATGACGCGCGAATCATCAGTCAGGAAACCTACTATCCCTTCGGCGAGACCGCGTGGTTTGCCGGAACGGACGTCGTGGAAGCGAGTTACAAAACCATTCGTTATTCGGGCAAGGAGCGGGACGCGACAGGGCTTTATTACTATGGTCTGCGTTATTACGTGCCGTGGTTGCAACGTTGGCTCAACCCAGATCCCAAGGGGTTCGTTGATGGACCGAACCTGTATCAGATGGTCAGTAACTCGCCCATGACTCATGTCGATAGCGACGGCGGGGGAAGGACCAAGGCTTCACAGCTGAGTGAGAGCCTGGATAAGCAGCAAGCTTTGGCCTCATCGGTTGGAAGCGTCGTTTCTGACCTCAAGAATTCAATACTCAATCACGTCTATGCGCAGCATCGGTTCAAGGCGTTGGGCAGACGGGTCCTAACCCAACTTGCCAGCAGTGCCGTCAGTGCGGCCGGTACGTCGGCGGGTGCTGCGGCAGGCGGTGCCTTGGGTGGGTTGGTAGGTCCGGGAGGCGCAACGCTGGGGGCCAAGGTCGGGGCGAAAGTCGGCTCCAAGGCGGCAGATGCTTTGATTTCCAAGATGGTGGACACCTATCAACTGGAGCGTCCGATCAACTTCAAGGGTAACGAAATGAACCCTAAGGCATTCATTGAGAGCGTTGAACCCAGAAAGAAATTCAGTCTTGCAGCGGTAAAGTTTGAGCTGGTGGCGGTTGACCCGCGGACAAGTGAAGGGCGAAAGCAATTGAGGAAAAAAATCACCACCGCAGTTGTTGATAAGGTGGTCGAAAAGGTCGGCAGTAAGCTGGGGTCGGAAGCGCCAGGTTTGATCAAGACAGGTCGGGAGTTTTACCAGGCATCGCAAGGGCTGAACGCGACATCGCTTAGTGAGGCTTACGACGAGACGCCAGTGATGATCGATGTACTGGAGTTCAGGATGCAGACCATCAAAATTGAATTCGCAAGTTCCGGTAGCGCTGATCCGGAAACCTTCGAGAAAGTCGCTGAAGTTTCGACGCAGACGCAAGCGGTGGTTGAGACCTTGAACCGACAGCAGGATTTCATTGAGCTTGTCGCGCCCAAGCCTTACGCCGGAAGACGACAATCACTTAATGAGACGTCCAAGTCAGCTCGCGGCTGACGCAAGAGAAAAAGCCCCCACCCAACCCACTGCGGATAGGGACGCAGCGGGCTGGGCGAGGGCTTTTTATTTTTTACCGGTCAAATCACTGCGCGATGGTTTTCACCGACACGCCGCGTTCGATCGGGGTAGAGCGACCGTAGATATCTTCAAACCGCTCGATATCGTCTTCACCCAGGTAGCTGCCCGATTGCACTTCGATGATCTCGAGTGGAATCTTGCCCGGGTTGCGCAGACGGTGAACCGAGGCGATCGGGATGTAGGTCGACTGGTTTTCAGTCAGCAGGAACACGTTTTCGTCGCAGGTCACTTCAGCAGTGCCGCTGACCACGATCCAGTGTTCGGCGCGGTGGTGGTGCATTTGCAGCGACAGGCACGCGCCCGGCTTGACCGAGATGCGCTTGACCTGGAAGCGGCCGCCCATGTCGACCGAGTCGTAGGAGCCCCACGGACGATAGACTTCGCAGTGGTTCTGGGTTTCGCTGCGGCCCTGTTCATTGAGGGTGTTGACCATCTGCTTCACGCCTTGGACCTTGTCCTTGTGGACAATCATCATGGCGTCCTTGGTTTCGACGACCACGATGTTTTCCAGGCCGATCACCGACACCAGTTTGCCGTTGCCGTGGATCATGCAGTTTTTGCTGTCCTGGATGACCACGTCGCCTTTGGTGACGTTACCGTTGGCGTCTTTTTCATTGACTTCCCACAGCGACGACCAGCAACCGACATCGCTCCAGCCGGCGGTCAGCGGCACTACGCAGGCGCGCTGGGTTTTTTCCATCACCGAGTAATCGATGGAATTGTCCGGGCAGCAGGCGAAGGTGGCGGGGTCGATGTCGACGGTGTCGGTATCCTGTGCGCTACGTTCCAGCGTCAGTACGCAGGTGTCGTAGATGTCCGGATCGTGTTTCTTCAGTTCTTCGAGGAAACGGCTGGCGCGGAACAGGAACATGCCGCTGTTCCAGAAGTAACCACCGGACTGGACGAATTCGGTGGCGCGTTTCACGTCAGGTTTTTCGACGAAGTGCGAGACACGGCTGACGCCTTCCGGCAGCAGCGCATCGTTGGTGGATTTGATGTAGCCGTAACCGGTTTCCGGTTTGGTCGCCGGCACGCCGAACAGCACCATCTCGCCACGCTCGGCTGCCACAGTGGCCAGGGCCAGGGCGCGTTGCAGGGCTTTCTGGTCTTCCAGCACGTGGTCGGCCGGCAGCACCAGCATCAACTCGTCGCGACCTTCATTGACCAGCATCATCGCGGTCAGGGCCACGGCCGGCGCAGTGTTGCGGCCGAAGGGTTCCATCAGGATGCGCTGGGTGTCCAGGTTGCGGGCACTCAGTTGCTCGTTGACGATGAAGCGGTGTTCCTTGTTGCAGACCACGATCGGAGTGTCCATGCCTTCGAACACCAGGCGTTCCAGGGTTTGCTGGAACAGCGTGTGTTCGCCGGTCAGGGCGAGGAATTGCTTGGGGAATTGCTTACGCGAAAGCGGCCAAAGACGTGAGCCGCTACCACCTGACAAGATCACCGGAATCATGTTGTTACTCCTTTAAAATCGATTTGGTTAGAGCTACTGCGTTCTGTCGTTTCACTCTTGTTCTTGTTCCGTGTCCGAATTGACACCTCGGTCCCTTGTGGGAGCTGGCTTGCCTGCGATGGCATCACTTCGGTGTATCTGTTTCACCGAGTCGTCTGCATCGCGGGCAAGCCCGCTCCCACAGGGGGAGCGTCAATTCAGAGAATTAATCAACGCGTCGAAACCGGGCGCTTGACCCACACTGGCGACAGGCTGCTGCCACTGCCGGTGACGTACAGCACCGCGGCTTCACCACGTTCCAGGGCAACCGGTTTCACGTCACCGACTTTGGTGGCGCCGTCGTACAGGGCCAGGCTGACTTTCACCGGGTTGATTTCACGCTCGCCACGGCCCTTGGCCGCTACGGACGGAACCACTTCGGTCTTGCCGTCGGCGGTTTTCAGGGTCAGGGCCTTGTCGCTCAGGTTCTGTACGCGAACCAGGGATTTCTGCTTGTTCTTGAACGGCGGCTCTTCGATCAGTTGTGGCGCGCCGCTGGCGTTGTTGACCAGGGTGTAATAGTGGTCGCCGGCCAACTTCACCGGCAGGGTCTGGCTGCCGACCTTGGCGCTGTAATCGCCGCCCGGCATGAAGCTGAAGTCGGTGCTGGACAGCGGCGCGACTTCGCTCAGGTTGGTGGTGCCAACGGTGGCGCTGACTTCAGCGTTACCAGCGTTGAAGACCCGCACGAAACTGGAGCCTTTGGGTGCGGTCGGGCCGTAGAGCGCGCCGTCACCGGCGAAGGCGGACATCGACAACACGCTCATGCCAGCAACGAGAGCGACTGCTTTTAAGGAGCGAGCGGCGAGACGGCGAGGAGTAGTAGTGAAAGTCATGGTGTACCTCTCTTTCAGTTTTGCGCCCGGTCGGGCGTCTCGGATTTAGTGTTTGCAGCTACGTTTTGTTGGCGTGCGCCGGCTTGTTTAAGCTCTGCGACCCACTGCGGGTCGGCGTCACCGATTTCGTTGTTCACAGGCAGATATCGCTCAGGAAACTCCCAGATCAGCACTTGTGGCGGGCTGTTCTTGAAAGCATCGCTTTTCAGGTAAGTGAGCATCGGCAGAATCGGGCCATGGCCGTCTTCGGCGTAATTGACCACGTCGCTGCGCAGTGCTTCTTTCAGCGCACCGACGAAGTTCCAGTTCGGGTTGGCGCTGTAGCTGGTGCCGATCAGGGCCACCGGCACTTCAGTGTTGGCGAACAGGGCGTCATCACCGGCAGGCTGATCCTGGGCCGCCACGGTGTTGCGCTTCTGCAAAGGCTCTTGCGCCGGCATCAGGTTTTCGAACAATGGGTCCAGCGGCAGGAACAACCGCAGGTCGCCCTTGTGCGTCACCTTCTCCGCAGGTTCGGTGACGAAGTTTTGCGGTTCGCCGCTGAGCGGAGCCTTCTCGGCAATGGTTTTGGCCAGGGTCTGGGCAGCGATTTGCGCGCCTTCCGGAGTCCAGTGGGTGTCGGTGCGCAGGAACACTTGCTGACCGTCTTGCTTGCCCTTTTGCAGCGGGCCGAGCAGGTCAGGGGCGAGGATCTTGTTGGCCGCCACACGAGCGTGGAAATCCTTGTACAGATTGGCGTGGATACTCGCCGGCTTCACTTCACCCAGATGTTCCGGGTACAGACGCGTCTTGGCCGGGACAATCGCCATCACCAGTTGCACGCCTTGCTTTTTCAAGGTCTGGCGCACGCCTTCGACCAGCGCGTAGTTGCCTTGCAGGTTCAACTCTTCGTTGACGATCGGGTGGAACTCTTCATCGCTGTAGAGCCACTGATCGCGACCGAGCACTACGCCCGGACGACCTTCGTTGAACAGTTTGAAATCCAGCGCGGCCCAAAGGTTGGTGCCCAGGCGCTTGATCGGGAACTCTTCGTCGTAGTGCGTTTCGACGGCTTTGCTCCAGCGACCGTTGAGCACGGTCGCATCGGCATTGGTACTGAAGCCGAAGAAGCTGCGTACCGACCACACGCCCAGGACCAGCAAGGTCACCAGGAACAGGGCGATGTAGAAGATGCGTAATGAGCGGGTCATAGTCAGATCCCTCAGAACTGGAAGTAAAGGAACGGCGAGAAGCTTTGCGCCGAGAGTTTGAGAATCGAGGCGATGAACAGCAGCAGTACCAAGGCGCGCATCACGTAACGGGACCAGTCAGCGGTCCAGTAGGCCGGTTGCACAGTCGCTTCAACGCCGACGGTGTAACCCGGTTCGTGGATGCTGCCCGGGTTGTCGCCCGGTACGGCTTTGATCATTCCAGGCGTGGCAGCGGCAGGACCATCGGTCTCGGTGTTCGCCGCAGGCTTGGTCTTGACCGGCGGCTGGTTGGTGTAGAAATCACGCAGGCCGAAGAACGCCAGGGTTGCGTAAGCCACCACCAGGGTCGCCACTTGCAGACCGGTGAGGTTGGCCTGGTTGAGTTCCGACAGCGACCATTCGCCGAAGCTGAACATCGCGCCGTACATGCGACCGGCGACGTGCAGGTTTTCTGCGCGGAAGATCACCCAGCCCATCACTACCAGCAGGAACGTCAGGGCCCAACGGACCGGGTTGAAGCTGCGTGGCGAAGTGTTCAGGCCGATGGCTTTTTCGATCGCCAGCCACATGCCGTGCCAGGCACCCCAGATGATGTAGGTGATGTTCGCGCCGTGCCACAGACCACCGAGCAGCATGGTCAGGAACAGGTTGCGATAGGTCATCAGCGTGCCTTTACGGTTACCGCCGAGGGTGATGTACAGATAGTCACGCAACCAGGTCGACAGGCTGATGTGCCAGCGACGCCAGAACTCGGTGATCGACTGGCTGATGTACGGCTGTTTGAAGTTTTCCATGAAGCGGAAACCCATCATCAAGCCCAGACCAATCGCCATGTCGCTGTAGCCGGAGAAGTCGAAGTACAGCTGCGCGGTGTAGGCCAGGGCGCCAAGCCAGGCATCGCCCGTGGTCGGGTTCTGCAAGGCGAAGCAATGGTCGGCCACCACCGCCAGGGTGTCGGCGATGAAGACCTTCTTGATGAAGCCCTGCATGAACCGCGTGGCACCTTCGGAGAACTTGTCGAGGGTGTGGGTGCGGTTGTTGAACTGATCGGCCAGGTCGCGGAAACGCAACACGGGGCCCGCGATCAAATGCGGGAAGATCGCCACGAATGCGGCAAAGTCGATCAGGTTGCGGGTCGCCGGGGTATCACCACGGTAGACGTCGATGATGTAGCTGATGGACTCGAAGATGTAGAACGAGATCCCGATCGGCAACAGCACGTGAGTCAGGATGAACGGCGACAGACCGACCGAGGTCATCATCGCGTTGATGCTGTCCACGCCGAAGTTGGCGTACTTGAAGTAGCCGAGGATGCACAGATCCACCCCGACGCCCAGGAGCAACCAGCGCTGGGCCGGTTTGGTCCGAACGCCTGCCGCACCGACTTTCAGGCCGATCCAGTAGTTCCACAGCGTGACGGCTGCGAACAGCGCAAGGAAGTCCACACGCCACCAGGCGTAGAACACGTAGCTGGCAATCAGCAGCAGCAAGTTGCGATAGCGTATTCCGCTCAAGTAGTACATGCCGAGAAAGATCGGCAAGAACAGAAACAGGAACACGTTGGATGAAAATACCATCCCGATCTCTCCATGTTTAACCAACAGTCAAGGGCCAACGGCCCCCCCAAACCCCCCACCGAAAACCGGAGGGCTAACTCACAAAACTCAAACTCGACACCGACCCTATGGGAGCGGGCTTGCCCGCGATAGCGGTGGGTCAGTCGACATCAATGCTGAATGTCAGATTGCAATCGCGGGCAAGCCCGCTCCCACAGGGTTTTGTATTGTTCCTAGGAACCTTTGCCCTTTTCGCTGGCCGGGTCGTAGACCTTGGTCAAATCCCCGCCGAGACGGAAGGTCTTGAACGGCTGCATTTTGTGTTTCTGCGCCAGCACATCCGGCGTGCAGGTGTAGAGCGAGCAGAACGGTTCAAGCCAGGCGAATTTCGAATCGACCTTGAGGTCGGTCATGTCCTGCTCTTTACCGTTCTTCTCCTCGAATTCATCCGGGTCTTCTACGCCTGCAAGCACGCGATCACCCAGGCGTTTCAAAGCACCGTTGTTTTCCTGACGCAGATCCACACCGTTGACCTGAGCGAAACTGGCGATCATCGCCAGTGGCGGCAGGGCATAGTTGTGATAGGCGAGGGCGCGTTGCTGGCGCTTGAGTTCGTTGGGCAGGAAGCCTTGGGCGTCGACCTGATTGACGCCGACCTTGTATTCCTTGACGGCCCAATCGAACAGGTCGCGGCGGTTGGTGGCGACCGACGTGGCCATCACCGACCAGGCTGCCCAGTACGAGTGGTTGTTGGTTTGCTCGAGCGGCAGGTTGTCCCAATCGCTGACCACCTGATCAGCCATTTTGCTGAACCAGGCTTCAATCACTCGCGCTTCTTCCTGGTGGGTAGCCAGTGGATGCGAGTCAGAGAACTTCAGGCGGACATAGGACGAAGCCATGCTGCCCAATGCCCATTTGCGCATGGACTTACCGGTGTGGTTGAAGTCCTTGGACATCAACGCGTCGGCCTTGGCCCAGGCAGTCAACCAGCTGAGGGTGCATTCCAGTTGTTCCGGACGACCGTCACGCATGAACTTCATCACCTGCTTGCTGGTGCTGCGCTCGATCTTGGTGATGTCGGCGGTGGTGTCGCGGAAGGCTTTTTCCGATGCCTCGTTCAGAGTCGAACGGGCCTTGTCGGAGCCTTCGTATTTGCTGCGAAATTGCAGGGCACCGGTGTAGGGCGTCGGCATCGCTTCGCAGCCTTCACTCTTGTCGCCGGTTTTGACTTTTTCAATCGGCGCGAAGTAACCCTGCGGCGGGCGAAGTGGCGCGGCGGCCTGGGTGGCGCCGGCGAACATCGCCAGCGTCAGCAGGGAGGGCGCGAGTAACTTTTTCAGCGTTCGGGTTTGCATGCAGTTCATAAGAGGTAGCCTCATTGCCCGGCTTGAGCGGTACGCTGCCCGGTGCCGGAGAACACGTTGCGTTTGCAGATTTTCGCTTCGACTTTCTGAGGCGTGGTACCTGGTTTCTCAGGTCCCTGGACTTCGACGGCCAGCAGGTTCTGCGAGGCCCAGTCTTCGTCCGTGCGCAACTCGAAGGCGAAACGCCCGTCGGTATCGGAGGTTTCCGGTTTGTCGATCTTGATGTCCTCGTGGCGCCCATTCATGTACCAGAGGGTGGCTTGCAAGGTTTTCACCGAGGTGTCGGCGAAGCGGATGTCGACCTGGTGGCTGCTGTTGCGCAGGTCCAGGTTCTTGCTGTTGACCATCAATTCGTTTTTGCCCGGTTTGAGCGTGGCACTGGCACTCATCTGTGCATCTTTGCCTTCGCAACCGTTGTCCAGCAGCGCCATCATTTGGCGGTAGATGGTTTCCTGATCGAGGCGATAAAGCGGCGAGAATTCCCAGATGAGGATTTTCGGCGGTTTGGTCTGGAACTCTTCGCTGCCCAAGTACTGCAGCATCGAACCTTCGAAGCCACCACCGGGGAACGCCACGTTGAGAATGTCGGCGCCGATGGCCTCTTCGAGGAAACCGGCGAAGTTGTAGTTCTTGCCACTGTGGCTGGTGCCGACCAGGGTGATTTCCGGATTTCCGGAATCACTGAACAGATCGCCATCGCCCGCTTCGCCCTTGGGCTCGGTGGTGAACTGATCCATGTACTGGATCGCGTAGCTAGTGCCACAGAGTTGACCAGCCATGTTGTGTAACGTTCCGGTCTTGCCCATGCGACCCGACTTATGGGTCTCGAATTCACGCTTGGGAACGTCGGCGAAAGCCGGCAATTGCTTGACCTTCTCAGCGACAATTTTCGCTGTGCGTTGGGCGCCATACGGCGTCCAGTGTTGGTCGCCGCGGAAGTAGAAATCGTGAGCCGGCAGGGTATCGGGCAGCGACTCGTTGGTCAGCGGCGACAGGTCCGGGACCACGTAGCCCATCTGCGCGAAACGCCCGAGCATGGTCTTGTAGTTCCTCAGCGCCTTGTCGAAGTCGTAGCTCGCCTTCTCAGCCGGGTTCAGCTTATTGCGGTTCACCAGGCCACGGGTCGGCTGGTAAACGATGACCAGTTCCACGCCTTTGCTCTTGAACGCCTCGTGCAGTTGTTTCAGGCGTTTGTAGCCGGCGGGTGTGGTGTCGAACTCGGTGCGCAAGTCTTCTTGCGTACGGAACAGCCAATCGCCCTGCGCCTGCACCAGTGTGGTGAAGTTCTGCTGATAGCGGGTGGTGTAGTTCTTCGCGTCATGGGCGGCGGGGCACAGGCTGCAGCAATCCTCGGCCTTGAAGCTGGGTGCTTTGGCGTCTTCGGCACGTACGCCACCACTGGCCGCGAGAATGCCCGCGGTCAGGGCCGACAGGCTGAGTAATTTGATCAAGTGTGGGTGCATAAAATTATCCTCAGTCCCGCATTTCGGTCTGGCGTTCGACAGGGTCGATCAGCACGGCTTTCTGCTGGCGCACCAGCAGGTCGAGAATTTCATCCTGGCGCTCGCCGAGAATCCCCGAGAAGCTGATGCCACTGGATTTGGTCGGCGCGAGCATCGACACGCGATACAACTCCACGCTCAGCGGCGAGTCGATGGACAGCGGTCCGCTGCCATTGGCGGCCAGTTCACCGCCGACCACGATCAGCGACACCTGGGCGTCGAACGGATCGAGCTTGATGTCCCGGTCGGTGTCGGTCAGGTCTTTGATGTGCCCGTAGACACCGGTCAGGCCGTTGGCCATCGAGACGTTTTCATACAGGCGGATGTTCACGCTGTTACGAATACGGATGCCGTGGCGTTTGTTGCTGATCACCTTGTTGCCCCACAACAGGTTGTCAGCACTCTCATAGAGGGTGATGCCATCGGTGTGGTTCTTGTAGATCTCGTTGTAGGCGATCAGGTTGTTCACACTGTTACGGTCGATCACCAGGCCCGACAACTTGTTGTCGTAGCTGCGGTTGTTGAAGATGAAGCTGTCGTTGACCTCACGGGAAATAATGATCCCGTGCTTCTTCTTCGTACCGAACACCGTGTTGTCGGCGATGATCAGGCCATGCGACCGGTCATGCGGGTCGATGCCGTAGACGATGTTGTCTTTGTAGGTGTTGCCCTTGACCACGAAGTCGCGGGTTTCGTAGCAGTAGAAGCCGTACCACATGTCCGAGAATTCGGAGCCGACGATCCAGCCGCTCGGTTCAGGGCGCTTGAGCACCTTGGCCATGTTCGGCGTGTATTGGGAAATACTCACGCCGTAGGACTTACTGTTGGCGTAACCGAAACTGGCGATCTTGCTGTTGGCGATGTAGGTCTCGGTGCCACCCCAGGACAGCAGGAACGGACGGAATTCCTTGGGCGACTTGAAAGCCGCCGGGCCGTTTGCCTTCTCGCTCCAGCCAGTGATTCTGGTATCACGCACGAACAACTGGCCGTCGTTGACCAGGAACGAACCAGCCTCTTGGGACAGGCGCAATTCCTGGGTCTGCTTGTCGATTTCCAGAATGCCCTTGTTCCCCACCACGATCGGCAACTTCGCCAGGAACACGCCCGGCGAGGTTTCGCTGAAGTACTGCTTGGGCAGCTTCTTCGCCAGGTCCTTGAGGTTCATGTAGCCGTCGTCGATGAAGATCGCCTGCGGGATGCCATGCTGACGCACTACCCACTCGGCCATCTTGTTGTCGCCGCCGATGAAGTCCTTCAAGGCGTTCTCTTGCATCATCCGGCGCACGCTGATCTTGCCGGGTTTGGTGCGCACGATTTTCTCGGCGATGGCTTCCGCGGTGTAGCCAGAGGTGTCCGGCAGTTTCGGCGCGTCCAGGTCCAGCGGCGCGGTTGGTGCGCTGCTGACGGTGTAGGTCTTGGCCTGTTGCAGCCCCTTGGCCATGGTCGTCGATTTTCCCGCTTGCACAGGCTGGGCCGGTTCGACGGTGGCGAAGGCCGCTGCGCTGGCGAGCAGCAGCGCGCCGGCCAGCAGGCTGATCGAGCCTTTCTTGGCGCTGTTCATGTCGGGCACTCCCTTCGCGGTTTGCATCAGAAGCGCCAGACCACGTCGACAAACGCGCGGTGCATGTACGAGTCGACTTCTTTGCCATACGCATCGCCAGGCTTGAACACGCCGCCACGGAACCGCACCAGAGCCGAAGGCTCATCGATCGACTGGCTCAACGACGCAGGCAGCAGGCCTTGCTTGAAGTACTTGGTGACCACCAGGTCCATTTCCTGACCGAGGTCTTTGTTGCCATCTTCCAGCGGCAGCGAGGTGCTGGAGAGGATCGCGCCGGTCACGTCGTCGGTGTTGTTTTCGACGGCGTTGATGCCATTGCTGCCTACCGGCTTGTTGCCGTCGACGCGCCAGAACTTGTGGTAGATCAGACTGGCGTCGTATTCGTCGTTGAGCATCCACGAGCCGAACAGGGTAGCGGTCTGCATGTTGTTCATTTCGCCACGGAAGGCTTCGCCGAAACGGTGAACCCGCGAGCGTGTACCGGTGTAGTTCGAGCGATTGCTTTCCAGGCCGGTCTGTTCGTACTCGGCGCTGGCACGGGCATACGCCGCACCGACTTGCCACTGCGGATCAAGGCGCAAACGCAGGCCGATATCGGTGGCCCAGCCATTGAGGTCTTCACCACGTTTGGCTTCGGTCGGACGCGTGCCATCGGCGTTCAGCGGGTTGACCGTGTCGGTGTCGCCGCTCATGCCGGTGATGCTGCCCCAGTAGTTGACGGTGTTGGTGTTGCGCCAGTTGTAGGCGTCGCTGTCGGCGGTGAGGCCGAGCCAGCTGATGTCACCGTTCTGTTTTTTATCCAGCGAATCGCCGGCCACGCCCGGTTCCGGGTAGTCGAGCTTGCCGTCATCGTGGGTGTGATGACCGCGAATGCCGACCCAGTTACCCGGCGACCATTGAGTGGCAACGTCGCCGAAAACGTGCAGGCGATCCTCGTCCTTGGGCGCCAGCTCTTTCAAGTCGGTGCGGTATTCGCTGAAGCGTTCGGCGATACCGGCGTTGGCGCGCAACAGGGTGGTGTCGAAGGTCCAGTTCAGGGCTTCGATGTTGGTGTCGCGCCATTGGCCGTCGTCGTTGCGCAGGCGTTGGCGACCGAGCTTGAGGATCTCGCCAGGGTAGGGCGTGAGGCCGCTGTAGCCGACCCAGAACTCGCGCATCGCCAGGTAGTTTTTCTTGGTTTTGCGATCACCGTTGTCGGTGGTCTGGGTACCGTCGCTGTCGGACTGTTGCAGGGTGTCCGTTTCGATGATGTCGGTGGACGTCACCGCCTGACCCATGGCGTAGGCGCTCCACGCGCCGCTTTCGCCGTATACCCATGGACGCAGGTCGAGGCCGACGCCGGAAACGTCGCCGCCGCTGGCAGTACCCAAGTCACGGTCGTCTTCGGACTGGCCGGTAACTTTGACTTCGAGGCCGAAGTTCTTGTCTTCGGTCAGGGCTGCCAGGGTCGGGCACGACCACAGCAGGGCGAATGTCAGGCCAATACCGGCCTTCACGAATGGATTGAGCTTCATAGGGATTCCTCGCCGTCTTCTTCTTGCAGGGCGTGCAGTTCCAGCGTGTCCGAACTCACGGCACTACGAATGGCCTGCTCTTGTTTCAGCAGGCGTTGGGCCTCGGCCAGCCGGTCAGGCGGCAGTTGCGCTTCGATTGTTTGCGCAAGCTCATTGGCTTGTGGGGTGTTTTGAGCCTTCGCCAATTGGCTGAAGACATATGCGTTGACCGGGTCGGGCCGGGTGCCCTTGCCTTGGGAGAACAGTTGGGCAATGGCGAAATCGGCGCTGTTCTGGCCGTTACGCGCAGCGGTCAGCAGGTGATCCAGGGCTTTCTGCGGATAGACCTTGCCCAGGTAACCACGACGGTAAATCTGGCCGAGGTAGTAATCGGCGGCGACTTCACGGCCGACGGCTTTCTTGAAGTGCTCTTCGGCGACCTTGGCGTCGGCCGGCACCATTTTGCCTTCGAAGTAGAGCTTGCCCAGCAACAGTTCGGCACGCGGCTGGTCGGCGGCGCGGCCGTTGTCCAGGTACTTCATCATGGCGTCGACATCACCCAGTTCAGGGAAGTCGTAGAGCAGTTGCGCCAGGCTGACCCAGGATGCCGGGTAGCCAGGTGCAATGCCTTCGAGCAGCGACTGAGCGGTTTTCTCGTCGGTCTTGCCCAGGCTCGCATCGCCCAGCACGCGGGCCACGCTGTCCACACGTTGCGCAGAGACGGCGCCACGGCTGTGAGCGGCCTGCATTTGTTTGATCAGCTCGGCTTGTTGCTCTGGCTGGCCGCGTTTCTGATAGACCGTAGCCAGTTCGACGTAGCAGATGTCGGTGGTATTCAACGCCGCTTTGCAGACTTTCTCCACGTCATCCAGGTGCTGGTCGTACGTGCCCTGGGTGCGATAGAGCAGCACTTGCGCCAGACCCGCTTCCGGTTTGCCTTCGGCGCGCCATTGGCTGATCTGCTGCTGTGCGTTGACGTTGGGGAAACTGTGCGGGTATTGCAGGTACAGCATCGCCAGCGGGATCAGAGTATTGCCTTCGCCATTGGCCGAGGCTTTCTTCAACAGCGCTTCGGCTTCTTGGTGTTCGGCTTCGGTGGCGCCGGGTTTGGCCACCAGCAGACGACCCAGGCGAGCCTGAGCCCGCGGCGAGACGCTGGCCGCGGCGCGGTAAGTCGCCTCGGCCTTTTTGATTTGCGCCGGGTCACGGCTGTCGACCTGCAGATCGGCCAGGCCAACCTGGGCTTCGCTGTAACCCAGGTCTGCCAATTGCTGATAGTTCTGCGCCGCCAGCGTGGTGTCGCCGCGCTTGAGGGCTTCATTGGCCAGACGCTGGTCGGGCAGGCCGGCGCAGCCGGCGAGGCTCACGGCCAGCGCGAGCGAGCACACCACATAGCCACTGTGGGAGCGGGCTTGCCCGCGATTCAGGCGGCTCGGTGCTTCAGAAAGACCGCGTTGATCCAATCGCGGGCAAGCCCGCTCCCACAGGATTCGCGGTGTTTTCAGGAGACTGATGATCGTCACGGGCATGTCCTCTGTTTAAAGACCGGCGGCCATGGCTTTGTTGATCAGCCAGTTCAGGTTCGGGCCACGAGTGCTGTTCACTTCCACCGGGCGACCGGCGAAGGCGCTGTCCAGTGGCTCGTCAGGTTTGATCTGCACGCGGATGTCGGACGACAGGTCGGCGCTTTTCAGGCTGGTGCTGCTGACGATCTTGCCGGTACGGGTTTGGTCTTCGCCGGCGATCTGGAAGCTGACCGTGGTGCCTGGGCGTACGTCGCCGAACTGGCGATAGGTGAAGCGTGCTTCAACGTTGGCTTCGGTGTTGCGCGGCACCAGTTGGAAGATCACGTCGCCTTTGCTGGCGTACTGACCGTTAGCCACCAGTTGCTGCGCCACGGTGCAATCGCACGGCGACGTCAGGGTGCCGGTCATTTGCTTGCCGAACAGTTCTTCAACCTTGGATGGTTGCAGTTGACCTTCGTCCAGATGGCCCTTGAGTACGTCGAGCATGCTGGTGCTGAAAGTCGCCAGCGGTGCGCCTTTGGCGGCAACGCCGTCAGCCTTGATCAGGCTCTGCACGGTGCCGTCGCGCGGCATGGTGATGTTCATGCCCTGCACGCTGACCAGGCCGGCCTGGGCGTGGCTGACGAAGTACATGCCGTACACCGATTTGAAAATGAAACCGAACGCCACAAGACCGACCACGAAGATACCGGCGCTGAAGGTCACCGCTTTCAGACGGCCGAGCGCGGTCATGCCGTGGCCGCCATCCTTGACCTTGCGCGCCTTGGTGAAGTTGTCGCGCTGCAGGGTCGCCAGCATTTCACCGACGCTGACGATGTCGCCGGCCAGGTGTGAGGTGATCAGGTGGCGCAGGGTGGAAATGTCACGGGGTTCCAGGTTCTGGAACTGGCAACCGGTGCGACCGGTCTGGCGATCCACGGAGCGAATTTGCAATTCCACGTCCATGGCCAAACCGAGGTTATCGATGACGAATTGCAGGCGAGCCTTGTGCACATCGCCGACTTTCAGCGGCAGCTGACCGGCGTTGAACGCCAGACCGCCAGCGGAAAGGTCGATGAGTCGGGCTTCAACCGGAGTCCGGTCAGGGCCGAAGAAACGCAGCTTGGCCGGGATTTTCACGCGAGCGTGTTGGCGCTGGGCTTCGGATTCGTGCACTACGTTGGAGTTGACGGCGGTATTCATATGGGCGATTTCCTAGTTAATTCAGGCGAGTTCGGTCAGACCATCATCAGCAGCACGGCGACAAAAATGCTGCCGGCGGAGAAGGTCATGGTCCGAGACGACCAAGTGTTGAACCAACCTTGAAAGCTGGCGAGATCACGGGTCAGGGAAGTGGGCTGGCGACTCCAGGACTGACGGTCGAGGCGGAAGAACACGTAGATCTTCACCAGCGCGCCGACGATCTGGTTGTAATAGAGAATCGCCGGGTAGGCCGGGCCGATCCGGTGACCGGAACAGGACAGCAGCACTGTAAGGATCAGGCGGGTGATGCCGATCCACAGCAGGTAAACCAGGATGAACGCGCTGCCGTACTTGAAGGTGGCGAGGATTGCCACGGTCAGGCCCAGCAAGGACGTCCACATCGACACGCGCTGATCGAACAGCACCACCGAAGTGAACAGGCCGAGACGTTTCATCCCCAAGCCCAGGGCGCGGGAGTTCTGCCGCAGGTTGTTGCCGTACCAGCGGAACATCAGTTTGCGACTGGCCTTGATGAAGCTCTTTTCCGGCGGGTGTTCCACGGTGTGGATCGCGGCATCCGGCACGTAGAACGTGTCGTAGCCCAGACGCATCAGGCTGAACCAGCTCGACTTGTCGTCACCGGTAAGGAACTTGAAGCGGCCCAGGCGCCAGTGTTGCAGCGAGTCGCTTTCCACATCGGCGATGAAGTCCGGGTTGGTGACCACGGTGGCGCGGAATACCGACATCCGGCCGGTCATGGTCAACACGCGCTTGGACAAGGCCATGGAGCACATGTTGATGTGACGCTGGGCGAATCGCAGTTTGTGCCATTCGCTCATGATGTAGCCGCCGCGCACTTCGCAGAACTCGTTGGTGGTCAGGCCGCCGACATTGCCGAACAGCTGGAACCACGGCACGGTCTTGAGTACGACGCCTTCGGCCAATACGGTGTCGCCATCGATCACGGCAACCACGGCGCGGTCGTCCGGCAGGTGGCGCGAGATGGCGCGGAAACCGTAGGCCAGGCCATCGCGCTTGCCGGTGCCGGGAATGCGCACGAAGTCGAGCTTGACCCGTGGCGGTGGGTTCATGCGTTTCCAGAGGCTCTTGACCAGCAGCTCATCGGACATTTCCACGATGGAGCAGACCACGGTGGTCGGCAGTTCGCAGTCGATGGCCTCGCGGATTACCGAGCTGTAGACCTGAGCGGTGGTCAGCGCGTCGATACGAAAGCTGGTGACCATCAGAAATACATGGGACGGATCTGCCGCTTTGCCCAGCTTGCGCACTTTGCGCCGCAGGTGCGGGTAGACCACGTACAGAAACAGCATGCCGCGCAGAAAGTGCGTGGCACCCATCGAGTAGCGCCAGATACCGACGATACCGATCAGGAAGATGAAGTCCTTCGACTCGGAGTCGAACGTGGACGCAGGCAGCGCCATGGCGATGCCCATCAGTAAACTTAGGTAAAACAGCCAACCGGCGGCCTGAAGTAGGCCGTGCTTTAGCCTGTGCATAATCTGCATCCGTCTCGATCTCGGGCGAGCCTGTGGGGTGGCCCGATGGGGTTAAGGCAGGCGTAGAAAGCCAAGTCGATCTCATCAGACCTGTAGGAGCGAGGCTTGCCCGCGAAGGCGGCGTACCTGACACATCACGTCGCCTGGTTCGCCGGCAAGCCTGGCTCCTACGAGGAGGGTGTTACCAGCAGATGCCTTCGGTCCGGCCACTCACGCTGGTGGCTTTGGACATGAAGCCAACCAGGTCGACCACTTGCTTGCCGTGTGGAGCTTCCAGCGCCAGGGCGCGGAATTTCTCGTCACGGTTGCCGAGGATGATCACGTCGGAGTTTGCGATCACGTCGTCGAAGTCGGAGTTGAGCAAGGACGAGACGTGAGGGATCTTCGACTCGATGTAATCCTTGTTCGCACCGTGGACACGGGCGTACTCGACGTTGCTGTCGTAGATGCTCAGGTCGTAACCCTTGCCGATCAGCATTTCCGCCAGATCGACCAGCGGGCTTTCGCGCAGGTCGTCGGTGCCGGCCTTGAAGCTCAGACCCAGCAGGGCGACTTTGCGTTTGTCGTGGCTGGAGACGATGTCGAACGCGTTCTGCACCTGGGACTCGTTACTGCGCATCAGCGAGTTGAGCAGCGGTGCTTCCACGTCCAGGGAACCGGCGCGGTAGGTCAGGGCGCGGACGTCTTTGGGCAGGCAAGAGCCGCCGAACGCAAAGCCTGGGCGCATGTAGTACTGGGACAGGTTCAGTGTCTTGTCCTGGCAGACCACTTCCATCACTTCACGACCATCGACGCCGACAGCTTTGGCGATGTTGCCGATCTCGTTGGCGAAGGTCACCTTGGTGGCGTGCCACACGTTGCAGGTGTACTTGATCATCTCGGCAACGGCGATGTCCTTGCGGATGATCGGCGCGTCGAGCTCTTCGTACAGCGACTGCAGAACGTCACCCGAAGCCTTGTCGAACTCGCCGATAACGGTCATTGGCGGCAGATCGTAATCGGCGATCGCGGTGCTTTCACGCAGGAACTCAGGGTTGACCGCCACGCCGAAATCGACGCCGGCCTTTTTGCCAGAGCAGTCTTCGAGGATCGGGATCACCACGTTTGCCACGGTGCCCGGCAGTACGGTGCTGCGAACCACGATGGTGTGGCGGGTGGTCTTGTCGCGCAGGACAAAACCGATCTCGCGGCACACGGCTTCGATGTAGTTCAGTTCCAGATCGCCGTTCTTCTTGCTCGGCGTACCGACGCAGATCATCGACAGGTCGGTGTCACGAATCGCTTCGGCGAAGTTGGTCGTGCCGCGCAATTTGCCCGTCTCGATGCCCTTCTTCAGAAGTTCGCCCAAACCCGGTTCAACGATCGGCGAACGGCCTGCGTTGATCATATCGATTTTGTCTTTGGCAACATCGACGCCAACGACGTCATGGCCCCGTGCAGACAGGCAACCGGCACATACTGCGCCGACGTAACCCAAACCAAATATGCTGATGCGCATCGCAATTACCTCTGTGTTTATCAAGCCATTACATGGCCGGAGTTAATGGTGTTCAGCGGTCATAGTGCACTCGCAAGTGCGACTTAAAGGCGCCACAGTGCCGTGTGCAGGCATACTAAGTTCCGAGTGTCTAAATAAGTGCACTCAAGATGTGCGCAGCCAGGCCTTATTGTTATGACGTGCCCTGTTATGCAGCCGATCCTCTTTTCTGAAGACTTCCGTGCAAAGGTCTTGCGCGCTCAATGCCAGGCCCGAAAGCCCGTAAATCAAGCGGTTGGGTGCTCAGGTGAGCACGTTTATAGGGGCGCAGCCGTGGCCTTGTAGGGGATAGTAATGGTGCGTTATCTCCTGTCCTTCATGTGTTGCCCAAATAAGCGATCAGTAAGCCCAAGTATGTGTGACAACTTCGCTACATGAATCTCTTGTCTGTGTAAGTTATCTCGCACAATCACCGAGAGAATCGTTACCGGTGGTATGAGCGGTGCATTTGGACATAGTTCCTGTCCGCCCATCGCGAATTCTGAAATTTCTTGAAATATGGAAAAAGATGGCACTGCTCTCATATTGATAGCACTTGCCGTTTGGCCCTTTATATATGGGGTGATTATTGCGTTAGATATTTTTTTGCCACTACGGATAAAAATTTTCAGTGCCACTACTGAAAAAAATGATCAATGTCGAGTGAAACTAAAGTTAGAAAATAGAGTGCTTGAATTTTGGCGCCAATAAAGCGGCGAAACGGAAGGGATTGTTCGATGATCAAAGGGGGCGCGCACGACGAAGTAATGGGTGTCGTGCGCTGACTTAGTGCAGGTTCTATTACTCCGGTGCGTGATCGCGCAGGAACACCAGATTGTCCGGTTTAGACTGCTCGCTGCTGTAGCGATAACCCTGAACGTCAAACTGCTTGAGGGCGACCGGGTCATTGATGCGTTCTTCAATGACGAAGCGACTCATCATCCCGCGGGCCTTTTTCGCGTAGAAACTGATGATTTTGTACTGGCCGTTCTTCAGATCCTTGAACTCGGTATTGATGATGCGCGCATTCAAGGCACTGCGTTTGACCGCCGAGAAGTACTCGTTGGAGGCCAGGTTCAGCAGCACGTCATCGCCTTGATCGGCCAAGGCTTCGTTCAGCCATTCGCTGATCCGCGTACCCCAGAAGGCGTACAAGTCCTTGCCTCGGGCATTGGCCAGTTTGGTGCCCATCTCCAGCCGATAGGGCTGCATCAGGTCCAGAGGGCGCAACAGGCCATACAGGCCGGAGAGCATGCGCAAGTGCTGTTGGGCGTAATCGAAGTCGGCTTCGCTGAAGGTTTGTGCATTCAGGCCGGTGTACACATCGCCCTTGAATGCCAGCAGCGCCTGCTTGGCGTTGGCTGGGGTGAAGGCCGGGGTCCAGCTACCGAAACGCGCGGCATTGAGACCGCCAATCTTGTCGGAGACGTGCATCAGCTCGCTGATCTGCGCTGGCGTAAGGTCGCGCAGTTGCAGGATCAGCTCCTGGGAGTGGTCGAGGTATTGCGGCTGAGTGAAGCGCTGGGTCGCCGGCGGTGTTTCGTAATCGAGGGTCTTGGCGGGGGAAATCACCATCAGCATGAAGTCGTCTCCTTTAATCGTGGCGGCGATTCTAGGGGGTTGTTCGTGTTGACTCCAGCTATGGGTGTCATAGGTGATCGGTGGCGTCATTGAACAAGATCGCAGCCTCGCTTCGCTCGGCAGCTCCTACGGTGCGCGTCCATCTGTAGGAGCTGTCGAGCGAAGCGAGGCTGCGATCTTTTGATCTTCCCGCGATATAGTGCCGCGCGGGTTTTGTTATGGAGACATCCCATTGCGTATCGTTTTTCTATTCTCGGCCTGGCTCTTGAGCTTTGGTGCCATGGCGGCGCCGGGCGATGTGGCGACGCTGGATCGCAGTACCTGGCCTGAGCAGCTCAGCAGCCCGACGTTGTTCGACGTCGCCTCGCGGGCCGAAATCCTCATGTTCGCCCGCGTTCTGCTGGCCAGCGAATCGCTGGATGAAGCGAGCCTGGCTCAACGCCTGGGCCTGCGCACCCTCAATCTGGAGTCGGTCAACCAGTTGCGCCAACGCCTGTGGCAGCGTTTGCTGACCAATTACAACTTCGCCCAGCAGAGTTGCGATCAGGATGCTTCCTTCTGTTTCCTGGTCGAGGACATGGCCACCTTGCGTGAGCAAGCGGCCAAGTTCCAGGTAAGCGACGACAGCTATTACATCAAGTGGGCCGAGCCGAGCCGGTTGTTCCACGCCCAGTACCTGGACGAGCAGTTGCGCAAGGCCGCGCTGTTCCCGCAGACCAGCAGCGAAGTCGATCGTTTTGGCGACTATGAGCGCAACGGCGAGGCCATGAATGACCGCCTGTTCCTGCTGACATTCGACAGCGCCGCCAACACCGCGCCAGATAACACCGCCTGGGTCACCGAGTACCTGCGCAAATCGAACATGAGCGCTACGTTCTTCGTCCTCGGCAAGGACATTCAGGCCCGTCTGGCCGAGCGTTCGGTGGCCAGCCTGCAAGGCACTTATTCGCAGCAATGCGTGGGCGTGCAAGGCTGGGAGTTCCGCTCCCACAGCCACTGGCAGGACTGGCAGGACTCGGTGCGACGCAGCGCCGAACTGGTCAAAAACAAGCTGCCGGAGAATTACGTGCCGCTGTTTCGCCCGCCCGATGGCCAGCGCCGGTCCGATGCCGAGGGCTTCTTCAAGTCTCAGGGCTTGCAGGTGGCATTGTGGGATATCGATGCCCAGGACGGCGCCGGCAAGCTCAAGGGCAGCCAGAGCGCACAACGGGTGTTAACCCTGATGCTGCTGTGGCGGCACGGGGTGATCAATTTCAATGTGAAGCAGGATGCGCTGAAAACGGCGATGCCCTGGCTCATTACGCAAACGGCGCCAAGCGGGATCGGTTGGGCAGACTGTCAGGACGCGTTTCGCTGAAAACGGCAAAAGGCCGTAAACATTGGGGGAAGGGCGATTTTTGCAGAGAAATCGGTGCAGGCGGACTTCCGACTTTAACGGCACATTGCCTGCACGCCAAGGGCTATTCGTCACTCTGAAAAATAAACTTCAAAAAAACGTCAAAGTGCTTTTTTCTGTCATGTGTTTTGGAGTATTACGAAGACAGACCGCCGAAACCTGCAACACAGGTGGCGTCTCCCAAGACCCCAGTTTGTGTGCAGTTCACTTGAATCCTCGCAGGTGAATTCGGCGGCCACTTCGAGGCGCAGCACTGTCATGGTACTGCGTCGACTGGCTCCCACAAAGGTGACCGAGTATGGATGATCACGGACGTAGCCCTTCTTCCAACCAGCCAATCCTTTATGTACTCGATACCAACGTATTGATTCACGATCCAAACGCCCTGCTTAATTTCGAAGAACACCACGTCGCCATCCCGATGACCGTGCTTGAAGAGCTGGACAAGCTCAAGAGCGGGCATCACAGCGTTGCCGCTGAATGCCGCCAGGCGATTCGCCTGATCGACAAGACTTTGGGCGATGCCAGCCCCGAAGACGTCGAACTCGGCGTACCGATCCAGCGCGGCAAGAGTGGGCCCAAGGGTTTGCTGTCAATTTTGATGAGCAAGCGCACTGAGCCGAACATCATTCTGCCCGAGCACCTGAACGACAACATCATCATCAACCAGTTGATCGACCTGCACGCGCGCGAACCAAAGCTGCCCGTGGTGCTGGTCACCAAAGACATCAACATGCGCCTCAAGGCCCGGGCTTGCGGGATTGCGGCCGAGGACTACAGCACCGACCAACTGGTTGACGACGTGTCGCTGCTACCCAACGGTTATCACAACATGACCGGCTCCTTCTGGGACCGTGTGAGGAATGTCGACACCCGTCAGGATCATGGCCGCACCTGGCACCAAGTGCAGTTGATCGACAACCTGCCGGCGGTGCACGTCAACGAGTTCATCATCGACGAACAGGGTTTTGTCGGCTGGATCAAGGATATCGAAGAAGACAAACTGCTGATTCTCGACCTGCATCAGGAACCCCTGTTGCACCAGGAAGCCTGGGGCCTGAAACCGCGTGACATCTATCAAAGTCTGGCGCTGTACGCCTTACTCGATCCGGATATCCACCTGGTCAACCTGACCGGGGCTGCGGGTTCGGGTAAAACCATCCTCGCACTGGCGGCGGCCATTGAGCAGACCATGGTCAGTAAACGCTATCGCCGGATCATCGCGACCCGTAGCGTGCAGGGCCTGGACCAGGAGATCGGTTTCCTGCCCGGCACTGAGGCGGAAAAAATGGAGCCTTGGCTGGGCGCCATCACCGACAACCTCGAAGCCTTGCACATGGATGACGAAAACACCCATGGCAGCGTCGACTACATCCTCAGTAAAGTGCCGTTGCAGTTCAAATCCCTCAACTACATTCGAGGCCGCAGCTTCCAGCAGAGTCTGATCCTGATCGATGAATGCCAGAACCTCACGCCGCACCAGATGAAAACCATCATCACCCGTGCCGGCGCCGGTTCCAAAGTGGTGTGCCTGGGCAACCTGGCGCAGATCGACACCCCTTACCTGTCCGCGACCAGCTCCGGGCTGACGTACTTGACCGAGCGCTTCAAGGACTTCCCCAACGGTGTGCACATCACCCTGCAAGGGGTGCCACGCTCGATTCTGGCCGAATACGCCGAATCGCATCTGTAACCCTCACCAAAACCGGGCGGCCTAATGGTCGCCCGGTTTTTTTATGCCCGACACAAATCAAATGTGGGAGCGGGCTTGCTCGCGAATGCGGTGTGTCAGTTGAAATATATAGTGACTGATACACCGCATTCGCGAGCAAGCCCGCTCCCACAAGGGGATTGTGGTAATCGGATAATCAAACGTGCGGAAATTTGACCCACAGGTTTACAATCGATGCTCCTGATCAGGAGTATCCCTGTGCTGACTCATCTCGATTCCCAAGGTCGCGCCAATATGGTCGACGTCACTGAAAAAACCGTGACGTTCCGTGAAGCGACGGCCCAAGCGCTGGTGCGCATGCTGCCCGAAACCCTGCAGATGATCGTTGCTGG
>NZ_VYKC01000006.1:0-83809 GCF_032424305.1 Pseudomonas sp. JV414 | reverse complement strand
CAAGGGTATGGCTGTTCGCCATTTAAAGTGGTACGCGAGCTGGGTTTAGAACGTCGTGAGACAGTTCGGTCCCTATCTGCCGTGGACGTTTGAGATTTGAGAGGGGCTGCTCCTAGTACGAGAGGACCGGAGTGGACGAACCTCTGGTGTTCCGGTTGTCACGCCAGTGGCATTGCCGGGTAGCTATGTTCGGAATAGATAACAGCTGAAAGCATCTAAGCGGGAAACTAGCCTCAAGATGAGATCTCACTGGGACCTTGAGTCCCCTGAAGGGCCGTCGAAGACTACGACGTTGATAGGTTGGGTGTGTAAGCGCTGTGAGGCGTTGAGCTAACCAATACTAATTGCCCGTGAGGCTTGACCATATAACACCCAAGCAATTTGCTGACCCTTCTTTATAAATAAAAAGGGACGCCAGATTGCGGTGTGTGAAGACGAAACGAACCGAAAGTTTGTGACACTCACGAAACACCAGATCTATCACATACCCATTCGCTGGAGCGTAAGCCGTAAGGCAAACGACCTGGCTACCGAATTTCTTGACGACCATAGAGCATTGGAACCACCTGATCCCATCCCGAACTCAGCAGTGAAACGATGCATCGCCGATGGTAGTGTGGGGTTTCCCCATGTGAGAGTAGGTCATCGTCAAGATTAAATTCCGAAACCCCTATCTGCGTATGCAGGTAGGGGTTTTGTTTTGTCCGCAGGAAAGTTCGTACAGCAATATCGGACCGCTCCGGTCTGATTGCGATGTTGCCCCGTCAGTGTTTATCGATACTGATTGCCAAGGCGCGGCATACCGTGGAACCACCGATTGCGATGGAGGGGTTTGCGTTGCACTTGGCTTGGCATAAGTGGCGGGATGACGACCGGAAGACTTCCATCCTCCGTATCATCACCCTGAAATCAAGGCACCAACTGGCTGTCCGCTCTCAAGACCCCGGTCTCACCATTGGCCACGAGCCAACGAAACAGCTCGGCCACAGACACCGTATGGCTGCGCTCTATCCAGCGCACCAACGCCGGGCCGTAGTGTTCGGTGTAGCGGGTGAGTACCAGTTGGCGACAGTCCGCTGACAAACGCAGGGTAATTTCCCGACAGTGCAGATTGGCCGAGTCGTCCCGGATCACCCGTTGCTGCAAAATCAAGCTATTGCTTTCAGAACCCATCGGCCGGTGCTCCTGTGCATTGAGAGGTGGTGTTCTCTGGCGAGCCTTGTTTGCCATCGGCCACGTAAGCAGCACGATGCTCGGCCACCACATTGCGCAACGCACTGTAGTAGTCCGGCAGTTTTTGCAGGCTATCGGTCAGCGGTAAGGCTTCTGCCCGACCATCGACGATGCCACCGACAGTGCTGATAGTGGACAGCGTCTCCACGGTATCGCTATTGCTGCCGAATGGATCGACCACAAAGCCGAGCACGCGGCCGGCGGCGTCGCGACTGTTGGAGGTCCCGAGCAATGGCAGCTCGATGATCGGACCGTTGCCGATGCCCCACACGCCGAAGGTCTGGCCGAAGTCCGAGTCGTGGCGCGGGATACCGGCCATGCCGGAGACGTCGATCAAGCCCACCACACCTACCGTGGTGTTGAGCGCGAAACGTCCCAGGGTATTGACCGAGCGCATCGGGTTGCCTTGCAGCAGGTCATTAATAAAGACCTTGGGCTCACCGAAGTTCGCCACAAAGTTATGCACACCGGTCTGGAAAAAGTCCGGCGTGTAGCGGTAGCCGCGCGCGACCGGCGCCAATGCGTAATCATCAACCACCCGGTTAAACGCGAAGACTCCGCGATTGAACGGTTCCGCCGGGTCGTACACTGAATAAGTGATATCGGCGCAGGCCACGTCGGTGGTGGACGGCGGCTGGTTGCTGCAACCCGTAAGTCCAGCAGCCAACACAGCAATTGAGGTGTTGCGGGCCAGCCAGGGAGCACACTTGAAAGGCAACATGGACGCAAGTCTCAGGAGGAATTCGCCGTGATGCTGAGCTCCAAGCCTTGCGCAAAGATGTCTGGTTTATTGCGGCGCTGACGCTTTATTGCAGAGTTGAAATATATGACGCGCGGCTGTGAATGGTTTTAGATGGCGGTTCCATTCGCCCCTTAAGTGACCTTCGGTGAACAGCCTTTTAATTGTGGACGACGACCTTGAAGTCCTTGATCTACTGAAAAAATTCTTCGTGCAGCACGGCTACAGCGTCGAGGTCGCCACAGACGGCGCGTCGCTATGGACGGCCATAGAGCGCCAGGCGCCGGACCTGATCATTCTGGACGTGATGTTGCCCGGCGACAGCGGGCTGATCCTGTGTCAGCAACTGCGGATTCGACACGCAATACCGGTGATCATGCTGACCGCCATGGGCGAACTCAGTGATCGGGTGGTCGGCCTGGAACTCGGCGCCGATGATTATCTGACCAAACCCTTCGACGCCCGTGAACTGCTGGCCAGAGTGCGCGCCGTGCTGCGTCGCGTGGACGAGCGCCGTCCGGTATCGCAGGAACGGCCAAGGCCGCTGATCGACTTTGCCGACTGGCACCTGGACGTCACTCGCCGTGAGTTGCGCTCACCGGACAACGTGATGATCCCGCTGTCGGCCGGTGAGTTTGACTTGCTGCTGGTCTTCGTCGAACACCCCCAACGCATCCTCACCCGTGAGCAATTGCTGGACTTGGCGCGCGGGCATCGCCATGAGGCGTTCGACCGCAGCATCGATGTTCAGGTCAGCCGCCTGCGGCGCAAACTCGAGCCCGACACCAAGCGCCCGGAAATGATTCGCACCGTACGCAATGGTGGTTACCTGTTCACCCCCAGCGTGACGCGGCGATGAGCTGGCTGAAGCGGATTCGCGCCCGAGACTGGCCGCAAGATACGGTTGCGCGCTGGATCGCGTTGACGATCATCCTGGCCATGCTCATTTCACTGGCGCTTAACGGGTTGTTTATCCAACTGGCCGGCGTGTGGGCGCGCCCGCCGCTGACCGAGATCGGTCTGCTGGAAAAAGCCGCGGCCATCGCCCGCCTCATCGAGGCCGCCCCGGCGCCACTGCGCAACCCATTGGCGCAAGCAGCCAACGAGAACGGCTTCACTGTCACTTGGCACCCTGATCGGCACGATCTCAACCTGCCGAAAGTGGACGATCCGAAGTCTGACATCGGCTCAACCATCCTGCAGCCGATGCTCAGAGCCCCTGACCGGCGTATCGAAGCCTATGAACCGGCCGACTGGACGGAGCACACGGAAGACGCGCATTACGCGCTGCTGATCGAGCTATCGGATTCATCATGGCTGATGTTCTCCGCGTCCTCGCGCAGTTGGGGGCTCGACGAAGCGCCACGCTACCTGATCGTGATCCTGCTAGTGCTGATCTCCACCGCACTGGTCGCGCTGATCGCCACCCGACGTCTCGCCACCCCTTTGCAGCGCTTCGCCGAAGGTGCCCGCCGCTTTGGCGTGGACTTCCGCGCACCGCCGATCGAACCGCTCGGCCCCCACGAAATCCGCCAGGCCATTCTCGCGTTCAACGCCATGCAGGCTCAGTTACAGCACTTCATCCGCGACCGTACGCAAATGCTCGCCGCCATCTCCCACGACCTGCGCGCTCCTCTGACGCGGATGCGCTTACGTGGCGAATTCATCGAAGACAGCGAGCAACAGCAACGGCTGTTTCGTGACGTGGATGAAATGCAGGCAATGATCAACTCGGCGCTGGAGTTCTTTCGTGATGATGCGCGGCTTGAGCCGGCGACCCAGTTCGATCTGGCGGAACTGCTGCAAACACTGCTTGATGATTACCGGGATCAGGGCGTCGACATTACGTTCAGCGGGCCGCTGCGGTTGGTGTATTTCGGGCGTCCGTTGGGGCTTAAACGGGTGATGACCAACTTGCTCGACAACGCTATCAAGTACGGGAGTGAGCCGGGGATTGAACTGATCCCGAGCGCTGGCCAGGTGCGGATCAAAGTACTGGATCGTGGGCCGGGCATTCCAGATGCCTGCCTTGAGCAAGTGTTTGTGCCGTTCTTCCGGATGGAAGGCTCGCGGAACAAAAGCACTGGGGGTGTTGGTTTGGGGTTATCGGCGGCGCGGGCGATTGTGCTGGAGCACGGAGGCGAGCTGACACTGCGTAATCGGTCGATGGGTGGGTTGGAAGCGTTGGTGGTGTTGCCGGTGCATTAGTCCCGAAAGACTCGCCTCGAAACGATAAAAAAACTGTGGCGATGGAGCTTGCTCCCGCTGGGTCGCGAAGCGGCCCCAAAGAAAGGGCTACTGCGCAGTCCAACGGGAGCAAGCTCCCTCGCCACAGTTTCAGCCAACAGGCCAAGGGGCAATCCTCCCCAAGGATCGTGTAAACCTAAGCCTCCCAGCCCGCCCCACTGACCGCAGCCTGCGCCAGTGGGTGCATATCCGCCCCTTGATGCGCCGTCTGCCAGGCCAGCAACTCCTTGCGCATGCCGGGCGTCCAGTACATCTGCAGGTGATTACGCACGCCGAGCACGGCCTGTTGCTGATCCGGTTCGCTGGCGAAGTACTGGGCGATCTGGTTGGCCATTTTGATCAGATTTTCAGTACTCATCGGCGTACCTCGGCTTTAGAGCCACGCGCCTGGCGGCGTTCGTCGAGCAGACGTTGTTGTTCGTCGCTGAATGCCTGATAGCGTTTTTGCCACTCGGAAGGGTGGTAGACGCGGCTGACTTCCACGGCGGTAACCTTGTACTCCGGACAGTTGGTGGCCCAGTCGGAGTTGTCGGTGGTGATGACGTTGGCCCCCGATTCAGGGAAGTGGAAGGTGGTGTACACCACGCCTGGGGCTACCCGTTCGGTGATCCGCGCACGCAGTACGGTCTGTCCGGCGCGACTGCCAATGCCGACCCAATCATCTTCGTTGATACCACGGCTTTCGGCATCGGTCGGGTGGATTTCCAGCCGGTCTTCGTGGTGCCAGGCGACGTTGTCTGTCCGCCGGGTCTGGGCGCCGACATTGTACTGGCTGAGGATGCGCCCGGTGGTCAGCAGAAGGGGATAACGACTGTTGACCTTTTCCTCGGTGGGCACGTAGCCGGTGAGCATGAAGCGGCCTTTGCCGCGTACGAATTCTTCGATGTGCATGGTCGGCGTGCCGTCCGGTGCCGCGGCGTTGCACGGCCATTGCAGGCTGCCGTGGCGATCCAGCTCTGTGTAGCTGACATTGGTGAAGGTCGGCGTCAGGCTGGCGATTTCATCCATGATTTCTGACGGGTGCTGGTAACTCATTGGGTAACCCAAGGCGTTGGCCAAGGCCACTGTACCTTCCCAGTCGGCCTTGCCACCCAGAGGTTCCATGACCTTGCGCACTCGGGAGATGCGCCGTTCGGCGTTGGTGAAGGTGCCGTCTTTTTCCAGGAACGAGGCGCCTGGCAGGAACACGTGGGCGAACTTCGCGGTTTCGTTGAGGAAAATGTCCTGCACCACCACGCATTCCATGGCCGACAGCGCCGCGGTGACGTGCTGGGTATTCGGATCGCTCTGGGCGATGTCTTCGCCCTGGCAATACAGGCCCTTGAAGCTACCGGCCAACGCAGACTCAAACATGTTGGGAATGCGCAGGCCCGGGTCGGGTTGCAGGGTGACGTTCCAGGCCTGTTCGAACTGCGCCCGTACCACTTCGTTGGAGATGTGCCGGTAGCCGGGCAGCTCGTGGGGGAAGGAGCCCATGTCGCAAGAGCCCTGAACGTTGTTCTGTCCACGCAGCGGGTTCACGCCCACACCTTCGCGGCCGATGTTGCCGGTGGCCATGGCCAGGTTGGCGATGCCCATGACCGCGGTGCTGCCCTGGCTGTGCTCGGTGACGCCCAGGCCGTAGTAGATCGCCGCGTTGCCGCCGGTGGCATACAGACGGGCGGCGGCACGGATGTCGGCAGCGGCGACGCCGCAGATGGGGCCAAGGATTTCCGGCGAGTTTTCCGCGCGGCTGACGAACTCGCTCCAGCGGGCGAAATCGCTGCCCTCGCAACGGGCGTCGATAAAGGCCTGGTTGAGCAAGCCTTCGGTGACGATGACGTGGGCCAAGGCGTTGAGCATGGCGACGTTGGTGCCCGGGCGCAGGGCCAGGTGCAGTTCGGCGCGGGCATGCACCGAGTCCACCAGATCAATGCGCCGTGGATCGATGACGATCAGTCGCGCGCCTTCACGCAAGCGGCGTTTGAGCTGGGAGGCGAACACAGGGTGGGCATCGCTCGGGTTGGCGCCCATCACCAGGATTACGTCGGCCTGCATCACCGAGTCGAAACTCTGGGTGCCGGCGGACTCGCCCAGGGTTTGTTTCAGGCCATAGCCGGTCGGTGAGTGGCAGACCCGCGCACAAGTGTCGACGTTGTTGTTGCCGAAGGCGGCGCGCACCAGTTTTTGCACCAGGTAGGTTTCTTCGTTGGTGCAGCGGCTGGAGGTGATGCCACCAATGGAGTCGCGGCCGTATTTTTGCTGCAGCCGGCGGAATTCGCTGGCGGCGTAGGTCACCGCTTCATCCCAGCTGACTTCCTGCCAAGGGTCGTTGATGTGCTTGCGGATCATCGGCTTGGTGATGCGATCCGGGTGAGTGGCGTAGCCCCAGGCAAAGCGCCCTTTGACGCAGGAGTGGCCGTGGTTGGCCTGGCCGTTCTTGTCTGGAACCATGCGCACCAGTTGGTCGCCTTTCATCTCGGCGCGGAACGAGCAGCCAACGCCGCAATAGGCACACGTGGTGATCACGCTGCGTTCGGGCTGACCCAGTTCGACCACGCTTTTTTCCATCAGGGTCGCGGTAGGGCAGGCTTGCACACAGGCGCCGCAGGACACGCATTCGGAGTCGAGGAAGTTATCGCCACCGGCGGCCGCGACCCGGGATTCGAAACCGCGCCCGGTAATGGTCAGGGCGAAGGTGCCTTGGGTTTCTTCGCAGGCGCGCACGCAGCGGTTGCAGACGATGCACTTGCTCGGGTCGTAATCGAAGTAGGGGTTGGAGGTGTCCTTCTGGTCCGCCAGATGATTTTCACCTTCATAGCCATAACGCACTTCCCGCAGGCCAACTTGGCCGGCGACGGTTTGCAGCTCGCAGTTGCCGTTGGCCGAGCAGGTCAGGCAGTCCAGCGGGTGATCGGAGATGTACAGCTCCATGACGTTGCGGCGCAGGGTCGCGAGCTTCGGCGTCTGGGTGTGCACGCTCATGCCTTCGCTGACCGGCGTGGTGCAGGACGCGGGATAGCCGCGCATGCCATCGATCTCCACCAGGCACATGCGGCAGGAACCGAAGGCTTCCAGGCTGTCGGTGGCGCACAGTTTCGGAATGGTGGTACCCAGCAGAGCGGCGGCGCGCATCACCGAGGTACCTTCGGGCACGCTGATGCTGCGGCCGTCGATGTTCACGGTGACCTGCACCTGACTTTCGCGGGCTGGGGTTCCGAGGTCGATATCTGTATTCGGGTCGAAGAGGGTGATCATTGGTCGGCCTCCGAGGACTGCAGACCGAAGTCGGCGGGGAAGTACTTGAGGGCGCTGACCACCGGATAGGAAGTCATGCCGCCCAACGCGCACAGCGAACCGTATTGCAGGGTGTCGCACAGGTCCTTGAGGATGATCACCTGCTCATCGCGACTGTTCTGGTCCGGCGCAGCCAGCAGGCGGTCGATCACCTCCACACCCCGGGTCGAACCGATGCGGCATGGGGTGCATTTTCCACAGGATTCCTCGGCACAGAACTGCATGGCGAAGCGCGCCATGTGGGCCATGTCCAGGGTGTCGTCAGCCACCACCACACCACCGTGACCGAGCATGGCGCCGATGGCGGCGAAGGCTTCGTAATCCAGCGGCGTGTCGAATTGCGACGGCGGAACCCAAGCGCCGAGCGGACCGCCGACTTGCGCAGCTTTCAGCGGTCGGCCACTCGCGGTGCCACCGCCGTAGTCTTCCACCAGTTCGCGCAGGGTCAGGCCAAAGGCCCGCTCCACCAGACCGCCGTGACGAATATTGCCCGCCAGTTGGAAGGGCATGGTTCCCAGGGAGCGGCCCATGCCGTAATCGCGATAGAACTGCGCGCCCTTGGCCAGAATCAGCGGCACCGAGGCTAGGGTCAGCACGTTGTGCACCAGGGTCGGCAAGCCGAACAGACCCTGCAAGGCGGGGATCGGCGGCTTGGCGCGAACGATCCCGCGCTTGCCTTCGAGAGAGTCCAGCAGCGCGGTTTCTTCACCGCAGATGTAAGCGCCGGCACCGACTCGCACTTCCATATCGAAGGCCAGACCACTGCCGCCGACATTGGCGCCGAGGTAACCGGCGGACCGGGCGATGTCCAGCGCCGCGCGCAGGGTGGCCACGGCAGCCGGGTATTCCGAGCGCACATAAATGTAGCCGTAGCTGGCCCCGACGGTGATGCCGGCAATGGCCATGCCTTCGATCAGCAGGAACGGGTCGCCTTCCATCAGCATGCGGTCAGCAAAGGTGCCGGAGTCGCCTTCATCGGCGTTGCACACAATGTATTTCTGCGCCGCCTGGGTGGCGCGCACCGTGCGCCATTTGATCCCGGCCGGAAAGGCCGCGCCGCCACGGCCACGCAACCCCGAATCGAACACAGCAGTCGCGGTCTGCTCGCCGCCCAGGGCGATGGCCTGGGTCAAGCCCTCAAAGCCGCCGTGAGCCCGGTAATCCTCCAGGGACAGCGACCGGGTAATGCCGGCGCGGGCAAACAGCAGACGTTGTTGAGTCTTCAGATAAGGCAACTCCTCCACCAGCCCCAAGGCCAGCGGATGGTCGGACGACTCGCCTTGCAGCGCATCGAGCACCGACGGCACATCGGCCGCAGTCAGCGGACCGAAGCCGATACGGCCTTGTGGGCTGTCCACTTCCAGCAGTGGTTCCAGCCAGTACAGGCCGCGAGAACTGGTGCGTTGCAGGTCCAGCGGCAGATTGCGTTCCTGTGCTCCCGTGGCAAGGGCCACGGCCACCTCATCGGCGCCCACGGCGCGGGCCAGGGAATCACAGGGCAAATAGAGACGCGGCATCATGCGTCCTCCCGGCAAGCATCGAGCAAGGCATCCAGACGCTCGGGGCTGAGCCGCGCATGCAGCTGACCATCCAGTTCCAGAGCAGGCGAGCAGGCACAGGCGCCAAGGCAATACACCGGGCGCAGACTGATATTGCCGTCGGCGCTGCTACCGTGGTCGTCCAGTTGCAGACGTTCGCGCAATTGCGTCGCGAGCTGCTCGGCGCCGCGGCTCTGGCAGGACTCGGCCCGACACAGACGCAGGATATGCCGGGCCGGGGGCGCGGTGCGGAAGTCATGGTAGAAGCTGATCACCCCGCGAACCTCGGCCTGACTCAGGTTTAGCGCGTGGGCAATCTCGGGGATGGCGGCATCGGGGATGTAACCGATGCCCTCCTGAATCTCATGAAGGATGGGCAACAGTGCGCCGGGGGAGCGCTTGTGGCGCTCCAGCAGGCTGTTGACCATAGGCAGGTGCAACATCTCATCAGGCATACAGCATTCCTCACGATCACGGACAAACCAGGCGGTTGTCAGTTGTCCGAAAGTGTCGGCTGCGGCAGTCACACCACGTCACGGTATCGTGGCATTTTCAGGCCGTTGGCCAGGGCGCCCTGAGCGGGCATCTTGTTGGGCCCGGTGCGGTCTTTGCCGCACCTCTTCAGGGCATAACAGGCAGCTTGCCATGCTGCCTTTGATTCATCTGCACCAAAGCGACGTGTTCGGTTCTTTCTGCGACCTCTTATTGAGTCTAGATGAGAGTGGCGCGGGGCATTTACCCACGGGCCTGTCGATGCCTGATGTATATCAGGCGAAAGGGTAGGAAACAGCATCAGATCGGGGGGTATTACTAAGGTGCAGATGCGTTGACGTAGTGCGCTGTGCTGCCAACGCACAACCCCTGTGGGAGCGAGCCTGCTCGCGAAAGCGCCAGACCAGCCAACACCCACCAAATGTACTTACCCGGAAACCAAATACGACCACGTCATACCAAGCGCAACCGAGCCGGTAAAGAAACTGACACCCCCGGCAAACAGATGACGCAGGAACAGGTTTTCCGGCTGTTCCAGCCTGGCGATAAGCCAGATCCACATACCGACGAACGTGCCCAGCCCAGCCATGATCGAGAACAACATGAATGGAGCATCGGGAGAGCCAGCCCCTTCAGCGGAGCGAGTCAGAATCTCCACAACCATCGCGCCAATAAGGCCGCCCACGAACCCCGCCAGATTCGCCAGCCACAAATTCATGCTGCCACGACTACGCACCACCCAAACCCATATCCCAATCCACGCACCGTAAATAACCAGCGAATCGAAGAGCATTATTTATCCATCCCTGAACTCACATTTCGAAACTAACGGCGCTACCAGCCAACCACCAAACCCGGTAGGAGCAAAGCTTGCTCGCGATAGCGCCAGCCCAACCACTATTAATGCTGAAGGTGCACCGCAATCACAACCCACTCAGGCCAAACAATGCCAGCCAGCCCACCACAACCCCTGTGGGAGCGAGCCTGCTCGCGATAGCGTCAGCCCAACCAACATAAATGCTGAATCAACTACCACCATCACAAGCCACCCACACCCCGCAGGCCTCAACCACTAACCCTCAGCCTTCGCCCCCGCCCCTTTAGAGGCCGGCGCACAAGTCCGATCCCGAGGCAGCACCTTTACCGCATTATCTACCAACGCCTTGCTCATCGAAGTCAGATAATGCGCAGCCCAAGCGTGACGATCAGTGTCTCTGGCATAAGCAGCATCTTCAGTGAGTGCCTTGGCCAGGAACAGAAAATCGGAGGCCATGGACAACGCATCGCCGAGAGGAACACCGCGAGTGACATGAAACAGCGCTTGATCCGCGCAGTAGATGGCGGGTGTCAGGCCAATGGTTTTGAGTTCAGATTGTTCAGTCATTGGCCACCTCCGATGACGGAGAGACGGTGGGAGAGGGTGAACGGTGGGGAGTTACGCGATTGGGAATTGTGTTGAGGGAAAAGCCAAATGTTGTACGGATTTATGCTGCGCATTATCAGACTCCTTGATATGTGGAGCCGCCACGTTCGTTACCACACGAATGGGTGACAGCTGTGCGCAGGGTGGTAAACCGGGAATCAAGGAAACCGGCACGTCCGAAGACGTCCCACGCACAGCTGCCATAACTCACGCTTGCTGGCATAAAAAAAGCGCCGGCAATCGTGATGGGGGCGCTGTAGCGCCTTGAATAACTCGGGTTACCACACCCGGTCGCTGAATTGGCAGCGACAGTGGGAAGGGTATCGTGGAGACCTCATTCCTGCAACTTTCCTAATCACTGAGTAACAATCTGGTCGATCACGGCGTGAACTCGAGTTATGAAGTCGCGGCGGCGAGCCGCACTTCATTCATGAAACGCGTTGAAACAAAGTGCCGCCATCCGTCTGCGGGTTACATCTTTGCGCTTCGGGTCGTTGCGTATTTACCTCATACTCGCGTGCTTCTTCCGTCGGTAGTTCTGCTTCTCGACTAATCTGTAGACGCAGCCACCAGACCATTAATAGCCAAGGAGAAAGGCGATGCCAGACAACTGGAACCAGCATCAATCGGATGCATCTGCCAAGGATGCTCTCGAGCTTTTGCCGGCCCCATCTGAATTGCCTGCGACCCTATGAGCCAAGCCGCTTTAGTCAATCCAAGCCTGCTCACATGGTCTCGTGAGCGTGCGGGCCTCTCCACTGAGCAGGTTGCTAAAAAGCTGCCAGTTAAACCTGATCGGGTAGAGGAATGGGAGTCTGGCGAGACCAAGCCAACATTCCTTCAGGCTCAAAAGTGGGCGAGTCTCGCTCACATCCCTTTTGGCTTCCTGTTTCTTCAGCAGCCGCCCGTCGAACAACTTCCTTTGCCTGATCTTCGGACCGTCGGTGGGATTGCGCCTCAACGTCCCAGCCTGGAATTGTTGGACACCATCAGGGATTCCATGCGTAAGCAGGACTGGTACCTGGAGTATCTGCAACACCAAGAGCATCAACCGTTGGCATTTGTCGGTCGCTTCAACAGCCGATCTCGAGTCGCAGAGGTAGTGGACGATATCCGCCGGACGCTCGGCGTGAACCCTGACGCTGCTCGATTGGATTACGACAAATACAGCCGTGCCTTGATCGAGGCAGCGGAAGCAGCTGGTATTTTGGTTATGCGCAGTGGCATTGCTCTAGGAAATACTCATCGCAAGCTTGAAGTCAGCGAATTCCGTGGTTTTGCCATTAGTAATGTCTTCGCACCTGTCGTATTTATCAATAGTTCCGATGCTCCCGCTGCAAGACTCTTCACCTTAATTCATGAATTGGCACATATTTGGATTGGTAGCAGTGGAGTGTCTGACGGAAACACCGCTAATGGCCGAGACGAGGAACGTTTCTGCAATGCAGTTGCTGGTGAATTTCTAGCTCCCGAAGCCCAATTCCGCGCCCTGTGGAACGCAGATGTTAACTGGGAAGACAACTTAGCTCCGCTAGCCACTCGGTTTCACATCAGTAAATTAGCTATCGGTCGCCGCGCATTGGATCTTGGTTACATAAGCCCGGCGCATTACAGCGCTTACTATCGAATGATCCTCAAGGCTTTCCAGGGTGACAAAGGTGGAGCGGGTGACTATTACCGTAACGCCACCGCGAAAAACAGCCCTCGCCTAAGCAAGGCAGTGCTGACTGAAGCAATGAGTGGCCGGATGCTGCTGCGCGAAGCGGGACACTTGCTCGGCGTGCAACCTGCCAAATTAAGGACCCTCGCCAGCAAGATCACGGAATGAATCATTTACTCGACGCTAACACGCTGATCGAAGCAAAGAACCGTTACTACGGGATGGCTATCTGTCCTGGATTTTGGCAATGGTTACTACTTAAGAATAAAGCATTGGCTTTAGCCAGCATTGCACCTGTAATGGATGAGCTAACAAAAGGGAATGACGATTTGGCGGGTTGGGCGAAGGGCAATTCCGATTTCTTCCACTCCACCACCGATCAGGATACGCAGCTGGCATTCGCACGGATTGCGGGGCTTGTGGCAGATCAAGCGCCTAAGATGAAAATAGGCGCTATGGAAGAATTTTTAGCGGGTGCTGACCCTTGGTTAATTGCAAAAGCGATGACTACAGGGGCTACAGTCGTTACTCATGAAGTGCTAAATCTCGATGCTAAAAGAAAATTCATCATTCCCAATCTTTGTAAGGAGCTGAATGTTCCTTTTTTGAATACGTTCGAGTTGTTGCATAGGCTTGAAGCAAGGTTTGTATTGCCTGCTTAAGTTAATCTTCCCCGTTGAGTTGCCGCTGGGAGCCTCGATCAACTCAATATGTAGTCGCTGACCCGAAGCAACGGAAAAGGGGGCAGATTTATTATTCTTTCGACATTAAAAAGACCTGCCCACGGTGAAGCGCACGGCGGCGAGTCGTGCGGTTTTGGCCGCAACGTGGAGGCTGAAGGCGTTATCGAAGAGTCGGGTTCTAGCTACTCTCGGAAAACTCGCAAAGCTTGGCAAAACACGGTATCCGTCCGGCCAAGTCATCTACCCAGCCCCGCAAGGCCAAGACATGGTGTGCATTTAAATTTAAGTGGGCACCAGTTCTAGCCTTTTAAGCGGGTATTTCATGCAGCCACAACGCCGTTCCTATTCCAAGTCCTTCAAGGCTCAGGTCATTCAAGAGTGTGCCCAGCCTGGCGCTTCGATTGCCAGCATCGCGCTCAGCCATAGCCTCAACGCTAACCTCGTCCACAAATGGATTCGGGTTCGAGCGCAGAAAAGGGGCAGCGCTGTCGCGCTACCTTGAGGACGGGGCCGTCCCCATTGACAACAACTGGGCAGAGAACCAGATCCGCCCGTGGGTTCTTGGTCGCAAGAACTGGCTCTTTGCAGGTTCGCTACGCAGCGGCAAGCGGGCAGCGGCGATTATGAGCTTGATCCAGTCTGCGCGGCTGAATGGGCATGAACCATATGCTTATTTAAAAGACGTCCTCACGCGTCTGCCGACGCAGCGGGCGAGTGAAGTTACTGACCTGTTGCCGAATAATTGGGCTATCAAATCACAGGATTAAAGGGAATTAACGATGGAAATAGATCACATTTTTATTTGTGTGAATGATGACGGTCGAGGCGCTGACGCACTGAAAGCCCTCGGGCTCGCTGAAGGGACGCCAAACGTACACCCAGGCCAAGGCACTGCCAATAGAAGGTTCTTCTTCCGAAATTCTTTCATCGAGCTTTTACATTTCACCGATGAGTCAGAAGCTCAAAGTCAGTTAACAGCGCCAACCCAACTCTTTGACCGCCTCAAGTGCGCAGATGGAGTCGCCGCGCCCTTTGGAGTTTGCTTCAGACCATCCACCGTAGGCGAGAAGCCAATATTTCCGGTTTGGGAGTATCGACCTGTTTACTTACCAATTGCCCTGAAAGTCGACGTGGGATATGCGCCTATATCCGAACCGATGTGGTTTTTTCTTTCGTTTGCCAAGAGACCAGATGAGGCTCCGATTGAGCGAGCGCAGCCGTTAGAACATTCCAACGGCTTTCGCGACATTACATCTGTGCGAGTTACCACTCCCAACAGCCAAGCTTTTTCTACCCCTGCCAACTGCGCAAACCAGCTGAAAGGATTTGAAATTGCTCATGGTGATGAGCATCTAGTCGTATTGGAAATCGATCATGGCGCAAGCGGCCAGACACAAGATTTCCGTCCAGGGTTGCCGATGATTATGAACTGGTGATGTATTGACCTAACCATTCAGCCAATATCTCGTTCTGATCCCAACGCGGGGAGCGCTGGTGTGTGCCTCATTGAGGTTTGGATTCAGGAGGGTGTGTTGGCCGGGCGCTTACAAAACACGCGAAACCCGACATAGTCGGATGGATGTTTGTACAGGCGTCGGTAGTAGCAATCCCAGTAACTGGTCATGCGTGCTTGCGTTGTTTGAAAGTACGCCGGATTGTCTCGAGTGAAGCGACTGTAAAGCGCCGGATCAAACTTGGGCAGGTGGGCTTCAACGGTTTCAAGAATCTCGATGACGTATTCGCCCGTTAACTGAAATACGAACGGGACAATCCAGGGTTCATGCACTGAGAGAATCCGTTTCAGTTGACGTTGGCGCACATGTCCATCGTGGTGTCGAGTCAGAAGACACGAGTACAAAATGCTCTGGGTTTCAGTCAAGTGGCCAAAGGCACCCTCATAACCCTGGTGATAAATCCGGTAGGGAAAGACTAATTTCTCTTCACCGACTCTGACCTCTATGAGTCGATGCGTTGCCGCGTGCGTCTGGCGGAGCTGGCTCATAACCTGGTCGAGAGCCTTTGCCTCTTGTTCAAGACAAGACGGAAACGCCTGGCGTACACACTGCATCATCATTCACTGAATATCTTTCAAGTAGTCCTTAAGCGAAATGAGCGGCGCTTCAAGCTGCTCCATTGTCGGCGCATTGCTGAAGTCAGCTGCCAACCTATGCAGCTCGCGCCCTAGCGGCGTATCAACACCGCCTAAAGCTTCCATCGCCAAACCCACGCAGTGCGCCACTCTAAACTGGATCGAGTCGACATCGCCTCTGCGCACCAGCAACCCAAACACCTCCCGCTCATAATCACTCATGATCGGATCATCCCGCAAAATCGGACTTTCACCTTCCATCTCGTAAGCCAGCTTGAAGGCGAAAAGGGCAACGGTTTCCAGTGGCAATTCCATTGTGTGAATCCTTGATTCGTTAGCCGAGCGGTTTCGGGTTGTGGCGTTGAAAAGCAAGATCAAAAGATCGCAGCCTTCGGCAGCTCCTACGCGGCGGCGGGGCGAGATCACTTTTCTACAGGCGAAAAAAAAGGCCTTGCAAAGCAAGACCTTTCTTAATTTTGGTGCCCCGAGGGAGACTCGAACTCCCACTTCTTGCGAAAACGGATTTTGAATCCGCCGCGTCTACCAATTCCGCCATCAGGGCTCAATGGCGGCGAAGTATAGAGATGAGATAACCGTCGGTCAATCAGGTACATGGAGAATTTTTGATATTTCCGCTAGACTTCCCGGCCCTGCTAGACGAACCCCATCATGCGCGTTGCTGACTTTACCTTTGAGCTCCCTGATTCGCTGATTGCTCGCCATCCTTTGGCCGAGCGTCGCGGTAGTCGCCTGTTGACCCTGGACGGGGTCAGTGGCGCCCTGGCACACCGTCAATTCACTGATTTGCTTGAGCATTTGCGCCCGGGCGATTTGATGGTGTTCAACAATACCCGGGTGATTCCGGCGCGGCTGTTTGGCCAGAAGGCTTCCGGCGGCAAGCTGGAAATTCTGGTGGAGCGGGTGCTCGACAGTCATCGCGTGCTGGCGCATGTGCGTTCCAGCAAGTCGCCCAAGCCGGGTTCGAAGATCCTGATCGACGGCGGTGGCGAAGCCGAGATGCTGGCGCGTCACGATGCGTTGTTCGAGCTGGGATTTGCCGAAGAGGTGTTGCCGCTGCTTGATCGCGTCGGGCACATGCCGTTGCCTCCTTATATAGATCGCCCGGATGAAGGCTCGGACCGCGAGCGTTATCAGACGGTGTACGCCGAGCGCTTGGGCGCGGTGGCGGCGCCGACGGCGGGGCTGCATTTCGATCAGCCGCTGATGGAGGCGATTGCCGCCAAGGGCATCGAGACTGCGTTCGTGACCTTGCACGTCGGCGCTGGCACCTTTCAGCCGGTGCGAGTCGAGAAGATTGAAGACCACCACATGCACAGTGAGTGGCTGGAAGTCGGTCAGGACGTGGTCGATGCAGTCGAAGCCTGCCGCGCTCGCGGTGGTCGCGTGGTGGCCGTGGGGACCACCAGCGTGCGGTCACTGGAAAGTGCCGCGCGCGATGGCGTGCTCAAGCCGTTCAGTGGCGACACCGACATCTTTATCTACCCAGGCCGGCCGTTTCATGTGGTCGATGCCCTGGTCACCAACTTTCATTTGCCTGAATCCACGTTGTTGATGCTGGTTTCGGCATTCGCCGGTTATCCCGAGACCATGGCCGCCTATAAAGCCGCCGTCGACAACGAATACCGCTTTTTCAGCTACGGTGATGCGATGTTTATCACCCGTAACCCCGCACCACGTGGCCCCGAGGAAACAGAATGAGTCGCCAAAGTCGTATGTCGTTTGAGTTACTTGCTACTGACGGCAAGGCTCGTCGCGGTCGTTTGACCTTCCCGCGCGGTACCGTCGAGACCCCGGCGTTCATGCCGGTGGGCACGTATGGCACGGTCAAGGGCATGTTGCCGCGGGATATCACCGCTACGGGCGCGGAAATCATTCTGGGTAACACCTTCCACTTGTGGCTGCGTCCTGGCACCGAAGTGATCAAGAAGCACGGCGACCTGCACGATTTCATGCAGTGGAAAGGCCCGATTCTGACCGACTCCGGCGGTTTCCAAGTGTTCAGCCTGGGCGCGATGCGCAAGATCAAGGAGGAGGGCGTGACCTTCGCTTCTCCGGTCGACGGCGCCAAAGTGTTCATGGGGCCGGAAGAGTCGATGCAGGTCCAGCGCGATCTGGGCTCGGACATCGTGATGATTTTTGACGAATGCACCCCGTACCCGGCCGATGAAGACGTCGCTCGCGTATCGATGGAACTGTCGTTGCGCTGGGCCCAGCGTTCGAAAAACGCCCATGGCGATAACACGGCGGCGCTGTTCGGCATCGTTCAGGGCGGTATGCACCAGGATTTGCGCATGCGCTCCCTGGAAGGCCTCGACAAGATCGGCTTCGACGGCCTGGCCATCGGCGGTCTGTCGGTGGGCGAGCCCAAGCACGAGATGATCAAGGTGCTGGATTACCTGCCGGGCCAGATGCCGGCTGACAAACCTCGTTACCTTATGGGCGTTGGCAAACCGGAAGATCTGGTTGAGGGTGTGCGCCGCGGTGTGGACATGTTCGATTGCGTGATGCCAACCCGTAATGCCCGCAATGGGCATCTGTTCATTGATACAGGCGTGCTGAAGATCCGTAACGCGTTCCATCGCCATGATGATTCGCCGCTGGATCCGACCTGCGATTGCTACACCTGCCAGAACTTCTCCCGTGCTTATCTGCATCATCTGGACAAGTGCGGCGAAATGCTGGGTAGCATGTTGAATACCATCCACAATTTGCGCCATTACCAGGTGCTTATGGCTGGTTTGCGCGAGGCTATTCAACAGGGTACATTGGCCGCCTTTGTCGATGCCTTCTACGCCAAACGCGGGTTACCTGTTCCGCCTTTGGACTGAGTTTTCTGACCCCAAGATTTCAACATTTGCAACTGGAGTGCTAAATGAGCTTTTTTATCTCTAACGCCATGGCTGACGCCGCTGCACCTGCTGCTGGCCCAATGGGCGGCGGCTTTGAGTGGATTTTCCTGGTCGGTTTCCTGGTCATCTTCTACCTGATGATCTGGCGTCCACAGGCCAAGCGCGCCAAAGAGCAGAAAACCCTGCTGGGCAGCCTGCAAAAAGGTGACGAAGTTGTGACCACCGGTGGTATCGCCGGCAAGATCACCAAAGTGTCCGATGACTTCGTTGTTCTGGAAGTCTCCGACACCGTCGAAATGAAATTCCAGAAAGGCGCCATCGCCGCCACGCTGCCAAAAGGCACGCTCAAAGCGATCTAAGTTTCAACTTCTACTCAATCGACGGGGCGCGCAAGGCGCCCCGCGTCATAAGCGGGCGGCGTGATGCTGAACAAATACCCTCTGTGGAAATACATTCTGATCCTGGCGGTGCTGGCGATCGGTCTGATTTATTCCGCTCCCAATCTATACCCTGATGACCCGGCCATTCAGGTCAGCGGTGCAAGCACTGCACTGCAGGTTACTCAGGCTGATCTGGATCGTGTGAGCACCGCGCTCAAGGAATCCGGGATCAACGTCAAGGCGGCCACTTTGGCTGCGGGCGGCAAGGGCGGTCTGATCCGTCTGACCAAGGCTGAAGATCAGCTGCCAGCCAAAGACGTCGTGCGCAAGGCATTGGGTGATGACTACGTCGTTGCACTGAACCTGGCACAAACCACCCCGCAATGGCTGCGCAGCCTTGGCGCGCACCCGATGAAGCTGGGGCTGGACTTGTCCGGTGGTGTGCACTTCCTGCTGGAAGTGGACATGGACAAAGCCCTCGACGCACGCCTGAAAGTCTACGAAGGCGACGTCAAGAGCCTGTTGCGCAAAGAGAAACTGCGCTATCGCAGCCTGCCGCAAGTGGGCGGTGCCATTCAGCTGGGCTTCACTGATGAAGCGGCCCGCGAACAGGCCCGTGTGCTGATCCGCAAGAACTTCAACGATTTCGACATTGTTCCGGCCGACCTCAATGGCCAACCGGTACTGCGTCTGGCGATGACCCCGGCCAAGCTGGCGGAAATCCGCGAATACTCCATCAAGCAGAACTTGACCACGGTACGTAACCGCGTCAACGAGCTGGGTGTTGCCGAACCTATCGTTCAGCGCCAGGGCGCCAACCGCATCGTGGTTGAGCTGCCGGGCGTGCAAGACACTGCAGAAGCCAAGCGTATCCTCGGCAAGACGGCCAACCTTGAGTTCCGTCTGGCGGCTGAGCCAGGCGCTTCGAAAGCCACTTCCGAATCGTTCGAGTTCCGTGAAGGCAATCGTCCTGCGGCGCTGATCGAGCGCGGCTTGATCATCACCGGTGACCAGGTGACTGACGCCAAGGCTGGCTTCGGCGAGCAAGGCACGCCAGAAGTGAACATCCGTCTGGATGGCCATGGTGGCGAGCTGATGAGTCGTGCGACTCGCAACAACGTCGGTCGCAGCATGGCGGTGATCTTCATCGAACAACGTCCTGTCACCACTTACGTCAAGCAAGTGGTCAACGGCGTCGAGAAAGACGTGCCGGTTCAGACGTTTAAAGAAGAGAAGAAGATCATCAGCCTGGCGACCATCCAGTCGCCACTGGGTGCCCAGTTCCGCATCACTGGCCTGAACGGCCAGGGCGAGTCGTCCGAACTGGCGCTGCTGCTGCGTGCCGGTGGTCTGGCGGCCCCGATGTACTTCGCTGAAGAACGTACCATCGGCCCAAGCCTGGGTGCCGACAACATCACCAAAGGTATCGATGCATCGCTGTGGGGCATGCTGTTTGTCTCGCTGTTCATCATGGCCATCTACCGCTTCTTCGGCCTCATCGCCACCGTCGCGCTGACGGTGAACATGGTGATGCTGCTGGCCTTGATGTCGCTGCTGGGTGCAACGCTGACCCTGCCGGGTATCGCCGGTATCGTGTTGACCATGGGTATGGCGGTCGACGCCAACGTACTGATCTTCTCGCGGATACGTGAAGAGATCGCGGCCGGCATGAGCGTGCAGCGGGCAATCAACGAAGGCTTCGGCCGGGCATTCACCGCGATTCTCGACGCCAACCTGACAACCTTGTTGGTCGGCGGGATTCTCTTTGCCATGGGCACCGGCCCGGTCAAAGGCTTCGCAGTGACTATGTCCCTCGGGATCTTTACCTCGATGTTCACGGCCATCATGGTGACCCGCGCGATGGTCAACCTGATCTTCGGCGGTCGTGACTTCAAGAAGTTGTGGATTTAAGGGGCTGCCATGTTACGTACAATCAACTTCATGGGCGTTCGCAACGTTGCGTTCGGCGTCACATTGTTCCTTACGGTTCTGGCTCTGTTCAGTGTCGCCACCAAGGGCATGAACTGGGGCCTGGACTTCACCGGCGGTACGCTCATCGAGCTGACCTACGAGCGTCCAGCCGACGTCACCAAGGTGCGTGAACAGCTGGTTACGTCGGGTTATCACGAGGCAATCGTACAGAGCTTCGGTGCGACTACCGATTTGCTGGTGCGCATGCCGGGTGAAGACCCGCAGCTGGGTCATCAAGTGGCAGAAGCGCTGCTGAAAGTCGGCGGCGACAACCCGGCGACGGTCAAGCGTGTCGAATTCGTCGGCCCTCAGGTCGGTGAAGAGCTGCGCGATCAGGGCGGCCTCGGCATGCTGATGGCGCTGGGCGGCATTCTGATCTACCTGGCTTTCCGCTTTCAGTGGAAGTTTGCGGTCGGTGCGATCGTATCCTTGATCCACGACGTGATCGTGACCATCGGTATCCTGTCGTTCTTCCAGATCACCTTCGACCTGACGGTACTGGCGGCGGTGCTGGCGATCATCGGTTACTCGCTCAACGACACCATCGTGGTATTCGACCGGGTTCGTGAGAACTTCCGGGTACTGCGCAAGGCCAGCCTGATCGAGAACATCAACATCTCGACCACGCAAACCCTGCTGCGGACCATGGCGACGTCGATCTCCACTTTGCTGGCGATCGCGGCCCTGTTGTTCTTCGGTGGCGACAACCTGTTTGGCTTCTCCATTGCCCTGTTCATCGGTGTTCTGGCGGGTACTTACTCGTCGATCTACATCGCGAACGTGGTGCTGATCTGGCTGAACCTGAGCAGCGAAGACCTGATTCCTGCTGCGGTGGCCGAGACGGAAGTCGACGACCGTCCATAACGGTTATCGCTTTTCCAGCTGTAGGCCGAGAAGGCGCGAGTATTGAACTCGCGCCTTTTTTTATGCTCCAAGGCTAGGAGAAGCGCGGGCATGTCCCGCATGTGATGGTCAGGAGGTTCATGTGAACAAGTCGATGCTGGTTGGTGCAGTATTGGGTGCTGTTGGAGTGACGGCCGGGGGGGCAGTTGCCACCTACAGCCTGGTCAAAAAAAGCGGCCCTGAGTATGCGCAAGTGCTGGCCGTTGAACCGGTCAAGACACAAATCAAGACGCCACGTGAAGTATGCAAGGACGTTGCAGTAACCCGGCAAGCGCCGGTGAAAGATCAACACCAGATCGCCGGTACGGTGGTCGGCGCGCTGGCGGGTGGCCTGTTGGGCAACCAGATTGGCGGCGGTACAGGCAAGAAAATCGCCACAGTGGCCGGTGCGGTCGGCGGTGGTTATGCGGGTAACAAGGTGCAGGAAGGCATGCAGGAGCGTGATACCTACACCACCACTCAAACTCGCTGCAACACGGTCAATGACATCAGTGACAAGGTTGTAGGCTACGACGTTCGTTATTCACTGGATGGCAAGGAAGGCAAAGTGCGGATGGATCGCGATCCGGGCAACCAGATTCCGGTCGACAAGGAAGGCAAGTTGATCCTGGGGCAAAACGAACCGGCTCAACAATAAGCTGAGCGCCTCACGCAAAAAAGAAGCATCCCGCAGGGGATGCTTTTTTTGTGCCTGAATTTTATGTTCACTGCCAACGTGCTATGAAAGACTCTTCATTTTTCGCGGCCTTACGCCTGCCTGTCTGAGACTCCATGCCTGCCATCGATCATCCCCTGATAGACCAGTTCCTCGACGCCTTGTGGCTGGAAAAAGGCCTTTCCGATAACACCCGCGATGCCTATCGCAGTGACCTGGCCTTGTTCAACGGCTGGTTGCAGGAAAAGGGCCTGGAGCTGATCAACGCCGGTCGCGAGTTGATCCTCGATCACTTGGCCTGGCGCCTGGAGCAAAACTACAAACCCCGTTCTACGGCGCGATTTCTTTCCGGTGTGCGTGGTTTCTATCGCTATTTGCTGCGGGAAAAGCTGATCGCGGTCGATCCGACCTTGCGCGTCGATATGCCGCAACTGGGTAGGCCATTGCCTAAATCCTTGTCGGAAGCCGATGTGGAAGCGCTACTGGCCGCGCCAGATCTGAGCGAAGCCATCGGTCAGCGTGACCGCGCCATGCTTGAGGTGCTTTATGCCTGTGGCTTGCGGGTCACGGAACTGATCAGCCTGACGCTGGAGCAGGTCAACCTGCGCCAAGGCGTGCTGCGGGTGATGGGCAAGGGCAGCAAGGAGCGGCTGGTGCCGATGGGCGAGGAGGCGATTGTCTGGATCGAGCGCTACATGCGCGATGCCCGTGGCGAGCTGCTGGGCGGGCGTCCCAGCGATGTGCTGTTCCCCAGTCTGCGTGGCGAGCAGATGACCCGCCAGACCTTCTGGCATCGCATCAAGCACCAGGCCAAGGTCGCGGGTATTGGCAAGTCGCTGTCGCCACACACCCTGCGTCATGCCTTCGCCACGCACTTGCTCAACCACGGTGCTGACTTGCGGGTGGTGCAAATGCTGCTCGGCCACAGCGATCTCTCGACCACCCAGATCTATACTCACGTCGCCCGCGCACGGTTGCAGGACCTGCACGCCAAACATCACCCGCGCGGCTAGCGCAGCTCCTGGAATGGAAATGCTGACCTGTGGTGAAGGGGCTTGCCCCCGTTCGGCTGCGCAGCAGTCGTAAACCGGGTTTCGCGGTCGATCTGATGAAATCGGGTGACAGATTTTGGGGCTGCTGCGCAACCCAACGGGGGCAAGCCCCCTCGCCACGGGGGCCTTATGTGGTAGGCTTTGCCGGTTTGTACGATGGGCGGTTATGACCCGGTGTTTCGGCACGGGTGTTCTGATCGTCCCATTTGTCCGCCTTCAGGAGTTCTCATGCGTCTGACCCAGATTTTCGCCGCCGCAGCCATTGCGTTGGTCAGCACCTTTGCCGTCGCCGATGACGCGGCCGACAAAGCCATTCGTAAAAGCCTGGAAAACCTCAATCTCGACGTGCCGGTCGAAACCATCACCGCCAGCCCGCTGCCAGGTCTGTACGAAGTCAAACTCAAGGGCAGTCGCGTGCTCTATGCCAGCGCCGACGGCCAATACGTTGTTCAGGGCTACATGTTCCAGCTCAAGGACGGCAAACCGGTCAACCTGACCGAGAAAACCGAGCGTCTGGGCATTTCAAAACTGATCAACAGCATTCCAGTGGCTGAAACCGTGGTCTACCCGGCCATCGGCGAAACCAAGTCGCACATCACTGTCTTCACCGACACCACCTGCCCGTATTGCCACAAGCTGCACGCCGAAGTGCCGGAGCTGAACAAGCTGGGTATCGAAGTGCGTTATGTTGCGTTCCCGCGCCAGGGCCTGGGCTCGCCGGGTGACGAACAACTGCAGGCCGTGTGGTGCTCCAAGGACAAGAAAGCCGCCATGGACAAAATGGTCGATGGCAAGGAAATCAAAGCCGCCAAGTGCGAGAACCCGGTATCCAAGCAGTTCGCCCTCGGTCAGTCGATTGGCGTGAACGGTACACCGGCCATCGTTTTGGCCGACGGACAGGTCATTCCGGGCTACCAGCCTGCGCCACAAGTCGCCAAACTGGCACTGGGCGCGAAATAGTTTCGCATCGTCACGGTCAGCCTTGACGATCATGGTCTGGCGGCAACATTGTCGGGCCATTAATAGAGAGCCGCGAGTATGCGGTTGTTTTCACGGCCGGCCTTGAGTCGGCCGTTTTATGGGGAGTTCACAGTGAAACCGGTCAAAGTAGGCATCTGTGGGTTAGGGACCGTCGGTGGCGGTACCTTCAACGTACTTCAGCGCAACGCCGAGGAAATTGCTCGTCGTGCCGGGCGTGGAATCGAAGTGGCACAAATTGCCATGCGCACGCCAAAGCCTCAGTTCCAGACGACCGGTATTGCGATTACCAACGATGTGTTCGAAGTGGCCACGAACCCAGAGATCGACATCGTTATAGAGCTGATGGGCGGCTACACCGTTGCCCGCGAGCTGGTACTCAAGGCCATCGAGAATGGCAAGCATGTGGTCACCGCGAACAAGGCACTGATCGCCGTTCACGGTAATGAAATTTTCGCCAAGGCTCGCGAGAAGGGCGTCATTGTGGCGTTCGAAGCGGCCGTGGCCGGCGGCATCCCGGTGATCAAAGCGATCCGTGAAGGTTTGTCTGCCAACCGCATCAACTGGGTTGCGGGCATCATCAACGGCACCGGCAACTTCATCCTCACCGAAATGCGTGAGAAGGGTCGCACCTTCGAAGACGTACTCGCCGAGGCCCAAGCCCTGGGTTACGCCGAAGCCGATCCGACCTTCGACGTCGAAGGCATCGACGCAGCCCACAAGCTGACGATCCTGGCGTCCATCGCGTTCGGTATTCCGCTGCAATTCGACAAGGCCTACACCGAAGGCATCACCAAGCTGACCACCGCTGACGTGAACTACGCCGAAGCGCTGGGCTATCGCATCAAGCACCTGGGCGTGGCGCGCAGCACCGCGGCCGGCATCGAGTTGCGTGTGCACCCGACGCTGATCCCGGCCGATCGCTTGATCGCCAACGTCAACGGCGTGATGAACGCGGTGATGGTCAACGGTGACGCCGCCGGTTCGACCCTGTTCTACGGCGCCGGCGCCGGCATGGAGCCGACCGCTTCGTCGGTGATCGCCGATCTGGTGGACGTGGTTCGCGCCATGACCTCCGACCCGGAAAACCGCGTACCGCACCTGGCTTTCCAGCCGGATTCGCTGTCGGCCCATCCGATCCTGCCGATCGAAGCCTGCGAAAGCTCGTACTACCTGCGCATTCAGGCCAAGGACCATCCGGGCGTGTTGGCTCAGGTGGCGAGCATCCTGTCGGAGCGCGGCATCAACATCGAATCGATCATGCAGAAAGAAGTCGAAGAGCATGACGGTCTGGTGCCAATGATCCTGCTGACGCACCGTGTGCTGGAACAGCACATGAACGACGCGATCACCGCCCTGGAAGCCTTGGAAGGCGTGGTCGGCCCGGTCGTACGGATCCGCGTCGAGCACCTGAACTAAGCCGTTATCGTTCACCGGGCTCGCACGCGGGCCCGGCATTGCGAACACTGTCTATTGGAGCCAGTCATGCGTTATATCAGTACCCGCGGCCAGGCACCGGCCCTGAATTTCGAAGATGTCCTGCTGGCCGGTCTCGCCACCGACGGCGGTCTGTATGTCCCGGAAAACCTGCCACGTTTCACCCAGGAAGAGATCGCTTCCTGGGCCGGCCTGCCGTATCACGAGCTGGCCTTCCGGGTGATGCGCCCGTTCGTGACCGGCAGCATCCCCGATGCCGATTTCAAAAAAATTCTTGAAGAAACGTATGGCGTGTTTTCCCACAACGCCGTTGCGCCACTGCGTCAGCTGAATGGCAATGAATGGGTGCTGGAACTGTTCCACGGCCCGACCCTGGCGTTCAAAGACTTCGCCCTGCAATTGCTGGGTCGTCTGCTCGACTACGTGCTGGAAAAGCGCGGCGAGCGCGTGGTGATTGTTGGCGCTACCTCCGGCGACACCGGTTCGGCGGCGATCGAAGGTTGCAAGCACTGCGAAAACGTCGACATCTTCATCCTGCACCCGCACAACCGTGTGTCTGAAGTGCAGCGTCGCCAGATGACCACCATCTTCGGCGAGAACATCCATAACATCGCCATCGAAGGCAACTTCGATGATTGCCAGGAAATGGTCAAGGCCAGCTTCGCCGACCAGAGCTTCCTCAAGGGCACGCGCCTGGTGGCGGTGAACTCGATCAACTGGGCGCGGATCATGGCCCAAATCGTTTACTACTTCCACGCAGCCCTGCAATTGGGTGGCCCGGCGCGTTCGGTATCGTTCTCGGTGCCGACCGGCAACTTCGGCGATATCTTCGCCGGTTACCTGGCGCGCAACATGGGCCTGCCGATCAACCAGTTGATCGTCGCCACCAACCGCAACGACATCCTGCACCGCTTCATGAGCGGCAATCAGTACGTCAAGGAAACCCTGCACGCCACGTTGTCGCCGTCCATGGACATCATGGTGTCGTCGAACTTCGAACGCCTGCTGTTCGACCTGCACGGTCGCAACGGCGCGGCGATTGCCGGTTTGATGGACACCTTCAAGCAGGGCGGCGGTTTCAGCGTCGAAGAGGAACGCTGGACCGAGGCACGCAAACTGTTCGATTCGCTGGCCGTGGACGACGCCCAAACGTGCGAAACCATTGCCGAAGTCTTTGAGCAAACCGGCGAGCTGCTGGACCCGCACACTGCCATCGGCGTGAAGGCCGCGCGCGAATGCCGTCGCAGCCTGGATATCCCGATGGTGATCCTCGGCACGGCCCATCCGGTCAAATTCCCGGACGCAGTGGAAAAAGCCGGCGTAGGAAAAGCGCTCGAACTACCTGCACATCTTTCTGATTTGTTTGAGCGAGATGAGCGTTGCACCGTGTTGCCGAACGACCTGAAAGCCGTGCAGGCCTTTGTCAGTCAGCATGGCAACCGTGGCAAGCCGCTGTAACCGGTAAAAGCTGTCACATTTTGAAGCCCGTCTCCTGACGGGCTTTCTCATTTCTGCATGCCACACTTGTCGGGTTTCGTAAAAGAAGAGCCGCCCATGAAGGACGGGCGAGACGATCACCAAGGAAGTGGCAATGCTGTTTTTCAGAGGGTTTAAACCAGCCGTGTGCTGGATGTTTTTATTGGGCGCCCTGGGCTTTGGGCAATGGGTAAAGGCCGCGCAATTGGCGACACATGAATCGCGGGAGTCAGCCACCGTCGAACGCATTGAGCTGGAAGCTCAGGAGCGGCAATGGATCGCTGAACATCCGATGGTTATCGTCGCGTCGGCGCAGTACCCGCTGTATCTGTTCAAGGATGAGCACGGTCACTGGAGCGGTTTGAACAACGATGTGCTCAACCGCATCAGCGCCATGACAGGGCTGCGGTTCGTTCATGAAGAGTCGTTTTCCACCGACCAACTGCTGGAGCGGCTGGAAAGTGGCGCGGCGGACATGAGCACGACGCTGGCAATGAATGACGAGCGCAAGGTGTTTCTGGATTTCAGCCATGCGTTCGGCGGGGCGGGCTGGGTACTCGTGGGGCTGGCCGGCACCCCAGCGTTACAGTCGCTGGAACAGCTTTCGAAAAGAGTTCTGGTACTGCCGGCCCGGCACGCCCTGGAGGGTGTGATTCGTCGTGACTACCCGGCGATCGAACTGCGCTCGGTCAAAACCTACGGCGAAGCCCGGGCACTGGTGGAAAGTGGCGAGGCCTACGCCACCATTGAAAACGAAATCGGAGCGCAGCTCTACCCCTCGGGCCGGCTCAAGGTCGGGCATGCGGTGGAAGGCAAATGGGAGGCTGATCATTTGACAGTCCGCAAAGGACAGCCGCAGTTATTGAGCATCCTCAACAAGGCGCTGGAGGCATTTCCACCCGCCGAATTACGCGCCATGCGGTTGAAATGGCTGAACGGAATCGCGCCGGTACACGCCCCTTCGGCCTGGCAGCGGATAACCCAGTGGGGTTGCTGGAGCCTATTCATCGTTAGTCTGTTCGGCTTGCTCTCATTGCTTTGGAACCGCCGGCTCGCTGCACTGATCAAGCAACGTCGGGACGCCGAGAAAGACCTCAATGACCAGCTCGCATTCCAGCACGCGTTGATAGACGCCATGCCCGATCCGATGTTCGTGCGTGATCTGGAAGGGCGTTTGATCATGTGCAACAAAAGTTATGAGGAGCGCTTGTCGACCCGTTTCGACCAGGTTCAGGGGCGACAATTGATCGAACTCGACGTCTTGCCCAAAGAGACCGCCGAGCAACTGCACGCCGAGTTCATGGCCCAGCTCGGTACTCACAAGACCCGCTTCAGCGAACGTCAGTTGATGTTCAAGGACGGCGTCAGGGATATCTACCAGTGGACGGTGCCGTTTTACAGCGCGGACGGTCAGTTGCGAGGACTGCTGGGCGGATGGAGTGATATCGGCAAGCGTACGAGGCAGGCATGAAGGGTAATGCCAGTCAGTTAAGTGAAGGCCAAGACTTGTGGCGAGGGGGCTTGCCCCCGTTCGGCTGCGAAGCAGTCGCAAATCCGGTGCGTGCGGTGTGCTTGGCAGAATGAGGTTGCAGGTTTTAGGACTGCTTCGCAGTCCAACGGGGGCAAGCCCCCTCGCCACAGGTTTTGCACTTGACATCCTTCTTCACTGACTGGCATTTAGCACGGATCAGCTGTTTTTTTACTGTCATCTTTACCGTGCATGCTCTAGTTACCAGAGGCGCCGGTGCGCCTGCCGTTGGAATCCAGAACTTTCTTCTCGGGCCTGTGGTCATTTACTGTGGACACGCCCCAGGCACTTTGTTTTCGGACTATTGAGTGGTGATCGAGATGGAAAGTATCAGTCTATTGCTCGGTGAGGCTCTAAGCCCGTATCTGGTCAAGTTGACCCCATCGGGTGCCCATGGCGAATGCCTGGTGACATTGAAGAGTACGAGCGGCGCTATCGTGGTCGAACGGGTGTTCAATCAGGCTCAGTTAACCGATAAACGTCTGCTGACGGATGTCGTCGACGGGCTGCACCGCGACGTGCTGATCGCTGAAGGACGTCTGGAGCCCTGTGTCATCGCGGCGTTGCGCAATGCTGCTCAGGACAAGATCCTGGCCAGCCGAAATTGAATTGTTTTTTGTGGGAACCTTCCTGCGCCAAGGTCAGTCAGACCATGTAACAGCAGGATCAAGCATTGTGCTCCGGTGCTTGTAGCTTGTTGCCACTGGTCTTTATGTAGGCCACGTTTAACCCCGAGTCGTCTCCCCACTTCTCGGGGTTTCTTTTTGCCTGCGATTTGTCACTGCGCGGCCTGATGTTCGAAAAAGGCCCTGGTTTCTTCCAGGTAGTCCTTGCGTCTTTGCGGATCGAGCCAGTCGGCGTACAGCGCATCCAGGCGCTCGCGGGGCAGGGCGCGTAATAGCTGATTGATTTCACTGATTGCCTGTCGCCCCTGGGGCGTATTCGAGCAACCGATGTACCCGGACAAGTATTTGCCCGTGCCTTTGACCGGATAGAACTCCAACTGCTCATCGGTAATATTTTCCTGACGAGCCTGATAGCGGATTTCCGGCCAGTAACCCAAGACCACCTGCAAACGACCCAGTCGCTGCATCTGCAACAGACTGCCGAGGGCGTTGTTGCCGTAGTGAGGCGCCAGCACGCCGGGCGGCGCCTGTTGCAGCAGCGTGTCGAGGAACTGACCGTAACGGCGCTCGGCCACTACACCGACTTTCTCTCGACGGCTGGCCAACAGTGCTGCCAAATCGACTTCATCGCCAATGAGAAAGGGCTCCAGCACCGACCGATCTTCACGTCGAATCACCAGCCCATTGCTGACCGCCCGGAAAGCCGGAATGGAAAAGGCTATCCATTGTTCGCGCTCCTCGCTCCAGATCAGCGAAGGGTCGCAGGTAAAGGATTTTTCATGGAGCATTTGCATGCCACGGGCGCGATTGACCCGCATCAGGGTGTGTTCGTATTGCGGCATGCCGGCGATCAACAGCGGCATCAGTTGATCGATAACCCCCTGGCCTTTTTTCGGGCCTTCGAAGATCGTCACGGGCGGCAGATCGCGCAGCAGCCAGAGCAAATGTTCTTTAGGTTGCGCTTGGGCCGGGGACATCAGCCCCGCCAACAGCACGAGCGCCGTCAGCGCGCGACCTATGCCGGCGTAATCGATGACTGATGAAAGCAGGCGCTTCAGCTTAGATGGCCCCGTCTTCACGCAACCGTGCGATCTGTGCCGGGTCATAGCCAAGGTCGTGGAGTACTTGCTCATTGTGTTCACCCAACTGCGGCCCGACCCATTCGGAGCTGCCGGGCGTCTCAGAGAGTTTTGGCACAATGCCGGGCATCTTGAAGTCCTTGCCATCGGGCAGCTTGGCTTGCAAGAACATTTCCCGGGCCAGGTACTGCGGATCACTGAACATGTCTTCGGCACTGAAGATTCGGCTGGCGGGAACGTCGGCCTGGTTCAGTTGCTCGATCACCGCATCCAGCGGCAGTGAGTTGACCCATCGATCGATCACCCCGTAAATCTCGTCGCGACGGCTATCGCGTCCGTCGTTGCTGGCCAGCACAGGGTCGTTGGCCAGGTCTTCGCGACCGATGATCAGCATGAAACGCTTGAAGATCGCATCGCCATTGGCGCCGATCTGCACATGTTTGCCGTCGGCGCTGGTGTGAATGGAGGAGGGCGTGATGCCCGGCATGATGTTGCCGGTGCGTTCGCGGATGAAGCCGAACACGTCGAATTCCGGGACCATGCTTTCCATCATGGCGAAGATTGCTTCGTACAGTGCCACGTCCACCACTTGGCCCAAGCCGCCGTTGACCTCGCGATGACGCAAAGCCATCAGTGCGCCGATCACGCCCCAGAGCGCGGCAATCGAGTCGCCGATGGAAATTCCGGTGCGCACTGGCGGCCGGTCCTCGAACCCGGTGATGTAGCGCAGGCCGCCCATCGATTCACCGACCGCACCGAAGCCCGGCTGATCTTTCATTGGCCCGGTCTGGCCAAAGCCTGAGAGCCGCACCATCACCAGTTTCGGGTTCAGTGCATGCAAGACTTCCCAGCCCAAGCCGAGCTTTTCCAGCACGCCGGGGCGAAAATTCTCGATCAGGATGTCCGCTTCGCTGAGCAGCTGTTTCAGAATTTTCAGGCCGTCCGGGTGTTTCAGATTCAGGGTCAAAGACTTCTTGTTACGCGCCTGAACGAACCACCACAGCGAAGTGCCTTCATACAACTTGCGCCATTTGCGCAACGGATCGCCGCCGTCCGGGGACTCGATCTTGATCACTTCGGCGCCGAACTCGCCGCAAATACGCGAGGCAAACGGCCCGGCAATCAACGTACCCAATTCGATGACTTTCAGACCGGAGAGCGGTTTGTTGGAGAACGGCATGCTGAATCCTGTAGGACAAAGGCTGAGCGAGTGCAGAGTTTTAACATAGCAGACCGTCAGTCGCCCAAGGTTGATCGCCTTCAATTCGTTGATTGCCTGTTGCATCGGTTAGACTTGCCGCCTTTCCTCGTATCAAGAAGCCCGTTCATGGCCCAGCCGTCCACGACCTACAAGTTTGAACTGAACCTCACCGACCTCGACCGCAGCGTCTACGAGAGCGTGAAGCAGACCATCGCCCGTCATCCTTCGGAAACCGAAGAGCGCATGACCGTGCGGCTGCTGGCCTACGCCTTCTGGTACAACGAGCAGTTGTCCTTCGGTCGCGGTCTGTCAGACGTGGATGAGCCGGCACTGTGGGAAAAGAGCCTGGATGATCGTGTCCTGCACTGGATCGAAGTCGGCCAGCCAGACGCCGATCGCCTGACCTGGTGCTCGCGCCGCACCGAGCGCACCAGCCTGCTGGCTTACGGCAGCCTGCGTGTCTGGGAAACCAAAGTGATCCCGGCGATCAAAAACCTGAAAAACGTTCACATCGCCGCTGTGCCCCAGGAAATCCTGGAAACCTTGGCCAAGGACATGCCGCGCGTTATCAAGTGGGATGTGATGATCAGCGAAGGAACGATTTTCGTCACCGACGACCGTGGCCAGCACGAAGTCCAGTTGCAATGGCTGAGCGGTGAACGCGGCTGATTATTCGCCGCTGAACCGCGTTACCCGGTTTTATCCTACGTATTCAAGAGAAGCACCTGTCACCCCATGCGCATCGAACCTCGCCTGTTGCCCGACACCCTGCCATTCCTCGGTGATATTCCACCGCTGCTGACTCGCCTTTACGCAGCGCGGGGCGTGCAGTCCGAGGCTGAACTGGACAAGAGCCTGGCGCGGCTGATTCCGTACCAGCAGCTCAAAGGCATCGATGCGGCGGTGGATTTGCTGGTGACGGCTCTGGAGCAACGTCAGCGGATTCTGATCGTCGGCGACTTCGACGCCGATGGTGCGACGGCCAGTACCGTGGGCATGCTGGGGTTGCGCCTATTGGGCGCGGCGCATGTCGATTATCTGGTGCCGAACCGGTTCGAGTACGGCTATGGCCTGACGCCGGAGATCGTCGAAGTGGCGCTGACCCGCGAGCCGCAACTGCTGATCACCGTGGACAACGGCATCTCCAGCGTCGAAGGCGTGGCTGCGGCGAAAAAGGCCGGGCTCAAGGTGCTGGTCACCGATCACCACTTGCCCGGCGATGAACTGCCGTTGGCCGATGCCATCGTCAATCCGAACCAGCCGGGTTGCGAGTTCCCGAGCAAAGCCCTGGCCGGTGTCGGGGTGATCTTCTATGTGCTGATGGCGCTGCGTGCGCGCTTGCGCAGCCTGGGTTGGTACGAGAGCAAGCCGCAGCCGAACATTGGCGAACTGCTGGACCTGGTGGCGCTGGGCAGCGTCGCCGACGTGGTGCCGCTGGATGCCAACAACCGGATTCTGGTGCATCAGGGGCTGGAGCGGATTCGCGCCGGGCGCGCGCGGCCGGGGATCAAGGCGATCCTTGAAGTGGCCAAGCGCGACCATTCGCGCATTACCTCCACCGACCTGGGCTTCATCCTCGGCCCGCGTCTGAACGCGGCGGGGCGTCTGGATGACATGAGCCTGGGCATCGAATGCCTGCTCACCGATGACGCGGGCGCTGCCCGTGAAATGGCCGCTCAGCTGGATGGAATGAACCAGGACCGCAAATCCATCGAGCAGGGCATGCAGCGTGAGGCGCTGGCCCAGCTCAAGGATTTGCCGGTGGAATCGATGCCGTTTGGCCTGTGTCTGTTCGATCCCGAGTGGCACCAGGGCGTCATCGGAATTCTCGCGTCGCGTATGAAAGAGCGCTATTTCCGTCCGACCATTGCCTTTGCCGATGCCGGCGATGGCCTGCTCAAGGGCTCGGGGCGTTCGGTTCAGGGCTTTCACATTCGCGATGCCTTGAGCGTGGTCGCGGCGCAGCATCCGAACCTGATCAGCAAATACGGCGGCCACGCCATGGCGGCCGGCCTGACGTTGCCGGAAGCGAATTTTCCGTTGTTTGCCGAGGCCTTCGACGCTGAAGTGCGTAGGCAAATGCGCGAAGAAGACCTGACCGGGCGCCTGTTGTCGGACGGCACATTGGCGGTCGAAGAGTTCCACCTGGAACTGGCCCGCGCCCTGCGCCACGCCGGGCCTTGGGGGCAACACTTCCCGGAGCCGCTGTTTCATGGTGTGTTCCAGTTGGTCGAGCAGCGTGTTGTGGGTGAGCGGCACCTCAAAGTAGTGCTGAGAAGTGAATGCGGTTCGGTGAAGCTGGACGGCATTGCCTTCGGTATCGACCGTGATATCTGGCCGAATCCAACCATCAAGTGGGTTGAATTGGCCTACAAACTCGACCTCAATGAGTTCCGTGGGAACGAGACCGTTCAGTTGATGATTGCCCACATCGAACCGCGTTAAGCCCTTCGCGGGCAAGCCTCGCTCCTACAGACTGTGCATAACTTGTAGGAGCGAGGCTTGCCCGCGAAAGCAATTTCCCCGCACCGAATCCCTCGGAACCCTCCCTCATCCCCCGATGTCGACTAGGCTCTAAGCACTGCTTGATTATCCTTGTGACGTCTTGTCGAATTTTTTGCCCGCGGGGGCGGGTGCTGCACCTTTTTCCTGTCACTCGTCGACTATTCAAACAGAACCCTGGAGCCTGCCCACTGATTCGAGAGGTGCCCCATGAGTCTGCTGCTTGAACCCTATACCCTTCGTCAATTGACCCTGCTTAACCGCATTGCGGTGTCACCGATGTGCCAGTACTCCAGCGTCGATGGGCTGGCCAATGACTGGCATCTGGTCCACCTCGGTAGCCGCGCTATCGGCGGCGCTGGTCTGGTATTCACCGAAGCCACGGCGGTCACCGCCGACGGGCGTATCACCGCCCAAGACCTTGGCCTCTGGAATGATCAACAGATCGAACCCTTGCAGCGTATTACGCGCTTCATCGCCGCCCAAGGCGCCGTTGCCGGCATCCAGTTGGCCCACGCCGGGCGCAAGGCCAGCACGCATCGGCCGTGGCTCGGCAAGCATGGCAGCATCAAGCCGGAAGACGGCGGCTGGATCCCGGTCGGTCCTTCGCCGATCGCTTTCGACCCACAGCACACACCACCGAAGCAGCTCGATGAGGGCGAGATCGCTGACGTTATCCGGGCCTTCGTCGATTCGGCCAAACGGGCACTGACCGCCGGTTTCAAAGTGGTCGAAGTACACGCCGCCCACGGTTACCTGTTGCACCAATTTCTTTCGCCCCTGAGCAATCAGCGGCGCGATCAGTACGGCGGTTCGTTCGAGAATCGGATTCGGCTGGTGCTGCAAGTCACCGAAGCGGTGCGTGCGGTGTGGCCTGAAGAGTTACCTGTGTTTGTGCGGGTGTCCGCCACCGATTGGGTGGAGGATGGCTGGAACCCCGATGAAACCGTAGAGCTGGCGCGACGCCTCAAAGATCTGGGCGTGGACCTGATCGATGTCTCATCGGGTGGTACGGCGGTTAACGCCGAGATTCCTACAGGCCCCGGTTATCAGACGCGTTTTGCCGAGCGCGTACGCAAGGAGTCAGGCATTGCCACCGGTACTGTAGGAATGATCACCGAACCGGCCCAGGCCGAGCACATTCTGCGTACCTGTCAGGCCGACATCATCTTCCTCGCCCGGGAGTTGTTGCGTGATCCGTATTGGCCGCTGCATGCCGATGACGATCTGGGCGGGCACAAAGCTATCTGGCCAGCGCAATATCATCGGGCTACCCATCGTGACCAGCCGATTCATGAATCGGATTTGCGTGATTGAATGTTGCTGTAAAAAAAAGCCCCGGTCGTGTTGATCGGGGCTTTTGCATTTTTGTGCCGAGAGGTTTGTCGTCTGTCCTGCCGCCTTCGCGGGCAAGCCCGCTCCCACAAGGATCGGCGGCGTACACAAATTTTGTGAACACCCCCATCACTGTGGGAGCGGGCTTGCCCGCGAAGGGGCCGGTTCAGGCGCCCACTTACCGTCAGGTGTACTTACGCTTCTCCGGCGCTGGCGGGAAATACTGGTACAACCAGGTTTCACTCAACGTCCGGTCATTGGTGCGAATGAACAACCGCAGCTCCACCGGAGCCACGCTGTCATTGGTCGGGTACCAGTCGAAAGTAATGCGGTAGCCCTTGATGTCATCCAGCACCAACACATTGAAGTCCTTCACTTCGCCGTTCGAGCAGGTCACCACCGGCTCGATCCCCGCGCCTGCGGGCAAGCGGTCCAGACCACCACCGGTGAAGTCCACGGCAAAGCGTCGCGCCCAGACTGGTGGGTAATGCTCGCCCGGCGCCCAGCCTTCAATGAAGCCTCCCATGCCCGAACGAGTCGCGTTGACCCGCGCCAGCGGCGTGCTCACCGGCGGCAGAGCGCTCCAGTAGAGCTTGTAGCCGTAGTTGAGGGAGTCCCCGGCTGCGACCGGTTTTTTCGGCGTCCAGAATGCAACGATGTTATCCAGGGTTTCGCCGGTTGTAGGAATTTCCAGCAAATCGATAGAGCCTTCGCCCCACGCGGTTGTAGGTTCTACCCACAAGCTCGGGCGCTTGCTGTACCAGTCGACGGTGTCCTGATAATTGGCGAACTCGTGATCGGTCTGCACCAGACCAAAGCCTTTCGGATCGGTGTCGGCAAAGGCATTGAATTGCAGGGTGGCCGGGTTATTCAGCGGGCGGCAGATCCACTCGCCATTTCCGCGCCACATCGCCAAGCGATCGGAGTCGTGGATTTGCGGGTGGATCGTGTCGCACATGCGCCGCTCATGGGTGCCGCAGCTGAACATGCTGGTCATCGGCGCGATGCCCAACTGCTCGATGGCGGTGCGGGCATTGACGTGGGCGTCGACTTCCATCACCACACGCTCGGCCTGGCAATCGATGTCAAAACGGTAGGCGCCGGTGGCGCTCGGCGAGTCGAGCAAGGCATAAACCACGAAGCGGGTGCTGTCCTTGTCCGGGGTCTCGAACCAGAACTTGGTGAAGTCCGGGAATTCTTCGCGCTTCTTGGCGTACGTATCGATCGCCAGGCCGCGGGCCGACAAACCGTACTGGCCGGTGGCATCTACCGCGCGGAAATAGCTGGCGCCGAGGAAGGACAACACGTCGTGCTGATCCAGCTCCGGGGCCTTGAACAGCTTGAACCCGGAGAAACCCAGATCGCCTTTGAGCTGTTTAGTGTCAACAGTGGTTTTTTCGTAGTTGAACAGCGACGGGCGGAAATGCACCTCGCGCGCCAACCGAGTCTTGGGATCGACGCTGTACATGCGCACTGGCTGCTTGAAACCCATGCCGACGTGGAAAAACTGTACGTCCAGCTGACCTTTCAAGTCCTTCCACAGCGAGTGATTGCCGTCGTAGCGGATCGCGTTGAAGTTCTGCGGCGTCATGGTCGCCAGCGTCGGCGGCAGCACCTGCTTGGTGTCTTGCCAGGGCTTGCCAGCGAGCTGTTTGGCCTGGTTCTTCAGCGCTTCGAAGTCGAACGCCACAGCGTCGCCATCAGCCGCGCCGCTACCGGCCCAGGCGTTCGCCGCCAACAGGCCAGTGGCCGAGAGACCGGTGTAAGCCGCGATGGCCATGGAGGCTTTGAGCAAATTCCTGCGGTGCATAAGTACAACCTGTCGTGAACAATCCCGCGCCGTTCCTGGCACGTACTGGATCAGAAATAACGGTTCGGACATGCCTTGGCCAAACGCAACGGACTTTAGAACAGATGCCAAATAGCTTAAACCGTTCGGTTGCAGAGCAAAAATGATTGATGGCACAGCGACAGAGCGGCAATGAAACAAGAGATGTCAGGTAACGTTTCTCACAGCACTTTCTGATTTATAGGGCATATCTGCTTTTTTCGACTAATTACTCTAAAAACGCTTTTCAGCGCCGATTTAATTTCTATTCTATGGGGCATGACCGGTTTCGGCCCTTCAGGCCGGTAGGTTCAGCAGGCACAAGGTGGCCGCTGAAAGTGATAGGGCGATGCGGTTTTGAAGTTTTCTCTGACGTATAGAAGGACATCGTCCATGTCGAAAGTACAAGGCATCACTGAAATATTAGGAATATTCCCCTGCCTGGCCACTGGTCGGCGAAGGCGTCGGCTCAGTTCGGAGGAGTTGAAGTTGGTGGAGCGGTATCGCGAGTTGTCGGAGAGTGACCGGATTGCGATGCGGTATCTGGTGGATGCGATGAGGAGTGTTTCGCGGTTTTGAGCGGAGGTGGTTACCGTGAGAGCCATTTGGCTTTTACGGAGTTAAGCCACCGGTGTCTGCCTTGGTTGTGCGGTGAGGCCTTCGCGGGCAAGCCTCGCTCCTACAGGGTTCGTCGTTTGATCGACACAAAACCTGTAGGAGCGAGCGGTGCGGCGATCCGACTTGCCCGCAAAGCTTTTAATGCTTGAACATCACATGCCTTACAACGGTGTAATCCTCCAACCCATACATCGACATGTCTTTCCCATAACCGGACAGTTTCTGACCGCCGTGAGGCATTTCGCTGACTAGCATGAAGTGGGTGTTCACCCAGGTGCAGCCGTACTGCAGGCGAGCAGACAGGCGATGCGCGCGGCCGACGTCCGCGGTCCAGACTGACGACGCAAGGCCATAGTCTGAATCGTTGGCCCAGGCGAGTGCTTGGGCTTCATCGGTGAATTGGGTGACCGACACTACCGGCCCGAACACTTCGCGGCGCACGATCTCGTCGTCCTGTTGCACGTCGGCCAGCACCGTCGGTTCAAAGAAGAAACCGTTGCCTTCCACCGCTTTGCCACCAGTGATCAAACGAATGTGCGGTTGCGCCATGGCACGCTCGACCAATCCGGTCACGCGGTCGCGATGTTGTGCGCTGATCAGAGGGCCCAGCTCCGTCGATGGATCGTCCTGTAAGCCGTACTTGATACTGCTGACGGCCGCACCGAGCTTCTCGACGAACTGGTCGTAGATGCCTGCTTGCGCGTAAATACGGCAGGCGGCGGTGCAGTCCTGGCCGGCGTTGTAGAAACCGAAGGTGCGAATGCCTTCCACGGCGACGTCGATGTCGGCATCGTCGAAGATGATCACCGGCGCCTTGCCGCCCAGTTCCATGTGCATGCGTTTGACGTTGCCGGCGGTGCTGGAAATGATGTTCGAGCCAGTGGCGATAGAGCCGGTCAGCGACACCATGCGCACTTTCGGGTGAGTGACCAATGGGGTGCCGACCGTAGGACCACGACCGACTACCAGGTTAAGCACACCTGCCGGGAAGATTTCCGACGCCAGTTCTGCCAGGCGCAGGGCGGTCAGCGGGGTTTGTTCCGACGGCTTGAGCACCACGGTATTACCGGCAGCCAGGGCCGGGGCGATCTTCCAGGCGACCATCATCAGCGGGTAGTTCCACGGCGCGATGGAGGCAATCACGCCCACCGGATCGCGGCGGATCATCGAGGTATGGCCGGGCAGGTATTCACCCCCCAGCGCACCGCTCATGCAACGGCTGGCGCCGGCGAAAAAACGGAACACGTCGGCAATCGCTGGAATCTCGTCGTTCAGCGCGGCGCTGTAGGGTTTGCCGCAGTTGTCCGACTCCAGTTTGGCCAGCTCTTCGCCATGGGCTTCGATGATGTCGGCGAGTTTGAGCAGCAGCAACGAGCGTTCTTTCGGCGTGGTTTGCGACCAGGTTTCGAAGGCGTTGTCGGCGGCCCGCACGGCGGCGTCGATCTGGGCTTCGCTGGCTTCGTTGATTTCTACCAGCACACGGCCGAGGGCCGGGTTGAACACGGCTTGGGCGGGGCCGTCGCCATTGACGAGTTGGCCGTTGATCAAGAGTTTGGTTTGCATGGCTATGTCCTCTTCGAAGCTGCTTTTGTTTTCCTGCTGAAACCGGCCCCCTGTGGGAGCGGGCTTGCCCGCGATGACTGACTGACATTCAACAGAAATGTCGACTGTAAGACCGCTATCGCGGGCAAGCCCGCTCCCACTGGATTCGGTTTCCACATCGGGAATGAGTTGTCCGTTATTTCCCGCCACTGCCCGCAACGCTTTCGCCACCACGGGTCAGGTAGTAGGCGCCGAGAATCGGTAACATGGTCACCATCATCACCAGCATCGCGACGACGTTGGTCACCGGCACGTCCCGTGGGCGGCTGAGCTGATTGAGCAGCCACAGCGGCAAGGTGCGTTCGTGGCCGGCGGTGAAGGTGGTGACGATGATTTCGTCGAACGACAGGGCGAACGCCAGCATGCCGCCAGCGAGCAACGCCGAGCCGAGGTTCGGCAGGACGATGTAGCGGAAGGTCTGCCAACCGTCGGCGCCGAGATCCATCGAGGCTTCGATCAAACTGTATGAAGTGCGGCGCAAGCGGGCGATGACGTTGTTGTAGACGATCACCACGCAGAAGGTCGCATGGCCGACGATGATGGTGAACATCCCCGGCTCAATCCCCAAGGTCTTGAAGGTCGCCAGCAGCGCGATGCCTGTGATGATCCCGGGCAGGGCAATCGGCAGGATCAGCATTAGCGAGATGCCTTGCTTACCGAAGAAATCCCGTCGGTACAACGCCGCCGATGCAAGGGTGCCGAGGACCATCGCAATCAATGTGGCGACGGCCGCGATTTGCAACGACAGCTTGATCGCTTCCAGCACGTCGGGCCGGGAGAACGCCACGCCGATCCACTTCAGGGTGAAGCCCTTGGGCGGAAAGCTGAACGCGGCGTCTTCGGTGTTGAAGGCGTAGAGGAAGATGATCAGGATCGGGAAGTGCAAGAACATCAACCCGCCCCAGGCGGCGATGCGCAAGCCCAGGGATGCCCGATCTTGAGATGAAGCATCAGAGCGCATCGAAAGCCCCCAGACGTTTGACGATGGACAGGTAAATGGCGATCAGCACGATCGGCACCAAGGTGAAGGCCGCCGCCATCGGCATATTGCCGATCGCTCCTTGCTGGGCGTAGACCATGCTGCCGATGAAGTAGCCCGGCGGGCCCACCAGTTGCGGCACGATGAAGTCGCCCAGGGTCAACGAAAAGGTGAAGATCGAACCGGCGGCGATGCCCGGAATCGACAGCGGCAGAATCACTTGCATGAAGGTCTGACGCGGCTTGGCGCCGAGGTCGGCCGAGGCTTGCAGCAAGGACGGCGGCAGGCGTTCAAGTGAAGCCTGAATCGGCAGGATCATGAACGGCAGCCAGATGTAGACGAATACCATGAACCGCCCCAGATGCGAGGTCGACAAGGTGCTGCCGCCGACGCCCGGAATCCCGAGCACCAACTGCAACACCGGCTCCAGCCCCAAGTGCTGAACGAACCACTGGGCCACGCCGCCCTTGGCCAGCAGCAAGGTCCAGGCGTAGGCCTTGACGATGTAACTGGCCCACATCGGCATCATCACCGCGATGTAGAAAAACGCCTTGGTCTTGCCGCTGGTGTAGCGCGCCATGTAGTAGGCGATCGGGAACGCCACGATTGCACTGGCGATCGACACGACGATGGCCATGCTCAGGGTGCGCAGGATGATGTCGAAGTTCGACGGCTGGAACAGTGCGGTGAAATTCGCCAGGGTCAGGTCGGGCGTGACCGCCATGGTGAAGTCATCGAAGGTGTAGAAGCCTTGCCACAACAACGTCAACAGCGAGCCGAGGTAGATCGCACCGAACCACAGCAGCGGCGGCACCAGCAGCAGCGACAGATACAGGTTCGGTCGGCGGTACAGCAAGTTCGAAAACCGGCGCAACGGCGAGCCGCTGGCCGGGGGTTGAGGAGCGGTCACGCTGTTCATCTCACACCCCGCCCACAACATTGTCGTGCAGCGGGATCATCGCCTCGCGCGCCCAACGAGCGCTGATGCGTTGTCCGGGTTGATGTTGTGTGCTGACGTCCAGCCACTGGACGTTGGCCTGGCTGATATTCAAGGTCTGGCCGTTTTCCAGTTTCAGTTCATAGCGGGTGGCGCTGCCTTGGTACTGGATGTCGTGCAGTAGGCCGCTGACTTCGATTTCATGGCTGGCCAGCGGGCCTTCGGCGAAACGTACATGTTCCGGGCGGATCGAAAAGGGCTGTGGATTGCCGCTCAACTGCTGCGCAAGATCGCCGCGAATCACGTTGGAAGTGCCGACGAATTCAGCGACGAAAGTGGTCGCCGGCTTCATGTACAGGTTGCGCGGTGTGTCGACCTGTTCGATGCGGCCCTTGTTGAACACGGCCACGCGGTCGGACATCGACAGCGCTTCGGTCTGATCGTGAGTGACGAAGATAAAGGTGATGCCGAGCTGGCGTTGCAGCTTCTTCAACTCGCCTTGCATTTGCTCGCGCAGTTTCAGATCGAGTGCGCCCAAGGGCTCGTCGAGCAGCAACACGCGAGGGCGATTGACCAACGCGCGGGCCAGGGCCACACGCTGACGCTGGCCGCCGGAGAGTTGCACCGGTTTGCGCTCGCCGTAGCCGCCGAGGGCGACCATGTCGAGGGCTTCTTCGGCGCGTTTTTGGCGTTCGGACTTGCCGACGCCTTTGACTTTCAAACCGTAGGCGACATTGTCGAGTACGTTCATGTGCGGGAACAGCGCGTAATCCTGGAACACAGTGTTCACGTCGCGCTGATACGGCGGCAGCCCGGCGGCTTCGGCGCCATGAATACGGATGGAGCCAGTGCTCGGTTGTTCGAAACCGGCGATCAGACGCAGACAGGTGGTTTTGCCCGAGCCGGAAGGGCCCAGCAGGGAAAAGAACTCGCCGTCCTGGATATCGATAGAAACCCGGTCAACGGCCTTCACTTCGCCGAACTGACGGGAAACGTTGGTGAACTGGACTGCAAGCGTCATGGTGCGGAGCTCCGAAAAGGCGCGCTTTCTATCAATTGAGTCGGGTGTTCCGTTAAAAGATCGCAGCCTTCGGCAGCTCCTACGGGATGCGCAGAAGACGCCATATTTGCGGTGCATGCCGTCGGCGTAGGAGCTGCCGAAGGCTGCGATCTTTTGATCTTTCTTTTGACCTCAAGGAGGGCTTAACGCCCACCCATAATCGCAATGTAATCCTGGGTCCAGCGGCTATAAGGCACGAACTTGCCGCCCTCAGCCTGCGGGGTTTTCCAGAAGGCGATCTTCTCGAACTGGTCGAAACCGTTGGTCTTGCAACCCTCGGCGCCCAGCAGTTCGCTTGCCTTACACGCCTCCGGGACCGCCGGCAGCGAGCCGAACCAGGCAGACACATCACCCTGGACTTTCGGCGTGAGCGACCAGTCCATCCACTTGTAGGCGCAGTTCGGGTGCTTGGCCTCGGCGTGCAGCATGGTGGTGTCGGCCCACCCGGTGGCGCCTTCTTTCGGGATGGTCGAGGCGACTGGCTGTTTCTCGTTCATCAGACCGTTGACCTGATAGGGCCAGGCGCTGGACGCCACCACGCCTTCGTTCTTGAAGTCACTCATTTGCACAGTGGTGTCGTGCCAGTAGCGATGGATCAACTTTTGCTGGGCGCGCAGGAGATCGAGCACGGCCTTGTACTGGGCTTCGGTTAGCTCGTAGGGGTTCTGGATACCCAGTTCCGGCTTGGCGGTCTTGAGATACAGCGCGGCGTCGGCGATGTAGATCGGCCCGTCGTAGGCTTGCACCCGGCCTTTGTTGGGTTTGCCGTCGGGCAGGTTTTGCGCGTCGAATATCACGCTCCAGCTGGTTGGCGGTTGCTTGAACACGTTGGTGTTGTACATCAGCACGTTCGGGCCCCATTGATAGGGGGTGCCGTAAGTCTGCTTGTTGACCACATACCACGGTGCATCCTTCAAGCGCGGGTCCAGATTCTTCCAGTTGGGAATCAGTGCAGTGTTGATCGGCTGCACACGTTTGCCGGCGATCAGGCGCAGGGAGGCGTCGCCGGATGCCGTCACCAGGTCGTAACCGCCCTTGGCCATCAGGGTGACCATTTCATCGGACGTGCCGGCGGTCTTGACGTTGACCTTGCAGCCGGTTTCTTTCTCGAAAACGCTGACCCAGTCGTAGGCCTTGTCGGTTTCACCCCGTTCGATATAACCAGGCCAGGCGACGATATCCAGCTGACCTTCGCCGGCGCCGACGGCTTTCAGCGGTTCGGCGGCCTGCAGGCTGGTGCTGGCCAGAAACGCCGTGGTGATTGCACTGAGCAGTGCGGTCTTGTGCACAAGCATGGTGAACCCTCTTCTTTAAATTATGGTCGGGGCGGTGTTGAACGGGGTGATGCGCCGTGAGTGGCTTGTTATTAGCTTAGTGCGCTTTGTGAGAGGCAGATTGAGGCCGGGCTGTCTTATGGATTTATCCAGCCTAGTGCGCGGTTTCACGGTCGACAAATCTCAAAGGCTGCATTCGATGAAATAGATTGTGTGGATGCGTTTCCGCCGGTTTACCTGACAGTGAGCAACATCTGGAAGCACTCTCATGGAGAGATGTCGGGCACTTTCGATCTAGGCTGGGGGCCTTAAAGATCCGGTTAACCCGAATTCGTGGAGGCAGCAAAATGAACACTCGTGGATTGCTCGATCAACTACTCAAATCCGGTCAGGACCTGTTGCAGAACAAGGCCGGCGGTATCCAGAACAAAGCGTCCAGCGGTGGTTTGGGCGGTTTGCTCAAAGGCTCCAGTGGTTCGGGCGGCCTCGGCAGTGTGCTATCCGGCGCCGGCGGCGGTGCTCTGGCGGCTGGCGCCATGGGGCTGTTGCTCGGCAACAAGAAGGTGCGCAAGGTCGGCGGCAAAGTGGCGATCTACGGCGGTCTCGCGGCATTGGGCGTGATTGCCTACAAGGCGTACGGCAACTGGCAGGCCCAGCAGGGCACCGCAGCCACAACCGAACCGCAAACTATCGACCGCTTGCCAGCGGCCCAGGTCGAGCAACACAGCCAGGCGATCCTCAAGGCGTTGGTCGCCGCGGCCAAGGCTGACGGTCATGTCGATGAGCGTGAGCGTCAATTGATCGAAGGCGAGTTCAGCAAGCTCGACAATGATCAGGAGCTGCAACACTGGCTGCACGCCGAACTCAACAAGCCGCTGGACCCGACCGACGTCGCCCGTGCCGCCAGCACGCCGGAAATGGCGGCTGAGATGTACATCGCCAGTGTGATGCTGGTGGATGAGGAGAACTTCATGGAGAAGTCCTACCTTGATGAGCTGGCGCGGCAGTTGAAGCTGGAGCCGGGGTTGAAGGCAGAGCTGGAGAAGCAGGTGCGGCAGGCTTCGGTGTAAGTCTTCAGGGCGCCTTCGCGGGCAAGCCTCGCTCCTACAGTGAATTGTCGAACACGACGCTGACCCGTAGGAGCGAGGCTTGCCCGCGAAGGCGGTGTGTCAGGCAACAGATTTTTGGTTCGTCAGGAACACGGCGTTATCGTTCTTCGCGAGCAAGCCCGCTCCCACAGGCCCTCGGCTATACTCCCTCGCAATTTGAACCGCACCGAGGACTGACTGTGAAGAACTGGACGTTGCGCCAACGCATTTTGGCGAGCTTTGCGGTGATTATCGCGATCATGCTGTTGATGGTCGTGGTGTCTTTTTCCAGGTTGATGAAGATCGACACCGGCGCAGAAAAGGTCCGCACCGATGCGGTGCCCGGGGTGTATTTCAGTTCGATGATGCGCGGTGCCTGGGTCGACAGTTATAACCTCACCCAGCAGATTGTCGGCCTTTCCGGACGTCGCGAAATAACACCCGCCGACCACGCGATGTACAAGAGCTTCGAAGAGCGCTTGAGCGAGCAGATGGTCAACTACCGCAAGACCATTTTCACACCGGAAGATCAGGCTGCATTCGATGAATTCGAAGCGCGTCATCAGATCTTCAATCAAGAAATGGCCAACGTCCTTGAGCTCTATCAGCGCAAAGAGTATGAGCCAGCGCGTCTTGCCCTGGAACAAAAGCTCACGCCGGCCTGGGTCAATGGGCGCAAACAGCTGAACTCCCTTATCGAAAATAATCATGACATGGCTGACAGAGTCTCGCTGGCCATTGGCGAAGCGGTGACAGCCGCCAAAATCAGCATGGGCGTCTCTTTGCTGGTGGCGATCATCGTCGCCGGCCTCTGTGGCCTGCTGCTGATGCGCGCGATCATGGCGCCGATGAATCGCATCGTGGATATCCTCGAAATCATGCGCACCGGCGATCTCAGCAGTCGCCTGGATCTTGATCGCAAGGACGAGTTCGGCGCGGTGGAAACCGGCTTCAACGACATGATGACCGAGCTCACCTCGCTGGTGTCCCAGGCCCAGCGCTCCTCGGTGCAGGTCACCACGTCGGTCACGGAAATCGCCGCGACATCCAAGCAGCAGCAGGCCACGGCCACCGAAACCGCTGCCACCACCACCGAAATCGGTGCGACATCGCGGGAAATCGCCGCCACCTCGCGGGATCTGGTGCGCACCATGACCGAAGTCTCCACCGCCGCCGATCAGGCTTCGGTGCTGGCCGGTTCCGGTCAACAAGGCCTGGCGCGCATGGAAGACACCATGCACTCGGTGATGGGCGCGGCAGATCTGGTGAACGCCAAACTGGCGATCCTCAACGAGAAGGCCGGCAACATCAATCAGGTGGTGGTGACCATCGTAAAAGTCGCCGACCAGACCAACCTGTTGTCCCTGAACGCTGCGATCGAAGCCGAGAAGGCCGGTGAATATGGCCGCGGGTTTGCCGTGGTCGCTACCGAAGTGCGGCGCCTGGCGGACCAGACCGCTGTGGCCACCTACGACATCGAGCAGATGGTGCGCGAGATCCAGTCGGCGGTATCGGCCGGGGTCATGGGCATGGACAAGTTTTCCGAAGAAGTGCGTCGTGGCATGTCCGAGGTGCAGTCGGTGGGCGAGCAGTTGTCGCAGATCATCCATCAGGTTCAAGCGCTGGCACCCCGGGTGTTGATGGTCAATGAAGGCATGCAGGCCCAGGCCACCGGCGCCGAGCAGATCAACCACGCGTTGGTGCAGTTGGGCGATGCCAGCAGCCAGACCGTCGAGTCCCTGCGTCAGGCCAGTTTCGCCATCGATGAACTGAGCCAGGTGGCCGTGGGGCTGCGTGGCGGCGTCTCGCGATTCAAAGTCTGATGAGCGAGCTCGCGGTCAAACGCGGCGCGGTGATGCCGGTGAAACAGTCGTTGTTTCTGGTGTTCCGCATCGGCAACGAGCGTTACGCCTTGCAGGCTATCGAGGTGGCCGAAGTGCTGCCGCATTTGCCGTTGAAACCCATTCCCCGGGCGCCGGACTGGGTGGCGGGGGTGTTCGCCTATCGCGGCGCGGTGGTGCCGGTGATCGACCTCTGCGCCCTGACGTTCGGCCAACCGGCTCAGGCCCGCACCAGCACGCGGCTGGTGCTGGTGCACTATCGGCCGGATGAGGCGACGCCTGCGCAATTGCTCGGGCTGATTCTGGAACAGGCTACCGATACGTTGCGCTGCAACCCGGCGGACTTTCAGCCTTATGGCCTGGACAATCGCCAGGCGCCGTACCTCGGGCCGGTGCGCGAAGATGCCCAGGGTTTACTGCAATGGGTGCGGGTTGCCGATTTGCTCGACGAACAGGTCCGCGCCTTGTTGTTTCCCTCGCCGCCGTTGGACCTGGCGCAGTTTGAGGAGCAGGGATGAGCAGCGATCAAAGGTTTTTCGATTTCCTCAAAGAACGTATTGGCCTGGATGTGGGCTCGGTCGGCCCGGCGATCATCGAACGCGCGGTGCGCCAGCGCTGCACGGCAGCTCGGGCGCTAACGACTGATGAGTACTGGCACTCTTTGCTGGGCTCGCGCGACGAACAACAGGCGCTGATCGAAGCGGTGATCGTCCCCGAGACCTGGTTTTTCCGTTACCCGGAATCCTTCGCCACACTGGCGAAACTGGCGGCCAAACGTCTGGCGGCGATCAATAACATGCGCGCCCTGCGGATTCTCAGCCTGCCGTGTTCCACCGGCGAAGAACCGTACTCCATCGCCATGGCATTGCTCGATGCCGGGTTGGCGCCGCACCAGTTCAAGGTCGACGGCATGGATGTCAGCCCGCTGTCGGTGGAAAAGGCCAGGCTCGCGCTGTATGGCAAGAATTCGTTTCGTGGTCAGGACATCGACTTCCGCGAGCGGCATTTCATGGCTGAAAATGACAACTATCGCCTCAGCGGGCGCGTGATTGAGCAAGTGCGTTTGCAGGTCGGCAATCTGCTGGATCCGGCCTTGCTAGCCAGTGAGCCACCTTATGACTTCGTGTTCTGTCGCAATTTGCTGATCTATTTCGATCAGCCGACTCAGCAACAAGTGTTCGAAGTACTCAAGCGGCTGACCCACGTCGACGGCGTGCTGTTTATCGGCCCGGCGGAGGGCAGTCTGCTGGGGCGTTTCGGCATGCGCTCGATCGGCATCCCGCAGTCGTTTGCCTTCAGTCGTCAAAGTGCGCCCGAACCGCTCGCGACCTTCGTGCCGACGCCGCTGCCGCTTCCGGTGCAACAACCTGTGCGAAGCGTGACACCGGCGCCAGTGCGCAGTCGGCCTTTCGCGACGGTCGTGCCAATGCCTCAGGTCGCCGCCACCGCTTCGGACGCTACCCCTTCAGACGCCGCCACGCTGTTGGCGAATATCACCGCGCTGGCCAATGAGGGCAAAAGCGCTGAGGCCCGCGCCGCGTGCGACAGTTATTTGCGCAGTCACGAGCCGGTGGCGCAGGTGTTCTATTGGCTGGGGCTGCTCAGCGATGTCGCAGGCAGCGCCCTCGAGGCCCAGGGTTTTTATCGCAAGGCGTTGTACCTCGAACCGCAACACCCCGACGCATTGATGCATCTGGCCGCTTTGCTGCAGTCCCAGGGCGACACGGCCGGTGCCAGACGATTGCAGGCCCGCGCCGCCCGCAGCGAGCGCGCCGCTGACAGTGAGCGTAAACGATGAACGCCGCCGACACCTTGAGCGTCACCCATGAAGATGCCCAGGCCATCGACGACTGCTGGAACCGCATCGGTATTCACGGCGACAAGTCCTGCCCATTGCTGAGCGAGCACATTCATTGCCGCAACTGTGCGGTGTATTCGGCTGCCGCCACACGCTTGCTCGACCGCTATGCCTTGCAGCAGGACGACCGCGAGCAAGTTTCCACAGTGACCGGGAGCGATGTGAAAACCCGCTCGCTGCTGATGTTTCGCCTCGGCGAAGAATGGCTGGGCCTGGCCACTCGCAGCCTGGTCGAAGTGGCGCCGCTGCAGGCGATTCACTCGTTGCCGCATCAGCGCTCCCGGGCGTTGCTCGGTGTGGCGAATGTGCGCGGTGCCTTGGTGGCGTGCCTGTCGCTGGTGGAACTGCTGGGGCTCGACGCCACCAGTGGCGCGGCATCCGGCGCACGGGTGATGCCGCGGATGCTGATCATTGCCGCTCACGGCGGGCCAGTGGTGGTGCCGGTGGACGAGGTCGACGGGATTCATGCCATCGACGAGCGCATTCTCGATGCGGCGTCTCAGTCCGGTACCCAGGCCAGCGCCAAGTACACCCGTGGCGTCTTGCAATTCAAAGGTCGCAGCCTGCGTTGGCTGGATGAAGAACAGCTGCTGTCCGCCGTGACCCGGAGCCTCACATGACCCCCGAGCAAATGCGTGACGCCTCTTTGCTGGAACTGTTCAGCCTCGAGGCCGAGGCCCAGACCCTGGTGCTGAGCGCAGGTCTGCTGGCGCTTGAGCGTGATCCAACCCAGGCCGATTACCTTGAGTCGTGCATGCGCGCGGCCCATTCGCTCAAGGGCGCGGCGCGGATTGTCGGTGTCGATGCCGGGGTCAGCGTCGCCCATGTGATGGAAGATTACCTGGTCAGCGCCCAGGAAGGGCGCCTGTACCTGCGGCCCGAACACATTGATGCATTGTTGCAAGGCACCGATCTGCTGATGCGAATTGCGACGCCGAGCAACGCTCCGGCGCCTGCGGATATCGACGCTTACGTCGTCTTGATGGGACGGCTGCTTGATCACATGGCGGCCACAGGTCCCATGACGGCGCCGATGGCAGAACTTCAGCTGGAACCGCCGACGCCCAAGGTTGAGCCGCCCATGTCGGCCACCAACGAAGCTCCCCCGGCAACGCCCGTCGAACCAGCGCCCATGGCTAAACGCTCCACCGAAAGTGGCGAACGCGTATTACGCGTCACGGCCGAGCGCTTGAACAGCCTGCTCGACCTGTCGAGTAAATCCCTGGTGGAAACCCAGCGGCTCAAGCCGCATCTGGCCACCATGCAGCGCCTCAAACGCATGCAGAGCAACGGCCTGCGGGCGCTGGAAAACCTCAACGTCCATCTCAAGGACCATGCCTTGAGCCTCGAAGCCCAGGAAGCCTTGGGCGATGCCCGTCGGCTACTGGCGGAGTCCCAGCAATTGCTGGCGGAAAAGAACGCCGAGCTCGATGAGTTCGCCTGGCATGCCAGCCAGCGTGCGCAGGTGTTGTATGACACGGCGCTGGCCTGTCGCATGCGGCCGTTCGCCGACGTGCTGAGCGGGCAAGTGCGCATGGTCCGCGATCTCGGCCGCGACCTTGGCAAACAGGTGCGGCTGGAGATCGAGGGCGACAAGACTCAAGTCGACCGCGACGTACTGGAAAAACTCGAAGCGCCGCTGACGCACCTGCTGCGTAATGCGGTGGATCACGGCATCGAAACCCGGGAACAACGGCTATTGGCCGGTAAACCGGAGGAAGGCCTGATCCGTTTGCGCGCGTCCCATCAAGCCGGTCTGCTGGTGTTGGAGCTCAGCGATGACGGCAATGGTGTTGATCTGGAAAAGCTCCGTCGCAACATCGTCGAGCGGCAGTTATCCCCAGCCGAGACCGCCGCTCAGTTGAGCGAAGAGGAGCTGCTGACGTTCCTGTTTCTGCCGGGTTTCAGCCTGCGTGACTCCGTCACTGAAGTCTCCGGGCGCGGCGTCGGGCTGGATGCGGTTCAGCACATGGTTCGCCAATTGCGCGGCGCCGTGGTGCTGGAGCAGACGGCGGGTGAGGGCAGTCGCTTTCATCTCCAAGTACCGCTGACGCTGTCGGTGGTGCGCAGCCTGGTGGTGGAAGTCGGTGACGAGGCGTATGCCTTCCCGCTGGCACACATCGAGCGCATGTGCGACCTGGCGCCGGAGGATATCGTGCAGGTCGAAGGCCGGCAGCACTTCTGGCACGAAGGCCGGCATGTCGGGCTGGTCGCCGCCAGTCAACTGTTGCATCGCCCGGCGAGCCAGAACAGCGCGCAGACCCTCAAAGTCGTGGTCATCCGCGAACGCGAGGCGATCTACGGAGTGGCGGTCGAGCGGTTTATCGGCGAGCGGACGTTGGTGGTGCTGCCGCTGGACGAGCGCCTGGGCAAGGTGCAGGACATTTCTGCCGGAGCCTTGCTCGACGACGGCTCGGTGGTGTTGATCGTCGACGTCGAAGACATGCTGCGTTCGGTGGACAAACTACTCAACACCGGGCGTCTGGAGCGCATTGCCCGGCATGCCAATCAGGCCGTCGAAGCAGCGCGTAAACGGATTCTGGTGGTCGACGACTCGCTGACTGTTCGTGAGTTGCAGCGCAAATTGCTGCTCAATCGCGGCTATGACGTCGCCGTGGCGGTGGACGGTATGGATGGCTGGAACGCCCTGCGTTCGGAGGATTTCGATCTGCTGATCACCGACATCGACATGCCGCGCATGGATGGCATCGAGCTGGTGTCTTTATTGCGTCGCGATAACCGCCTGCAATCGCTGCCGGTGATGGTGGTGTCCTACAAGGACCGCGAAGAAGACCGCCGCCGTGGCCTGGACGCCGGAGCCGACTATTATCTAGCCAAAGCGAGTTTTCATGACGACGCTTTGCTGGATGCAGTGGTTGAGCTCATTGGAGGCGCGCGGGCATGAAAATCGCCATCGTCAACGACATGCCCATGGCCGTAGAGGCATTGCGCCGCGCTTTGGCGTTCGAACCGGCGCACGAGGTGGTCTGGGTCGCCGGCAATGGGGCCGAGGCGGTGCAACGTTGCGCCGAATACACTCCGGATCTGATCCTGATGGATTTGATCATGCCGTTGATGGACGGTGTGGAAGCGACCCGGCGAATCATGGCCGAGACCCCGTGCGCGATAGTCATTGTCACTGTCGACCGCGAGCAGAACGTGCACCGGGTGTTCGAAGCCATGGGTTACGGCGCGCTGGACGTGGTCGATACCCCGGCTATCGGGGGCGGCAATCCTCAGGACGCCGCCGCACCGCTGCTGCGCAAGATCATGAACATTGGCTGGCTGATCGGCGATCATAGCAATCGGGTGCGATCGGCACCGAGCTCGCACCGCCACTCGTCCTCGCGCCAGCATTTGGTGGCCATCGGTTCATCCGCTGGCGGGCCGGCGGCGCTGGAAGTGCTGCTCAAGGGCCTGCCACGAGATTTTTCGGCGGCTATCGTGCTGGTCCAGCATGTGGATCAGGTGTTCGCCGCCGGCATGGCCGAATGGCTGGCCAGCGCCAGTGGCCTGAACGTGCGCCTGGCCCAAGAAGGCGAACCGCCACGAAGCGGCACGGTCCTGCTGGCCGGGACCAACCATCATATTCGCTTGCTGAAAAACGGCACGCTGGCCTACACCGCCGAACCGGTCAACGAGATCTATCGGCCTTCGATCGATGTGTTTTTCGAGAGTGTGGCCAGTTACTGGAGCGGCGACGCCGTGGGCGTTCTGCTGACCGGTATGGGGCGCGACGGCGCGCAAGGACTTAGACTCATGCGCCAACAGGGCTACCTGACCATCGCTCAGGACCAACAAAGCAGTGCGGTGTATGGCATGCCGAAGGCGGCCGCGGCCATCGACGCGGCTGTGGAAGTTCGCCCACTGGACAAGATAGCGCCACGATTGCTGGAAATTTTCTCAAAATGACTATCATTAGCAGCAATTGTGGCCAAAGCAGTACTCAGGTGACCGCACATGAATGATTTACAGCTCGACGACTTCAAAACCGACGAAAACGCCGCCATGGTGTTGTTGGTGGACGATCAGGCGATGATCGGCGAGGCGGTGCGGCGTGGTTTGTCGAACGAAGAAAACATCGACTTCCATTTCTGTGCCGACCCGCACCAGGCCATCGCCCAGGCGATCCGCATCAAGCCGACGGTAATCCTTCAGGATCTGGTCATGCCCGGCCTCGACGGCCTGAGCCTGGTGCGCGAATACCGTAACCACCCGGCGACCAAGGACATTCCGATCATTGTCCTGTCGACCAAGGAAGACCCGCTGATCAAGAGCGCGGCGTTTGCCGCCGGCGCCAATGATTACCTGGTCAAACTGCCGGACAACATCGAACTGGTGGCGCGCATCCGCTATCACTCGCGCTCCTACATGACCCTGCTGCAGCGTGACGCGGCGTATCGCGCGCTGCGGGTCAGCCAGCAGCAGTTGCTCGACACCAACCTGGTGCTGCAACGCTTGATGAATTCCGACGGCCTGACCGGGCTGTCGAACCGCCGGCATTTCGACGAATACCTGGAGCTGGAATGGCGGCGTTCGCTGCGGGACCAGACTCAACTGTCGTTGCTGATGATCGACGTCGATTACTTCAAGTCCTACAACGACAGCTTTGGCCACCTCGAAGGCGATGAGGCGCTGCGCAAAGTCGCCACGGCGATTCGCGACGCCAGTTCCAGACCTTCGGACTTGCCGGCCCGTTACGGCGGCGAAGAGTTCGTCCTGGTCCTGCCCAACACCTCGCCGGGCGGTGCACGAATGGTGGCGGAAAAACTACGCCAGACCGTGGCCGGGTTGAAGATCCCGCACATTTTCCCGACCGAAGGTTCGTGCCTGACCATCAGCATCGGCCTGTCGACCATAATCCCGCAGTCGGGCAGCGATTGCCGGCAATTGATCTCGGCGGCGGACAAGGGGCTGTATCTGGCGAAGAACAATGGGCGCAATCAGGTGGGGATTGAATGAACCATCAGGTTCATTCGCCGCTAAAGCCGCCAGGCGGGCTGCCTTGACAGCTTCATTACGTTATACTCGTCGGCTTTCAAAAGTTCGCCAACGAGTGCTGCCCGCCATGGAAATCAACCCGATCCTTAACAGTATCAAGGACCTGTCCGAGCGCTCCGAAACTATTCGGGGGTATCTTTGACTACGATCAAAAGCATGAGCGTCTGACTGAAGTCAATCGCGAGCTTGAAGATCCGTCTGTCTGGAACAACCCGTCGTACGCTCAGGAGCTGGGCCGCGAGCGGTCGCTGCTGGCTCAGATCGTCGAAACCCTCGACGAAATGCACAGTGGCCTGGCCGATGCCAAAGACCTGCTGCTGATGTCCGCCGAAGAAGAAGACCAGGCCGCCGTCGATGACGTCGCCGCCGAAGTCGAGCGCCTGCGCGAGTCCCTGGAAAAACTTGAATTCCGTCGCATGTTCAGCGGTGAGATGGACGCCAACAACGCCTACCTGGACATCCAGGCCGGCTCCGGCGGTACCGAGGCTCAGGACTGGGCCAACATCCTGCTGCGCATGTACCTGCGCTGGGCTGACAAACGCGGTTTCGACGCGACCATCATGGAGCTGTCGGCCGGTGAAGTCGCCGGTATCAAGGGCGCTACCGTGCACATCAAGGGCGAATACGCCTTTGGCTGGCTGCGTACCGAAATCGGCGTGCACCGTCTGGTGCGCAAGAGCCCGTTCGACTCCGGCAACCGTCGTCACACCTCGTTCTCGGCCGTGTTCGTGTCGCCGGAAATCGATGACAACATCGAAATCGACATCAACCCGTCGGACCTGCGCATCGACACCTACCGCTCCTCCGGTGCCGGTGGTCAGCACGTTAACACCACCGACTCGGCCGTACGGATTACTCACGTACCGACCAACACCGTGGTCAGCTGCCAGAACGAACGTTCCCAGCATGCGAACAAAGACACCGCGATGAAAATGTTGCGGGCGCGTTTGTATGAGCAGGAAGTGCAGAAGCGCAACGCCGCTTCCCAGGCGCTGGAAGACACCAAGTCGGATATCGGCTGGGGTCACCAGATCCGTTCGTATGTACTCGATGCCTCGCGGATCAAGGATCTGCGTACCAACATCGAACGCAGCGACTGCGACAAGGTGCTCGACGGCGACATCGACGAATACCTGGTGGCGAGCCTCAAGCAAGGCCTGTAAGCCATGTAATACCGGATCGCCTGACAACGCGCGATCCCTGTGGGAGCGGGCTTGCCCGCGATCCCCAGCCGCAGGCTGGGGACAACGAACCTGATGGAATATTTAAAGACATGAGCGACCTACAACTCGACCCGCAAGCCCTGCAACAGGAAGAAAACTCCCTGATCGCCCTGCGCAAGGAAAAGCTTGCTGCCGAGCGCGCCAAGGGCAATGCCTTCCCCAACGACTTCCGCCGCGACAATTACTGCGAAGATTTGCAGAAACAGTACGCGGACAAGACCAAGGAAGAGCTGGCAGAGGCTGCGATTCCGGTCAAGGTGGCGGGTCGCATCATGCTCAACCGTGGCTCGTTCATGGTGATCCAGGACATGTCCGGGCGGATTCAGGTTTACGTCAACCGTAAAACCCTGTCCGAAGACACCCTGGCCGCGGTGAAAACCTGGGACATGGGCGACATCATTGCCGCCGAAGGCACCCTGGCGCGCTCCGGCAAGGGCGACCTGTACGTCGAAATGACCAGCGTACGCCTGCTGACCAAATCCCTGCGCCCGCTGCCGGACAAGCACCACGGCCTGACCGACACCGAACAGCGCTACCGTCAGCGTTACGTTGACCTGATCGTCAACGAAGAGGTGCGCCAGACCTTCCGCGTGCGTTCGCAAGTGATTGCGCACATCCGCAGCTTCCTGATGAAGCGTGACTTCCTGGAAGTGGAAACGCCGATGCTGCAAACCATTCCAGGCGGCGCGGCGGCCAAGCCGTTCGAGACTCACCACAATGCGCTGGACATGGAAATGTTCCTGCGTATCGCGCCTGAGCTGTACCTCAAGCGTTTGGTAGTCGGCGGTTTCGAGAAAGTCTTCGAGATCAACCGCAACTTCCGTAACGAAGGCGTTTCGACGCGTCACAACCCTGAATTCACCATGTTGGAGTTCTACCAGGCTTACGCCGACTACGAAGACAACATGGACCTGACCGAAGAGCTGTTCCGCGAACTGGCGCAGCTGGTTCTGGGCAGCACCGACGTGCCTTACGGCGACAAAGTGTTCCACTTCGGCGAGCCATTCGTGCGTCTGTCGGTGTTCGACTCGATCCTCAAGTACAACCCTGAGCTGACCGCTGACGACCTGACTGACATCGACAAGGCCCGCACCATCGCCAAGAAGGCCGGCGCCAAGGTGCTTGGCTTTGAAGGTCTGGGCAAACTGCAGGTGATGATTTTCGAAGAGCTGGTCGAGCACAAGCTGGAACAGCCGCACTTCATCACCCAGTACCCGTTCGAAGTGTCACCGCTGGCCCGTCGTAACGACGAGAACCCGAACGTCACCGACCGTTTCGAACTGTTTATCGGTGGTCGTGAAATCGCCAACGCCTACTCCGAGTTGAACGACGCGGAAGACCAGGCTGAGCGCTTCATGGCGCAGGTCGCCGACAAGGACGCCGGTGACGACGAAGCCATGCACTACGACGCCGACTTCGTTCGCGCGCTGGAGTACGGCATGCCGCCGACCGCCGGTGAAGGGATCGGCATCGACCGTCTGGTGATGTTGCTGACCAACTCACCGTCGATCCGCGATGTGATCCTGTTCCCGCACATGCGCCCGCAAGCGTAAGTGTTTCAATTAAAAAGCCGCCGATAACAGGCGGCTTTTTATTGCCTGTCTGGTACAAACGTATCAATTGGTTACTTTTGACGTTTTAGAGAGGAATACCTGTCGTGAATCGTGCAATGGCTCAAGAAGGTGCAGCGGGTATCGCCACTGCGGTCGCTGAAAGTGTTCAGTACCAGGGCCGCAAGGCCAGCCGACAGGGCAGCGAACAGCGTCGACAGGACATTCTCGACGCAGCGATGCGCATTGTCGTGCGTGATGGCGTGCGGGCCGTGCGCCACCGTGCAGTGGCCGCTGAAGCGGGTGTGCCGCTGTCGGCCACTACGTACTATTTCAAGGACATCGATGACTTGCTCACCGATACCTTCGCCCAATACGTGGAACGCAGCGCGGCGTTCATGGCCCGGTTGTGGGCCAGCAACGAAGGTCTGTTGCGCGAGATGGTGGTCAGCGGTGATGGCACCCCCGAGTCCCGCTCACAGCTGGCGGACGATATCGCACGACTGATGGCTGACTATGTTCATCGGCAATTGATCAATCGCCGCGAGCACTTGATGGCCGAGCAAGCCTTCCGCCAGGAAGCCTTGCTCAACCCGCGTCTGGCCTTGTTGGTGCGCTCCCATCAGCAAATTCTGCTGCAGGGTACCTGCCAACTTTTCGAAGTATTGGGTTCCCGTGAGCCACAACAGGATGCCAAAGTGTTGACTGCGATTATCGGACGGATGGAATATCAGGGCCTGCTCAACGACGCCGAGCCTGTTGCCGAAGAGGAAATGCTCGGCATCCTCAACCGCTACATGCATTTGGTGCTGGCGTCGGTGTAACCCCTTATGGGAACTCAACCCTGTGGGAGCGGGCTTGCTCGCGAAGGCGGTGTGTCAGACAACGAAGATGTTGAATGTTAAACCGTTTTCGCGAGCAAGCCCGCTCCCACAGGGATAGTGGCCATTTGAGGGCGGCGTGTATTCATAGGGAGTGTTGAATGAAAGCCTGGCGCGTCGTTGTGATCGCCTTGTCGATCCTGCTGCTCAGTGGCTGTCTGGTGACTTTCAAGGAGCCGCTGCCCGCCAGCGAGCCCGCGCCCAAAGGGTTGCTCGGCAAATGGACCAGCACCAACGCCTGGGGCGAGCCGATGAACCTGGAACTGACGCGCATCGGCGACAATCGCTATCAGGCGGTCAGCTACTTCAAGGCCAAGCCCCATGAGCGTGAAGCCTATCCCTTCACCGTGTCGCGCCATGGCAATCGCTGGTACCTGTCGGCGAAGGTGCCGGCGCAGTTCGGCGGGAACTTCACCATCACCGGTTTCGAACTCAACGATAAGCACGAACTGGTGGTCTACAACCTCGATCTCGAACAGATCAAACAGGCCATGGGCCAAGAAGCCCTCAGTGGCCAAGGCTTCCAGACCGACGACGGCGACGGGGTGTTGATCAGCAACAGCCTGGATCAGGTGTTCGCCTACCTCGATGATCCGGCCAATTCCGATGTTTTCGTCGAAGCGGTGCGCTACCAGCGCCTGGCCAAAACCAAATAAACCCAGCACGTAACGGTTTTACTACAGGAGTTTCGGGTGGACGAATACCAGCAGACGATACGCATTTTGTCCGATCGCATAGTGCTGGCGCAGACGCCGATTCGCGTTCTGGATGCGGTCAAGTGGGACGACAGCATTCGCAAGGGATTCTTCAAAGGCAAGGGCAAGGAAATGCCGGCCGTGGACCGCGACTATTACCTCAATCGACCGCTGGCATTTGATTCCAGCAAAGTGAAGCTGGAGTTCCAGAACATCGAGCGCGACATCACCCGCCAGCTCGGCCAGTTCAACCCGGTCGGCCAGATCATGCGCCGCATGTGCAAGGAATACCGGATGGTGGTGCGCATGCTCGAAGCGCGCGGCACCGAGGATTTCGGGCTGATTTCCCAGGAGTTGTATGGCGCGGCGTCCGATGCGTTTCACGCCGGTGACCCGACCCTGGCCGACCTGGGCCTGATGCTCTCCGATTACCTGAACAACATCGATGGCCGTGGCGACCTCAAGGACGAACCGAAACTTCTCACCGCCAAGGAAGCCGTCGACCTGCTGCAACATCGGTTGAACAAGGTGTTTGGCGAAAACGAGGAAACCATTCGGGTATTCGAATCCGACGGGATCGTCGCCGATGCCGCAGCCGGCGCCGACTACATCAAGATCCGCGCCGACGCGATGTTCAACGACCGTGATGTGCGTGCGCTGGAAGTCCACGAAGGGCTGGTGCATGTGGGCACCACGCTCAACGGCCTGAATCAGCCAATCTGCACCTTCCTGTCCAAAGGCCCGCCGTCGTCCACCGTGACCCAGGAAGGCCTGGCGATCCTGATGGAAATCATCACCTTCGCCTCCTACCCGAGCCGCCTGCGCAAACTGACCAACCGCACCCGTGCCATTCATATGGTGGAGGAGGGCGCGGACTTCTTGCAGATCTACGATTTCTTCTGTGAGCAAGGTTTCGAAATGGCCGAAAGCTATGGTAATGCCAGTCGGGTTTTCCGCGGCTCGGTGCCGACCGGTCTGCCATTTACCAAAGACTTGTCCTACCTCAAGGGCTTTATCATGGTTTACAACTACATTCAGTTGGCCGTGCGTAAAGGCAAGCTGGAGCAGATACCGCTATTGTTTTGTGGCAAGACCACGCTGGAAGACATGCGGACCTTGCGCCAATTGGTGGACGAAGGCCTGGTCGTGCCGCCCAAGTACCTGCCCGACCAATTCCGCGACATGAACGCGCTGTCGGCCTGGATGTGCTTCTCCAACTTCCTGAACCACCTGAGCCTGGACCGGATCGAAGCGGATTATTCCAATATTTTGTGAGCAACGAATCCCCTTGTGGGAGCGGGCTTGCCCGCGATGGCGGCTTAACATTCAGCTTTCATGTTGCCTGTGACATCGCTATCGCGGGCAAGCCCGCTCCCACAGGGTTAATTGTTGTCCACAGGATACTGTTCCAACCCCCTATTTTCGCGAGGCTTCACCGGATGAGAATCCTCGGCATCTTTTGCCTGCTCCTGGCCCTCGGCGGTTGCGACTCTCTGCTGTTCTATCCCGAGCCCGGCCAGCCGTTCACCCCGGGAAAAGCCAAACTCGAATTCCGCGACGTCACCCTGATCACCGCTGACGGCCTCAAGCTGCATGGTTGGTGGTTGCCGGCGAAAAAAGGTGTCGAGGTCAAAGGCACGGTGCTGCATTTGCACGGCAACGGCGGCAACCTGGCGTGGCATTTGGGTGGGAGCTGGTGGTTGCCGGAGCAGGGCTATCAAGTGTTGTTGGTGGACTATCGCGGGTACGGTTGGTCCGAAGGTAAACCGGCGTTGCCGGCGATCTATCAGGACATCGACGCCGCGTTCAAATGGCTCGACCAGGCCCCGGAGGTCAAGGGCAAGCCGCTGATCCTTCTCGGTCAGAGCCTTGGCGGTTCGATGGCTGTGCATTTCCTGGCCCAGCATCCCGAGCGCCAGCGGCAACTCAAGGCTTTTGTACTCGATGGCGTGCCTGCCAGCTACCGTGATGTCGGGCGTTTCGCCCTGAGCACGTCATGGATGACCTGGCCGTTCCAGGTGCCATTGTCCTGGTTGGTGCCGGACGGCGACAGCGCGATCCATTCCATGAAGCAACTCAACGGCGTACCGAAACTGATCTATCACAGTATCGATGATCAGCTGGTGCCCCTTTCCAATGGCATCCGACTGTATCAAGCTGCGCCGCCGCCGCGAGTGCTGCAACTGACCCGGGGCGGTCATGTGCAAACCTTCGCCGACCCGGTCTGGCAAAAGGTCATGCTGCGCTACCTCGAAGACCCGCAGCATTTCGACGGCCTGCGCCGCTTGGGTGAGATCCCCAATTACCCGGCACCCCCGAATTCTGAAGATGAACCACCAGAGAGTCCGTAATGAGTGAAGAACGTAACGCCATCCCGCTGATCATCACCGGTATTTGCAGCATCCTCGGCACCGTTGGCGCCCTGTGGTGGTACGGCTACCTGCACTTCGCCAAACCCGAAGATGCGCTACTGCTCAGCGACTTCACCATGCTCAAGACCGTGCCGGGCGAAGACTATAAAGTCTCCCTGCAACCGGCCCCGCAAGTGGCCCAGTGCATCGATGGCGTGCTGGTGCTGTTCGACACCGAACAGAAAGGCCTGACTGGCGTGCTGATCAACAGCAAGAAAAAAGCCGTGCGCTGCATGGGCGAGGAAACGCCGCAAAAACTCGAACAGTAAGTCTCGCACCCATCGGCAACGATGAACCCTTGTGGCGAGGGGGCTTGCCCCCGTTGGGTCGAGAAGCGGCCCTAAAACCTGCATTCGCGTTTTGTCGGTTATACCTTGGGGGATGGTCTCACGACTGCTTCGCAGGCGAACGGGGGCAAGCCCCCTCGCCACAGGGTGTTTGCCCACAGTGTTCAGCCAATTAAAAGCCCCGCCTGATCGATTCAGGCGGGGCTTTTAATTATCAGCGTGGTCAGCTTACTTGGCGCTGATCGCCGAACGCGGAATGACCGGCTGGTTGTCGTTGGAAATGGTCACTTCCACCCGACGGTTCATCGCGCGGCCCGAAACACTGGAGTTCTCCGCAACCGGGTATTCCTTGCCATAACCCTGGGCCACGATGCGTGCAGGATCGACACCCATCTTGATCAGGGCCACTTGCACCGAGGTCGCACGACGCTCGGACAGCGACTGGTTGTACGACGCCGAGCCGGTGCTGTCGGTGTAGCCTTCGACAATCACCTTACGGTCCGGGTTTTCCTGAAGGAACTGCGCCAGTTTGTTGATATTCACCAAACCGTTGGACTTCAGGTCCGCCTTGTTGGTGGCGAACAGCACGTCACCGAAGGTCACCAGCGTGCCGCGATCGGTCTGTTTGGCGTTCAGGCTGTCTTGCAACTGTTTGATCTGCTGGTCGCGGGCATCCAGACGAGCCTGGGCTCGTTGTGCCGCGGCATTTTTCAGGTTGTTTTCAGCGGTGCGCAGGGCGATGGTCTGTTTGGCCACTTCAACACGCTGATTGGTCAGGTAAGCCAGTTGGTCGACCTTGGCCTGGTCTTCCCTATCCAGGTAAGCCTTTTCGGCCTTGTCCAGGTATTCGCTGGCGTCTTTGGTTTCCAGCGCCGCAACTTTGCTGGCTTGCGGGTTGGCTTGCAGGCCGGTGTAGTTGGTACGGGCTTGTTCCAGGTTCGCGTTGGGCGGTGTGGAGCAGGCAGCCAGTGCAACGCTTGCGGCCAGGAGGGCGGGGATCATCAATTGTTTGCGCATAATGGTTCGTCCTTTCTATCGATAAGAGTTTCAGGTCTGGAAATCGGGATGCGCGCTTACTGCACGGTGCGCTGACTTTCCTGACGCAGTTCCTGAACACCTTTCTGGGAGTCCTTCACAGCTTGTTCGGCTTTCATCGCCTGGGCCTTGCGCTCGGCGACACGGGCGTCCCACTCGGCTTGCTCAGCCAGCATTCTGGCTTCGTCATACTTCTTGTCGTGCATGGCGATTTCGGCTTGTTTGAGCTTGTCCTGAGCGGCCTTCATTTCCACGGCGGCGAATTCGGTACCGCCAGCGCTGACGGCGTTGTTCACAGCCGATTCGGTCACGGCGTATTGCTCGCTCGGCGGGTTACCGGCGCAACCGGCCAGAACGAAGCTGCTACCGATGGCCAGGGCCGCCAGTTTGAGACCGCGCAGATGGGTGAACGAGGATGGGGCAGTGCTGGTCTTCATGGTCTTCAACTCCATTGGATAACTCCTGAAAAACATCTGAATCCATCCTGGGCAAGGAGCCGCAACCTACAATTCCAGAGTGCTTTTTGAAACGGCCGTCCCAGGCGTGGTTACTGGGTTGACCCAAGGTGTTTTTCAAAAGTTCAGAGAAGATGGCTTTTCGCCCGAAAAAAACCTGATCGAGCTGACAAGGCTCTAGGACGGGAACTTTAGCGATGTGCAGTGGTATCTCTGGGCTTTCATAGGCTCAGGAGTGCATCATTTTTAAGGAGGAATGCGACCCTTGTGGGAGCGAGCTTGCTCGCGATAGCGTCAGCACAGTCGACATCAATGGTGGCTGACCGACAGCTATCGCGAGCAAGCTCGCTCCCACAATTTTATATGGGTTGGATCAGTGTCTTTGCTTGTCAATCGGTCGATAAATCATGCAAATGACGACGGGACAAAGCGAGAAAACGCGGGGTCGGACCGACGTCTTCGTACAGCGGATCGCCTTCTTCGTCGGTGGCTACTACCGTTGACCCTTTCACATACGGAAAGCTCGCTTCGAGTTCTTCCAGCGCGGCGCCGATCAGCTCGCCGAGCAGTTCTTCGGGGTGCCGTTTGGGGTACATCTCGATAATCGCCGCCAGCCGTGCGGCGGCCTCCACGTCCAGACGAATCGTGTAGCCAGAGTCGGTCAGGCGACCCTTGGCGTTTTCTTCCCAATGCTTGGCGAGCTCGCGGATTTTCATAATGACCTCATTGCGCACCTGCTCGTGGCAGGCCGGGTGAGTGTCCGGCGGTGGCCGGCGGCAAGCCGTTGTACGGCTTATTGTTGAGACTAGCTTCAGTTGAAGTCCCTTGGTCGTCCGCTTGTAAGAAGCGCTGTACGACGGCACTCTCTATATCAGAGCCCTATATCAGAGCCTCTAATAACCAAGCATAGCTGCCCGGATTTTCGCTGGAGAACTGCTGATGACCGATATTGATGCACGCTTGCGCGAGGACGTTCACCTGTTGGGTGAACTGTTGGGCAACACCATTCGTGAACAGTACGGGGACGACTTTCTCGACAAGATCGAGCAGATCCGCAAAGGCGCCAAGGCCGACCGTCGCGGTTCGATGGACGCCGAACTCAGCGCCAGCCTCAACCAGTTGAGCGAAGACGAGTTGCTGCCGGTAGCGCGGGCGTTCAACCAGTTCCTCAACCTGGCCAATATCGCCGAGCAATATCAGTTGATTCATCGCCGCGAAGAGTCGCAGCCCGAGCCGTTCGAGGCCCGGGTGTTGCCGGAACTGCTCGCTCGCCTGCTGACTGCGGGCCATGATGCCGAGTCCTTGGCTCGGCAGTTGGGGCGGCTGGAAATCGAGCTGGTATTGACGGCGCACCCCACCGAAGTGGCGCGTCGCACGCTGATCCAGAAATACGACGCGATCGCCGCGCAACTGGCCGCCCAGGACCACCGTGACCTGACCAGCGCCGAGCGCGAGCAGATCAAGACGAAGTTGCAGCGCCTGATCGCCGAAGCCTGGCACACCGAAGAGATCCGCCGTACCCGCCCGACACCGGTGGACGAAGCCAAGTGGGGCTTTGCGGTGATCGAGCATTCGCTGTGGCAGGCGATTCCCAACTATTTGCGCAAGGCCGATCAGGCCCTGCATGCCGCCACCGGCCTGCACTTGCCACTGGAAGCCGCACCGATTCGCTTTGCCTCATGGATGGGCGGCGACCGCGACGGCAATCCCAACGTCACTGCCGCCGTGACCCGCGAAGTGTTGCTGCTGGCGCGCTGGATGGCCGCCGATCTGTATCTGCGCGATGTTGATCACCTCGCCGCCGAGTTGTCGATGCAGCAGGCCAGTGACGAGTTAAAAGCCAAGGCCGGCGACAGCGCTGAGCCTTACCGCGCAGTGCTCAAACAATTGCGTGAACGCCTGCGCGCGACCCGTAATTGGGCCCACGCATCCCTGACGGCAACCACGCCAGCGTCAGCCGATGTGCTGCAAAACAATCGCGACCTGCTGGACCCGCTGGAGTTGTGCTACCACTCGCTGCATGAGTGCGGCATGGGCGTCATCGCCGATGGCCCGTTGCTCGATTGCCTGCGCCGCGCGGTGACGTTCGGGCTGTTTCTGGTGCGCCTCGATGTGCGCCAGGACTCGTCGCGCCACACGGCGGCCATGACCGAAATCACCGATTACCTCGGCCTGGGCCGTTATGAGGATTGGAGTGAAGAGGAACGCATCGCCTTCCTGATGCGCGAACTGAACAATCGCCGGCCATTGCTGCCGGCGTACTTCAAGCCGTCTGCCGACACCGCCGAAGTGCTGGCGACGTGTCGGGAAATCGCCGCAGCACCGGGGGCTTCTCTCGGTTCGTACGTGATTTCCATGGCCGGCGCCGCCTCTGACGTGCTGGCTGTGCAATTGCTGCTCAAAGAGTCTGGCGTATTGCGGCCGATGCGCGTGGTGCCATTGTTCGAAACCCTCGCCGACCTCGATAACGCCGGCCCGGTGATCGAAAAACTCTTGCTGTTACCGGGCTATCGCTCGCGCCTGCAAGGGCCGCAGGAAGTGATGATCGGTTATTCCGACTCGGCCAAGGACGCCGGCACTACAGCGGCGGCCTGGGCGCAGTATCGGGCGCAGGAGCGTTTGGTCGACATCTGTCGCGAACAGCAAGTGGAACTGCTGTTGTTCCACGGTCGCGGTGGCACCGTGGGCCGTGGTGGTGGTCCGGCGCACGCGGCGATTCTGTCGCAGCCGCCGGGGTCGGTGGCGGGGCGTTTCCGCACCACCGAGCAGGGGGAAATGATTCGTTTCAAATTCGGCCTGCCGGACATCGCCGAGCAAAACCTCAATCTGTACCTGGCGGCGGTGCTGGAGGCGACCTTGCTGCCGCCACCACCCCCTGAGCCTGCCTGGCGCCATTTGATGGACGAATTGGCCGCCGATGGCGTCAAGGCTTACCGCGCCGTGGTGCGAGAGAATCCGCAGTTCGTCGAGTATTTCCGCCAGTCCACCCCGGAGCAGGAGTTGGGGCGTTTGCCTTTGGGCAGCCGCCCGGCTAAGCGCCGCGCTGGCGGGATTGAAAGCCTGCGCGCGATTCCGTGGATCTTCGGCTGGACCCAGACGCGCCTGATGTTGCCGGCCTGGCTCGGCTGGGAAGCGGCATTGAGCAAGGCGCTGGAGCGCGGCGAGGGCGAGTTGCTGGGGCAGATGCGCGAGCAGTGGCCGTTCTTCCGTACCCGCATCGATATGCTGGAAATGGTGCTGGCCAAGGCCGACGCCGATATCGCCCAGTCTTACGATGAGCGCTTGGTCGAGCCGGATCTGCTCCCTTTGGGTGCGCATTTACGCGACCTATTGTCGCAGGCCTGTGCGGTGGTCCTGGGGTTGACCGGTCAGTCGCAGCTACTGGCACATAGCCCAGCTACCCTTGAATTCATCCGCCTGCGCAACACTTATCTCGACCCGCTTCATCTATTGCAGGCCGAACTGTTGGCACGTTCGCGGCAACAGGATGTGGCCCAGGGCAGCCCGGTAGAACAGGCGTTACTGGTGTCTGTGGCGGGGATTGCCGCCGGTTTGCGAAATACCGGCTAAGGTTTTCATCGTGGGGGACAGGCACCCGGCGCGAGCGTCGAGTGCCTGCTGGCGAGCGGTCGAAAAGGTCTGTCACGCGACAGTTAATGATGGGGTTGCGACTTGGCTTACCTCTTTTCAAGGCATCCTCCCGGGCGGGTTTCTCCGACTTTCGGCGGCTTGTGTGGGCAGGGCCTGCTGTGTATCTTGATCAGCCTTTGGCCGTTTGGGCGGTCGCGATCCTATTTTTGAGATTGGCCCCAAGAGGCGAATCTGACGTTATCTATATAAAAAATTGAGGAGCACATCGATGCGCGTCATTCTGCTGGGAGCTCCCGGGGCCGGTAAAGGTACTCAGGCTAAGTTCATCACCGAGAAATTCGGCATTCCGCAAATCTCCACCGGCGACATGCTGCGTGCTGCCGTAAAAGCCGGTACCGAGCTGGGTGTTAAAGCCAAAGGCATCATGGATGCCGGTGGTCTGGTCTCCGACGATCTGATCATCGCCCTGGTCAAGGACCGTATCGCGCAGCCTGACTGTGCCAACGGTTTCCTGTTCGACGGTTTCCCGCGCACCATTCCGCAAGCTGAAGCGCTGGTAGAAGCGGGTGTGGAACTGGACAACGTGGTCGAAATCGCCGTCGATGACGAAGAAATCGTTCAGCGTATCGCCGGTCGTCGCGTTCACGAGGCCAGCGGTCGTGTGTACCACACCGTCTACAACCCGCCAAAAATCGCCGGCAAAGACGACATCACCGGTGAAGAGCTGGTGCAGCGCAAGGACGACACTGAAGAAACCGTGCGTCATCGTCTGTCGGTCTACCACTCCCAGACCAAACCACTGGTGGAGTTCTACCAGGGTCTGGCCGCTGATAAGGGCAAGCCGAAATACAGCCATATCCCAGGTGTTGGCTCGGTAGAAGCGATCACCGGCAAGGTGCTTGAAGCACTGAGCTGAAAAGTCTGATCGGCTTCATCTTCTACTACGGCCCGCTTGCGGGCCGTAGTTGTTTATACTGGCGCACTTTTTCTGACCTCTCTTACGGAAACATCGATGAGCACCTTGCTGGCCCTGGACACCGCGACTGAAGCTTGCTCCGTTGCTTTGCTGCATGACGGCAAAGTCACGAGTCATTACGAGGTGATCCCGCGCCTGCATGCGCAGAAGCTACTGCCGATGATCCAGCAACTGTTGGCCGATGCCGGCACCACGCTGCAAGCGGTCGATGCCATTGCGTTCGGCCGTGGACCGGGCGCGTTCACCGGTGTGAGGATCGCCATCGGTGTGGTGCAAGGGCTGGCGTTTGCGCTGGATCGCCCGGTGTTGCCGGTCTCCAATCTCGCCGTACTCGCCCAGCGGGCCTATCGCGAACACGGCGTCAGCCAGGTCGCGGCGGCCATCGATGCGCGCATGGATGAGGTGTACTGGGGTTGCTACCGCGAAACGGCGGGAGAGATGCGGTTGGTGGGTAATGAAGCGGTACTGCCACCGGAAGCCGCTGCGTTGCCGGCTGATGCCAGCGGCGAGTGGTTCGGCGCGGGCACCGGTTGGGGGTATGCCGAGCGCATTGCCGTCAACCTGAGCGGCCAGGACGCGGGCATGCTGCCCCACGCCGAAGACCTGCTGACGCTGGCGCGCTTTGCCTGGGAACGCGGTGAAGCGATCGTGGCCGATCAGGCGCAGCCGGTGTATCTGCGCGATAAAGTTGCGACGCCCAAAGCGCGATAATCCACGCCGTCCTTGTGGCTACAGGCCTTCTGTGGCGAGGGGGCTTGCCCCCGTTGGGTCGCGAAGCGGCCCCAAAAACAACAACCACATTCCCCGGATGCACCACATCGGCTGACTTGCGACTGCTTCGCAGCCGAACGGGGGCAAGCCCCCTCGCCACAATGAATGTGTCGGATTTAGCCAATCGTCAGTTTTCTACCCGCCGTTTTTAAACCTTTTCGCTTTTCTGTGTTCTAGTTATCACTCGGCAGTTTGCGAAGTGGGCTATGTGCCACTAAGCTGCCATCACTGATACCGGACATGTACTCATGCGTATAGACGGCGTTTCCTCCCAGTCCTACCCCATCAAGCGCAAGCCCCGCAAAGGCCCTGTGGCGGATGACGACTACGTCGATATCGACGGCGAGCTGGAATTCCCTACCGAAGAGCAATTGGCCGCCCGCGCCGCCAAAGCCTCTGCGCAACGCCTGAGCAATCTCCCCGCTCGTCAACAAGACATGATTTATCACCGCGCCATGAGCAAAAGCGCAGCGATGGCACTGGCCAGCTACCTGAGCACCGCCACTTTTGTCGATTGGGATGCGGATGTACTGGGTCTCGACCTGTACATCTGATGTTGCAGCCTTACTACCTCGGCTGCCCGTCCTGGAGTGAAAACGTCTGGCGCGATTACTTGTATCCACAAGACGCCAGGCCCGCCGAGTTTCTCAATCTTTATTCTCAAGTGTTCAACGCCGTGGAAGGCAATACGACCTTCTACGCGAGCCCCTCTGCCGCCACCGTGCAGCGTTGGGCCGAAACCATGCCTGAACACTTTCGCTTCACCGCCAAGTTCCCCGGCGACATCAGCCACAGCGGTGACCTGCGCGAACAATTGACCGCCGCCGAAACCTTCCTGCAATTGCTCAGCCCTCTGGGTGAACGGGTTTCTCCCCTTTGGCTGCAATTGTCCAAAAGCTTCACCCCTCAACGCTTGTCTGAGTTGGCCGGTTTTATCGACGCGGTGGACCGGCCCTTGGCGGTCGAAGTGCGGCACGATGAGTTCTTCGCCAAGGGCGATGCCGAGCGGATGCTCAATCGTCTATTGCTGGACCGCGGTGTCGAGCGCATCTGCCTTGATCCGCGAGCGCTGTTCAGTTGCACATCGACCGATTCTTCGGTGCTCCACGCTCAATCGAAAAAGCCCAGGGTGCCGCCTAGACCTGCTGCGTTTACTCAGTTTCCGCAGGTGCGTTTCATCGGCCATCCTGTGCTTGAAGCCAACGATCCATTCCTGGTGCCGTGGGTCGAGAAAATCGCTGTCTGGATCGAAGAGGGCCGCACGCCCTATATCTTCCTGCACACCGCCGATAACCTGCTGGCGGCAAAACTGGCCCAACGTTTTCACGCACAATTGATGCTGCGTTTGCCTGGCCTGCCGCCGCTGCCTGAGCTATACAGAGAGCCCGCCGCCGAGCAACTTGGCTTGCTGTAGGAGCCAGGCTTGCCGGCGAAGGCGTCCTTAAGAGCGCCTTCGCCGGCAAGCCTGGCTCCTACGAAAAGCGGTTTATCTTTCCCCCCTTTTCAGGAGTCTGCCAATGGATGCGCAAACCCTTCGAGCCCAGGCGTTCAAAGCATTGCACGAACGCGAGGGCGCTTTTGTCATTCCCAACCCTTGGGACGCCGGCTCGGCGAAAATGCTCGCCAGCCTTGGCTTCGAGGCGCTGGCGACCACCAGTGCCGGTTACGCCTTTTCCCGGGGGCGTCCCGATGGTGGGTTAACGCTCGACGAGACCCTGGCAAACGTAGAGGCGATTGTCGCGGCCACTGACCTGCCGGTAGCGGTGGATCTCGAAAACGGATTTGCCGACGCCCCTGCCGACTGCGCCCAGAGTATTGTGCGGGCCGCCAAGGCTGGTGCGGTCGGCGGTTCGATCGAAGATGCCACGGGGCGTGAGGATGGTCCGATCTACTGCTTCGAGCATGCGGTGGCGCGTATCGAAGCGGCCGTCGCGGCGGCTCGCAGCTTGCCTTTTCCCTTCGTATTGACGGCGCGTGCCGAGAACTTTCTGCACGGCAATCCTGACCTCGACGATACCATTCGCCGCTTGCAGGCGTTCGCCGAGGCGGGGGCCGACGTGCTTTACGCACCGGGCCTGCGCAGCGCTGAAGAAGTATTGGCGGTGGTCCGCGCCGTGGCGCCGAAACCGGTCAATGTGTTGATGTCCGGCGGGCTCAAGCTGACGGTCGAGCAATTGAGTGAAATGGGCGTCAAACGCATCAGCGTCGGTTCGGCCCTGGCCTTGGCGGCGTATGGCGAGTTCTTCCGCGCCGCCGAGGAAATCCAGCAACACGGGACCTTCGGCTTTACCTCCCGCTCGATGCCGTTCCAGAAGGCCAATCAATTGTTCAAAGGCTGACGATGCGTTTTCGCTGGGGGCTGTTGCTGGTGCTGTTGATCATCGGCGCTGCCGGGCTGAGCGTCTGGCGCGGCTGGGTTTCCATTCCCCCGCAATGGAACCCATGGGCGCCGTTGGACGTGAAGGCCGAACCGAACCTGCTGACCCGCTACAAACTGATGCGTCTGCGCGATGATCCGCAGTTATGCGACCAGGCCCTGAGCAGCTCCGGGTTACGTGTAAACCATCAGGCCGACAGCCCGGACGCGGCCTGCCCGTTGACCAACACCTTGCGTGTGCAAGGCGGCGAGGCGGCGCTGAGCAGCAGTTTCCTCGCCAGTTGCAGCCTGGCGGTAGCGTTCGCCTTGTTCGAGCACCACGCCCTGCAGCCGGCGGCTCAGGCTGTCTACGGGCAGGCGGTGAAACGGGTCGACCATCTCGGCAGCTTTGCCTGTCGCAACGTCTACAACCGCGAAAACGGGAGGCGCAGCCAGCATGCCACGGCTGATGCACTGGATATCAGCGGATTTCGGCTGGCGGACGGTCGATTCATCAGCGTGCTCAAGGATTGGCCGAAGGATAATCAGGACGCGCGATTTCTCCATCAGGTCCGCGACGGCGCTTGCGACATGTTCAGTGTGGTATTGAGCCCGGACTACAACGCCGCCCATCGCAATCACTTTCATGTGGATGTCGGGCCGTGGTGGCGGTGTCGCTGAGGGTTATGCGGCGATGCGCAGGTTCTGCAGAACGATAGGGCGTGCCCAGCCGTTATCGAAATCGAATTGTTTCTGTTGTTCCACCAGCTCTTCGGGCGAGAACGGCGGGAACGGCTTGTCCAGCAGGTCGAGTTCGAACTCGGCGATCGGCAAGTGCAGCGGACGCGGTTGCGGTGCGGTGCCAGGCTCTGGCAGCGGTTGACCGGCAGTGAGCACGATCGGGCGTACCCAGCCGCTGTCGAAGTCCTGCTGTTTTTGTTGCGCGACGATTTCTTGCGGCGGGAACGGCGGGAACGGTTTGTCGGCCAGGTCCATTTCGAACTCGGCAATCGGCAAAAATAGTGGCTCGGGTGGGCGGACTGGTGTTTCCATCACATCACATTCGCGCTGGGAAATGATGTGCGCCAGCAGCTCGCTGCCGACGGTCGGTTCGACCGGGCTCTCGAGATCGACTGGTGGAAAATTCAGCGATTCAGGCAGCACTTCACCCGACTGTTCGGCCAGCGCTCGGGCAAAAAAATCCTGCCAGATGTGGCTGACGCCGCTCAGTGCCTGGGTGTTTCGCAGGTTGTAGTCGCCGTAGGGCGAGATAAAACCTGTGAATGTGGATTGAATGTCTGACATTTCTCTCGGTCGACGCTCAGCTCTGGCAAAATGCTCGATAGTTTGGTTATCGGCCGTTTTTGCCGATCATTAATTTTTTGAGCGTGTTTTCCCATGATTGAGCAACCTGCGGCCTGCCGCATCCATGTCGAAGCCTTGGGCGCGACCTTCCAGCCACAGGCCGAGCAATGGGCCGAGCGCCTGGGGTTGCCGTTGCAGGTGGATGACGGCGAGTTTGCCTTGCAGGTGGGCGAGCAGGGGTTGCAGTTGCAACAACTGGGGCCGGATGCACCGGGGCCGGTGCGGGTGGACTTCGTCGAGGGCGGCGCGGCTCATCGTCGGTTGTACGGTGGCGGCAGCGGTCAGATGATCGCCAAAGCGGTCGGCATCGCCCAAGGCGTGCGCCCGCGTGTGCTGGACGCCACGGCGGGGTTGGGCAAGGACGCGTTCGTGCTGGCCAGCCTGGGCTGCGAGATGAGCCTGATTGAGCGCCAGCCGCTGATCGGTGCCTTGCTTGAGGATGGCCTGGCGCGCGGCGCTGAAGATTTCGACGTGGCGCCGATCGTGGCGCGGATGCGTTTGCTCAAGGGCAATTCGATCGAGGTGATGCGCAACTGGGAAGGCGAGCCGCCGCAGGTGATCTACCTGGACCCGATGTTTCCCCATCGCGAGAAAACCGCGTTGGTGAAGAAGGAAATGCGCCTGTTCCGGCCGCTGGTAGGTGATGACCAGGATGCCCCGGCATTGCTCGAAGCGGCGTTGGCCCTGGCCAGTCACCGGGTGGTGGTCAAGCGTCCACGCAAGGCTCCATGCATCGATGGGCCGAAGCCGAGCCATGCGCTGGATGGCAAATCCAGCCGATACGACATTTATCCGAAGAAAGCGCTCAAGCCCTGAGATCGTGTCGCCCCCATCGCGGGCAAGCCTCGCTCCCACAGGTTTTGTGTTGGGCACAATATCCGAGAACACCTCGGAACCTGTGGGAGCGGGCTTGCTCGCGAAGGCGTCAGCGCAGACACCTCAATTTATCAGGCTGTCTCAGGTCGATAAGCCCGCATAAACAACCCCACCACTTCCCGCACATGGGCTTCAGCCGCATCTCCGGTCACCGGCTCGCCGCAGCCATACAGCAACCGAAAATTCCCCGCGCCCTTGAGCAGGCAAAAGAAATGCTCTGCCGCATTGCGCGGTTTATCGATGCTCAACGCTCCGCTCTGATTAACCTTGCTCAACAACCCCTCCATGCCGTGCAGCACACGCTCTGGCCCGGCCTCGAAAAAGATCGCCGAGAGTTTCGGGTCCTGGCTGCCCAGCGTCATCATCAGCCGGTGCAGGTTCACCGATTCGTCGCTGTTGATCAGCTGATGAAAGCCGCGCGCGATGTTCAGCAGCACGGTTTCCACGGCAATGCCGTCCGGCAATTCAAAAAACAGCGTTGGCAGTTGCTCCTCGCACTTGGCCATCACCGCGGCGGCAAACAGCGTCTCTTTGTCATTGAAATGGCTGTACACCGTCAGCTTCGACACGCCGGCCTCGGCCGCCACGGCATCCATGCTGGTGTTGGCGTATCCCTTACTCAGAAACAGGATTTTCGCCGCGTCGAGGATTGCCTGGCGCTTGGCCAGATCCTTGGGACGGCCCGGACCGCTGGGTGTTGAAAGATTGTTAGACATTCTTCGCTTTAATACTGGACTGGTGAGTTTGCTATTAATAACATACTGGTCAGTATAATTATTCCAAGCACCATTAGCGAAAGGTCCTTCACCATGTTCCGCTATGCCTTGTCCCTCGCATTGCCGGTTAGTCTGGCTTTTTTATTGTCTGCGTGTGGCCATGAAGAGGCGCCTCAAGTCACCGTCCGCCCGGCCATGGTCGTCCAGCCAGAGCCCTCGGCTCAGGCCATGGAAAGTTATCCCGGAGAAGTCCGTGCGCGCTATGAGCCAGATCTGGCCTTCCGCATTGGCGGCAAAGTCAGCCGACGACTGGTCGAGGAAGGCCAGCGGGTCAAGGCTGACCAGCCTCTGGCGGAGCTCGATCCTCAGGACGTGCGCCTGCAACTGGAAGCCACCCGTGCACAGGTCGCGGCCGCCGAAGCCAACCTGAGCCTGGTGCGCGCCGAGCGTGATCGCTACAAGACCCTGATGGAGCGGCAGATGGTCAGCCGTTCGCAGTACGATAACGCGGAAAACCTCTACCGCTCCGGTGAAGCACGCCTCAAGCAAATCAAAGCCGAATTCAACGTCTCGACCAATCAGGCCAGTTATGCGGTGCTGCGTGCGCCGCAGGATGGCGTGGTGGCCAAACGTGCGGTTGAAGTCGGGCAAGTGGTGGCTGCCGGGCAAACCGTGTTTACCCTCGCCACCGATGGCGAGCGCGAAGTGTTGATCAGCCTGCCGGAGCAGAGCTTCGGTCGCTTCAAGGTCGGCCAGCCGGTCTCGGTGGAACTCTGGACCCAACCCGATCAACGTTTCCCCGGACGCATCCGTGAGTTGTCGCCCGCCGCCGATCCGAAATCCCGCACCTTCGCCGCCCGTATCGCTTTTACCGCGGGCAAGGTTCCCGCCGAACTCGGTCAGAGCGCCCGGGTGTTCATCCAGACCGCCGATGTGGTGTCGTTATCGGTGCCGCTGTCGGCGGTCACTGCGGAAAACGGTGCCACTTATGTGTGGGTGGTCGGCGCCAACAACACCTTGAAAAAAGTCCCGGTGCGGGTCGGTGCATTCGGTGAAAAAAACGTGCCGGTGCTTGAAGGCCTGAACGCCAGCGATTGGGTGGTGGCGGCCGGTGTTCATGTGCTTCACGACGGGCAGCAAGTGCGCCCGGTGGATCGCTCCAACCGCGTGGTCAATCTGGCGCACAAGGAGTAATCCCCGATGGGTTTCAATCTTTCCGAATGGGCGCTGCGTAACCGCCAGATCGTACTGTTCCTGATGCTCTTGCTGGCCGTCGTCGGCGCGTTGTCCTACACCAAGCTCGGCCAAAGCGAAGACCCGCCGTTCACTTTCAAAGCCATGGTGATTCGCACCAACTGGCCGGGGGCCACGGCCGAGGAAGTATCGCGCCAGGTCACCGAGCGTATTGAAAAGAAACTGATGGAAACCGGCGAGTACGACCGGATCGCTTCGTTCTCTCGCCCGGGCGAGTCTCAGGTGACATTTATCGCTCGGGATTCGATGCATTCGGTGGAAATCCCGGAGCTCTGGTATCAGGTCCGCAAGAAGATCAGCGACATTCGCCACACCCTGCCACCGGGCATCCAGGGGCCCTTCTTCAACGATGAGTTCGGCACCACCTTCGGCAACATCTACGCCCTGACCGGCGAAGGTTTTGATTACGCGGTGCTCAAGGACTACGCCGACCGTGTCCAGATTCAGCTGCAACGGGTCAAGGATGTGGGCAAGGTCGACCTGCTCGGGCTGCAGGACGAGAAGATCTGGATCGAGCTTTCCAACGTCAAACTGGCCACCCTCGGGTTGCCTTTGGCGACGGTGCAGCAGGCGCTTGAAGAGCAGAACGCGATGTCCACCGCAGGTTTCTTCGAAACCACCAGCGAGCGTTTGCAGCTACGGGTTTCGGGGAATTTTCAGACGGTCGACGAGATCAAGAACTTCCCGATCCGCGTAGGCGATCGCACGTTCCGCATTGCCGATGTGGCCAACGTTCGTCGTGGCTTCAACGATCCACCGGCGCCGCGCATGCGTTTCATGGCTGAAGACGCCATCGGCCTGGCGGTGGCCATGAAGGGCGGTGGCGACATTCTGATTCTGGGTAAAGCGCTGGAAGTCGAATTCGCCCGGATCCAGCAAAACCTCCCGGCCGGCATGCAGCTGCGTAAGGTATCCGATCAACCCGCCGCGGTGAAAACCGGTGTCGGCGAGTTCGTTCAGGTACTGGTGGAGGCGCTGGCGATTGTGTTGCTGGTGAGTTTCTTCTCCCTCGGTGTGCGCACCGGCATGGTCGTAGCACTGGCGATTCCGCTGGTGTTGGCGATGACCTTCGCCTGCATGTATTACCTCGGCATCGGCCTGCACAAGATTTCCCTCGGCGCACTGGTGCTGGCGCTGGGGTTGCTGGTGGACGATGCGATCATCGCCGTGGAAATGATGGCGATCAAAATGGAGCAGGGCTTCGACCGGGTCAAAGCCGCCAGCTATGCCTGGACCAGCACCGCGTTCCCGATGCTCACCGGTACGTTGATCACCGCCGCCGGTTTCCTGCCGATTGCCACCGCGCAATCGGGCACCGGTGAATACACCCGTTCGATCTTCCAGGTGGTAACCATCGCGTTGGTGGCGTCGTGGGTTGCCGCCGTGGTCTTTGTGCCTTATCTGGGGGAAAAACTCCTGCCGGACCTGGCGAAAATTCACGCAGCCAAACATGGTACCGGCGACGGCCAACCCGACCCCTATGGCACGCCGTTCTATCAGCGTGTCAGACGGCTGGTGGAGTGGTGCGTGCGCCGACGCAAAACAGTGATCGTCCTGACCATCGCGATGTTCGTTGCCTCAGTGGTGCTGTTCCGTTTCGTCCCGCAGCAGTTCTTCCCGGCGTCGGGGCGACTGGAGTTGATGGTCGATCTGAAACTGGCCGAAGGAGCGTCTTTGAGCAATACCGCCGAGGAGGTCAAGCGCCTCGAAGGTCTGCTCAAGGATCACGCCGGGATCGACAACTACGTGGCTTACGTCGGCACCGGTTCGCCGCGGTTCTACCTGCCGCTGGATCAGCAACTTCCGGCAGCGAGCTTCGCGCAGTTTGTTGTCCTGGCCAAAACCATAGAAGACCGCGAAACCCTGCGCACCTGGCTGATTGAAACCCTCAACGAACAATTCCCGGCCTTGCGCTCGCGGGTCACGCGGCTGGAGAACGGCCCGCCAGTTGGCTATCCGGTGCAGTTCCGGGTCACCGGTGAGCACATCGAGGAAGTCCGCGCATTGGCCCGTAAAGTCGCGGCCAAGGTTCGAGAGAACCCACACGTGGTCAACGTGCATCTGGACTGGGAAGAGCCGAGCAAAGTCGTTTACCTGAACGTCGATCAGGACCGCGCCCGGGCGCTGGGGGTGAGCACGGCAAACCTCTCGGGTTTCCTGCGAAGTTCGCTGACCGGTGCCAGCGTCAGCCAGTACCGCGAAGACAACGAGTTGATCGAAATCCTGCTGCGCGGCACGGTGCATGAACGCACCGAACTGGCGTTGCTACCAAGCCTGGCTGTGCCGACTGACAATGGTCGCAGTGTGGCGCTGTCGCAGATTGCGACGCTGGAATACGGCTTTGAGGAAGGCATCATCTGGCACCGTAACCGTCTGCCCAACGTGACGGTTCGCGCCGACATCTACGGCAAGGAACAGCCGGCGACGCTGGTGCAGCAGATCATGCCGACCCTCGATCAGATTCGTGCCGAGCTGCCAGACGGCTATCTGCTGGACGTCGGCGGTACGGTAGAGGACTCGGCTCGCGGGCAGAACTCGGTGAAGGCCGGCGTGCCACTGTTTATCGTGGTGGTGCTGACGTTGCTGATGCTGCAACTGCGCAGTTTCTCACGCACGGTGATGGTGTTTCTGACGGCGCCACTGGGGCTGATCGGGGTGACGCTGTTTCTGTTGGTGTTCCGCCAGCCGTTCGGTTTTGTGGCGATGCTCGGGACGATCGCCTTGTCCGGGATGATCATGCGTAACTCGGTGATTCTGGTGGATCAGATTGAGCAGGATATTGCTGCCGGGCTTAAGCCATGGCAGGCGATTATCGAGGCGACGGTGCGGCGGTTCCGACCGATTGTGCTGACGGCGTTGGCGGCGGTATTGGCGATGATTCCATTGTCGCGAAGCGTGTTTTTCGGGCCGATGGCGGTGGCGATCATGGGCGGGCTGATTGTGGCGACGGCGTTGACGTTGCTGTTTTTGCCGGCGTTGTATGCGGCTTGGTTCAGGGTCAAGAAAGAGGTTGTGTGATCCTTTGATCTTGGCGGCCTTCGGGCCGATCAATTTCTCTCAGACATACGCCGACCCATTTGTAGGAGCGAGGCTTGCCCGCGAAGGCAGTCCAGGCTCCTACACATATTTCAGATCCGTCTGATATTGAGTCAACCCAGGTGCGCTGTTGTACTCAAGACTCAATTTCGTGAGTTTCTGAGCCACCAATAATGAAAAAGCCGCCCACGCTGAAGGGCAGATCCGACCCGGTGTTCGATCGGTTGGGACAATCGCCCCACAAGGAACGCCTCTCGGACTATCTCGCGCTGCTCAAGCCTCTGGACGATCGGGGGCGTTATCTTCCATTTGATGAGTTGCGCTACCGTTGGGCGCCGGGGCTGGATTCGAATCTGTGCTGGGCCTTGGTCAAGAAAGCCCGAACCGCCCAATACGCAAGCCTTCTGCCATTGGGCGAGCCCACTCAGTGGGGCCAATTTGTGCTGACTCCATTGGCACAGAAAGCTATTTCTGCCGTCGACAGGAAAGCCACAACGGCCGCGCTGGAATACATGACCGGCCAGATCGGCGAGCGCGCGCATTTCAGCTATCTGCTCAACGATCTGATCGAAGATGAAGCCATCAGTAGCAGCCAGCTCGAAGGCGCGGCAACCACCACCCGTGTGGCCAAGGACATGCTTAAGCGCAAGCGCCTGCCGCGTACGCCGGATGAGCGGATGGTCATCGGCAACTACAAGATGATGAACTTCGCCTGGGAAAAGCGTTATGAACCCTTGAACGTCGAACTGATCACGGCGATGCATCGTGTTGGCGTCGAAGGTATCGATGACCCGCAATATTCACCGGGTGCTTTCAGGATCAACGATGACGTGTTGGTGCAGGACGGTGAGGGCAACACTGTTCATACGCCGCCCCCCGCAGCGGGACTCGCGTCACGATTGCAGGTGCTGTCGAAGTGGATCAACCAGTCTCACGACGATCCCAATCCAGTGGATTACCTTCATCCATTGATCAAAGGTATCGCGCTGCATTTTGCGCTGGGTTATGAGCATCCTTTTCGCGACGGTAACGGTCGGGTCGCGCGGGCATTGTTTTACTGGTTCATGTTCAAGAATGACTTCTCGGCCTTTCGCTACATCGCGATCAGTCTGTTACTGCGCAACGCGCCGGTGAAATACGGGCGCTCGTATCTGAATACCGAGGCCGATGATCTGGACTTGACCTATTTCATCGACTTCCAGTGTTCAGTCATCTTCCGGGCAGTCAGCGCTTTTACCGAGGCTTATCGAAAAAGCCTGGCCTATACCGAAGTCTTTGATCGATGGCTGCTGGAGTCAGGTTTCTTCGACCAGCTCTCCGAGAAACAGCGAGCCGTATACCAGGTGGCCAAGAGTGGTATGGCCAAGGAATTCACGGCGGTCAATGTGAAGGAGAATCTGAACTGCTCTTACAACACCGCATCGGCCACCCTGAACGGGTTGGTCGAGCTGAAGGTGTTCGAGAAAAGGAAGATGGGGCGCGAGTGGGTGTTCTTCCTGCGGGCAGCGTCGGCGACCTGATGTTCGTGGGAGCGAGCAAGCTCGCTCCCACAGGATCGGAGTTGAGGTTTAGAGCGTACCAAACACCTTCTTCGCCAAACTGGTCGCCGCCGCCGCAGGATTCTGGCGAATGGTTTCTTCCTGCTTGCCGATCATCTCGAACAAACCGTTCAACGCTTGCTCGGTCACGTAGCTTTCGATGTTGGCATTTTTCGCATCCAGCACGCCCAAGGTCGCGGCTTGTCCGGCGAATGCGTTGTACTGCTGGGCCAGGCCGACCTGGTCGGTGGCTTGCTTGACGATCGGCAGGAACTTGGTGCGGATCTGCTCGCGGCTGGTTTTGCTCAGGTACTGAGTCGCCGAGTCCTTACCGCCGCTGAGGATTCCCTTGGCATCTTCCACGGTCATCTTCTTCACCGCATCCACCAGGATCGGCTGAGCCTGTGTCACGGCCGTTTCAGCCGCTTTGTTCATACTGGTTTCCAGTTGATCGACTTGATCGCCCATGCCGAACTGTTTCATTTTCTTGGCGACTTTACCCAGCTTGCCCGGCAGTTCGATTTTCACGTCCGGGTTGTTGCTGAAGCCGCCGGGTGTGCCGAGTTGTTTAACGGCCAGTTGCGCGCCTTGGGTCAGGGCGTCCTTGAGACCGCCGGTGGCGTCTTGTTGCGACAGGTCACTGAGAGACCCTGCCAGGGCGTTGGCGCAGATCATCAAGCCTGCGCACAGGCCGGCGAAGCGAAGGGTAGGGCGGAGCATGGCGGCTTCCTTGTTCATAAAAGAGAGTTAGCGGGCGGCGTCGACGCGGATTTTCAGGGGTTGCGGATCTTTGCCGTCCAGTTGCACCGCGTAATTTTCAGTGGTGATGAACATCAGCTCGCCATTGACTTCGATGCGGGCGCTGACCGAGTAGCGGTGGCCGGGTTTGACCTGCGCCGGATCGTAGCTCAAATGGAACGGCAACGGCACCTGGCCTTTGACCGGGCCTTTCTGCTCGTCGAGCACTACCGCCGGTGCGTCGGCCAGAGACACATCTTGCAAGCTGACGCTCAAGGTTGCACTCGGTGGCAGGGCGATGCGTTGTAAGTAGAACACTTCGCCGGCGAGGCTGGCGTTGGGGGTCGGTTGTGTCGACTGGCAGGCACCGAGCAGGGTAGTCAGCAGGACGAGAGAGAGTTTTTTCATCGAAGATCTCCGTATCGAAGGCGCCAGAAGAAGCCTGGCGCCTGTAGGAATTTAGACGCTCTGCGCTGGAGCCGCGACTTGGTCCGCCGCATCTTCACTGCGATGCAATGCCACCTGACGGATCGACAAACGAATCTCCGCCGGCAACACCCGTTTGGCCGCGCCTTCGGCCAGTTCGCCGAGCAGTTCGTGGTAGCTCAGCTTGCCGGTTTCGTCACGGCGCAGCACGTCGAGGTCCAGCATTGTCTGGATGAAGTGACGGAACAGGCTCTTGTCGAAGAACTCCGGGGCGTTCAGGCCGTGGAGGATCGACAGGCGTTGGGCCATGACCGTGCACAGGTCTTCCAGCTCTTCGGCGCTGATGCTGTTCTGGCCGCTGTTGAGCAGCAAGGAAACGGTCATGTAGAAGCGCTGCAAGGTCTGGGCGATGCTTTTCGACAGCAGCGTCAGCAGCACGAAATGCCGCGAACTCGGCGCGGGGCGCAGATACACCTCTTTCTCGAAACGCAGCAGGCCTTGCTCGACGAAGGCTTCGAGCCATTGATCGACCACGCCATCGAGTTCGTCCAGCGACCAGCGAATGAACAGCTCCGATTGCAAGTACGGATACAGTGCGCGGGTGTAGCGCAGGATCTGCTCGCGGCTCATGCGCGAGGTGCTCTGGAAGAAACTCGCCAGCAACGACGGCAACGCGAAGATGTGCAGCACGTTGTTGCGGTAGTAGGTCATCAGGACGGCGTTTTGTTCGTCCAGGTACAGAATCTTGCCCAGCGCATCGCTTTGCTCGGACAGCAGGTCCATGTCCTTCACGTGTTCGATCAACGCCCGACCGTCGCCCTCCGGCAGGGTGGTGTGCGAGGAGTAGGGAACCCTGCGCAACAGCGCCAGATACAGATCGAGCACCCGCGCCATGGCGCGATCGTCCAGGGCCAGACGGCTGGTGGACAGCAACGCCAGGGCCACCAGATTCACCGGGTTGATCGCCGCCGCTTCGTTCAAATGCTGTGCGACTTTCTCGCCGAGGCGGTTGGTGGTTTCGTTGAGCCAGGCCGGTTTGAACTGCGGACCGAGTTCCTGTTGGCGCCAGTCTGGCTGTTCGCTGTCGAGGAATTCCGCCAGTTTGATCGGCTCACCGAAGTTGACCGCGACCTGACCGAAGCGCTGTTTGAGCGCGCCGATGACTTTGAAGATGTCGAAGATCGATTCTTTCTTCTTGCTCGCGCCACGCAATTCGCCGAGGTAGGTGCGGCCTTCCAGCACGCGCTCATAGCCGATGTACACCGGCACGAAGACGATCGGCATGCGCGACGAACGCAGGAAGCTGCGCAGAGTGATCGCGAGCATCCCGGTTTTTGGTTGCAGCATGCGTCCGGTGCGCGAACGGCCGCCCTCGACGAAGTACTCGACCGGGAAGCCTTTGGTGAACAGGGTGTGCAGGTATTCGTTGAACACCGAGGTGTAGAGCGGGTTGCCCTTGAAGGTGCGGCGCATGAAGAACGCGCCGCCACGCCGTAGAAGGCTACCGATCACCGGCATGTTGAGGTTGATCCCGGCGGCAATGTGCGGCGGGGTCAGGCCGTTGCGGAACAGCAGATAGGAGAGCAGCAAATAGTCGATGTGGCTGCGGTGGCACGGCACGTAGATCACTTCGTGACCCTGGGCGACTTTCTGCACACCTTCGATGTGGTTGACCTTGATCCCGTCGTAGATCTTGTTCCAGAACCAGCTCAGCACCACTTCCAGAAAGCGGATCGCGGTGTAGGTGTAGTCCGAGGCGATCTCGTTGCCGTAGCGCAAGGCCTGGGCCTTGGCTTTTTCCGGCGAGATGTTCTCGCGCTCGGCTTCGTCGAGGATCGCCTGTTTGACCAAGGGCTGATTGAGCAGGCCTTTGACCAGGTTGCGGCGGTGGGAAATGTCCGGGCCGATCACCGCGGCTTTCAGGTTGCGAAAGTGCACCCGCAGAATCCGCTGGGCCATGCGCACGGTGCGCTCGTGGCCTTTGTTGTGATCGATCAGTTCACGCAAATGAATCGGCGCCGAGAACTGCACCCGGGTCTTGCGTCCCAGAATCATGATGCTCAGCAGCCGACGCAAACGCCCGGTGACCGCCCAGCTGTCGGCGAACAGCAGTTTCCACGGGCTCGACTCGCTGTCCGGCGACTGGCCCCAGAACACGCTGACCGGAATGATCTGCGCGTCTTCGGCGGCGTTCTGGCTCAGGGCGCTGACCAAGCGGGTCAGGGTCGGCGGCGCGCCGCGTTTGTCCTGACGGCCGAGCCAGTCGGGTTCCGGCGTCAGGTAAAAGAACGCGGCGGGTTCCACCAACGCACCCACCGATACCGGCAACACCGGGCGCGGCAGACCGGCCTTGCTGCATTCGGTATCGACCACGGCAAGGTCGGTCAGTGAAGGATTTTGCAGGACGTAGAACACCGGCCGGCTGCGGTCGAGGTTGAGGGTGAACGACGACTGATTGATCGTCTCCGAGCGAACCCAGAGGTACAGCAGTCGGCGCAGGGTGCCAAACACAAGACGACGGAACGGGGAACGGGTCATACGGCTTCTGCGTGAGTGAAAAAAACCGAGCGTTTGCTCGGGCGGTAGATAGTGTGCCGTATTCGTCGAAAATCGGCAAAAAAGCGCCTAAGTAAACTTGAGTTGAGAGTTTTGGCGTCTGTCATATACTCGGCCGTTCAAAATAAAAACAAGGGGGTAACTGGATATGGCTACGCGCGAAACTGGCAATGTGAAGTGGTTCAACGACGCCAAGGGCTATGGCTTCATTCAGCGCGAGGACGGGGTGGACGTGTTCGTGCACTACCGCGCGATCCGCGGCGAAGGGCATCGCTCGCTGACTGAAGGTCAGCAGGTTGAGTACGCAGTGGTGACTGGGGAGAAGGGCTTGCAGGCTGAGGATGTTGTAGGTCTGTAACCCTGGAAATCAAAAGATCGCAGCCTTCGGCAGCTCCTACAGGTGTACATATGACCCTGTAGGAGCTGCCGAAGGCTGCGATCTTTTTGGTTTTACGCGGTCTTTTCCAGCTTTTGGCTTTGCGCCAAAAGACTGTTGAACAAAGCGCTGGATGGATAATCACCTGTCAGTTCTGACAGTAGACGACCTCTTGCCCCAGACCTACCCTCACTCCACGTTCACCTGGATTGTTTTGTTTCCGGTGTGTTGCTCATGCGAGAGGGATACGGTCATGCGGAAGATCATCGCGTTTTTGCTGATGTTGAGTCTTGGTGGATGCACCACTCAGGATCCCTTCGATAAAAACCTGACTGAGCCCACCACTGCAATTACCACCTTGGCAGTGCCGCAACAGGACGATATTCAAAGTGTCTCGACCGCCCTGCCGTCAGTGTTCAAGGTGGTCGAAGCCCCGGCCGGCGAGCTGAATGCCGACACCTTGGGCGCCGAAGCCAGCGTGCAGGTGAGTTACCCGGCCATGGCACTTCGTGACACTGTCGGGATACGTCTGGCCGGTGTGGTACTGCGCGATGCATCGATTCAGACGGTCTCCACGGTGGGCACCCTGACGTTCAAGGTGCCCAAGGCGTGGGTGACCGAGAACCGCAATCGTACGGTCAGCCTGACTTTCACCTACAAAGTGGGCGGCGCTGGCAACCTGATCACTTCATCGCCGTTGAGCATCCGTGTGGTGGGCGCGCAGGGGCAAAGCGTGTTCAAAGTGGTCGAGGCCCCGACGGGTGAGTTGAATGCCGACACACTGGGCACCGAGGCCAATGTGCAGGTGAGTTACCCGGCCATGGCACTCCGTGACACTGTCGGGATACGTCTGAGCGGCGTGGTATTGCGCGATGCATCGATTCAGACGGTCTCCACGGTGGGCACCCTGACGTTCAAGGTGCCCAAGGCGTGGGTGACCGAGAACCGCAATCGTACGGTCAGCCTGACTTTCACCTACAAAGTGGGCGGCGCTGGCAACCTGATCACTTCATCGCCGTTGAGCATCCGTGTGGTGGGCGCGCAGGGGCAAAGCGTGTTCAAAGTGGTCGAGGCCCCGACGGGTGAGTTGAATGCCGACACACTGGGCACCGAGGCCAATGTGCAGGTGAGTTAATCTGCAAACGGACTCTGGGCGGCTGTGTCAGTTGGGCAGAAGGGAGAGGTACTGCGCGATGCACTGATTCAGACGGTTTCCACGGTGGGAACGCTGACGTTCA
>NZ_VYKC01000005.1:0-127948 GCF_032424305.1 Pseudomonas sp. JV414 | reverse complement strand
ACGAACGCGTTGTGGGCGGAGTCGGCGACATAGGTCCAGGCTGCTTTAGGGTCGTTGGAGAACTGGGCGTAGCTGGCGGCGGTGATGGTCTGTGCGGGGAAGGGCGGCAGGTGGGTATTGGCGACGGTGGTCAGGCTGCCGCTGGTGGTCAGCGGGGCATTGGTCTCGGTCAGGTTGACGATGTCGGCGGACAACACCGCGGCGTCGTTGGTCCCGAGGATATGCACGGTGACCGAGGTGACGGTGCCATCGGCGCTGCTCACCGCGAAGGTGTCGGTGTAAGTGGTGCCGGCGACGAACTCGTTGTGGGCGCTATCGGCGACATAAGTCCAGGCGCCGTTAGTGCCGATGGAGAATTGGCCGTAGCTGCCGGCGGTGTTGGTCTGGGTGACGAAGGTTGCGGCGCTGTCGATATCGCTGACGGTCAGCGTGCCGCTGGTGGTCAGCGGAGCATTGGTTTCGGTCAGCGTGACGTTGGCCGAGGACAGCACGGCCGCGTCGTTAGTGCCAGTGACGGTGACAGTCACCAGCTGAGTGTCTACGCCGCCGAGGCCATCGCTGACCTGCACGCTGAACACTTCATCGTGACTTTCGCCAGCCCCCAGCGACTGCACCGCACTGGCGACACCGTCGGTGCCATTGGCCAGGGTGTAAGTCCATTTGCCGGTGCTGTCCACCGCGATCGAACCGTAGATGCCGGTATTCGTACCGGCAATGCTCCAGGTGGCCGTCGCAGCGTGATCGATATCGGCCGAACTGAACTGGCCGCTGACGCTGAGTGTGGTGTCTTCCTTCACCGCGCCAGCATCGTTGCCCGTCACGAAGCTGAGTACCGGCGCATCGTTAGTGCCGGTCACGGTGACGGTCACCGACTGAGTGTCCACGCCGCCGAGGCCATCGCTGACCTGCACGCTGAACACTTCATCGTGACTTTCGCCAGCCCCCAGCGACTGCACCGCACTGGCGACACCGTCGGTGCCATTGGCCAGGGTGTAAGTCCATTGGCCGGTGCTGTCCACCGCGATCGAACCGTAGATGCCGGTATTCGTACCGGCGATGCTCCAAGTGGCCGTAGCAGCGTGATCGATGTCAGCCGAGCTGAACTGGCCACTGACGCTGAGCGCGGTGTCTTCCTGTACCGCGCCGGCATCGTTGCCCGTCACGAAGCTGAGCACGGGCGCATCGTTAGTGCCGCTGACGGTGACGGTCACCGACTGAGTGTCAACGCCGCCGAGGCCATCGCTGACCTGCACGCTGAACACTTCATCGTGACTTTCGCCAGCCCCCAGCGACTGCACCGCACTGGCGACACCGTCGGTGCCATTGGCCAGGGTGTAAGTCCATTTGCCGGTGCTGTCCACCGCGATCGAACCGTAGATGCCGGTATTCGTACCGGCGATGCTCCAAGTGGCCGTCGCAGCGTGATCGATATCGGCCGAGCTGAACTGGCCGCTCACGCTGAGCGTGGTGTCTTCCTGCACCGCGCCGGCATCGTTGCCTGTTGCGAAGCTGAGCACCGGCGCATCGTTAGTGCCGGTAATAGTGATGGTCACCGTTTGTGTCGCCGAGGCAGCGTTAGCCGCGCCGCTGTCGTCGGTAGCGACCACTGCGTACGAGAAGGTGATGGTTTCACTCGCACCGAGGAAGTCGAGGTTCTGATTGCTGCTGTAGTCCCAGCTGTTCTGGTCGACCGAGAAACCAGCCACCAGTGCCGAGGCCACGGTCGCATTGAGCACGCCGCCGCTCCAGGCGATGTCGCCGTTGGCGGTCTGCGACACGGTCACCGTGTCGGTACTGTCCAGATCGGCAAAGCTCAGTGCGCCGCTGTCGCTCAGGGTTGCAGTGCCATTGCCTTCGTTCATCGCGCCGATGGTGTCGGTAATTGTTAGCGTCGGCTGATCGTTGGTACCAGTAATCGTGATAGTCACGGTCTGCACCGAGCCGTCGCCAATCGCCACGTTATAGGTTTGCGTGACGATCTGGCCTTCGCCGAGGAACTGCAACGCGGAGTTGTTCACCGCAAAGTTCCAACCCAGCGAACCGCTGCCCGTACCGGTGCTGTCGCTCAGTGGATTAGTGGTAAAGCTGCCCAGATAGCCGGAAGCACCCGGCGTGACGGTGACGCTGTGAGTGTCGATCAGGTCGACGTCGGTGAAGGTGATGCTGCCGCTGGCCGCGTAGTCGCCGCTGTCTTCCCCGGCATCGCCGGCCTGCACGCCGCTGGTGATCTGTACCTGATCGTTGGTACCGGTGATGGTGATCGTCACATTCTGCGTGGTCGATGAGCCATGCCCATCATTGATGGTAACCACATAGGTTTCAGTAACAGTCTGCCCCTGGGCCAGGTATTGGGCTGCCGCATTATCCAGGGTGTAAGTCCAGTTAACGGTGCCGTCGGCTGCGTTGGCCGCTTCAGTCACGGGTGCAAGGGCGAAGTTGCCCAGCGCGGTGGCATTGCCTCCCGCAGCGACGAACGAGGCTGTATGCGTGTCGCTCAGATCCACATCGCTGAAGGCAATAGTGCCCGACGCACTCAGCGAGTCGCTCGTGCTCGGTGTCGTGCTTGCATCTTCGGTTACCGTGCCAGCCTGAACGCCAATGCTCATCGTCACACTGTCATTCATACCAGCAAACTGCACCTGAGCAGTGGCCCAACTGAGCGTGCCGTTGCCGAGACGAATCGCATAAGTAAAGCTGTCCGTCAGGGACCCTCCAGCAGCAAGCGACTGAAGTTGTGCCTTGAAAGTCGTCGACAACGTAGCGGCGTCGTAGCCGACCTTGCCATCCGACGTAATCCAGATCTTTGCACCATTGAAACTGGTGTCAGTACTCGTCGCCTCAATTCTGCCCGTGTCCTGGATCAGAAGATCGGCCGGTGCATAAACCTTGGTGGCAGTAGAAAGACTGGTCGCGTCATCGAGTGACCACAGTGTCTTTGCGCTACCGCCAAGATCATTGGACATGACGTCCAGGTACACGACCCCCAGCAGGTCTTCAGTGATGGCCGCGGTGCTCGTGCCAATAACACCGGTAGTGAAAATGTCGTCCTGCGCCTGCGGAGTGTTGGAAAGCGAAGTAACGGTGCCGCCGCTGGAAGTTGTGGTGGTAGCCATGTCTATCTCCCGAAAATGCAGTTTTTTATTTTTAGAATCGCTTGGGATTGCTAACAGGACGAAGTCCCGTTCTTGCACCGCTCAGGTTGTTCAGGAGCGGTACGAGGCGGCCGCCGGACATCGTCGGCCAGCTGACGGGACAAGCGCTGCCGGCAGAGGCGCGCGGGTATTGCGGGGGTGGAAAAGTTCGCCGCGCTTGAGCCGCGGATCGCAGGACAAGTCGGGCGAACGTGGACGCCAGCCTGGGGCTGCGCTGCGCATGGCACGCAATAGACTGAGAGTACCCATGTGGAAGGGACTCCTGGAGAAAGGCTGGATGAGGCCGTGTTTTGGGGTTACACCGACTCAGGGATACGGCCTTTCCTGATATCAGTTTGATGTGTGTTTAGTTGTGGGCTCAGGCTTTGTAAAGGTGTTAACCGAAGGTAACAGTACGATGTGCCAATATTCCGACAGGCGGATGTTTTGGTGTCAATATAATGTCGATTTGTTTTTGGCGAAGAGGGCGGGGAAGGGGCATGGACACTCGACACTGGCGAGGCTCGAATGAGCTGAAACCCAAGTGGGGCATGGTCTGGCTGAATCGTACCGGCCCTGAAACTCCATCAAATCTCAGCATTCAGCTGTTAAAAACGCCCGCCAGAGCCTCTGCTTTGGCGATTTTTTTTATGTCCGAACCACCCGACGACCTACATGGAAAGTCTGTCATTGCTGTGCCTTACTGCTCACTCCACAAGGAGCCCGGCAATGCGACACAGAGGCGCGCAGTTCTGGTTATGGACCGACAACCGGTTACCTCTACACACCCATGAAGAAGTGCTCAGCGATGGGGTACAGGTGGAAGTGCGGGCGCGGGTGAGTCATGCCGGTGTCACCCAGGTGTTCATCGGTATTTACGATGGCCATGGGGTCATGCTGTGTGAGGAGTTTCACGACAGGGATCGCGATGAGCCTTACTGCGCGGCGTTGAAGTGGGGCGCTCAGCGCGCAAGGGATATTGTGGCGCAGACGCAGGGGTTCGTAGCACCGCATCGGGTGCAGTTGGCGCTAGGCCCGGTCATCACCGATGAGTCAGTACTGGCGCTGCGGCGGATGGAAATGAGCGAACATGAGCGTTTCAAGCTCTGCTGCGAAGACGCATGGTCGGAGTACCTGGCCGCCAAAGCGGCCATGCTGAACCTCATGCGCGCGCCCAAGGTCGATCCCAAGATATGGGCGGATCACAAGGAGCGACTCAAACAGGCGATCGACCGGCGCGTCTATGTGCAACGCACCTATTTACACTGAGTCATTGCCGGCCCCCCAGGGCTGGCGCAAGGTCTCGATGGTGGTGATCAGGTCATCGTAGGAAACCGGTTTCCCAATGTGCTGGTTAAAGCCCGATTGGCGGGCCTTTTTAATGTCGCTGCTGGAGCCATAGCCGGTCAGGGCAATGGCTGGCACATCCTTGGCGAGCGGCAATTGACGCAGTGCATTCATCAGCTCATGGCCGTTCATGACCGGCATGCCCAGATCCGAAATGATCAGGTCAAAGCGGGTGCTGGTCGCCGCGTCTAGAGCATCTTTCGGACGATCGAAGGCAATGACTTCGGCGTCTTCCATTTCCAGCAGCATTTTCAAGGTTTCCAGCACCTCGGCAGAGTCGTCGACCAACAAAATCGTCAAGCCGCTCAGTCGTCCTGACGTCTCATCGATCTGGGGCGCGGTTTGAGTTTCACCTTCGACGTTGGCCAGCGGCAAGTAAACGCTGAAGGTACAGCCAGCCCCGACGCCCGGTGAACTCACTTCAACCGTACCCCGTTGTGCTTCTGTCAATTGACGGACCAGTGACAAACCAATGCCCAGCCCTTCACGTTGGTGGTTGGCGTGTTGTGTCTCAGCCTGTCCGAACAGGTCGAATACGTGTTCCAGGTTCTCGGCCGCAATGCCGATGCCGTTGTCTTTGACGTCGAGCCGCGCCATGTTCCCGGCCTTGCTCGCGATCAATTGCACGTGGCCATTGGGCGGGGTGAATTTCAGTGCGTTGTTCACCAGGTTCCAGATGATCTGCTCCAGGCGCGTCGGATCGGCGTGGACCATCAAGGGTTGTGATGGTACTTGCAGTTCGACGGTAGTGCTGTGGCGATCATTGATGACAACCGTGTGGATATCGCGCAGCACATTGGCCAGATCCACGGCAATCGGTTTCAGCTTGAGCTTGCCGGTACGCACACGAGCAACGTCCAGCAGGTCATCGATGATCCGTGCCTGACTGCTGACGGCATCGCAAATGGTGCTGACGGCTTTGGCGGCCGGCGCCACCGACTTGGTCACCGGCAAGCGACGCAGCAGTTCGGCGTTGAGCTGGATCAGGTTCAGTGGATGCTTGAGTTCGTGGGACATGACCGCGAAGAACTCATCCTTGAGGTAATTGGTGTTCAGCGTCTCGGCCAGTTGTTGGCTTTGTTCTTCATGCTGGCGTTTGTGACCGGTCAGGTCGCGGGCGATTTTCACGTAGCCCTGAAGGTGATCACCGTTGAGCAGGGTCACTTCGCCGCTGCAATAGAAGCGGCTGCCGTCTTTGCGCAAGTGCCAGCGTTCATCTTCGGAGCGACCATGGGTGCGAGCCCCCAGCAGCTCGGTCTCGGGCACGCCAGAGGCGCGGTCTTCGGCGGAAAAAATGAAGTCGTAGTAAGCGCCTTCGGCCTCGGTCTTGCTGTAGCCGAAGATCAGCTCGGCGCCTTTGTTCCAGGTGGTGATCACGCCCTGTTCATCGAGGGTGATGATCGCGTAGTCGCGGGTACTTTCGGCCACCAGACGCATGCGTTCTTCGCCCAGGCGCAGTTCTTCTTCGGCCGCGCGGCGTTTGGTGATATCGATGAAGGTCAGCACGGTGCCGTCGATATGGTCTTCGCTGGAGCGGTAGGGCAGCAGGCGGGCGATGTACCAGCGCTTGTCGGTGCTGCTGACTTCGCGTTCGATCATGTTCAATGATTCGAATACCTGTGCGGCGTCACCCGCCAGATCGTCGTAGTCCAGGCGATGCGTGATGTCGAGCAGGGAGCGGCCGGTATCCATCGGCAACATGCTGAAAATATCGGTGGCGCGCGGGGTGAACCATTTGATCCGCATACTGCGGTCGACAAAGACTGTGGCGATGTCGGTAGAGGCGATCAGGTTGGTCAGGTAGTCGTTGATCTTGTCGGTTTCTTCAACTTTGGTTTTCAGCTCGTAGTTGACCGTCAGCAACTCTTCGTTGATCGATTGCAGCTCTTCCTTGCTGGTTTCCAGCTCTTCGGTGGCCGAGCGCAATTCTTCGTTGATCGCCTGCATTTCTTCGTTGGAAGCTTTCAGTTCTTCGCTGGAAATTTCCGATTGTTCAATGGTGTCTTGCAAATGCAGCTTGGTGCGCTGCAGTTCACGCTCCAGGTTAGACAGTACCTGGCTCTCGGTTTGCAACAGGGTCGTGGCCGTCTGCGAAGGATCGACTTCGACTTCCTCGAAAATCACCAGGACGAACTCGCCGTCCGACTCTTCGTCCTTGTAGGGCTGCACTTCCAGGCTGACCTTGTAACGTCGGTCTTCGCGCTTGAGCGGCACCTCGCGGGATTTGACGGCCATGCCGCTCTGCTGGGCCTGGAACAGCGTGGTGCGGATTTCCAGGCGCAGCTCCGGAAGGATCAGCGTCAGCAGGTTGCGTGACAGTTCACCGCCCACATGCCGCAGGAAACGCCCGGCACTTTCACTCATGTGCAAGATGTCGGCGTTGGCATCGACGATCATGCTCGGCGGGCCGGAACGTTCGAGGGCGCGCTGATGGATGTCGGCGAAGGACAGCTTGCGCTGCACGGCGTGTTGCGGTTCCTGCCGGGAAACGTTGGTGCGCACATAACCACCGCGCGGCACGGTGGGCGTGCGTCGGCTATTGGCGGTGCCGGTTTTGGCGCGGAAGATCCGGTTGCGTTTGTCCACCGGCGTGAACAGCTCATGACAAGCTTCGGCGCTTTCGGAAGACCCCAGGAACAGGAAGCCGCCGGGCCGCAATGCAAAGTGGAACATCTGAAGGATTTCGCGTTGAACTTCGCGATCCAGATAGATCAACAAGTTGCGGCAAACGATCAGGTCGATTTGCGAAAAAGGCGGATCGGACAGCAGGCTGTGTTTGGCGAACAGCACCTTCTCGCGGATTTCCTTGCGAATCCGGTAGTGATCATCGTCCTTGACGAAATAGTTGCGCAGCCGTGTTGGCGGCACATCCGTGACAATGGCTTGCGTGTACACACCGGCCCGACCAACACTGATGGCGCGTTCGTCGATGTCGGTGGCGAAAACTTGCAGCGAGGCCTGGCTGGCTTCCTGTTGCAGTTGATCGTTGACCAGCATCGCCAGGCTATAGGCTTCTTCGCCGGTCGAACAACCAGCCGACCAGACCCGAATTTCTTCTTTCTCAGGCTGCGCTGACACCGCGGCGCTGACCAGTTGCGGTATGACATCGCGCTCCAGCGCTTCGAAGGCTTCGCGATCACGGAAGAAGTTGGTCACACCGATCAGCATATCCCCCAGCAGCGCTTTGGTTTCTTCGGGGTTGCTTTGCAGGTGGCGGTAATAAGCCCCCAGGTCTGGCTGGCCAGTGACCTGCATCCGGCGCTCGATCCGGCGCAATACCGTCGCGCGTTTATAGTGCTTGAAGTCATGGCCGGTGCCGGTGCGCAATTGGATCAGGATGTCGTGCAGCATTTGTTCGGCGAGCGCTGCGTCGCGCTCGGACACCGAAGCGAAGGATTGAAGTTCCGGATCGTTGGCGGCGGGCAAGGTGATTTCCCGGGAGTTGTGCCACAGGTCCAGCAGCTTTTGCGGCATTTCCACCACGGGCAACACCAGATCGACCATGCCGGTCTCGATGGCCGCTCGGGGCATACCGTCGAACTCGGCGTCTTCCGGCACTTGGGCCAGGGTGATGCCGCCCTGTTCCTTGATGCGCGACAGGCCTACCGCGCCGTCGGAACCAGTGCCCGAGAGCACCAGGCAGAAGGCGCGCTCGCGGTGCACTTGGGCCAGATCGCGGAAGAACAGATCGATCGAGGCGTGGCGTCCCAGCTGAGGATCGTTTTCACCGACTTCAAGGTTGTTCTCATTCATCGTCAACCGCTGCGCCGGTGAGATGACGTACACCCGGTTTTTCTCGATCGGCACGGTTTCGGTGACCTGCAAGACCGGCATCCGGGTCGATTCCTGGATGATCTTGTCAGCGATGCTTTGATGGTCGGGCGACAGATGAAGAATGATCACAAACGCCATGCCGTTGTCGTGAGGCATGTTCTCGAAGAACAACTTAATGGCCTGGAGTCCGCCTGCTGACGCGCCGATGCCTACCACCGGAAAGTCCAGGGTGCTGGGACTCAAGGCCTGTCGCTCGGGAGACGTGGCCGAAGGCTTGGGGGTAGTGGTCATTTCATTCTGCCTTTGCTGGCGATGTAAAACGCTTTGCATGCAAGCGGGTATAAAAAACGCGAGTCATAAAACAGGATAATCCCGTTTTTCAATAACCCCTTCAATTATTTAACGCGCATTTATGGGCCTATATAAGGTTTTGACAAACAAATGCGCAATTGCACTCCCGTCGCTTCAAGGGAACGCGACTACTGGCCGATAACCCGACCAGTCGTTGTCATTTTTACTTCTGGCGGCCGGCAACTGTCGTCACGGGTTTATGCGAAATTGCTTGATAGCCTATGGCCTCCAGCTATCATCTGCGCGCCAAAAAGGCCGCGAAGCTGAGCTCGCCCGTGTGGTTGCCTTTGGGTTGTTCTTCTTAATTGCCTGGAAATCTTCGATGCTGTCGTATCACCAAAAAAGTTTTCTGATCGTCGATGATTTCTCGGATTTCCGCAGTTCCGTCAGGTCCATGCTGCGGGAGCTGGGCGTCAAGGACGTCGACACCGCCGATACCGGTGAACAGGCGCTGCGCATGTGCTCGCAGAAGTCCTACGACTTCATCCTGCAGGACTTCCACCTGGGCGATGGCAAGAAGAACGGTCAGCAGGTACTTGAAGACCTGATGATCGAGAAGCTGATCAGCCATGAAAGTGTGTTTGTCATGGTTACCGCCGAAACCAGCCAGGCCATGGTGCTCAGCGCGCTGGAGCATGAGCCCGATGCTTACCTGACCAAGCCGTTCAACCGTTCCGGCCTGGCCCAGCGCCTGGAGCGCCTGGAGCAGCGCAAGACCTTGCTCAAACCGATCCTGCAAGCCCTTGACCGGGGCAAACCGGTTGAAGTGCTCAATGCCTGCATCGCCCTGTGCAAACAGGACATTCGTTACTCGCCTCTGTGCCTGCGTTACCGCGCCGATGCGTTGCGCGACTTGAACCAGAACGAAGCGCTGGAACGCCTGTACGACAGCATCATTGCTGATCGGCCTTTGCCATGGGCGTTTGCCGGGTTGGGCCAGTTGCTATTCAAGCGAGGCCATGTCAGCCAGGCCAAAGGCATTTACGAGAAGGCTCTGAAAGTCTTCCCGATGATGCCGGCCCTCTACGACGGCATGGCCGATGTGCTGGTTGTCGAAGGCGACACAAAAGCCGCGCAGAGAGTCTTGGAAGAGGCTATTCGCCTGTCGCCGCTGGCGGTGCGCCGGCAAGCGTTGCTGGGCAAGCTGGCGATGGCCAACGAAGATTTTGACACAGCCTCCAGAGCCTATCGTCAGGCAGTGGCGCAAGGGGCGCAGTCGCGTTTCAAGGATGCGGAAAGCAACCTCGGCCTGGCCCACGCCTTGATCAGCAAAGGCAGTGAGAAGGGCCTGGACACCCGGACCCGCCTTGAAATCAACACAACGCTGAGTGCGGTGGCGAAGGAGAATCCTTCCGACCCCGGTTTGCAGATTCGTGCGCGTCTGATGAAGGCCACCAGCCTGTTGCTCAACGATGCCGAAACCGCCGAGAAGCTCACCGAGCAGGCGATGATGCGCCTCGATGGCATGGAGCAGTTCATGAGCGCCGAAGCGGCGCTGCTGGTGGCTAAGCAGCTGCAAATGCTCGGACAGGCGAGTGCCGGCGCTTCGATGCTGAAAAACTGTGCGGAAATCTACGGCGATGATCCGGCCGTGATGAAGGACATCGCCAAGCTGACCGACGACCCGACCATCCTCAGCTCCAGCAACGCGGCCGCCGACCTCAACCGTCAGGGCGTGCGGGTGTACAAGACCGGCAACCTGGTGGAAGCCCGGGATGTATTCCGCAAAGCCCTGGCACTGCAGCCGAAGAACATCAGTATTGCCCTGAACATGGCGCAGTCGTTACTGCATGGCACCGATACCAGCGTGCCGTCGGCCGAACTGCAAGAATGTCGCGCCTGCCTGAAAACCGTCGGCCTGATGCCCGATACCGACGCGCGTTATCCGCGCTACCAGAAACTGAAAATCAAGGCGTTCGGCGAATGATCGACAGCGAACCGTCACTCGACTTTTCCACGGTAATTGCCTCCACCGTGCATGACATGAAGAACTCTCTGGCCATGCTGATGCAGGCGCACAGTCAATGGCTGGCGCATTTGCCTGACCCCGATCGGCACACCCCGGAGCAGGGCGTGATCGACTTCGAGTTCGCCCACCTCAACGGCATGCTGGTGCAGTTGCTGGGGCTGTACAAACTCGGCGTCAACCAGATGCCGTTGCAGCCGGCCTACCATGAGCTGGATGATTTCATCGAGGCACAACTGGCGGCTCATCAAGAAGTATTCGCCAGCCGCGGCATCATCGCGACGTATGAAGTGGACCCGTTGAGCCCGCTGGGTTTCTTCGACCGTGAGCTGATTGCCTCGGTGCTCGCCAACAGCATCAACAACGCGATTCGTTACGCCCGTCATGCCTTGTTGATCAGCGTCAGCGATGAGGCCGGGCAGCTGGTGCTGACCATCAATGATGATGGCGAGGGTTTTCCAGCCGAGATGATCGAGCGTCAGGCCGATTATGTGCAGGGCATCAACCACAGCAGTGGCAGCACCGGCCTGGGCCTGTACTTTGCCGGACGGATTGCCGCGTTGCATCAGCGCAATGGGGTGGACGGACGCACCGAAATCAGCAATGGCGGCCCATTGGGCGGCGGTGTGTTCAGCCTTTACCTTCCCTGAATCCCTAAGTACGCCGTTTCTGACTTGGCATACTCCCTGTAGGAGCTGCCGAAGGCTGCGATCTTTTGATTTTGTTTTTAAAGGCAAGATCAAAAGATCGCAGCCTTCGGCAGCTCCTACACGGACCGTGTTGTCAGGGCAAGATTGCGGGGGGCGTGTCGTTAGGGGCAGGATTGCGCCTTTTTGTTTGACGCTGCTTGATATTCCGAACAGCCGGAGCCTATTTTGTACGAGTCGCCGTTCGCGGCTCGTACAACAACAAGGATTGCGTCATGACAACCGATGGCCATCGTTCACTCGCGCAGCGATTGACGGGCATTGATGAGATTGAATGTGTCACGCCGGACCTGAACGGCGTACCACGCGGCAAGGTGATGACCGCCGAAGGATTTCTTGAAGGGCGGCGTTTGCAGATGGCGCGGGGAGTGCTGCTGCAATGCATCATGGGCGGTTATCCGCCAGCGCGCTTTTACGGCAGTGATGATGGCGACCTGGCGCTGGTGCCTGATCCCGCGCAGATCCACCGCTTGCCCTGGAGCTCGCAGCCTCGGGCGCTGGCCATTTGCGATGCGGACGAGCTGACGGGCGAGAGCTCACCCTTGTCGACCCGTGGCCAACTCAAGGCCGTGATTGCTCGATACGCCGCTCTCGGTCTGGCGCCGGTGGTGGCGACCGAGCTGGAGTTCTTTGTCTTCGCGCCCAACCCAGACCCGACGCAACCCTTCCAGCCACCACTGGGCCTGGACGGTCGTCGCGAGGACGGTCATTCGGCGTTCAGCGTCAGTTCCAATAACGGCTTGCGGCCGTTCTTCAATGAAGTCTACGAATGCATGGCGGCACTGGGCTTGCCGCGCGATACCTTCATGCACGAGATGGGCGTCAGCCAGTTCGAGATCAACCTGCTGCACGGCGATCCGTTGCTGTTGGCCGACCAGACGTTGTTGTTCAAGCATCTGCTCAAGGAAGTGGCGCTCAAGCATGGCCTGACCGTGGTCTGCATGGCCAAGCCGTTGGCGCACACGCCGGGCAGCTCGATGCATATTCACCAGAGCATCGTCGAGATCGGCACCGGGCGTAACGTGTTCAGCGACAAGGCCGGCGAGCCGACCGCGACCTTCCGTCATTTCATCGGTGGTCAGCAGGCCGGTATGGCGGACTTCACCGCGCTGTTTGCGCCGAACGTGAACTCCTATCAGCGGCTGTGCCATCCTTTCGCGTCACCGAATAATGCCTGCTGGTCCCACGATAACCGCGCGGCCGGGCTGCGCATTCCGGCCAGTTCACCGGTCGCTCGTCGGGTCGAAAACCGCTTGCCGGGGGCCGATGCCAATCCGTATCTGGCGATCGCCGCGAGCCTGGCCGCGGGGTTGTATGGCATCGAAAACAAACTGGAGCCGAGCGAGCCGATTCAGGGTGAGTTCGTTGTGCCGGATAATCTTTCGTTGCCGTGTACCTTGCATGCCGCTCTTGAACGTCTGAAACGTAGCCAATTGGCGAAGGAACTGTTCGGCAAGGAGTTCATCGAAGGCTACATCGCTTCGAAGACCATGGAGTTGACCAGCTTCTTTGATGAAATTACTCCCTGGGAACGGCGTGTTCTAGCAGCCCAGGCCTGACGACCCGTCGCCGTCGGGCTATCGTTTGTCGATAGTCCGATATTCACTGCAAGGAGCCGCTCGGAACGCCGATGCGCCAAATCTTGAAATCTTTTCGGGGGCTTTATTTTGCCTCGCTGATGATGTTGATCGGCTCGGGTCTGTTAAGTACTTACCTTGCCCTGCGCCTGGCGGCCGATAACGTCGACAGCCTGTGGGTCGGTGCCTTGATGGCCGCCAACTATTTCGGCTTGGTGCTGGGCGGCAAGATCGGCCATCGGCTGATTGCCCGGGTCGGGCATATTCGAGCTTATTCAGCCTGCGCCGGGATTGTCGGCGCGGCAGTGCTGGGCCATGGCTTGGTGGACTGGCTGCCCGCGTGGCTGTTTCTGCGGGTGATCGTCGGCCTGGGCATGATGTGCCAGTACATGGTGATCGAAAGCTGGCTCAATGAGCAGGCTGAAGCCAATAAACGTGGGGTGGTGTTCAGCGGCTACATGATCGCCTCGTACCTGGGGCTGGTGTTGGGTCAACTGATTCTGGTCATGCACCCGGGCCTGGGTCTGGAACTGCTGATGCTGGTCGCACTGTGTTTCGCCCTGTGCCTTGTGCCGGTGGCCCTGACACGGCGGATTCACCCGGCGCCTTTGCACCCGGCACCGATGGAGCCACGGTTCTTCATCAAGCGCGTGCCGCAGTCATTGAGTACGGTGTTGGGGTCGGGTTTGATCGTCGGTTCGTTCTACGGTCTGGCGCCGCTGTATGCCTCGCAGCAAGGATTGTCGACCGAACAGGTCGGTCTGTTCATGGGCAGCTGCATTTTTGCAGGCCTGGTGGTGCAGTGGCCGTTGGGTTGGCTGTCGGACCGCTATGACCGGGCGCTGTTGATCCGCTGCTTCGCGTTCAGCCTGGCGCTGGCTGCATTGCCGCTGGCGATCATGCGGCAGGTGCCGCTGGAGGTGCTGTTCATCGCCGGTTTTTTCTGTTCGTTGGTGCAGTTCTGCCTGTACCCGTTGGCGGTGGCGTTTTCCAACGACCACGTCGAGGGTGATCGCCGGGTATCGCTGACGGCGATGCTGTTGGTGACCTACGGTGTCGGTGCGAGTATCGGACCGTTGGTGGCCGGGGTGTTGATGAAGCTGTTCGGCAGTCAGATGCTCTATGCCTTCTTCAGCTTCTTCGCCTTGGTGCTGGTGTGGCGAATCCGCCCGAAAGCGGTCACCAACCTGCATCAGGTGGACGATGCTCCACTGCATCACGTCGCCATGCCGGACAGTATGTCGAGTTCGCCACTGGTGGCTTGCCTTGACCCGCGAGTCGATGAGCAGGTGGTGCAGGATCAGATGCAGAACCCGGTCAACCCGGAAGCTGATTTGAGTCCGGATGCCGAGCCCGAATCAGCACCTGAAACGGATTCGGAACCCGAAGACCCTGACACGGGTCGCGAGCAAAGTTTTACCGAAGCAAGGCCTTGATCAAGGCATAAAAAAACGGGCAGTCACCGCAAGGGATTGCCCGTTTTTTTATGGGAGTGGCGTATCAGAAGTCGTCTTTATCGAAGCGCCGCGCTTCGCGCTGAAGCTGATAGACGAACCGCTCGACCTGCCGCTGCACCAGGCCGCTCATGTTGTGAAAACGCACGCCGGCAAAGGTGGTGTTGATCTTTTCTTCGAAGTGCAGGTAACGCAGTTCGACCGGTGCCGTCATGCTGCCGAAGGGCAGGGCGGCGGCGAAGCGGTCGTAGACCTGGCCCAGTTGCAGACGGGCGGTGATGTCGCCCTCGAAGCGCAACTTGCAGCCGGTGGCGGAGATGTCCAACAGTTTGCCGCTGATGGGAGCCTTGAGTTTGTCGCCATCCAGGTCAACATTGACCAGTTGCGCCAGCTTCAACGCGGCGCGGAAAGCATTGCGGCGCTGGTGATAAACCACCTCATCGGGCAGCGCGCCACGGTAGCAGCGGCCATCGCCGGATTCATCGATGGTCAGCGGGCCGTTGCTTTCCCAGGCGATGCGCACGCCGTCGTGAAAGCCTTCGACCTTGAACGGTTCGCCGGCCAGCAGAAAGCGTTCGCCATCGCGAGGGATCATTTCGTCCAGAGCGATCATCTTACTGTCACGGTCGACGTCCACCAGATAACTCTGAAAGCGCTGGCTGCGCTCGTGGAACGTGATGATCAGCGGATCATGGCTGTCTTGCAGCTGTCGCAGATTGCCGGAGATTTCCAAGGGCGTGGTGAGCACCTTGGGAGGCTGCGTAGCCTCTTCCGCGCTTAAGGCATTGAACACGGGATATCAATCTCCAGACAAATATGACTACCGGCCATCATTCTGCCAGCATGTTTCGCGTCTTGATAGAGCGTGCTCATGGAAAGGCTCAAGCCTGACTGAGCGGGCGTGGTTTTGCGAGTTTGGAGGTTGAACCACGGGCATCATAGAGCGCTGGCGGCTCGCCGCCGGTGAGGATTTTCAGCTGGTTGGCCGTGGCGGCCTGCTGCACCAGAATCGACTGGCCATTGTTAACGTTGGTGGCCTGGCACTGGGTCAGGAGGTCGGTCAGCACGTCGCTCTGTGCCAGCAATTGGTCGCCAATGCTCGAATGGCTGGCAAGTTGCTCAAGGCCCTGGCGATTGGTCGGCAGGTTGAGGCTGGCGAGGATTTCACTGCGCTTGCGGCCATGCTGCTCGAGCAAAATGATCATTGCCTGTTTCTGCGCCAGAATGTCTTCGAGCAGTGGCATGTCGCGACCGTGCAGTGCGAGGGACTCGGTTTGCAGCAGCTCCAGCAGGTGTTGCGCCGGGGCAAAGTCGTCGATGATCAGTTGCAGTAAATTAGTGTCGTGCATGGCTGGCCTTGGGTTTTAAGCGTCCAAAAGCCTGGCGCCGGCGGTGGCCTAGCGCTGGGCTTCGAAGTTGAGCAGTTTGCTGGCTACACGGTTGCTGTCGACTTTATAGCTGCCATCGGCAATCGCTGCTTTCAACTCGGCCACGCGGGCGTTGTCGACGGCAGGCTGATCGCGCAGCTTGTCAGTGACCTTCTGCAACTGTTGAGCCTCATTGCTGAGGTGTACCGATTCCCCGCTTTTGGTGGTACTGGCCTGTTCGGCCGGGGTATTCAGCGGCGTGGATTGGCCGGCTTCGGCGGTTTCCTTCGCAGCGCTGGTACGTGTACTGCCCGTAAGTGACGAGGAGCTGTTTAAACGACTGAAATCGATGACCATGACAAAAAACCTCTGGGTATTTGGACGCTTGCCATGTTTTCGGCTCTCCCCCGGAAAACTTTAGGCCCATTTATCAATGAGCTTGCATGCGCCAGCGCGTGTCCTGCATGCGGCACAGTTTAGGCAACAGCCGAGTGGCGCGCCATATATTCACGAACACAGAGCCCTGCATGGCCGCTCACATAGAAACTTCCACTTGGCCCGGCGCGGTGACTTGCGCCTTGATGACCCGCTGGGAGTTAAGGTTTTTCACGCGAATCTGTTCGCTCATGCCGCCGTTGGACAGCGCTTCACCCGGCATGCGTACACTGAGCGTACCACTGCGGGCGGTAATCACCACCTGATCGCCCTTGCGAATGACTTCCGCCTGTTCGAGGTGCACCAGGGTAATGACCTGATCGGCGACCATTGGTCGGGTAAGTTTTTGTCCGATCGCCTCATCGACGGAGGTCAGAAAACCCTGATTTATCAGGCTGATATCGCGTTCGCGAAGGGTTACGTCCTGAGGCTCGATAATCCCTGTGCGCTTGAGGGGGCGAGTGGTGGTCACGATGTCGCGAAACAGCCGTACTTGAGCGGGTACGAAGACTGTCCAGGGGGAGGCGCCCTCGCAGCGGACCTTAACCGTGACCCGGCCCAGAGGCCTCGCGGGGCTCTCAAGGGTGGCTGTCAATTCCTTGTCGCACATAGGCATGCGCAGGCGCGGATCGAGCTGGTTGACCTCGATCTCGTAGCGTCCTTGTGTTTGACTCGTGGCCAGATAGTCTTCTACGGTGAATTCAAGAAAGCCCTGAGTGACGCCGATAAGCATGTCAGGCAAGGTAACCGCGTCAGCAAGGGCAGGGCTGCCAGCGTTGAACAGGCAAGCGGCCGACATTGCGCAGAGCAATCTGCGGCAGGTTGATGTCAGGTGTCGGAAAAATGTCGGTTCTGTGTTCATAAGAGTTAAAAAGCAAGCGCCGTGCCGTTTAGTGATGAATGTGCGTCGCAACACACTTAGCGTTGGTGTAGGAGTCTGGGCATGGCTGGTGTAATGGATTCGGTGAACCAGCGCACGCAACTGGTGGGGCAGAATCGCCTTGAGCTGTTGTTGTTCCGTCTTGACGGCCAGCAGCTGTATGGGATCAACGTGTTCAAGGTTCGTGAGGTGCTGCAATGCCCCAAGCTGACCCTGATGCCCAAGTCCAGTCCTGTCGTGTGCGGTGTGGCAAATATCCGGGGGGCGACCATTCCGATCCTTGATCTGGCGATGGCGACCGGTTCCGGAGCGCTGAAAGATCAAAGCAATCCCTTCGTGATCATCACGGAGTACAACACCAAGACCCAGGGTTTCCTGGTTCGGTCGGTGGAACGCATCGTCAACATGAACTGGGAAGAGATTCATCCGCCTCCCAAGGGTACCGGGCGCGATCACTACCTGACGGCTGTGACTCGGGTCGACAATCAGTTAGTCGAAATCATCGACGTCGAGAAGGTGCTGGCGGAAGTGGCACCGACACCGGAAGCGATTTCGGTGGGCGTGGTGGATGTCGAGACTCAGCACAAGGCGTTGTCCTTGCGCGTGCTGACGGTCGATGACTCATCGGTGGCGCGCAAGCAGGTGACCCGTTGCCTGCAAACGGTCGGTGTCGAAGTGGTGGCGTTGAACGACGGCAAGCAAGCGCTGGATTACCTGCGCAAGCTGGTCGACGAGGGCAAGAAGCCGGAAGAAGAGTTCCTGATGATGATTTCCGACATCGAGATGCCGGAAATGGACGGGTACACCTTGACGGCCGAGATCCGCAACGACCCGCGCATGCAAAAGCTTCATATCATCCTGCACACTTCATTGTCGGGTGTATTCAATCAGGCGATGGTCAAGAAGGTCGGCGCCGATGACTTCCTGGCCAAATTCCGTCCTGATGACTTGGCATCCCGGGTGGTCGACCGGATCAAAGCAGCAGATATCAGCTAGGGGCGCTTTGCCCCTGGCGGTCAACACGATTTAAAGAGGCCGCATCATTGTCTACGGGTAATTTGGATTTCGAACAGTTCCGGGTCTTCCTGGAAAAAGCCTGTGGCATTTTGCTCGGTGAAAACAAGCAATACCTGGTCTCGAGCCGTCTCAACAAACTGATGGAACAGCAGGGCATCAAATCGCTGGGTGAGCTGGTTCAGCGCATCCAGACTCAGCCGCGCAGCGGTTTGCGCGAGATGGTGGTGGATGCCATGACTACCAACGAAACCTTGTGGTTTCGTGACACCTATCCGTTTGAAGTCTTGAAGAACAAGGTATTGCCTGAAGCGATCAAGGCAGCCCCCGGCCAGCGCCTGCGGATCTGGTCGGCGGCGTGCTCGTCGGGCCAGGAACCGTATTCGCTGTCGATGTCCATCGATGAGTTCGAGCGGGTCAACATGGGCCAGTTGAAGATGGGTGTGCAGATCGTTGCCACTGACCTGTCCGGCACTATGCTGACCAACTGCAAAACCGGCGAGTACGACAGCCTGGCCATCGGCCGCGGTCTGTCGCCCGAGCGCCTTCAGCGTTACTTCGACCCGAAAGGGCCGGGACGCTGGGCCATCAAGGCGCCGATCAAGAGTCGGGTGGAATTTCGCTCGTTCAACCTGCTGGACAGCTACGCAGCCCTGGGCAAGTTCGACATCGTGTTCTGCCGCAACGTGCTGATCTACTTCTCCGCCGAGGTGAAGAAAGACATCCTGTTGCGCATTCACAGCACGCTGAAGCCGGGCGGTTATCTGTTCCTTGGCGCGTCCGAAGCGCTGAACGGTTTGCCGGATCATTACCAGATGGTCCAATGCAGCCCGGGGATCATTTACAAGGCGAAGTGATTCGTTGACGGCATAAAAAACGGGAGTCCTCAGGGGCTCCCGTTTTTTTATGCCTGTAATTATCTCTCAAAATCACCACAACCCCTGTGGGAGCGGGCTTGCCCGCGATAGCGTCGTATCAGTCGACATCAATGTAATTTGTTACACCGCCATCGCGGGCAAGCCCGGCTCCCACAGGGGTAAGTGTTGTTCTTCCGACTGCGATAAGCGGCAGAAAAGCGGCAGGCGGCGGAAATCGGTTGCCGCTTTTCTGGCATTGCCGCCTTGCCACCGCGCGCAAAGCCCCGGTTTACGGGCTTTTTTGAATTGGCACGGCGCTTGCTATGTCCATCGTACGAAAAATCAGGTCACCCGAAGGTTTCCCGACATGAGCATCAGCTTCGATAAAGCGCTCGGTATCCACGAACAAGCCCTGGGCTTCCGCGCTCAGCGTGCCGAAGTCCTGGCCAACAACATCACCAACGCCGACACCCCGAACTACAAGGCTCGGGATCTGGACTTCTCGAAAGTGCTCGCCGAGCAGAACGAGAAAACCAAAAACGGCAAGTTCGCCTTGAACATGACCAACAGCCGTCACATCGAAGCTGAAGGCCTGGGCAATGGCGGCGAGTCGCTGATGTATCGCACGCCGATGCAACCGTCGATCGACCAGAACACCGTGGACGCCCAGCTTGAACAATCAGCGTACGCGGAAAACGCGGTCAACTTCCAGGCCAGCTTCACCCTGCTCAACAGTAAATTCAAAGGGCTGGTATCAGCCCTGCGCGGAGAGTAATCCATGTCTCTATCCAGTGTTTTCAACATTGCCGGTAGCGGCATGAGTGCCCAGACCACTCGCTTGAACACCGTCGCCAGTAACATCGCCAACGCCGAGACCGTTTCGTCGAGCATCGACCAGACCTACCGTGCCCGCCACCCGGTATTCGCCACCATGTTCCAGGGCGGCCAGAGCGGCGGCAGCGATTCGCTGTTCCAGAACCAGGACGCTGCCGGTCAAGGCGTGCAAGTACTGGGCGTGGTCGAAGACCAGAGCAACCTTGAAGCGCGCTACGAGCCGAACCATCCGGCTGCCGATGGCAAGGGCTACGTCTACTACCCGAACGTCAACGTCGTCGAAGAAATGGCCGACATGATTTCCGCGAGCCGTTCGTTCCAGACCAACGCCGAAATGATGAACACCGCCAAAACCATGATGCAGAAGGTCCTGACCCTCGGTCAGTGATAAGGGGCGATTCACATGAGCGTTATCAGTGATGTACTGGCCAACTCTTCGGTCACGACCACTACCTCTACTGCCACCGGCAGCCTGACCTCGGCCGCTACCGGCGGCAAGGAACTGGGCAAGGATGCGTTCCTGCAACTGCTGGTGACTCAGCTGAAAAACCAGAACCCGCTCGATCCTCAGGACAACAGCGAGTTCGTGGCCCAGCTGGCGCAGTTCAGTAGCCTGGAAGGTATCACCACGCTGAACGACACGGTCAGCGGTCTTGCCAGCAGCTACAGCTCCTCTCAAGCCTTGCAGGCTTCTTCGCTGGTGGGCCGTTCGGTCATCGCGCAGACCGACAAAGCCGTGGTCGACACCTCCAAGAGTCTCAACGGTACCGTCGTGGTGCCAACCTCGGTTCCCGCCGCCACCGTCAAGATCACCAACTCGGAAGGCAAGACCATCCGTACGCTCGAGCTGGGCAGTCAAAGTGCCGGTAACGCCAGTTTCATTTGGGACGGCAAGGACGATGCGGGCGCGGTGGCACCTGCGGGTACTTACACCTTCGGCGCAACGGCCACCATCGACAGCAAGGCGACATCGCTGATTACTTATCTGCCAGCGACCGTTAACAGCGTGACCATCAGCCAGACCGGCGGTGAGTTGATGCTGAACCTGGCAGGCATGGGCAGCGTTGCCCTGTCCAAAGTACAAACCATTGGTATATAGAGCCGACTAACACGGCACAAAGGAGTGGAATATGTCTTTCAGTATCGGCCTTAGCGGTCTCTATGCAGCCAACAAACAACTGGACGTGACCGGCAACAACATCGCCAACGTCGCCACCACCGGTTTCAAATCGTCCCGTGCAGAATTCGAAGACGTGTACTCGGCCACTCGCCTGGGTACCGGCAGCAAGACCATCGGTAACGGCGTGCGTCTGGCCAACGTTTCCCAGCAGTTCAGCCAGGGTGACGTGAACAACACCGGCAACGTGCTGGACATGGGCATCCAGGGCACTGGCTTCTTCATCCTTAGCGACAACGGTTCCCTGAGCTATACCCGAGCCGGTGCGTTCAAGACCGACGCTGAAAACTTTGTAGTCGATAACAACGGTAACCGTTTGCAGGGTTATGGCGTCGATGCCAACGGCAAGATCGTCAACGGTGTGTTGACTGACTTGAAGATCGATACTACGGCCCTCAAGCCGAACCCAACCACCAAAGTCGATCAGACATTGAACCTGAACTCGTCCGAGGTTTTGCCGACTGTGGCCGTGTTCAGCCCGACCGATACCAACAGCTATAACAAGACCATCTCTACCAAGGTCTATGACAGTCAGGGTAACGAGCACACCATGGATCAGTACTACGTGAAAACGGGTACTAACGCCTGGCGTGTCCACACCTACATGGATGGTCGTTCCCCGGCCAACCCCGCTACCACGCCACCCGTGGCGATCACCGCCAACATCACTTTCAACTCCGACGGCAGCATCAATACGCTGACGGCGGGTGCTGGCTGGACCCAGACTGGCAACACCTTGACCATGACTGGTTGGGTCCCGGGTACTGTAACCAACGCCGCGACGATTCCGCCGACTTGGGGGGCGAATGGTTCCACGGCGGCGGCAGGCGGTATCGCGTTCAACATGGCGCTGACTACTTCTTACAACTCGCCAACCGCCCGTACCGCCCAATACCAGGACGGCTACGCCACTGGCCAGATCTCCAGCCTGAGCATCGACGCCACCGGCGTCATGACCGCCAACTTCAGCAACCAGCAAACCAAGGCCATTGGCCAGGTTGCAGTGGCCAGCTTCGCCAACGAGCAAGGCTTGCAGCCAATCGGCGGCACACGCTGGAAAGAAACCTTCGCCTCGGGCGTGTCGGGTGTCGATGCGCCGACCACCGGCACCCTGGGTTCGGTCGTGTCCAACTCCCTGGAAGAGTCCAACGTCAACCTGACCAACGAATTGGTCGAGCTGATCAAGGCTCAGAGCAACTACCAGGCAAACGCCAAGACCATCTCCACCCAGAGCACCATCATGCAGACCATCATTCAGATGACCTGATGCTGGTTAGCGGGTAGCACTTCACAAAGAGCCCCTCGGAAGAGGGGCTTTTTTGTGGGTGGCAGATAAAGATCAAGATCAAAAGATCGCAGCCTCGCCACGCTCGACAGCTCCTACAGGGATCGCATGTCAATGTAGGAGCTGTCGAGCGTAGCGAGGCTGCGATCTTTTGATTTTAAAGCAGGCAAAAGAAAACCCCCGACCAATCCAGAGGACTGATGGGGGGTTATCGAGGTAAGCGCCTTTCAGCGCTCACCCGCTCAGCTTATTGGCAAGCTTCGCAATCCGGCTCGTCGATGGCGCACGCCTTCGGCACTGGAGCAGGGCCGGCAGGCGCTGCCAGGACCGAATCGTCACCGTGGTTGCCGCCGCTGGAAACAGCGTTCAGCTTACCGGTGTTGATGGTCGACTTCTCGGTGCTGGTCGCGGCCAGGGCACGGAGGTAGTAAGTGGTTTTCAGACCACGGTACCAGGCCATGCGGTAGGTCACGTCCAGCTTCTTGCCCGATGCGCCAGCGATGTACAGATTCAGCGATTGAGCCTGGTCGATCCACTTCTGACGACGGCTTGCCGCGTCAACGATCCACTTGGTGTCCACTTCGAACGCAGTTGCGTAGAGCTCTTTGAGTTCTTGCGGGATGCGCTCGATCTGCTGTACCGAACCGTCGTAGTACTTCAGGTCGTTGATCATGACCGAGTCCCACAGGCCGCGAGCCTTGAGGTCGCGAACCAGGTACGGGTTGATCACGGTGAATTCGCCCGACAGGTTCGATTTCACGTAGAGGTTCTGGTAGGTCGGTTCGATCGACTGCGACACGCCAGTGATGTTGGCGATGGTCGCGGTCGGTGCGATGGCCATGATGTTGGAGTTACGAATGCCTTTCTGCACGCGGGCACGAACCGGTGCCCAGTCCAGGGATTCGTTCAGGTCAACGTCGATGTACTTCTGGCCACGCTGCTCGATCAGGATTTGTTGCGAATCCAGCGGCAGGATGCCTTTGGACCACAGCGAACCCTGGAACGTCTCGTAAGCGCCGCGCTCGTCGGCCAGGTCGCAGGACGCCTGGATCGCGTAGTAGCTGACCGCTTCCATCGACTTGTCGGCGAACTCGACGGCAGCGTCGGAACCGTAAGGGATGTGCTGCAGGTACAAAGCGTCCTGGAAGCCCATGATGCCCAGACCGACCGGACGGTGCTTGAAGTTGGAGTTCTTCGCTTGCGGCACCGAGTAGTAGTTGATGTCGATAACGTTATCGAGCATGCGAACGGCGGTGTTCACGGTGCGTTCCAGCTTGGCGGTGTCCAGCTTGCCGTTGGTGATGTGGTTCGGCAGGTTGATCGAACCCAGGTTGCAAACGGCGATCTCGTCCTTGTTGGTGTTCAAGGTGATCTCGGTGCACAGGTTCGAGCTGTGAACCACGCCCACGTGCTGCTGCGGGCTGCGCAGGTTGCACGGGTCTTTGAAGGTCAGCCATGGGTGGCCGGTTTCAAACAGCATGGACAGCATTTTGCGCCACAGGTCTTTGGCCTGAATGGTCTTGAACAGCTTGATCTTGCCTGGGTACTGGGACAGGGCTTCGTAGTACTCGTAACGCTCTTCGAAAGCCTTGCCGGTCAGGTCGTGCAGATCCGGAACTTCGGATGGCGAGAACAGGGTCCATGGGCCGTCATCGAAGACACGCTTCATGAACAGGTCCGGGATCCAGTTGGCGGTGTTCATGTCGTGGGTACGACGACGGTCATCACCGGTGTTCTTGCGCAGCTCGATGAACTCCTCGATGTCCATGTGCCAGGTTTCCAGGTAGGCACACACAGCGCCTTTGCGCTTGCCACCCTGGTTAACGGCGACGGCGGTGTCGTTCACTACTTTCAGGAACGGTACAACGCCCTGGGATTTGCCGTTGGTGCCCTTGATGTACGAACCCAGTGCGCGAACCGGCGTCCAGTCGTTGCCCAGGCCGCCAGCGAATTTCGACAACATGGCGTTGTCGTGGATCGCGTGGTAGATGCCCGACAGGTCATCCGGCACGGTGGTCAGGTAGCAGCTCGACAGCTGTGGACGCAGGGTACCGGCGTTGAACAAGGTTGGGGTCGAGGACATGTAGTCGAAGGACGACAACAGGTTGTAGAACTCGATCGCACGGTCTTCTTTGTTCTTCTCTTCGATTGCCAGGCCCATGGCCACGCGCATGAAGAAAATCTGCGGCAGTTCGAAGCGGATACCGTCCTTGTGGATGAAGTAACGGTCGTACAGGGTTTGCAGGCCCAGGTACGTGAACTGCTGATCGCGTTCGTGGTTGATTGCCTTGCCGAGTTTTTCCAGGTCGAAAGTCGCCAGAACCGGGTTCAGCAATTCGAATTCGATACCTTTGGCGATGTAGGCCGGCAGCGCCTTGGCGTACAGGTCGACCATTTCGTGGTGGGTCGCGCTCTCGGCGACGCCCAGGAAGTTCAGGCCTTCGGCACGCAGGGTGTCCATCAGCAGGCGGGCGGTCACGAACGAGTAGTTCGGCTCACGCTCGACCAGCGTACGGGCGGTCATTACCAGGGCGGTGTTGACGTCGGTCAGGGCCACGCCGTCGTACAGGTTCTTCAGGGTTTCGCGCTGGATCAGGTCGCCGTCGACTTCTGCCAGGCCTTCGCACGCTTCGGTGACGATGGTGTTCAGACGACCCATGTCCAGAGGTGCAAGGCTGCCATCGGCGCGGGTGATGCGGATCGAAGGGTGAGCCTGTACCGCGTCTTCGGCAGGGGTGCGTACAGCGCGTTCCTTGGAACGAGCGTCGCGGTAGATCACGTAGTCGCGGGCGACTTTCTGCTCGCCGGCACGCATCAGGGCCAGTTCGACCTGGTCCTGGATTTCTTCGATGTGGATGGTGCCGCCCGATGGCATGCGACGCTTGAAGGTCGCGGTGACCTGTTCGGTCAGGCGAGCAACGGTGTCGTGAATGCGCGACGAAGCGGCAGCGGTGCCGCCTTCAACTGCAAGAAACGCTTTGGTGATGGCGACGGTGATTTTGTCATCGGTGTAAGGAACGACAGTCCCGTTACGCTTGATCACGCGCAGTTGACCAGGCGCGGTGGCGGACAGATCCGAATTCGAATCGGCGGCCTGCGGCAAGGTGCCCTGCGGGTTCTCGCGAGTTGTGTCGGTTTGCATGGGGGGTTGTCTCCACATTCTCTATGTTTGTTTGGGCACCATCACGGTGCCCACCGTTCTGTCCTGAAGCACTACAACCGACGTGGCGTCGGGCATAACAACTTCGGGACAGTAGGAAAAAGGCTAATGATGCCGCTTCCTTGCCGAAGTCTTTGGCCGCGAGCCTGGGCTCGAAGCCGGATTCCTTTCTGGGGTGCCAGTTTTGACTGCAACACCCGTACCGTTCTGGCTGTTCTGGCCTGAAAAAACGGTGCCATCCGCACGTGCGGTTTGGGCTTGTAAAATCGTGCTTGGTTCAACCATAAACAGGCAATAAAGCGCTTGAGTTTCTGGTCTGAAATGTGGTTGGGCTTTTAAGCTAAAACCCTACATGTAGGGTTTTTTTAGCGCCGAGGTACAAGATAATGCGTTTTTGAGGGTGTTGCAACGTACTACCTGTGGATAAACCTGTGCGTAAATTGTGTGTGAAAGGTGGAACGAGCGTGTAGGCCGCGACCTAGCTGGAGCGGACTGTTTTTCACTGATTTTCAGCGATTGAAAACAGTCATTCGGATTTTTAAGGGCGCGAACCCTATCACAAAAAACCGTCGTGTCCGAACGCATTTACCCGCTTGTGTTCCAGACGTGCGCCGTTTATACAATCGGCCAATGCAGATGCATTCTTATCCTCCCCAATCATTACAAAAAGACGGGCGGATCCTTCCCTATAAAGTGATGTTGGCAAGCAGAGGTCACCGTGGAGCAAGAAGTCTGGCAGGTATTGATTGTCGAGGACGACCAGCGTCTGGCCGAACTGACTCGCGACTACCTGGAAGCCAATGGCCTGCGCGTATCCATCGAGGGCAACGGCGCCCTCGCCGCGGCACGCATCATCAAGGAGAAACCGGACCTGGTAATCCTCGACCTGATGCTCCCCGGTGAAGATGGCCTGAGCATTTGCCGTAAGGTTCGCGACAAGTATGACGGCCCGATCCTGATGCTCACCGCGCGCACCGATGACACCGATCAAATCCTCGGCCTCGACCTCGGCGCGGATGACTACGTCTGCAAACCGGTTCGCCCACGCCTGCTGCTGGCGCGCATCCAGGCCTTGTTGCGGCGCAGTGAAACCGCTGAAACCGCTCCGGAAAAACAACGGCGTCTGCAGTTCGGCCCGTTGGTGGTCGACAACGCGTTGCGCGAGGCCTGGCTGCATGACAAAGGCATCGAGTTGACCAGTGCCGAGTTCGATTTGCTCTGGCTGCTGGTGGCCAACGCCGGGCGTATTCTGTCCCGCGAAGAAATTTTCACCGCGCTGCGCGGTATCGGCTATGACGGCCAGGACCGCTCCATCGACGTGCGCATCTCACGCATCCGCCCGAAGATCGGCGATGACCCGGAGCATCCGCGACTGATCAAAACCATCCGCAGCAAAGGCTATCTGTTCGTTCCCGAAGCCTGCGCAGACTTGTCGCTGTGAACTCGATCTTCCTGCGCATTTATGGCGGCATGTGCGCGGCGCTGATTCTGGTGGCTGTGCTCGGCGTGCTGGCCTTGCACCTGCTCAATCAGGTGCGCAGCGAGCAATACCGCGAGCGCCTGGCCCACGGCACGTTCTCGCTGATGGCCGACAACCTGCAACCGATGAACGAAACCGAGCGCCACCGGGCCTTGCTGGTGTGGGAGCGCTTGCTTGGGATTCCGTTGGCGCTGAAGACATTCCCCCAGACCGACCTCGACCTGACCCAGCGCACTCGCGTGCTGCGCGGCCAGGCCCTGGTGGAACAGACTGGCCCGCACGCGGCGAAGGTTTACCGCTTGGTCAGCGACAAGGAACAACTGGTGCTCACCGGGGAAGTCCAACAAATCAGCGAGCAACTGGCGCGAGCGACCATTTATCTGCTGGCCGATGAACTGGTGCGCTACCCGGTGGCCGAGCAGCCCAAACGTCTGGCGCAGTTAAAGGAAGAGAAGGGTTTCGGCTTCGATCTGCAACTGGTCACGATCGATCAGGCCGACATGGACGAAGACCAGAGCCGCCGCGTATCCGAAGGCGACACGGTGATGGCGTTGGGCAAGGGCGGTGACTCGATCCGGGTGTTTGCCGGCATGGTCGGTACGCCGTGGGTGCTGGAAATCGGCCCGCTGTATCAAATGAATCCGTACCCGCCTGAGTGGCTGGTGCTGATTGCTGCGCTTGGCCTGAGCCTGATCGGTTTGATTGTCTATCTGTTGGTGCGTCAACTGGAGCGCCGTTTGCGTGGGCTGGAAGCGGCCGCCACGCGCATCGCCAAAGGCAGCCTGGAAACCCGCGTACCGGCACGCGGCGCGGACTCGGTGGGGCGCTTGGCCTCGGCGTTCAACGGCATGGCCGAACACTTGCAGCAATTGTTGGCGATTCAGCGAGAACTGGTGCGTGCCGTGTCCCATGAACTGCGCACGCCGGTCGCGCGTTTGCGTTTTGGCCTGGAGATGATCGGCTCGGCCACCACGCCTGAGGCGCTGGAGAAATACCGCGACGGGATGGACCACGACATCGAGGACCTCGATCGGCTGGTCGACGAGATGCTCACCTACGCGCGGCTGGAGCAAGGTTCCCCGGCACTGAATTTTCAGCGGATCGATCTGGATGCGTTGGTCAATCAGGTGATCGAAGAACTGGCGCCACTGCGCGCCGAGGTCACGGTGCAGCGCGGTTTGTGCCTGTCGGCCGCCGATTGCGACGACGCCTGGGTCGAGGCCGAGCCGCGTTACTTGCACCGGGCATTGCAGAACCTGGTGAGCAACGCCATGCGTCACGCCCATTCTAGGGTGACCGTCAGTTATCAGGTGGGGCAGCAGCGCTGTCGGGTGGATGTCGAGGATGACGGGCCGGGCGTGCCGGAAACGGCCTGGGAGAAAATCTTCACCCCGTTCCTGCGCCTTGATGACAGCCGCACCCGCGCCTCGGGCGGGCATGGGTTGGGGTTATCGATTGTGCGGCGGATCATCCATTGGCATGACGGACGAGCATTGATCGGCAAGAGCAAAAGCCTCGGCGGGGCCTGTTTCAGTTTGAGCTGGCCGAGGAATCAGGAGCGGCGTTGAGATTGTGGGTGTCCTTTAGGGCCTCATCGCGGGCAAGCCCGCTCCCACAGTTTCAGTGATGCTCACAGATTTTGTGTACGACGCGGACCCTGTGGGAGCGGGCTTGCCCGCGATGAGGCCCTAAAGGACACTGAAAGCCTTCAGGCCTTGATACTGACCAGACTCAACAACTGCCCATCCATCACTGCAAACTGCGCATCCAGCTCAATGCCGCTACGCCATTCACTGGACAGGTCAGTCAGCAACCGCAACCGCACTTCGCCACCCGCGCTCCACTCCAGCACTTCGGCGTGTTCGAAATAGAAGCGCTTCTGCACGATCGGGTAGAGCGCCTTGAACAGGCTTTCCTTCACCGAAAACGTCAGCGTCACCCACAGTGCCAATTGATCGCGATCTCCGGCAGCCATGCGCTGCATTTCAGGCCCGGTGAGAATTTCCCCGGCCAGGCGTTCGGCGCGATCCGCGTCGAGCAGGTTTTCCAGGTCCATCCCCAAGCCACGCCAGTGCGCCTTGTTCGCGACAATCGCAGCGGCCCGGCCGGTGCTGTGGGTGATCGAGCCGGTGATATGCGCCGGCCATACCGGCGCGCGGTCTTCGCCGATGGCCGGAATGAAACTCAGCCCTTCCAGTTGTTGCAATGCCGCCCGAGCGCAGACCCGCCCGGCGAGAAACTCGGCTTGGCGCTTGGCCACCGAACGCTGGATGCTCGCAGGTGGCTCGATGGCGCTGCGCTGGAAATCATCGCTGGTCAGTTGTCTGGTATCGAAGTGGGTACCCAACAAGACCGTATCGGGCAGCACAAACGGCAGCGGCCAATGGGCGTCGAGTGGGGTGCAGCAGACGGGTAGGGCGGGGACGGGATTCATGACGGGCATTTTGCCGTCTAGCGCGATGGCTGGGTAGTGGCAGCAGGGCTTTTGTGGCGAGGGGGCTTGCCCCCGTTCGGCTGCGAAGCAGTCGTGAATCGGCGAACGCGGTTTATCTGTCGAAACGCGATTGCAGATTTCGGGGCTGCTTCGCAACCCAACGGGGGCAAGCCCCCTCGCCACAGTGGTCTACGTGATCAGCTAAATATCTTCTTGAAAAACGCCTGCATGTCCGCCCAAGACTTTTCATCGGCGGTCTTGCTGTAACCAATGTCCGGCCCGCCGTGGTCGCCATGACTCAGACGATCCGCCTCGGGATTGCTGAACCCATGCTTGGCGCCTTCCAGGGTGACAAACTTGTAGTCGGCTTTGGCCTTGTCCATTTCCGTCTTGAACGCTGCCACGTTTTCCGCCGTGACCATGCTGTCCAGAGCGCCATGCTCCACCAGGACTTTCGCCTTCACACTGCCAGGCGTCGCCGGCGTATTGGTCACCAGCGCACCGTGGAAACTCACCACGCCTGCCAGCGGCACGCCTTGACGCGCCGCATCCAGCACCACCTTGCCGCCGAAGCAATAACCGATGGCCGCCAGTTTGTCCGGATCGGTCTGCGGCTGTTTCTTCAGCAAGTCGAGCCCGGCCTGAAACCGTGCACTGGCCGCTGCACTGTCCTTCAATGCTGCTTGCATGAAGGCCATGGCGTCCTTGGCGTGTTCGGTGCTCTTGCCGTCGCCAAACATGTCGATCGCCAGCGCGCTGTAGCCCAGACCGGCCAGATCACGGGCGCGGCGCTTGGCGTAGTCGTTGAGGCCCCACCACTCATGTACCACCACCACGCCCGGACGCGGGCCTTTGATGGCGTCGTCGTAGGCGTAATAGCCGATCAGCTTGGTGCCGTCGGCACTCTGGTAGGGGATTTCCTGGGTCTGGATGGCGGCCTGGCTGACCCCGCTCAGCGCCAGTAATACAAGGGTGAGGAACATGCGCATGATCAAGTCTCCTGATTAAAAACCGTGAATTGAGCGTAGTCGATTTGATTCAGCTCAGGTTCAGAGTGCGTTCAGGGGCAGTACAGGGAGGGGGCGGTAACCTTGCCCCGTACCCAAAAAGCACATAGCGCATGAGGAAACTCCCCAATGACTACTTTTAAAAAACTGCTTCTGGCTTTCACCGTGATGGGCGCCAGTGTGGCGGCCCACGCCGATACCACCAATTTCGCCGGCCTGACCTTTGGCCAGACCAGCGACAAGGTTAAAAAATCCAGCGCCCTGAACGACAACCTCAACCACCCGAACGCCGACGGCGTGATCGGCAAGGACAATACCTGGGGCGTGCGTCTGGGCCAGCAAGACAGCAAGGGCCGCTACTACGCCACTTACGACAACGTGTCGGGCTCGCACAATGGCATTAAACTGCGTCAGGAAAACCTGCTGGGCAGCTACGATCTGTTCTACCCGGTGGGTGGCAGCACCAAATTGTTCGGCGGTGCCACTGCCGGTTTGACCAAGCTGACCCAGGAATCGCCAGGCTTCAGCCGCGACAGCGACATCGGTTACGCCGTTGGCGGCCAGGTCGGTGTATTGCAGCAAGTTTCGCAAAACACCTCGGTCGAGCTGGGTTACCGTTACCTGCGCAGCAACGCCAGCACCGAGATGAGCGAGCACGGCGGCAGCAAACAGGGGTCGCTGGACTTGACCAGCAGTGCCCAGACCTACCTGTCCGCCAACTACGCTTTCTAAAAGGCGTTTCGCTGCCAGTCGGTTAAGCCGCAGAACCTGTGGGAGCGGGCTTGCCCGCGATGACGGCAGCACATTCACCATTGATGTGTCAGACAGGTCGCTATCGCGGGCAAGCCTGCTCCCACAGGTTCTGCGGCTTAATTGATGACGGGCATTCGCCCTGTTAGCCATTGAGGTGCAGCGTTATGTCTTTGGAGATGTTGATTTGCCCAGGAGAGCGTTATGAAATTGCTGGTCGTCGAAGATGAAGCGCTGTTGCGTCATCACCTGCAAACCCGCCTGACGGATAGCGGCCACGTGGTCGAGTCCGTGGCCAACGCCGAGGAGGCGCTGTATCAGGCCGAGCAGTTCAACCATGACCTGGCGGTGATCGACCTTGGTCTGCCGGGCATGGGCGGGCTCGATCTGATTCGTCAATTGCGCTCCCGGGGCAAGACGTTTCCGATCCTGATCCTCACCGCGCGCGGCAACTGGCAGGACAAGGTCGAAGGCCTCGCCGCCGGTGCCGACGACTACGTGGTCAAGCCGTTCCAGTTCGAAGAGCTGGACGCCCGCCTGAATGCCTTGCTGCGCCGTTCCAGCGGTTTCACCCAGTCGACCATCGTTGCCGGCCCCTTGTTGCTGGACCTCAATCGCAAACAGGCGTCCCTCGATGAACAACCGCTGGCGCTGACCGCCTACGAATACCGGATCCTCGAGTACCTGATGCGGCATCACCAGCAAGTGGTGGCCAAGGACCGCTTGATGGAGCAGCTCTACCCGGATGACGGCGAGCGCGATCCGAATGTGATCGAAGTGCTGGTCGGCCGCTTGCGTCGCAAACTCGAAGGCCCGGCCGGCTTCAAGCCGATCGATACCGTGCGTGGCCTTGGCTACCTGTTTAACGAGCGCTGCACTTGATTCGTTCCCTTCGTGTCCGATTGATGCTCGCCGCCACGGTTCTGGCGGTGTTGTTCATGCTGGCGTTGTTGCCTGCGATGCAGGGCGCGTTCAGCCTGGCGTTGCAGGATTCCATCGAGCAGCGTCTGGCGTCGGACGTCACCACACTGATCTCCGCAGCGCGGGTGGATAACAATCGCCTGCAAATGCCCGCGCAATTGCCCGACGAGCGCTTCAACCTCACCGACAGCCGTTTGCTCGGTTACATCTATGACCGCGAAGGTCATTTGGTCTGGCGCTCGAAAGCCACCCAGGAAGAGAAGATCAACTACAAGCCGCGTTACGATGGGCGCGGCAACGAGTTCGCGAGAATCCGCGAAGCCAATGGTGAAGAGTTCTTCGTCTATGACGTCGAGGTCAAGCTGCTGGGCGGCCAAAGCGCGGCGTTCAGCATCGTCGCCCTGCAACCGGTGCGCGAATATGAAATCACTCTAGAAGGCCTGCGGGAAAACCTTTACCTGGGCTTCGGCGCAGCCTTGCTGGTGTTGCTCGCCTTGCTGTGGATCGGCCTGACCTGGGGCTTGCAGGCGTTGCGTCGGCTGAGCCAGGAGCTGGACCAGATCGAAAGCGGCACCCGTGAAAGCCTCAGCGAACAACACCCGCGTGAATTGCTGCGCCTGACTGGCTCGCTCAACCGCTTGTTGCACAGCGAGCGTGAGCAGCGCAGCCGTTATCGCGATTCCCTCGACGACCTGGCTCACAGCCTGAAAACCCCGCTGACGGTGTTGCAAGGGGTCAGCGAAGACATGGCGCAAAAGCCGCAAGAGCGCGAGCAGGCCTGGGTGCTGCAAACCCAGATCGAACGCATGAGCCAGCAGATCGGCTATCAGCTGCAACGCGCGAGCCTGCGCAAAAGCGGTCTGGTGCGCCACCAGGTGCGCCTGCGCCCGGTGCTGAAAAGCCTCTGCGACACGCTGGACAAGGTCTACCGCGACAAACGTGTGCGAGTCGCTTTCGATCTGCCGGAGCAGTGCTACGTGCCGATCGAGCAAGGCGCCTTGCTGGAAATGATGGGCAACCTGCTGGAAAACGCCTATCGCCTGTGCCTCGGCGAAGTGCGCATCAGCGTGCGCGAAACCCTTAGCGGGATTGAGTTGTGCGTCGAAGATGACGGCCCGGGCGTGCCACCGGACCAGCGTGCGCGGATTCTGCAGCGAGGCGAGCGGCTGGATCGCCAGCATCCGGGGCAGGGGATCGGGTTGGCGGTGGTCAAGGACATCATCGAAAGCTACAACGCCAAGCTGACACTGGGGGATTCGCCGATGGGCGGCGCGGCGTTCCGGATTCATTTTCCGGTGGTTTGACCCCTGTCACCGATCGTTCCCACGCTCCGCGTGGGAATGCAGCCCGGGACGCTCCGCGTCCCTTTCCAGAACTGGAACGCGGAGCGTCCCTTGAGGCATTCCCACGCAGAGCGTGGGAACGATCAAAAAGCCCGCTCCCACAGTGATCGGTGTCGTTCACAAATCTTTTGGTCAAAGTAGATACCTGTGGGAGCGGGCTTGCCCGCGATGAGGCCGGTGCAGCCACCACAAGGCTCGGTGTCAGACTGATAAACAAGCACTGTTTAAACGACACTTCCAGATACTCTCCCAGGCTACACATCCTTGCGCCGTTGCCTACGACTACGCCAGAATCCGCCGGCTTGTGCGCCTTGAGGCCGGGCTCTATCGTTTCCGGGTCGCTGACCAATCAGCGATCGGGTTTAGCAGCTCGGTAAATATCAAGGCACGCAGTGCCACCTCTCGATCAGTCGGCTATTTTTGCCTACGCTGGTCTGCGTTATGGTGGCTGTGCGTGGGGCACTTCGGTGCGCCGGGTTTCTTGATCCCTGGTCTGCTAACCCGCGTACAGTCGCCACCATTTCTCGTTTAGCAGCGACATGTGGCGACTCCATTGATCAAGGAGTTTCACCATGTTCAAACCTACGCCAAATCCTCCGGAAACCGACGACGTTTCCCCCTACGAATCCCTCGATTCCAAAAAACTCAACGAAGCCGCCGACCGCGCCCTCGATTACTACCTCAAACCGCCCATCCCCAAAGACACCCCGCGCAAACCCAGCACCATTTACCACGTCGGCGCCGAGGTCGATAACGAAACCCTGCTGGTCAACGCCTGCGAATCCCTGGCGTCAGCGAGCATGATGCTCAGTGAGTTCGCCGGATTGATGGACATGCCACATCGCAACATGATGTTGGGGATTCAATCGGTGGTCATGCTCGGCGAGCTGGCGGTGAATCGGGTGCTGGATAACTTCGATCCGCGAGGCTAGCCAGAAAAAACAAAATCAAAAGATCGCAGCCTTCGGCAGCTCCTACAGATTCGGTGTTCGCCGCCATCTCTCGGTCGAACACAATCCCAGGTAGGAGCTGCCGCAGGCTGCGATCTTTTGATCTTAAAGCTCTTGAGCCCGATAGGCCCCCGGCGTCAACCCCGTCCACTTCTTGAACGCCCGGTGAAACGCCGAAGGCTCGGAAAACCCCAGCTGCTCGGCAATCTGTTGCAACGACAGATCCGCACGCCCCAGGTGATAAATCGCAATGTCCCGGCGCAACTGGTCCTTCAATTCCTGAAAACTCGTGCCTTCTTCGCGCAAATGCCGACGCAAGGTTTGCGGGCTGATGTGCAGGTGCGCGGCCACCGCTTCCAGATCCGGCCAGCGCGCACTGTCGCGGCTGAGCAAGCGCCGCAACTGGCTGCTCAGGCTGTCGCCTTCGTCGGGGCGCGAGAGCAGGTCGGCAGGGGAGCGCTCGAGAAAGTGCTTGAGGGTGCGTTCGTCCTGCAACAGCGGCATGTTCAGGTAGCGACTGTGAAACAGCAGACTGCTCTGCGCGCAAGAAAACTCAAGCGGGCAAGAAAACAGCAAATCGTATTCGGCCCCGTGTCCGGGCCTCGGGTAGCTGAACGTCGCCTGCTCCAGACGAATGCGCTGGCCAATCAGCCAGCTGCCGAACCGATGCCAGATCACCAGCAGGCTTTCGCTGAGGAAGTGGTCCGGGTCCCACAGCGGCGAATCGTCCAGGCCCAGGCGAACCCTGTCGCCTTCGCGGCTCAGCGTCAGACGCGGCGCGCCGGGGAACAGGCTGTAAAACAACAAACCGCGATTGAGCGCTTTCTCCAGCGTGCGGCAGTGGATCACCGCGTGGCACATCATCGCGAAGCTGCCGGGTTTGCTCGGCGCCTGCCCGAAGCCCAGGTATTCGTCGTCCAGGGCCAGCCACAGTCCCTGGATCAATCGGGCGAACTGCTCGGGCGCGATTCGGGCGCGCGGCTCCTCGAGCAACTCGGGGCTGATCCCCAGTTGCTGCAACAGACTCGAATAGTCGTAGCCACGCCGACGCGCGCCACCGAGGGCGGCGCGGGCGAAATGGCTGGCGATGGTGCGTTCGCGCATAGAGAGCAGGTCCGTCCACTGAGCAATGGATGGTAGCGGTGCCCGTCGAGAATGAACAAGGCGGATATCCGCCAAATTGCAGGACGAGGTTTGGCTGGTGGGCGGAAATCCGCCACATCGTTGTGACTGGTTAGTGACCCAAAAAAACCTGTAACCCTTGATGTCACAAGGCTGGCAGGGTTTTTTTCGAAGGTGGCACGGGGCTTGCGATACAAGCCGCAGAGGTCTGCCATCGCGCAGCTCGACAAAACAAATCCCTCCAGTGCAGGAGGGTTCGCAATTGAGGTGTCAGGGACAACAGACGGATGTTGTTACTGAGGCACTCTTGAGGAACTTTGCAATGACGACTCGTCAGCCACTGTATAAATCCCTGTACTTCCAGGTGATCGTTGCCATCGCTATCGGCATCCTGCTCGGTCACTTCTACCCGCAGACCGGTGTAGCCCTCAAGCCGCTGGGTGACGGGTTCATCAAACTGATCAAAATGGTCATCGCACCGATCATCTTCTGTACCGTTGTCAGCGGCATCGCCGGCATGCAGAACATGAAATCGGTCGGCAAGACCGGCGGCTATGCGCTGCTGTACTTCGAAATCGTCTCCACCATTGCCTTGCTGATCGGTCTGGTCGTGGTCAACGTCGTGCAACCGGGCGCCGGCATGCACATCGACGTGACGACTCTGGACACCAGCAAAATCGCTGGCTTCATCTCGGCCGGTAAAGACCAGAGCATCATTGCTTTTGTCCTCAACGTGATCCCGAACACCATCGTCGGCGCCTTCGCCAACGGCGACATCCTGCAAGTGCTGATGTTCTCGGTGATCTTCGGTTTCGCCCTGCATCGCCTGGGTGCCTACGGCAAACCGGTGCTGGACTTCATCGATCGCTTTGCTCACGTGATGTTCAACATCATCAACATGATCATGAAGCTCGCTCCAGTCGGCGCGTTTGGTGCGATGGCCTTCACCATCGGTGCCTACGGTGTCGGTTCGCTGGTGCAACTCGGTCAGCTGATGATCTGCTTCTACATCACCTGCATCCTGTTCGTGGTCCTGGTACTGGGCGCGATCTGCCGCGCACACGGTTTCAGCGTCATCAAACTGATTCGCTACATCCGTGAAGAACTGCTGATCGTGCTGGGCACTTCCTCTTCGGAATCCGCACTGCCACGCATGCTGATCAAGATGGAACGCCTGGGTGCGCAGAAATCGGTTGTGGGTCTGGTGATCCCGACTGGCTACTCGTTCAACCTCGACGGTACTTCGATCTACCTGACCATGGCGGCTGTGTTCATTGCTCAGGCGACTGATACGCCGATGGACCTGACTCACCAGATTACCTTGCTGCTGGTGCTGCTGTTGTCCTCCAAAGGTGCGGCAGGTGTGACTGGTAGTGGTTTCATCGTGCTGGCAGCCACCCTGTCGGCCGTGGGTACTCTGCCGGTGGCCGGCCTGGCGCTGATCCTTGGTATCGACCGCTTCATGTCCGAAGCCCGTGCGCTGACCAACCTTGTTGGTAACGCCGTGGCCACCATCGTGGTCGCCAAGTGGGTGAAAGAGCTGGATGAAGACAAGCTGCAAGTCGAGCTGGCTTCCGGCGGTCGCGGTATCTCCGACGAGCGTGAAGTAGACGACCTGGGTGTGGCTGAAGGCCCAACCCCGGCCAGCGTCAAGTAAGTACTCTGGCTGCATGAAAAACCCGCTTCGGCGGGTTTTTTCATGCCTGCGATTTGAGCGCAACGGTCACCGCCACTGACACATAAGGTGATTGCTGCAATGTCCTCGGCTGCCTAGGCTTGGGGGATCGCACTGGAGAACACTTATGCTCGGTCCACTGGCATCACTCAAGGTTCTGGATTTCTCGACACTGCTGCCGGGGCCGTTCGCCTCATTGCTGCTGGCAGACATGGGCGCCGAGGTGCTGCGCATCGAATCGCCGACCCGCATGGACCTGCTGCGAGTATTGCCGCCGCATGATCAAGGCGTTTCGGCCAGCCACGCGTACCTCAATCGCAACAAGCGCAGCCTGGCCCTGGACCTCAAGCAGCCCGAGGCACTGGAGGTGATCAAGCAATTGCTGCAGGACCACGACATCGTGCTGGAGCAGTTTCGTCCCGGCGTGATGGACCGGCTCGGTTTGGGGTATGAAGCCTTGAAGGCGATCAATCCGAAGCTGATTTATGTGTCGATCACCGGTTATGGCCAGACCGGCCCCTACAAGGATCGCGCCGGGCACGACATCAACTACCTGGCGCTGGCGGGGCTTTCGAGCTACACCGGTCGCGCTGACAGCGGGCCGGTGCCGTTGGGCATGCAGGTAGCGGATGTCGCCGGTGGCTCGCTGCACGGGGTGATCGGCCTGCTGGCAGCGGTGATCGCACGGCAGCAGACAGGGCAGGGGCAACATCTGGATGTGAGCATGACCGACTGCGCCTTCAGCCTGAATGCCATGGCCGGCGCCGGGTACCTGGCCTGTGGCGTGGAGCCGGGCAGGGAAGAGCAGATGCTCAATGGTGGCAGCTTCTACGATTACTACCGCTCGCGCGATGGGCGCTGGCTGTCGGTGGGCAGTCTGGAGCCGGTGTTCATGCAGCAACTCTGTACGGCGCTGGGCCGGCCGGAACTGGCGGCCCAGGGACTGTCACCCGAACCGGCCCGGCAACAGGCGCTCAAGGAGGCGTTGAAAGTTGAATTCGAAAAATACGACTTTGCCGAGTTATGCGAGCTGTTTGCCGGGGTCGATGCGTGCGTCGAGCCGGTGTTGAGCCTGGGCGAAGCGGTGCGGCATCCGCAGTTGAAGGCACGGGAAATGGTGACTGAGGTGCCGAGGGGCGATGGTTCGACCCAGGCGCAGATGGCTTGCCCGTTGAAGTTTTCGGATGGATTGCCTGAGCCACGGCATATCGGGGCGGGGCTGGGTGAGCATACGGATCAGGTGTTGGGGGAGTTGGGGTTTAGTGTTGAGCGGATCGAGGAATTGCGGCGTGCCAGGGTGGTTCTCTAGCGTCTGTCCCGGCCCCATCGCGGGCAAGCCCGCTCCCACAGTGGTCGGAGTCGTTCACAAATTTTGTAATCAAAGCTGATCCCTGTGGGAGCGGGCTTGCCCGCGATGAGGCCGGCGGAACCACCACAAATCTGACTTATTCGACCCGCATCTCTCCGCTAAACACCAAGGTGCTGCGACAGCGCCGGCACAAATACCGCCGCCCCTGCCTCACCAAACCATGACGCTGCGCCGAAAACGGGAAATCGCTGTCGGCGCACGGGCATTTGTAGATGTAGCGGGTCACGCTGCGGCGTTTGACGTCGTAGGTGTGGCAGCGATTGGGCGGTAGTTCGTAAACGCCGCGCATGATCAGTTGCCACTCTTCGCCGTGAGGCTGGATGCGGTCGCCGAACAGTTGATGGGCGATCAGATGCGCGACTTCATGCGCCACGGTCTGCTTGAGGAAGTCTTCGGTGTTTTCCCGGTACAGCTGCGGATTGAAGCGCAGCAGGTTCTCGTGCAAATGCGCGACACCGGCTTTTTGCCCGCGCAGCTTGAGGCTCACCACGGGGCGTTTGAAAGGTCGTTTGAAAAAGGATTCGGCTTGTTGGAAACAGTCTTCGACGCGGGTATTGAGTTGCTCGGGCATGCTTGATGGATCTCCAGAGACGTCGAGTATGCCGCAACCCTCGGGACTTGCGAATCGCTCAGGCGCCGAATGGTTGTTGCTCCTGCTCATTCTTAGAGAGTAGAAGGCCGCCTTGCGGCGGCCTGTGTTGGCAGATCTTGTTTTTGGTGGGTGTGTTGCTAATTGGTATAGACCGGCCCCACGCCGAGTCCCCAGACAATTACCGTGAACGCCATGATCGCCACCAGCACCACCAGTCCTACGGCGAGCACCGAGCTTGAAAACAGGAATCCCTCGTCCGAAGGAATGTTCATGAACGTTGGCAGACCCACATACAGCAGGTACACCGTGTAGCAGATGGCTGCGGTGCCGACGATCATTCCCAGCCACATATGCGGGTACAGCGCCGCCAGACCGCCGATGAACAGTGGCGTCGCGGTGTACGTTGCGAACGCGACACAGCGCGCCAGGCTCGGGTTGGCGTCATAGGTGCGGGCCATCCAGTGGATGAAAGCCCCCATCACCGCGACACCGCCGAGCATCGCCAGGTACGACATGATGGTCATCCACAGCGCACTTTCCATGGTCAGCATCACCGGCGCCCGGTTACCAATGACCCAGCCGACCTGCGTGGTGCCGATAAACGCCGACACGGCAGGGATCGCCGCCAGAATCAGGGTGTGCGTGAGGTACATGTGGCTGATGCTTTCCTCCTGGTCGCCACGGATTTCTTTCCATTCCTGGTCAGGGTGGGTGAAGAGCCCCACTACGTGATGGATCATGCCAGTCACTCCTCTTGTTATTGCCATCGCCCCCCAGCGGAGCGCTTACGGGCCAAAGTGGCCAGGTAAGTACAGGTCTGAATATGTGTGCGACCTTATGCCGCAGTATAGAAAGGAGTTACTGGTAATAGTGCGAGGGGCTTAGAGCAAATCGCGCTGTAAAGCACCTTGTTAATCGCGCAAATGCATTGGGAAGTTGATCTTCGCCGGTGCTGAATTGGTTGAAGATCATGGATATGTACCGGGATCTCGTAGGAGCTGCCGCAGGCTGCGATCTTTTGATCTTGATCTTCAGTGGTGCTGAAATAGCCAAAATCAAAAGATCGCAGCCTGCGGCAGCTCCTACGGGGATTGCGATTCTCCGGGCTATTCGCCCTTGAACGGTTTTTGCGTAAAATGCCGGCCTTTCGTCACACCTCACGGATTTCGCGTCATGGGCACTCTTACGGTCAACCAGAACAAACTGCAAAAGCGCCTTCGCCGCCAGGCGGGTGAGGCTGTCGCCGATTTCAACATGATTGAAGATGGCGACAAGGTCATGGTCTGCCTGTCCGGTGGCAAGGACAGCTACACCATGCTCGACGTGCTGATGCATTTGCAGAAGGTCGCCCCGATCAAGTTCGACATCGTCGCCGTGAACATGGACCAGAAGCAGCCAGGCTTTCCCGAGCACGTGCTGCCGGCTTACCTTAAAGAACTGGGCGTCGAGTATCACATCGTCGAGAAAGACACCTATTCGGTGGTCAAGGAGCTTATTCCTGAGGGAAAAACCACCTGCTCGCTGTGCTCGCGCCTGCGTCGCGGCACGCTCTACACCTTTGCCGATGAAATCGGCGCGACCAAAATGGCCCTCGGTCACCATCGCGACGACATCGTCGAGACGTTCTTCCTGAACATGTTCTTCAACGGTTCGCTCAAGGCCATGCCGCCGAAGTTGCGCGCCGACGACGGTCGCAACGTGGTGATCCGCCCGCTGGCCTACTGCAACGAAAAAGACATTCAGGCTTACTCGGACTTCAAGCAATTCCCGATCATCCCGTGCAACCTCTGCGGCTCCCAGGAAAACCTGCAACGCCAGGTGGTTAAAGAGATGCTGCAGGAGTGGGAACACAAGACGCCGGGCCGTACCGAAAGCATTTTCCGCAGCTTGCAGAACGTGATTCCGTCGCAACTGGCGGACCGCAATCTGTTTGACTTCACCAATCTGCGCATCGATGAAACCGCCGCTTCACGGTTCGTGAATGTGGTGAACCTCTAAACAAAATGTGGGAGCGGGCTTGCTCGCGAATGCGGTGTGCCATCCGACATCTATGTTGAATGACACACCGCATTCGCGAGCAAGCCCGCTCCCACAGGTTTTTCGTTAACCTCAGGAGAGGGCATGCGCGACTACAAGTGGCTGAACGAATACTGCTTGAACCGCTTCGGTTCGGCGGCTGAACTGGAAGCCCATCTGCCCGTTCCCAAGACCCCGGCGCAATTGCGCAAGATCAGTGACGACCGCTACCTCTCGACCATGGCGTTGCGGGTATTCCGCGCCGGGCTCAAGCACAGCCTTGTGGACGCCAAATGGCCGGCGTTCGAAGAGGTGTTCTTCAAGTTCGACCCGGAAAAAGTCGTGCTGATGAGCGCCGAGCATCTGGAGCGCTTGATGCAGGACGCGCGGATCATCCGCCACCTGGGCAAGCTCAAGAGCGTGCCGCGCAATGCGCAGTTCATTCTGGATGTGGCCCATGAGAAGGGCAGCTTTGGTGCCCTGATCGCCGAATGGCCGGTGACCGATATCGTCGGTTTGTGGACCTACCTGAAAAAACACGGGCATCAGCTGGGCGGGTTATCAGCACCGCGATTCTTGCGGATGGTCGGCAAGGACACCTTCGTGCCGAGCTACGACGTGGTGGCAGCGCTGAGTGCGCAGAAGATTGTCGACAAGGTGCCTACCAGTTTGCGGGACATGGCTACGGTGCAGAATGCGTTCAACCAGTGGCATGAAGAGAGCGGTGGGCGGCCGATGAGCCAGATTTCGATGATGCTGGCTTACACAGTGAATCATTGAGACCGAGTCGATCCCTTCGCGAGCAAGCCCGCTCCCACATTAAACCGAGTTCTGTCAGTTGGAATGCGGTCAAATGTGGGAGCGGGCTTGCTCGCGAAGGCGTCCTGTCAGGCGACGCTGGTCTCGCCTTCACCCGCCAACTTGCGGTTCAACTGAAACCGGTAGGAGCCCCGTAAACACGGAGCCTCAGCCAATGACCAGCCTCAAACAAGCGTCTCGTGTCACAAGTCGTGTAACAATTACTACGCCGTTAGCCACCCCGTATTACTACCGTCGAGCTGGTGTCTACTACCTCAGACTACGGCCCGTAGGCCTCTTGAGCAGTCACACGGTATCCTTAAGGTCCACTGACAGGACCACCGCTATGCAGAATTCGAAGGACCTCAGGGCCGCCCTCGCTGGCTTTCACCTCGACAATCCCCAAGCTGACTGGGAGTCCATCCGTTCGGCAATCCGTGAGTTCGCCCGTGAGGCTCTCCAAGCTGACCACAGCAACGACCCAATGCAGAGCTACGGAATGGTCTATGACGACCTCAAAGGGCATCTGATAGGCCACGCAATGACAACCCCAATGACGCCCGTACAGGCCCGTGGAGTCGAAGCAGCTATAGCAGCTGTGAATGGTGCTCAAAAGAGGCTCTACGGTGATCTGGGGGCGCTCAATGAGATCCTTGAGGATGGTCCAAGTTGTGGCACGTCAACTCCCCCATCTTCGTCTCTATCTGTATTACCGACTGCTGATGCTCTTACCTTCGAGGGCCTCTCAACGATCTACATCAAAGAACACCAGACCAACGTAACGGACGACACCCTGAAGAGCCTCAGCTACAACCTCAAGGCGCTCAATGGGGCGCTGTCAGGTCTGGACCTAAGGAGCCACACACGGGCGGACATGCAGATCCTCAAGTCCACCTTGGGGACCTCAAGGGCTCCTATCACGGTCAATAAACTGCTGGGCACTCTGGTCACGGTTCTTGATTGGTCTGTTAACAATGGTTTTCTTGAGCGCCACTATGCGAAGGGCTTGAAGCACCGAAAAGGTGCCTCCAGTCAGCGTAAGGCATTCAGCAAGACCCAGATCCAGACCATCATGGAGAAGGCCGTAAAGGACACCTCAGAAGCTTCCTTGCTGATTCAGTTGGCTGTCCTAACTGGTGCCCGGTTGAATGAACTGACGACCTTAGTTAAGGGCGACTTCAAGGTTCTCAATGGCGTAACGATGGTGGACATCAACAAGAATCAGGCATTCAAGAGCCTCAAGAATGACCACAGCGTTCGCATGGTGCCGCTCGTTGGGTCCTTAGGGTTTGACCTTGAGGGCCTCCTGAGGCGCGTAGAGAAACTGTCGGGTGATGACGACCAGTTGTTCAAGGGTAGTAGGGCTCACCTTGCCAATACCGCTAATGCCTTGCTGAGAAGCTTCCATGGGGAGGCCGATAAGGACCTCGTGTTCCATTCGTTGCGGCACTCCTTGGCGTCCTCTTTGAAGTCCTCAGGGGCTCGCTTGGAAGTCGCTCAGGCGATCCTCGGGCACTCCTCGGGGTCGATCACATGGGACCTTTACGGACGCTGTGGGACCTTGAGTGTCGTTGAAATGGCTGAGGCGCTCATTAAGAGCCTTCGCGTCTGAATTTAGCAAGAGTTCGGGGGACTCAACTGAATGAGCCCCGAACCTTGAGACCCTTACTTATTCACCAGCAGTGTTAGTCCGTACATTCAGCTTCCACTTAACCGCGCCTTGCGCTGCTGTGTGTTGATGATGATTCTGAGGCGGGAATGGGTCGTTTTGGTTTGAGGTGATTTCACGCTTGCAACCGCTGCAAGTGTAGATCCCAGAAACCGGTACGGTGTCGCCTGTGCTGTAAATCGTTCGCCACCAATCGTTGGTGTCATTGACCAAGGTCAGTTTAGATGCGCTGGTATGCCATGCCATTTGATATTCCTTTCCGTGAATTTCGAGTCCTGATCGAATCATTGATCTGGCAGTGATGTCAATGCGACTTCATGGGCATCGAGCTGGATGTCCTCGTGGGTCTACCTTCCTTAGGTAGCCTGATGGAGCCTATGACGTGCAAGGCCGTAGCTGGATGTTCACTGAGGGTTTGGTCTACCGGATGCTCATGCGTGGTAGTACGGACAAGGCTCAAGCCTTTCAAACATGGATGGCTGATGAGGTTGTCCCGGCCATCCGCAAGACCGGCAAGTACAACGCTGAGCAGTCCACCAACCCAGCGGTACTGCGTACCTGATCGCGCTCCTACGTGAAATCTGATCGACTCGCTGGGTCCTGGCCTTGCTGCGTGAGCGTAGGAGCGTGCTCGTAGAAAACCTCAAGATGCCCTGAAGGTCCCGTGTTTGTTGGTCGGAATGGCTGTGACCATAGCTGTAGGATTTAAAACCCTCACTATTGCCACTACACCCAGTCACCAATCAACCAACACAGGAGACCACCAATGACCACACCAACCAAGATCCGCCTTCAAGGCACCAACGTGATGGCCTGCGTGCTGCCACCAATAGAAATCCTTGAGGCACGCTACAAGTTCGCTGACGACCACGAAGGGATCGTAGCGCGGGACTTCAAGCTCATCCCCGGCAAGACCCGAAGAGGCACCGAAGAGGGCGCCCCGGTGGGCTCGTACACCAATGGATCGTTACGGCAGCAAGTTGAAGTCACATGGATGGACGGCGACACCAAGCACAAGATCCGCGTACAGAAGGCCCGCATTGTCTATCGGATGGCTCATGGTCCGTTCGATGAGTCGTTGGTGATTGACCATATCGACGGCAACCCAAACAACAATCACCCAAGCAACCTGCGACCACTGACCTATCACGAGAACATGGGCAACCGTGTTGCTGGTCTTCAAGCTCGCCGGATGCCCAAGAAGGATGCCCATCTGCCCGTGGGTGTGACCCGAGACAAGCATTGCAGCTCAAGGGAGCAATACATAGGGAAGACCACCATCCGTGGTGTCATTCATCGCGCCGTCTTTGAGAACCCTACAGCCGCCCAACACTGGCTCGCTCAGACCCGAAAGGACCACTTGGGCGATAAGGCTCGCAGAGACTCTCAAGGTTTCATCGTTGGGGCTCCTAATCGTGTGAAGGTTCAGTAATAGCCCTACACCTATAGTTACCCTCACTATTGGAAGAGATCCTCAAAGATCCCTCTAAGACTCCCTCTGAGATCCTTCTTATAGACCAACTTCAAAGATCCCTCTTTAAGATTCCTCTCAAGACCATCTCAAAGCTAAGGTAATTGGTATTCACGATTATGAATTCCTTCTTAGTCTCCACCTCAAAGGAGGTCCTATGTTATTCCACTTCAAGTTAGATGGACTCGAGCCTCAACATCAAGTTGACCTATTAGCTATCGAAGCAACCATGACTCCAAGGTCTGCCTATGCCGCCTTCACCGTAAAGACCACGGGTCTCAGGGCTCACAAAGATGTCGAAGGTGCCTATACATTCCTCAGAACGAGGATGTCTACGTATCACGTGGATGCACTCAAAGAACTCTTGGAGAAACTTAAGATCGACTTAGATAGGTTGGTCCGACTCATGAAGAATGTTCCCACTATTATGTCGAAGCGTCCTGCTCAACAGTAACTCCCGACCGTCGCCACGGTTGTCCTTTCGATGCCATTCAGGCTTGCCATGTCCTGACCAGCATCAGCCACAAAACCCAAACCAAGAACCTTTTGATCGACCTTGGAAGATGCCCATGCGGCTCCCTCCTTGCCGTCTTGTCGTGCGCGTCTATGGCGCCAAGGTCGATCAAAGGGTCACCTCATAGGAGATCCAACACCATGCAAATCAGCATCACAAATGTCCTGAAGAATGAAGTCACCGTGTCCGGCCAGACCCTCAGCCGTGAGTACGTGGAGAACATCATGCTGCCTTTGTTGATGGCTCAATGTGGCCGCAACAACAGCGCCAAGTTCGAGGTCGTTAAGGCCTTCGATGAGGCCGGTCTATCACTCTCAGCGATTCCCGAAGTCGCCCGAGAGTACCGCCAAGACCAGCACGTAAAGGCAACTCAGCGAGCCCGCCAACAAGCTGAGGCCAATGCTCATGCTGAGCGCTGCCGCATTCATACGCCCCGAGAGATCGCCCAAGCGAAGGCTGACAGAGAGGCCCGAGCGGCTGCCATTCGAGAACAAAGCGCCAAGGTCCTCGGTTCCTCGCGACGTAACGCTGGCTGGTAACAGCGCCTCGACATCACACCTCATTCAAATCTATCTATTCAGGAGAACTCTACCCATGAAACTGCATAACCAATACGTTGCACCAACCACCAAAAACGTTAAGCACTTGGCATCGACCTACGAAAACGGTAGCACCATCCAGTTCGCCCCCGGCAACGTCCGCACGGAAGACTTGGCAGCCACCGATGTGTCCGTCTATGTGGAAGCCCTGACCGAGGGCCTCGACGAATTCCTAAATAGCGATGAGTGGCGTGAAGCTGCCATGGAGGCAACCCCTTGTGAGTTCCGTCCGGCTGGCTCTGAGGCCAGTGGTCAACAGATCATCACCATGGCTGACCGCACCGTCACCTTCGACCCTCGTAAGAACTGGGACAATGAGACCACCTCGAAGGGTCCCGTCCTGGCTGGGTCTGTGATCTTTACTGAGCCGACCTCTGAGGCACTGCTGATTAGCAAGCGCTTCACCATCCTCGATCACACCTTGATGGCTGGCTTCACTGAGCAGTCCATGAACCAGACCGCTGAGAAGCTGTTGCGGGACATCGAGTATGAGGCCGCAGGGAGCATCGCTAAGATCCTTTCGACCGCCCCAAGCACCGAGAGCTTCTCTGTGGTTAAGCCAACCGGCAAACCTGTAGAGATCGCTGAGGACCTTATCGACATCTTGACGATCCACGTAAACCAGACCGTAGGCACGACTCTTGAGGACTTCGTGGTCCTGCTGCCTGCAACCCTGCTGGCCGTTCTTGAGCGTGCTGCTCAGCGTGCCGGTTTCGAGGATATTGAGGCTCTTATCGGGACCTCTGTGCAACCTTACAGCGGCACTGACTACGGTCTGTTCATGCTGCCTAAGATGTTCACCTCACTGAGCTACCGCGAAGGCCGTAACGGTGACGTGTGGAAGATCGAAGCGACGCGCAACGGTGCCCACCAAGCATGGGACATCGAGATCATGACCATCGTTGACATCATCGCCAACGGTAAAGTCCGCGTGAAGCTGACTGCTGATGGTCTTCAGACTGAGGCTGTGGCCTTCCCGATGATTACCAACGTCAAGTTGACCGCGTGACCCCATGGCCGAACTCTACGACCTCACGATCCACTTGGGGGCCTTAACGGTCCCCGCTGTGTTGAAGCCTTCGGGGCTGCCTCCAAGCTACTCAATGCAAACAGTAATGGACCAAGTACCGGGAGCGACCCTAACCCCTGACGGTTACTGGGCTCTATGTCTACCGGGAGTGACTCACGCTAAGAGCCTGCCCACGGAGTCCCTCTTTGGGGTCCTCAGCTATTACCTGATGTTGGTCCCATCGACCCCGCTGGCAACCCTTGATGCCCTCTATGAGGACCTTGAGGGCAAGGCGTGGAAGAACTGGGGCCAGATCAATGGGATGAGTAGTGCAGATCGTCCTATACCACCACACGCATTCTCGAAAGGAATCTAAGAGAAACCCCGTAAGACCGCACCGAGAGGGATGCGGCAGGGCTTATTTGATACTATTACGACGACAGAAATGTAAGGCCCATCCCGAAAACACTGGCAGAAAGGTAATAAAAATAATCAGGAAATCGATTCTACGACTCACATCACCATACCGATACTCCTTTGAATCGCCATCAGTAGTGATTTCTAATTTTTTTGTTCTTACTGGTTTATCTGGAGACCAGTCATGTTTATCACAGATTACAGCCAATCCATCAAGCTCCCTTGAATTTAGCTCGTAGTCAACATCATGACCAAACTTATTCCTTATTTTATTAAGTCCCACTAAAAACTCACCAAGCTCTATTGGCATCCCGAAGGCCAGACAAAGTTGAATTTTTACAGAAAAGCTCATTCGTCCATCTTTGAAGTTGAAGAATCGAGACAGTTTTTCTTGAGTTCTACTAACTAAATATTTCTCCATGATGCTTTCAACTATCAAATGACTTCTTAGCACGCATCCTATTTCATCCTCAGTCCTTGCAGCCTTCATCAAGCTGGTCACACCAATAAAAGATCCAGCAATATCAACCCTACTCAAGCTGTCGTCGTTCTTTAACTCACCGTACTCTTGATCACGCACAAGTATTCCTTATAGGTATTGATGGCTTCTTACTTTGATGCCAAGCGACACTACTCTACTGGTAGAGCCATTTTAGTCAGTCTGGCACGGCTTGGAGAGAAGACCAGCGGCCCGCGATGATCACCCCTAAAAGTCACGGAGGGCTGTAAGAATCAATCTTAAGGAGAACCCAATGGACAACCTACAGGCTGCCTATCTGGTCTGTGTGGCTGCCCATCTGGCTCTTTGGCTTTATGGGCACCTCAAGGGACCTTAACGAGAAAATACAGAAAATTTGGGAATGACCACCTCATTGATAGGCACCGAGCAGGTTCCCCCGTGTGCCCTCGCAGGCGCCATAGGGACCCCTCGCGGGCAGGCGATAAGGACCCCTGATTAACCTCCAAGAGCAGGCTCTTTGCTTGTCATTACGGCGTCACAAGTCCTGTCATAAGTTCCTTGACGATGCCCTATAGGTCAGGCGTAATGGGGCCTCAAACCTCCTGCCTTCGGTTCAACTGAAACCGCCACCGCACATACAACATTGCCGAGCAGAACACCGCCAGGCTCGCGCCCATCTCCAATAAACCGAACAGCTGCCGGTTCGGGTCATACGCGGCCAATGCGCCCTTCATGAAATACAGGTTCACCACAAAACACATCCACGAATGCCCACGGGCGCTGCCGACGATCATCCCCGGCGCCATCAACAATAGCGGCACCAGTTCGATCAGCAGAATCACCCACGGTCGCGCGCCATGCAGGTCGGCGAATACCAGGTAGTAGACGCAGAGCAGTCCCACCAGGCCGAAAAAGCACAGCAGGCTGATGACGCGCATCGCCCGTACTCGCGGTTCGAGCCATTCGATGGAAGGCAGAATCTTCGGCTTTTTGGCCATATCAGCTCACCAACTTTTGCGCAGTCTTCGCCAACCGCAAGCCCAAGGCCCGGCACAGCGCAACTTCATGTTCATTCAAACCGCTTTTGCCATCGGCACCTGCGTGATGGCTGGCGCCGTAAGGCGTGCCGCCACCGCGGGTTTCCAGCAGCGCCGATTCGCTGTAAGGCAAGCCGGTGATCAGCATGCCGTGGTGCAGCAACGGCAACATCATCGACAGCAGCGTGGTTTCCTGGCCGCCGTGCAGGCTCGCGGTGGAGGTGAAGACCCCGGCCGGTTTGCCGACCAGGGCGCCGGTCAGCCACAGTTTGCTGGTGCCATCGAGGAAGTACTTCAACGGTGCGGCCATGTTGCCGAACCGGGTCGGGCTGCCGAGTGCCAGGCCGGCGCAGTTCTTCAAATCGTCGAGGCTGGCGTACAGCGCGCCTTCATCGGGAATGTCCGGCGACACCGCTTCGCACTCGGTGGAAATCGCCGGTACGGTGCGCAGGCGCGCTTCCATACCGGACTGCTCGACACCACGGGCAATCTGTCGGGCCATTTCATTGGTCGAGCCGCTGCGGCTGTAATACAGCACCAGAATGTACGGCGCACTCACGGCAACAGCTCCAGCACATTCTCCGGCGGACGGCCGATGATGGCTTTGTCGCCGACTTCGAGTATCGGGCGCTCCATGAGTTTCGGGTGCGCGGCGATGGCAGCGATCAATTGCGCCTCGCTCAGGCTGCTGTCGGCCAGGTTGAGGGTTTTGTACTCGTCCTCGCCGGTGCGCAGCAATTGCCGGGCGCTGATACCGAGCTTGCTCAGCAGGCTCTGGATTTGCGCGGCGTCCAGCGGGGTTTCCAGGTAGCGGACCACGGTCGGGGCCAGGCCACGACCTTGGAGCAGTTCGAGCGCACCGCGGGATTTCGAGCAGCGCGGGTTGTGATAAAGCGTCAGATCGGTCATGTGCGGGTCGCATCTTGCGTAAGGTGGCGGCTATTCTAACTGTGCGGCGCGTAATCCAGAACCTTGGGAGGCGATGGGTCGCAGGTGCATTTCATTTTTGACAAGGATCGAGACATGACAAGGCAACTGGCAGCGGCATTGGCGATCATGGGGGCGTTATTGCTGGGGGGCTGCGGCAACGACTATGGCGTCGACCAGAACGGTCACAAAGTCGCCGCCGAGCGTCTGGACAAACAATGGCTGGTGCTCAATTACTGGGCCGAATGGTGCGGCCCGTGCCGTACCGAGATTCCTGAGTTGAACGTGCTGGCCGAGCAGCTCAAGGGCAAGAAGATCGGTGTGTTCGGGGTCAACTTCGACAATGTGCAGGGCGAAGAGCTGAAAAGCGCCAGCGAGAAACTGGGAATCGCTTTCACCGTGCTGGCCCAGGACCCGGCCGACCTTTTTGAATTGCCGCGCAGTGAAGCGCTGCCGGTGACTTACATCATCGATGACAAAGGCAAGGTGCGGGAGCAGTTGATGGGGGAGCAGACGGCGGCGGGGGTGATGGCGAAGCTTGAGGCGTTGCAGGCTAAAAATTGAGTGGTTGTTGAGAAAAAGATCGCAGCCTTCGGCAGCTCCTACAGGGGTTTGGCAATCCATGTAGGAGCTGCCGAAGGCTGCGATCTTTTAGGGTGTTAACCCTCTTCAAGCCACCAGCGCAATGGTTTGCCTTGCGCCGGCCAGAAGCGCATCTGGTCGATCGGTGAAACATCCCAGCGCTGGACGTTTTCCAACGCCTGCAGGAAGCGTTTTTCCTGCTCCATCAACGCTGGCGCACACATTTTGCGGGTGCTGCCGATCTTGCCGAAGCTCAGCTTGTCGCCTTCCAGGGTATACGGCGCGAACCAGTGGTTGCAGCCGCCATTGCCATAGGCCCGACCATCTTCATCAAGGGTGATGGTCAGATGGCTGTAGTCCATCAGCGGACGCTCGCCGATCCATTCCAGAATGTAGCTGCGATTCTGTTGCAGTTGCACCGGTTCGGCGGCGCAGCCCAACAGGCTGGCGCCAGCGATGACGGTCAGAGCAAGGCGTTTCATCACGCAGGCTCCTGGCACTTCTTGCACAGGTGCTTGTCAGCAACGGTGGCCCAGCCCAACTCGGCAATGCGCGCAGTGGCCGCCGGTTTTTCCGCCTTGTTGCCCAGCTTGGCGTCGACCGCGAACTCAAAGCTCAGCTCTTTGGCGCAGCTGTCGCAGTTGACTTTCCAGGTGTGGATCGCCAATTCGCCGAACACCGGACCACTGGCCACCGCGACCCATTGGCCCGGCGGGTTGATCAGATGGCGAACCGTTTCGACGGTCAGGCGCATGGACAAGTCCTTGCTGCCTTTAAGGGTCACTACCAGCACGTCGTTATTACGAATCGAGCCGCCGTTGCCGGTGACTTGATAACGCCCCGGCACAAGGGCGCGGCATTCGGTGAGGGTGTGTTGCGGGTTCATCAGGCTGTAGCGGAAATCGTGTTCGACCATGGGTCCTCCAAATATGCGCGATATGCTAGCACGGGCATGCACGCAGCATGGCGCGGGCATGTAACCTTCGATCTGGTTCAAATTACCTGCCGAGTCATGGCACACTGCCGCTTTTGCATCTCTAAGGAACAGAAATGGCGTTGATCGAATGTTTTGAGTGCAAGCAACGCATCAGCTCCACGGCGCCTGCTTGCATTCATTGCGGTGCACCTGCGGTGGCAGAAGCCGCCACGTCGACGGCAACGCAGGCGCCTCTTTCTTTCGGACGTTTACCGACCAATGAGAGCGTACCCAGGGTGACCCCGGCCGCTTTCGGGCGCAGACGTAAAGCCGAAGTCGAGGCAGAGATCCCGGCACCGGCACCCGGTGGGCCGCGTCCAGTGGAACTCTGGCTGAAACTGATGATTTTCTTTCTGCCGCCGTTTTTTGTCTGGTTCCTGCTGCGTCGTGGGCATTCGCTGGGACAGCGCTTGCTGGGCTTTGGCTGGCTGGCCCTGATGATTCTTTTGTCCAAGGCCTGAGCCGATCAGCTCTCGACCAGATTCTGTGGCGAACCGGCCGCCCAGGCCGCGATGTTCTGCAGGGTGGTCGCGGCAATCGCGCCCAGGGCTTCGCGGGTGAGGAAGGCCTGGTGCGCCGTGATGATGACATTCGGAAAGGTCAGCAGGCGCGCCAGCACATCGTCCTGCAGCGGCAAGTCGGAGCGATCCTCGAAAAACAGCTGCGCCTCCTCTTCATAAACATCCAGCCCCAGATAGCCCAATTGGCCGTCCTTCAATGCATCGATCAGCGCCGGGGTGTCCACCAGACCGCCGCGCCCGGTGTTGATCAACATCGCACCGGGCTGCATGTGCGCCAGCGATTCGCTGTTGATCAAGTGTTTGCTCTGTTCGTTGAGCGGGCAATGCAGGCTGATGATCTGCGACTCGGCCAGCAGTTGCGGCAAGCTGAGGTAGCGCGCGCCGAGCGCTTCGACCTGCGGGTTCGGGTAAGGATCACAGGCCAGCAACTGGCAGCCGAAGCCGTTCATGATTTTTGCGAAGGTCGCGCCGATCTGCCCGGTGCCGACGACGCCGACGGTCTTGCCCACGAGGTCGAAACCGGTCAGCCCGTGCAGGCTGAAATCCCCCTCGCGAGTTCGGTTGTAGGCACGGTGCAGGCGGCGATTAAGCGCCAGAATCAGCGCCACCGCATGTTCGGCCACCGCGTGAGGCGAGTAAGCCGGAACCCGCACAATCGAAAGTCCCAGGCGCTTCGCTACCGCCAGATCGACATGGTTATAACCGGCCGAGCGCAGGGCAATCAGGCGTGTGCCACCCGCGGCCAGACGCTCGAGTACCGGAGCACTGAGGTCATCATTGATGAAGGCACAAACCACTTCGTGATGCTCCGCCAGCGCCACCGTGTCGAGGCTTAGTCGCGTCGGCTGGAAATGCAGCTCGATGCCGGAGGGCAGGTCGGTACTCAGAAAACTGTCGCGGTCGTAGGTCTGGCTGCTGAAAAGAATCGTGCGCATGCTGTCCCCCTGGAAGTTACCTGCTACACAGAATGCATTTGAGCTTAGCCTTCAAGGCGCGCAGCGTTATTGCGCTGCATCAGGCATTGATACGCGCATGGGCCGCCAGGCGATTGATGGCTCGTTCGAGCTCTTCCAGCGCGCCGGGGGCTTTTGCGTCCTGTTGCTTGAGCAGGGTTTCACTGCGCTGGCAGGCGGCGCGCAGTTGCGGAACGCCGCAATAACGGGTCGCCCCATGCAGGCGATGGACTCGCTCGATCAGCGCATTCTGGTCGTTGGCTTCACGAGCGACGCGGATGGCCTCGCGGTCGGCCTCCAGGGAGGCCAGCAGCATTGCCAGCATGTCCGCCGCCAGATCGGCTTTGCCGGCCGCCAGGCGCAGGCCTTCTTCGTGATCGAGCACCTGCAAATCATTACCGTTGTTGCTTTCGCTGGAACGCTCCGGCCCCAGATTACGCAACGCCAGGCCGGTCCATTTCAACACTACCTGCGCCAGTTGCCGTTCGCTGATGGGTTTGGTCAGGTAGTCATCCATGCCGCTTTGCAGCAACGCGCGTTTTTCGTTGGCCATCGCGTGGGCGGTAAGGGCAACGATCGGCAGTGGCGTGCAATGCCGCTCGCTTTCCCACTGGCGAATGGTTTCGGTGCTCTGTCGGCCGTCCATACCGGGCATCTGCACGTCCATCAGCACCAAGTCGAAGGTCTCGTTTTGCACAGCCTTGACCGCGGCGTAACCGCTTTCCACCGCGAGCACCTTGGCGCCCATGTCTTCGAGCAGGGTTTGTACCAGCAGCAGATTGGCCGGGTTGTCATCGACGCAAAGGACTTTCGGCGCGCGGCTGGAAACCGGCTCGCCGGGGTCGCTGCGCTGCTGGCGCGGGTTGACCATATCGGACAGGGCCCGGCGCAGTTTGCGCGTGCAGGCTGGTTTGGACTGCAGCTGGCTGTGGGGGTTGGGCACCGAGAGGTGGAACAGCGTCAGTTCGGTGGTCGGGCAGAGCACCAACACTCGACAACCCAGGTGTTCGAGATCCCAGATATGTTGGTTGAGGCGCTCCGGCGGCATGTCGTTGCTGGTGATGCCGAGCACTGCCAGACCGATGGCCTGATCGGTCTGATGGGCACCGGTCACGCCATTGGCCAAGCTTTCCAGGGTGTTGAATGGCGTAACTACCAGACCGCAGTCTTCCAGTTGATGCTGCAAGGCCTGACGGGCCAGTTCATGGTTTTCCAGGACTGCCACCCGATGCCCGAGCAAGGGTGGGCCGGGCAAGTCTTCGGCGTCGTCGCGAGCTTTGGGCAGGCTCAGGCTGATCCAGAATTCCGAACCTTCACCCGGTGTGCTGTCGACGCCGATCTCGCCGCCCATCTGTTCGATCAGGCGTTTGGAAATCACCAGCCCCAAGCCGGTGCCGCCAGGTTGTCGGGACAGCGAGTTATCGGCCTGGCTGAAGGCCTGGAACAAGGCGCGCACGTCCTGGTTCGACAGACCGATGCCGGTGTCCTGAATGCTGATGCGCAGTTGCACGCTGTCTTCATGCTCTTCTTCGAGCATGGCCCGGGCGACGATGGTGCCTTCGCGGGTGAACTTGATCGCGTTGCTCACAAGGTTGGTGAGAATCTGCTTGAGTCGCAGCGGATCGCCTACCAGCGACAGTGGCGTATCGCGATAAACCAGGCTCACCAGCTCAAGCTCTTTGGCGTGGGCAGCCGGGGCAAGGATGTTCAAGGTGTCTTGCAGCAGGTCGCGCAGGTTGAACGGAATATGGTCGAGCACCAGTTTGCCGGCCTCGATTTTCGAGAAGTCGAGAATCTCGTTGATAATCCCCAGCAAGCTGTCGGCGGATTTTTCGATGGTGCCCAGGTAATCGAGCTGGCGCGGCGTTAGTTCGCTTTTTTGCAGCAAATGCGTGAAGCCGAGAATGCCGTTGAGCGGTGTGCGGATTTCGTGGCTCATGTTGGCCAGGAATTCGGATTTGATCCGACTCGCTTCGAGGGCTTCCTTGCGCGCCAGGTCGAGCTCGATGTTCTGGATTTCGATGGTTTCCAGGTTCTGACGCACGTCTTCGGTGGCCTGGTCGACGCTGTTTTGCAATTCTTCCTGAGCGTTCTGCAGGGTCCCGGCCATGCGGTTGATGCCGGACGCCAGTTCATCCAGCTCATGGCTGCCGAGGGGTGGCAGGCGGGTTTCCAGATGACCGTCCTTGAGCTGTGCCACGGCTTGTTTGATCTGGCTCAATGGCCGGTTGATCGTCCGGCCCATGCGCAACGCGAGCAGCGCCGCACCGACCAGGCCTCCGCCGATCAGCAGCAGGCTGGCGAACAGGCTACGGTAGCCGCGCAGCAACATGCCGTTGTGGGACAACTCGAGTTCAACCCAGCCCAGCAGGCGGTCGGCTTCATCGGGGATCAGGTCGCCGGCCAGGTTGCGGTGCTTGCCGAACACCGGCAGCAGGTAGCGCGTGGCGTCATTGCCACTGCGGCGCAGCAGCTGTGAACCGTTGCCCAAAGGGGCCTGATTGAGCATGGTCGGGCCGGCATGGGCCAGCAGCGTGCGATCGGGGGCGAGGAAAGTCACCGCGCGCACGTCGGTTTGTTCCAGGAACTGGGTGGCGATGCGTTCCAGCAGTTCGTTGTCTTTGCGACCCATGGCCGGGGCCACCAGCGGTGCCAGCTGTTCGGTAATCATTTCGCCGCGCTGCATGAGCTGGGATTGCAGGTCCGATTGCTGCATCCAGGTAAAATAGCCGCCCAGAACCAGTGCCATCAGGGTGGTCGGTAACAGGGTCAGCAACAGCACGCGGCCTTTAATTCCCAGTTTCTTGAGCACGCATCTCTCCCGCATCCAGCTGTTTATTGACCTGCACATGCGTCCGGCACGCGCCACCTGCGCAGTGTAGCGATTTGCATGCGGGCAATCTTCGTAAAATTGATGTCGTCATTCGTCGGCTAGTTCAGTGCTGACGCCATCACGGCAAGCCCGTTACCCACAGTTGATGTGTGTCTGCCGCAAATTGTGTGATCAATCCAAATCCTGTGGGAGGCGGGCCTGCCCGCGAAGAGGCCCTCATATTCAACACAAACCCACCCTTATTCCCATTAGCCATAAGCCCCTTACTTTGCGTGATATGGCCTGCGCACGTTTGCCGGTATGATAGGCGCCCCCGCAGTCTGGATTGCGAATACGCCATGACCTTGCAGTACCCAACCATCGCCGATTGCGTCGGCAACACTCCGCTGGTCCGTTTGCAGCGCCTGCCTGGCGCCACCAGCAACACCCTTTTGCTCAAGCTCGAAGGGAACAACCCGGCGGGTTCGGTCAAAGACCGTCCGGCGCTGTCGATGATCACCCGCGCCGAACTGCGCGGGCAGATCCACGCCGGCGATACGCTGATCGAAGCGACCTCGGGCAACACCGGGATCGCCTTGGCGATGGCTGCCGCGATCAAGGGTTACAAGATGATCCTGATCATGCCGGACAACTCCAGCGCCGAGCGTAAAGCCGCCATGACGGCCTATGGCGCCGAGCTGATTCTGGTCAGCCAGGAAGAAGGCATGGAAGGCGCTCGCGACCTCGCCCAGCGAATGGAAGCCGAAGGCCGCGGCAAGGTGCTGGATCAGTTCGCCAACGGTGACAACCCCGAGGCGCACTACACCACCACCGGTCCGGAAATCTGGCGTCAGACCGAAGGCACCATCACTCATTTCGTCAGTTCGATGGGCACCACTGGCACCATCATGGGCGTTTCGCGCTACTTGAAAGAGCAGAACGACAACGTGCAGATCATCGGCCTGCAACCGATGGAAGGTTCGGCGATTCCGGGCATCCGTCGTTGGCCGCAGGAATACCTGCCGAAGATCTACCAGGCCGAGCGCGTGGACCGGATCGTCGACATGGCGCAAAGCGAAGCCGAAGACGTGACCCGTCGTCTGGCGCGCGAAGAAGGCATCTTCTGCGGCGTGTCCTCGGGCGGTGCCGTGGCGGCGATGCTGCGTCTGTCCAAAGAAGTTGAAAACGCAGTGATCGTCGCGATCATCTGCGACCGTGGCGACCGTTACTTGTCGACCGGCATTTTCGACGCGCCCAACTGATGGCCAAGCAAGAGAGAGGCCTGCGCTTCCAGCCCACGGGCGGCAGCAAGGCCCCGCAAGTCCCGACCGGCAAAAAGCAGCGCTTGACCATCGAGCGCCTGGCCAATGACGGTCGCGGTATCGCGTTTTTCGAAGGTCGCACCTGGTTCGTCATCGGCGCATTGGCCGGTGAAGAAGTCGAGGCGCGGGTCTTGGGTGCCCACGGCAAAGTGGTCGAGGCGCGCACCGAGCGCGTGTTCCAGGCCAGTGAATTGCGCCGCCCGGCACCGTGCGCTCATGCCGCTCGCTGCGGCGGTTGCAGCGTGCAGCATTTGCCCCACAACGAACAGCTCGCCCTGAAACAGCGCATGCTCGCCGAGCAATTGTCGCGGGTTGCCGGTGTCGAACCTGAAGAGTGGGCAGCGCCGTTGAGCGGTCCGGAATTCGGCTACCGTCGTCGCGCCCGAGTGGCGGTGCGTTGGGACATGAAAGCGAAAAAACTCGAAGTCGGCTTCCGCGCTGCCAGCAGTCAGGACATCGTCGCCATCAACGAATGCCCGGTGCTGGTACAGCCCTTGCAACCGATCATGAGCCGCTTGCCGGAGATGCTGCGGCGCTTGAGCAAACCTCAGGCGCTGGGGCATGTGGAGTTGTTCAGCGGTTCGTCATTGGCGGTATTGCTACGGCACATGGCGCCGTTGTCCGAAGCCGACATGACCATTCTCAAGGAATTCTGCGCGTTCCATGAAGCCCAGTTGTGGCTGCATGGCGACGGCGAGCCGCAACCGGTCGAAGCCGATCAGTCGCTGGGCTATCGTCTTGAACAGTGGGACTTGAACCTGGCGTATCGGCCGGGAGATTTCATCCAGGTCAACGCCGGGGTCAACGAAGCGATGGTCGCCCAGGCCTTGGCGTGGTTGGCGCCGAAATCTGATGAGCGGGTTCTGGACCTGTTTTGTGGGTTGGGCAACTTTGCCTTGCCGCTGGCCAAAACCGTTCGCGAAGTGGTGGCGGTGGAGGGCGTGCAGGCGATGGTCGAGCGTGCCGCCGCGAATGCTGTCAGCAATAATCTGCATAACGCGAAGTTTTTTCAGGCTGATTTATCCCAGCCTTTGGCCGATGCCGAATGGGCCGATGAAGGCTTTTGTGCGGTACTCTTGGACCCACCTCGCGACGGCGCTTTCGAGGTGGTGCGCAAGCTTGCGTCCCTGGGCGCCAAACGATTGGTGTATGTGTCGTGCAACCCTGCAACGCTGGCGCGCGACACAGTCGAATTGATCAAGCAGGGCTACCGGTTAAAACGTGCCGGGATTCTCGATATGTTTCCTCAGACGGCACATGTCGAGGCCATGGCGTTATTTGAAGCGAGCTAGGACGGCTCGTCTGGTCCGACTGACCCGCTCGTGCAAAGCGCATTCGTCTTAGCCCCGCGAGTGCACACGGGCAGCAAAGGTCAGCGATTTGACGCATTGAATCTGCGTCGTAGGGAAGGTAAAGCAAGATGGTACAGGTGAGAGCACACCAGCCGATCAACACTGACGGCAGTATCAACCTCGAGGCTTGGCTCGATCATGCGGTCAGTGTCGATGCGGCACTGGATCGCGAAGCCTTGAAGGAAGCCTGCGAGTTCGCTCGCGAGGCCGAACAACAAGCCAATGCGGCGAAGAATCTGTGGTCCGAAGGGACCTCGAGTTTCCGCACGGGCCTTGAGATCGCCGAGATTCTCGCTGACCTCAAACTCGATCAGGATTCGTTGGTTGCAGCGGTGCTGTACCGCGGCGTGCGCGAAGGCCAGATCCAGTTGCCGGCAGTCAGCCAGCGCTTCGGTCCGGTGGTCGCCAAACTCATCGACGGCGTGTTACGCATGGCGGCGATCAGCGCCAGCCTGAGCCCCCGTCAATCGCTGGTGCTGGGCACTCAGGGCCAGGTCGAGAACCTGCGCAAAATGCTCGTGGCCATGGTCGACGACGTGCGCGTCGCGCTGATCAAACTGGCTGAGCGCACCTGTGCGATCCGCGCGGTGAAAACCGCCGACGACGAGAAGCGCAACCGCGTCGCCCGTGAAGTCTTCGACATTTACGCGCCGCTCGCCCACCGCCTCGGCATCGGTCATATCAAGTGGGAGCTGGAGGACTTGTCCTTCCGTTACCTCGAGCCCGACCAGTACAAGCAGATCGCCAAGTTGCTCCATGAGCGACGGCTGGATCGCGAGCGCTTTATCGCCGACGTGATGACCCAACTCAAAGACGAGTTGCAGGCCACCGGCGTCGATGCCGACATCAGCGGCCGCGCCAAACACATCTATTCGATCTGGCGCAAAATGCAGCGCAAGGGTCTGGAATTCAGCCAGATCTACGACGTGCGCGCCGTTCGCGTGCTGGTGCCGGAGATGCGCGATTGCTACACCGCGCTCGGCATCGTCCACACGCTGTGGCGGCACATCCCGAAAGAGTTCGACGACTACATCGCCAACCCGAAAGAGAACGGCTACCGCTCGTTGCACACCGCGGTTATCGGCCCTGAAGGCAAGGTGCTGGAAGTGCAGATCCGCACCCACGCCATGCACGAAGAAGCCGAGCTGGGGGTTTGCGCGCACTGGAAGTACAAAGGCACCGACGTCAAGTCCGGCTCGAACCACTACGAAGAGAAAATTTCCTGGCTGCGTCAGGTTCTCGAGTGGCACGAAGAGCTGGGTGATATTGGTGGCCTTGCCGAACAGCTGCGGGTCGATATTGAGCCGGACCGGGTCTACATCTTTACCCCGGACGGTCACGCCATCGACTTGCCGAAGGGCGCGACACCGCTGGACTTTGCCTACCGCGTGCACACCGAAATCGGTCACAACTGCCGCGGCGCCAAGATCAACGGGCGCATCGTGCCGCTCAACTACAGCCTGCAAACCGGTGAACAGGTCGAGATTATCACCAGCAAGCACGGCACGCCGAGCCGCGACTGGCTGAACCCGAACCTGGGTTACATCACCACGTCGCGGGCACGGGCGAAGATCGTTCACTGGTTCAAATTGCAGGCGCGCGATCAGAACGTCGCGGCCGGCAAGACCTTGCTCGAGCGAGAACTCAATCGCCTCGGCCTGCCGCAGGTGGACTTCGACAAGTTGGCCGAGAAGGCCAACATGAAGACCGCCGAGGACATGTTCGCCGCATTGGGCGCAGGCGATTTGCGCCTGGCGCAACTGGTGAATCTGGCGCAGCAACTGGTCGAGCCGGAACGCGGCAACGAACAGCTGGAACTGATCCCGCGCAAAGCCACCGGCTACAAACCGGGCAAGCGTGGCGACATTCAGATCCAGGGTGTCGGCAACCTGATGACCCAAATGGCTGGCTGCTGCCAGCCGCTGCCGGGGGATGCGATCGTCGGTTACATCACCCAGGGCCGTGGCGTGAGCATTCACCGTCAGGACTGCGCCTCGGTGCTGCAACTGGCCGGGCGCGAGCCGGAGCGGATCATCCAGGTCAGCTGGGGCCCCGTGCCGGTGCTCACCTATCCGGTGGACATCATCATTCGCGCCTACGACCGTTCCGGCCTGCTGCGTGACGTGTCGCAGGTGCTGCTCAACGAGCGGATCAACGTGCTGGCGGTCAACACCCGTTCGAACAAAGAGGACAACACGGCGTTGATGTCCCTGACCATCGAAATTCCGGGGCTGGATGCGCTGGGACGGTTGCTGGGGCGGATTTCCCAGTTGCCGAACATCATCGAAACCCGCCGTAACCGCACACCGTGAGAGACCTGCACGGAAATTGATGGTGACACCTGTAGGAGCGAGGCTTGCCCGCGAAGGCGGCATTCCTGACACACCGCCTTCGCGGGCAAGCCTCGCTCCTACAAGTGAAGTGTGTAGAGATTAATGAAAGATGTATTCACTTGAAGATCTGTTGCACCTGATGAGCCGTCTGCGCGACCCGCAGTACGGCTGCCCGTGGGATATCAAGCAAACCTACGCGACCATCGTCCCGCACACCCTGGAAGAAGCCTACGAAGTCGCCGACGCCATCGAGCGCGGGGACTTCGATCATTTGCAGGGTGAGTTGGGCGACTTGTTGTTCCAGGTGGTTTATTACAGCCAATTGGCCCGGGAAGAAGGGCGTTTCGAGTTCGATGGTGTGGTCGACAGCATCACGCGCAAGCTGATCCGCCGTCATCCTCACGTGTTCCCCACCGGTGATCTGTATGCGTCGCAGGACATCCCGCGTTTGAATGAAGAGCAGGTCAAGCAACGCTGGGAAGAGATCAAGGCTGAAGAACGCGCCGAGAAGTCTTCGGCGCCGCAGCAGTTGTCCTTGCTCGACGACGTGCCTGCCGCGTTGCCGGCGCTGTCCCGTTCGGCAAAGCTGCAGAAGCGCGCAGGGCAGGTCGGTTTCGACTGGCCGGACGCCTTGCCGGTGCTCGACAAGGTGCGCGAAGAGCTCGATGAAGTGCTCGAAGCCATGGCCGACAATGACTCGGCAGCGATTGCCGATGAAGTCGGCGACCTGCTGTTTTCCGTGGTCAATCTGGCGCGACACCTCAAGGTCGATCCGGAAACGGCACTGCGTAGCGCGAACTCAAAGTTTGAAAGACGCTTCCGATTTATCGAACAGGCATTGCGCGACACCCACCGTCCCATAGAAGATTGCACCCTCGAAGAGTTGGACGCCTTGTGGGGCGAAGCCAAACGTCAGGAAAAGAATTTGCCCAGCTGCGGTTGAGCAGTTGCCTAAGTGAGAAATAAGCACCATGAGCATTTCCCTTCGCGACCAGTTGCTCAAAGCAGGGCTGGTCAATCAAAAGCAGGCCAAACAGGTCGGCAAAGAGAAGCAGAAGCAGCAACGTCTGGCCCACAAAGGCCAGATTGAACTCGATGACTCCCAGCAGCGTGCCGCTCAGGAAGCCATGGCCGAGAAGGTCAAGCGCGACCAGGAGCTGAACCGCCAGCAGCAGGAGAAGGCAGAAGCGAAGGCCCGCGCCGCCCAGGTCAAGCAATTGATTGAAGTCTCGCGCCTGCCCAAGCTGACCACCGAGGATTACTACAACTTCGTCGACGACAAGAAGGTCAAGCGCATCTCCGTCAACACGCTGATGCGCAACAAGCTCAGCAGCGGTTCGCTGGCGATCGTGCATCATGCCGGCGGTTACGAAGTGATCCCTCGTGAAGCGGCCCTGAAGATTCAGGAGCGCGATCCACAACGCATCGTGCAGTTGAATGTGAAGACAGAAGAAGTCAGCGCCGAAGACGATCCGTATGCGGCCTATCAGATCCCTGACGATCTGATGTGGTAAGCCGTTAGAAGCTGCAACAACGACAAACCCCGCTCATGGCGGGGTTTGTCGTTTTCAATGCTATGAATTATGCAGAGCGTGCTTCGCGCTGCTGTTCCAGTGTTTCCAGTTCGGCCTTGTACTTGTGGGCTTCGGTCTCGGAGTGGAACATCCCGACCAGCAGGTCTTGTTGATGTACATCCCAGATGCGGATACCGGCGGCGATGCCTTCATGGGACATATGTGAATCGTCGCGTTCAGTTACTTTTACAGTCATCTGCTAGCTCCAATCTCTGTTATCTGCAGCAAGGCGTGTGCAGGCCTTTGTTATATATTTTGTTAGCTGGCTAAGTAAACGACAGAGTTCGGTAGCGAATTTTTGCGAAATTCGCAAAAAGTCCTGCAGCCCGCGAAATACGCGGCATTCAGTCGCAGGCCATTGAGTTTCATGACAAATGTTTCATGTTCGAGAGTATGAAAATCACGGTTCGAGCCCGATGGATTGAACACTGCTGAACCTGTGGGAGCTGGCTTGTCGGATCGCCGCACCGCTGCGATGACGTCGGCACAGCAAACATGGATGTTGCCTGACACACCGCTATCGCAGGCAAGCCAGCTCCCACAGGTTTTGTGCCATGCCCGAGTAATTATTTCAGAGGCAAAAAAAACGCCCCGAACCAGTCGGGGCGTTTTTGTTTACGGCGAAGCGGCGGGGGTATTACTTACCCTGCCAGCGCTTCAGTACCAGCGTGGCGTTGGTGCCACCGAAGCCGAAGCTGTTGCTCATCACGGTGTTGATGGCGGCGTCTTCGCGAGTCTTGGTCAGGATTGGCATGTCTGCCACTTCCGGGTCCAGTTCGTCGATGTTGGCGGAACCCGCCATGAAGTTGCCTTCCATCATCAGCAGGCAGTAGATCGCTTCGTGAACGCCGGCGGCGCCCAGGGAGTGACCCGACAGGCTCTTGGTGGAGCTGATGGCCGGGGCCTTGTCACCGAACACTTCACGCACACCTTTCATTTCCATGGCATCGCCGACCGGAGTCGAGGTGCCGTGGGTGTTCAGGTAGTCGATCGGGGTGTCGACGGTGGCCATGGCCATCTGCATGCAGCGGATGGCGCCTTCGCCGCTTGGAGCGACCATGTCGTAGCCGTCAGAGGTCGCGCCGTAGCCAACGATTTCCGCGTAGATCTTCGCGCCGCGGGCCAGGGCGTGTTCCAGCTCTTCGACCACGACCATGCCGCCACCGCCGGCGATGACGAAACCGTCACGCTTGGCGTCGTAGGCACGGGAAGCTTTTTCCGGGGTTTCGTTGTACTGGCTGGACAGTGCGCCCATGGCGTCGAACAGGAACGATTGGCTCCAGTGTTCTTCTTCACCGCCACCGGCGAACACGATGTCCTGTTTGCCCAACTGGATCTGCTCCACAGCGTTACCGATGCAGTGAGCACTGGTGGCGCACGCGGAGGAGATCGAGTAGTTCACGCCCTTGATCTTGAACGGCGTGGCCAGGCAAGCCGAAACGGTGCTGCCCATGGTCCGCGTGACGCGGTACGGGCCGACGCGCTTGACGCCTTTCTCGCGCAGGATGTCCAGCGCTTCCATCTGGTTCAAGGTCGACGCGCCACCGGAACCGGCGATCAGGCCGGTACGCACGTTGGAAACCTGCTCTTCGGTCAGGCCGGAGTCTGCGATGGCGTCTTTCATGGCCAGATAGGCGTAAGCCGCCGCGTGGCCGACGAAGCGAAAAATCTTGCGATCGATCAGCTCTTCGAGGGGAAGGTCAATGGAGCCGGAAACCTGGCTACGCAGACCCATTTCAGCATATTCCGGGTTGAACCGGATGCCAGGGCGGCTTGCACGCAGGTTAGCGGAGACGGTCTCTTTGTCATTGCCCAGGCACGAAACGATGCCCAGACCAGTGATAACGACGCGGCGCATGCGGATAACCCTTAGAAGTTGTCAGTGGAGGTGAAAACGCCGACCCGAAGGCCTTCGGCGGTATAGATTTCGCGGCCGTCGACGGTCACCGAACCATCGGCAATGGCCATGTTCAGCTTGCCCTTCAGGACGCGTTTGATATGGATGTTATAGGTGACTTTCTTGGCGGTCGGCAGTACCTGGCCAAAGAATTTCACTTCGCCCGAACCCAAGGCGCGTCCGCGGCCCGGCAGACCTTGCCAGCCGAGGAAGAAACCGACCAGTTGCCACATGGCATCGAGGCCCAGGCAGCCCGGCATTACCGGATCACCTTCGAAGTGGCAGGCGAAGAACCACAGGTCTGGAGTGATATCCAGCTCGGCGACCAATTCACCCTTGCCGTACTTGCCACCCTCTTCGCTGATATGGGTGATGCGATCGACCATCAGCATGTTCGGGGCGGGCAGTTGCGCGTTACCTGGGCCGAACAACTCACCACGACTGCAGCGCAGCAGGTCTTCCCGAGTAAAGGCGTTTTGTTTGGTCATGCGAGCTCCTCAATAGTCCATGCGGCAGGGTGGGGCGAATCTTCCCGGCCGATCGAAGCGTTCATGCCTCGAGTCAGCAGCCTACTCATAGACTATTGCGTTGTGGTGAAAGTCACAGCACCAAGGACATGAATGTACACTTGTGCACTGAAATTATTATTCAAGCCCCTTTTCGGGCCTGTTCGGGTGCCTAAGACTGCCGCACTTTCGTCTTTCACGCCAGTCGCAGATAGCCGAAAGGCCTGTACTACTGCACCCAACGCTGCAGAATTTGCTGCAGATCCGTGCGTTTGAAGGGCTTGGCCAGGTAATCGTTCATTCCCGCCGATAAACAGGCTTCGCGGTCGCCCTGCAAGGCATTGGCCGTCAGCGCGATGATCGGCACGTCAGCACAGCCGGGTAGTTGGCGAATCTGTCGGGTGGCTTCGTAACCGTCGATGACCGGCAGTCGGCAGTCCATCAGAATCGCGTCGAAAGTCCGGCTCTCGGCGCTACGCACCGCTTGTGCACCATCGGTGACGACGCTGACAGTAAAGCCCAGACTGCGCAACATTGCTTCGACAACGGTGCGATTGACCGCGTTGTCCTCCACCAGCAGCACATCGCGACCTTCGCCGTGGTCATTGCCGGTATGTCCTCGTGGCGTCAACGCTGGCAATGGCTGCTTATACAGAGCCAAAGGGATTTCCAGGGTGAACACCGAGCCAACGCCTTCTTCGCTCTGAGCACGCAAGGTGCCGCCCATCCGCTCAGCCAGAGTGCGGGCAATCGGCAGCCCCAGTCCGGTGCCGCCGTAACGTCTTGAAATAGAACTGTCGGCCTGCTGGAACGCGTTGAACATTAACTCCAGGCTTGCGGGCGGGATGCCGATTCCGCTGTCGCGCACGGTGCAGGTGAACCACAGCAGTTCGTGATCCAGGGACTGCCATTGCGGTTCGATCGTGACGCGGCCCCGTTCGGTGAATTTCAGCGCATTGCCGACCAGATTGACCAGAATCTGCCGGATCCGCGTCGGATCGCCCTGAACCTGCAGGATGCGCATGTCCTCGGGTATCCGCAGTTGCAAGTCGAGCCCGCGTTGCACCGCGCTGTGCTGGAACGACTGGGCACAACTGCCGATCAGGTCCGCGAGGTTGAACGGAATATGCTCCAGCTCCAGTTCCGAACGCTCGATGCGCGAGAAATCGAGAATGTCGTTGATCACTTTGAGCAGGTGCTCGGTGGATTCCGAGGCCAGCGCCGCGTACTCGATCTGCTCCTCGGTCATCTCGGTGGTTTCCAGTAGTTGCAGCATGCCGAGCACGCCATTCATCGGCGTGCGCAATTCGTGACTCATCATCGCGAGGAAATCGGATTTGGCGTTGTTGGCCTTTTCCGCTTCCTCGCGGGTCTGGATCAATTGCGCCATGGCCTGATGCTGTTCGCGACTGGCTTGCTCAAGGCCTTGGGCAAGGTTGTTGATGTGCTGCGACAGGGCGCCCAGTTCAGTGTCGTCGACAATCGGCAGGGGCGTTTTGTAGTCGCCCTTCTGGATCGCCTTGACGGCGTTGCCGATGTCGTGGATCGGTTGCGACAGGCTGCCGGCCAGGCGTCGAGCCAGCAAAAACGTAAACAGCAGAGCGAACAAGGCAAGGATCCCGGCCTTGAAGAGGATTTCCTGCTGGCGTTGGTTGAAGGCGTCATTGGACAGGCCGACGATCACCCGGCCCAGATAATCCTCGCCCGGCGCACTGGCGGCGGTACGGCTGTTCTGAAAAAAGTCATTGTTGAGCGCGATGCGTTGCAGGCGCACCGGTGCCTGGAACACTTCGACCTGATGCGAGCGGTTGTGGGCTTCCGACGGTTGCTCGACGTACACCAGAATCCGGTTGGCTCTGTCCTGTACTTCCAGAAAGCGTACGTTGGGCGTCGCCAGGGTGGCCTTGAGCAAACTTTCAAGCACCTCTTTGTTACCCGAAATGACCCCGTACTCGGTGGCCGGCGCCAGTTGATTGGCGATCAGCTGACCGGTGTGATTGAGTTCCTGGCGCAGGTCCTGGATTCGCACGAAGGTGAAAAAACTGATCAGCAGCAACGTCAGCAGCAGGGCCGGGCCGAGGCTGATGATCTGGGTGCGGGTATTGATGTCCCAACCGCGACGGAAGGTCATGGGCGGCGTTCTCCTTCGGCCAGCTGTGTTGCGACAGAGGCTTCATTCATCGGTTCAATACTGAGTGAACGAGCCACTTGCGGGTTGCTCAAGACCTTGAAGTGTTGCGGATACAGTGCGCGCGGCCAGGTGCTCGAGGGGCGGTCGAGCAGCTCGTCGAGAATCTTCAGCCAATCGTTCTGGTCGCTGTAAGTACTGGCCAGACTGCCGGCCCTGACAAAGGCTGCGTTGGGACCGATCAGCGCCAGTTGCCGCGCATAGCTGCTGAGCAGCAGGTTTTTCACGGTTTTCGGGTTGTACAGATCAGGGTCGTCCAGGCCCAGCAGCACATCACTGTTTTTCAGCAGGGCCTGCAAGGGACGGCTGTCATTGGTGTTATCCCAACGCTCGGTGACCACTTCAAGGCCCAGGGGCAGGGCGGCCTGACGCACTTCTTTCAACAAAAATTCGCTGTGGCTGTCGACAAGCACGCCGACCCGCCGGGCCTCAGGCAGGAGCAGTCGGGTCAGGCGCAACTGTCGGTCCAGCGGCGGATCACTCCAGAGCAGGCTGAGGTGCGGGGGCATTTCATTGCCCAAGCGTTGGCGGGCTTGCAGGCGGCTGATGCGCAGCACCAGTGTTGCCGGGCCCTGGGCGTCTTGCAGGCGCCAGTCGAGGCTGGTCAAGTCGAGCAGAACCAGACGGGTGTCGACGGGCAGTTGGCCTGGCGCCGGCAGGCTGGCGACAGGCTGGAAGCGCACGCTGTCGGTGGGGCGCAACTCGCTGAGGGCCTGAACGAAAGACTGCACGCCGGCACCGTCCTCGGCGCCGGTCAGCAGAATGTCAGCGGCCCGTGCCGGCAGATTGCACAGCAGCCCGGTAAACACCAGGCACAACCCGGCCAGCAGGCGGCCAAGGGTTGGCGTCTTCGGTGACGGGCGATGCTGCATCTTAGAACTCCAGCTCCGCGCTGAAGTAGAGCACCCGGCGATCGTCGTAGTTGTTGTCGACGAAGGTGGTGGGTTGATTGTCGAGGCGTTGCTGGAGGACCCCGGCCAGTTCCAGATTGGCCTTGCCTAAACCGATGCGTTTGGCGATGCGGGTGTCGATCCGTTCGAAGCGGTAACCGTTGAGGGCGTCGGCACCATAGTAGAAGAGCGCGCTGTTCCAGCCCTGGCCCCAATTGCGTAGCCAACCGGCGGAGCCGCTGTTGCGCGCAGTCTGTTGTGCATCCAGCGGGTTGCTGGCTTCGGCGTCGACATAGGCATAAGTCAGGCGCAGACGATCGGCGCTGCTGACGCGCCAATCCAGCTGGGTTTCAGTTCCAGTGAAGCGCGAGCTGTTCGAGTTGCTGGCGATGTACTGGTTGTTGCGCAGTGGTTCGCTGATCATGCCGGTGATTTCGTCGTAGAACAGCTTCACGTCGACCGCCAGCCCCCACTCTGCGAAGTAGCCGTTGTAGCCCAATTCCCGGGAGCGCATGCGTTCCTGTTCGAGGTCACCCGGGCCACGGGTCTTGACGAAATAGCGGGCGCTGGACTGGCCGTAGGCACTGGGCTTCAGGTTGGTCACCTGATAACTCCAGTTGACGTTGTTCTCGAACATGTCCGGCGAGCGGATGGCTTCCGAATACACCGCGCGCAAGCCGTGGCGCGGGTTAATCAGGTAATTGACCGCCACCCGTGGGGTCAGCGAGTTACCGGTCAATTGCGTGTCTTCGAACATCGCCCCGCCCTGCAGCAACCAGTGTTCGGTGGCGCGCCACTCGAGTTGGCCGAACGCCCGCCAGGTGGTGTCGTCGAGCGTGCCATTGAAGTAGGTCTCGGAATTGGCCCGGTCGTAACGATAGTTCATGCCACTGACCAGCCGCAGACTGTCGGACAGGCTGAGCGTGTCTTGCAGTTCGAGGTCGTAGCGCGATTCCCGGGCGCTCTGGTCGATGTCGCCGCAGAGGGTTTGCCGGGCGCCATTTCGCCATTGATCCAGCACCTGATTGCCCAATGCCTGTTCGGCCGGTGTGCCTGCCGGTGCACCTAAGCTGGTAAAGCGCACCATGTTGCGCGCCAGGCGTTCGGTGTAATTCGGATTGAGTTGCCAGAGCTCGGTCAGTTCCGGGCTGAATGAGATCTCGGCATCGCAGGCACGCCAGGTTTGCTGGCGATCCCAGTGTTGCGCCGAGCCTTGAATATAAAGGCTGTGATCGGGATTGATGTCCAGATTCCAGCGCAGCGAGCCGGCATAGTCCTTGGCAATGACGTCGGAATTGTTCCCGGCGGCAGTAATCCCTGAAAATACCGGACGGTAGGTATAGGGCCGCTGGTTGGTCCCGTCCTTGGCATTCAGTTGCAAGTCGATGCTCTGGTTTTCATTGAGCGTCTGGCTGACGGCGAGGCTGAAGCGGTTCAAGCGACGACTGTCGCGGTAATCGGCGCCGGTGCGGTCCGAGTCGAAGCCATCGTCTTGCTGGCCGGACAGCGAAAGGCGTAAGTCGCCGCTGTCCCAACCCATGCCCTGGCTGGCGTAGAAATCATTGATACCGCGCTGGCCACGGGTGACTTTCAGTCGCGTGCCGTGGCTGTCGGCCGGTTTGCGGGTGATGATATTGACCACCGCCATCAGCGCGTTGGCGCCGTAGCTGACGGTGTTCGGGCCACGGAAAACCTCGATGCGCTCGATGTCTTCCATGGCCACCGGAATATCACTCCAGTCCACCGTGGCCAGGCCTGCGCGATACACCGAACGGCCGTCGATCAACACTTGCATGCGCCGCGCTTCGCTGGCATTGGTGCCGTGGTAGTTCACCGCCGCCTGATTGCCGCTGATATTACCGACCATCATCCCCGGCACCAGCCGCAGCAACTCGCTGATGTCCCGCGCGCCGCTGGCATTGATCAGTTCGCTGTCGATCACCGTCATGCTCCCCGGCACGGCCGCAGGCGACTGCTTCAAGCGCGTCGCCGTCAGCACTTGCGGCAACGGATCATTGTCGAGGAACAGGTCGTCGGCCAGCAATGGCGAGCTGAAGATCAGCGCCAATACCAGCGGCGAGCGAGGACGGGGAAAGCCAAAAGACACGGTACGGCCTTGATAGCGATTAGTTGGCGCGCATGTTAACCGAGCGCAAAGACTTTTCCAGTCACGTTATGGGCATTTTCCTCGGTTTTCTTGGTCTTCTTCCTACAAGTGTCGGTAATTGATGCTGGGGCTGGCCGCGACCGGGCCGCTCCGTATAATGCCGGCATCGCCACTGGTATGGATTAACGGATTGCATATGACTGATCAGCGCCCAATTGCGGTCCTGGGAGGCGGAAGTTTTGGTACCGCCGTGGCTAATCTGCTGGCCGAGAATGGGCATCAGGTCCGGCTGTGGATGCGCGACCCCGAACAGGCCGAGGCCATTCGGGTCAATCGTGAGAACCCGCGTTACCTCAAAGGCATTAAGATTCTTCCGGCGGTGGAGGCGGTCACGGACCTGCAAGCCACCCTGGAGGCCTGCGACCTGTGCTTCGTCGCGCTGCCATCCAGCGCGCTGCGCTCGGTATTGGTCCCTCACGCCGAACGTTTGAGCGGCAAACTGCTGGTGAGCCTGACCAAAGGCATCGAAGCCCATACGTTCAAGCTGATGAGCGAGATCCTCGAAGAAATTGCCCCGCAAGCGCGCATCGGCGTGCTGTCGGGCCCGAATCTGGCCCGTGAAATCGCCGAGCATGCGCTGACCGCCACCGTGGTCGCCAGCGAAGACGAAGCGCTTTGCCAACAGGTTCAGGAAGCGCTGCATGGCCGGACCTTTCGCGTGTACGCCAGCGCCGACCGCTTTGGCGTGGAGCTGGGCGGGGCGCTGAAAAACGTCTACGCAATCATCGCCGGCATGGCGGTGGCGTTGGGCATGGGTGAAAACACCAAGAGCATGCTGATCACCCGGGCACTGGCGGAAATGACCCGCTTCGCGGTGAATCAGGGCGCCAACCCGATGACTTTCCTCGGTCTGGCGGGTGTCGGCGATTTGATCGTCACCTGTTCGTCGCCGAAAAGCCGCAACTATCAGGTCGGGTTTGCCCTTGGCCAAGGCTTGAGCCTGGAAGACGCGGTGACGCGCCTGGGCGAAGTCGCCGAAGGCGTGAACACCCTTAAGGTGCTCAAGGCCAAGGCGCATGAAGCTGGCGTGTATATGCCATTGGTCGCCGGATTGCATGCGATTCTGTTCGAAGGCCGCACGCTTGAACAGGTGATCGCACTGCTGATGCGTGGCGAGCCGAAAACCGACGTCGACTTTATTTCAACCAGCGGTTTCAACTGAACCCTCTACTCAATAGGAACGGAGTGAGACATGAACGATCAGAAAGTAGAAGCCAAGTACGAATCCATCCTGCTGCGAGTGCTGTGGATGATTGTCTATGTGCTGGTCTGGCAAGTGGCGCAATTGATCCTCGGTGCGGTGGTATTTGTGCAGCTGATCTATCGTTTGATTTATGGCGCACCGAGCGCCAGCTTGATGAATTTCGGCGACAGCCTGAGCCAGTTTCTGGCGCAGATCGGTCGTTTCGGCAGCTTTCACAGCGACCAGAAGCCCTGGCCGTTCGCCGACTGGCCGACGCCGCGTACACCGGAAGGTGAAGCTCCGCACGTTGTGGCGCCAGCACCGCATCCGGCCCGAGATGAGGAGCCAAAACTATGAAACTCTGGGTATTGCGTCATGGCGAAGCCGAACCTCACGGTACTCGTCCGGACTCCGAGCGGGCATTGACCGCCCACGGCCGTGAAGAGGTGTTGCGTGCTGCGGCCCAATTGATCGGCCAGCCGCTCACCGCCATTTATGCCAGTCCTTTCTTGCGAGCGCAGGAGACCGCTTTGCTGGTGCGTGAGGCTCTGGGTTTCGAGCCAGAGATCCGCACCGTCGAATGGCTGACCCCGGATACTGATCCGGACAAGGTGGCGGAGCAGCTTGTATCGGTGAGTGACGTCCTGCTGGTCAGTCACAATCCGCTGGTGGGCAACCTGCTGAGCTATCTGCAGCACGGCGCTGGCTATCCACCGGAAAAAGTCAGCACCGCCGGCCTGGCCGAGCTGGAGAACAATGAACTGCTGATCGGGTCGATGAGGCTCAACGGCATCAAGCACCCTTGACCGTTTTTTGTGGGAGCGTGGCTTGCCCGCGATGCAGACACCATGGTGTATCGGTGAAACCGCGTTGATACCATCGCGGGCAAGCCACGCTCCCACAGGGGCGGCGGCATTCTTGTTTTTTGTGTGAAATAGTCAACCAAGCACTTGCTTGGTTGACTACGCTTGCTCCAGACAAAAAATAAAGGAGCAAGTCGCATGTCTGCTGCTTCCCGTTTGCCATTGGACGCCTTCTACGAGCGTGAAGCCCGTCATCCCCGCCAGCGCTTTCTGGTTCAGCCGACGGGGGGCGGCCAGGTCGAGACGCTGACCTGGGCCGACGTCGGCCATCAGGCGCGCTGTGCCGCCCACTGGTTGCGGGCTCGCGAATTGCCACAAGGCAGCCACATCGCGCTGATCTCGAAAAACTGCGCCCACTGGATCATCGCCGACCTGGCGATCTGGATGGCCGGGCATGTCTCGGTGCCGCTGTATCCCAATCTGACCGCCGATTCCGTGGCCCAGGTGCTCGATCACTCCGAAGCCGCGCTGGTGTTCATTGGCAAGCTGGATGACTGGCCGGGCATGTCCGCCGGGGTCAGATCCGACCTGCCGACCATCAGCCTGCCGCTGTGCCCGGCTGGCACTTTCGATTTCAGCTGGGCCGATCTGCAGCGCAGTTCGCCGATTCAGGACGACCCCAAACCCGCCGCCGATCAATTGGCGACCATCATTTACACCTCCGGCACCACGGGCCAACCGAAAGGCGTGATGCACAGTTTCGGCACCTTGGGCTTTGCCACCACTCGCGGCACGCAGTTATTCGGCCTGAATGAGTCGGATCGCCTGCTTTCCTACCTGCCGCTGTGCCACGTCGCCGAGCGGATGTTCGTCGAGTTGGCGTCGATCTACACCGGGCAAACAGTTTTTTTTGCCGAGAGCCTCGACACCTTTCTCAACGATTTGCAGCGTGCCCGGCCGACGGCGCTGTTCGGTGTGCCGCGGATCTGGACCAAATTCCAGATGGGCGTCTACAGCAAAATCCCGGAAAAGCGCCTCGACTTCCTGCTCGGCTTGCCCTTCATCGGCAAACGGGTAGGGCACAAAGTCCTCGCCGGGCTGGGGCTGGACGCCTTGCGCATCGCCTTGTCCGGCGCTGCGCCCGTGCCACAGACCTTGCTGCTCTGGTACCAAAAACTGGGGCTGGATGTGCTGGAGGTGTACGGCATGACCGAAAGTTGCGGTTATTCCCACATCGGCCTGCCGGGTCAGAACAAACCCGGCTGGATCGGTAAGCCATGTCCGGAAGTCGAAGTGTGCATCGAACCGTCTGGTGAAGTACTGGTGCGCAGCGGCGCGACCATGCTCGGCTATTTCAAGGAACCCGGGAAAACCGCCGAAGCCATCACCGAAGACGGTTTCCTGCGCACCGGTGACAAGGGCGAGGAAGACGCCGAAGGCAACCTGCGCCTGACCGGGCGATTGAAGGAAATCTTCAAAACCAGCAAAGGCAAATACGTTGCCCCGGCACCGATTGAAAATCGCCTGGCGGTGCATACGCGGATCGAACAAGTGTGCGTGGTTGGCGATGGGCTGAGCGCACCACTGGGGTTGTGCGTGTTGTCGGCGGTCGGTCAGCAGGACGCGAAGGGATCGGCCCGGGCGGGTTTGCATTCAAGCCTGGAAAAACTGCTGGAGGAGGTCAACGGCGTTCTCGACAGGCATGAGCGCTTGCGTCGATTGGTGGTGGTCAAGGACAGTTGGGCAGTGGAGAACGGCTTCCTGACACCGACCCTGAAGATCAAGCGCAACATGATCGAAGCGGCTTACGGTGCTCGGTTTGCAGAATGGAGCGAGCGCAGCGAGGCGGTGCTGTGGCAGGATTGAGCCACGAACAACTCCAACAAAGGAACGTAACGATGAGTCTGTGGCGCACCACTCCCAACGTCGAGCAGTTGAACGCAATCCAGAAAAACACCATCGGCGAAGTGCTGGATATTCGCTTCGAAGCCTTCGATGACGAGTCCCTGACCGCGAGCATGGTCATCGACCACCGCACACACCAGCCCTATGGTTTGCTGCACGGCGGCGCCTCGGTGGTGCTGGCCGAAACCGTCGGCTCGATGGCTAGTTTCCTGTGCATCGACGCCAGCAAATTTTATTGCGTGGGCCTGGAAATCAACGCCAACCATTTGCGCGGCCTGCGCAGTGGGCGGGTGACGGCGGTGGCCAAGGCGATTCACATCGGGCGCACGACCCATGTCTGGGATATCCGTTTGAGCAGTGATGAAGGGAAGGCCAGTTGCGTGTCGCGGCTGACCATGGCAGTGGTGCCGGTGGGGGAGAATCCACCGGCGCGATGATTTAGAAGATCAAAAGATCGCAGCCTTCGGCAGCTCCTACCCTGCGATCTTTTGATCTTTGCGACATCTCCTACCACCATTCCTGGCAGTTATGGTCATTGCTGTAGGACACGGTCTTACGGACAATCAACCCCCGTTCTCGCTCATGGATTTGCAGGTATGTCGCAACAGATATTTTTCGCCCACGCCAATGGCTTTCCTTCGGGGACCTACGGCAAGTTGTTCGCGGCGCTGGCGCCCGAGTATCAGGTGACGCATCTGGAGCAGCACGCCCATGACCCGCGCTTTCCAGCCGACGACAACTGGAACAATCTGGTGGATGAGCTGATTCATCACCTAAAGCAGCAACCGGAACCGGTTTGGGGCGTCGGTCACTCCTTCGGCGGCGTGCTGCACCTGCACGCCGCCTTGCGTTGCCCTGAGCTGTATCGCGGCGTGGTGATGCTCGATTCACCGGTGCTGACCCGCGCCGATCAATGGGTGATCCGTGCCGCCAAGCGCTTCGGGTTCATCGATCGCTTGACCCCGGCCGGCCGCACGTTGGGACGACGGGAAGAGTTTGCCGATCTGGACGCAGCCCGATTGTATTTCGCCGGTAAAACCCTGTTTCGTGGCTTCGATCCGGAATGCTTCGAGGCCTATCTTCAACATGGTTTGCACAATGTCGGTGGCAAGCTACGGCTGCGTTTTGACCCGGCCACGGAAATCAGCATCTACCGCGGTGTGCCCCACACCAGCCCCGGCCGCGCACGGCAGTTGAAAGTGCCGCTGGCGGTGGTTCGCGGGCACAAGAGCCGCGTGGTGATGCGCCATCACGCCCGATCCGTCGGGCGTATGCCTTTGGGCGAGTCCTTGACCATTCCCGGCGGCCATATGTTTCCCCTCGAACGTCCACAAGACACGGCCACGCTGCTGAAGAATCTGTTCAGTCGCTGGGACGGTCGCAGCCAACAGGATTGCGCATGAACAGCGTCGTCGAAGAAGTTCGCCTGAGCCTGCCGCATATCGAGTTGGCGGCGCACTTGTTCGGGCCTGAAGATGGCTTGCCAGTGATTGCCTTGCACGGCTGGCTGGACAACGCCAACAGCTTTGCCCGGTTGGCACCGAAGCTCAAGGGTTTGCGCATCATCGCGCTGGACATGGCCGGGCATGGTCACTCGGGGCATCGGCCGAATGGCGCCGGTTACGCGCTGTGGGACTACGCGCACGACGTGCTGCAAGTGGCCGAGCAGTTGGGGTGGAAACGTTTTGCGCTGCTGGGGCATTCCCTGGGGGCGATTGTCTCGCTGGTGCTGGCCGGGTCGTTGCCGGAGCGGGTGACTCATCTGGCCTTGATCGACGGCATCATTCCTCCTACAGACAAAGGCGAAAACGCCGCCGAACGCATGGGCATGGCCCTGCAAGCGCAGCTGGATCTGCGGGAAAAACGCAAACCGGTCTACAACACTCTCGATCGCGCCATCGAAGCACGAATGAAAGGCTTGGTGGCGGTCAGTCGCGAAGCCGCCGAACTGCTGGCCCAGCGCGGCTTGATGCCGGTGCCGGGCGGCTATACCTGGCGCACCGACAACCGCCTGACCCTTCCATCACCGCTACGTCTGACCACTGAACAGGCGATGGCCTTCGTCCAGCGCGTCAGTTGCCCGGCACACCTGGTGGTCGCGGCTGACGGCATGCTCGCCAAACATCCTGAGTTGCTGGAACGTCTACCCTTTAGCCGTGAACAGTTGCCTGGCGGCCATCATTTGCACCTGAATGACGAACCCGGTGCCGACCTTGTCGCAGACTGTTTCAATCGGTTCTTCGCCGTTCCTTGACTTGCGCCCGGCAACTGTCGAGGCTGGGCGGGTTGAAATGGGAGACAACCATGATAGATCTGTACACCGCTGCGACCCCGAATGGCCACAAGGTCTCTATCGTGCTCGAGGAACTCGGCCTGCCCTATACAGTGCATGCCTTGAGTTTCGACAAAAAGGAACAGAAGTCCCCGGACTTCCTCAAGATCAATCCCAATGGGCGGATTCCGGCGATTGTCGACCGTGCCAATGGCGATTTCGCCGTGTTCGAGTCCGGCGCGATTCTGATTTACCTCGCCGAGATGACCGGCAAACTGCTGCCCCAAGACCCCAAGGGGCGCTCGGTGGTGTTGCAGTGGCTGATGTTCCAGATGGGCGGAATCGGGCCGATGCAGGGCCAGGCCAACGTGTTTTTCCGCTATTTCCCGGAAAAACTCCAGGGCGCCATCGACCGTTATCAACACGAAACCCGGCGCTTGTATGAAGTGCTCGACACGCGTCTGCAAGCCGTAGAGTTTCTGGCGGGCGAGTACAGCATTGCCGACATCGCCACTTATCCGTGGGTCCGTGGCCATGAATGGTCCGGTGTCGCGGTGGATGGTTTGTCAGCCCTGCAGCGCTGGATGGCGACCATGGAGGCGCGCCCTGCGATCCAACGCGGTTTACTGGTGCCCGAGCGCATCGATGACGACAGTGTCATCAAGGGTGCCCAAGCCATGCTGATTCGATGAGTCTATCCATGCGTTCACTCACTCTGCTGGCGCTGTGTTGTTTCAGTCCTCTTTTATTTGCCGCTGATATCCCTGGCAGTCAGGACCTGCCGATCGTGCCGCGTATGGCCGATGCGCAGATCGTCGACTATCGCCCGGCTGTCGAGCTCGAGCGGATATATCCGTTGGGTTCGATCCGCAAGATCAGCGGCCAGCTGCGTTTCGACGGTCAGGTCACTGCTCGGGGTCAAACCACCTCGGTGACCTACGAATTGCCACCGGAGCATTCCTCTACCGACGCCTTCACTACCGCTCGCGAAGCCTTGCAGAAACAGGGCGCCGAGTTGCTGTTCTGGTGCCAGGCCCGGGATTGTGGCGAAAGCAGCCTGTGGGCCAATGAAGTCTTCGGCAACGCCAAGCTGTATGGCGCCGATAATCAGCAGGCTTATTTGCTGCTGCGTCTGGCAGCCCCTCAAGACAACACACTGGTGGCGCTTTACAGCATCACTCGCGGCAATCGCAAAGCCTATCTGCACGTCGAGCAGTTCGACGCTGCTGCACCATTGGGCGATCTGGTGCCAACGTCCGCGACCTTGCTGCGACAGCTAAAAAGCACTGGGAAACTCGACTTCCCCAAACTCGGCGGCGACCCTGACGACACCTGGCTGCGTTTGATTTCCCGAGGCCTGAACCTGGACACCACGTTGCGCGTCAATGTTTCGGGGCCCAATGCCGAAGCCTGGCGTCAGGCATTGATCGGCCAGGGCGTGCGGTCGGCACGGATGGAAACCGGCAACGTCGAAGGCTCTGGCCTGCACTTCGAACTGTTGCGATAAGCTTCATTGGGCGAACGTGTTCCGCGTGTTCGCCTACTCTTTGCTGACTGACTTTTTCGGCTGACTTTTTTCAGGATCATACATGCTCAATAACGATCGGCTGTTGGTGCAGATTCTGCTCCTGGTGCTGTTTGGCGCGAGCTTTTGGGTGATGGCGCCGTTCTGGTCGGCGCTGTTCTGGGGCGCGGTGCTGGCGTTTGCCAGTTGGCCGCTGATGCGTTTGTTGACCCGTTGGCTCAATGGTCGTGAATCCCTGGCGGCGCTGTTACTGACGCTGACCTGGATGTTACTGGTGGCAGCACCGCTGGTGTGGCTGGGCTTCAACCTGGCGGATCATGTACGCGATGCCACTGCGTTCATCAAGGATGTGCAAGTCGACGGTCTGCCTGAAGCACCGATCTGGCTGGGGGGTATTCCCTTGGTCGGCGAGCGGTTGGTGGGGATCTGGAACAGCATCGATCAGCAAGGCGCGGCGATGATGCTGGCGATCAAGCCTTATCTGGGGCAGGTCGGTAACTGGTTGCTGGCGCGCAGTGCACAGATCGGCGGTGGCATCCTTGAGCTGACGCTGAGTATTGTCTTTGTGTTCTTTTTCTACCGGGACGGGCCGCGGTTGGCGGTGTTTGTTCATGGGTTGCTGGAACGGCTGATCGGTGACCGCGCCGGCTATTACATCGAATTGGTGGCGGGCACCGTGCAGCGCGTGGTCAACGGCGTGATCGGCACCGCGGCGGCTCAGGCAGTGCTGGCGTTGATCGGCTTCCTGATTGCCAGCGTGCCGGGGGCGCTGGTGCTGGGGGTTGTGACATTTTTGCTGAGCCTGATTCCGATGGGGCCGCCGTTGGTGTGGATTCCGGCCACGGCGTGGTTGGCCTGGAAGGGCGAGTACGGGATGGCGGTGTTCCTCGGGATTTGGGGGGCGTTCATCATCAGCGGGGTCGACAACGTGCTTAAGCCGTACCTGATCAGTCGGGGCGGGAATTTGCCGTTGGTGATTGTGCTGCTCGGGGTGTTTGGCGGGTTGATTGCATTTGGGTTTATCGGTCTGTTCATCGGCCCGACATTGTTGGCCGTGGCTTACAGCCTGCTGACTGATTGGAGCAAGAGTCAGGCTCGGGTCGAGGATCGCCGGCCCTGAAAAGCGGTGGGGAGCGTGATCGCGTATATCCGGGCCAATGCGGTTGGCGTAGGAGCTGCCGCAGGCTGCGATCTTTTGATCTTTTTGATTGTCACATCGGCTCCGGCGGCCCAATCAGTCTTCCCATCACCCCAAACAACCCCAACTCCCGAATCGCTTCCAACTCCCCCTGCGTCTCCACCATCTCGGCAATCAACGGCAAATCAATACTGTTGGTCGCCCGGAAAATCGCTTCGATGAACAGGCGCTTGTCAGTCTGTTCATTGATACCCCGAATGTAGGCTCCGTCGATTTTCAGGTAAGCCAGCCCCAGTTGCGTCAGGTTGCCAATCTGGCTGAAGTTGCCGCCGAAGTGCTGCAAACCGATGCGATAACCGGTGTTGAGCAGGCTATGGCTCAGGCGTTGCAACTCTTCGGGGGGCGGCAGTTGGCGTTCGTCGATTTCCAGGGTCAGCAGCGGCGCCAGCTCCGGCAGTGATTCAAGTATGTCGCAGATCAGTTTCAGCTGGGTCTGATCGCGCAGAGTGCTGCCGGACAGGCTCAGCGCGAGCGGCCAACGGTTGGCGGCGAGGTATTCCAGGGTGGTTTCCAGCATCGCCAGGTCGAACCGTGCCGACCAGCCAAGGCGCTCGATCCACGGCAGGAAATGCCCGGCGGCAATCGCCTCGCCTTGCGGGTCGAGCAGACGGGCGAGGACTTTGTGATGCAACACCTGGCTGGTATCGGCGCATTGCACCACCGGTTGAAAATACAGCTGCATCTTGCCCTCGGTCAGTGCATCGTCGATCCAGCTGCGCCAGTCGTGTTGGGTCTGGTTCGGTGCGGTATCGGAATAGGCCAAGTGTATCCACGGCCGCTCGGGGTGCTGGCGGGCCTGGGTCAGCGCTTGATCCAGGCGCAGCAGCACATCGTTCGCCGGTTCGCCGGGGGAGTAGGCGACGACGCCCAAGTGCGCCACCGGCATGCAGTCGCTGGCACCGGTCAGGCGCAGGTTTTCCAGGGTGGCGCTGATTTCGGAAGCCAGGCGTACGGCGTCCTTATGGTCCAGGCCCGGGGTCAGCAAGCTGAATTCGCCACCCCGATTGCGCGCCGCGAGCCAGGTTCGACGTTCCGGTGGTTGCGTCAGGCGTTTGAGCAGTTCGCCGACGGCGCCAATCAGGGTATCGGTGCGCTGGCCGCCCAGACGTTGGTTTAGGCCGATCAGGTCATTGATCCGCAGCATGAGCAAATGGCCGTCGCAGCTTTGCTCGGAAACCAGTAGTTGGTCGGCCAGTTGCTCATCCAGCAAACGCCGGTTGGCTAAACCCGTAAGACTGTCCTGATAAGAATCGGACCGCAGTTTTTCGCTGCGCGCGGCCTCTTCTTCGAACAGCGCCTTGAGTTTTTCCACCATCTGGTTCATAGCCAGCACCACGCGTTTGAGCTCCGGGGTGCGCGGCAGTTTCGGCAAACTGCGGAACTCGCGCTTGCTGATGGCTTCAGCCTGTTTGACCATCTTGTCGAGCGGGCGCAATTGCCGGCGCAACAGCCAGCCACCAAACACGGCGCTGAGCAGTCCGCAAATCAACAACCAGATCAGACTGCCGAGGGTACTATCCCAGAGTTTGGCCAGGGCGAATTGCGGATTGCTTAGCACTTCGACCCGAGCCGCTTGCTCCCAGCCACGCATGATCAGTGCATCGCCACCCTGTGGGCGCAGGTTCACCAGGCTGATGAACCAGCCGGGAACACCCTCGATTTGCGCCGGTGTGCTGCGTTCCACCAGCACCCGTTCATCCACAATATTGACGACCCGAATGCTGCTGAAATAACCACTGTCGAAAATCGAGCTGACCATCAATTCGATCATCGCCGGGTCATCGATCTGCGCAGTCAATGACAAGCCCAGCGCCGTGGCGGCGTCCTGGGCGTGGGAGCGCAATTGGCCAAGCATCTGTTCGCGAGAGCTTTCCAGGCTGACAAAAAAACTGCCGCCGAAGGCCACCAGCAAAAACAGGCAAATGGCGAGGAACAACTGTTTGCGCAGTGACATAAAACGCTCCTTGCAGTAACGGCTAGCCTTCGCCCACGGCGAACCCTTCAAATTGCATCTTTTTCAACACGTCTTGCCAGCGCGACAGTTTTTTCGAGTCGCTGCTGCGTTTGCCACCATTGGCTCCCGGCAAATACAGGCCTTCGGCGTTAAAGGCGTACACCGGCAACAGGTCTTTGCGTTGGGAAGCGGGACGGATCTCGCCGATCAGGTTGTCCAGCACCAGCGGATCGGCCGTGGGGCTGCTGTAGAAGGTCAACACCATGTGCGCCTGGTTCTGGGTCAGGGCCTTGACGTAGGTGATGCGCAGTTTCTCGCTGGGAATTCCGAGGTGTCGCAGGCTGAAATATTTCGCCAGGGCGTAGTCCTCGCAGTCGGCGGCGCCCTTGATCAAGGATTCGACGGGCGTGGCCCAGTAATCGGTCTGACGCCAGATACGCGTGTCGTCCTGAAAGCTCAGTTGTTGATTGAAGAAGCGATTGACTGCATTCAGTTGTTCGCGCTCGGGCGCGTTGAGTTCGCTTTGCAGCATTTGAGTCCAGGCCTCGATCCTTCCCCGGGCCAGCCCAAGGGGGCCGTAACGTTTTTCGGCCGTTTGCAGAATCTGCGCAAAGTCCCAGTCGGCCCAGACGCTGCCTATCCCTGCCAGCAGAAAACTCGTCAGCAGCAGCCATCCGCCGAACCGAAGTCGGAGCGTTGACCATCCTGGACTACGCGGACTGCGGGACATGTCTGGCTGCTCGGGTGCAGATGTCTGAAGTCTAGGCGGTGTTTTCAGCGAGGAAGGGCAGGTCGTCGGACGAAGGGGGGATTGCAGGACTGCTTTTGTGGCGAGGGGGCTTGCCCCCGTTGGGTTGCGAAGCAGCCCCAGAACCGCCAACCCATCTTATCCTGACACACCGCATTGATTGGTTGGCGACTGCTGCGCAGCCGAACGGGGGCAAGCCCCCTCGCCACAAAAGCTCCCTCACCGCAAAAGCCCCGGGCCACAGATGGGGATCAGGGTTTATGCAGGGTTTTCTGCTTGAGGATATAAACCGTCACCAGCACTGCACTGGTCAGCATGAACCCGCGCGCCCACGGCAGGGGCACCAGGTAGCAGGACAGCAAAATGCTCGCCCACATGATGCCGATCGCATAGACCTTGCCCTTGAGTGGAATGCCGTTGCCACTCAGATAGTCGCGAACCCACGGCCCAAGCCGTGGATGTTCAACCAGCCACTGATAGAAACGCGGAGAGCTGCGGGCGAAACAGGCGGCCGCCAGCAGCAGGAACGGTGTGGTGGGCAGCACCGGCAGGAAAATCCCGATCACCCCCAGCGCTACGCTTAGCCAGCCGATGGCCAGCAGCACGTAGCGCAACATCAGGGGGCGGTTGCCTATGGGGTTGTCCATAGGCAAAACCTTAATGGTGACGTGGCTTGAGAATCGCCGGTTTTTCGTCTGGCGCCTGGCACAGCAGGTACAGCGCGGTCAGGGCTTCCGGGATCTGCACGATCATGTCGTCCATCAGGTTGGCGTCTTTGGCGATGTCTTCGAACTCTGGCTGTTCGTCGAACAGACCGGAACCGACCATGATCGGCAGCAGCATTTCGCTGACTTCATCTTCGGCGGTTTCGAACCAGGCGGCTTCGCGCAGGAATACGCCTTCCATGAAACCGATGCACCAGCCGCGCAGGTCGGAGTCATCCGGCTCTTCGCCCAGGTCGAGGTCGCACGGCAGCTCGAACTCTTCGTCGGACGCCAGTTGGCGAGCGATGTGCGCCTTGAGCAGCAGCAGGGTGGATTCGATCGCTTCACGCTCGGTGTCGTCGGCGTAATGCGGCTCTTCGGCGAAGAGTGCGTCGATCCATTCACGGTCGGGAACGCTCTCGGAACAGATCGACAGCGCAGTCAGGTAGCCGTGGGCGGCCACGTAGTCCAGCGCCTCGTCATGCAGCTCGTCGGCGTCGAGGAAGACTTGCAGGCGGGTTAGTTGCTCAGCGAAGGACATTAAAGGGCTACCTTGGGGAGAATATACGATGCGGGAATTCTAGGCCTTCTTGAGCGCTCAGGCCAGCCGCGCGGCATATTTGCCCCTAGGCGCACTGCCTTCCCCCGTAGGAGCTGCCGAAGGCTGCGATCTTTTGATCTTCAACAATTGCAGCCTCGCCGAAATCAAGATCAAAAGATCGCAGCCTTCGGCAGCTCCTACAGAGGATCGGCGAGCGGCGTCCTTTGTGGGACAGGCGTCGGGTATACTCGCGCGTTTTGTGATGCCCTGCTGGCGTCACGGCTGAAATGTGCAGCGTCATGCAATGCGCACTTACGATTTGTCGGTGCAGCTTTCATGATTCTGAACCAGCCTTGCAGGGATGTTTCGGTGATTTTTGGAGTTTTTATGCTCGAACAGGCTCAACGCGTCCTCAAGGACATCTTCGGCTACGACAGTTTCCGTGGCCGTCAGGGTGCAATCATTGAGCGCGTGGCCAGTGGCGGCGACGCCCTGGTGCTGATGCCTACCGGTGGCGGCAAGTCCTTGTGCTTCCAGGTGCCGGCGTTGTTGCGCGAAGGCCTGGCGGTGGTGGTGTCGCCGCTGATCGCGCTGATGGACGATCAGGTCGCCACCCTCGAAGAGCTGGGCGTCGCCGCGGCGGCGTTGAACTCCACGTTGAGCGCTGAGCAACAGCGTGATCTGGCGGCGCGGATCAAGCGCGGCGAGGTGAAAATGCTCTACCTGGCGCCCGAGCGCCTGGTTCAGCCGCGCATGCTGGCCTTCCTGCAAAGCCTTGAAATCGCCCTGTTCGCCATCGACGAAGCGCACTGTGTGTCCCAATGGGGCCACGACTTCCGTCGGGAATACCTGCAACTGGGCCAGTTGGCGGAACTGTTTCCCAACGTCCCGCGCATTGCCCTGACCGCAACGGCCGACAAGCGCACCCGGGAAGAAATCGTCGATCGTCTGCATTTGCAGGATGCCGAGCGCTTCCTCTCGAGTTTCGACCGCCCCAATATTTTCTATCGCATCGTGCCCAAGGAACAGCCGCGCAAGCAGCTGCTGGCGTTCCTCGCCGAGCGGCGCAGCGATGCCGGTATCGTTTACTGCCTGTCGCGCAAAAAGGTTGATGAAGTAGCGGTGTTCCTCAGCGAGCAAGGTTTCCCGGCGCTGCCATACCATGCCGGTCTGCCCAACGACACGCGGGCCCATCACCAGAAGCGCTTCCTCAACGAGGAAGGCCTGATCATGGTTGCCACCGTGGCGTTCGGCATGGGCATCGACAAACCTAACGTACGTTTTGTCGCGCACCTGGATTTGCCGAAGTCCCTTGAGGCCTACTATCAGGAAACCGGTCGCGGCGGGCGTGACGGCCTGCCGGCGGATGCCTGGATGGCGTACGGCCTGCAAGACGTGGTGATGCTCAAGCAGATGCTGCAAAACTCCGAAGGCGACGAGCGCCACAAGCGTCTGGAGCAGCACAAGCTCGACGCCATGCTCTCGCTCTGCGAAGAAACCCGCTGCCGCCGCCAGACCCTGCTCGCGTACTTCGACGAAGACATGCCCGAGCCCTGCGGCCACTGCGACAACTGCGTCGACGGCGTGCAAACCTGGGACGCCACCGAGCCGGCCCGTCAGGCGCTGTCGGCGATCTACCGCACCGGTCAGCGTTATGGCGTCGGTCATCTGGTTGACGTGTTGCTGGGCAAGGACAACGAAAAGGTTCGCAGCTTCGGCCATCAGCATTTGTCGGTATACGGTGTAGGCAAAGCGATGGGGGAGAGCGAATGGCGCTCCTTGTTCCGACAGCTTGTTGCCCGTGGTCTGGCGGACATCGACCTCGAAGGCTACGGCGGCCTGCGCCTGAGCGACACCTGCCGACCGCTGCTCAAGGGCGAAGTGACCCTGGAGTTGCGCCGCGATCTCAAGCCACAAATCACAGCCAAGACCGCCAGCAAGAGCCCGGCCAGCCAACTGGTTCGCGGCGAAGAACGCGAACAGTGGGAAGCCTTGCGTGCCCTGCGTCGCAAACTCGCCGAAGAGCATGGCGTGCCGCCGTACGTCATCTTCCCCGACTCGACCCTGCTGGAAATGCTCCGCAGCCAGCCGACTTCTCTGGCGGAAATGGCCACGGTCAGCGGTGTCGGCGCGCGCAAGCTGGAGCGTTACGGCGAGGCCTTCCTCGAAGTGCTCGGCGGTCAAGTCGAGGCGCCGAAAGTGGTGGCCGATGTGCGCCACGAGTTGATCACTCTGGCTCGGGCCGGCATGACACCGTTGCAGATCGCCGGTCAGTTGCAATGCTCGGAAAAGAACGTCTACGCGATGCTCGCCGAGGCGATTGGCAAGCAGCAGTTGTCGCTTGAACAAGCGCTGGACCTGCCCGAAGAATTGATGGGTGAAGTCCAGGACGCTTTCCTCGACGGCGAAGGCGAACTGCCGCCCGTGTCAGAAATTGCTGCGCTGTTCGCGGGGAGAGTTCCAGAAGGTGTTTTGTATTGCGTTCGTGCCGCCCTGCAGTCGGAATTCGAAGTCTGAATGACTTGCGGCACAGATGTAACGATTCAGTACAGAGCAAACCTTGCCTATAGCCAAAGGTCATGCTTAGCTGACTAATAATTAGTTTTTCTCTATTTTCAGTCTAACCATGAGTGTTTTATGCCGTTAACCGATCAACACCGCTTTGGCATGCAACTGGCCCAGATGTCTCGTGGCTGGCGTGCCGAACTGGACCGCCGACTGGCTGGCCTGGGTCTGTCCCAGGCGCGCTGGCTGGTGCTGCTGCACTTGGCGCGTTTCGAGAATGCCCCCACCCAACGCGAACTGGCGCAAAGCGTCGGCGTCGAAGGGCCCACCTTGGCTCGGCTGCTCGACAGCCTGGAAAGTCAGGGCCTGGTGCAGCGCCAATCCGTGCTGGAAGACCGTCGGGCGAAAAAAATCGTCCTCTGTGCCCCGGCCCGGCCCTTGATCGAACAAATTGAAACCATTGCCACTCAATTGCGCCACGAACTGTTCGAAGGCGTTGATGAGGCGGATTTGAAGGTCTGCATGCGCGTCCACGGGCACATCCTGGCCAACCTGGAAAAATCTTGAGGCACAACCACGCGCCGGACTTTTGAGATACCCCGTTGGGCAGACTATAAAGAACTACTAGGCAATATCGTGTTCGTACCGGATGTGCGAACACGTACAGGTTGGTTCTGGTTATCTAAGGGATGCTCATGCTCGAGAGTTGGCACGTTGTATTGCGGTGTTGCGGCAGGTTGCTACTGGTCGGTGGTGCTGTCACTTACTCGGCATTGGCCCCTGCGCTCGGTTTGGGTGAGATCACCCAGCATTCGGCGTTGAATCAGCCGTTCAATGCCGACATCGCCCTGGTGGACGCCGGTGGTCTGGAAGAGGGCGAGCTATCGGTCAGCCTGGCGACGGCGGACGAATTCAGCCGCGCCGGCGTCGAGCGGGTGTTCTTCCTTAACGACCTGAAGTTCACACCGATCCTGCGGGGCAACCGCAGCCTGATCCGGGTGACTTCCAGCAAACCGGTCAAGGAACCCTTCCTGAATTTTCTGGTGCAGCTCAATCAGCCCAACGGGCGTTTGCTGCACGAGTACACAGTGCTGATCGATCCGCCGGGTTCGCCGGGAATTGTTCCCGTCAACGACGAGCCCGAGCCGCGCCCTCAGTCTTCCGCGTTCCCGTCTGTCGAACCGGCTGTTGCACCGCCACCTGCTGCGAAGGCGGCGGCGCCCAAGCCTGATGTCGAAAAACCCGCTGCTGCGCCCGCGAATGATGCTGTTGCCGAACAACTGGCCGCCAGCGTGCTACAGAACCAACAGTTGCAAAAGACCATCGATGAACTCAATTCGAAGCTTCAGGCTCAGGACGAGCAGATCGCCGGGCAGAAAAAGCAGGTCATCGAGTTGCAAACCCAATTGGCGGAAGTCAAACAGGCATCGGTAGAGCCGGTCGCTCCCCAGGTGACGGCACCGGTGCCCGTTGTAGTAGAGGAGTCTGAACCGACTCCGTGGCTGCTGATCATCGGGTTGCTGGCACTGGTGGCGTTGGTATTGCTCGCAGTATTCATTCGCCGTCAACGACAGGAGGCTCAGGCTCAGGTCCAGTCCGAGCCGCTACCCGTGCTGCCGTCGCGTCATGAACCGGTGCTTGACCGCACAGCAGAACCGATCAGGCCGACGTCCCAGCCGCAACCGCTAGCCGGATCGGCCGAAGAGACTCCCGCAGGCGACGTGCTGGAAGGGGTGGGTATCTATCTGGCGTATGGCCGTTTGTCCGAGGCGGCCGGTTTGTTGCGAGATGCGTTGGTCAGGGAGCCCCAGCGCACCGATCTGGCCGTGCAACTGTTGGAAGTCCTCGGTAAACAGGGCGACGCACAAGCTTATGACGCGCAGGAAAGCAGCCTGCGAGACGCCGGGTTCGATGCACAGCAACTTCAGGACATCCGCGCCCGCCATCCGAAACTGATCAGCGCCGCACCGGTGGTCGCCACCGTGGCAGTGGCGCCGCCCACGCCTGCAATCCCTGAAGCGGCACCGAGCGATGAGTTCCAGTTGAACCTCGATGACCTGTCGATGGATTCGAATTGGGACCTGATCAGCCCCTTCGAAAACTCGTCATCCAGCGCTAAACCGTCGAATGAGTCAGCGCAGGCAGACGACCCCGGGTTCACCTCGAATCTGCATGTGTTGCCCGATGTTTTCGAGATGCCCGAGGAACCGACACTGGACGAGCCCGAGCTTGAATGGATCGCCGAACCTGACGCTCAATCTCTGGACGAGACCTTTCTCGACGAATTCAGCGATCCCGGCCAACCGCTGGAGATTGAGCCGCTGAATGCCGAATTGATGGATCTTGAGCCGGCCGGGCCGAGCAGCGCGGGCAAACTCGAACAGGCCCAGACCTGCATCGACGACGGCGATCTGGACAGCGCCATCGAGCTGCTCAACGAGTTACTCAAGGAGGGCGACGAACCGCTCAAGGAAACGGCCCGGACGCTGTTGGCCGGTATTCGATAAACCCTTTCCTGTAGGAGCGAGGCTTGCCCGCGAATCAGGCGGCGCGGTTTATCAGAATAACTGCATTATCGTTCTTCGCGGGCAAGCCTCGCTCCTACAGGATCAAGGGCCACAGGAGTTTTACCATTCATGACCGCACGTAAACCGGAAATCGTCATCACCTATTGCACGCAATGCCAATGGCTGTTGCGCGCCGCCTGGCTGGCCCAGGAACTGCTCAGCACCTTCGGCGATGACCTGGGCAAAGTGTCTCTGGTGCCCGGCACCGGCGGGGTTTTTCACATTTTCTGTGATGAGGTGCAGCTCTGGGAGCGCAAGGCCGACGGTGGTTTTCCCGAGGCCAAGGTGCTCAAGCAGCGGGTCCGCGATCAGATCGATCCGGACCGCGACCTGGGCCACAACGACCGCACTCAGTGAGACGGGGCTTGCGCCGCCACTGCGTTCTTGCTTGAGCTGCCGGACAACCGGCTGGAAACCACGATGGCCACGATGATCAGCGCGCCGCCGATCAGCATGCGCAGCGTCGGGTTTTCATCGAACAGCAGCCAGGCCAGGGTGATGCCGTAAACCGGTTCCAGAGCAAACACCACTGACGCGGTCCGGGCTTTGATCACCGCCAGGCTGGCGACGAACAGGCTGTGGGCGACGCCGGTGCAGAACACCCCGAGCAGGCCGATCCACAGCCAGTCGATGGCGCGCACTTCGCTCAACTGCGGCACCGCCACCGGCATCAGGCAGATCGCAACCACCACGTTCTGACACAGGGCAGCCTGCACCGGCGGAATTCGTCCGGAGCTGGCGCGGTTGGTCAGAGACAGCAGGGCGAACAGCAAGCCGGAAGCCACCGCCCACAACAGGCCGGTGGTGGCGCCGCTGGCCAGATCGAAGTCCGGTGTGACCAGCACCAATCCAATGCTGACCAGCACCACCAACAGGATTTCATTGGCGCGGATGCGCTCGCGGAAGATCAGCCCTTCGAGGATCACGGTAAACGCCGGGAAACTGGCAAAACCCAGGGTCGCGATCGCCACCCCCGCCACCTTCACCGCGATGAAGAAACTCACCCAGTGCCCGGTCAGCAGCAAGCCGCTGAGCAGCAGGCGGCGCAGGTCCGCGGCGTCGAGTTTCTGCCAACGGGTATTGCTGGCGAACCGTGCGAAAAACGTCAATGCGAGGACGGCAAACGCGGCACGGCCGAACACGATGATGGCCGGCGAGGCGGCGGCGAGTTTGCCGAATACGCCAGTCAGGCCGAACATCAGTGCGCCGATATGCAGAGCGCCAAGGGCGGTACGGGGAGTCATTGCAATCCTTAACGACAAACGAACAAATGTCCTACATTGAATCGTGCTGAGCCGATTATGTCTGTCGCCAGACTCGCGTCATTTGTCGCCAGCCTCGCGGCGCAATTTACCGGGTGAGGCACCGAACTCGCGCAACACGGCCGCGGCGAACGCACTCTGCGAGCTGTAACCGACTCGACAGGCGATCTCGCCAATGGGCAACGCCGAATCGCGCAACAGGCTCACGGCAATGTGCAGCCGACGACTGCGAATGTAGTCCATCGGCGTTTGCCCGCATTCCGCCACGAACCGTGCGTGCAACCGAGCGCTGGACAAGCCGGCAATGCGCGCCAGATCGGCGACTTGCAGCGGATAGGCCGCGTATTGATCGATGTGCGCATTCAGTGCCGCATAAGGCAGACGCCGACCGCCCACACTGTCGGGTTTGGCATTGTTCAGGCTGGCGAGCAACAGCACCGCGCCTTGCTGGGCGATCAGCGGATCACTGATCTGACTGCCTGCCAGCCAACTCACCAGTTGGCTTTGCCCGGCGTCCAGCGACAGGCGCCCGGCATTGTCGAGCAAGCGGCGGCTGGCTTCGGCGTGATCGCCAAGGGACTGCGAAACCCACTGGTCGCTCGGCACATCCAGCACCAGGCAACGACTGCCACGAGCACTGTCGCAGGCATGATGCGCGCCCGACGGCACCACCACGAAACTCTGCTGCACCACCTGACTACCATGCCCCTCGACCTCGAAGTCCAGCGCGCCCGACAGCCCGAACACCAGTTGCGCGTGGTCGTGGCTGTGGACGATCAGGTCGTGGGTGTACTGGCGTAGCGTGAGGATCGGTCTCATCGCAGGTCTCCTGTGCAGGTCGCCAGTCTACACCGGGTGCGGCCCGACTCGCGCTGTCACAAGACTGACTTGCCACTGTCATGGGCAATTCACCCGACCGGCGCAAGCTTGCCAAAACTTGTCCTGAGGGTTGCCCATGACCAGCGCCGAGCTCGCCAAACCCAGCCGTAAGCAACGTGTGCGGACCTTGTGGATTTCCGATGTGCATTTGGGCACCCGGGACTGCCAGGCCGAACACCTGTCGCAATTTCTCAAGGGCTACCACACCGACAAGATCTACCTGGTCGGCGACATCATCGACGGCTGGAAACTGCGCAGCGGCATGTATTGGCCGCAAGCGCACACCAATGTGATTCGTCGTCTGCTGACCATGAGCAAGCGCGGCACAGAAGTGATCTACGTCACCGGCAACCATGACGAATTCCTGCGCCGTTATTCGAAGCTGATGTTGGGCAATATCCAGTTGGTGGATGAAGCCGTGCATGTGACCGCCGATGGCCGTCATTTGCTGGTGATTCACGGCGATCAGTTCGACGTGATCACCCGTTACCATCGCTGGTTGGCGTTTCTCGGCGATTCGGCCTATGAATTCACCCTGACGCTCAACCGCTGGCTCAACCATTGGCGTGCCCGTTATGGCTATGGCTACTGGTCGCTGTCGGCGTACCTCAAGCACAAGGTCAAGACCGCCGTCAGTTTCATCAGCGATTTTGAAGAAGCCATCGCCCACGAATGCGTCAAACGCGAGTTGCACGGGGTGGTGTGCGGGCACATTCACCATGCCGAGATTCGCAAGGTCGGCGGGGTGGATTACCTCAATTGCGGGGATTGGGTGGAGTCGTGCACGGCGCTGATCGAGCATTGGGATGGGTCGATCGAGTTGTATCGGTTGGCCGATGCCCAGGCGCGAGAGGCTGAGTTGAAGGCGGTGAAGGTCGCGGAGCCGGCATAAAAAACAAAATCAAAAGATCGCAGCCTTCGGCAGCTCCTACAGGGGATCGCGTTTCCTTGTAGGAGCTGCCGAAGGCTGCGATCTTTTGATCTTAGGCCGGCGAATGTTCTTCCATCGCCGCCTTGTAAATCGAATGCTTCGGCTGCGCAAACAGCCGCTCCACCATCGGTTCGAAGAAGCTCAGCGGCAGCGTGTCGTACGCCGGATCAAACGCCGCCGCATCGTACCGGGCACAAAATTCGATGGTCGCCTGATACTGCGGATGAGCGCTGAATTGCTCGCGCAAATGCCGATCCATGCCCAGGTGATGGAAGAAGTAATAGCCCTGGAAAATCCCATGCTTCTCCACCATCCACAGGTTCTCGGCGCTGACGAACGGCTTGAGGATCGCCGCCGCGATGTCCGGGTGATTGTAGGAACCCAGTGTGTCGCCGATGTCATGCAGCAGGGCGCAGACCACGTACTCTTCGTCGCGACCATCACGCCAGGCGCGGCTGGCGGTTTGCAGGGAGTGGGTCAGGCGATCCACCGGGAAACCGCCGAAATCCCCTTCCAGTAACTTCAGGTGCGCCACGATCCGTTTGGGTAATTGCCGGGCATAGGCGCTGAAATCTGCGGCGATGATCGCCCAGTCTTCCTGCGTGCCGTCCTGCATGTGAGTAAAACGGGCATGGGCATTCATCGGCTATCCTCTTGTTCTGATCGAAAGGGATGTGTTGAGTGTAGGACTTGGATCCAGCGCTGCATTGGCTGCACAAGACGCTTTTATGGCCAATGGAGCCTAGAACGGCACGCGACCCCGAATCATGTCGCGGTACATGACGAAATCGCCGAGCAGGCTGTAAAGAGGATGCTGGAAGGTGGCAGGGCGATTCTTCTCGAAGAAGAAATGCCCGACCCAGGCGAAGCTGTAACCGGCCAGCGGCAGGACCAGCAACATCCACCACGCGCCGTTGCCGATGGTCAGCGCCAGAATGAAAATAACCAGGGAGGTACCGACAAAGTGCAATCGTCGACAGGTGCTGTTGCGATGTTCGCTGAGGTAATACGGGTAAAACTCAGCGAAGCTGTTGAAACGTTTGATGTTTTCCACGACGGCGATCTCTGTGGTGACTGTGCACGCGACAAGTTGTTCTGCGGGTAGCTTATTTGAGTCTAGAGTGATCATTGGTATCAGCCAGTGACAATAGGCGCCACTTTAGTATCCTTGGGTATTGGGTCGTGGCATGCGGCCATCACGTAGTAAACGCCATGAGCGAACGAACGACTTCTGCAAGCTGGGCGATGGGGATTGTCAAAGCACTGGAAATGGACGGCCTGGATTGCCGGGTTCTGTTCAAGCAGCTAGGGCTCGACTATGCGGCACTGGATGATCCGGATGCGCGCTTCCCGCAAGATTCCATGACGCGGCTCTGGCAGCGCGCGGTCGAGCTGTCCGGCAACCCGGCGATCGGCCTGAACATGGGCAAGGTGGTGCGACCGGCGTCCTTCCATGTCGCCGGTTATGCCTTGATGTCCAGCCAGACCCTGGCTGAAGGCTTTCAACGTCTGGTGCGTTATCAGCGAATCATCGCCGAAAGTGCCGACTTGAGTTTCCGATTGCTGGATGAGGGTTATGCGCTGATCTTGACGGTGCATGGCGATCATCTGCCGCCGACCCGACAGAGTGCCGAAGCATCATTGGCCTGTGCCCTGGCACTTTGCGGCTGGCTGACCGGCCGCGCGCTCCAGCCGCGCAAAGTCTTGCTGCAAGGCGATGAGCCCGTTGATATCGAACCTTATAAACAAGCTTTCCATGCCCCGTTGATGTTCAACGCGCCGTATGACGCCTTGATCTTCGAGCGCGCTGACATGGAGACGCCGCTGCCCACCGCCAACGAGGCCATGGCGCGGTTACATGACCGGTTTGCCGGCGAGTACCTGGCGCGATTTTCCGAGACCCGCGTGACTCACAAGGCGCGCCAGGTGTTATGCCGTCTGCTGCCCCAGGGCGAACCCAAACGCGATGCGGTGGCCCAGACGCTGCATTTGTCGCAACGCACCTTGCAGCGTCGTTTGCAGGAAGAGGGCACGAGTTTTCAGACGTTGTTGGATGACACCCGACGTGAACTCGCCGAGCAATACCTGGCGCAACCAAACATGACCTTGCTGGAAATTGCCTACCTGTTGGGGTTTGCCGATCCGAGCAACTTCTTCCGCGCCTTCCGACGCTGGTTCGATTCCACCCCCGGCGAATATCGGACGCGGCTGATGGAAGCGCCCATGCCGATTAGTGACGCCAGAACGCCGGGATACACAGAACAAACACCGTAATGATCTCCAGCCGGCCCAGCAGCATGCCGAACGAGAGAATCCATTTCGCGGCATCCGGCAGGCTGGCGAAGTTACCCGCCGGGCCGATCGTTTCGCCAAGCCCCGGGCCGACGCCGGACACCGTGGCGGCCGCGCCGGTAAGCGCGGTCATCCAGTCCACGCCCAGTAGCGACAGCAGCAGTGCAATAACGCAAATGGTGATGGCGAAGAAGAACGAAAAGGTCAGGATCGAGCGCACGATCTCTTCGTCGAGACGGTGGCCGTTGTACTTCTGCTTGATCACTGCGCGCGGGTGAATCAACTGGTTAAGGTTGGCCTTGAGCAGAATGTAGGCAACCTGGAAGCGGAAAATCTTGATCCCGCCAGCGGTCGAGCCTGAGCAGCCGCCGATAAACCCCAGATAAAAGAACAGCATCAGTGAGAAGTTGCCCCAGAGGCTGTAGTCCCCCAGTGCAAAACCGGTGGTGGTCACCACCGACGTCACGTTCAGCGCCACATGCCGCAAGGCTTCCAGCCAATGCAACTGGGTAGTCCACCAATACCAGGTGCCGAGCACCAGCCAGGTCACCAGCAACATGCCGAGCAGGCCTTGAACCTGTTCATCCTTGATCAGCGCCCGACGGTTACCGCGCAATGTGGCGACATACAGGGTGAACGGCAGGGCACCGAGAATCATGATGACGACGGCGACCCAATGCACCGCAGGCTCAGGCCACTTGGCCAAAGATTTGTCGGAGGTGGAGAAGCCGCCGGTGGAGATCGCCGACATCGCGTGATTGATTGCATCGAACGGGCTCATCCCGGCCCACCAGAAGGCCAGGCTGCCGATAATGGTGATGCCGACGTAGGCCGCAACGATCAAACGCGCCACCATGTGCGAACGGGGCATGACTTTTTCGGAACGGTCCGACGATTCGGTCTGAAACAGCCGCATGCCACCGATGCGCAGCAGTGGCAGAATCGCTACCGCCATGCCGATAAAGCCGATGCCGCCGATCCAGTGCAGCAATGAACGCCACATCAGGATCCCGGGAGACATGTTGTCCAGGCCGTTGAGCACCGTCGCGCCGGTGGCGGTGATGCCGGACATGCTTTCGAAGAACGAGTCGGTGTAACTGATGTGCTGGGTCAGCAGGAACGGCAGGGCGGCGAAGATGCACACCACCAGCCAGCTGCTGACGGTCAGCAGGTACATGTCACGCGGGCGCAGATGGATGTGCTCGGGGCGCCCGGGTATCACCAGGGCCAGGCCGGCGACAAAGGTGATCATGCTCGCCCAGAGGAACGACGGCAGATCGCTGGTACGCTCGAAGATCACCAGTGTGGCCATGGGCACGATCATGGCGATGGCCAGCGTGATCAGGAAGATGCCGATGATGAAACCAATGATCCGTAAGGTCGGCAACGCCATGAAGTCCGCTCGGGCTAATAGTAGGAAGGGCGCCATTCTACCTGCGGGGCAGGGCATGTAAACCGACGCCGTCGCGACAGTTGACGCTAGAATAGCCAAACATTTTCTACAGGAGGTGGCCGATGCAGGCTCTCGACGCTTTGCTCAACCGTGTTTCCGTCCCACGACTGCTCGATCCGGCGCCCACTGCCGAGCAACGGGAAGTGCTGTTTGCCGCCGCGATGCGCGCGCCAGACCATGGCCACTTGCAGCCTTGGCGCTTCCTGACAGTCGAAGGCGCGGCACGCGAGCAAATGGGTGAGTTGCTGGCCGAGGCGGCGAAGCTGCAAGACAGTGATGTGTCCGAAGCCGTGCTGGACAAGGCGCGCAACGGTCCGTTACGTGCGCCGCTGGTGGTTGTTGTGATTGCGCGTTTGCAGGAACACGACAAGTATCCCAAGTCCGAGCAACTGTTGGCGGCAGGCTGTGCGGCTCACGGGATTTTACTGGCTGCCTATGCGCAGGGCATTGGCGCGGTGTGGCGCACCGGTGAGCTGGCTTATTCGGCGCATGTGGCTAAAGGCTTGGGGCTGGCGGAAGGGGAAGAGGTGATTGCGTTTCTTTACCTTGGCACGCCGCAGAAAGAACCGCGTGTTGCGGAGAAGGTTGATTTGACCGAGTTCGTTAGCGCCTGGACCGGTAAGGCCTGAAGCGGAGATCAAAAGATCGCAGCCTCGTTTCACTCGACAGCTCCTACAGAGTGAAACGAGGCTGCGATCTTTTGCATCACCACCGAATTTAAGGCTGCACCACCGCCCCCGGCACCAACGGCAATTCCAGGCTGGCAATAAACCCGCCCTCAGGATGATTGGCCAGCACCAGACTGCCGCCATGCCGTTCCGCCGCACGGCGTGCAATGGCCAGGCCCAGGCCATGCCCGGCCGCTGTTTGCCCCGGTGCCCGATAGAACGGTTCAGCCAGCTGATTCAAGTGTTCGGCCTCTACACCGGGGCCGTGGTCGCGCACGCTGACCACAATTCTGTCGCCCTGACGCAACGCCTGCATTTCGATCGGTTGCCCGACCGGGTTAAAGCGCTGGGCATTGCGCAGCAGATTGTCCACGGCGCGCTCGATCATGGTCGGCCAGCCTTTGAGGTTCAGTTGCGGCTCGGCCTCAAGGCGCACGTTCTGCTCGGGCGAGCCCAGCTGTGCATCTTTTTGCAGGGTGTTGAGCAGCGCGTTGAGATCCACTTCTTCAGCACTGGCGTTGTCGGCATCGACGCGCGCCAGTACCAGGATTTCGCTGATCAGCGCTTCCAGTCGATCGCATTCACGGGTCAGGCGTGGCCAGAGTTTTTCCCGCTCCTCAGGATTGGCCCGCTCGGCCAGCGCCAACGCAATGCGCAGTCGGGCCAAGGGTGAGCGCAATTCGTGGGACACATCGCGCAGTAATTGTCGCTGGCTGCCGATCAGGCTTTGCAGGCGCGCGCCCATGCGGTTGAAGTCGTTGGCCAGCACACCGAATTCATCGCGGCGGTTGGCCAGCTGCGCCAGGCTGTTCTGTTGATACGTTGTCTGCCCCAAGTCATGCACGGCGCTTCGTAAACGGCTCAGTGGTCGGGTGATGGAAAAAGTCACCAACAGGCTGAACAGGGTCAGCACCACCAGCGCGATGCCCAGTGCGCTCAACGGCCAGAGCAGGCTTTCACGGTGCCAGGCATCCAGTTCCGGGTGCGGGACGCGATAGATCAGCAGATAGGTGTCGCCTGTCTTGGCGCTGGTGTATTCATCGGTCAAACGCCGCCATGGCAGGCGCCGATCATCATTGTTCTGCCGGGCTTCGAAGGCCGCCGCCCGCCGAGGAAAGGTGCCGCGGACCACCGGGTCACCTGCCTCGTTGAGCACTTGAACGTTGATGTGATACTGACGCTTGCGCTGTTCCAGAATGTCCTGGGCGGCTTCTTCACCCTGGCTTTCGTAGGTTTGCGTCCACTGTTCGGCCAGGGTGTTGAGGCCTGGGTGGCGACTGAGAATCCACGCGTCCTGGTTGAGCATATGCCCGAGCAGAATGGAAAGCCCTGCAACCAGAGCGATGGCCAGCCAGAAGCTGGCCAGGATACGCCAGAACAATGAACGCACAGAAAATCCTCAACTAGCGCAAATCCATGTGGGAGCGAGCCTTTGTGGCGAGGGGCTTGCCCCCGTTGGGTCGCGAAGCGGCCCCGGCATTTCAAAGTTAAACCGCATGTAACGGGTTTACGACTGCTTCGCAGCCGACGGGGGCAAGCCCCCTCGCCACAAAGGCTCGCTCCCACATTAAATCGAGTGGCAAAAGACCCAACGGGGTTTAGCCGTTGGGTCCAGGGTTAGCGCATTATTGCGCTTTTTGCGCTTGCTGCGCTTTCCAGGCCTTGAACTCGGCCCATTCGGCGCGACGCTCAGCTTTTTTCTTCTGGATCTCGTCGAATTGCTTCTGTTGATCCGGCTTCAGCAGTGCGCGAACGTCGGCTTCGGCTTTCTTGTGCTTCGCCGCCATCTCGTCCTTCAGGGCTTGCTGATCGGCTGGCGAGAGCTTTTCCAGGTACTTGTCGACCAGTTGCTGACGCTCATGCATCTGCTCGCCCATGATCTTGCGGATTTGCTCGCGCTGTTCGCGGCTCAGGTCCAGCTGGCTGTAAGGGCCTTTACCGCGCATGCCGTGCATCTGAGCGCCGTGGCGTGAGCCGTCCATATGGTCACCCATCGGACCTGCGCCTTCAGGCATGGCCATGGCAACGGTCGGCAGGGCGGCAGCAAACATCAAAGCGATAAGAGTCTTGCGCATGGTGTATCTCCTTGTCTCATTCCCGGTACGTTCCGGATGTGTGCAGATTACGGAGATCAAGGTCAGCGGCGGTCAGCGGAGCGTAAAGCTTGGGTAAAGACGATTTTCTATCTTGCTGACAATTCTACGATGCGACACGGTCCGGCGTAGGAGCTGCCGAAGGCTGCGATCTTTTGATTTTGCTTTTTACTGGCCAAGATCAAGATCAAAAGATCGCAGCCTGCGGCAGCTCCTACGGAGGTGGTCGCAGGTCGCATCGCGTTCGGATTCAGAGGCTGTAGTAGTAACCGCGACTGCGCAGGGCAACGATGCGTGGGCGGCCGTCGGGGTGCGGGCCTATTTTTTTGCGCAGGTTGCTCACGTGCATGTCCAGGCTACGGTCGTACAGGGTCAGTTTGCGGCCGAGGGCGATTTGCGCCAGTTCCTGTTTATCCAGCGGTTCGCCGGGCTGCTTGAGCAGGGCTTCGAGCAGGCGGCTTTCGGAGACAGTGAGGGTGAACTCCTGTTCATCGATGCTGACCACGCCACGCACCGGGCTGAAGCACAAATCACCCAGTTCAAGCTGGCTGGACACTGCCGTCGGATGACTGCGGCGCAACACCGCGCGCAGACGCGCAGTCAGCTCCCGTGGGTCGCACGGTTTGGCCAGGTAATCATCGGCACCGAGTTCCAGGCCGAGGATGCGGTCCAGCGGTTCGCCACGGGCCGAAAGCATCAGCACTGGCAACTCTGGATGGTCGTTGCGCAGCTGCTTGAGCAGTTCCAGGCCACTGCCGTCCGGCAGCATCACGTCCAGCACCACGGCCGCGGGGGAAGTTTCGGCCAGCGCCCGACGCGCGCTCTGGCCGTCGTGGCAGGCGCGGACCTGAAAGCCTTCCTGGCTCAGCCAACTGCTCAGGAGCTCACACAGTTCCTGGTCATCATCAATTAGTAACAGCTCGCTCATCACTCACTCAATTTAGCCATTGCCGACGTTTTCTGGTTGCACCACTGGCGAAGATACCGCAGAGCAGGGCCATTAGCGCTACTCCGCCACCGATAACGAACCATTGCTGCTGATCTGTCAGCAGGCGTGGCAGCGGGCTGCTGGCCTGAGCCTCCTTGAGTTGCAGCTTGAGGCGCTGATTCTCTTGGCGCAACCGGCTCAGCTGGACGCTTTCGCGTTCGCTATCGGTATTTTGCAGTTGTTTGCTCAGTTCTTCTCGTTGCTGTTCGCTTACCTTCAAGCGCTGCTGCAACTCGGTGATCTGGCTGCCGGCGCTCAAGGACAGCGGCGTCGAACCACCGCCATTGGCGCTTTCTTCGCCATGGGCGGGCGCCATGATCGACAACGTCACCAACATCAGACACAACGGACCTTTGCGCATCGCAACTCCTGATTCCAATACGAGTATTGGGCAGGTTGTCGGCCGGTAAACGAGAATAATGAGCGATTGAACGCGCGATGAACCGACAAGGTTCATCGCGCTGAAGGACTTTACGGCAGGACTTGCTTGAACGGCTTGACCAAAACGTTGGCGTAGACGCCTGCGGCGATGTACGGATCGGCGTCGGCCCAGGCCTGTGCGGCGCTCAGGGAATCGAATTCAGCGACGATCAGGCTGCCGGTGAAACCCGCCGCGCCCGGATCATTGCTGTCGACGGCCGGGTGCGGGCCGGCCAATACGATACGACCTTCGCCTTTAAGCACTTGCAGGCGCTCAAGGTGCGCAGGCCGTGCGGCCAGGCGGGCTTCCAGGGAGTTGGCGACGTCTGTGGCAATGATTGCGTAAAGCATGTCAGTCCTCGGTTTTTGGCGTTGTGGTATCGGCGTCGTGCAGGTGGCGGGACAGGTAAATGCCCTGGGCGACCAGGAACAGCAACGTCATGCCCAGGCTGCCGAAGACTTTGAAGTCGACCCAGTAGCTCTGGAACGTGAACGCGACGAACAGGTTGGCGGCACCGCAAAACAGGAAAAACCCGATCCAGGCGATGTTCAGACGGGTCCAGACCGGCTCTGGCAGGGTCAGCGCGTGGCCCATGATGCGTTTGATCAACAGTTGATCACCGATGAAGTGGCTGCCGATGAACCCGAGGGCGAACAGCCAGTTGACCACCGGGGCTTTCCATTTCAGGAAGGTCTCGCTGTGGAACGCCAGGGTCAGGCTGCCGAAGACCAGGCAGGCGATGAGGGTCAGCCACTGGCTCTTTTCCAGCTTGCGCTGCTTGATGAACAGCGTGCCGTAAACCACCAGGGAGCTGATGATCAGCACTGCGGTGGCGCTGTAAATACCACCGACAGACAGTTGATAACCGCCGATGTCGACGATCCGTGGATCGATTTTGAAGACGATGAAAAACAGCAGAAGCGGGATGAAGTCGATGAATTGTTTCACAGTGGCAGCCAGAAGCAGGATGTGGCGGCATAATAACAAACATATTGACGCGCGATAGCGTCAGCTGATTTGAGGTTACACAGTCCTGTGAATGTTGATTTGCACTGCCATAGCACGGCTTCCGATGGCGCCCTCGCGCCTGCGGTACTGGTTGCGCGTGCGTTCGAGAAAGGCGTGCGAGTCCTGGCCTTGACCGATCACGATACCCTTGAAGGCCTCGACGAGGCCCGTAGCACCGCGACGGCGCTGGGGATGCAACTGGTTAATGGCGTCGAATTGTCCTGCACCTGGGGCGGGGCAACCATTCACGTTTTGGGCTACGGTTTCGACGTCAATGCGCCGCCGTTGGTCGAGGCCATCGCCAAATTGCACGATGGCCGCTGGCTACGGTCCGAAGAAATAAGCCGCAAGTTGGCGTTGAAAGGCATGCCGGGGGCGCTTGATGGCGCCCGGGCCATTCAACAGGAGCTTGGCGACAGCGGTAATGCGCCGGCCCGTCCGCACTTCGCCGACTGGATGGTGCGCGAAGGTTTCGTCAAGGATCGCGCCGAAGCGTTCCGCAAATGGCTGGGCGCCGGCAAACTGGGAGACGTCAAACAACACTGGCCGACCCTGGAAGACACCGTCGAAACCCTGCGCGCCGCAGGTGCCTGGGTCAGCCTGGCGCATCCCTGGCACTACGATTTCACTCGCAGCAAACGTCGCCGCCTGATTGCCGACTATATTCAAGCAGGGGGCCACGCGATAGAAGTGGTCAATGGCCATCAGCCTGCCGAACAGGTGGGCAGTTTGGCGATTCTAGCCCGCGAGTTTGGTCTGCTGGTCAGCGCCGGCAGTGATTTTCATGGCCCTGGAGGCTGGTCCGAGATCGGTGAATACCGCCCGCTCCCGGAGGATCTGCCACCACTGTGGTGTCGATTCAAACATGACCCAATTATTGCCGTCGTCTGAACAGGTAGAAAATGTGAGTCAATTTTTCCAGATTCATCCGGAAAACCCGCAACCGCGCCTGATCAAACAGGCTGTCGAGATCATCCGCAAGGGCGGGGTGGTGATTTATCCCACAGACTCTTCCTACGCCATTGGTTGCCAGATCGGCGACAAGAACGCCGTGGAGCGCGTGCGCCGGCTGCGTCAGCTGGATGAGAAGCACAACTTCGCGCTGATTTGCAGCGACCTGTCGCAGTTGGGGCTGTTTGCCAAGATCGACACCGGCACTTTCCGGGTGCTCAAGGCTCACTTGCCTGGCCCTTACACCTTCATTCTCAACGCCACCCGCGAAGTCCCGCGGCTGTTGCTGCACCCGAAAAAACGCACCATCGGCCTGCGTGTGCCAAGCCATCCGATTGCCCTGGCATTGCTGGAAGAACTCGGCGAGCCACTGATGAGCGTGACCCTGATCATGCCCGGCGACACCGATCCGTTGAGCGATCCTTACGAAATGCGCCAGTTGCTCGAGCATCAGGTCGATCTGATCATCGACGGCGGTTTTGGCGGGATCAAGGCGTCCACCGTGATCAGCCTCGCCGACGGCGAACCGGAAGTCATTCGCGTCGGTTGCGGCGACCCTGCGCCTTTCATGGTCGAGGCCTAGATGTCAGCAGTAGAACCCGTCGACAGCCAGGCCGGCGCTCAGCAAGAACTGCCTTTCGCCATGGTCTATGGCCAGGCGGTCATGGAAATGCCGCTGGACCTGTACATCCCGCCGGATGCGCTCGAGGTCTTTCTTGAGGCCTTCGAAGGCCCGCTCGACTTGCTGCTGTACCTGATCCGCAAACAGAACATCAACATCCTCGACATCCCGGTGGCGGAAATCACCCGTCAGTACATGGGCTATGTCGAGTTGATGCAGTCGGTGCGCCTGGAGCTGGCCGCCGAGTACCTGGTGATGGCCGCGATGCTGGCCGAGATCAAGTCGCGGATGCTGTTGCCCCGTGCCGAAACGATTGAAGACGAAGAGGACGACCCTCGCGCCGAACTGATTCGCCGCTTGCAGGAGTACGAGCGCTTCAAGGCTGCCGCCGAAGGCATCGATGGCCTGAGCCGCGTCGGGCGCGACGTGGTGGTGCCTAAGCTCGATGCCCCGGAAGCCCGGGCACGCAAACTGTTGCCGGATGTGAGCCTGGGAGAGTTGCTGATGTCCATGGCCGAAGTCTTGCGCCGTGGCGACATGTTCGAAAGCCACCAGGTCAGCCGTGAAGCGCTGTCCACCCGCGAGCGTATGAGCGATGTGCTGGAACGGCTCAAGGGCGGCGGTTTTGTGCCGTTTGTCGAGCTGTTCACCGCTGAAGAAGGGCGCCTGGGGGTGGTGGTGACCTTTATGGCGATCCTCGAACTGGTCAAGGAATCCTTGGTCGAGCTGGTGCAGAATGAGCCGTTCGCGGCGATCCATGTCCGGGCCCGAGCCGAATAACGAGTTGAATCATGAACCTGACTGAACCCCGCGAGCTGGCGCCACTGCTTGAAGCCTTTCTGTTGGCCTCGGGAAAACCGCAATCGCTTGAACGCCTGTTCGAACTCTTCGAAGAAGGCGAGCGGCCCGAGCCCCCTGTTTTCAAGAAAGCGCTGACAATTCTGGCCAAGTCCTGCGACGGCCGTGCTTTCGAGTTGAAGGAAGTCGCCTCCGGGTATCGCCTGCAGATCCGCGAAAAGTTCGCGCCGTGGGTCGGACGTTTGTGGGAAGAGCGGCCGCAACGCTATTCCCGCGCCATGCTCGAAACCATGGCCCTGATCGCCTATCGCCAGCCGATCACTCGGGGTGAGATCGAAGATGTGCGCGGCGTGGCCGTCAACAGCCACATCGTGAAAACCCTGCTGGAACGTGAGTGGATCCGCATCGTCGGTTACCGCGATGTGCCCGGCAAACCGGCGATGTTCGCCACCACCAAGGCGTTTCTCGATCACTTCAACCTGAAAAACCTCGACGATTTGCCGCCACTCGCCGAACTGCGTGAGCTGGAGACTGATCCTGTCCTCGATTTCGACGACGCTCCGGTTCCGCAAGGCTTGCAGGAACTGGCCGATGCCAGCGGCGAACCGGAGGAGCCGAAGGAAGAAACCAGTTTCCACACGCTGTTGCTGGAACTGGACACCATGGAAGAGGGGCTCAAGACCGACTTCGACGATTTGCTGCGGGATGGGGCGGTGAGCGAGACCGAAGGGGAGTTGGCAGAGCCCGAGCCTGAAACCGAAGCTGAACCTGAACCTCAGGTCGAAGCTGAAGCCGAACCAGAACCAGAACAGGAAGATGACATTCTTGGCGTTGCCGAAGCTCGCGAAAAGCTCCTGGCCGCCGTCGCTGCTCTTGAACAGCCAAAACCCGAGCCCGAGCTGACCGACGAAGAAGCCGAAGCCAAGGCGCTGGCAGAAGCAATCGAGGCCGAGCGTCGCCAGTTCGAAGATTGACCCAAATCCTGCGGACAACGGGAATCCTGTGGGAGCGGGCTTGCCCGCGAAGAGGGAGTGTCAGTCAACATCATTGCCACCAGACCCACCGCAATCGCGGGCAAGCCCGCTCCCACAGGGTGTTGTGTTGACTGGAAAATTTGATGAGCCTGCAAATTCATCGACGACTGCGGTCGGACTCGGCGCCACCGGTCGGCGGAAAAACAAATAACCTTCTGTCGATCAGCTAGTCTCTGATGCGCGAACGTCTCCATGAGCGTATGATTCGCGACCCTTCGGCGATCCCTTCGCCAAAGTATAGATTTATAACTCTTCAGGACCCTCAATCCAGAGCATCCTGAACAGACCACACCGGGAGGTGCCCAGATGAGTATCAACGACCAGAAAGACGACCAGGAAATCGGCCCAGCAGGCGAAAAGCTGCAGAAAGTCCTCGCCCGTATCGGCGTCGGCTCGCGCCGTGACGTGGAAGCCTGGATCAGCCACGGCCGCATCAAGGTCAATGGCAAAGATGCCACCCTCGGCCAGCGCGTCGACCTGCATGACGCCATCACCATCGATGGCCGGGTGATCAAGCGCGAAGAAGCCGCCGAGTCGGTACGCCGCGTGATCATGTACAACAAACCCGACGGTGAAATCTGCACCCGTAACGACCCTGAAGGTCGTCCGACCGTGTTCGACAAGATGCCGCGCCCGAAAGAAGGTCGCTGGATCAACATCGGTCGTCTGGACATCAACACCACCGGTTTGCTGATGTTCACCACCGACGGTGAATTGGCCAACCGCCTGATGCACCCATCCTACGAAATGGACCGTGAATACGCGGTACGTGTACGTGGCGAAGTCGACGACGAGATGATTGAACGCCTGAAAGCAGGTGTGGTGCTCGAAGACGGCCCGGCCAAGTTCACCGACATCAAACAGGCTCCGGGTGGCGAAGGTTTCAACCACTGGTACCACTGCGTGGTGATGGAAGGTCGTAACCGCGAAGTCCGTCGTCTGTGGGAATCCCAGGGTCTGGTGGTCAGCCGTCTGAAGCGCGTGCGTTTCGGTCCGGTGTTCCTCAATTCCGACCTGCCGATGGGCCGCTGGCGCGAAATGAGCCAGTACGAAGTCGACGTTCTGAGTGCCGAGGTCGGCCTGACGCCGGTGGCGATGCCGCAAATGAACGCCAAGAGCAAAGACAAGCTCGATCGCATGCAGCGTAAATCGTCGCGTCCGATGGGCAAGACCGAGCGCGTGCGTACGTTGCGTCCAGCAGCCGGTGGCCAGACAGCTGTTGCTCCGCGTGATTCCCGCGAGCCACAGATCGAAGGCGAGCGCCCGGCCCGCAAGCCAGCGCCACGTCAGGACGGCGAGCGCGGCCCACGTACGCCGCGTCCGGCCAACGGTCGCACTGAGCGTGGCGAAGGCCGTGGCGCTCCGTCCGGTGGTCGTAGCGATCGCGGCGCGCCTGCCGGTCGTGGTACGCCCGTGGCAGACCGCCCGGCCGATACCAAGCGCCCGGCCAAGCCGGCGCCGAAGAAACGCCCAGGCATCGTACTGGTCGACCGTGACGCGCCATCAGGTAAGCGCCGCGGCGCGCCAGCCGGCTCCGGCCAGCGTCCGGGCTTCGGTCGTCGCAAGCCTGAGTAATCGGTAAGCGCTGCATGAAAAACGCCATCCTTCGGGATGGCGTTTTTTTTGTCTGATTGATCGTTCCCACGCTCCGCGTGGGAATGATCAGCTAGAAGACAAACCGCCCATCAAACAGCGGATCATCATCCAGCGCCAACACGCCACTGGAGAAGATCAGGTCCAAATGATGGCTACCTTTGGCACCTCCGCCCAAGCCAAGGTGCAAGCCGCAATGGCGCTCCTCGAATCCGGCATTGCGCGCATACAAATCTTTCACGCCTTCGTTGGTGCCGATCCCCAACTCCTCGATTCGCCGATTGGACGGATTGGCGTCCAGGTACTTGTTGAAGTCATGTTCCAGCCCCGGCACGTCGGTGGCGATTTTGCTGATGGTGGAGTTCTCGATCCACAACTCCAGCGGTGACGCCAATACGCCGTATTTGCGGGCAAAGGGAATCGTACTGAGGAAAGTCCCCATAAACTTCACCCGGCCATTAATGGCCTCGCTATGAGTGGCGATCTCGCCGGGCGCCAGGTCGAAGTTGCCGATACCGTTGATGTCGGTCCACTTCTTGATACTGCTCAACGGTGTTTCGAACCACGACCCATGGTCATCTTTGAAACTCAGGGTGGTGGCGTGGGACATGCGCTGGATCAAGTGGCTGTTCAACCCGGCAATTCGCTGCGGGGTGACACTGAAGGTGTCGTAGAAGTAATCGCCGTAATCCTTGAACAGCGATGACTTCTTCCAGTTCTGCGCCATCACGCCTTGCAGCGCGCGGACAAACTCCGGGCCGTCGGGACGCGGGTTGGGCAGGGTGGAAGAGTCGTAGAAGAAAATGTACAGATCGCTGTCGGTAATCGCCTGGGTCAGTAATTCGGTGGGTTCGAGGTCCAGACGCATTGCGCTGAAGCTGAACCGTGGGCTGTTACCGGCCTGTTCGGCAATGGCGCCGGTCAGTGCCTCGTAATCAGCGGTATGGCCGAGCAAGACCTTCGCCGGGTTGATACCGGCAACGGCAGGGTGATGTTCGAGGTAGTAAAGGAAATGCGAGATGGCGCGTTGCTTATCCATGTAGTCCTCCCTGACAAACCGAGAATGTGGCAGGCACGACCGGCCGGATGATGCCTGCCGGGATGTCTTACAGAGGCCACATCGCCGTGCCGAACGGAACAACCGCGTCGGCTTGCATCATTTCGACGGCGGCATCATGGGTCGGTGCTTCAAACCAATCGTCCAGTTGCAGTTCAGTGTCCAAGTCTTTGTCCAGTGCTTGCATGGTGAATCTCCTAGATGATTTCTTCGGTAAGAACACTTTTGATAAGAGCAGTGGCGTGCTTTTCACTCGTTGAAGAGCGCGTCAACGTGCCGGTCGATACGGCTCGGCAAGTCGCTGAAAACCTAGTTCACAGGTTTTTAAAATGCAAAAAAATAGTTAAACAATTTTCATTTGAACTATTTATTCCATTTTTCGAAAGCTCATTTTCTTAATAAAAAACAGAAAACTAAGCAAGGCATTTACTTAGGAAGCTTCCTATCGTCAATTTACAGTCAGTGGGCTTCCGGATCTGATTTGGAAAATTTACGTTACACCTTGTCAATAAAACCTTACGCAAAGCGCTCTTAAACCCCGTGGAATGCCGCGAAGGAAAGGTCTGTAAGGAAAACCTTCCGCCAACCGCCGGGTTTGTAGCCTTCAAGGGCTCTGGCACGCTTGTTTCGACAACGTATCAAGGGTGAGATGCGCCCCATGCCTGTCGTGCAGGTGCATAACAAGAAGGAGGCGCAATGAACGCCGTGACTCATCTCCATCTCTCCCCAAAGGGCGATTTTTCCGCTGCCCTTATCGATGACCTGCAAAGGTCTGACTCAATTTTTGCAGTCGCCCGAGACCCTCGAGGCGGACACAGGCAATCCCGGCAACCGACGCGCTGATCCAGCGGTGTCTGGCAGCAGGGGGTTACAGGTGTACAATGCGCCGCGTTTTAACTGTGACCCTCTGCGCAACAGCGCAAACTTCAAGGCTACCCGCCTTGTTCACTCCGCCGCGTCACGAGCGTGTCGGGTTCGATTTCGTCACAGATAAAAACAAACAGGTGACGCATGACTGTCGTAAAAACGCTGAACTCCTGGTGCCTGCGCTGGGGTTTGATCGGCGCTGCTTGAAATCGCAACTAAGCAGCAACGTCTACCGAACATCATCAAACCTTGCGTGAGACCTTTTTCATGAGTGGACAAAACTCGCATTCAGGCGAGCTGAAACGCGGCCTGAAAAATCGCCATATTCAACTGATCGCCCTCGGTGGCGCGATCGGCACCGGGTTGTTCCTCGGCTCGGCCGGCGTGCTCAAATCCGCCGGCCCGTCGATGATCCTCGGCTACGCCATCTGCGGCTTCATCGCTTTCATGATCATGCGCCAACTCGGCGAAATGATCGTCGAAGAGCCGGTCGCCGGTTCCTTCAGTCACTTCGCCCACAAATACTGGGGCGGTTTCGCCGGCTTCCTGTCGGGCTGGAACTGCTGGATTCTATACATCCTGGTGGGCATGTCCGAGCTGACCGCGGTTGGTAAATACATCCACTACTGGGCGCCGGATATCCCGACCTGGGTCTCGGCAGCCGGGTTCTTCGTATTGATCAACCTGATCAACCTGGCCAATGTCAAAGTCTTTGGCGAGGCCGAGTTCTGGTTTGCGATCATCAAGGTTGTGGCGATCGTCGGCATGATTGCCTTGGGCAGCTACCTGCTGGTCAGTGGCGACGGTGGCCCGCAAGCCTCGGTGACCAACCTGTGGGAACACGGCGGCTTCTTCCCGAACGGCGTCAGTGGTCTGGTGATGGCCATGGCGATCATCATGTTCTCCTTCGGTGGCCTGGAAATGCTCGGTTTCACCGCTGCTGAAGCCGACAAGCCGAAAACCGTGATCCCGAAAGCGATCAATCAGGTGATCTACCGGATCCTGATTTTCTACATCGGTGCGCTGGTGGTCCTGCTGTCGCTGACCCCTTGGGACAGCTTGCTGACGACGCTGAACGCGTCCGGCGATGCCTACAGCGGCAGCCCGTTCGTGCAAGTGTTCTCGATGCTCGGCAGCAACACCGCCGCGCACATTCTCAACTTCGTGGTTCTGACCGCGGCGCTGTCGGTGTACAACAGCGGCACCTATTGCAACAGCCGCATGCTGCTGGGCATGGCCGAGCAGGGTGATGCGCCGAAAGCCTTGTCGAAGATCGACAAGCGTGGCGTGCCAGTGCGTTCGATCCTGGCGTCAGCTGCCGTGACCCTGGTCGCGGTGCTGCTGAACTATCTGGTTCCGCAACATGCACTGGAACTGTTGATGTCGTTGGTGGTGGCCACCCTGGTGATCAACTGGGCGATGATCAGCTTCTCGCACTTCAAGTTCCGCCAGCACATGAACAAGACCAAACAGACGCCGTTGTTCAAGGCTCTGTGGTACCCGTACGGCAACTATGTTTGCCTGGCGTTCGTGGTGTTCATCCTTGGCGTGATGCTGCTGATCCCGGGTATCCAGATCTCCGTGTATGCGATTCCGGTGTGGGTCGCGTTCATGTGGGTCTGCTACGGCATCAAGAACAAGCGCAGTGCGCAACATGCGTTGCAGGCTGCGGGTTCCGCTGCCAAGTAAGTGCAAAGCGCAGAAACAACAAACCCGGCCATGTGCCGGGTTTGTCATTTATGGGTTCCCTACAAAATCCTGTGGGAGCGTGGCTTGCCGCGATGAACGATAACGCGGTATGCCTGATGAACCGCGGCGCCTGAATCGCGGGCAAGCCACGCTCCCACAGGGGCCGCATTCCTTCTGTCTATTCGCGGTATCCTTCTTGTTCTGAATACGGATTTTTTTCCATGCTGGTGATTTCCAACAACGTGCATCTGCCGGATGCCGAGATCGAGTTGACGGCCATTCGTGCGCAAGGCGCCGGTGGGCAGAACGTCAATAAGGTTTCCAGTGCCGTGCACCTGCGCTTCGACATTCCGGCCTCGTCCTTGCCCGAGTTCTACAAGGAACGGCTGCTGGCGCTGCGCGACAGTCGCATCACCAGCGAAGGCGTGTTGATCATCAAGGCCCAGCAATACCGCACGCAGGAAGCCAATCGCGCCGATGCGCTGGAGCGGCTGACCGAGCTGATCCTCAGCGCCACCAAAGTGGAAAAGAAACGCCGCCCGACCAAGCCGACCCTTGGTTCGAAGAAGCGTCGGCTCGAATCCAAGACCAAGCGCGGCAGCATCAAGGCTGGACGCGGCAAGGTCGATTTCTAACGCGCTTCTCTTTCTTCGCGATACTTGGGCGCCTGCCGGTACAGATAAACGCTCAGCATCAATCCGCTCAAAGCGGCGAGGGCGGCAAACAGGAAGATCGAGGCGAAGCCAAATCCAGCCGCAATCGCACCCGCCAGCGGTCCGGTGATCCCCAGCGACAAATCGATAAACAGTGAATACGCCCCAACCGCCGCGCCACGGCTGGAAGCGGGCACCAGGTTGACCGCTTCCACGCCCAACGCCGGGAACACCAGCGAAAAGCCGAAACCGCTCAGCGCCGCGCCGGCCAGTGCCCAATGGGCATCGGGTGCCAGCCACAGCAACAACAGTCCCAGGGTTTCCACTGACAGGCAGGCAATCGCCACGCGAAAGCCGCCGAGGCGGTTGATCAGGTTACCGAACAGCAATCGCGCACCGATGAAACTGGCACCGAACAGGCTCAGGCACAACACCGCGTTGGACCACTGCTGAGTGGCGTAATACAGGGTGATGAATGTGGCGATGGTGCCAAAGCCGATGGAGCCCAAAGCCAGACCGCAACCGTGAGGAAACACCCGCCCCAGCACGTGCATGAATGGCAGGCGTTCGCCGACAACGATCGGTGCAGCGATTTTTGGCCAGGCCAGCGCCAGGCCCAGAACGGCCAGCAGCACGATGCTCACGCCCATGCTCCACAATCCCAGTTGACTCACCAGCAGTACCCCCAGCGGCGCGCCGACCGCCAGTGCGCCATAACTGGCGATGCCGTTCCAGGAGATAACCTTGGCAGTGTTTGCCGCGCCGACCCGGCCGATGCCCCAGCCGATCGACCCGGAACCGACCAGGCTTTCCGCGCTGCCGAGCACCAGTCGGCCGATCAACAGGCTGATCAGGCTCAACATCGGCACGCTTTGCGTCCAGGCCGAAATCAACATGAATACACCGCTCAAGCCGCAGCCGGCGAGGCCGTACATCACTGCCAGTTTGCTGCCCTTGTTATCGATGATGCGCCCGGCGTAAGGGCGGCTGAGCAGGGTGGCCAGGTATTGCACGCTGATCACCAGCCCGGCGATCACTGCACCGAAACCGAGGTCGCTATGGACGTAGCCCGGCAATACGGCCAGGGGAATGCCGATATTCAGGTAACCGATGAACGTGAACAGGACGATGGAAACGACTTGCAGCGTGACCGCCATGGGGCGCTGGGTTTCTGACATGGGTAAAAGGTCCACGGGGCAGCTGGATAGATAGGCTGCTTATGATAGCGGCGCGGACGGTCGCGGGGCGTGAAAAAGTAAAACTATTTGCCGGATAGGGATAATCAGGATTTTGCGGGGGCAACCAGTTGCGTCGTGACCAGGGCGGCGAGGGCGTTTTCTTCGCTGCCGAAGCGGGCCAGCAGGGCGGCTTGTTTCTCGGGGGAAAGGCGGTTCCAGATCTCGATCATCTTCTCGGCGGTGCCGATCAGGACGCTGGCCTGGGTTGCGCTGAATTCGTCGGTCATGGGAAAGCTCAAGGTTCAGGCGGTGTGGAAAGCGCATATTAGCGCTTTCCACACGGTCTGGTCGTGCAGGTATCAGTCTTCGCTGTCGGCCTGGCGGCGTTCAGGTGCTTCTTTCGTCTCGGGCTGTTGGGCACCGGCTTGTTGCGTGGTTGTCTGCTCAGTTTCGTGCAGGCTTGGGAAGGGGAGATTAGGGATCTCGTGCATGTCGCGCTCCTCGCTAAGTCTGTTGATAGATCTGGTAGATCCGCGCTTTTAAAAAAGCCTGCGCAGGATACAGCAGGAGAAATGACAAATAGACTTTTATATCCAATTGTTGCGACGGATGGGATTGTCTAGACAGGTCAGCAAGAGAGGGCGACACCATGCAAATGTGGGAGCGGGCTTGCTCGCGAAGACGGAGTGTCAGTCAACATCATCGTTGCCTGACACACCGCTTTCGCGAGCAAGCCCGCTCCCACAGGGGATGTGCAGTGTCTGATTTATTTGCAGACTTCGGCGATTGCTTCGGCAAGCAAGTCCAGACGCGTCGCATCAATCCCTGCCACGTTCGCCCGGCCTGAGCTGACCATGTACACGCTGTGATGCTCACGCAGTTGCTTGACCTGTTCCGGCGACAAACCGGTGTAGGAAAACATCCCGCGTTGCACACCAATGTGCGCAAATCGCTCACGCAAGCCATGGGGTTCAAGCGCTTCGACCAGACCGCTGCGCAACTGGGCGATACGCAAACGCATGGCTTCCACTTCGTCGGCCCAGCGGCTTTTCAGCTCTGGATCGCCGAGGATGGTCGCAACCACGGCGGCGCCATGATCCGGTGGCGTCGACCACAGGTTGCGGGCGATGTTGGCCAGTTGGCTGCGGATGTCCACCAGCTTGTCGGCGTTTTTCGCGCAGACAATCAGTGCGCCAGTACGGTCGCGGTACAGGCCGAAGTTCTTCGAGCAGGAACTGGTGATCAGTACTTCCGGCAACTCGGCGGCGAACAACCGGGTCGACCAGGCATCTTGCTCCAGGCCGTCACCGAAACCCTGATAAGCGAAGTCGATCAGTGGCAGCAAATCGCGACTGCGCACCACGTCCAGCACTCGACGCCAATCGTCATGGGACAGATCGAAACCGGTCGGGTTGTGGCAGCAGGCATGCAACAGCACCACATCGCCCTTGGGGGCTTCATTGAGCACCGCCAGCATCGCTTCCACATCGAGGCGATTGTCGCTGCCCACGTACGGGTAGTGACTGACCTTGACCCCGGCCGCCGCGAAAATGGTTTCGTGGATCGGCCAGGTCGGGTTGCTCAACCACACGCCACGGCCCGGCAGGCATTGGGCGATGAAGTCGGCGCTCAAACGCAGCGCACCAGTACCGCCCGGCGTTTGAGTGGCGCCGGCCCGTTGTTCGGCGATCAGCGCCGAGTCAGCGCCAAGCACCAACTCGTTGATGACCTTGCCGAACGCTACATTGCCGTGGCCGCCGATGTAGGTCTTGGTGGATTGACGCTCCACCAAGTGCTGCTCGGCGAGCTTCACCGCCTCGGGGATTGGCGTCAGGCCCTGGGCGTCTTTATAGACACCCACGCCGAGGTCGAATTTGCGCGGGTTAGGGTCCAGCGCATAGGCCTCCATCAGGCCGAGAATCGGGTCGCCAGGTACTCGACCGATGGCGTCGAAATGCATTATTTACGGCCCTCGGCGTCTTTGGCCACTTCGTCAGTGCGCGCGGCCATGATGAAGTCGTTGCGGTGCAGGCCTTTGATGGAGTGGCTCCACCAGGTCACGGTGACTTTGCCCCACTCGGTCAGCAGGCCTGGGTGGTGACCTTCGGCCTCGGAGATTTCACCGACGGCGTTGGTGAACGCCAGCGCGTGTTTGAAGTTCTTGAACAGGAAAATTTTTTCCAGCTGCATCACGCTGTCGCGGACTTCGATGTTCCAGTCAGGGATTTGCTTGATCAGGATCGGCAATTCTTCGTCGCTGACTTGAGGGGCGCCGGCTTGGCAGGCTTCGCAGTGGGCTTGGTTCAGTGCGTTCATGGTGTGTTCCTGAATTCGATTCTTGTTGGAAATTACTATCTTTGCGCGCAAGTCGCGAGCGGGATCTGCTCAGGCCGCTTTGGGCTTTGGCGGAAATTTCGGTGCGCGCAACCCCAACTGCATACCTTGCTTGACCATACCCATGATGTCTTCGTGGGCCAGATCGAACAGGCGCTTGAGGTTCGGCAGGACAAAGTACAGCGGTTGCAGAATGTCGATGCGGTACGGCGTGCGCATGCATTCCAGCGGGTCGAACGCCTGATGCTCAGGCTCGTTTGACAGGCAATAAACGGTTTCTTTCGGCGAGGACAAAATACCGCCACCGTAGATGCGCAGGCCTTGTGGGGTGTCGACCAGACCGAACTCGATAGTCATCCAGTACAGGCGCGCCAGATACACGCGTTCTTCCTTGGAAGCCTGTAGGCCAAGTTTGCCGTAGGTGTGGGTGAATTCGGCGAACCAGGGGTTGGTCAGCAGCGGACAGTGGCCAAAGATCTCGTGGAAAATGTCCGGTTCTTGCAGGTAATCCAGCTCTTCGCGGGTACGAATAAACGTCGCCACCGGAAACTGCTTGTTCGCCAGCAATTCGAAAAAGGTCTGGAAGGGAATCAGCGCGGGGACTCGGGCAACCTGCCAGCCGGTGGTTTCACCGAGGACCTTGTTGATTTCACCCAGTTGCGGAATGCGGTCGTGGGGCAGACCGAGTTTTTCGATACCGTCCAGGTATTCCTGGCACGCACGGCCCTCGACCACTTTCAGTTGGCGAGTGATCAGCGTGTTCCACACCGCGTGTTCTTCGGCGGGGTAGTCGATAAAACCTTGCGCATCGGGCTCACGAGCCACGTATTGCGTCTGCTTCATGCTGCTCTCCTGCTAGGGGATTCGTTCTTGTTGTGTGTACAGCTATGGACCTAGAAATACCCCAAGGCGTGCGGTGTTGCAGCAGGTGATCCGCGGTGAGAGTAGGAAAAATCTGCGCTTTTCGTAAAGTATTCGTTACGGATCGATCGCTATGGCGCAAGTATTGATATTTGCGGGTTTGAAAAGGCTCGCCGGTGTCACATAATCTTGACGACTAACTTGGTGCCCCCGCAGAAATTTTCTTGCGCCGGGCCTCGATCACCGCTGTTACGGGCCTTTATATGCGTATCAAAGTTCACTGCCAGAACCGCATTGGTATCCTGCGTGACATCCTCAACCTGCTGGTCGAGTACGGGATCAACGTCGCACGCGGCGAAGTGGGCGGTGAACACGGCAATGCGATCTATCTGCACTGCCCGAACCTGATCAACATTCAGTTCCAGGCGTTGCGTCCGAAGTTCGAGGCGATTGGCGGGGTATTCGGCGTCAAGCGCGTAGGGCTGATGCCCAGCGAGCGTCGGCATATGGAGCTCAATGCCTTGCTCGGCGCCCTGGAGTTTCCGGTGCTGTCGATCGACATGGGTGGCTCCATCGTCGCAGCCAACCGTGCGGCGGCGCAGTTGCTCGGGGTGCGGGTGGACGAGGTGCCGGGGATTCCACTGTCGCGGTACGCCGAGGATTTCGATTTGCCGGAGCTGGTGCGTGCCAACAAGTCGCGGATCAACGGCTTGCGGGTCAAGGTCAAGGGCGACGTGTTTCTCGCCGACATCGCGCCGCTGCAGTCGGAGCATGACGAAAGCGAGGCCATGGCCGGTGCGGTGTTGACGTTGCACCGGGCGGATCGGGTGGGCGAGCGCATCTATAACGTGCGCAAACAGGAATTGCGCGGCTTCGACAGCATTTTCCAGAGTTCGAAAGTGATGGCGGCGGTGGTGCGCGAAGCGCGGCGCATGGCGCCGCTGGATGCGCCGCTATTGATAGAGGGCGAAACCGGCACTGGCAAAGAATTGTTGGCGCGGGCCTGTCACCTGGCGAGCCCGCGTGGGCAATCACCGCTGATGGCGCTCAACTGTGCCGGTCTGCCGGAGTCCATGGCCGAAACCGAATTGTTCGGTTACGGCCCCGGTGCCTTCGAAGGAGCGCGGGCCGAAGGCAAGCTTGGGCTGTTGGAATTGACGGCGGGCGGTACGCTGTTTCTCGACGGCGTCGGCGAAATGAGCCCGCGTTTGCAGGTGAAGTTGCTGCGCTTTCTGCAGGACGGTTGCTTCCGTCGTGTCGGCAGTGATGAAGAGGTCTATCTGGATGTGCGGGTAATCTGCGCAACGCAAGTGGACTTGTCCGAGCTGTGCGCTCGCGGTGAGTTTCGTCAGGATTTGTACCATCGCTTGAACGTGCTCTCGCTGCACATCCCACCGCTGCGCGAATGCCTCGACGGATTGGCGCCGCTGGTGGAGCACTTCCTCGATCAGGCCAGTCGACAGATCGGTTGCTCGTTGCCGAAACTGGCGCCGGCGGCGATGGAACGGCTCAGTCACTATCACTGGCCGGGCAACGTGCGGCAGTTGGAAAACGTACTGTTCCAGGCGGTTTCCCTGTGCGACGGCGGCACCGTTAAAGCCGAGCATATTCGTCTGCCGGACTACGGCGTGCGTCAGCCGCTTGGCGATTTCTCCCTTGAGGGCGGCTTGGACGAGATTGTCGGGCGCTTTGAAAAGGCGGTGCTGGAGCGTTTGTATTCCGAGCATCCGAGCAGTCGGCAGCTGGGCAAGCGGCTGGGGGTTTCGCATACGACCATTGCCAATAAATTGCGTGAGTACGAAGTCGGTAAAGAACCCGGCAGCGCATGATCGTTCCCACGCTCTGCGTGGGAATGCCTCAATGGACGCTCTGCGTCCGCTTTTGGGACGCGGAGCGTCCCGGGCTGCATTCCCACGCGGAGCGTGGGAACGATCAGTGTCCAGGCTGATCCTTGCCACCTACCGGCATAACACCGCCGGTTTTTCGTCTCCGACACATTCCCCCAATCCCCTCTGAATCCCTCAAGTCCTTTGTTTGCCGGGCCCTGCGCCGCCAGAAAAAAGTTGGTCTGCAAATTGCTTATGGCTCAGCAGTACAGCGGTGGGCGGCAAACGTCCGGCATGCAGAGGAAAGAGTGTGGACAAGTACCTTTATGTGGCAATGACCGGCGCCAGCCAGAATGCACTGGCGCAGAAGGCTCATGCCAACAACCTGGCGAACATCTCTACCAACGGTTTTCAAAAGGACCTGGAACAGGCCCGTTCGATGCCGGTGTTTGGTGACAGCTTTCCGGCGCGTGCGTTTGCCATGACCGAGCGTCCGGCCACCGACTTCTCCCCGGGTGCGCTGGTGCAAACCGGTCGCGACCTCGATGTCGCGGTGCAGGGCAATGGCTGGATCGCCGTGCAGAACCCCGATGGCGGTGAAAGCTACGTGCGCACCGGCAGCCTGAACGTTGACGCTCTGGGCGTGCTGCGTGCCGGCAACGGTATGCCGGTGGTAGGCAATGGCGGACCGATTGCCGTGCCGCCCGAGCAGCAAATCGAAGTCGGCGAAGACGGCACTATCAGCATCCGTGCGATGGGCGAAGGCCCGCGGGTGATGGCCGAAGTCGACCGGATCAAACTGGTCAACCCGGACTTCAAGAACATGACCAAAGGCCTGGACGGTTCGATCCACACCAAGGACGGCAAGCCGGCGCAGGCCGATGCCAACGTCAAACTGGTGTCCGGGTTCCTTGAGTCGAGCAACGTCAATGCCGTGGAAGAAATGACCTCGGTGCTGGCGCTGGCCAAGCAGTTCGAGCTGCACATCAAGATGATGAACACCGCCAAAGACGATGACCAGGCCATGGCTCGGGTCTTGCAGATCAGCTAATTATCAGAACGTCGCGCCGTAAAACAGGCGCACGAGGAGAATCGAATGCTTCCGGCTCTATGGGTTGCCAAAACAGGTCTGTCCGCCCAGGACACCAACCTCACCACCATTTCCAACAACCTGGCGAACGTATCGACCACGGGTTTCAAACGTGACCGCGCCGAGTTCCAGGACTTGCTGTATCAGATCAAACGCCAGCCAGGCGCCCAGTCGACCCAGGACAGCGAATTGCCGTCGGGTCTGCAGGTGGGTACTGGTGTGCGCATCGTCGGCACCCAGAAAAACTTCACCGCCGGTAGCTTGCAAACCACCGAGCAGCCGTTGGACATGGCCATCGACGGTCGCGGTTTCTTCCAGATTCTGCAGCCGGACGGCACCACGTCCTACACCCGTGACGGTACGTTCCACCTGGATTCCAACGGTCAGATCGTCAACGCCAGCGGCTTCGCCCTGGAACCGGCCATTGTCATTCCGAACGATGCCCAGACCTTCACCGTCGGCCGTGACGGCACCGTGTCCGTCACTGTTGCCGGCAACCCGGCCTCCCAGGTGATCGGCAACCTGCAAACCGCCGACTTCATCAACCCGGCCGGTCTGCAAGCGGTGGGTAACAACCTGTTCCTGGAAACCGCTGCCAGTGGCGCGCCGCAAGTCGGCACCCCGGGCCTCGCCGGTTTCGGCACCACGCTGCAGAACACCCTGGAAACGTCCAACGTCAGCACCGTTGAAGAGATGGTCAACATGATCACCACTCAGCGCGCCTACGAGATGAACTCCAAGGTGATCTCCACCGCCGACCAGATGCTCTCGTTCGTAACGCAGAATCTGTAATCAAGTCTATGAGGCGGCCATGAGGTCGCCTGCAACACCGTGAGGTAGGGTCATGAATCGCTTTGTATCTGTTCTGGCACTGAGTGGGGTCGTCGTGCTCGCGGGCTGCGTCGCGCCACCGCCCAAGCCCAATGACCCTTACTACGCCCCGGTGTTGCCGCGCACGCCGCTGCCGGCTGCGGCCAATAACGGCTCGATCTACCAGGCCGGTTTCGAACAGAACCTGTACAGCGACCGCAAGGCGTTCCGGGTCGGTGACATCATCACCATCACCCTGAACGAGCGCACCCAGGCAAGCAAGAACGCCAACTCGCAGATCGACAAGAACAGCAAGACCGACATCGGCCTGAGCTCGTTTTTCGGGGGCGGCCTGAGCACCAAGGATCCAGTGGGCAGCGGTAGCCTGAGTCTGGACGTCGGTTACGAAGGTGACCGCGCCACCAAGGGCGACAGCAAGTCCGGCCAGAGCAACAGCCTGACCGGTTCGATCACCGTGACCGTTGCTGATGTGTTGCCCAACGGCATCATCGCCGTGCGCGGCGAGAAGTGGCTGACCCTCAACACCGGTGATGAGCTGGTGCGGATTGCCGGCCTCGTTCGCGCCGATGACATCGCCACCGACAACACCGTGCCGTCGACCCGCGTCGCCGATGCGCGCATCACCTATTCGGGCACCGGTGCGTTTGCCGATGCGAGTCAGCCAGGCTGGTTCGACCGTTTCTTCCTCAGCCCGCTGTTCCCTTTCTAGGTGGCTACGTTGAATCTGAAAAGCCTTATGGTGGGCGCCCTGTTGCTGACGGCAGCCTTCGATGCTCAAGCCGAGCGGCTGAAGGACATCGCCAGTATTTCCGGCGTGCGTTCCAACCAATTGATCGGCTACGGCCTGGTGGTCGGGCTTAACGGCACCGGTGACCAGACGACCCAGACCCCGTTCACCCTGCAGACTTTCAACAACATGCTTTCGCAGTTTGGCATCAAGGTGCCGGCAGGTTCGGGCAACGTGCAGTTGAAGAACGTCGCGGCGGTATCGATCAGTGCCGACTTGCCAGCGTTCGCCAAGCCGGGTCAGCAGGTGGACATCACCGTAGCATCCATCGGTAACTCCAAGAGCCTGCGCGGCGGCACCTTGTTGCTGACGCCGCTCAAAGGTATCGACGGCAACGTCTACGCTATCGCTCAGGGCAACCTGGTGGTCGGCGGTTTTGATGCTGAGGGTCGTGACGGTTCGAAGATCACCGTCAACGTTCCGTCGGCCGGTCGCATCCCTGGCGGTGCATCGGTCGAGCGTGCGGTGCCAAGCGGTTTCAATCAGGGCAACAGCCTGACCCTGAACCTCAACCGTTCGGACTTCACCACCGCCAAGCGCATCGTCGACAAGATCAACAACATGCTTGGCCCTGGCGTCGCCCAGGCCATCGACGGTGGTTCGATCCGTGTGACAGCGCCACTCGATCCGAGCCAGCGGGTCGACTATTTGTCGATCCTCGAAAACCTCGAAGTCGACCCGGGTCAGGCGGTGGCGAAAGTCATCATCAACTCGCGCACCGGCACCATCGTGATCGGCCAGAACGTCAAGGTTTCCCCGGCCGCCGTGACCCACGGCAGCCTGACCGTGACCATCACCGAAGACCCGATCGTCAGCCAGCCCGGCCCTTTGTCCAATGGGCAGACGGCGGTGGTGCCGCGCTCGCGGGTCAACGCTCAGCAAGAAGCCAAGCCGATGTTCAAGTTCGGTCCGGGCACCACTCTCGACGAAATCGTCCGTGCGGTGAACCAGGTCGGCGCGGCACCGGGTGACTTGATGGCGATCCTCGAAGCGCTGAAACAGGCCGGCGCGTTGCAAGCCGACCTGATCGTGATCTGAGGACGGCGACCATGGATATGCGCAAAAGCGGTCTGGTCAGCAGCAGCGACTCGGGTTCCTACTCGGACCTGAATCGCCTGAACCAGCTCAAGGTCGGCGACAAGAACAGCGATGCGAACATGCGCAAAGTAGCGCAGGAATTCGAATCGCTGTTCCTCGGTGAAATGCTCAAGTCGATGCGCTCGGCCACCGAAGCGCTGGGTCAGGACAATCCGCTCAACACGCCAGCAGCCAAGCAATACCAGGAAATGTACGACCAGCAGTTGGCCGTTTCCATGTCCCGCGAAGGCGGCGGTATTGGCCTGGCGGACGTGCTGATGCGCCAGATGTCGAAGAACAAACCGATGGCGCCGGGTGAGGCAGCGGCAGCGTCTGCCGCCAAGCAAGCTGCCGCGAAAGCCGCCGTGGAAACACCGATTGCCGCCGGTACGGTCGCCACCAACGGGCCGCTGTCGCGTCTCAATGGTGAGCGCCCGTTGTGGGCTTCGCGCTCGGTGAAGACGCCGGCAAGCGCGGGCGAGGGCGCTCATCGCAATGACATGGCGCTGATCAATCAGCGGCGTCTGGCACTGCCACCGAAACTGGCCGATCGTTTACTCGCCGGGTTGGTGCCGTCGGCATCGACCGCTGCAACAACCGCCACAACACCGCAGAACAACATCCAGGTGCCGCAAAGCACCAAGACCGGTTCCGGCCCTCTGTACAACGGCGATTGGCTGGCTGCGCAAACGGATACGAAAGCCAGCGGGCGCCTGCAGATTTATGGTCGTGCCATGGCGCAAATCCCCCTGGCGCCAGCGAAGAAGGCTTTCAGTTCCGCCGACGAATTCGTCAACACCATGCTGCCGATGGCCAAAGAAGCTGCCGACCGTATCGGTGTCGATCCGCGTTACCTGGTGGCCCAGGCTGCCCTGGAAACCGGTTGGGGCAAATCGGTCATGCGCGCCCAGGATGGCAGCAGCAGCCACAACCTGTTCGGCATCAAGGCCAGCAGTAACTGGAAGGGCGATTCGGCGCGGGCGATCACCAGCGAATTCAGAAATGGCGAGATGGTCAAGGAGACGGCCGAGTTCCGTTCCTACGGCTCTTACAAAGACAGCTTCCATGACCTTGTGACGCTGCTGCAAAGCAATAATCGCTATCAAGATGTGCTGAAGTCGGCCGATAACCCAGAACAGTTTGTACGCGAGTTGCAAAAAGCCGGGTATGCAACCGACCCGGATTACGCAAGCAAGATCTCGCAGATAGCCAAGCAGATGACGAGTTACCAAAACTACGCTGCGGCGGGCGCTTCCACCACGCCTCTATAGGCACAAGGCATAAGGTCTGAACCATGAGTTTGCTCAATATCGGGATGTCGGGTCTGGCCGCTGGCCAATCCTCGCTGATGACTACCGGCAATAACATTGCCAACGCCGACACCGCCGGTTACTCACGCCAGCAAACCGTGCAAGGCACCAAGGCCTCGAATCAGTTCGGCAAAGTCTTTATCGGCACCGGTACGACCCTCGCCGATGTACGTCGGGTCTACAACAGCTACATTGATGCGCAGCTGCAGACCACCACGTCGCTCAATAGTGACTCGGCGGCCTACGCCGGGCAGATCAGCCCGCTCGATAAGTTGCTCTCGGACAGCGGCACCGGCCTCAATGGCGCCCTGACCAAGTTCTTCGCCTCTGTACAGAACGTCAACGCCAAGCCGGGCGACGATGCTTCCCGCCAACTGCTGTTGAGCGATACGCAGGCCCTGAGCAACCGGTTCAACTCGATCTCCAGCCAGTTGACGCAGCAGAACGCCAACGTCAACGGCAACCTGGCGGACATGGCCGATCAGGTCAACAAGCTGGCCACCACTGTGGCCCAGCTGAACCAGAAGATCTCCGAAGTTTCCAACGCCGGCGGCCAGCCCAACGACCTGCTCGACGCGCGCAATGAGACCGTACGCCAGTTGTCCACCCTCACCGGTGCGCAAGTGATGGAACGTGACAATAGCCTCGACATTTACCTGGGCAGTGGTCAGCCGCTGGTCATGGGCAGCACCGCCAGCAAGCTGGAAGTGGTGCCGAGTAAAACCGACCCGTCGCGTTCGGCCATTCAGCTCAATCGCGGTTCGAGCACTATCGATATCACCTCGGTGATGACGGGTGGCGAAATGGGCGGCTTGCTACGCTATCGCAGCACCGTGCTGGACCCTGCCATGAACGAGCTGGGTCGTGTGGCGCTGGTCGTCGCCGATCAGATGAACACCATTCAGGCCCAGGGCATCGACAAGAACGGTGACTTCGGTTCGAACCTGTTCAACAGCATCAACAGTGCCGCGCAAATGGCTCAGCGCAGCGTTGCCACGGTCGGCAACAGCGCAGGCTCGGGCAACTTCGATGTGACCATCGAGGACAGCGGCAAGCTGACCATCAACGATTACAAGGTTACGTTCACCAGCGCGACTGCCTACACCGTTCAGCGTCTGCCGGAAGGCACCGCCATGGGCGCGTTCAGCACGCTGACCACGCCGCCGCCAGTGATCGATGGTTTCTCCATGAAGCTCACCGGTGGCACCGCAGCCGCCGGCGATACCTTCAAGATCACCCCGACCCGCAACGCGGCGACCAACATCAAGACCGAAATGACCGACTCCAAGCGTCTGGCCATCGCGGCACCATTGGGCGCGGCCATTGCGCCGGGTGGCAGCGGCACGTTGACCATTCCGGCCAGCGGTCAACCGACCCTGACCACGCAGTTCGATATCTATGACACGGCGACCACCACGGCGATCCAGAATGGTCTGAAGACGTCGACTCCGGTCAAAATCGTGTTTGGCACGGCGGGTGGCACGACCCAGACTTACCAAATGCTCGATGCCCAAGGTAACGCGCTCAGCAGCGGCACCATCGTGCCGGGCCAGAACAATACGCTGAGCCTGACCATTCCTCTGGTCGACGCCGGCGGCGCCGCGATCAATGATCCGGGACCGCCAGTCGTGCAGCGTACTGTATCGTTCGACATGACCATCGCGGGCTCGCCGGGTACCTCGACGGCGATCAACGTGACGCTCAGTCAGCCAGGTACTCTGGACAACCGCAACGGCACCATACTGGCTGGCTTGCAGACCAGGCAGACCGTGGATACCGGTTCGGCCAGTAAAGGCATTTCCCTGACCGACGCCTACGGCAAACTGGTTGAGGGCGTAGGCGCCAAGGCCGCCCAGGGTAAGCTCGACAGCGCTGCCACCGAAGCGATTCTGGCCAACGCCAAGAGCGCCCGCGATTCGCTGTCGGGTGTCGACCTCGATGAGGAAACCGGCAACCTGGTCAAGTATCAGCAGTACTACACCGCTTCTTCGCAGATCATCAAGGCTGCGCAGGAAATCTTCAACACACTGATCAGCAGTCTTTAAGGAGTCGTAGCCCATGCGCATTTCTACCGCCCAGTTTTACGAGTCCTCTGCCGCCAACTATCAGAAGAATTTCGCCAACGTGGTCAAGAGCAGCGAAGAGGCCAGCAGCCTCGTTCGCGTGAATACCGCTGCCGATGATCCGGTCGGTGCCTCGCGCTTGCTGCAATTGGGTCAACAGGCTTCGATGCTCGATCAATACGAAGCCAACTCCACCACCATCAAGGCGACGCTGGGCGCCACCGAAGCGGTGATGACCAGCATCACTAACGTGCTGCAGCGCGCCAAGGAACTGGCCATCGGCGCCGGCAACGCCGGTTACACCGATGCCGACCGCCGGGCCAACGCATCGGAGCTGGGGCAGATCGAAGAACAGTTGCAAAGCCTGATGAACAGCAAGGACGAGAACGGCAAATACATCTTCGCCGGCTCCAAGGGCGACACCGTGCCGTTTACCCGCAACGACGATGGCACCTACAGCTACAACGGTGACCAGGTGACGCTTGACCTGGCAATCGGCGACAACATGTCGATGGCCACCAACAGCACCGGTTGGGAGGTGTTCCAGCAAGCGATCAATACCAGCCGCAGCGAGGTCACCCGGACTGCGCCGGTCGTGGATGATGGCCGCGTCGTCCTGTCCAATGGTCAGGTGTCGTCGAGCCTGACCTACAACAGCAAATTCCGTTCGGGTGAGCCGTACACCGTCGACTTCGTCAGCGGCACCCAGTTGCAAATCACCGATTCGGGCGGTAACGACGTGACCGCCGAAGCCAGTCAGGGCGGTGCGTTCAATCCGGCCACCGCCGCTGGCCAGACTGTGTCGTTCCGCGGTGTCGATCTGACCCTGAACATCAATCTGGCGGCCGGTGACACCGCCGCTGCCGTGCTGCCGGGCCACAGCTTTACCCTGGCGGCCAAGCCTGACACCTTTACGGCGACTCGCAGCCCGGGCAACCCGACAGCGACTCAGGTGACTGGCAGCAGCATCACCAACCCGGTGGCTTACCACGCCAGTTTTCCGACCGGTTCGGCGGTGATGAAATTCACCAGCGCCACCGCGTTCGACTTGTATGCGGCACCGTTGACGGCCAACAGCAAGATAGTGTCTTCCGGCACTGTAGCGGCCGGCGTTGCGACCGCCTCGGGCGTGAGTTTCAACCTGGCCGGTACACCGGCGGCAGGCGATCAGTTCAGCGTGGCGGTCAATACCCACGAAACCCAGAACATTCTGGATACTGTGAGCCAGCTGAAAACCGCGCTGAATACACCCATCAATGGCAACCCGATCCTGCAACAGAAGTTCCAGGCGGCGCTGGACTCGGGCATCGGCAACCTGGCGAGCGGCAGCGATCAGTTGTCCAGTGCGCTGAGTTCAGTGGGCGGTCGCGGCTCAGCCCTGGATACCCAGGTCGATACCAACCAGAGCCTGGTCCTGGCCAACACCCAGACCCAGTCGGCGATCCGCGATTCCGATCCGGCCGAAGTGATGACCCGCCTGACCTTGCAACAAACCATGTTGCAAGCGTCGCAACTGGCCTTCAGCAAGATTGCTCAACTGGGCTTGTTCAACAAAGTCTGAGTCTGTGTCTGTCGAGCTGCTCAACCGTCTTTTCCTAAGCGGTTACGAAGCCTCTGCCTGAAAGGGCAGAGGCTCGCCGCTCGAGAGTTTCGTCGTGAATCAACATCCTCTAGTCAGTATCGTCATCCCCGCCTTCAACCCGCGCTTCTTCAGCCAGGCGCTGGAAAGTTCGCTCGCTCAAACCTATGAGAACGTCGAAATCGTCATTTGTGACGATTCGTCGTCCGACGAGATTCGCGACATCGTCGAGTCGTTTGCCGACCCTGTACACCCCGTTCGTTACCTGCGTAACCCCAAGCGCCTTGGCCTGCAAAAGAACCTGTTGCGCTGCGTCGAAGAAGCTCGAGGCGAGTTCATCAAAGTGCTGTGCGACGACGACCGTCTGTTCACGCCCAGCATCGAGATGCAAGCCCGGGTACTGATCGACCATCCCGAGGTCACCCTCGTTTGTGGCCTGCGGATGATGAGCGATGCCAACAACTTCATCCTGCCGCCGCGGATCGATAACTGCCGATTTTCGCCCCTTGATTCGCTGCTAAAAGGCGATGACATGTTGGCGATTTTCGAGGGCACGCCGAAGAATTTCATCGGCAACTTCAGCTCGACTTTGATGCGCCGTGCCGATGTGCTGGAGCTATTGCCTGCGCTGATTCAGGAGGGTAGCGGCTTTGTCGCGATGCTCGATTTCGCCTTGTTCGTGTGCCTGTTGCGTCGCGGAAACCTGGCGGCGGTGAATACCGTGCTGAGTACCGAGCGTCAATACCCGGAGCGCTTGAGCAAAACCCTGGAAATGACTCGGGCCGCCGTACAGGAATGGGAATGGCTGGCACAAATGCTGACAGCACGCGGCGGCGAGTCAGCACCTGCATCGGGTTGGGTGCGCTGTGTCGAACTGGGCAAGGCCTCTGAAGAACCGCGCCAGTGGGAAGAGTTGTGCGTGGTGCGCGTGCTGGGCAACCGCAACACCGTGGTCAATGGCCGAGTGGGCGGCAATAGCGACAGCTATGCCGAGTTCTACCGCGAGTGGTTGTCGGTTCGCAAATTCAACCCGGCGGAAGCGCGGCACATGCCGGAACGTATCAGCCGCTGGGCCGTGCGTCCGAACCTGGTGCCGATCATCATCGACACCGAATCTGACAGCGCCGGCCTAAAAGCCACGCTAGCCAGCATCGGCACTCAACTGTACGCACCGCAAGCGGTGGTCGTGCTGTCCAACGCCGATTGCGATGCCGACGATAAAGTGCTGCAGTTGCCGCTGGAGTCGAACTGGTCGCAACAGCTCAATGCCGTGGTGCCGCAACTGGAAGGCGCACATTGGTTCTATCTGCTGCGGGCGGGTGACACGCTGCGCGAGTCGGCGCTGCTGGTGCTGGCCGAGCGCATCGCCGGCACGCCGGGCATGCTGTGCGCCTATAGCGATGAAGGCGCGCTGGTCGAGGGTGAGTCCCTCGACCCGGTGTTCAAGCCTGACTTCAACCTCGACCTCATGCGTTCCTACCCCTACGTCGGGCGAACACTGGCGTTCGAGCGGCAGCGTTTTTTGGCGGTGGGCGGTTTCGATCCGGCTCACGGCGAACTGGCGCCGCACGATTTGCTCTGGCGTCTGGTGGAGGAGGCCGGGTTGCACACCATCGAGCACATTGCCGAGATTCAGGTGGAGTCGACTCAGACCTTTCCCGACTGGATGTCGTTGCCCGAGGTGATCGAGGGCAGTGAGGCGTTGGTCAGTGCGCACCTGACACGCATCGGTCTGGAACACCGGATTCGCCATGAAGAGTTGTCGCTGCTTAATCGTATCGATTACCTGTACAGCCACCGACCTTTGGTCTCGATCATCATTGCGGCGGGCACGTCGCTGGCCGCGTTGCAGCGCTGCACCGAAAGTTTGATCGAAAAGACCACTTATACCGAATACGAAATCCTGATTGTCGATGAAGATCGCGGCGATTCGGCGATGGCCGACTGGCTGAGTGCAATGGCTCAGTTGGGCGCGGCGATGCTGCGGGTGCTACGTTATGACGGGCGTTCCGGTGAGGCGGCCGTTGTCAACTTCGCCGCCAGTCACGCCCGTGGCGAGTATTTGTTGACGCTCAGCCCGCGCAGCGTTATTTGCGCGGGCGACTGGCTCGCCGAACTGCTCAATCACGCTCAGCGCCCGGAAGTCGGCGTGGTGGGCGCGCGGCTGCTGGGTTCCAATGGTGCGATTGTCTCCGCCGGTCTGATTCTGGGGCTGGCCGGGCCTGCCACTTCGCCGTCTCTCGGCGAGCATGCCAGTACCCGGGGTTACATGCAGCGTCTGCAAGTAGCGCAGAACTGGAGCGCTGTCAGCAGTGATTGCCTGATGGTACGTAAAGAGGTATTCGACAGCCTGGGTCAATTGGATGAGGCTCAGTTCAACCTGGGCCTTGGTGGTGTTGATCTGTGCCTCGAGGCGGATAAAAACGGCTACCTGATTGTCTGGACGCCTTTTGCGACCGTGATGATGGGTGAAGACGCGTCGCCTGCAGCGTCGCAGGCCCATGTACAAGCTCATATGCAGGCGCAGGTGCTTGAACACGAAACCTTCTACAAAAAGTGGCTGCCGAAAATCTCCCGTGATGCGGCCTACAACCCGGCGTTGTCGCTCGGCGTGGCGAGCTTCAGTCTGGAGCCTTCGCTGCGTAATAACTGGAATCCGTTCCGCCATCGCGACCTGCCGCTGATTCTCGGGTTGCCGGTCAACGAGTCAGCGATCGGGCATTACCGTGTGACTGCGCCTCTGGCAGAGCTTGAGGCGGCGGGACGAGTCATTGCGCGCGTGGCCTATGAGTCGCCGTCGAACGTGGAAATCGAGCGTCTGTCGCCCGACACCATTATCTTGCAAGGGCGTTATAACGGGGGCTCGGCGGCAGACATTCTGCGCATGAAGAAATACTCCAGTGCCCTGCGGATTTTCGAGCTGGACGACTACGTTGTCAGCACGCCAAAAAAGAACAGCCATGCCCGCAACAAGCCGGTCAACACCGAGCAGATGTTGCGTGATGGCATAGCCCTGTGCGATCGCGTGGTGGTGACGACGCAGGCACTGGCTGATGTGTTGTCGAGCATGCACAGCGAAATTCGCGTGGTGCCCAACATGCTGCCGCCCGCCCCATGGGCGACCTTGACCAGTCAGCGCCGCACCTCGAAAAAACCACGGGTTGGCTGGGGCGGTGGTACCAGTCACACCGGCGATCTGGAGATCATTGCGGAGGTGGTCCGTGAACTGGCCAATGAGGTGGAGTGGGTATTTTTCGGTATGTGCCCGGACGCCTTGCGCCCGTACATCCACGAATTTTACGGCACCATCGATTTGCAGAGTTACCCGTACAAACTGGCGAGCCTGAACCTCGACCTGGCATTGGCGCCGTTGGAATTCCACATCTTCAACGACTGCAAAAGCAACTTGCGGTTACTGGAATATGGCGCGTGCGGTTATCCGGTGATTTGCACTGATACCCGCGCTTACGAGGGTTTTTTGCCGTGCACCAAAGTTCTGAGCAACAGCACTGAGGAATGGCTGCAGGCGATTCGCATGCACTTGGCTGACCCGGATGCCAGCTATCGCATGGGGGATGAATTGCGGGAAGCGGTGCATCGGGATTTCATGTTGCGCGGGGATAATCTTCAGCATTGGCTTTGGGGCTGGTTGCCGGACTGATTTTGGTCTGTGTGCATATCCGTTTCTGCGGTAATGGCTTCTATTGGTTTCGCTTTTACAGCGAGTCACTTTCGAAAAGTGCGAAAGTAACCAAAGCGCTTCTGCCCCCGTCGTTCGGTGCCTCGCCCAGGCTCGGCATGCCCTCGCTCCGGTCCTGCTCCGTGGGCCCGCCGCCATCGGCCATCCATGGCCGAGGGCGGCTACCGCGGCATCCTTGCCGCGGTGCCCCCTACGCAAC